>JAWSUY010000007.1:0-159123 GCA_033852175.1 Agarilytica sp.
TAGGGGGCGTCCATCTCATCACTCACTCTAAAAAATAGAAATTGAGAAAGTCTGCAGGACCGTAGTTGTGTTGGGTTTTTATGGTGGTTCTGAAGACGATTGATTAATATCTACGGGTATATTGGAAATGCCCAGAAAAACTGAAATTACAGGCGTGACAATGCCTGAGTATTGGTTAGGCGTAGTGAGTTTTTGAGGCGAGGGGCGTTTGTTGTTAATGCAGTAGCGCTAAGCAGTTAGCGAGGCCTGGTGTTCGTTTAAATCCGAGTTTCTGGGCCGCAGTCTTCAGTGCGTCCTTTGCGCCGACAAGGCTCTTAAATCTGCTTTCAAATTTCGTGACCAAAATCAACCATGTTTCTGGCTCTATATCTAAGCGGTCTATTATCGGTGGGAGTGCTTGATTGATGCTTCCTCTTTTCCCTTCACGAATTATTTTTCCGCTCCAATCGACCAAGCTTAAATAATCGTTCAGGTGAAAGGGCAGTCCTTGGGGCATGGGTTCTCGTGGGTTTCCGACAAAGGACATCAGATTTTTAGGCTGGCCTGTCGTTGTGTTTTCTTTAAGTGTGTCGCAGCGCAGCTTTACTGAGGTGTGAATTGATTCTTCGGGTGTTGGTGCCATTTTGGCTCGAACGGGATTTAGATCAATGTAGGCCATACACGCTATCAGGGCTTTCTCGTCTAATAGTGCTTGTGACTTAAATCGTCCCTCCCAGAATTTTCCGGTGCAATTTTCTTCGGCGTTTGCTTGTCTGGCAATGGGTTCATTCAGCGCTCGCATAAACCAACTGATATCACATAGCTGTAAACGCCATTTATCTATTAGTAAGCGCACGGCTAGCAGTTCAGTTTCGCCTAAGGATTCCTTTCGCAGGTATTTTTGCGTAAGGACTGTTCCCTTATAAATCTGATGCCAGCGTTGGCAAACTTCCATATCGCTCCACGTTAAGTTTTTGGCTTTATTAATGTACAGGCCAAGATGGGTGTGATTGCTCATCACTGCGTATGCGAAGACGTCGATTGAAAATACCTGCGCCAATATGTGAATGCGATCTTCAATCCACTGTCGACGGTGTTCGTAGCTTGTATTGGTTAGTCGATCAAAGCCACATAGGTATGTTCGGCGAACACAGCGTGATACACAGTGGTAGTAGGGCGTTGCATCGAGAGAAATTAAGTGTTTTCTGGGTTTTGGCATTTTCGTCATTCCGTGATCGATACTGGCATTATATACAGCTGTTTGTGGTGGGGGCAAGCTGTTATCGTGGGTGTCTGTTTAATTTTCTTCTGTTTAATTTTCCTCGCGCAATGAGGGATTTCGTTTTCGCGAGAGAAGAAAGCAGAAGTATATTAAATCAGCCGAAAATAGTATTTCTTTGGGTGCAGATAGTGAAGCCCTAGAATCAATTCGAAAGGTAAAAATTTATGGTGAGCTGCCTGATAACCTAAGAGAATTTGAGGAGAGCAAAGGCTCAGGTAAAAATGCCTAACAAAACTATTTTGCCTGGTTCGCTGCGCTCTCTGGACAAATTTTCCGTGGCTGCGCCACTAAAAGCAAAAATTTGCCGCAAATAAGCGGCGTTAGCCACCGGTTTGCCGTCACTCCGGGAGAAGTGATACTCTAGTGGCACATTTGCGCTAATGCGGTATTCCCTATGAAAACAGAGCTCGTTACCACCCTCAAGCGGCAAGCCACCAAGATATTGGCTGATCTTCACCAATCAAAAGAGCCCATTCTTATTACTGAACACGGCCAGCCGTCAGCATATCTGCTTGATGTTGCGGATTATGAGTTCATGTTGGGGCGAATGGCAATCCTAGAAGGCATAGCAAGAGGTGAGGCCGCAATACAGGAAGGGCGAACACTAACGCAGGAAGACGCCAAGACGAGACTGTCTAAATGGCTCAAGTAATATGGACGGAGCCTGCAATAGATAATCTCGACGACATCGCAGAGTACATCGCTCTATCTAACCCAATTGCAGCGAGTAAGTTGGTTCTCGATGTGCTTTCTGCGGTTGGTCGCCTAGAGGATCACCCAGAATCCGGTCGTGTGCCTGAAGAAATACAGGAGTTTACGTATCGAGAAGTCGTGGTAAATCCTTGCCGTGTATTTTACAAGTATAGCGGTGGGGTCGTGTATGTATTATATGTTCTTCGTCAAGAGAGAGACGTTCGTAAGTACATTATCGAAGCTCAATAAAATGGCTAACAAAAAGCTTCACCTGACAAATATTGCTACGCTCGTTTTTGTGTATGTTGCGTAGCTCCATTTTACACAAAAATGCTCTCCGCAATATTTGAAGGTGAGCTTGGCGTTACACACCAAATGAGAGGCATAGTGTGAGTTATACGATTCAGGGAATTATCTTTCCGAAGAGCTGCGTTGTTGACCTGAAGAAATTTGAGTTGCGCTCTGTTGAAATTGGCTCGAACCTAATTCTAGTGCCATTAACGTATGATTATGTTGAGTCCAGAGAAATTCCGTTTCTTCCTCTCACTGATGGGAGCGTTGAATTGAAACAACCTCCAGCTGAGTATTGTTGCCAGGCTGGAGGCTATAAAAATTGATTTTTCTATGGTTTAATTCGTGTAGGGGTGTTGGGTTTAGCTTTTCTTGTTACCCGAGCAATGCCGAGTAACAATGCCATAAATAACATCAACCCTGATGAACTTCCGCCTCCGCCTTCATCATCACTGTGAGGGTCTGACTGACTTGCATTTTCTGCTTCTGCACGCTGTTCTTCTTGGACCTCAGATAAAACTTCATCGCTGTCGTCTTCAATCTCCTCAATGATTCGTTGGCTGTCTTGGGATTGTTCCATTAGTTCCGTGATAATGTCTTGGCCTTCGTTGTAGTACGCTTGCATTTCATCTTCACTAGCGGCAGCTGCGAGTACAATTTCGGACTGTCCTTCAAGTTGAGTTTGGTAAGCCTGTTGTGCATCGTTTGCCTGAATGATGACGGATTGGCTGGGTTCTAGTTTTTCACTTGTTCCCTGTTGATAAAAGTTAGCAGGCGCCTCACCGTTTTTCATGCAAAAACCACGAGCACTGACGGCTTGGTCAAGTGCGTTACTCAAGCTCTCTTGGTTTTGATCGTGCGGTACAACGACGCTAGAACAGCTTGTGAATTCTTGGCCATCGCTATCCGTTACGCGGCTAATCATTAGGTATACGCGGCCGTCGCCACTTTCATTTCGTTCTGCTCGTAGCGCTAAACCTTGAGTGTGTACAGTCGCGTCAGCAGAAAAGTGGGTAGGACTTTCCCCTACGCCGGGAATTTCTTCTTCATCGCTGTAGACCTCTGTAACAAGGCTTTGGCTGAGGTACCGGTCATCGCAATGATTGAGGGTGACCACATAGCCCACTGGTATTTGGCTGAAGTTTGCCGACCATAAAACGCCTGTGCTATTCGATGCTGAAATAACAGGGTGAGTGGTATTGTTTTGGCACACTTGCGTAACGGGTTCCTCGATGTCTGCGTCTTCCTCTGTAGGTTCTGTGACGGGTTCTGGTGTGACAACGCTCTCTTCGATAATGACGGGGGTCTCGTCTTCATCTGTTTCTTCTTCTGACTCTGTTGCGCTGGGTTCCACTACGTTGATATACAATTCACACTGCACGTTTTGTTCGCAAGTGTCGGCGGCGTTGCAACTGACTTTTGTATTGCCGACAAGGAATAGGCTGTTGGATTCTCTGTCGCACGATATTTGTGGGGTGGAGCATCCGCCCGTTGCAATCGGGTTAAATGATACTGCGGTAGAAACGCTGTCGCTTGCGATTACTTGAATGTCGTTACATTGCGTCAGCACAATGGCTTGTAGTGGTGGAGGAGGGGACGATTCTATTGTGACGCTGACAGAAGCTGAAGAACCTGTGTTGATGTGTGCGGTTACGGTGATGCTGTTGCTCCCTTCGTCCAAGGGGACTTCAACACTAAATTGGCCTTCGGGTGCACAGCTGGCATCGCAGGTTATGACGGGCTCATCTTCATTTTTAACGTAGTCAATAAAGGTGACGTTTGCGCCGGTACTGACGGAGCCTTGAATGACAATGTGATCCTCTTCGGTAGTTTGAGGAACATCGACAACGCTGACTTGAACATCGGTAGCGGCTTGTATGACTTGGCCGCAGCCCATGTCCAATGTGATTTCGGGTAATTCGGTATCGGTCTCACTTCCATCGGGGTTAACGCTGGTAACGGTGGGTGCTACTTTGTAAATACCCTGTGGCAAGGTGATGCTCACAAGGCCTGTATCGCTCGCTGTATTGGCAGAGCCGGGAAGCCCTTTTGCATAGCTGACGCTAGCGAAATAATCGACGACGTTACCGTTATAGTCCTCACCTTGATAGGTGCCGATCGCTCTCATGTTGGGGGTATGAAAATCGCTGGCTAAAGAATGGTAATTGAGTGTTACATCGTTTAAGCAGTAATCATGATGAGCTTGTTGGGTTTCTCCGGGGTTGACTTGGCGCCTAAGGATTAAGTTGTCGACTATTTTTATTTTTGAATTGTGGTAAACCTCGTCGTTTGATTCGCGTGTGGCAGTGTTGTCAAAGGTGAGAAATAATCCGTAAATTCTCCAGTATGATGGCGTACCAGACGCGCCTGATAGCGCGAGGCTATATTCGCCGTTGAAGCTTGAAGTATCACTATTATAGCTTCCGCTGAAAATACTTCGTCCACGACCGTTATAGCTGTTTTGAGTTTCTCCAGGAACGTAGGTTGAATACCCAATGGCTTCTACATGGCTGCGATTGATAAAAACATTATCGGGTATACCGTCTTCATTCGAATCAAAATCAGCGTCGCGACTCAAATATTGCAAACCGCTAGCTTCGTTATTGGGGCCAGCTAACGAAATATCGCCTTCAATGTAGCCCGGGATTAAATCAAATGTGCCGCCAAGGTCTGTCGCTTCTCCTGCGACTACGCGTGTATAAACAAGGGGGGTTTGTACATATTGGTAGTTATAGCCAGAGCCAATGCCCATACTGCCATAGACTGCGTAGTGCGCTTCGGGTTCTACTGCGTTTGAAGCCACCAAGTTTTCCAGTGAGTAAATACCACTGCCTTCCACTTTATCGTAACGATAGTTGTCGAAGGGGCCACGGTAGGCAATTAGGCGAGTTAATATTGTGTCGATTAAGGTATGCCCCTCCATCGAGATGCTTCCTGTTATGCTGCCTAAATCTTGTCGTTCTGAGACAACGCACTCAACAGGAATGACTTGATCGCATTGTGCGGTAAAGGAAAATTGACACATGTTGCGTATGGTATCCGTGTATGTGTCGGAACCTAGTTTGTAAATTGTCTGAAAAAGGTAGTCACTTCCGTCGCCATTTATTGGCATATAATCTTGACTAAAACTGCCGGAGGTTCCGTTGTCTTGTGTCTGTAAATACTTTGAGTTTTCCGTTACCTGCCACGCTTTCATTGCGCCGCCTTTTACGGTTACTGGCTCGCCATTTTCGTCAACATATTTAACATCGACTATTGCGGCGCAGTGTTCAATGTCGAGACGAGTATCGGCCGCCGGTTCAGGCAGAACAGGGTCCGTCACTTGGTTGAGTATATTGTAGTACGATCGGCCCATACGCAAGCGAGCGTACCAAGTGTAGGGGATGCCTTCTGCGGAAGATTCCACTGTCATTTGATAATCAAACTCCGTGGTGCTCTCCATGTCTAACGTGGTTCGGTTATTTAAGGTCTGTGATAAGCCCTGACTATTTGCGTAAATCGTGGCTTGCCGTATGCCTTCTTGTGTTTCCATTAATTCGACAATAAATGGATCTTGATTGGTGAATCGAATGGTCCCGCTTATCTGGTTCGGATTTAAAACCGCATCATCTGTTTGAGACAATGCTGCGTAACTATACGTAAGCGTGAAAAAAAGAAAAATTTGAAATATTGTTTTGACGGAACAAAACTTATTGAGAAAAAAATAATCCTGATTCATTGGTACAACTCCACCCTGTATAAACCATCAAGCGATGAGCTTTTATGGCTTAAGTTTACGGGGTGGATGCAGGCTGTAGATGTAACACATCTTAGCGAAAATCTGCCCCATTCGGTAACCGTTCGACCCTAGTGTGAAAATATTTAGGGCACTGGCTTTGCGTCACCGTATTGCCACGGCTTTGCCTTTTCGTGGAAGCATTTATTCTTAAGTGTTTACGTTAATGAACTTCTTTACGAGGATCTAAGAAATGCTTGCACGAGGATGAAAGAGCAATTGTTGCGCCACAAGTGTGATGTGTGTCTCACTTTTTTGTCGGTAAGCCTTCTAACGCCTTGGGTTCTTATGTTGTACGAGATGTTTGACTGTTTGACTGTTTGGTTTCTTTGGGTGATGGAGTGTAAGTGAATCAGAAACCAAAATTATATGACAATATTTGTCAGGACTTGTCTTTTTAAGGTGATGCAGAAATATCGTAGTTTTGATTATTTATAAAAAATAGTTATTAGTTTAAGCGGGTTGGATGCGTTAGTTATATCGGGGTGTTGTAAGACGTTTTGTTTCGTATTTACTTGTTTTTCTTTGATCAGTTTTGTTCTCTTCTTGAATCATCAACGCTAAACCCGAGAGTAAAAGTTTAAATAATCTGACGGTCAAGGTGAAAGCCTCTTTGAATCGTTGGTTGAAATTGAAAATGCTGAAAGAGCATGCTTTGTCACTCGTTATCATTAATGCTTTGGAACGTAACCCTATTTGCCAGCCTGGTGAGTTTTAGGGCTTAGCCATTAATTCTTTTGCCTGGAGAAAAGGCGAGGGTCTTTGTTTCTTACGAGGGGCTCTGGTGAATGAGGAATGGAGAGTGAGGAACGATGAATTGTGGCGGGGGCTTAACGGAGGAGTTTCCTTTTCTTTCTTTCTTTTTGGTTGTAGGGAGCGTTGAATTGAAACAACCTCCAGCTGAGTATTGTTGCCAGGCTGGAGGCTATAAAAATTAATTTTTCTATGGTTTAATTCGTGTAGGGGTGTTGGGTTTAGCTTTTCTTGTTACCCGAGCAATGCCGAGCAATGCCGAGTAATAATGCCATAAACAACATCAATCCTGATGAGCTTCCGCCTCCGCCTTCATCATCACTGTGAGGGTCTGACTGACTTGCATTTTCTGCTTCTGCACGCTGTTCTTCTTGGACCTCAGATAAAACTTCATCGCTGTCGTCTTCAATCTCCTCAATGATTCGTTGGCTGTCTTGGGATTGTTCCATTAGTTCCGTGATAATGTCTTGGCCTTCGTTGTAGTACGCTTGCATTTCATCTTCACTAGCGGCAGCTGCGAGTACAATTTCGGACTGACCTTCAAGTTGAGTTTCGTAAGCCTGTTGTGCATCGTTTGCCTGAATGATGACGGATTGGCTGGGTTCTAGTTTTTCACTTGTTCCCTGTTGATAAAAGTTAGCAGGCGCCTCACCGTTTTTCATGCAAAAACCACGCGCACTGACGGCTTGGTCAAGTGCGTTACTCAAGCTCTCTTGGTTTTGATCGTGCGGTACAACGACGCTAGAGCAGCTTGTGAATTCTTGGCCATCGCTATCCGTTACGCGGCTAATCATTAGGTATACGCGGCCGTCGCCACTTTCATTTCGTTCTGCTCGTAGCGCTAAACCTTGAGTGTGTACAGTCGCGTCAGCAGAAAAGTGGGTAGGGCTTTCCCCTACGCCGGGAATTTCTTCTTCATCGCTGTAGACCTCTGTAACAAGACTTTGGCTGAGGTACCGGTCATCGCAATGATTGAGGGTGACCACATAGCCCACTGGTATTTGGCTGAAGTTTGCCGACCATAAAACGCCTGTGCTATTCGATGCTGAAATAACAGGGTGGGTGGTATTGTTTTCGCACACTTGCGTAACGGGTTCCTCGACGTCTGCGTCTTCCTCTGTAGGTTCCGTGACGGGTTCTGGCGTGACAACGTTGTCTTCGATAATGACGGGGGTCTCGTCTTCATCTGTTTCTTCTTCTGGCTCTGTTGCGCTGGGTTCCACTACGTTGATATAAAATTCACACTGCACGCTTTGTTCGCAAGTGTCGGCGGCGCTGCAACTGACTTTTGTATTGCCGACAAGGAATAGGCTAGAGGATTCTCTGTCGCACGATATTTGTGGGGTGGAGCATCCGCCAGTTGCAATAGGGTCAAATGATACTGCGGTAGAAACGCTGTCGCTTGCAATTACTTGTATGTCGTTACATTGCGTCAGCACAATGGCTTGTAGTGGTGGAGGAGGGGACGATTCTATTGTGATGCTGACAGAAGCTGAAGAACCTGTGTCGATGTGTGCGGTTACGGTAATACTGTTGTTTCCTTCGTCCAAGGGGACTTCAACACTAAATTGGCCTTCGGGTGCGCAGCTGGCATCACAGGTTATGACGGGCTCATTTTCATTTTTAACGTAGTCAATAAAGGTGACGTTCGCGCCGGTACTGACGGAGCCCTGAATGATAATATGATCCTCTTCGGTAGTTTGAGGAACATCGACAACGCTGACTTGAACATCGGTAGCGGCTTGTATAACTTGGCCGCAGCCCATGTCCAATGTGATTTGAGGTAATTCGGTATCGGTCACACTTCCATCGGGGTTAACGCTGGTTACGGTGGGCGTCACGCTATAAGTACCTTGTGGCAAGGTGATGCTCACAAGGCCTGTATCACTCGCTGTATTGGCCGCGTCGGGGAGTCCTTTTGCAAAGGTGACGCTCGCGGAATAATCGACGATGTTACCTTTATAGTCCTCGCCTTGATATGAGCCCCTCGCTCTCATGTTGGGGGTATAAAAATCGCTGGCTAAAGAATGGTAATTGAGTGTTACATCGTTTAAACAGTAATCATGATGAGCTTGTTGGGTTTCGCCAGGATTGACTTGGCGGCTAAGGTTTAGGTTGTCGACTATTTGTATTTTTGAATTGTGGTAAACCTCGTCGTTTGATTCGCGTGTGGTAGTGTTATCAAAGGTGAGAAATAACCCGTATGTTCTCCAGTATGATGGCGCGCCAGATGCGCCTGAAAGTGCGAGGCTGTATTCACCGTTAAAGATTGACGTTTCACTATCATAGCTTCCGCTAAAAATACTGCGCCCGAGACTGCTGTAGCTGTTTTGGGTTTCGCCTGGAACGTAGAGTGATGAGCCGATGGCGGCGATGTGACTGCGATTAATAAAAACATTATCGGGTATGCCATCGTCATTCGAATCAAAATCAGCGTCGCGACTCAAATACTGTAAGCCGCTGTCTTCATTGTCGGGACCTACTAGGGAAATGTTGCCTTCAATATAGCCGGGGACTAAATCAAATGTATCTCCAAGGTCCGTAGCTTCTCCGGCGACTACGCTTGCATAGACAATGGGTGTTCGTAAATATTGGTAGCTATAGTCAGACCCAAATCCTATATGGCCAAACATAATGTAGTGCGCCTCGGGTTCAACCGCGTTTGAAGCCACCAAATTTTCCATTGTGTAAATACCGCTGCCTTCCACTTTATCGTAACGGTAATTGTCGAAGGGGCCAAGGTAGGCGATGAGTCTCGTTAACGTTGTGTCGATTAAGGCATGGCCCTCCATTGAAACACTTCCTGTTATGCTGCCCAAGTCTTGTCTTTCTGAAACAACGCACTCAACAGGAATGACTTCATCGCATTGAGCTGTAAAAGTGAATTGACACATGTTACGTATCGTATCTGAATATATGTCGGAACCTATATTGTAAATTGTCTGAAAAAGGTAGTCACTGCCGTCGCCATTTATCGGCATATAATCCTGACTAAAGCTGGCAGAGGTTCCATAATCTTGTGTCTGTAAATACTTTGAATTTTCGGTTACCTGCCAAGCCTTCATTGCGCCGCCTTTTACGGTCACGGGTTCTCCGTTTTCGTCAACATATTTAACGTCGACGATTGCAGCACAATGCGAAATATCGAGACGAGTGTCGGCTGCCGGTTCTGGCAGAACAGGGGCCGTCACTTGGCTGGGAATGTTGTAATACGATCGGCCTACTCGTAAGCGCGCGAACCAATTGTAAGGGATACCTGCTGTGGAAGATTCCACTGTCATTTGATAATCAAACTCAGTGGTGTTGGCCATGTTTAAGGTGGTTCGGTTATTTAAAGTTTGCGCCAAACCTTGGCTGTTTGCATAGATTCTTGCTTGTCGTATACCTTCTTGGGTTTCCATTAATTCGACAATAAACGGATCTTGGTTGGTGAACAGAATTGTCCCGCTTATCTGGTTCGGATTTAAAACCGCATCATCTGTTTGAGACAATGCTGCGTAACTATACGTAAGCGTGAAAAAAATAAAAGTTTGAAATATTGTTTTGACGGAACAAAACTTATTGAGAAAAAAATAATCCTGATTCATTGGTACAACTCCACCCTGTATAAACCATCAAGCGATGAACTTTTATGGCTTAAGTTTGCGGGGTGGATGCAGGCTATTGATGTAACACATCTTAGCGAAAATCTGCCCCATTCGGTAACCGTTCGACCCTAGTGTGAAAACATTTAGGGCACTGGTTTTGCGTCACCGTATTGCCACGGCTTTGCCTTTTCGTGGAAGCTATTTTGCTTAAAATCTATTAAACAGTGATGTTGATTTAAATTAATTTATAAACACGCTATTTGCTTGCACATGGATGAAAAAGCAATTTTTGCGCCATTAGTGTGACGCGCGTCTCATTTTATTTGGGAAAGTATGGGGCGCCTTATGTTCATATATTGAGGAAGGTGTTCAAGGCCTCTAATCGTTTTTAGTTTTTGGTGGTAGCGAAGCGGTTGATAAAATTTAGATGACAATATTTGTCAAGAGCTGTCTTTTTGAGGTGGTTCAGAAGTGTGTTTGCTTTGAATGAACATAAAAACACTCTACATTGAGGCGGCCTGGGTGTATTGGTTATATTGACGCTATTGTAAGAGTTTTTTTTATTGGCTTATGCCTGATTGGTCTATTTTGTTCTTCCTTATATTAATTTGTTCATAATGAACGATATAGATGTTTTACTTTTTATGGTTGATTCGAGCGTATAACGCCTATCGTTTTAGGTGTGTTGAACTGACAGGAATTTTTGATGGTGATATGGGGTTGATGCTTGTTTGGATGTACTTCAATTCGCGCCAAGCCGTAGTGGATTTGATTTGCCTCAATATGAATAATTAATTTACTGCTTTAATGTTAGGTGCTGGTTCCTTATTTTGGATCTCCGCGTGTAGTATTTTAAATATATAGATTCCAATAGTTTATTGGGAAAATTCAGTTTTTGGTTAATTCACTTACGTGTAATTTTTTGAGTGGGTGGTGGAGGTTAATATGATAGGTGAGCTTCATGTAGGCAGTGTATTTGTACGTGTTATTCCACCTTTGGCGGTAACGGTGTCAAGGGATATCTGCAAGCTGATGGAGGCTGATGTGATAATTTCCGATCTCAGTCCGGATATTATGGTTGTCATAGTTAAAGAGTTTAGTGAGGCAGCGTTTGAGCGCCGACTTAAAGTGTTGCGGACAGTGTGTGGCGTTTTAACTGTAAAAGCTATCAGTTATCAAGCGGAGTTGAAACGGGGGTGACTTGGGGGGGTGCTTCTTTAGGTTAGGCCGTTTAGTTCATAATAAAGCGCATAACATCCTTCCAGCTTAAAACGCCGATTGCTTTGTTTCCATTGTCAACCACGGGCAGTAAATCGACATTGTTGTTGATGAGGCATCTTGCCGCTTCTTGTATTGAGGCTGTCGGCAAGATTGTCGTAGGATTAATTTTCATTAATTGGTGGGCTTGACGGGTTACTGTGAGCAGGTCTTTTTCAGTTTCGAATTTTGTATTTATGTAAGGGCTAATGATTTTTAAAATGCTTCTGTCATCAAT
Organism: Agarilytica sp.; assembly: GCA_033852175.1. Taxonomy (GTDB): domain Bacteria; phylum Pseudomonadota; class Gammaproteobacteria; order Pseudomonadales; family Cellvibrionaceae; genus Agarilytica. The sequence goes on from JAWSUY010000007.1 coordinate 11,856, forward strand.
TACGCCTACCAGCTTTCCTTCATCGATAACGAGGATATGATGAATGGGAAACTTATTGAATAGCTCTTGCATTTTTCTAACTGTTTCATTGGGTGAAACTGAAATCAGCTTTTTGGTCATGATCTCTGCTACGGGCATGATCCTGTTTCCGAGTTAGATGTCTCTATTTATAATAGCAATTGCATCTTCAGTCATTTGGGTTTTTTCTAGGTGGATCGACGTAAGAATTTTATGGCAGAAAAAGCGGATTCTAAATGTTGAGGGGAGGGGAGAGCCTGTGACTCTGGCTCACGGGGATGGGAATGCTTCAGCTAGAGCAGTGTAGCCGTTAAAGGCTTATGCGCACTTCTCGTTGGCGGCGTGCGCCCACGATAGGAGCATATGACTCCGCTCCATATAAGCGAACTCTTTGCGGCCTGTTTTGGGGTGTTTTAGGTGCCGAAAATGGTGGTGATCACCGGTAGACCCCATATATTCCCAGCATTTACCCATAGAAAGGCAAATTGGGTCCCCGTTGTTCAAATAGTGTTCGGAAAGTGCTTCCCACATTTCACACCACTCTGGGTGTTTGGCTTCAAGAAACTCCACGCTTCTTATCTCCAGGATGATTATTATCAATAAGTTATTCTAGTTTTATAATGTATCTTGTCAAGATAATCCTCTAAGTTATTGATCAGTATGTGTTTTTGTTCTAACTTTGGATGCTCTTATCGCTTATATCGTTTTTTTGAGCGCTTTATGAATTCACCCTCCTGCGTTACAATCCGCGCCCTAAATAGAAGCGCTTCTTTACGAAATACTCCCTCCCAAAAGTACTTGGTCAGTTTTACTGGCGAAAATGGCGTTTCACGTAAATTGACTGGCGACTTCAGAGCGCCAGCATTAAGAGAAAATAACGATGGAAGTAGCCCCTTTACTGAATAAACTCAATGATCTCCAAGCACGTACAGACGTGCTTAGGGGGTATCTTTGAATATGCTGAGAAGAAAGAGCGCCTAGCTGAAGTTGAGTTAGAACTGGCCGAGCCAGATGTTTGGAACGATCCTGAGCGAGCACAGACATTAGGGAAAGAACGATCAGCCTTAGAGGCTGTGGTTAAAACTATTGAAGACTTGGATTCTGGTGTTGCGGATAACAAAGATTTGGTCGAGATGGCTGTCGAAGAAAATGATAGTGACAGTGTCGATGAGATACGGCAAGAAACCGATGCTTTAGACGAGTTGCTGGCCAAGCTTGAATTTCGCCGCATGTTCTCCGGCGATATGGATGCCAATAACGCCTTCCTCGATGTTCAGTCTGGTTCTGGAGGCACAGAAGCTCAAGACTGGGCTGAAATGGTCTTACGTATGTATCTGCGTTGGGGCGAAGCCAAAGGCTTTAAAACTACGCTAGAAGAGGCGTCCCAAGGTGAAGTTGCCGGCATTAAAAGCGCGACGATTCGCTTCGAAGGTGACTACGCTTTTGGTTGGTTACGCACAGAAACTGGTGTTCATCGTTTGGTAAGGAAGTCTCCGTTCGATTCGAGTAGCCGTCGCCACACTTCATTTTGCTCGATCTTTGTTTCGCCTGAAGTTGACGATGATATTGAGATCGATATTAATCCGTCTGATGTCCGTACCGATACTTACCGGGCGTCCGGAGCTGGTGGTCAGCATGTTAATAAAACTGACTCGGCTGTCCGTTTAACTCACGAACCGACAAATACCGTGGTGGAGTGTCAGAGCCAGCGCTCGCAACACGCCAACCGTGACCAAGCCTGGAAAATGTTACGCGCGCGTTTGTATGAGCTGGAAATGCTTAAACGCAATGCGGATAAACAAGCCTTGGAAGATACTAAGTCTGATATCGGTTGGGGCAGCCAAATCCGTTCGTATGTGTTGGACGATCAACGTATTAAAGATTTACGCACTAATGTGCAAACCAGTAATTGCCAGGCGGTACTCGATGGCAAACTGGATGAGTTTATTGTAGCGAGTTTGAAGGCTGGCTTGTAAGCGCGCACAAATGGTGCGGCGAGAAACCCTTAACCTCTAAAACTTGTTTTTAGGTTTTGCTTCTGTCGGCACTGCAAGATTTTGAGGGAGTTGAGTAGGAAGGAATATTTACGACCATGTGCCGCATGGATGCGGCAGTTGAGCCCCCATGGACGGGTTCACGGCGAGTCGAAAATATTTTTCCTTCTCAGCTCTTGGCGCTGACCTAACGCTAAAAACCTACTACACCTAATGCACTGTAAAATTTTGATTATTAATCTGGAAAACTAAATGAGCGAACAAACTTCACCACAGCAAGACGAAAATAAATTGATTGCTGAGCGTCGCGCTAAGTTACAAGCTATTCGCGAAGCTGGCGTTGCATTCCCTAATGATTTTCGACCTGAAAATCACGCACAATTATTGCAAGACGAGTTTTCTGGTCAGTCGAAACAGGAGCTCGAAGAAGCTAATAATATTGTCAGCGTAGCAGGGCGAGTGATTCGTAATCGCGGCGCATTTATGGAGCTGCAAGACGGTTCTGGCCGTATTCAATTGTACGTGTGTAAAGAAGCGCGCCCATTTGCAAAGAGCTTAGACCTTGGCGATATCGTTGGTGTTAAAGGCGCGTTACATAAATCCGGCAAAGGCGACCTATACGTCAATCTTGATGAGTATGTATTGCTAACGAAAGCTTTGCGTCCCTTGCCCGATAAGCACAAAGGCTTGGCTAATCAAGAGATCCGATATCGTCAACGCTATGTTGACCTGATCGTGAACCCAGAAGTGCGTGATACCTTTAAAGTTCGTTCGAATGTTATATCGTTTATTCGCAGCTACCTTAACGAAAACAGTTTTATGGAAGTTGAGACGCCGATGTTGCAGGTGATTCCCGGTGGCGCAACAGCCAAGCCGTTCCAGACGCATCACAATGCGCTTGATATTGACATGTACTTACGTATTGCTCCAGAATTGTATTTGAAGCGTTTGGTGGTTGGCGGTTTTGAACGTGTTTACGAAATCAATCGTAACTTCCGTAACGAAGGCTTATCGACACGTCATAACCCTGAATTCACCATGTTGGAATTCTATCAGGCGTATGCCGATTTCAATGATTTAATGGACCTGACCGAAGATATGCTGCGCAAATGTGCGGAAGCCGTATTGGGTACAACAGAAATCGTTAATACAGAGAGAGATGCGGAAGGTGAGATCATCCGTTCAAGCACTTACGATTTTACTAAGCCATTCCAGCGCTTGTCAGTATTCGATTCTATTTTACAGTTTAATGACGACATAACGGCTGAAGCTTTGGGTGACGAAAAATTTGCACGAGAAATTGCAGAGAAGTTAGATATTCCGCTTAAAGATTATTGGGGTTTGGGTAAGGTTCAGATCGAAATTTTCGATAAAACGGTTGAGCATTTGTTAGACCAGCCCACATTCATTACACAATACCCAACAGAGGTATCTCCGTTGGCACGACGTAATGATTCGAATCCCTTTGTGACAGATCGTTTTGAATTCTTTGTTGGCGGTCGAGAAATCGCGAATGGCTTTTCGGAGCTTAACGATGCGGAAGACCAGGCCGAGCGATTTAAAGCCCAGGTTGCTGAAAAAGACGCGGGCGATGATGAGGCAATGCATTTTGACGCTGACTACATTCGCGCATTGGAATACGGTTTACCGCCAACCGCGGGAGAAGGAATCGGCATCGATCGTTTGGTCATGTTATTAACCGATTCTCCTTCGATTCGCGACGTGTTGTTATTTCCAGCAATGCGCCCAGAGTCATAATACAGATAGTTAGAGTAGGCGGTGCGTAATGGTCGATAAAATTAAGCTTCACCCCAGTTGGAAGGCGCAAATTGGTGAAGAGTTCGATAAGCCTTACATGAAGGATTTGAAGGCTTTTTTGAAAGATGAAAAGAAGCAGCGTAAGGTTATTTACCCTGCCGGTAACGATATCTTTAACGCCTTAAACACGACGCCGTTTGAGAAGGTGAAGGTTGTGATATTGGGCCAAGACCCGTATCACGGTCCAGGCCAAGCACATGGCTTGTGCTTTTCTGTTTTGCCGGGCGTTAAGTTTCCCCCGTCGTTACGAAATGTGTTCAAGCAGATTCAACAAGAACTTGATATTCCGTTTCCGGATCACGGTTGTTTGCAAAGCTGGGCTGAGCAGGGTGTTTTATTGTTAAACGCGACGCTAACGGTCGAGCAGGCGAAGGCGGGTTCGCATCAGGGTAAGGGTTGGGAATTATTTACGGATGCTATTGTGCATCGTTTGAATGAGCAGTGTGAGGGGCTGGTGTTTTTATTGTGGGGCAGCTACGCACAGAAGAAAGGCGGCTTTATTGATGAGCAGCGCCATTCTGTTTTTAAGTCACCTCATCCTTCACCGCTTTCTGCGCATCGCGGATTTTTGGGGAATGGTCATTTTACTAAAACGAATGACGCGCTTAGAAAAAGAGGCGAGGCTGAAATAGATTGGGCTTTGCCTGTATTGGAGTGCTCTTAGCTTCTGTGTTTGACTGCTTGCTGCTGAGGTTTGCGGTATTGCGTTGATACTTGGTGTTACGTTCTTCTGAAAAAAGGCCGTGTGGTAACCCACACGGCCTTTTTTGTTTTAGGTGCATGCTATGACAGCATGGCCATTGCTGCTTCCATTTCTTCGCTCAAATCCTCACCTTCCGCAGAATCAATATCAGGGTCAAGGCCCAGTCGTTCAAATGCGGTGACCTTTGTCAGGTCAATCAATTCTGTCTTTTTCGAGCCTGCATAGCTTTGAAGTACTGCGACGGTAACAACATCGCCGTAATCCACTTGTGGTGCTTTGCGAGAGTAATTGATGAACTCCATCGGTATTTTACGAATGTCTTTAGGGAATTCCCAGGTGGTTAATATCTTTACGCCAATCATCGGATGGATTTGGTCAATAACGGTATCCAGGGTCATGCTGTCGCGTAATAGTGCCGGGTGGTCTTCTGCAAATGACAAAATAGGCAAAACACCAATTTGATGAACTAAGCCTGCGAGTGCGGCTTGGTCAGGCCTTAACTTTGTATAATGCTTGCAGAGTACGTGGCATATGCCGGCAATTTCGCTGGATTTTGACCAAACTTCACGCATGCGCTTATCAACGATGTCAGATGTTGCTTGAAACATTTGCTCCATCGCCAAGCCGGTAGCGAGGTTGCTGGTGGTTTGCATGCCGAGACGCGAAAGTGCCATACCGAGATCTTCGATATCACGAGCGCCACGAAATAGGGCGCTGTTAGCTACTTTAATGATTCGAGCGGTGAGGGCAGCGTCGCTGCTAATCACTTTGTTGAGTTGGGAAATGCTGGCGTCTGGGTCTTCTGAAACTTCACGGACTTTAATCGCCATTTCGGGCATTGTGGGCAAAACCAGTTTGTCGGCATCTATCGAGCCGATAATGACTCTGGCAATTTTGTCTGCAATACCGGGCATCTTGGCGGGTCTCCTGCTGCTAATAATTGTTGTTAGGGCGCCGAGTTTTTTCTCGGCTGCCTCTTAACTTATAGCATACGGAAGTGATTTCCATCGGATATTTGCAGTCGATTCAGGGTTGGTTTTACATGTTTTACTATCTGTATCGTCATTGATGATTGAGTCGTCACACAGAGCAAGAAATTCGTATACATTATCGCCAGAATTGCTACTTTCTGTGCCGCTCAAAGAATCGCCTGATAGCGCTACATTGATAATCATACCTTTGGATTTATCGTTGATATAAATGGCCTCTCCAATGACCGGCGGCTGGCTTGAAAACACTTGACCACGGTACATATGTTTTTTCATCTGCCCTTTATAGTGAATCCGAGCGACGATTTCTTGCCCGGTATAGCAGCCTTTTTTAAATGAAATGCCGTTTGTAAGTTGAAGGTTCATTTCTTGGGGGAGCAGCTTCTCAATCAATGGACTTTGTACTTCACCAATTCCTCGTTGAATGTTGATCAAATACCAGAGGTTGCTGGTTTTTTGAGTCTGAACGGTTTCTATAGGGCTGAGAAAATCTGAAGCGTGCGCCGATGGGCACCAAATTTCATAAAGGTTGGTGTCGTGGTGCAATGTGACGACTTGATTTACTGTTGAGGACTGTCCGACTTCTGGTGCTATTTTGATTAATTCCGTGAGGCTGCTTTCAGTTGTCGGCTTGCTTGGTAAGATTACGCCGATCACGACGTGGTCTTCACTGATTGTCAGTGACACTTTCGAAAATACCGCGTATTTTTTCAAGGCAGTGAGTGCCGTTTCAGCAATGCTGTAATGAACGCGTAAGGCAACAGTGTCCTCATCGAGTTGAGCGGCGACAAAGTTAGAAATCATCCTTCCTTTTGGTGTGCAGTGAGCACCGTTAACGATTTTGTGAGCACTAAGCGATGCAAGGTCACAGGTGCACTGTCCTTGGAGAAATTTTATGGTGTCTGGCCCATTCACGATAATCAGGCGGTAATCCGCTAGGGGGATAAGGCTTTCAAGTTCTGAGTCTGTAGTATCTTGTGCTTTTTTGCTCGCTAGGAAGTTTTCCCAAAACATTGCTGTAATCTCGTGGTTCTAATCGATTCATTATCTACCATATACCCTTGTGGTAAATGATTGTTGTTGTTTATCTCGGTTTATATTTCATTGTCGTGGGGGTTTTTCCGCAGTGAAATTCCCGTCAGAAGGATATTCCCCGTTACAGGCCCTTATGATTCGCCTATAATCCGCGTTCAAAAAATGACCCTGGTGTTTCGATGGAAATTAATCGTTTGAGATGGGCCTGCCGCCGCGGCATGCTCGAATTGGATTTAGTGCTGTTACCTTTTCTTGAAAATACCTTTCCTGGTCTGAATGACGAAGATCAAAAGCTGTTTGAAAAGCTGTTGGAGGGCGAAGATCAGGATATGTTTGGTTGGTTTCTAGGGCGTGTTGAGCCTGAAGATGAGGATACCCTACGCATTGTGAACCTTATTCGTGAAAGCACCGCAAAAGCCAAGCCTTGATATTTCAGTCTCACCATCCGTGAGGCTGAATTACTTTTACAGCTGCCTTTTTGTTGCCATCTTTTCGGTTCTGGCGCTGTCTCCGTTAGCGATTCTTATTCGGCTATCCCTTTTCCTTGCTACGTTATGCGCTGTGTTATTGGTGGTGCATCAGTTGCGTTTTATGCGTTCTGTAACGAGTATTCACTCACGAGAAAGTGGGTTATCGCTCTGTATCGATGGGGCGCGTATCCCTGTAGAGCTACGCGGTAATAGTATCGTCAGCGAATGGATGATTATTTTTTCCTGCCGACCCATTGGCTCTGGTTGGCTGGCCTATATATGGCCGATGCAAATGGTGATTTTATCGGATTCTGCCATCGCAGAGGATCGAAGGTCCCTTCGATTGTTGCTAAAAACTCCTCTGTAGGCGTGAAGGGCTAGTTTACAATTAACCCTTGGAGTTGTTACGTGAGGCTCGTGTATTCGTTGATAGTCTAGGCGGGCAGAATTCAACGAGAATTCAATGAGCGTTTAATGGTTGTGAACGATGACTTTTTGCGCTGCATGGTTCATCGGAACTAATACCGTGTCTTGTGCGATATCTGAGCTGTTGGGGTAGTCCAAAGAGTAATGCAGTCCGCGACTTTCCTTTCGCTGCTGGGCCGAGTGAATAATCAATTCAGCCACCATCACCAAATTTCTTAGCTCGATCAAATCATTACTGACTTTGTAGTTCGAATAATATTCATTGATCTCATTTTGAAGAAGTTTGATGCGATGCATTGCGCGTTCTAAGCGTTTACCTGTGCGTACAATTCCTACGTAATCCCACATAAACCGTCTTAGTTCATCCCAGTTATGAGAAATAACAACATCTTCATCGGAATCGGTTACGCGTGAGGCATCCCACTCGGGTGGTTTAGTCGGGGGGGGGATTGAATCAAGAGATTCCAAAATCGCATCGGCCGCCGCTTTAGCGTAAACAATGCACTCGAGTAAAGAATTGCTGGCCATGCGGTTGGCGCCATGAAGGCCGGTAAAGGAGGTTTCGCCAATAGCGTATAAGTTTTTAAGGTCGGTCTGACCTTTAATGTTCACTGCCACACCTCCGCAGGTGTAATGCGCAGCGGGCACAACAGGGATGGGTTCTTTGGTTATGTCGATGCCGTATTTTAAGCAGGCTTTTCTGACGGTGGGAAAATGCTCTTCAATAAACTCTTTCGAGCGATGGCTGATATCCAAATACACAAAATCACTGCCCACACGCTTCATTTCGTAATCAATTGCACGTGCGACGACATCACGCGGGGCCAATTCTGCCAACTCGTGAAACTTGTGCATAAACGCTTCACCATTAGGGAGGCGTAAGGTTGCACCTTCTCCGCGCAAAGCTTCGGTAATCAAAAAGGATTTGGCTTTTGGGTGGTACAGGCAGGTGGGGTGAAACTGATTAAATTCCATATTGGCAACGCGGCAACCTGCACGCCAAGCCATAGCTATGCCGTCGCCGGAATTGCCGTCAGGATTGCTTGTGTAAAGGTAGACTTTACTTGCACCGCCGGTAGCGAGAATAACGGTTTTGGCTGTAAACACCTCTACGCGGTCAAATTTTCGATTATAAACGTAAGCGCCAGAGCAGCGTTCGCGTGAGCTGTTGGGGGCTGGTTGTTTTATCAGGTCGATAGCGATGTGGTGTTCAAACAGAGAAAGGTTTGGAGAGTTGCTTGCCTGGTCCGTTAATGCGGTATGTACTGCTACACCGGTGGCATCTGCACTGTGAATGATTCGCCTGTGGCTGTGGCCGCCTTCGCGAGTCAAATGAAAGTTTTGATTATCTTCGTTTTTGGTGAAGTTTACGCCGAGATCAACGAGCCACTCAATGGCTTTTTTACTATTGCTAACCGTAAAATTGACCGCGTCGCGGTGGCAGAGACCGGCACCAGCATCGAGCGTATCTTGAACGTGAGACTCCACTGAGTCGTCGTCATCTAGTACAGCCGCAATGCCGCCTTGGGCGTGCCACGTAGAGCCTTCATTTTTGAGGCTTTTACTCAAAATGGCGACTTTGGCGTGCTCTGCGAGTTTTAAGGCGAGGCTGAGTCCAGCCGCTCCGCTGCCGATAATTAGGACATCAAAATTGTGCGAAGAGTGTGACAAACGTAAGTACTCAGCTGGATAGTGTGTGAATTGCTATGAATCTCTGCGTGGCAGAGTCTCTTTAGCGTAAAGGACGATCAGTCTGCGGCGAAGTATACATGCCGCCATTGATTTTCGAAATATTGCCTACACTATTGAACGACGAGAAGGGCATAAGAATGCATGCCGTTAATGTTAAACATTGAGGTGTATGTTGTTCGCCTGAGATGAGTTTGAACTTTTCGACCGTGAGCGCCTCTGATTAGATCTATTCCTTGGGCATTGTGGGATGATCTGGTTGAATTTACTCCAGAGTATAATAATTGATAGCGCATGATTCAGGTTATGAACCTGCTGCATGTGCTGCACATAGTTATGTTGATAGTTACGTTGATAGTTATATTTACATGTGTTGTTTAAATAACTACGTTGTTTTTTGAAAGTTGAATTTGGGGTCGAGTGAATGACAGCGCAATCCGCGCAAGACGCAGATCATGTTTTGGTAAAGCGAGTTCAAAAGGGTGACAAACGAGCGTTTGACCTTCTTGTTCTGAAGTATCAGCATAAAATTATTTCCATTATCAGCCGCTACGTCAAAGATTCGGCTGAAGTTTATGATGTCTCCCAAGAGGCATTTATTAAGGCTTATCGTGCAATCGGTAATTTTCGCGGTGACAGTGCGTTTTATACGTGGATCTATCGTATCGCAATCAATACAGCTAAAAACCATTTGGTCTCTCGCGGACGTCGTCCTCCTTCAAGTGATGTCGATATAGAAGATGCTGAGTACTATTCAGGTGGTGATCGCTTGAGGGATATTGATACGCCTGAAGGCCAATTAATGCGGGATGAGCTAAGTGCCGTGGTTAACAAGGCAATACGTGAGCTGCCTGAAGATTTACGCACGGCCGTTACACTTCGTGAGATGGAAGGTCTAAGCTATGAAGAGATAGCTGATGTTATGGAATGCCCTGTAGGTACTGTGCGATCTAGAATTTTTCGGGCTCGGGAAGCTATTGAAAGGCAAATGGCGACACTGGGTTAGTTTGACTGAAAAATACTCACCTAGCGAGGTGTCGCATGAGAAGTCTTTATTGTTTCTGTATCTTCCTCAGATGTTTTTTCTTTACTCGGGAGAAAACATTAAAATTTTTATTAAAAACATGAAACAAAGGGCACATTGTTGTGTCGGAGTAGCGGGTGTTGAGCCTCCGGTTAGAATGCGAGCGATTCTCACTTTGAAAATCGCTCTACCGATACTCAGTACAACGGCCGTTAATTTAATGAACAGCTAAAACCGCTAATATTCACATTACGTGGCATTAACTTATGACAGAAAACTCTCGTTCCATTTTAAATGAGTCCGTTTCCGCCCTTGTAGACGGCGAAAGCAACGACTTTGATGTACAGCGCATATTAAATGCTATGGGTGAAGATGGTCGCTCGCCGAACTCTCTATCCCGAAGTGGTGTAACGAAAGATGGTGAGATCGGGGGCTTAGCAGAAGACGCTACTGCCAATGAAGAGAGTATCCGGCAGACATGGTCTCGATATCACGCAATGAGCTCGGTAATGAAGAATGAGCCTCATATTGATTTGTCTATCGATTTATCCCTAGCAATCCGAGATGCGATTGCAGAAGAAGCATCCCCTCAGGTTAAGCGTTTTAGCTTTAATGCCATCTCTCAGGGTATTGGTAAAACAGCCGTTGCGGCTGCGGTTACTTTTGGTGTTGTATTTGGTGTTCAGCAATACACAACCGCCCCAGAGCAAGCTGCTCCAATTTATGCTGAAGCAGGCAACTCTGCACAGGTTAATGCCGGTTCTAATTTGGGCGCTGTTGTTCCTCAGGGTTTTGAGCTGCCTCCATTGTCCGCGCGAACAGTTAGCACGAATAGTTTGGCCGATGAAGAGCCGCGAGCACGTTCACTTCTAGTGCCGTTACCTCAGGCGTTGCCTCAGCGTAGTATCGTTATTTCTAACGAGCAATTCCAAGAACAAATGAATCGTTTGATGCACAAGCATGCCGAACAAGTTTCATCGTCTGGTGGAATGGGGCTTATCCCCTTTGCTCGTGTATCCAATTTCACTGAAGAGGAAAAGGACTAAATTCTGATGAATGCCGCATTAATTAAGCGTTTCAGCGGTTTCGCGTTGGTTGTGTGTTTTTCCTACTCCTCTCATCTTTTCGCACAGACGCCTGACATTAAGCAATTATTGTCTCAGGTGTCTGACGCTGTCAGTCAAAGCAATTATCATGGTCGGCTCACCTATGAGCATTCCGGCAGGTTGGAGGTTATTGAAATCTCCCACGCTGTTAGTCAGGGCGTTGAGCATGAGCGAGTCGTGTATTTGAATGGCCCCGATCATCAAATATATAAAAAAGGGCGAACCGCGGCGTGTGCAACTCTTGGAAGTCGGTTGCTTGCAGGGAGCCTTATTGATAGCGCAGGCCTCAGCCCTGGTGGGCAGGTGCAATTGCACGATGCATACGATTATCAGATGATGGGCGAGGAGCGAGTGGCCGGTAAGCTCTCGTGGATATTACAGTTTGTTCCTAAAGATGAGCATCGCCACGGCCTCATTCTTGCAGTCGATCAGCATTCGTTTTTGCCGACTAAAATCTTGACGATTTCTGGAGGGCGCAAAGTTCTTGAGCGATTACATTTTGTTTCTCTTGATACCGATCTTAAATTTGAGTCTGAGCAGTTTGACGGTTTTGAAGATGCTGAACTACCTTTGGACAATAAAGTGGACTGTCCTGATTTGCAGTCAGTAGTGAGTGCTTCGGTATGGCAGCCTAGCTGGGTTCCTTCCGGCTTTATTTTGTCCAGCTACCAATTTTCCGAAAAAGACGGTCATATGGAAACGTATACCGACGGCTTAGCTGCATTTTCGATTTTCTCTAAACCGACCGTGGAATCCAATTTTGCGTTACTGGCCGGACTTCATGCAGGAGGGGTTAAAAAAGGCGCTACCGTCGTAGTGGTAGGTGCTATCCCTGAAGTTAAGCCCGTTGTTCAGGTGTCAGTGTTGGGTGAAATACCTCAACATACCGCTAATCGTATTCTCGCTTCTGTAAAACTCAAATAACCCGGAATTTATTGTGCTCAAAGAGACTGGAACTGTCGTTGCTGTTGAGAGTGACGGTCTTTGGGTGGAAACTCTAAAAGAATCCTCATGTGCAAAATGTTCTGCCAAGCAAGGTTGTGGTCAGCAGCTCATCTCTCGTCTTTCCCCCTCCGCAAATATGACGATTATCAAAGCCGTTTATACCGATTCTACTAAACGTCAGGTATGGGTGGCTGGTGATCAGGCGGTCTTAGCTGTAGAGGAGAACGCTTTAGTTATTGCGGCTCTATTATCCTACGGTATTCCTTTGTTGGGTTTGATGGTGGGTGTTTTTATCGGAGCTCAAGTGGGGAATTCGGTGTCCAATGATTTGACTACCGCGCTTGGCGCTTTTGTCGGTTTGTTATTGGGTGGAGGGGTAGTAAAGCTCCACTCCTTTTATGCAAAGAGCAAGGCGCTCTTTCAGCCTCATGTTATTGCTAGGGGTATCGCGACAGGATAGTGAATTCTGTGAATCGGCATTATAAGTGATATTTTGGGGCTAAAATTAGGCGAGCAAAGCGTTACGCTAAACACTCTAGGAGCATCCTTAACTAATGAAATTTAAACACGTTTCACTTTTTTTTGTGGTCGTCACATTTGTTCTTTCTGCAAGTCATGCCTTTTCTTTTCGTGGCTTGCCCGATTTTACTCAGCTGATAGAAGATAAGTCACCCGCTGTTGTAAAAATTAACACCGTTACCAAAGGCAAGACGAAAGGGTTTCGTTTGCCTCCAGGCCAGCAAATTCCCGATATCTTTCGGCAGTTTTTAGATCCTCGAAGTTTCGATCAACCAGATTCACACTCAATCGGTTCAGGTTTTTTTATCTCTTCAGATGGCTACTTGCTTACCAATAATCATGTTGTGGAAGAGGCGGATGAAATTATTGTGCGCTTAACAGATCGTCGTGAATTTAAAGCGGTTTTAGTGGGAAGGGATCCAACATCTGATATTGCCTTACTTAAGGTTGATGAGAATGATCTTCCATATTTGGACTTGGCTGAAAATAACGCACTAAAAGTGGGTGAGTGGGTTGTTGCGATTGGCTCTCCATTTGGGCTCGATTTTTCTGCGAGTGCGGGAATTGTGAGTGGTAAAGGGCGCAGTATCCCCAATAAACAAGGCGACTACGTGCCATTTATTCAAACGGATGTTGCCATTAATCCCGGTAACTCAGGAGGCCCACTGTTTAATCTGGATGGGGAGGTTGTCGGTATCAATTCTCAAATATACACGCAGTCCGGCGGCTCAATTGGGCTGTCTTTTGCTATTCCAGCAGCCGTGGCTAAAAATGTTGTGGCCCAGCTAAAGAAAAAAGGCCATGTAGATCGAGGCTGGCTAGGGGTCGTGATCCAAGAGGTTGATAAGAAACTTGCGGAGTCTTTTGGCCTTAAAAAGCCTCGTGGAGCTTTGGTTTCTCGCATGGAAGAGGGTGGTCCTGCAGAGCTGTCTGGATTGAAAGAGGGCGATATTATCATTCAGTTTGGGGGGGCCGAGATACTTGATAGGTCTGATTTACCTCACGTTGTTGGTTTGATTGCACCAGGTAAGAAGGTTCCTGTGATCGTTATGCGCAGAGGTAAGCGAACGAAGCTCAATGTTACCGTCGGTGCTCGTGGCGTGACGATGGCCGAGCTGGGCGATGGCTCGGACGCTGGATCGATAAGCTTAGGTGATCGTTTAGGTCTTGTGGTCGAAAAAGTTGATCGTGAGCTGCTTAGTCGCTTGCGTTTGCGAGGAGGTGTGCGAGTTGTGGGCGTTGACGCTAAAAGTGCGGCGGCTGAAGCTGGTGTTGAGGAGGGGGATATCATTGTTCAAGTTGGTTTTGAGGAGGTGGGGTCGGTAGAGTCATACCTGGTTGTAATTGGCACTCTGCCGAAAAACACATTATTGCCAATACGCTTCTTCAAAAATGGTCAGCCGGTTTTTAGAACGATCGTTCTGGGTCGCTAGGCTGGAGGTGACTACTTCTTGCCTTGCTGGGGCTGGTCTTTGTCGAGATTGTGTTGGAAGGAGGAGGTGCTATTGAGTGAGTACTGCTCTACTCGCTAGTCTTTGGGCGGGTATTCGACTACTTTAACTATGCCATTTGCTTTCATGCTGTATAATCGCCAGCCCTGTAAGATCTGCAGCGTATGCAGACGTAAAAATTACGTGCTGAGACTTTTGAGCATAAATAATGCGGAAGTGATGAGTACAGACGTTGCGAAAGCACAAGGCAAACAGTAGTAAATGTCTTTTAATATCAAGAATATAAGAAACTTTTCCATCATCGCCCATATCGATCACGGCAAATCAACCCTAGCCGATCGGTTTATTCAGTTTTGCGGTGGTCTAGAAGATCGCGAAATGGAGGCTCAAGTTCTCGATTCAATGGATATTGAGCGAGAGCGGGGGATTACGATCAAGGCGCAAAGCGTAACCTTAGATTATAAATCGCTTGATGGTGAAACATACCAGCTTAACTTTATTGATACGCCTGGGCACGTAGACTTCTCCTATGAAGTGTCTCGCTCACTAGCGGCCTGTGAAGGCGCGCTCCTTGTTGTCGATGCTGCGCAAGGGGTAGAAGCCCAATCTGTTGCCAACTGCTATACGGCAATTGAGCAAGGGTTAGAAGTGATTCCTGTGCTTAATAAAATGGACTTGCCTCAAGCTGAGCCAGATCGCGTTGCTCAAGAAATCGAAGAAATTATCGGCATCGATGCTCTCGATGCTGTTCAGTGTAGCGCTAAATCCGGGCTGGGCATTCAAGACGTATTAGAGGTGCTGGTTAAATCAGTACCCGCGCCAGTAGGCGATGTTGATGCGCCGTTGCAGGCCCTTATCATTGATTCCTGGTTTGATAACTATCTCGGTGTGGTTTCCCTTGTGCGTGTTAAACAAGGTACGTTAAAAAAGAAAGATAAAATTGCGGCGTGTTCAATTGGCAAAGCCCATATCGTGGATATTATCGGAGTTTTTACGCCGAAAAGAACGGATACGGGAATATTGAGAGCTGGCGAGGTTGGCTTTATCGTTGCGGGCATCAAAGATATTCTGGGTGCTCCTGTGGGTGATACGCTTACCCACAGTCGTTCATATGAGGATGTTAAGCCGCTACCCGGTTTTCAACGGGTAAAACCTCAGGTTTACGCCGGTTTGTTCCCCGTCAGTTCCGATGACTACGAAGCATTTCGGGAGGCGTTAGCGAAGTTAACACTCAATGATGCATCGTTGTTTTATGAACCCGAAAGTTCCGACGCTCTGGGTTTTGGTTTCCGTTGTGGCTTTTTGGGAATGCTGCACATGGAAATTATTCAGGAACGCTTGGAACGTGAATATGACTTAGACCTCATTACCACTGCCCCCACGGTTATTTACGAAGTCGTGACAAGCAAAGGTGAGACGATTAGGGTGGATAACCCATCTAAACTGCCGGACTTTGGCCTCGTAGAGGATATGCGTGAGCCGATTGTTGAAGCGAATATTCTCGTACCACAGAACTATCTGGGCGCTGTTATCACGTTGTGTTCTGAAAAACGCGGTATTCAAAAAGACCTTATTTACATGGGCAATCAAGTCTCAGTTCGCTATGACTTACCGATGAATGAAGTCGTGATGGACTTTTTTGACCGCCTTAAGTCCGTGAGTCGTGGGTTTGCTTCGTTAGATTACAGTTTTGTTCGTTTTTCGTCCGCTAAGTTGGTGCGTCTTGATGTGTTAATCAATGGTGAGAAGGTCGATGCTTTGGCGTTAATTGTTCATCGTGATAATGCTCAGTTTAAAGGGCGGGCGTTGGCTGACAAAATGAAAGAATTGATTCCTCGTCAAATGTTTGATGTTGCGATACAGGCGGCGATTGGTGGGCAGATTGTTGCGCGTACAACCGTCAAGGCGTTGCGGAAAAATGTAACGGCTAAGTGTTATGGCGGCGATATTTCGCGTAAGAAGAAGCTTCTCGAAAAGCAAAAAGCTGGTAAGAAACGTATGAAACAGGTAGGCAATGTTGAGATTCCCCAGGAAGCTTTCCTTGCTGTGTTAAAACTCGATAATTAATCAATTAAGTTAATTCAATGGATATAAACCTTCCTCTAATATTGTTTATTGCGGTAGTTGGCACGGGCGTTGTGTGGCTTATCGACATAATATTTTTCCAAAGTAAGCGTCGATTGGCAATAAAGGCCGCTGACTCTCAATTTCCGGATATTACGGACGAACAAAAAGAAGGTGACGAAAAGTACATTGCTGCAATGATCGCTGTGGCGACCGAGCCGCCCGTTGTCGAGTATTCAAAGTCCTTTTTTCCTGTTTTACTGCTAGTTTTTGTCTTGCGCTCCTTTGTGATCGAGCCATTTCAAATTCCATCTGAATCGATGGTGCCAACTCTTGAAGTCGGCGACTTTATTTTGGTGAACAAGTTTATTTATGGGATTCGTTTGCCCTTGGTGCGGACGAAAGTGTTGAGCATTACAGAGCCTGATCGAGGTGATGTGATGGTGTTTTTCCCGCCAAACGAAACTCGATATTTCATTAAGCGGGTGATTGGCTTGCCTGGGGATACTGTGCGCGTTACCAACAATACCCTCTTTGTAAATGGCAAAAAAATGGAGCAAACTCTCGCTTATGAAGATAATCGTTCGGGAGATCGTTGCGAAAGGATCGACAGAAATTTTAATTATGTTGTTGTGCATGAAAAGCTCAATGACATGACACACTTTATGCGAAAGTGTGAATCGCCAAGGCGACAGTATTCCGACCGTGTTTGGGAGGTGCCAGAAGGCCATTACTTTATGATGGGCGACAATCGCGATAATAGTTCAGATAGTCGTGTATGGGGAACCGTACCGCAAGAGCGTATAGTCGGAAAAGCATTTGCTATTTGGATGCATTGGGAATCTTTTTTGAGTGTGCCGAGCTTTTCTCGTGTTGGAACGATATAAAAATGTACCTGTAATCTGAGTGTGTTTGTTGGGGCATAACCTCTCTTTTCTGGTGTTCAATAGCCGTAAAGTGATGATTTTTGTGCTAATTCAGATGTCGGCATCTATGCTTCAGGTAGCTGAAGTGGAGATGGAGCTTCATGTTCAGTGTTTTACTGTTAAACCTTCAACTCTGTCTCTCTAGGGGGCGACAATGAATAATCGTCAATCGGGTTTTATATCGTTTAGCTGGGCGGCCATATTTTTTTCTGGGGCCGTCATCATTATGTTCGCAGTAAAGTTGGGTCCTGTATATTCTGAAGATATATATGTAAGCGATTCTTTGAAGTTTCTGGTGAAAAATAATGCCGACGTTAACGCGCTTGATAAAGGTCAAATAATTGCAAAGTTACAAAAATACATGACGATAAACTCAGTTCGTGGCCTCCAAGGGAAGAGTTTTACCGTAAAAAAAATGCGCGATAAAATGATTATTAGCAGTGAATACGAAGTGCGCGTACCAATGATCCTTAACATAGATGCCGTGCTCACATTTAAAAGTCAGCTGGATACGTCTAAGACAGACGAATGTTGTAAATACCTTATTGATGTTTCTAAATGAATAATAAAAACTCTATTCTTATCGCCAAGTTGGGCTACGAATTTAAAGACCTTAAATTGCTGGATAAGGCACTTTCTCATCGCAGTGTTGGCCCCAACAATAATGAACGATTGGAGTTCCTTGGGGATTCTTTGCTGAACTTTTTTATTGCCGATGCGTTGTACGCTAAATTTCCGGATGTTCGCGAAGGTGACTTAAGTCGCTTGCGCGCGACCTTGGTGAAAGGCACGACTTTGACAGAAATTGCCCGTGAGTTCGAGCTGGGTGAATACCTGATACTAGGTGAAGGGGAGCTTAAAAGTGGCGGCTTTAGGCGCGCATCAATTCTAGCGGATGCTGTAGAGGCCTTGATCGGTGCAATTTATACCGAGAGTGGTTTTGAGCAGTGCCGTAACATCGTATTGTCATGGTTCGCAGATCGGCTTGAAAAAATCACGATTGAAAATACGGATAAAGACCCTAAGACGCGCTTGCAAGAGTATTTACAGGAGCGCCAAAAAAATCTGCCAACATATGAAGTCGTCGAAACAAGAGGAGAGGCTCACGCAAAAGAATTTGTTGTGGCTTGTCGCTTGGACTTCATTGATCAGAATTGTATTGCCTCCAGCTCGAGTAAGCGTGGGGCGGAAAAAATCGCAGCAGAAAAAATGCTCGAAGTACTATTGAAAGCTTAGGTGAGCGTAAATGTCTGAATCTTCTAACTCTTCTTCAAAAAATGTGAAATGCGGATTTATCGCTATCGTGGGTCGTCCCAACGTGGGTAAATCGACATTATTGAATCATATGATTCAACAAAAAATTAGCATTACTTCGCGAAAGCCACAAACCACGCGTAATAATATTGTGGGAATCAAAACAGAGGGTGACACGCAAATGGTGTTTGTGGATACCCCCGGTATCCACAAAGGACAGGATAAGGCGATCAACCGTCATATGAATCGTTCGGCTACCTCGGCCTTGCAGGGCGTGGATGTCGTGATTTTTGTGGTTGAAAAAAACCATTGGACTGAAGAGGACGAAGCCGTAGCGCAATATGTAGCGGGATCATCTGCGCCCGTCATTGTTGCGATCAATAAGGTTGATCAATTCGCCAGTAAGGCAGAAGTACTTCCCCAGCTGACTTTTTTACAAGAGAAGCTGCCTAGCGCAGAATTGGTGCCTCTCTCCGCGTTAAAAAATCAAAATTTAGATTGTTTAGACGAGGTGATTTCACGATTCCTGCCTGAAGCTAAACATTTTTACCCTGCAGATCAGGTGACTGACCGTCCAATGCGTTTTATGGCAGCGGAAATTGTTAGAGAAAAAATTACACGCCAGCTTGGCGCTGAACTGCCGTATCAAATTGCAGTAGAAATCGAAGAATTTAAGGATGATGGTAAAATTATCACCATCAGTGCTTTGATTTTGACTGAGCGGGAAGGGCAGAAGCGCATTTTAATTGGCGACAAGGGCGCAAAACTCAAAAATATCGGCCAGCAAGCTCGCGAAGATATGGAAAAACTCTTTGATTCAAAGATTATGTTGAATTTGTGGGTGAAAGTGAAATCTGGTTGGTCCGACAGTGAGCGGGCGTTAAAAAGTCTGGGCTTAAACGACGGGTTATAAGTCGTAATCTTCGGGCGTTAAAGGGTGGGTTTACATGCAGGTAGATGAACAGCCCGCCTTTTTAATCCATTCTCGGAAATACACCGATTCCCGAATAATAGTGGAGTTGTTAAGCCGGGATTACGGGCGTGTATCAGGTGTTCTCCGTCAGAGTGCAAAATCAAAGCGTCAAGCCAAGGTTCAGCCGTTCTCTCCTCTAGTTGTCACATGGAAAGGAAAGTCTGCCCTAAAATCACTGTGGCAGGCCGAGGCTCTCTCTACTCCTCTACCTCTAGTCGGTGCAAAGTTATTCTGTGGTCTTTATCTAAATGAGCTGCTTCTACGCTGTTTGCATCAAGATGACAGCTGTGAACCTATATTTGATCTATATCTCAATGCGATAACAAAGCTAAGTGAGTTGGATGCTCAAACGGGTCAAACTGAATTAGAGAAGATTTTACGAATATTTGAGTTTCAGTTTTTGGCTGAGCTGGGCTTTGGGATTAATTTCGAATCAGATATAAATGAAAAGATGATTGTCGTTGATGCTCAGCAACGCTATCGCTTTGCTTTTGGAAACGGGTTTATTCCTGTTGTTAGTGGAGAGTTACCGCAGGGTGTTGAGTATTCTGCTGCTTCGTTGGTGGCGATGCGAGAGCAAAATTATGAAATTGAATCACTTCGTTTGGCCAAGCAACTGAGTCGCCAGGCTTTTAATGTTGTCTTAGGTGATAAGCCATTAAAAACAAGAGAGTTATTTGTTAAACCTTAACCGATGTTTAGTTAAGGTTCGTACCTTCGTCTCCGCCTGCAGCGGGCTTGTGATAGCGGTTGTATAGACGAAACGCCTCTACTGTTGAGGTAGGCGAATTACCGTGAGTTCAGTGTCAGGTTACATCTAGAATGCACGCTTCGCCAGAGCAATCTCGTAAAGCTGTAAGCCATTAATCTGTAAACAGAAGCGCTAAATCATGCTCTTCCTGCCAAGCAATAAGTTCTTGGCAGCTTTCTATAAGCTCATCGATTTCTGTTTCAAGATCTTCATAGCGTTTATCTTTTAAGTTTTTATCTGTTTTTGCACTGGAAGTCAGTAAGCGAGGTACGCCACAGTAACAAGCGCCGCCATGAATTCTATGTACGATTTCATGAAGATTTTCATAATCTTTATTTTTCCAAAACTCGTTGATCTCTTCAATGTCTGTATGCAGCGTTTTTAGTAACATGACCAGCATATCTTTCGCTAGCGCTCGATTCCCCTTTGCTAGATCGATACATGAAGATATGACGACTGGCTGTTGAGCGGTTTCTGATTTAAGTGTTGTAATAGAGTTTGTTGGGCGCGGTACCTGGGGCGGCGGTGGAACTGATGAATCATGGGGCGTTTTTTCATTAACAGCACTGTGTTTGGTCCAGCGAGACAAAAGCTCTCGCAATTCTATTTCTCCGACGGGCTTGCTGGTAAAATCATCCATGCCAGAAATTAACAGCTCGGATTTTTCATCTTCCACTGCGTGAGCGGTTAGGGCAACAATGGGGGTTCGTTTTCCATCTGTTTCCAACGCCCTAATTTGTCTGGTGGTATCAAAGCCATTTAAACCCGGCATTTGAATGTCCATTAATATCATGGAGTATTTTTTTTCTTTATAAAGCTCAATGGCTTTTACTCCCGATTCAGCTGTTTCGATATCAATATTCATCTCACGAAACAGCTCACAAACGAGGCGGCGGTTTGAGGGGTTATCGTCAACGACCAGAACGGAGGTTTTTATTTCTTGTGCGAGTGCCGGGACGTTTCTATGACTGTCCGGCTGGCCAAGTTCTGCGGTAAACCAGAATACGGCTTCTTCTGCTTTGGTCGTGAGTCCGATATGACCTTGCATGCGAGATACTAATCCACGAGCAATAATCAAACTCATTAAATGCTTACTGTTTAATAACTCATGGTCAGGTGTTGGGGACGATAAAATGCGACTGGCTTCGCTGAGCCTTAAGTTTTGTTTGTGCTGGCCTTTAATTATAATAGATATTTTCAGCGTGATTTTGTTATCGTCTCGGTCGTCTATGTCAACAAAGCTTGAAATCATGTCAGACTCAGAGAGCTCAATAGCGCTGCCGAGCAAATTATTGTACACCTGTTTTAATCTCATAGAATCGCCTAGGAGCCTCATAGGTGTTGCGTCGCTAACATTGCAGTCGAGGCGTACATTTGCCGCATTTGAATGTGCGAGCAGATATTTTTGAGATTCTTTAATGATGTCTCTTATATTAATAGGCTTGTAATCTAGATTTAGCTTCCCGATTTCTAATCGAGAATAGTCAATGATATCATTAATGTTGAGCAGTAATACTTTGGCTGACTCTTCAATTGTGTCAACGTATTCTGATTGTTTGTCGGTAATTTTGGTTTTTCGCAACAAATTTGTAAAGCCAATTATGCCGTTTATCGGAGTGCGAATTTCATGGCTAGTGTTGGCTAAAAATTCAGACGTTGCTTGGTTGGCTTTTAGGGCGTTTTTTCGCGCAAGGTCAATTTCTATGTTTTGTATTTCTACGGTTTCAAACGACTCTCGTAGCTCAGAGAGAGATTGGTCAATGGTGAACTGTAAATTTCTATGTGATGTTTCCAGAGTATCTGAAACCTGATTTACTTTTACTTCTAAAGGGTGAAATAAGCTGCTTTTAGATGTGGTAATTCGATATGCGAAATCTTCTTGAATGAGTTGTTCGAAGCCCTTTGATACGGAGAGTAAAGAGTCGAGAATTGATCTTTTTAGGCGTCGTGTAAAAAAGGAAACAATGAAAAATGCACAGATAAAACTGAAGAGCAAATATATGACTGCTTTGTGACGCCATAAATTGCTGCTGTGTGTGCTTCTTGTGATGATGATCCAACCGCGGGCATTAACGCGGTCGCTGTTTTTGAATTTAGCGGTCGTTGAGGGAAGGTTTGGGTCGTTTTTTGTTTCGCTGTAGCTATATGAAATGGGGGCGGTGAACGTAACTTTTCTGTTGTGATTTTGTTGTGACGCTGTTGAAGTTGAAGGCGGTGGCGAGCTGTTTGGATTGTTAGATGTAGAGATCCCCATTCCTCGAGAAAGTAACTCCTGTTTTTTTTCGTCGAGTAATGCGATAGCGTAATACTGGGTTGTTGATAATATGTTGTCAGACAGGGTGTTGAAATCTTGGCTCGAATCTATATTGATGTTGTTAAATAACGAGGTCGTAAAAAATAGAGACTTATTGATGTCGGATTCTTTTTCGGAAATATAGAAGGATAAGCCTACCAGTGTAATCGCAATGCAGGCCAGCAGTGTGGGTATAAACCCTAGCTGGGCGAGTTTTTTTTCTAACAATTTTTTGTCAAGTAACATTGGTAGCCTATTTTGGATGACGATTCTACTATTTAAAATAATTAAAGCTGGCGGAATTTTCGTTGATAAATGCGCCACAGCTTGGGGTTGTGTTCGTTTTGTTGCTTAGCTCTGCAGGGTCAACCTTATTCCAGTTGATCGATGGTTTATTCTCTTTATTTATATCCAGCTTATGCCAAAGATAATTATTTCATAGCGGCATAATACCGAGAGGGAAGGTATAGCGGCAAGTATTCAGTTTTATGCGGTGAAGGCGTCAAAATAGGCATAATTTAATATGAGTTTTCTAATAAAGTGATAATATTGCGACTTTTTCAAAAATGATCAAACTTAACATGAATTTTCCTACGATCGAGTCGTGTATCGGCAACACTCCTTTGGTGAGATTGCAACGTCTACCCGGGTGTAAAAAAAATACTATCTTAGTAAAGCTTGAGGGTAACAACCCTGCGGGCTCGGTAAAAGATCGGCCAGCAATATCTATGATATCGAGGGCTGAGCAACGGGGGGATATTACCGAGGGTGACAACCTCATTGAAGCGACCAGCGGAAACACAGGCATCGCCCTGGCGATGGCAGCTGCGATAAAAGGCTATAACATTACCTTGGTCATGCCCGATAACGCGACCCAGGAGCGCAAAGATGCGATGCGAGCGTACGGAGCTGGTTTGATCCTCGTTTCTCCAGAAGAGGGAATGGAAGGTGCGAGAGACCTCGCCAAGCAAATGGAAGCGGATGGAAAGGGCCGTGTTTTAGACCAATTTGCTAACGACGATAACCCAATTGCACATTATGAGGGAACGGGGCCAGAGATATGGCGTCAAACCGACGGTCGTATTACCCACTTTGTTAGTGCGATGGGCACTACTGGCACTATAGTCGGTACATCACGGTATTTGAAAGAGAAGAGCGAGAAGATACATATAGTTGGATTACAGCCTGCAGACGGAGCCAAAATACCGGGTATTCGTCGCTGGCCCAAAGAGTATATGCCAACAATTTTTGACGATAAGAATATTGATTCGGTGGTGAGTATGTCCCAGAAAAAAGCGGAAGATACCATGCGAGCTTTGGCTCAACGTGAAGGCATCTTTTGCGGCGTTTCCTCAGGAGGTGCCGTGGCTGCAGCGATAGACGTTGCTCAAAGTACAGAAAATGCGATTATTGTCGCTATCATATGTGACAGAGGGGATCGTTACTTGTCCTCCGGCGTTTTTCAATCGTAGAGCTGTAGGCATACCATGGTTAAAGTTCGCGAAGATTATCCCACTAATGATCAGGGTGGTTTAGACACCTCTTCTTGGTTAGACAAAGTCTGTGACTCCTCTCATCTTGGCGAGTCCGACAAACCCATTATGGCGAAAGCCTGTGAGTGGACGCGCAAGGTCGAAAAAGACCCAGGCAATAACATTGCTGGATGGGGGACGGGGTACAGCACTTTTTCAGCCGGTATCGAAATGGCTGACATCCTGGCCGACCTACAAATGGATCAGGACACCTTAGTTGCCGCGATCCTTTACCGTAGTGTGCGCGAAAGCAAACTTCCCATTGAGGACGTAAAAAAGGAATTCGGTGAGATTGTCGCCAGCCTGATCGAAGGCGTCATTAGAATGGCCTCGATAAGCGCAATTTCCAATCACAGCGATAGTGCGGTATTTGGACTGCAAAGCGAAGAGCAGGCAGAAAACGTACGTAAAATGTTAGTGGCCATGGTTGACGATGTGCGTATCGCACTGATCAAACTGGCTGAACGAACCTGCGCTATTCGCGCCATCAAAAACGCATCGACCGAACGGCGTCGAAAAATTGCCAAAGAAGTTTCCGATATCTATGCGCCCCTCGCTCATCGCCTGGGAATAGGGCATATCAAATGGGAATTGGAAGATCTTGCGTTCCGCTATTTGCAGCCCTATGACTACAAATATATTGCCAAACTGTTAGATGAAAAACGCCTCGACCGGCAGGTTTATATTGAAGGCGTAATAGAAGTGCTCGAGGAGAAACTGGCCTCAGAAAATATCAAAGCTGAGGTCTGTGGGCGTGTAAAACACATATACAGTATTTGGCGAAAAATGCGTCGCAAGAGCATCGACTTCTCGGAAGTTTATGACATCCGAGCCGTTCGAATCCTTGTTGATAGTGAGAGGGACTGCTACTCCGTATTGGGCATCGTGCATGCGCTATGGCGCAACATTCCCAACGAGTTTGATGATTACATTGCCAACCCAAAGGAAAATGGGTATCGCTCCTTGCATACAGCCGTACAGGGTTCTGCAAATCGCGTGCTAGAAGTGCAAATTCGTACGGGAGTCATGCACGAAGAAGCTGAATTTGGTGTTTGTGCGCACTGGAGATATAAAGACGCGGATAGCGAAGACAACGGGTCCGATAGCTACGAACAAAAAATAGAGTGGTTGCGTCAGGTACTTGAGTGGCACGATGACGTAGGTGGTAGCGGTAGCCCCTGGGGAGACAATCTTCCGACCGGCATTTCGCAAGACCGAATTTATGTGTTTACGCCAGAAGGCCATGTTGTTGATTTGCCTGAACAAGCGACGCCAGTCGATTTTGCTTTCAGGATCCATTCTGATGTCGGTATTCATTGCCGGGGTGCAAAAGTGAACGGTCGGATAGTGCCGCTTAATCACTCACTCAAAACAGCAGACCAAGTTGAAATTCTAACCGGCAAGCACGCTGCTCCCAGTCGAGATTGGTTAACGCCAGCTCTGGGTTATGTGACGACATCGAAAGGCCGTAGCCGGTTACAGCAGTGGTTCAAACTTCAGGACCGCGATCAAAATGTCGAAGATGGCCGGGCGTTACTCGACCATGAGTTCAGGCGCTTGGCAGTAAAAGACCTCGATTACGAAGCGCTAGCTAAAAAACTAAACCTAAAAGATCTAGAAAGTTTATATGCGGCAGTGGGTACCGCCGATATCAGTGTTGAAAAAATAATGGGCGCGGCGCAGCGTTTGTTTAACCTTAAAGATCCACAAGAAGCGGTTACCTCCCTTGTTGGGCGGGCAGTTAATCAAGATGGAAGTGCGGAAGTCTATATTGATGGTGTCGGCAATCTTCTGTCTTCTTTGGCCCAATGTTGTAAACCCATTCCTGGCGACAGCATTTCTGGTTACATTACCGTAGGGCGCGGCGTCTCGATACACCGAAAAGATTGTTCCAATGTCCTGCAGCTCCAAACAGTCGAACCGGAACGAATTATTTCGGTCGACTGGGCAGATAAACCCCGCAATCTATACGCCGTCAAAATCAACATAGAAGCATTTGATCGGCATGGTTTATTGCGCGATATCACCACATTGTTGGACCGAGAAAAGATCAACGTAAGTGCCATGCAAACGGAGTCTCATAAAGAACGGAACACTGTTGAAATGGTGTTGACCATCGAAATTTCAGATTTGGGGACGCTCAGTCGCGTGTTCGCCAAATTAAACCACTTGCCGAATATCTCTTCAGTACGTCGAGAAAACTGAGTTTCCTATGTCTTCTACCAAGTACACCCTGGAAAACCTTATGTATCTCATGAGCCGGCTTAGAGACCCTGAGACCGGTTGCCCTTGGGATATTAAACAATCTTATAAATCCATTACCTCGTCCACTATAGAAGAAGCCTACGAGGTGGTGGACGCAATTGAAAATGAAGATTTTGATCATCTTCGAGAAGAGCTTGGGGACTTATTGTTCCAAGTCATTTTTTACACCGAGCTATCCCGCGAAGAGTCACGCTTCTCCTTTCATGATGTTGTGCATGGCTTAACGTCAAAGCTCGTGCGTCGTCATCCTCACGTCTTTCCAGACGGAACGCTCGAAAGTCGGCGTGATCCAAACAGCGTTATGGACGATGCCGCAATTAAAGCGTCTTGGGAAGATATAAAACAAGTTGAGCGAGAATCCAAAGGGGATAAGGGTGTTTTTGATGATGTCCCGAATTCACTTCCGGGCTTAACCCGCGCAGCAAAATTACAAAAGCGAGCCGCAAAACTGGGGTTTGATTGGAGCGAGAGCGCTCAAGTGCTCGATAAAGTTGGGGAAGAATTTGGTGAGCTGCAAGAAGCCTTCGAATCTGGAGATGCCGATCATACCGCAAGCGAATTGGGCGATCTAATGTTCACCTGCGTGAACCTTGCTCGGCATCTTGGTCGAGACGCAGACGAACTCATGCGCCAGGCCAACCAAAAATTCCAATCTCGATTTACCCATGTACACAACCGTATGACTGAAAACGAAGAGTCAATGCACTCTTCCGATGAGCTGGAAGTCTTTTGGCGCGAGGCAAAAGAACGCGAGTAAACCTCATGTTCATATTTCGTGCTTAGTAATAACTCTACGCCTGTTGAACGGCCCCAGTAAGTCCTTGTTAATCAATCTTTGGATGTGTATTGTATGCCGCCAATAGGGCACAGTAGGACTCAAAATTGAGTCAAAATTGAGTCAAAATCGAGAATGTAATCTCAGCGTAAACTACATTTCGTAAACACATCTACTGTGTTCCGCAAACCCGTAAGGGTTGAACATGAACTAAATAAGAGGAATCCTCATGCACGTAATACTTTTAGGAGCTCCCGGTGCTGGTAAAGGCACGCAAGCCAAATTCTTGATGGAATCGTACGGGATTCCTCAGATCTCAACCGGAGACATGCTCCGTTCAGCAGTAGCTGCAGGATCAGAGCTTGGAAAAAAAGTAAAAGGTGTAATGGATTCAGGAGCGCTAGTTTCTGACGACCTGATTATTGACTTGGTTAAAGATCGTATCGCACAAGATGATTGTGCCAAAGGTTTCCTTCTCGATGGTTTCCCGCGTACGATCCCTCAAGCCGAAGCATTGGCAGCATCGGGTGTGAGTATCGACAATGTATTAGAGATCTTTGTTGAAGACGCCGAAATCGTAGCGCGCTTAAGTGGACGTCGCGTTCACAAAACTTCAGGCCGTATTTACCACGTTGAACACAACCCACCAGCGGTTGAAGGCAAAGATGACGAAACGGGCGAGCCCCTCATTCAGCGTGAAGACGACACAGAAGAAACCGTACGTCGTCGCTTAGGTGTTTACCACGACCAAACAGAACCTCTCGTTAAATTTTACCAAGCGGTTGATGGCGTGACATTCTCACGTGTTAATGGAGTTGGCTCATTGGAAGATATCAAAGCCAAAGTGAAGGCCGCATTGAAGTTCTAATGCTTGTCGGTAATGAATGTTGGTTAAGTCCAGCAAATCAGATAACGTTTTAATATGTCCATTTCAGCCTACACCGTTCTTGCTATTGATGCTTCCACAGAGCGGTGTTCAGTAGCCCTCAATCAACGAGGGCAAACCACCTCCCAAGTTTGTAATATTCCAAGGTCTCATGCTCAAGCGTTATTGCCGATGGTGGACTCATTGCTGAGTGACGCCGAGATTACCCTCAAACAGCTAGATGCTATCGTCGTAACCTTAGGGCCGGGATCATTTACCGGCATTCGTATCTGCCTGTCTATAGCGCAAGGTTTATCGTACGGCGCGAGCATTCCGCTTATTGGCGCAAACTCCTTGGAAGTCATGGCCCAAGGGCTAATTGGCCGGCCTAAAACCGAAAATGCAACCTTAGTAAGCTGCTTAGATGCCCGAATGGGCGAAGTCTACTGGGCGACCTATACTCATAAAGATGGTTTACTCACCGAAGTATTACCGCCTGCAGTTTCTTTACCGGAACACTTCAATACAGCACTGGAATCTACAAGCGGTAAAGCCGTTGGTATAGGTCATGGCTTTCAGCTGTCGAGTGTTAATAAAGACGATTACATCGCGTGTTACTCAGACGAGTTGCCTCACGCCGAGCACCTGCTTTCAATCTGGAGCGATGACAGTTTTAAACTCTCCCTCAGCAAAACAAAAAGTTCTGTAATAGAACCCTTATATTTACGCAACGAAGTAGCCTGGGAAAAACGTACCAGAATTCGAACTCAAAACTGAGTGTCGCGTTAAACTTCGAATAACCCTTGATTAAAGATTGTTCTATGGAAATTCTCCACGTTATTGTTTTGGCTTTGCTTCAAGGTCTTACTGAATTTTTGCCGATATCCAGTTCAGCTCACCTGATCTTACCGAAAGAAATTTTGGGCTGGCCCGACCAGGGCCTGGCTTTTGATGTTGCTGTGCACATGGGTACATTAAGTGCTGTTGTCTTATATTTCCGTCGCGACATTGGTGAACTAGTCGTAGGTTGGTCGCTGTCTGTAGCGGGCAAGGGTACAAATGAGGGGGGGCGCTTGGCTTGGCTTATCGCGCTTGCAACTATACCCGCGGGTCTGTTTGGTTTACTAATGGATGATATTGTAGAGAATCACCTGCGTTCTACAGCCGTTATAGCGGCCACCACGATCATCTTTGGATTGCTGCTAGCGTTAGCTGACAGAAAAGCAGATTCACGCACAAAAAAACTTGTTCAAATGACTGTTATTTCCGCCTTGGTCATCGGTATTGCACAGGCAATTGCCATCATTCCAGGCACCTCTCGATCCGGCATCACCATTACCGCAGCCTTATTGTTAGGGTTTACAAGAATGGATGCTGCTCGCTTCTCATTCTTGCTTTCAATACCTGTAATTCTCCTAAGTGGTTCATATAAGGGTGCATCACTAATCGGGCAAGAATCCGTGGACTGGTTCAGCATTGGTTTAGGCGTGCTGGTGTCCGCAGTCAGCGCGTATATTTGTATATATTATTTTTTGAGTTTTATTAATAAAATGGGAATGTTGCCTTTTGTGATTTATCGCATGATATTAGGCTCTATGCTTATTTTACTTCTCCTTTAATCTTTATCGATGCAAAGAATCTTCTATGTCTGATCGTGCCGTTTGTGACAAATTTTTAAAGTTTCTACAGGCCTCCCCATCGCCTTACCACGCCACAGCAAATCTAGCGGTATTGCTAAGCGATGCAGGGTTTAGTCAGTTGAAAGAAGATCAGACCTGGCAGCTCACGCCGGGTGGCAAATACTATTTTACGCGCTCCGATTCAACGATCGTCGGTTTTATCCTCGGTGAAAAAGATTCACCAGCAGGTATACGTTTAGTGGGCGCGCACACAGACAGTCCTTGCCTTAAAGTAAAGCCTCAGCCAGAAAAAAACGTCAAGGGATACCAGCAGCTAGGTATCGAGGTTTATGGCGGCGCTTTGTTAAACCCGTGGTTTGATCGAGATTTGTCGATAGCGGGGCGTGCGTGTTATCTAGACGACAATAACGTGCTCAAGTCTGCATTAGTCGATTTTAAAGACCCTATTGCCGTAATACCAAGCTTGGCCATTCATCTCGATCGCGAAGCCAATAAAAACCGCACCGTAAATCCTCAAACCCAGTTAAACCCGATACTGTTTCAGGGTGAGAGTGAGGGAAAGGGAACTAGCGAATTTTGTTTTCGAAATTTACTACTCGAAAAATTACAGTCCGATGGCTGTAATGACGCGGTAGACGTTCTCGACTTTGACATGATGTTTTACGACGTTCAGCCGCCAGCCGTTGTGGGGCTAAAGCACGACTTTTTTGCCGGTGCGCGCTTAGATAACTTACTTAGCTCTTTTATTGGCGCATTAGCACTCATTGAGTCAGACACAAAATACAGCTCAATACTGA
The DNA here is from genome assembly GCA_033852175.1 of Agarilytica sp. GTDB lineage: Bacteria > Pseudomonadota > Gammaproteobacteria > Pseudomonadales > Cellvibrionaceae > Agarilytica. The sequence continues at coordinate 42,178 of JAWSUY010000007.1, forward strand.
TCTGCAGTGATCACGAAGAAGTCGGCAGCCAATCCGATGTCGGCGCCAATGGCACTGTGCTCGAAGACTTGTTGACGCGTATCTATCTCGATGCAGAGCAAAGGCAAATTAACATAAGAGCCTCAATGCTTTTATCCGTGGATAATGCTCATGGTATACACCCGAACTACACCAGCAAACATGACGATAATCACGGACCCTTATTGAATCAAGGCCCAGTGGTTAAATTTGACGCAAAGCAAAGTTATGCCACCTCATCTCACAGCTCGTCATTTTTAAAACGCTTGGCGAGAATGGAGCCCGAACTGCCACTGCAGATGTTTGTGACGCGAGCGGATATGCGGTGCGGAAGCACAATAGGGCCCATCACCGCATCAAATATTGGGGTTAAAACCCTCGATTTGGGCGTGCCGACATTTGCCATGCACTCCACTCGCGAGCTTGCAGGCACCAGAGACCTGGAAACACTGTTTCAATTGCTGATGCGTTTTTACAACAGTGAAACGTTAATAACAACGGCCTAAGCGGGCCTTACCCGAAGCCTCGACGCCAACAAAGCGATTGTTGACCCTGTTTTTATTCAAACTGCGAACAAGCGTGAAAAAGTCGTCGGAAAAAGTAAAATATTTTAGCCATACTCTATAAAAACCTCTATTAGAAGGTTAGCCTGGTGACTCTCAGCGTGAGGAAGCATATTGGAACTCAGTGATTTAAAAAAATTTGTACCGTTTAGCGAAATAGATGATAAATATCTTGAAGATGCTTTGGGTCAGATTTCTGAAAGAAGCTTTTGTAAGGGCGAAATGCTCTTTAAGCGTGGACGTTCTGTGGCCGAGCGGTTTTATTTGATTTCAGGCCGTGTGGACCTGATTGATTCCGCTTATGTGTCCACCGCAGTCGAATCCAATCGCAAGCTGGTTGCGAACCCCTTAAATCCGGAATCGCCTACGCGTTGCTCGTGTATTGCCAAATCCCAGGTGAAAGTATTCTCGATCGAGGCAGAAGCACTCGACCGTATCGTTGCTTGGAGCGAGTCGGCGGCCTATGCACACGAACAGAGCGTGCAGGAAGCAAAAGAAGAACCCTCCATGATCGTGACTGGTGAAATCGAAGTCAGCAGTATTGCCGACCAAGATGCCACAGACTGGATGTCGTCATTATTGCAATCACCGTTATTTACCCGAATTCCGCTGACTCAAGTGCAGGAATTATTTTCTCGGTTTAAGGACATCCCTGTAAGAAAGGGAGATGTAGCCGTTAAAGAGGGCGCCAAAGGTGATTTCTTTTATGTGCTGGCCTCTGGTCTCGCTCACGTCACTAACCGTTCCGAGAGCGTCGATGTGATACTGGACCCCGGCAGCTATTTTGGCGAAGAAGCCTTGCTTGGAGACACCTCGCGCAATGCCACCATCACCATGCTAGAAGATGGGCATTTGAAAAAGCTTGATGCTGAAGACTTTGAATCGCTGCTCAAAGCGCCGATATTGCAATATTTAGAATTGGATGAAATGGAAGCGCTCGATAAAACTCATAAAATCATCGATGTGAAAATGCCGCTCGAATATCGCATGTTCCATGTGTCTGGCAGTATTAATGTGCCGTTGTCGCGCTTGCGTAGCTCAATGCTAGAACTGGCGAAAGCCAGCGCATATGTAATTCCAGACGATGCAGGCAGCAGAGCCGATATCGCCGCGCACCTATTGTGCCAAGCGGGTTTTGATGCCTACATCCTGAAATCCTCAGACTAAGACTTTTATCGTTATCGTTATCGTTATCGTCATCGGCCTACGCTTGTGAAAATTCTTCTGTTATCGGCCTATGATGCTGAAAGTCATGCCTATTGGCGTAAAGGGCTCTATCACGCATTCCCCGAACATGACTGGACCACTTTAACGCTACCGGCTCGCCATTTTAGTTGGCGCATACGTGGCAACAGCCTCACCTGGTCGCAAAGCCAAGACACCTCAAGTGTATTGGCCCAGCCTTACGATCTCTGTATCGCAACCTCAATGGTCGACTTGGCAACCTTGCGCGGGTTAGTGCCAAACCTGAGCCGTGTTCCGACCTTGCTCTATTTTCATGAAAACCAGTTTGCCTATCCGCTTTCAGAGAACAGCTCAGGGACAAAAAAGTCGGTTTCAAAAAACGCATCGAAAGAAAACCCGGCACTCAAAACGGCAGGGCACAATAACGTCGAACCACAAATGGTGCAGATCTACAGTGCGCTTGCTGCGGATAGCCTGTGCTTTAACAGCGACTTTAATCGAGAGACCTTTCTCTCAGGCGTCAGTGACCTACTGAAAAAACTCCCCGATGGCATACCCAATAATATACCCAGGCTATTACGGGAAAAATCCCGCGTGGTCCCGGTGGGCTTGCTTTCAGAGCTGCAAAACCCAGGCACTCATAAACCAGGCACAGGAAAACCAGAGCAACAAAAACAGAACGAACTAACGCCGCTCACAAATCCAAAACCGGCCACATTTGTCTGGAATCACCGCTGGGAATACGACAAAGGGCCGGATCGTCTACTTGCATTCATTAACGCAATGCCATCAGATCAGCCCCTTACCTTTCATATTCTTGGCCAAGCATTTCGCAAAAAACCCAAAGAATTCGAAGAAATTAAAAAGCGGCTAAGCGAAAGGAATTGGCTGGGGCAGTGGGGCTATATCGAGTCAAAGGAAGAATATCAACGCGTACTGGCAGATTCTCAATACGTATTTTCTACCGCTATCCACGACTTTCAGGGGCTTTCAATATTAGAAGCCGTGGCAAGTGGGTGCATACCCTTGTTACCGAACCGTTTGGTTTACCCAGAAGTCTTCTCCAGCGATTATCTGTATGACAGTTCTGTTGATTTGAAGCGCGAAGCGCAATCCTTGGCCAGAAAAGCACTCGAAATGCTCCAAAACCCAAAAACTGTCTGTCCAACAGTATCGGCATTTCTACTTACGAATGTATCGGCAGGGTACCAGGCAGTGTTTGAGTCTTTAACCGAGCCGCCCAAGCAAACGCATAATCTCAGGCCTTAAACGACTTTCCTGTTCAATACACATCTTCAGCGGTATCATGCGGCCCTTTTCGCGAAAAGAAAATCGCGCGTAGAACACATAGGCCGAGCCGGAGAAAACATGAGCAATACTAGAGTCCTTACTGGGATTACGACCACGGGCACACCCCACCTAGGCAACTATGTCGGAGCGATTCGACCAGCAGTTGCAGCTAGCCAAGACGATAACGTTGAATCCTTCCTCTTCCTTGCTGACCTACACGCACAGATTAAATGCCACGATCCGGATCATATTCACCAGTCGACAAAAGAAATTGCCGCCAGCTGGCTCGCGCTGGGTTTAAACCCGGATAAAACCATATTCTACCGACAGTCAGACATTCCAGAAATTAGCGAATTGTCTTGGACGATTTCATGTATGACAGCCAAAGGGCTCATGAATCGCGCCGTTGCTTACAAAGCGGCAGTGGATAAAAATGCAGAAGATGGTGCTGATGCTGATTTTGGTGTCACTATGGGCTTATACAGCTACCCAGTTCTGATGGCCGCAGACATCCTTATTTTTAACGCCCATAAAGTGCCAGTTGGCCGCGATCAAACTCAGCATTTAGAAATGGCGAGAGACATTGCCCAACGTTTTAATCACCATTTCGGTGAAACCTTCGTATTACCTCAAGCCGTAGTCGACGACAAGGTAGCGGTACTAAAAGGCTTAGACGGCCGTAAAATGAGTAAAAGCTATAACAACACCATTCCGATCTTTTTAACCGAAAAGAAATTGAAAAAGCACATCAATAAAATCAAAACCAACTTGTTAGAGCCGGGCGAACCTAAAGATCCAGAAGACTCCATCGTATTTGAAGTGTGGAAAGCCTTTGCAAGCGAAGATCAAACCGCCGAAATGCGCAAAGCATTTGAAAATGGGATCGCGTGGGGCGAAGCAAAAAAACAATTATTCGAACTTGTTAATCAAGAAATAGCACCCGCGCGTGAACGTTACCAAGCCTATATGGATGACCCTTCATCGCTAGAGAAAATTCTTCAAGAAGGAGCCCAAAAAGCACGGGAACATAGCGTACCGCTGATGAATAAAGTACGTCGAGCGGTTGGTATTCGACCCTTATAGGGAAACTGTAATTGAGCCGACTATCGTGTTCTTGAGAGCTTAAATAAACAGCCTTGAGCGTTCTGAAATAAAGCCCTCAGAGCCTCACATTGCCAAAGCTCCAGCATTTTGTTAGCCGCCGTTCAGGCGGCTTTTTCGTTTCTTAAACCTACGCAAAGCACACATCCCTCCCACGCATAAAATCCCGCCTGAATATGGCGGCTAGCTTACCTTTATTGGGCGTAAACCATACTGGCGAAGCCCGCCAACCCCGACTAGGCTATAACGGTAAGACCCTATTTAATCGTAAAAACTGGAGATGATTAGTGCAAAACCATTGGTCTCGGGTGGGCGTGCTCTTCGTTATATCGGTTGTGGGCATTGGAATTAGTTACTGGCTTGACTCACACTTGGCGGGGGTATTGGTGTCTCCGGTTGTGGTGGGCATTGCTGCGTTTCTATTTTATTCCCAAACCGATGATCAAGATGGCGATCAAGAAGAGCAAGAGCTTTCTATTGGATTGTTGCGAGATGTGACAGGGACGCTTGATGAAAAGCTTACTCCAGTGTGTAAAGACTTGGAAAACGTTGCCAGTCAGATTCAGCACTTAGTCGAAGATTCCAGTGTTAGGTTACACACCAGCTTCCAAGGATTGTCAGACTCCGCAAATGCGGGCAAAGATTTGATGATGGGGATTGTCGATCAGCTCTCCTCATCAAAAACAGATGGTGATGAAGTTACCTTAAAACAATTTGCCAATGAGGTCGGCCAAATACTCGATGATTATGTGAAGTTGTTTGTTGATATCAGTGAAAAGAGCGTGCAGGCAGTCCACAACATACAAGATATGGTCATACACTTAGATGGCATGTTTGGTTTAATTGACTCGATTAAAGGCATTGCCGATCAAACGAATTTATTGGCACTAAACGCAGCGATTGAAGCCGCGAGGGCCGGTGAAGCGGGAAGAGGCTTTGCCGTCGTTGCCGACGAAGTGAGGAAGCTATCGCAAGACTCCAATGAACTCAGTGAACAAATTCGAGAACGTGCTCAAACTGCTAAAGCGACCGTGACAAATGTCGAACAAGTTGTTGGTGAAATTGCCTCTCTGGATATGAACATCGCAATCGATGCGAAAGGCCATCTCGATGCTATGCTTAGTGAGTTAGAACGCGTTAATGAAAAGGTGAGTCATAGCGTCGAAAAAGGCGCCGCAATCGGCGAAGAGATTAATGCTGAAGTGAGCCGTGCTGTCACAGCTCTACAGTCTGCAGATCGCGTGGCGCAATACGCAAAACACATTACCTCATCTTCTCACTTTGTTGGTGCGACATTGGCCGTCTATCAAGGCAAAGTTAAAAGTGAACAACATATATCAGCAGCCTTAGAAGCCGTATTAGAAGACCTTAAAAGTGTGAAAGATTTTTCACTTGGAGTGGCAGAGCAAGATTCAGGCGATGATATAGAACTGTATTAGCGAGCGAATCTTTCCTCGTACACAAATGATAAATAACAGAGTATGCAGTGCAAATGATAAATGATGCTAGCGAACATGAACTGGAGGTAGTCTTTTGTCTATTAAATTAGAACAAACTGAAAATGGTGGCGCAACAATCAAGCTGGGTGAACGCTTTGACTTCGAGTCGGTCGGACCGTTTCGGAAATGTTACGAAGCTCTGGCAGACGTAAAGACGAAAGTTGTCTTGATCGATTTTAGCGAAACACGCTATATCGACAGTTCAGCGTTGGGAATGCTGATTAACTCGCGCAGTTTTTTTGAAAAGAAGGAAACCAAAGTGAAGTTGGTGAATACTAACGACCAGATCAGAAAAATATTCAGCATCTCACGTTTTGACAAAAAGTTTGATATTTCCTAAGTCAAAAAATCGAAGATCGAATACTGCACTATGAAAATACTGATTGTTGATGACCACGAATATAACCGAGAATTACTCGGCTGCATTCTTATGGATGAAGGTCACGAATTCGTAGAGGCAGAGAACGGTATAGAAGCCTGTGATGCCATACGAGAAGATGACAGTATTGATCTGATTTTAATGGATGTGTCCATGCCGCAAATGGATGGAATGCAGGCCACCAAGAGCATTAAAGAAGAACATCCGGACCGGTTTGTGCCGATCATTTTTGTTACCGCTATGGATGATCTCGATGTATTGTCCGAGTGCCTTGATTCTGGTGGTGATGATTTTGTGCCGAAGCCCGTGAATGTCAGCGTACTTTTGGCAAAAATAAATGCACATGGTCGTACACGAGAACTCTACGTATCATTGTCGAGCGCAAAAAAACAACTCGAATATCATAAGCAAGTGATGGACCGAGAACACGCGATTGTCGAAAGAATTTTTGATCGTGGCGCACATCGCGTAAAAACAGATTGTATTAACGTTAAAAAATACACCTCACCCATGTCGATGTTTAATGGCGATATTACTTTAGAAGCACCATCCCCTTCAGGAGGCGTTTATAGTTTAGTGGGTGATTTTACCGGGCATGGTTTGGCTGCATCAATTGGCACATTACCCGTAACAGAAATTTTTTATCGTTTGTCAGCCTTACAAACAAATATTGGCTTGCTTGCAAAAGAGATTAATCGCTCGTTGGTTGAACTCCTGCCAGAAAACATGTTTTTCTGTTGCGCAATTTGTTACCTTGATAGCCGGGGTCGCTCGATTTCGTTGTGGGCCGGAGGAATGAACGACGTACTTCGACTCAATACCGAACATCAAACCATCGAACATATTCCGTCTGAATATATGCCGTTGGGTATTCTGGATGAAGAGGAGTTTGATGAAACGCCTCTGCTGATTGAAGTAAGTGACCGCGATGCTTTTTACATATATACGGACGGTGTAAATGAAGCGGCGAACCAAGACGGAGAAGAGTTTGGCATTGATCGAATCAAAGAAGTGTTGCTGTCAGATAATACAGACCTCTTGCAAACTTTGATCGATAGCGTTCATGCTTATGAAGCTGGTGGTCGCAACGATGATATTTCGGTTATCGAGATCAAAGCAGGTGAATTAGAACATCGCAATAAAGAGACCGATGAGGTCGTGAATATTAAAGAGCAATTTCACGAGGCCGAATCCTTCCCTTGGCGTTTTACAATGCGATTGGAAAACGAAGAATTATCGAATACCAGTATCGTTGATCAAATTATGGTTTTTGTGGGGGGCATACAGGGAATTGAGCTTCACCGAGAACAGATCTTTACAATCGTCAGCGAGCTGTACAGTAACGCTTTGGAGCATGGCGTTCTTGGCTTGAGTTCAGGTCTCAAAGACACGGCTGACGGATTCGAGGAATATTATCGCTTGCGGGCTAAGCGTCTGGAAGATATCCAAGGGCATTTTATTGACCTAGATTTTAGCTTTCACAAAGGCGACGATAATTACGTGGAATTGTTTTTAACCGACAGTGGTCAGGGGTTTGATTATTTGAATTTTGTTGAAAACGTTGACGAAAATTCAGAATCTCATGGCCGAGGCTTACCGTTATTGAAACGTCTTTGTTCAATAATGGAATACTCCAACGAAGGTAAAACAGTGAGAGCAGTATACCAACTAAATTTACACTAACCGAACTCCGTACCCCGAACTCCGTATCCCGTACCCCAAACTCCGTATCCCGTATCCAACCCCCAATTTCACCCCTCAGTAGCAAAGTCCTCATCCATCAATACATCAAAAATTCCCTGCGTTAAAAACGCAATATCCTCTTCCGAAGAAATAAACGGAGGCATTGTGTAAATTAACTTTCCAAACGGACGCAGCCATATTCCATGCTTCACAAATAACGGCTGAACTCTTTTCATATCGACAGGGTGCTTAAGCTCTACAACTCCAATCGCGCCGAGTACGCGCACATTAGCAACGCACTCCAGTTCAGCGCATCGGTCCAAGCCTTTTATTAACCAGCCTTCAATGTTGTCCACCTGCTGTTGCCAATCATTTTTAATCAACAACTCAAGACTTTTATTCGCGATAGCGCAAGCGAGAGGGTTGGCCATAAAAGTAGGGCCGTGCATAAAAACACCGGCTTCACCTTGGCAAATCGTCGTGGCGACTTTTTTGCTGCACAACGTCGCAGCCAAACTCATATACCCGCCCGTTAACGCTTTTCCGACGCAAAGAATATCCGGCGAAATGCCCGCATATTCACAGGCGAATAATTTACCGGTTCGGCCAAAGCCTGTGGCGATTTCATCTGCGATTAATAAAAGATCGAGTTCGTCGCACAAAGCTCGGACGCGTTTTAAATATTCCGGAGAATAAAAACGCATACCGCCAGTGCCCTGGACGATAGGCTCAAGAATGATAGCGGTGATTTCGTTTTTATGCGCGTGAGCCAGCCGCGTCAGCTCATCCAAATCGCTCTCGATAAAATCACCATCAAAAGGGCTTTGCGGGGCAGGAGCAAAATGATTTTTTTGAACAAAGTCAGCGTAAAGAGAATGCATACCCGTATCCGGGTCGCAAACAGACATCGCCGCGAAAGTATCCCCGTGGTACCCATTTTTAACCGTCAGAAAAGACTGCCGTTGCTCGCCAGTTTTTTCACCCAGCGAATTCCAATACTGCAGCGCCATCTTCAACGCGACCTCCACAGCAACAGAGCCAGAATCACTAATAAAAACCTGCTCCAGTCCTGCAGGGCTAAGCTTCACTAAAGTTTGAGCAAGTTTTACCGCCGGTTCGTGTGTCAGCCCACCGAACATAACATGGGACATACGAGAAAGCTGATCCGTCGCTGCCGCATTCAAATCAGGGTGATTATAGCCGTGAATCGTACTCCACCAAGACGACATCCCATCGTAAAGCCGTTCACCGCTGCACAACGTAATGTGCGTCCCCTCAGCAGATTCAACAGGGAATATCGGTAAATCACTATTGCAACGCGAGTAAGGATGCCAAACATATTGTTTGTCGAGGGCAAGTATTTCTTCAGAAGATAATCGTTGATCAGTCACAAGGCAGCCTAAGTAATACAGGAAGTATAAATCGTACCGCCCATTCTAACGTCTGCAACGCAATATGACACAGCCCCGTAATGCTCTTTCCCTTCCTTTCCCCCGTCTCCCTTTTTCTTTCCCTGTTTCCCGTTTCCCTTTTTTCCTTCCCCGTCCCCCATTTTTCCCATCTTTTAAGCAATATGCGCCTGCTTAAACATTGTTTTATTCGCAAATAAATGTGAGCAAGCATCCTCATTAAACGCCTCAATAAAGTTTTCCAACTGACTAAACGTCACACTCGAATGAGAAGTAAACATTAAACGCAATTGCGAATGACAAGACGGCCGTCGGGCAAACGTCAACTGCTTAATATCAGCCTTCAACTCCACATCAAAAAGCTCGTTAAAGCGCAGGCGGCAATCGCATACCTTCCTGTCCTCAAGTTGATCGCGAATATCATTCCCATAAAACTCCACCAACGCACCGTGCGCGCTGAGGTCACGAATATAGCCCTTAATGGGTAGCTCATGAGGAAGATCGATTGTCAGCTGCGGGCCTTTCCTGACATCAAAGCGAATACGCGAAAACCAGCGTTGATTATCCGTGAATTCATGCTGCAGTATTTTTAAGGTGTAAAGATCATATTGGTACTCATCCACCACACAAAAAAGATTGAGGTACCGATCTTCGTGGCGCAACTGAAGCCAAAAGGGCGTTTTTTCCAAAGTCTTGAGTTTTTGCTTACCTAAAGGCGGCGTCAACGAATCGAGCAACAGAGACCGCTCATAATAATCAAACCCCAGAACCGTGCTGCTAAGGGGTTGATTGCCGTCGGGTAAATACACCTTCACAACCTTATGGTTCTGTTGAGCATCGAGTAAGGCAGACACTAAATCTTGATCAGACAAATCGAGCACGATGTACATTTCCCCTAACGGCCTTGCCGTTAATTTTTAACCCGTTTACGACGGCAGCGAGTAAAGCTGAAACCGCGTAAAAAATGAATTCTGTAAGAGACAGAGCAAAACCTATGCCTGCTTGTCAAAATACCGCTAAACCCACGCAACATAAGGGCAGGGCGAAGGAAATGTGAACGTTTGGGTGCAAATTGAACGCCTTTAACGGAACAAAGCTGCCTCTACCAGCAACAGAGGCAAAAGGATCGGCACAGCTTTTCCTCCACAGAGGAAAAACGTCGGCAAAGGGCGAACTTCGTGTTTCCACACAGCGGATAAAATCCGTACAATAGCGCGCATGGAAAACGGTAGAAATAGGTTAGCTCTTTGAACGTGGTAGCAACAGAAAACAACACCCGCCCAACACTTAAAAAACTGCTCAAGCGCATGCGCCATAACGTGGGCAAAGCCATCCTCGAATACAACATGATCGAAGAGGGCGACCGAGTAATGGTCTGCCTTTCCGGCGGAAAAGACTCATACGGCATGCTAGAGATCCTCAGCATCCTGCAAAAAGCGTCGCCCGTTAAATTTGAGTTGATCGCCGTCAACATGGATCAAAAGCAACCCGGGTACCCCGAACACATACTGCCGAACTACCTCGATAAACTCGGTATTGAATACCACATCGTCGAAAAAGACACCTACAGCGTCGTAAAGTCCGTTATCCCAGAAGGCAAAACCACCTGCGGGCTATGCTCCCGTTTACGTCGCGGTACCCTTTACGGCTTTGCCGAAAAAATTGGCGCAACCAAAATAGCCTTAGGCCATCATCGCGACGACATCGTCGAAACCTTATTCCTCAACCTATTCTACGGCGGACGCATAAAAGCCATGCCGCCCAAACTCCTGGCCGACGACAAACGCAATATCGTCATACGCCCATTGTTTAACTGTCCAGAAAAAGACCTCATAGACCTGGCCCACTACAAAGGCTACCCCATCATTCCCTGCAACCTTTGTGGCTCACAAGAAAACCTACAGCGCCAAGCCATAAAAAAAATGCTCAGTGGATGGGAAGAAACACACCCAGGCCGAGTCGACTCCATCTTTGGTGCATTGCAACGCGTCTCGCCATCGCAACTCGCCGATAAAGACCGCTACGATTTTGAAGGCTTAACCCTCGACCGGTCAACGCCCTTACACTCAGACCCCCACTCCTCAAATACCGCAGAACACCAATTGGTCATTGATAATATGGGCTTCGAAAACATTGACCTCAACAACGCAAGCGAGAATGCAAAAGACAATAATGAAATGCTAGCAATGCTCGACCTCGTTAAAACTATCAATATCTAAATTCTGTTTTACAGGCAGTAGCACTGTTTTATTAACGCGAAAAAATCAACATTGGCAGAGCCAGATCATGAATAAAATGCCGATGGCATACTTTAGTCCAGTGATATAGGCGTCATTTATTGTGTGCTGACGCAGCAATAGCTATAAAAGAGCATTAACGCGCATAAACCTAGAATAATTAGCTCTAAGATGAAAAAATGGCGCGTCTATTGTTAATATGATCAAGTCTTAGTGCTCGAAAATTACGCCATAACACGATCACTTTCATAGAAAATTAAGCAGAGAAGGGTATACGTGCAAGGTTTTGCTTCGGGGATTTCGTTTCGTTTAGCCAAAGTGGGCGTGGTGATCGCACTCATTGTCGGGCTATTCATGAGCATCGTACAAATGTCCATCGATTATCAGGTGCACTCCACCGAAATCAATCGCTTGATCTCGCGCATAACCGAGGTATCCACACCGCCAGCAGCAAGAGCCGTCGACACATACGACAAACCCCTCGCGCGAGAAGTCAGCAGCGGACTTATTCGCTACGATTTTATCGTCGCCGTCACCATCGAAGACGCACAGGGTAACGAACTCGCCACCCAAGAAAAAAGCCGCCCCGACTCAAAAACAGTATGGTGGACACAGCAACTCACAGAAGATCTCAAACTGTTCAGCTCTCCCTTATTCGTACCCAACAACGATACAGCCATTGGCTACATCAACTTTGTTGTCGACATGGACACCGCATACCAACCCTTTTACCAGCAGTCTATCGTCCTGATCAGCATCGGCTTTATTCGCAGTTTTTTCTTGGTCATGTTTCTCTTCATTGCCTTCTACTACATGCTCACCAAACCCCTGATCCGACTGTCATCGCAAATGAAAGCGATAAACCCCGGCAGCCCAGGCGAACAGAGACTTGTTCCCCCGCATGAATCTTGGGACGACGAACTCAATCAGCTCGTGCGGAGTGCCAACCAACTGCTCGACGCAGTCGACCTGGCACTGGCCAAACGCCGTGCCGTCGAAGTCGTACTGCGTAAAAGTGAAGAACACGTTAGGCAAATAATCGATAGCCTTCCCGTATGGGTCGGCGCGCGTAACCGTGACGGCTACTACATCTTTGCCAACAAAGCCCTTGCAGACTTCCTCGCCACCACGCCAGACCAAATGCGCGGCTCCCACATCAGCGAATTCGAATCCTCCTTCTCCACCTCCACCTCTGAAGTCATGGAAATGGACGCAGAAGTTATCAAGACGCGTAAGGCCGCGCAAATCTGGGAAGAAAAGTGGATAGACCGGCGCGGCATGGAACACCAAATGCACACCTACGTCATGCCCATGGAATTTTACGACGAAGTCGTAGCCTTAGTCGTTTCCTCCGACATTACCGAACTGAAAAATACCCAGCAGCTCATGGAACACATGGCCTACCATGACGCACTGACAGACCTGCCCAACCGCAGCTACTTATTAGAGCGCCTCGAAGAAGAGCTGGAGAAATCTAAAAAATATGAAACCATCGGTGCCTTGCTCTTTATCGATCTCGACCAGTTCAAACACATCAACGATTCTCTCGGTCACCCCGTTGGCGACGTTGTACTCAAGCGAGTGGCCGACCGTCTCACCAACGTGACTGCCGCACGCGACGTAGTGGTGCGATTGAGCGGAGATGAATTCGTCATCATCCTCACAGACCTCGGCACAGACCTAGCTACTGCCATCGTCAATACCGAAAAAGCCGGCGAGCGCATCAAAGCCTCCATATCCCAACCGTATCATCACAACGATTTCGAACTCCACGTGACCTGCAGCGTCGGCATCGTCATGTTTCCTGAACAAGGGGCAGGCGTACACGAACTGCTGCAATACGCCGATACCGCCATGTATCAAGTAAAAGAACAGGGTCGCAACGCCATACAATTCTTCAACCGTTACATGGCCGATAACGCACGCAACGTATTAGCCATGGAAGGTGAACTGCACAGAGCCCTAGAACAGGGCCGGTTTAGCCTCCACTTCCAGGCCCGAGCCGACAGCATCTCGCGCGAAATTGTGGGGGCAGAAGCACTGCTGCGCTGGAATCATCCAGAACGCGGCATGATCTCTCCTGTCGAATTTATACCCGTGCTCGAAGCCTCAGGCTTAATCGTTGAAGTTGGCCAATGGGTCATAGAGCAATCCCTGGCTCAAGTAGCAATTTGGCGAGACAAAGGGCTCTGGGGCAATAATATGCGAATTGGCGTCAATATCAGCCCTCGTCAGTTCCGATCGGCAAAATTTGTCGATGACGTTAGAGAGTTGTTCAAACAGCAATCGGTGCCGCCTGATATGGTCGAAATGGAAATCACCGAAGGGATCGTCATTCATAATCTAGACGAAACCATCCAGACCATGCTGACCTTAAAGTCAGAAGGTATTCATTTTGCACTCGATGACTTTGGGACCGGCTACTCATCCATTAGCTACCTAAAACAACTGCCCGTCTCAATATTGAAAATAGACCAAAGTTTCGTGCGTGATTTAAGTGAAGACAGTAACGACAGAGTCCTCGTCGAAACCATTAGTGCCATGGGCAACATGCTAGAGCTTGACGTTGTTGCCGAAGGAGTAGAAACCGAAGAACAATTGCGCTACATCCGTGAATACGGCTGTCGTTATTTTCAAGGCTACCTGTGCAGTCGACCACTATCGGCAGAAGACTTTGAAAAAGAATTGGTCAATCAAACCAAAGAAATCACAGACGAACAAGATGCGTAATTCGCTACAAAATGAAACTCCCTCCACCTAGTTAGTGCCCATCCAGAAATGGCTCGTTGCGAGAGCGAATTTAAAATGTCAGTTTTGCATCACAGGATATGGGCGTTTGGTTATTTCAAGCAACTATATCTTGCTGTGTGAAAATGGCGTTTTAAAATCGATCGCACGACTGCAAGGAAGCAGGAGGTAGAGCAACGCAGGAGCAGTTGTCGAGTAGAGACCTATTTCTGGATGGGAACTAGCTAACATGTGAACGAATAAAGCTTCGCCAGCAGTACAGGAACCGCCGTTTCTACCTTAAGAATACGCCGACCTAAATGAATAGAAGTAAAGCCGTATGCTTCAAACTGCTCAACTTCCTTTTGAATAAAGCCACCCTCTGGTCCAATCGCTAAACTCAGAGGCGCGCTCTCATGATGAGGGGTCGGTGCCTCAGAAGAATTAGGATGAGCAATAAATTTTTTTGTGTCCTGCGTAAGCTCTTCCAGCTGATCTTCAATAAACGGCCGAAACCTAAGATGCTTTTCCACGACAGGCAACTGAGTCGCAACGCCTTGCTCCAAACCTAAAATAAGCTGATTGTGTATTGCCTCGTCCGTAGCCGAAGGGCTTTGCCAAAAGCTTTTTTCCACGCGACTCGACTGAATAAAGCAAATTTTCTTAACGCCCATCGTCGCTAACGTTTGTAAAATACGCTTCAGCATTTGAGGGCGGGGCATGCCCAAAATAACCGTGAGGTTTAACTGCGGGGGTGGTGTTTTATCGAGCACAATGTCTTCAATTACCACATTCGTATCCAGGCATTGGATGACGCCATAACCCATCAATCCATTTATTCTGCCCAGCGAAATTTTATCGCCCACAGACAGCTTTAAAATCTTCTGAATGTGTTCGCTTTGCCTAAGGTTGGCTATAGCAGAGGATTCGGATGTGAACTGAAAGTCTTCAATAAGTAATAAATTCATGTGTTAATTGCATTCTTTTTTATCAAGTGTGCCGAAGTGTGTGACAGTGCGTAGTAAATGACGACAATATATCAGACTATTGTTCCATTAAAGCCTAAATTGATTTTATAATGCGCCCACGAAAAGTAAACGCTAAATCTATAATCAATTTGGCCGAGCCACTGAATAATCTAGAGCCATAAAATAGCCAAACACGGCTTTACTATTCAGCCTTTCGATCACAAAATCACCAGCATAACCCGACCCAAAAAATGACATTAGATACAGACTTCATGAACGTAATTGATATTAATGAAAAGCTGAGTGTATTTGCCTCACAGAACAATGATACGTTTTCCACTCAAGCCTTAAAAGAGCTAGCGTCTAGTGTTGTTAAAGTCCTGATGCACCTCGACGGTCGGCATGGGGTTTGTCGTGAGTATTGTGAGCCCGGTAAAGTTGTCATTCGGGCAAAAACAGAATCCTATCTACTACTCGATTTGGGGCACGTCGTACGCATGTACTTTGGCGACGACTACTTTGACCTCCATCTCGACATCGATACCCCATATCAAAGAAGTGAGCAACTTTCTGGTTTAGTAGCAGAAGTGATTACAGAAAATGAACGCAATGAAAGACTCTATCGTCTTGACCGCCAGTCTTAAACTCAGAGCTGAAGAATCGTTAAGCCACATAATGCCATCTAGCTTTTTTGGCAAGCTGCAAACGGTTTGATCATAGGGTCTACTCCTTACAAGCACTTACCCCATACAAAAAAACGATCGCCTTTTAGGCGAGGGTGATCAACTCGTTACTGAAAATAAGTGGTTCGATAGCTTTAGTCGTTTCCGCTCATTCACAGATGTAGATTAACCGTCCTAATATTAGCCTAATGCTCGATTTCTGATCGAGATCAAAACCCTTAAGCTACAACGTCGATACAGTCTTCTTGAATCTTTTGTTAACGAGCTTAGACATGACATCAGCCTTATATAAAAAAATGGCAGGTACATCTGCTGTTTTTCTCTCTACGGATTACAAACATGCCTCGCCAGTAGAGCGTGATGGAATGATTTGGGCCGCAGCTGAATTACACCTTAGTGAGCTTCCGGAAATTCGGACTCCCAAGCTTACCCTGGCGAATGTGTTGGCGTTGGAAGGGTTAGAGGATTACGACCCACCTGAAAACGGAGATGTACGTTTTGTTAAATCCGTTGGCGAAGAATTTGTTTATTTCAAAAAAATTCAAGCCTGGGTTCATGTTAAATCGCAAAATAACAGGAGGGAGGATGGCCAATAAAACAG
Organism: Agarilytica sp.; assembly: GCA_033852175.1. GTDB lineage: Bacteria > Pseudomonadota > Gammaproteobacteria > Pseudomonadales > Cellvibrionaceae > Agarilytica. The sequence continues at coordinate 58,521 of JAWSUY010000007.1, forward strand.
ATGTTGTCATTGTTGGGGCTGGCCCGTCAGGCTTAACGATGGCTTGCGCACTTGCTGAAACTGGCCTCGATATTACCCTTGTCGATACTCAGCTGGAGGGTGAGTTAGCGGTTCCTAAAATGGATGGCCGCGATATTGCGATGACGCATACTTCTCAATCAATACTTCGTGGGCTAGGTGTTTGGCAACGTTTTGATAACGATAATATTCACCCGTTAAAAGACGCGAAGGTGTGCAACGAAGATATCCCTCAAATACTTCAATTTGAACGCAGTGATGATGCAGTTGCCCCTCTAGGTTTTCTTGTGTCTAATCACCATATTCGCAAAGCACTTTTTGAACAAGCGAGTGAGCATTCAAATATACATTTTGTTTTAGGCAGCGCCGTGGCTTCTGCTAGTACATGTGAAAATAAAGCTGAAGTGCGCTTAGAGAGCGGTGAGACGTTTCAGGCCAATCTACTGATTGCTGCAGATAGCCGCTTTTCAAATATCCGGCGTATGATGGGCATTGGAGCGTCGATGAAGGATTATGGTCGCGTGATGCTTGTCTGTAATATGACACACACCAAAAGCCATCAAAATACAGCGCGTGAATCATTTCTTTACGGTAAAACGTGCGCGATTTTACCTTTGAGCGAAAACCGATCGTCCATAGTGATTACTGTGCCTGCTAGAGATTCATACGAGCTTAGTGAGTTAAGTGACGAGGCATTCAATCGTAAGGCTGAAGAGTTCTTTGGTGAGCATCTAGGTAAGATGACGCTTGTCAGTGAGCGTTTTTGCTATCCCTTGGTTGGCGCATATTCCAATCGTTTTATTGCACAGCGTTTTGCGCTTGTGGGGGATGCTGCCGTTGGTATGCACCCTGTTACGGCTCATGGTTATAATCTCGCTGTTCGAAGCGCAGATACCCTTGCCACACAAATAAAGCTTGCGATAAAAGATAATAAAGACATAGCAAACCCCTGGGGTTTACGGAATTACGAGCTTCGCCATCAATTGCTAGCAATGCCGATATATCGAGGAACGAATGCCATTGTGAACTTATTTACGAACGACCACCCTGTGGCCAAAGTGGCTCGTAAAGCAGCCCTAACTGTAGGTCAGCATTTACCTGGGTTTAAGAAGTTAATCGTCCATCGTTTAACGCACGTAGCTTAGTATTTAGGCCTGCCTTTGGTGATGTGCTAGCAAGCTGTATTAGCGTTGGCTTTTTTGTTGGGAAGATTTCGTACGAGCAATGCAAAGCCTTGCAAAGTGGCAATATCAATGTCGTTCGGTATCCGAACTTTCACTATCCATCCTGAGCCTGGCGCTACGTCGATGGGTTCATCCTTTTCTGTCGATAAGTTGTCCAATATAAAATGGTGGTTAGCGCGCGGTGTAAACAGCTCTAATTCGTCGCCTATCTTAAACTGATTTTTAACATCAAAAGTCATGCAGCGAGAAGCGTCATCAAAGCTCAATTTTTCACCCACGTACTGCTGGCTTAAGGGTAAAGAATTTCCCGTTTCATAGCTTTGATACTCGGCTGGAACATGGCGGCGATAAAACCCCTCGGTGTAACCGCGATTCGCTAAAGTCCCCAGTTCATCCATCATATTCATATCAAAAGGAATACCTGCCTCAGCATTAGCGATCGCTTTTTTATACACCTGAGCGGTACGAGCAACGTAATAATGCGACTTAGTGCGACCTTCAATTTTTAAGGAGTGAATGCCCATCTTCACCAATCGATCCACGTGCTGAACTGCGCGTAGATCTTTTGAATTCATAATATAGGTGCCGTGCTCGTCCTCGTAAGCGGGCATATATTCGCCGGGTCTACCGCGCTCCTGCAATAATACCGGTTCAACCTCAGGGGCTTCTGGGTCCCAAGTGGCGGGTTCAGCTGAAGTAGGAAGAGGCGTACTGTTTTCTTCGACCACTGGAATTAAATCGCCAATCTCATTTTCTTTGGCTTCGTGAGCATTGTATTCCCAACGACAAGAATTGGTACAGGCCCCTTGGTTTGAATCGCGGTGGGTCATATAGCCAGAGAGTAAACAGCGACCAGAATACGCAATGCATAAAGCACCGTGGACAAAGACTTCCAGCTCCATTTCAGGGCATTGCTGGCGAATTTCTTCGATCTCATCAAGGGACAGTTCCCGCGATAAAATGACACGGCTAATTCCTTGCCGTTCCCAAAACTTAACGGTCGCCCAGTTCACCGCGTTAGCCTGTACGGAAAGATGAATAGTTTGCTCAGGCCAGCGGTCTTTGACCTGCATTATCAAACCGGGGTCGGCCATAATCAGGGCGTCTGGTCCCATTTCGATTATCGGTTCGAGGTCACGAATATAGCTGCGAACCTTATCGTTATGCGGCGAAATATTGCTGGCCAAATAAAACAGCTTGTCTTGGTTGTGGGCTTCTTCAATGGCTGCAGCCATCACATCCATTTTATTGAACTCGTTATTGCGCACGCGCAAACTGTAACGAGGTTGACCGGCATACACTGCATCAGCCCCGTAGGCAAAGGCATAGCGCATATTTTTGAGGGAGCCAGCAGGGGCCAATAATTCTGTTTTCATACGTTTTGGGACAGCATTGTTTAGGACCGATCAAATAGGGAGTAAATGACTAAATTTTGGAGTTGAGTGTTACTTATCGCGTTCTCTTTGATACGAATCTAAAGAGGTTAATAGAGCTTTATCAGGGGCGGTTTACGAAAGTAAAAAGGCCGACACTCAATGTCGGCCCTTTTATTCTTCGTGTTTCTGGACCGCTATTTACGTTCTATCTCATACAGGAGCCCAGATTTACGGGTGTAAAACATCCAAGTAATTAATGCGCAGGCAACATAAAAGATAGCAAAGCCCCAAAGCGCAGCGACCGGACTGCCCGTTAGCGATATTGACGTACCGTATGACTTGGGTATAAAGAATGCCCCATAGGCTGCGATAGCGGAAGTGAATCCGATAATAGCGGCTGACTCCTTGTCTATCTGGCGTGCTTGGTCTTTATTAGAAAGGCTAGGCATTAGCTTCGGCATTTCGAGTCGCATGATCACTGGAATCATTTGGAAGGTAGACGCATTGCCAATGCCGGTTGTAAAAAACAGCACAACAAACATTGCAAAGAAGCCCCAAAACGCACCGGGTTGATCCTTAATACTAAGGAAATAAATCACACCGATAACGGCCGCAACCATGCTAATGAAGGTCCAAAATGTAACTCGACCGCCGCCCCATTTGTCCGAAACCCAGCCGGTTGCAGCTCTTGATAGGGCGCCTACCAATGGACCGATAAAGGCATATTTTAGTGCGTCGACCTGAGGGAATTGCAGTTGGCTCAGTAGTGGAAATCCAGCAGAGTATCCAATAAAGGAGCCAAATGTCCCGGTGTAAAGCCAGCACATAATCCAATTGTGCTTACGTGAGAATATGATGGACTGCTCTTTAAATGAAGCTTTTGCGGATGAGATATCATTCATCCCAAACCAAGCTGCAATAGTGGAAGCCAATAAAAACGGAACCCAAATAAACCCCGCGTTTTGCAGCCACATTTGACCGCCATTACTTAGGGTTTGCGCTGCGCCGCCCATGCTGCCAAATACGCCAGCAGTGATAACCACCGGAATAGCAAACTGCATAATGCTTACGCCGACATTACCAAGACCGGCGTTGAGCGCTAAAGCATTGCCTTTTTCTTTTTTAGGGAAGAAGAAACTGATATTTGCCATGGAGCTAGCAAAATTACCGCCACCAAAGCCACACAGCAAAGCCAGCACTAAAAAGATGAAGTAGGGCGTCTCAGGGTTTTGTACTGCATAGCCAATACCTATCGCAGGTATCAGTAGCGTTGCCGTGGATAGCGTGGTCCAAAGTCTGCCCCCCATAATGGGGACCATAAACGAATAGAAAATGCGTAAGGTCGCGCCGGAAAGGCCCGGTAATGCCGCGAGCCAAAACAATTGATTCGTGTCGTATGCAAAGCCAACGGCAGGTAACTTCGCAACAACGACACTCCATACTAGCCATACGGAAAAAGCGAGTAAAAGGCAGGGGATTGAAATCCAAAGGTTGCGCTTTGCAATATGGCGACCTTTGTCTTCCCAAAAGTTTTCATCATCAGGGTGCCATTCATCCAAGGTATGGCTGAGTACCTTCGAATGCTTCTCCGGCTCATGAATGCTCTCCATTTCAGGCAGTTCTGGTAAGTCAGGCAGCTCAGGTAACGATTTCGTAAGTGCAGCTCGCTCCATTTGGCGCACAGACATATGCATCCAAAGCAAGGCAATAGAGGAAACGGCGAAAAGCAGCATAAAACAACTTGTCCATATCCCGGTTAGGTCATTCATCACTCCAAAAGCAATGGGAAGAATAAAGCCGCCGAGTCCGCCGACCATTCCGACCAATCCGCCCACCACACCCACATGGTTGGGGTAGTAAATCGGAATATGTTTAAAAACAGCCGCTTTGCCTAACGACATAAAAAAGCCAAGGATAAACATCAAAATCACAAAGGGGATTAGGCCCATGCTAGTGGAAAAGGCGATAGGACCGTCAATGCCGTGAATCACATAATCGGTATTGGGGTAAGAGAGCATAAAAGTACAAACAATTGAAACCCCAAACGTTAAATACATAATGGTTCGAGCGCCGTACTTGTCAGACAACAGCCCGCCGTAGGCGCGGAAAAGGCTGGCGGGCACAGCGAAAACAGCGGTCAATATACCGGCAGTTTTTAAATCCAAGTCATAAACACTGACCATGTAGCGAGGAAGCCAAAGAACAAGCGCTACGAAAGCGCCAAATACCAAAAAGTAGTAGATGGAAAAACGCCAGATTTGAATGTTTTTTAAGGGCTCTAACTGTTCCAGTAGTGTTCTTGCTTTCAGATTGTTCTGTTTTCGCGCTTTAATCTCAGGGTCATCTTCTGTGAACAACCAAAATAAAGTGGCGATTACTGCCAGCGCTGACGCCCATACAACAGCAACGGTTTGCCATCCGTAGGCGATTAAAACAAAAGGTGCGCCAAAACTCGTAACTGCAGAGCCAACGTTACCGACGCCGAACATGCCAAGTGCTGTCCCTTGTTTATTTTTTGGGTACCACTTTGAAACATAAGCGACACCGACAGCAAAAGAGCCGCCTGCTAAGCCAACACCTAAAGCTGCCAATAAGGCCATTGGGTAACTGCTTGCCAGGGATAATAAGTAGGTCGCAAGTGCTGCCAAATACATAACAATGACAAAAACGCTGCGCCCGCCGTACTTGTCGGCCCATATCCCGAGGAATAGACGGCTCAGTGAACCCGTTAAAATAGGTGTGCCTACTAATAGACCAAATTCGGTTTCATTTAATCCGAATTGACTTTTTAATTGGATACCGATGATGGAAAAGATCGTCCAAACGGCAAAACAAGCGGTGAACGCAAAGGTACTTGCCCCCAGTGCTTTGGTCTGTTTGGAGGGGGCGGGGGTGTCGAGGGCTTGCATAGCTGTTTTCCTGTGTAACAGTATTAGTGATCTGCCTTAGGTTTAATATTGCCTGACCTAAAGACGTTGTCATCACTGAATTTGGGTTTTTCTGTTGTTATAACCCAAAATATAATGAGAAGGGTAGCGCCTTACGCGCTAATGATAACGGAATTTCTGTAAGAGTATTTGATCTGGATTGTTTTAGCACTAGGAAGTCGTTACTTTGGATACATATGCTTCATATATGAAATGCCGGGGGCTAGGGAAAGGCGCCAAGCGATTTCAACATCGTCGTCAAAAAGTGGGTCGAACTTGCGCACCGTATCAACCATGCAGCTAAGCCATTGGTCATACAGCTCCGGGGTAATGTTGTATTGTTTGCGGCTGTGGGTCTGTGCAATTCTCCCCATAAACTCAGTTCCTTCTTCGCAGCATGAAAAATTAGCCATAAAAAGTAGGGATTTTCGTAGCATTTGTTTCTGACGTTCCATATCTGTATTTCTGAATGCTTGCTTGGCCCCAGGGTTATTTTCGATAAACTGGCCGTAAAAATAATCAAAAAAACGCTGACCTTGCGCACTTATTTGGATTTGAGGGCCCATTATGCGTTCGTAACTTTCATGAAATTCAGCTAGGTAATTCATTTTTGCGCTCTGAAAAGTCGAGATTTTTAATCGTCTTACTCTACTCTATATCATTTTTTTGTGGTTGATTTGACTCAATGGAGAGGCTGTGGATCTCCAAATTTCTTATGGGTTTGCGCCAAATCAAATTACTATCAAAAAGTCGGGTTGTCATTTTGTTATGTGCTAACCCTGTTTTACTTGAGCCAAATCAAAACTCTGGATGCGCTGCCGAATGATAATGGCGAGACAACGTACTTTAATATTGGACTATATTGGGCAGTCGATAATTTGGCGGTCTAGTTTTTCAGTGTCCGAGTAAGGGGCGCAAAGCCCAACTCCTGCTGTATTGCTGCGGAATTATCAAAATGATGACACTAAAACCAACAATTTCATGGAACGATGCCTTGATCAAACGTTACAACTTGGCGGGGCCGCGTTATACATCTTACCCGACATCTCCTCAATTTCTTGATGATTTTACGGAAGATGATTTGAACGCGGGGATAGCGCGTAGCAACAAAAAAGGCGGCGCTCTTTCACTCTATTTCCATATTCCTTTTTGTGACACCGTGTGTTATTACTGCGCGTGCAATAAAATTATTACTGCAAATAGGCAGAGATCTGTTCCGTATCTTGCTCGCTTGCAAGAAGAAATCCAGATGAAATCAAAGCTATTTGATCGAGATCGACCGGTTACTCAGCTGCACTGGGGCGGAGGCACACCAACGTATCTTTCGTTGGAGCAAATGCAGTCATTGATGGAAGCTACCGCCAGTTATTTTCCACTTTTATCCGATGATAGCGGAGAGTATTCAATTGAAATACACCCGAAAGGTGTAGATGAAAAAACCATTAGACATTTGAGGAAGCTTGGATTTAACCGTATAAGTATGGGGATTCAAGATTTCAATCTAGAAACGCAGAGGGCGGTGAATCGCTTTAATAGTGAAGAGGATGTCGCCAATCTGGTGCGTCATATTCGGGAGCAGGCGTTTCATTCTCTGAGTATGGACTTGATCTACGGATTGCCGCATCAGACAGTGGCAACATTTCGAACAACGCTGGACAAAATTATTGCGTTATCGCCAGACCGACTTTCGTTGTTCAACTACGCACATTTACCTCATCTATTCAAAACTCAGCGTCAAATTGATGAGTCAGCACTGCCTTCGGCTCAGTTGAAACTCGAAATATTGCAGATGAGCATTGAAACGCTTTGCGCTGCAGGATATGTCTATATCGGCATGGATCACTTTGCGAAACCCGGTGATGGATTGGTTGTCGCTCAGCAGCAGGGGGAATTACAGCGAAATTTTCAGGGCTATTCCACAAATGCTGAAAGTGATCTAATCGGATTTGGCGTTTCAGCTATTAGCGCCATCGATGATATTTATGTGCAGAATCACAAGCGAATAGACGACTACAACCAAGCTATTGATACGTGCCAATTACCAATGTCGTGTGGTATGGAGTTGTCTCAAGATGACCGAATTCGTCAGCGGATAATTCATTATCTGATTTGTCAGTTCAGCTTGGATTTTGAAAAAATAGAGCGGGAGTTTGGCCTTAATTTTGAATCGTATTTTAAAGCTGAGTTGAATGCGTTAAAACTTCTGCAGGAGGATGAATTAATCTCAATTGGTGAGCGTAAAATTACCGTTCTGGAGCAGGGGCGATTATTGGTGCGTAGAGTATGCATGATCTTCGATGCTTATTTGGCGCGCCAGCCCGAAATTCGATATTCACAGATTATATAAATACAGATCAGTTGAGGGTTGCTAAATTCCCTCAACTGTTTGTTGCTAGGTTTCTTTTCTTCTTAAGTATGCGTGTTACTTTTCGCTGCTAGATCTCGTCGTTATTTGCAGTCAAATGCTTTTGATAGCGCACGGACGGCATCAAAATCGAAAATTTCAACATCGTTACGACTAACTTTTATAATTTCTAATTTATTTAATCGACTGATAATGCGGCTGGTTGTTTCAATCGTTAAGCCAAGGTAGTTGGCCATATCCGTACGGGACATGGGCAGACTAAAGGCGTTAGGCGAGAGTTGTCTGCGCTGGTTGCGTGTTGAAATGCTCAGTAAAAATGCTGTGATGCGTTCTTCTGCAGAGCTGGAGCTCAGCAGGGCGATTAGTTTTTGGTCATCTTTAATTTCGCGACTCATTATTTGAAAAAAACGTCTTTGCAGGGTCGGAATACTGAGGCTGAGATTCTCCATTTGAGAAAATGGTATCTCGCATACTGATGATGTTTCGAGTGCAATCGCCGAATTGGTGTAGCAATCACTTTCAATTCCGTCTAAACCTAAAATCTCACCAGGCAAGTAAAACCCTGTGACCTGCTCTTCGCCTTGGTCGTTTAGGGTAAAGGTTTTCAGTGATCCAGAGCGAACAGCGTACACCGATTTGAATGCATCGTTGAGTCGATAAATAAAGTGGCCTTTTTGGAGGGGGCGGCCACGCTTAATAATCCCGTCCAGGCGATCAATATCGTCAAGCTGAAGGCTAATGGGGAGGCAAATGCTATTGAGCCGGCAGTCATTGCAGGAGACTTGGGGGTTGGTGTGGCACTGGATGCGTGTGGAGTGAGTCTCAGCCATTTTGAATATCTGCTTGTCAGTGGTCTAGTTAGGTGAATATATGATCTATCTATGTCGCCTTATTGAAAGGCGAGTACTACAGGGCGAATTTTTGATTTTGCTCATATAAATTCGGTGCTAAAAAATGTTTTTCTAGCCCCAGCGAGGACTGTATATCCATTCTATCACCGCTTCCCCTATGACTAGCACTCCTTTAGTGCGTTATTTTAGAAAAATAGGGGTATTTGATTTAACTCAACTTAGGCGCGAATAAAAACATATACACTACATGAATCTTTAGACTTACCTGTTGGATCATCATGACTTCATCGCCTATTTTACCGCGGTACAACTACCGTGTTGTCCGTCAATTCGCCATCATGACCGTCGTTTGGGGCGTTGTGGGCATGGCCGTCGGCGTACTGATTGCCGCACAACTTGTATGGCCAGAACTGAACTTTGACACCCCCTGGTTCACCTTTAGCCGTCTTCGCCCCCTGCACACCAATGCTGTGATCTTTGCGTTTGGCGGCTGCTGCCTGATGGGTACCTCCTTTTACGTGGTCCAGCGCACCTGCCAAACAGCCTTATTATCCGACAAGTTAGCGAGCTTCGTCTTTTGGGGGTGGCAGGCAGTTATTCTGTCTGCAGCGATCTCTCTGCCATTAGGTTATACCTCATCCAAAGAATACGCCGAGCTTGAATGGCCTATTGATATTTTGATCACCATCGTCTGGGTTGCTTACGCCATCGTATTCTTGGGCACGGTGGCCAAACGCAAGACTAAACACATCTACGTGGCTAACTGGTTTTATGCCGCGTTTATCGTCACTGTCGCAGTGCTTCATGTTGTTAACAGTGCAGCCATCCCCGTGAGCTTTACAAAATCCTACTCCGCATACGCAGGAGCCACCGATGCAATGATTCAATGGTGGTATGGTCACAATGCCGTGGGCTTTTTCCTTACCGCAGGTTTCCTTGGCATTATGTATTACTTTGTGCCCAAGCAAGCCGAGCGACCCGTTTACTCATACCGCTTATCCATTGTTCATTTTTGGGCCTTAATCGCCATCTATATTTGGGCGGGGCCACATCATCTGCACTACACAGCATTGCCAGACTGGGCGCAGAGCTTAGGGATGGTAATGTCACTGATTTTATTGGCGCCCAGTTGGGGCGGCATGATCAACGGCATCATGACTTTGAGCGGCGCGTGGGATAAGTTGCGCAGCGATCCTATTTTACGTTTTCTCGTGGTATCACTGTCTTTCTACGGCATGTCGACGTTTGAAGGCCCGATGATGGCAATTAAAACCGTTAACGCCTTATCGCACTACACCGACTGGACCATTGGGCATGTACACTCTGGCGCACTTGGCTGGGTGGCCATGGTTTCCATCGGCGCCACTTACCACATGCTTCCTATCGTCTTTGGAAAATCCCGTATGCACAGCATTGGCCTTATTAATGTGCATTTTTGGTTGTCGACCATCGGCACGGTTTTGTACATCTCTTCAATGTGGGTAAACGGTATTTTGCAGGGTCTTATGTGGCGTGCATACAACACGGATGGAACATTAACCTACAGCTTTATTGACTCCGTTGAAGCCAGCTATCCCGGCTACATGATTCGGCTATTAGGGGGCGGAATGTTCTTTGTCGGCATGTTAGTGATGGCATGGAATACTTGGAAAACTGTCGGTACCGATGCTCCAGAGCAAGAGAATACCAAACAGAGCGATACTCAAGACGGAGCTGCCGTATGAATCACGACAAGATCGAATCCAATATTGGCCTAATGGTAATTTTGGTCGTGGTAGCGATTAGCTTTGGTGGCCTGGTTGAAATCGTCCCGTTATTTTTTCAAAAAAGCACAACCGAACCTATTGAAGGTTTAATGCCTTTGACCGCCATGCAGCTGGAAGGGCGTGACATTTATATTCGTGAGGGCTGTAACAATTGTCACTCTCAAATGATTCGGCCTTTACGTGCTGAAACCGAACGCTATGGTCATTACTCAGTAGCCGGGGAATCTGTCTACAATCATCCCCATTTGTGGGGATCTAAACGTACCGGCCCTGACCTCGCACGTGTGGGTGAGCGTTACAGTGATGAATGGCACCGAGCCCATTTATTTAACCCTCGCGATCTTGTTCCCGAATCCAATATGCCAGCATTCCCGTGGTTACAGCGCAATATGTTAAGCGGTGAAAAAACAGCGAAAAAAATGCAAGTACTTCGGACCCTTGGCGTGCCTTATACCGATAGCGACATTGCGCACGCAAAAGAAAATGTTGAAGGCCGAAGAGAAATTGATGCCCTGATTAGCTACTTGCAGCAGCTCGGCACGCTACTAAAAACCAAGCGTTAGACGGAGAGCACAAGTGGATTTCGATATTAATACACTGAGAGGAATCGGGACAGTTTTCGCCCTGATCGCATTTGTTAGCATCTGTTTTTGGGCCTATAACGGAAAAAACAAAAAGCACTTTGAAGAAGCGGGGAATTTACCCTTTGCTGATGATTTTAACGATGGTGAGGAAACACAACCATGACAAGTTTTTGGAGCCTGTGGATTATTATTCTCACGGTCATCACCTTCATCGGCATCATCTGGGTGCTATTCGGTAACCGGAAGACAACAAGCCGAGGTGAAAATCAGACCACTGGCCACAGCTATGACGGCATCGAAGAGTACGATAACCCGCTACCTGCTTGGTGGCTAAATATGTTTGTAATCACAATTGTATTTGGCGTTGGCTATTTAATTGTATATCCCGGTCTTGGTAATTTTAAGGGCGTTAAAGGCTGGACATCCAGCGGACAGTGGGACAAGCAAATCGAAAAGGCAGATAAACGCTATGGCGAATTGTTTGCTTCTTATGGCGAAATGACAATCGACCAACTTTTGGCGTCGCGTCCCGCAATCAAAATGGGTCAGCGAATCTTTGCCAATAACTGCGCGCAGTGTCATGGCAGTGACGCAAAAGGAGCCTACGGTATCCCGAATCTCACCGATGCGGATTGGTTGTACGGTGGTACCGCGCAAGCCATAAAAACCTCAATCACAGAAGGGCGAACTGGTTCAATGCCAGCCTGGAAAAGTATATTGGATGTTGAAACGGTAGAGCGCTTGAGTAATGTCATCATGGCAGACAACACTCGTGAAGAAAAACAGCTCCCGTCAGATAAAACTTTCCAACAATTTTGTGCCGCCTGTCACGGTGCCGATGCAAAAGGATCGCAAGCCCTTGGCGCGCCGAACCTAGTGGATAATGTTTGGCTCTACGGCGTAGACGAAGGCAAACTTTTATATTCGCTTTTCGAAGGTCGTGGAGGTGTTATGCCGACGCATAAAACTATGTTGTCGGAAAATAAAATTCATTTGTTAACGGCTTATGTTATTAGTTTAGGGGACGGTGTTGAGCGACAGTAAGCCCGAACTAATCGCAACATTCGAACCGGATGGTGTTGCGGAATTAGACCTTTATCAAAAACGAGAAAAGGTCTACACCCGCAAGATAAAGGGTTTTTATCAGCGGTTAAGGCTGCTTACCGGTTGGCCGCTTTTGTTGGGGTATTTTCTTTTGCCATGGCTGTCATGGAACAATCAGCCAGCAGTATTGTTTGACCTTCCTGCACGAAAATTCACAATTTTCAGTGTAACCTATTGGCCGCAGGACTTTCCCATTCTGGCTGGGTTTTTAATTATTGCTGCGATCGCATTGTTTACGGTGACAAATTGGTTAGGGCGAGTATGGTGCGGTTATACCTGCCCGCAAACGGTTTGGACGGCTGTTTTTATGTGGGCCGAACAACTGTGTGAAGGCAGTCGTAATCAACGAATTAAACGCGACCGCGCCCCTCTTAATTTTGATACGTTCTGGCGAAAGTTGATTAAACACATAATGTGGGTCGGATTTTCTTTTCTGACGGGCCTAACCTTTATCGGCTATTTTTATCCCATTCAAAACCTATCGTTAGAATTTTTATTTTTTTTTATTTCACCTCTAGATAGTCAGCTTGGTCTTAGCCAAGCACTCGGCGTACTGTTTTTTACCGGCGCAACCTACGTGAACGCGGGGTGGTTACGGGAACAGGTATGCATGTATATGTGCCCGTATGCGCGATTCCAATCCGCAATGTTCGATGACGATACCTTAGTGGTATCGTATGATGCTAAACGCGGTGAATCGCGCGGCGCCCGAAAGCGTGGTACTGGAGGGAAAACGGACGAGCATGGCGATTGTATTGATTGCCAAATTTGTGTGCAGGTATGCCCAACGGATATCGATATTCGCGATGGCTTGCAATATCAATGCATAAACTGTGCGCTGTGTATCGATGCTTGCAACTCAGTAATGAAAAAAATGGATTACCCTTTAGACCTGATCCGCTACACCACACAAAACGCCCTACAAGAAAAACCATCGAAAATTCTTAGGCCGAGTTTGATCGCCTATCTGTCTGTATTAACACTAGCTACCTCGGTTTTATTAGCAGCAGTGAGCTTTCGTTCGACGGTTGAACTGGACGTAAAAAAAGGGCGGCAAGCACTTTACCTTAAAACTGCAGACGGTCTAATAGAAAATATCTACACCCTTAAAATAATCAATAAAGAGCAAGATGAGCACACCTTTAGCATTGCCGTTAGCGGTTTGGAAAATGCGACATTAATTGGAAATAAACGGGTGGAAATGGCCGCAGGGGAGATAAAAGAAATTCCCCTCCGTTTGCAAATACATCCTAGCGATTTAAGTGGTCTTAATACCAAAATTGTATTTAACCTAGAATCCATCGATAACCCTGAATTATCATCCCAGTCAGAAAGCCGTTTTATTGGGCCACTAAGCCTGAGTGTGCAATAAATGAGTGCGCGCAACGTAAATCTATGGCCTGTCTTCATCTTTGGTTTGCCCGCCTGCGTGGTTGTGGCCAGCTTCATCACCATTATTATTGCGTTTAAAACGGCAGACAGTCCAGTCAGTGATAATGCCTATAAAGACGGATTGGCGATCAATAAATCGTTTAAAGCCCAACAAGCAGCGGAATCCTTGGCTATAGTGGCCACAATGAGAATCGAAGTATTAACAAAACCTTCAACAAAAGATACCCGTGAAAACAAACCGCTTCTAAGCGTTAGCTTACATGCGGACTCAGAAAACCTTCCCGAAACAATAACCGCAAAATTTGAACACCCACTACAAGAACAGTACGATTTTTCACTGACCTTGATCGCAGAAATTGATCCAAATGAACCGTCAGACATCTGGTATCGATCCCCCATTCCGGAAGTAGAAGGGCGGTGGTACGTTACGCTCAGCGGACGAGAACCCCGACATTGGGAAATTAAGTCTGAAGTGCGTATGGCGGATTTAAGAGCCGTAGCACTTAAAACGTCCAAGGGACAAGCACTAAACTCTGGTCTAGGCGAGTAAATCGATGCTAAACCTCGATCACAATAGTAAAGCAGGTATCGAGGATAGTGGGCCAAACGCGTGTTTTCACTGCAACTTGGAAATTGTAAGTGGCGCATATTCTGGAAAGGCTCCCATTAACGGAATAATCAATCAAAAAACAGAACAGTTTTGTTGTGCGGCGTGTAAAGCAATAGCCGAAACAATCGATCAGTCGGGACTCGGCCAGTATTATCGTTACAAAGACAACGACCAGCTAAGCGTCGATCAGATCCTTAAACACAATAAAAGCTACCAGCAACCGTCTTCTTTTACCTCATTCGATGAGGACATTTTTGAAAAACAACATGTACTATTCGAAGGTGATGATCCGCAATTCGCTACCGTTACGCTCTACATCGAAAGCATCCACTGTGCGGCGTGTACCTGGCTAATTGAAAAACTGCTTTATCAAGAACAGGGTATAAATAGCGTATCGGTTAATTTGCTTGAGCATACATTGCTGGTCACCTGGCGACCGACAGACATTAAATTAAGCCAAATATGTTGCGTCCTTCAAAATATCGGATATAAACCTGATGTGTACTCGGTCAGCCACATTGCCGAGAAACGAAAAAAAGAAAGCAAAAAAGCACTCAAACGTTTAGTGGTTTCTGCCATCGTGATGATGCAGGTTGGAATGCTCTCGATAGCGCTTTACAGTGGCGAGTTTCAAGGCATAGCCGAAGAATATCGGCAATTACTGCGCTGGTCGAGTTTCCTTATCAGTCTTCCTTGCCTAATATACTCAGCCCAAAGTTTCTTCTTTAACGCATGGCGAAATTTACGGACGCTCTCCTTAGGAATGGATGTGCCCGTTGCATTAGCCATTGGGCTGAGCTTTATTGCCAGCAGTCAATCGCTGATCACCAATTCCGGTGAAATTTATTTCGACTCCATATGCATGTTTACGTTTTTCCTGCTGCTTGGACGATTTATCGAAATGAAAATTCGTCATTACTCCGGTCGACGTATTGACGACTTACAAAGTGTACTTCCTCAATTCGTCAATCAGCGTAAATGGGATGGCAGCTACCAAGAAACTGCCGTCGAAGGCCTTAAAATTGGCGACATTGTCCAAGTAAAACCGGGAGAGACCATCCCTGTCGATGGTGAAGTGCTTGACGGTGTTAGCAAAGTCAGCGAAGCCCAAATAACCGGGGAATTTTCGCCACTGGATAAAAAAGAGGGCGACAAAGTCCTAGCGGGTTCTATCAACTACCAAAACCCCATGCATATCGTGGTAGAAGCTCTGGGCGCACAAATAAAAATAAAAGCCATCGAAAAATTATTGCCGCAATCACTTTCTGCCCGGCCAGAACTCAATGGCCGCATGAACACCTTCGTCATTTACTTTGTATTTGCCGTACTCCTGATGGCGTTACTCACCTATAGCTATTGGATAATTAGAGACCCACAGCAAGCGTTTTGGACGGCGGTATCCGTTTTAGTCGTTAGTTGCCCCTGCGCACTCGCCTTGGCCAGTCCAACCGTTGTCGCGAGTGCGGGCTGGCAATTACGTAAGTTTGGGCTATTAATTCGCGACCCTCAAACCTGGGAGCGAGCCGCCCAAATAAAACATGTGGTATGGGACAAAACCGGAACCCTGACAACGGGCCAATACAGCATAAGTAATATTAATGTCGTGGGTTCAATGAGCGAAGAAGCCTGCCGCTGGATTGCAAGTGAGATGGAAATCCATTCAGAACACCCGATCAGTTCAGCATTTGTTCGCGCTGCATTTTTCAGCCCAAGTGACAATAACACCCGGAAAGATGCCGACTTACTGGGAAATGTTACGGATATGAATGTGGAGCCAAGCGCAGGGCTAGAAGCCAAAATAAAAAATGTTGTTTATCGCATTGGCTCAGAAAAATTCGCACGTGCGTTATATTCAAACGAAACTGCCGCAGAATCACATCATGGCTCTGATAACTGCTGTTCTGAAGACTGCTTTCCTAAAGAGAACAGCCCCGAAAATAATAGCCCTCAAGAGAACTGCCCTGAAAAGAATAGTCATAAATGGATTTTGTTGGCCAATCAAAACGGCCCCCTATGCTGGTTTGCTATCGAAGACAGTGTGCGGAAGGACGCAAAGAAAACCATTTTGCAATGTAATGTCATGGGGTTAAAGACCCACTTGTTGAGCGGTGACAACTCGGGGCAAGCGGTGTCCGTAGCGAAGCAACTTAGTTTTGACGAGTACAAAGTAAACGTAAGCCCGGAAGAAAAGCTTCGTTACGTACAAAATCTTCAAAAACATGGAGAGCGGGTTCTTGTTATTGGGGATGGTCTTAACGATCTTCCCGTAATGGCAGCAGCAGATGTTTCAATTGCAATGAACAATGCCTCCGATCTCACAAAAAATCACGCTAGCGGCATTTTGTTGTCAAATAATTTAGGCGCAGTCACCGAATTTTTTGCAATAACCAAACGAGTTAAAACAAAGATCACGCAAAATATGGTGTGGGCGCTGAGTTATAACGCCATTGCGATTCCCTTCGCTGCCGCAGGCCTTGTACCGCCATATCTGGCGGCCATTGGTATGTCACTGAGCTCTATACTGGTGACCGTCAATGCTATCAGTATTTTTCAAAACAGCTCTGCCTCAAAGAATGTCCTCGACCAACAAAGCCAGACCTTGGCGGGCGCCAGTAATAAAGCAGACTTGACGAACGAAACAGACTTGACGAACGAAACAGACTTGACGAACGAAACAGACCTGACGAATAAAACAGACCTGACGAATAAAACAGACCTGACGAACGAAACAGACTTGACGAACAAAACAGACACTACGCCCAAAAAAGACCAAGAAGATCATGCCTAGCCTATACCTACTAATCCCCATAGCGATTTCATTTACCTTATTGGCCATAGGTGTTTTTATTTGGGCAGTCGACAATAAGCAATTCGATGACCTTGATTCGGAAGCGTATCGAATACTGTTTGACGATGTTGAAAAACCGAAAAGCACAGGTGGCAACAAAAACGCCGTCAACAAGAAAACAGAACAATTCAATACCCCGATCGCTCATCAGCAGGAAGGCGGTCGAAATGAATGAACTTTCAATAGCGGCAGCCTTTACCATCGGCTTGCTGGGTAGTGCCCACTGTATGGGCATGTGCGGGGGGATTAGCAGTGCATTGGGTCTCGCACAGTCAAAGTCTGCTACGCTCAATATCATTTTGTATAATGCAGGGCGGCTGCTCAGTTACGGTCTTTTGGGGTTAACCTTTGGTTACCTTGGAGAATTGTTGGGAGACTCCATTGTCATGGCTGGAATGGTTTTAAGGATAATTGCCGGTTTTCTCCTAATTGCGATGGGGCTGTATTTATCGCAGTGGTGGATGGGCTTAAGCTACCTAGAAAAATTAGGGGCCAAATTTTGGCGCTACCTTCAGCCCCTTAACCGCTACCTACTTCCGATAGATCACCCAGTAAAATCGCTCGGTCTTGGTATACTCTGGGGGTTTCTACCCTGTGGACTGATTTATTCGACGCTTGGCTTAGCGTTGGCAAACGGAGAGGCAACATCCTCAGCCTTTGTTATGCTAGCGTTTGGTGTAGGAACCTTGCCAGCAATGTTTGCAACGGCTTTTTCTAGTCGGGGTATACTGGCGACCCTCAAACAAAAATCGAGTCGCACAATTATTGGAGTGCTCATGTGTTGTTGCGGGGTTGTGACAATAATGTTGCCGCTGATACATGCCCAGCACAGTGCAGAATACGAACATAAGCATAAGCATAACCACGAGGCTGACGAAGACGCAAAAATTACTTTGCTTGTTAATACTCAAACGGTGACAACAAACGTTTCAATATGCACGACCTAAGCCATCATCATTAACGCGATCTACTATTTTAATAAAAGGTGAAATACATGTTTAGTCATATACTCGGAATACTTCTATACCCCAATAAAGAATGGCACAGTATTGCCCAGCAACCGACTTTTACACTGATAAAACCGTTTATTTATACCGCCGTACTTGCCCTAATTCCCGTTGTGGCGTGGTACTACGGAACAACCCAGATCGGTTGGAGTGTCGGCGACAATGACCCGGTAAAACTTGACCCGCAAAGCGGTAAAGTAATTGTGAGCTTGTTCTACGCCACAATGATATGCGCAGTGCTCTCCATCGGCTATATGATTCATTGGATGGCAAAAACCTATGGTGCAGAATCCAGCTGGTCGCGGGGCTTCGCAGTAGCGACCTATACCGCTACGCCGCTCTATATTGCAGGCGCAGTCGGCTTTCTTCCCACGATCTGGTTGGCCATGCTGATTGCACTCTCGGCACTTTGTTACACGGTTTATTTGCTTTTTCTAGGTATGCCGATCGTGATGAATATTCCCAAAGAACGAGGTTTTCTTTTTTCAAGCGCAGTAATCGGTGTGTGCATGGTTATCTTTGTGATGATAATGGGTGGGTCGGTTATTCTGTGGGAATTTGGTGCAGAGCCAAGCTTTATTGACTGAAAAGTTGTATTGATTGAATTTGTCGGCATCTTTATAGAGCCAAGGCACGTTCAACGTTATTGACTGCGGGCTGAGAAAAGTCAGCGGTTTTAGCCAGTGGAAACAAACAATGTAAGCAGGGTTAAACAGGCCCTGGTTAACATTGAAGTCGTAACGTTGATAGTAGAGCTGCTAGGCAAGCGGGTGTGGTAAACGGGTGCGCTAAGCAGATGAGGTGAAAAGTTTACTCTTGCTCAATTCGCGCTATTAGATCATCAAAGTTTTGGGTAAGAGTCGGGAGTAACGATGAAATATATTCGGTTTCTTTGTTCTTTGCGGCAGTCTCTATTTTCTGTGTTATATGTTGCACTCGGAGTCCTCCAAGGTTTCCTGCGGCACCTTTTATGCCGTGAGATTCCATCTCAATGGTCTTGCAATCTTCAGCTTTAATCGCCTCAACGAGCATTTCGACTCTCTCTGGCATACTCGATATAAATAACTTAATGATCCTTGATAGTCTTTCTGGTTTTTTCCCCAGACGGCTTAACATTGCGTCTCTATCCCATAGCAGAATGTCGGATATTTCTTGCTGATCTATTGTGGCGTTTTCGCCTTCCTTCTCATTCTCTTCTTCATCATCAATTTCATTGAGTATGGAGCCGGAGTCAAATACCCAGTGATGGATCTTAGCCTCCAGTTTCTCGGGGGATATTGGCTTTGATAAATAGTCACTCATACCGGCAGAAATACATTTTTGCCTATCGCCGCTCATGGCGTTAGCCGTCATTGCAATGATGGGGGTTTTACAGAATTGATGGCCAGCTTTTCCCTGACGAATGCACTGCGTTGCTGTATAGCCATCCATATTGGGCATTTGACAATCCATCAAAATTAATTCGTAAGGTTCTATTTTTTGTCTTTGTTGGAGTGCGCTAATGGCCTCCAAACCGTCAGAAACAATATCCGCACTCATGCCCAGGGTTTCCAAAATGTTGAGCGCTACTTCTTGGTTTACTTGATTATCTTCTACCAATAATATCCGTATGTCTTTTGTTGGTGCGTCTTCTTGAGAGTGCTCTTTCCTGCTTGAAGTTGTGTGATTGTTGACGGCGCGATCCGATGCGCTTTCGCCGTTAATTGCCAGAGGCAGTACCTGAAATAAATCCTGGGAAGTAATGGGTTTTGGGAAATGGTCAGAAAAACCTAAATTCAAGTAGTGAGAAGAACTGTTTTTTGAATTCATTTCGGTCATCAGAACCAAAGGAGTACGATCAAAAGCAGAGTTTTGTCGAATGTGCGTAGCCAGAGCAATACCATCCATAGAAGGCATTTTTTGATCGATAAATACCATAGCGAATATACAATTATTTGAACGATCATTGGCCGTATTGTTGAGTATTTGCAATGCTTCTGAGCCACTGGACGCTTCAGTTATAAGAGCACCCCAGAATGTCAATTGAGATTTTAGTGTGTGCCGTTGAGATGCGTTGTCATCTACGATCAAAATAGGGATGTTGTTGATATCCACCGGTGCGACTAATTTAACTGAATCCTCACTGAGTTTTATCGGAATGCTAAATTCGAAGCAACTTCCTATTCCCACGTCACTAGATACCGTTAACTTCCCCTGCATTAATTCACACAGTTGTTTTACAATTGCCAGCCCTAGACCCGTTCCACCATACTCCCGTGTTGTTGAAGCATCGACCTGAGTGAAGGAGTCAAATAACGTCGACAGTTTATTTTGTGGTATTCCTAAGCCGGAGTCCTTAATGGAACAGATTAAGAAAAAGGAATCGCCCACTACTCTTTTTAAGGAGGCTCGAATGATGATCTCACCCGTTTCTGTGAATTTAATCGCATTGCCAACCAAGTTTGTCAGAATTTGTCGAAGCCTTCCCGCGTCTCCTTTTACTTTTGAGTGCTCTATGTCGGTAATGTCTAGAATCAGTTCCAATCCTTTTTGATGTGCCCCTAAGGCCATAGATTCTGCGAAATCACCAAGGTAATCCTTTAGGTTGAAATCAAGAATTTCGATTTCTAACTTTCCGGCTTCGATTTTCGAGAAATCCAGAATATTATTGATAATAGAAAGTAATGAATCTGCACTTGTTTTAGCTATTGACGCTTTGCGTTTTTGGTCGTCTTCCAGGTTTGTTTCGAGCAGCAATCCGAGCATACCCAGCACTCCATTCATTGGGGTACGAATTTCATGGCTCATACTGGCGAGAAATTCACTTTTGGCAATGGCGGCTTGTTCGGCAGACATTTTTGATTTAATTAGATCGGCTTCTACCTGCTTAAGATTAGTGATGTCTGATCCATAAATGTTAACCGACATACCGTCTTTGTCATCGATATGCTTTATTGTTAGTAGTTTTATAGAATCGTCAAAGTTTTCCTCGAACTGAAACATCTCTTTGCTTTCAAATGTTTTTTTAATGGCTGGTAACCACTCTTTTGGGGCTAAGTCTCCAAGGCCAATCTGTTTGCATTTTAATGAAGCTATGGCGCTAGGGTTGGCAAAGACTATTTCGTTTTTTTGTGAGAGTTTTATCACTAAGCCAGGGTTTTCCATAGCAAATTGAGCAACTTTTAGATTTTCACTTTCCAAAAGTTTTCGTTGGGTGATATCACTGCGAATAGCAATGTAACTCTCCGGCTTTCCATTTTTCATAAGGGGGATAATGCTGGTGTTAACCCAGTAATGGCTGCCGTCTTTTGCTTTGTTGCATAGGTCGCCATGCCATACTTTTCCCTGAGATATTGTAAGGAACATATCCCTGAATAGAGTGTCGTTATGTTCACCAGATTTTAATAGCCGATGGTTCTGACCGATGAGTTCTTCTTGTGAATAGCCGCTAATTTCTTCAAACTTTTTGTTGGCAAACGTGATGTCACCTTTTACGTTTGTGATAGCAACAATTGCGTGTTGATCCAGTGCGAATTTTTGGTCAGAAAGGTCATCGGCATTTTTTTTCAATTCTTTGTTTGTGAGCTGTAGGGTACTACTTTGCTCTTTTAGCGATTTAGTTTGTTGCTCAAGTGTATTGGCCATAAACTCCATCGCTTGCAATAGACGACCTAATTCATCATTTCTTGGCTCCCCTATGTCGATCGTATAATTTCCTTCAGTAATATCCTTTGCGATATCGATAGCTATTCTAGCGGGATGAAGTATTGAGCGGGTAATGAAAAATGCCAGTAGACCACCACTGAAAACGCTAATAAGAAGAACTAAAAAGTCATACTCTAAGGCGATGCTTTTGTTTTCTTCGGCTTCTATTGATGAGACCGTTACGGAGTCCAATACGGTAACTGTCAAATTTGTTAATGACTTGTGTAGATTGTTTTGATTTTCTACAATTAAGGGCTCGTATGATTTGGCTTTTTCGATGCGCCCAACGGCAAGAAGTTTGAATAGTTTGTTAGCGATGTAATTTTGTTGCTCTATTTCTTTCTCTAATAGGTTCAGTTGCGTATTTATAGGTGATAAAGACGCATTGTTGTCTTTCAGTCTTAGTGCTGAGTAACTGCCTAACTTTTCCGCGCCAGAGGTATACAGGATTTCAATATCTTTTGATAGTAACGAAAATTTCTTGCGGGAGTTTTGAAATGGTAGAGTCGCTTGGCTGTTTCCCATGGCGACTTCGTTGCCAAACCGAAAGGCTTGTTCAAGTAGCACGCTTTTTTCCGTGAATTTTAGATTGATCTCTGCGAGAAAAACGATTGCAGGTAAATCATTTTTGTTTACGTGCTCTAAATGATCCCCCATGGTTTGCATCGAATAATAACTTAACCCTCCCAGAAATAGCTGGCCAAGCAATAGCGTTCCGACTAACGCAAGCATCTTGGTCAAGATGGAAAAGCTTTTTAGTTTTGATACGACCGTCATTGAACAAGCCCCGCGTCGTTAGAGGCATAATGTTTTGTGTGTGTGAGTATTGCTTGATACAAAAGACTTGCTTTGTCGGCGGTTAGTGGCTGCGGCAGCCTTGCGATTAGGCGAGCGCTAGGGTCGACGACAAATATATCCGTACTGTGGCTCACCTTGTAGCTCAAATGCTTGTCGTGAGCAGAGTGTGGGTTGGGTTGGTGCGTATCGGCACGATGAAATGCGCCCAGTTGATCTTCTACGATGGATATTTGCTTATTTGTTCCTGTGATTCCCATAAAACTTTTATCGAAATTCGTAGTGTAATGTTTTAACGTGGTTAGAGAATCCCGATTGGGGTCCACGCTAATAAAAAACACATCTGGTAATTGATCTGCAGATAACAACTCACTCAGTTGATGACGACTCTTTGCAAGGTGCATCAGTATGACAGGGCAAACATCAGGGCACGAAGCATAGCCAAAAGAGATCCACGACCAATGCCCTTGTAGGTCTTCCAAGTTAAAAGAGTTTTCATTGTGGTCACTTAACTGAAAAGGGGATAGTGGTACTGCTTGTGGCAGTAGAACTGCATTCAAATCTTTATTGGGCAGACTTTTGGCTCCCGCATATAGCGCCGTCGGTAAAAACAAAACGACTATTCCTGCGAGTATGACCCCTGTGGGCGAATGTTTTGTAAATGAGATCCCGGTTAAACGCCACACCTTGGTTGCACGCTTAATAATATTTTGGGCGAGTATAAAATAGTGGAATTCGAATAATGCCGTCACCTTGCTATCAGTAAGGTAACGTTTCCCGGCATGAAAATATACGATGTTCACGTGTGTACAGCTCCCTCTGTTGCCCCTACTTTTACAATGCTATGAGTCAGTATGGCAATGATGCTGAATAGGAAACCGAAACCAATAAGATTCACCAGAAGCCCTAAAGGCTCTATAGCCAAAGCGAAACGCGAGCTCATGC
Organism: Agarilytica sp.; assembly: GCA_033852175.1. Classification (GTDB taxonomy): domain Bacteria; phylum Pseudomonadota; class Gammaproteobacteria; order Pseudomonadales; family Cellvibrionaceae; genus Agarilytica. The sequence goes on from JAWSUY010000007.1 coordinate 81,977, forward strand.
CCAGCATGGCCAAACCCACAACCCATGACGGAGTAGAGCAGCAGACGACCCAAGTTAAGGTGATATTGCTCATGCCTGAAAACCATACGCCAAGGCCTGTACCACCAATTGACAAGGCAGAACCTATATTGCATGAATGATTTCGTGAGTGGCGTAATAATAAAAATATCATGGACATTAATACGCCCAAGATAAATACGACAAATACTCGAAACGGCAATAGCATTAAGCTCCATTCTGCAATGCCGTATTCGGTATTCAAGTAACCAATTTCCAGCATAGGTTCGTTGATCATAATCATAAAAATATCAGACCAGGCGCCAGTGCCTTGAATAACCAATCGAAAAGATTCAATAAAATCATAATGCTTGCTGAAGTTTGGCCACGTTAAAAAACGGGCTGCGGTCGTTAATAAGAGTACTGCATAGTAAATCGTGGTAAATCCAACACTAAAAACCAGCCAATATAAAAAGTTAGTTTTGATTAGTCGCCCTAAAAATTTGCAATGTTTTTTCATGCTGACTATCGCGTGTTAATTAAAATATTAAAACTTGGATCATTGGCTGAGGTGGGCAAGGCGATTAACTGCCTGCTCAAAATTCAGCACTTTTCCTGACGCATCATTTTTACGCATAAACGCTGTCACCAACTCTTTCTCAAACTGAAAAGACGCGACATGGGCAAACATTTTTACACCAGTCGTTTTGTCATAGACATATGCTGAATATATCGCATCGTCGCTCTCACGATTGAGGAGCCCCCAGCTGACAATCATGTCGGATACCGATCTATATTTCAGTATGCCACGGGTTCGGTGCCAAATTTCTGCAGGTTCAATTACTGAATTCGCTTTTATTGGGTCAACGATCTTTTCAAGTTGCTGTTCGTAGTTTAAGCCCAACTCACTGAACGCTTGGCGAATATACTGGTCGTCAATCCAATCGTTAAAATCAAGTGACGATAGGTTTTTTTCCCGCGCGAGTACTTTGTGATCCTGAACGAGTGTTTCAATCCACAAGGGTTTAATTGTCGGGTCTAGAGTTAGCATGCCTCCCTTGCTGAAATAGAGGTATTGCACTTCTTTTTCTATTCCAGTCCATTCCTCTAATTCCGTTGCGGCCCTTACCGGGTCCTCTTTAACCCAGTTGCCTGCATGTATGATTGCTTTGGCAAACGCTACGGCAATTTCAGGAAACTTATTTGCAAAATCCTCACGGACTACAACTCCGTGAAGGTAAGCCACATTAGCCTCGCTACCATCAAATATTTTTCTGCCAGTGCCCCGAAACTCCATGATCTCAGACCAGGGACAAAAATCGGCGTGGGCATCTATCTTATTGTGTGCGATATTGGCGGCGCCAATGGTGGGGCTTTGGCTGATAATGGAGACTTTATTCGCGTCAATGTTTTGGTCTGCAAACGCTTTTAGCGTCATGCCCCAGGCAGCACTGCCCACTGGCATACTCATTTTTTTACCGACCAGGTCTTTAATGGATTGAATGTCAGAATCGATCGGCACAACAATCGCGTTACCTGAACCTCGAAGGTTGTAGCCCGTGCCGGCAATGTAGTGCGTTCGTAAACTTTTCGTTGCTTGGAATTTCGCGCCATTCACAATAAGCGGGTAATCTCCCATCACCCCAAACTGTAATTTATTCGACAGCATTAACTGAGTAATAGGGGGGCCAGAGGTGTAATCTTGCCAGTTGATCTTAAAAGTGGCACCTTGATACTTACCTTCCTTGGGGAGGTATTTTTCCAATAGCTTGAGCTCTTGAACAATAACACCCGCAGTGTAAGTGTCGGTACAAGTGCTTTGATGGCCTATATTGATGTGTATCGTTTCAGCGCTCCATGCCTTGACCGAGATTATCAGTATCGTCACCACAAAAAGCTTTACATGAACCATATGAAAGCGCCTTTAATGCTTAGTGTTCAGAGGCTTTCAGAGCGATACGATGCGTTCGAACAATGCTGCTAAAAGACCTCTAAAAGTATAGTAGAGCAATTGAGTAGAGCAATTGAGTAGAGCAATGTTGAACGGACGCCTATTACGCTAAGAGTTCTGGCGCCTAATTCTGCGGACGATGGTTTCGGGTTTGAATCCGCGTGATAAGATTCGACTTCATAATAAAATAGGGAAACCTGAGTGATGTCGTCACAGTTTATTACCGTACTTTTATGGGCCGCAGCTCTGAGTACAGGTCTTATCTCGGGAGTGTATTTCGCATTTTCAACATTTATTATGCAATCCTTTCGATCAATTGACGCTACGCATGCAATCACCTCCATGCAGGCAATCAATGATGTCATTCTACGGTCATTGTTTATGCCCCTCTTTTTTGGCTCATCGATTATCTCCGTATTATTAATGCTTGCCGCTTTTTTCCAATGGGGGGAGGCGGGCGCAGGGCTAATGCTCATTGCAGGCGCGGTGTATTTTATCGGGATGTTTGTTTGTACGGCCGTGTTTAACGTACCGCTCAATAATTTACTCGCAAAACAAGACCTTGCTAACACAGCCCCAAACATTACAGAAGCGCAGGACGTATGGGCGCGATATCTCAAAGACTGGACAAGGTGGAACCATCTGCGAACTGTTTGTTCGCTTGTTAGCTGTGCACTCTGTATCTGGGGTTTGTCACATTAAATCGGGAGACGGGAATCGGGTGACGGGAATCGGGAGACGGGAGACGGGAATCGGGAGACGGGAGACGGGAGACGGGAGACGGGAATCGGGTGACGGGTGACGGGTGACGGGTGACGGGTGACGGGAGACGGGTGACGGGTGACGGGTGACGGGAATCTATGGCCTAGCTTTTAAGTAAGCCCAAAACTTTTCGGCTGTCTGGGTTTGCATAAACTTGCAATACCGTCGAATCGTCTCGTGTTAACTGACCCTGTAAAAACGAATTCACATCATCGGCAACAATAGAGATTTCCACAGGCGAATAATTCCCTATCGACTCGGAATCCTCATAATCCAAATTGCCCACATAAGTCGCCAACCGACTCGCGCTTTCAGTGATCTGCGCATTTGCCTTATCGACCTCCTCTGTGAGTGAAGCCAAAATATCGAGAGAAGCCTCAGCGCCTTTCACCGTCGTTAAATCGAAATCATCAAAATCGGTCGCCTCAAAAAGTGACGCAATATCAAACGCGCCCACCTCAAACGTACCGCTCGCATCGAAACTGATATCCAGCGTTATCGTATTAGAAGCCTGTTCCAGCAAAGATGTACCCTTAAACTCCGTCGTATCGACACTTTCAACCAAATCATCCTTAATTTCCTGAGCCCGTTTATCCAGCGTAAAACGCTCCTCGTTCGTTAACTCCTCATCCGTTGCCGCGCTGGCCAAAGCCTGTAAATCCGTGAGCGTATCGCTAATCGACGCATAACCTTTATTCGCCTGCTGCAGTAAATTGATGCCATCGTTTACATCGCGTAAGCCTTGCGAGATCTTCGTAAGAGGAGTGATACGCTGTTCTGGCGTCTGTGAACGGCCACTTTCAGGCTCGCTAGGGTCATAAACAGCATTGTTAATACGATTAACAGAGCTGGTCGTTGCCAACGAAGACAGAAAAACAGACGTCGTTAAATTACCGTTAATTTCCATTGCGAATACAACAACCCTTACATCGGTATGATCAAAAAATGCACTCTTAAAAGGTAGCGTTGGCGGGCAATAAAGTAAAACACTTATTATTTATAAGCATAAGCTTTAGGGGCAATAAATCATATATGCGCCGTCAAGCGCCTATAACAGGCCCACTCGGCAGCCAAAAGGAATTCTTGAGCCCTGTTTTTAGATCCTTTTTTTATAAAGATAAAGGAGGGGGTACGGGGTACGGGAGTCGGGAGTCGGGATTCGGGATTCGGGATTCGGGATTCGGGATTCGAGATTCGAGATTCGGGAGTCGGGAGTCGGGAGTCGGGAGTCGGGAGTCGGGAGTCGGGATTCGGGATTCGGGATTCGGGATTCGGGAGTTGGGAGTCGGGAGTGTTGGGGTAGTGGATTCGGGGTCGTGGAGCTGGGGGGAGGTGGTGTAATGGACTGAAAAAAGAAAGCTGCAAAAAAAAGGCGAGCAAAAATGCTCGCCCAAAGGCCTAAACATGAAAATCGGGTAAAACTCGCGAATCCCCATTCATAAACAAACGCCACCAAAGGCGTGTTTAGGGCAGGGCAGCGATCAGTGCTCATCCATAAACCGGCGTTTACTCGGTTTATGGGCGCGAATTAGCTCGCGTAATATTTACGAAATTGGTTGGGCGGAAGCCCCGTCCAGCGCTTGAATGCATCGGTAAACGTATTGCGGGCCGAAAACCCCAACCGACATGCAATATCATCGATAGAAATCCCTTCGATCAAATGTAAAACAGCCAAACTGTGGCGAACCTGAGTGCGTAACTGACGAAAGGCTTCGCCTTCCTGCTTCAGTTGATACTTAAGCTCCTCCACCGACAGATCAAGATCTTCCGCAACGTCATCAACCTCCATAGAAAAACGTCCCTGGCGGGCAATCATAGCCTCCACCGCCTTTTGAGAAATGCCCTTAACCTCAGGCATAGACGGGTTTTGATTACATTGGTCGATAACTTGCTGATAGCTAAGTGACGGAGTGGTTTCGAGCGAGTGTTTTGTATTGTTCATTCCTGTAAAAATCCAATAGTCCATTAAAGTGATCGGCAAAAGCGCAGAAAGCACCTTAGCCGCAAGCTTAAAAAATTGTTAAGCGTTTGTAAAAATACGGGGTCAACAGCTTACTTAATCGCAAAGGGCAGAACTTGCGCCCCTCCATTGATGGGCGATTCCGGCGCATCATGAATACCGTAATCATCATCGTAAGTAATAATATCTTGCCAATGTGACAGGGTCTTACGGTCAGGGTGGCGATGTAAGTAATGATTAATGCTTTGTCGCGTCGTCTTAGCCTGTACACGGTTCGTCTCGACAATCGGCAAGTTACGGAGCGCTTCAGCTACCTCCAGTGCCTGATCATTGTTTCCCCTATTCAGCAGTAATCGTATTTCTTGTAAAGCCGTCTGTGCAATTTTAAGTGCAGCGCTATTGCGCATGGCTAAGCTCCTTGCGGTTAAGATAGTATCCGTTGGGACAGTTGAAAATAAAGCGTCCACCTAAAATTAGATCACACGTTATTAATCTCGCAGAACTAGAGACAGAAGGAAAAATAAATAAGGGGAGGGCAGAAAGTAGCTTGCTGCCAGTACTGAGACTTGTAGTGTTTAACATAACGACATCCATTCATTCAAAAACAAAAAAGTGACTGCGCTATTTACCTAGTGACTAAGTGATTAACGCCTGGGCCGACTAATTTGCTTGTCCATATTTGTGAGTGGGGGGATATTGTGGAATTTCATAATGATTGTCAAGCATTGGTATTGTAAAGTTTTTGGAAGTGTGAATTGTGGGTTGTTTTTAGTTTTTTACCGATGAAATGTAGGCCGTAATGTAAGTTATGGCGACATTAGCTGGGGTTGCTATATGTGCGTGTATTCAAACAAAACAGCCAATGGGGAGATGGGTTTCTCAAGCAGCTAAGTCTGGATTTCACCCAGGTGTTTCCCGAGGTGAAAGTCTTCTCCAAGCGCAATTTAGAGCTCATTCGTCAGTGGTATACCTACTGGAGTCAGGATGCGGCAATTGCGCAACAAACTGTTGCGCAAATAACCGTGATCCCTTGGGGGCATAATCAGGCCATTGTCAATAAGTGCGAATCGAGTGAAGAAGCCTTGTTCTATGTGGAAGGCGTTCAAACCCACGGCTGGAGCCGTAATGTTCTTATTCACCAAATCGAAAGTGGGCTTTGGCAGCGCGGAGGCAAAGCGATAAGTAACTTCGAGCAAACCCTGCCGCTCATTCAGTCGGACTTGGCCAAGCAAAGTCTTAAAGCCCCTTACGTGTTCGACTTTTTAAGTCTGACCGAGGACAACAACGAGCGGGAGCTGGAAAAAGGTTTGGTAAGACACATCACCCAGTTTCTATTGGAACTGGGTGCCGGTTTTGTGTATATGGGGCAGCAAGTGCCCATCGCCGTAGGGGGATAAAGACTTTTATCTGGACGTTTTGTTCTACCACACGCAACTGCGCTGTTACGTGGTCATCGAGCTTAAGGCCACGGATTTTACCCCGGAATATGCAGGTAAGCTAAATTTTTATATTAATGCCGTCGACAGCCAATTAAAAAACGAAAACGATCAGCCGACGATTGGCTTATTACTTTTCCGTACTAAAAATAAGCTGATTGCCGAGTATGCCTTAAGGGGTATAACTACGCCCATTGGTGTTTCTGAATATCAACTGACGCAAGCCTTGCCGGATAATTTGAAACCCAGTTTGCCGAGTATTGAGGAAATAGAGCCGGAATTGGTGGGGAATCATGGCTGTCCGAATAGCTCGCGCAGGTGGGGGTGTTTCTGAGTTTCGCGCAGGTGGAGATACTGCAGATAAGTATTCCCCACGCAGGTGGGGGTGTTTCTGGTTATCAAGCGATGACTGATCAAGTGCGAATTATTAGGACCGTCACGTTTCGGGTCGATAGAAAGAAAACGTCAATCAATCGAATAAATAGGGCGGAAAAGCTTTTGATAAGTAAAGTGTGACCGCCCAAGGTGGTTGACGTCTAAATAGGTGAAACCCTACAGTGGGAGTTTTTTGTTGAGATCTTCATTTAGCAAACGAATTTGATAGCCATCATCCTCGAATACCAATACATTTCCCGTTTCAGAAAACCCATCAACAATTAAATCGCCGTGGAGGTAAATTTTATTACCCTCACAAAATAGTGGAAGTGCTGTAGAGTATTCTATGGTTTTTACTAATTGATAGCCGTAATTTAAAACGACGATTTGATTAACGCCACGGGGAGTCATAGCGCCCTTCACCAACTCCCTAGTATTGATGACAGGATACTCGTGATTATTGATAGCTAGGTTGCAGGTGTGGCTTAAATGAACCAATGAGCGATCTTTGTTTAAGATCTCAGCTTCATAGAGCAATTTGACTAAACGAGAACGATCCTGAAGAGTCTCTGGCATACCAATCTGCGTAAAGTAGGATTTTGGTAGCTCATTCGCACAGCCTGTCTGAGCAAAAAACACTATTCCAAGAATAATGACATTGAATGTTTTCACGGGTTATTCGTCCTAACTAGTACTGGAAATATTTTATCGAGAATGTACTTTAGTTTTTCGGTATATAGTTTATCACCACCGCCATTATATCTGTCTGACATGTTTTGGGTATTAAACTCTAACCAACCAGTAATGACTCTTTTCATCTTGGCTTTGTGGTACTTCAATTTTTGACCAGGCTGTATAAAGCCACTTGCCGCTGGATTAAGACGTTTCAATTCAAAAGTTGTGGTAGCCATATTTTTTGAAATTTTGTCTAAGTTGTCCCCTGTTACGACAGTGTATTCGTAAATTTTAACATCCTTTATATCCATAACAGATTGAATGTTAGATCTGGCCATGCGCGTATAAAGATATGCAATTGCCGTTTTTATATTAAGGTCCGGCGTATGGATTGAATCGCTAGCAACGGCCTTTTTAAGGGTGTCATTCATAATAAGGTCAGAGCCTTCACTTTTACTTTTTAGCACTCCATAACCGGCATCACCGATGTTTCCAATTTGCATCGTGCGGGTTTTCCACGCTGAGTTAGAGGGACCACCACTTTCGGACCAAAGCAACGCTTTCAACAACCAATTGACTTTAGTTTTTAGCGCTGGAAATTTCTTTTCGTACGCACCTACTTCTGATTTTATTATGTTGTCATACGAATTCCATGTACTATCTTTAATTCCCCTTTCCATTGTGTCGATCCATCGTTTATCTATTGGCATACTAACTTCTCCTTAGTTAAAATAATCACATATTAAATAATGCAAATGTGAATTTGTAGGTTATACCGTCTGAGCTCAATCCACTTCGAACTCCTAAGCCACTCTCAGCTCGAAAGTTTATTGATATTCTCGATAGCTGCATATTTATTGTTCAATAACTGTAATAAGCCATTTTTCAATATTGCACTTCAGTTTTGGCCGAGAAAGATACTACAGCAGAAGATCACTTTGGTTAGAGTGCAAGGTCACAATTATTATCCTGAAAATTAAATCATCACTATGAATTGTTAGGGCAGTCACGTTTCGGTTCAAGGAAAAAAATAATAGCAGAAATTTGTGCCCTAAAGCTCCTTATAGTGAGATGAAGTGTGCGACAAGTGTCGCGTTGTACTCATTTATTGATAAAATAAACCTGTCGAGAATTATTAGGATCGTCACGTTTAGGCTGAGGCTGGTGTATTCTGCTCAAAGCCAAGTCCGCCCAGTTACGATCGTAGTGTTATTGGCTCAACAAAAAAGAGATGACAACGATCTCGGGCTTACAGTTAGTTATCGAAACCCTAAAAACACTGTAACCACACTATCTTGTGCATAGGGTGGTGTTCTTTAGCAATATGTTGGTGTATTCCCCACGCTGGTGGGGGTGTTTCCGATTAAAAATTATAGAAAGTGACTCTGTAAAAGTATTCCCCACGCTGGTGGGGGTGTTTCCGATAGAAAGGGAAACGGAGCATTGGGCTCAGCGTATTCCCCACGCTGGTGGGGGTGTTTCTGCAGTAGGGCGGTGCTAGAGAAAGGAATCAACCCTCACTTTCCTAGTCTAGCTCGATCGCTGTGTCGGGGTTGTAGATGCACCGAATGCCACTGATGTAGCCCACCCAGCATTTACTCTTGATTAGGCTGGCTATTTGCGTGACGGATTGAGGTGGATTCAATGATTCTCCAAACCCGGTTTCACTTAGATTATTAATGTGCAGGTATTGCTCTAGCGTGTCTGGCTCTTTAAACGTTTCTAGCATAAATCCCCCCGTGGTTTTGGGGGGGGGGCGTAGCAGCGTGCGACTCTTTTGAGCAGTGCATCTAACGCCAATATTGAGTTTTATGCAAAATTATTAGGGCTGTCACGTTTCGGATCGATAGAAAGAAAACGTCAATCAATAGAATAAATAGGGCGGAAAAACCTTTAGATGAGTAAGGTGTTACCGCCCAAGGTGGTTGACGTCTAAACAGGTGCGTTTCGGACTTTAATCCACGTAAGCCTTACAGAGGGAGTTTTTTGTTGAGGTCTTCGTTTAGCAAGCGAATTTGATAGCCATCATCCTCGAATACCAATACATTTCCAGTCTCAGAAAACCCATCAACAATTAAATCGCCGTGGAGATAAATTTTATTTCCCTCACAAAACAGTGGAAGCGCTGTAGAGTGTTCTATGGTTTTCACCAATTGATAGCCGTAATTCAAAACGACGATTTGATTAACTCCACGGTATGAATTGTTAGGACCGTCACGTTTCGGTTTTGTCAAACAGGACGATTCATATCTCTTAAGCGGAAGCACTTGATGTTGGAGGGAGCAGAGTTGAGAAAAGTTGATCGGGATTTATCTGTTATAAAGTAGGCTTTCCCCCATTTCTTCAATGGCTTGAATGAACGGGGCGTCGTTACCATTAAACCAATGAATTTGTGTACCTTTTCGCTCCATTCGCCGAAACCATTTCTCTTGCTGTTTCGCAAAGTAGACAATCGCGGCATTGAGCTTTTGGGTCATGTCGTTCTTATTTAAATTTCCCTGTAAGTGTTGGGCAACGAAGCGATATTCCAAACCGTAAAAATGGAGTGTTTCCCATGTTACGCCGTTTCGATGAAGGGCTTCCACCTCCTCAACTAATCCTTGTTTTATTCGTTGGTCAAGCCGCAGCTTAATGCGTTCTTTCAATTCACTGCGACTCCACGTTATTCCAAACACTAAGGGATGAATTTCGGGTAGTTCGACCGATGTATGAGTTGGATTACCTTCAGCCTCAGCTATTTCAATTGCACGAATCAGACGATCGTTATCCAGCAAGTCTGTTGTATTGTGAAGATTAGGATTCGTGGTTTTAAGGCGTACGGCTAGGCCGTCTAAATCATATGAAGACAGCGTGCTCCGCAGCGCGTCATTGACGGGAACCTCCGTGAAGCGATAGCTATTTAGTATAGAATCCAAATATAGCCCTGTTCCACCAACCATTATGGGGCGTTTTTTCCGCTTATGAATATCTGAAAAGACACCACAGATTCTTTTCTGAAATTCGAAAACATTAAACTCATGTCCTGGGTCAACAATATCAATCAAGTGATATGGTATATCGCCATACTCATGTAGATCTTTACCACTGCCAATATCCAGACCACGATAAACCTGCCTAGAATCTGCGGAAATTATTTCGCCGTTAATCGTATGAGCCAATTTGACGCCAAGACTGGTTTTTCCTGAGGCCGTGGGTCCAAGAACAACAATTAGATTAGCATCATTACAGGATTGCGAGTTCATTTTATTCTCTAGGAGATATTTTCAGTCGGAATACATGTTGTACTCAGTATTTTTGGGCAAGAATTAGCATCGTACAATTCGCCCTGGCGGTATCCATTATCGGTCATGCGCTTTTTAATAAAGTTAATGGGAGCAAGTTTCTCTCGAGTCCATTGTGGGGCCACCAATTCGTCCCACCTATTTGCAAGGGCGGTTAAGCGTTGCACAGCTATATTTGGAGAAAGGTGCCTCAAAAATAAAATGACCTTATCCGCATAGGTTTCAAGATCATCAGGAGTGAATTCACCTTGGCGGTATAGTTTTTCCAGCGGTGTGTTAGTCAGTACATGTAGGTTATGAAGTTTGACATTCGAGATAGGTAAATTATTGATGATTTGTGCCGTCTCGATTAGCTTCTCGGAGGTTTCATCTGGCATTCCGAAAATCAAGTGTATACCGATATCAACGTCTGTATGCTCGTGCAACATCCGTATGGCTTCTATATTTTTTTCAGCCGAGTGCCCGCGTTTTAAAAAGTGGAGTTGCTTGTTGCAAAAACTCTGAATGCCAAGCTCTACCATGACGTAAGTGCGACGACACATTTCTTCCAGTAATGGAAATATTCTTTGTGGTAAACAGTCTGGTCGTGTTCCGATGATTAAACCACAGATGTCGGGTTCGGATAGGGCAACTTCAAAGCGATTTCGGAGCACATCTACCTTGTCTAAAGTATTGGTATAAGACTGAAAGTAAACTAAAAATAATTTATTTTTTAATCGCCGAGCTACCAATTTTTTATTATGACGAATTTGCTCTGTTAATTCGCGATCCTTTTCTAGGTGGTAAGCAGCGGCCCCCCATTCATCACAAAAAATACACGGTTCCAACTTGTTGCTTGCGCTACGATTTGGGCATGTTTCTGCGACGCTAACGGAAACCTTTGCGACTTTCTCACCAAAGAGTCGCTGAAAATATTGGCCGACGGGGAAGTAAGGAGTGTTTTGTATGTTGGACATAATGAGGACGTAATTTCTATTGATTGGACTTGCTCAGGATTGTCCACGACAAAGACAGCTCTTACTTGCATCTCGTAAGCGTATATCCTGAATGATATTTTCTAATCGCGAATTTTCTTGAGAGAGCTGGAGGGTATGTGCGAGAACCTGGTCAAGTATCTCATCGATCTCCCCATCACTATTTTTGTTTTTGGCTGTTTTTAGCAGCGTTAATAGGTCGTTCATATTCATTTTCTCATGCCCGTGTGTTTGGTGTAGTCTTGCTAGGCGGGTAAAATATGAGCTAAGGATATTGAATATCTAATTAGGTGTTTTGATTTATGTCGACCAAACGCCAAATAACCAGGCTCCGCCCAGCAAAAATGCCCAATTTCTAAGGTGTTCGGCAGCATTTCAAGTGCCCTAAAATACTCGTGCTGCACTATAAGTGGCTTTGGTTGGCAAAGTGGCTGTCGTGTGGTTTACATTGAGTGCCATGAGGAAAGTGCTGGGTCAGCAGGAATGATGTGAAAAGCGGGATTTGATGAGCTTGAAATCTTTTATGGTCCTCAAAAATGGCTCTCAAGATCAAGAAGCGCTACGGTGCAATGCAAAAGTATGAATTGTTAGGACAGTCACGTTTCGGCTTTCTCTGTTTTACCTTTTCCTAACATCTAGATAGCTCAGAATAGGTTTTTCGGGGTGGTGGGTAGTGTGGGTCTACGCAGGTAGTATAGAAAGTTTTGAATGTTCACTATTTAGGATTGGCCCCAGATTTTGCGTTCATTTTCTTCGTCCAGCTCGATCGCTGTGTCGGGATTGTAGATACACTGAATGCCATTGATGTAGCCCACCCAGCATTTACTCTTGATTAGGCTGGCTATTTGCCTGGCGGATCTAGGGGGATTCAATGACTCTCCAAATCCGGTTTCACTTAGATTATTATCGCGCAGGTATTGCTCTAGCGAGTTCGGTTCTTTAAACGTTTCTAGCATAAATTCCCCCATGGTTTTTTGTGGGGGGATCGTAGCAGCCGACGACTCTCTTGAGCAGTGCATCACACGCCAATATTGAGCTTTGCAATAGAAGTCACAAGCAGAAGTAACGAAGCCGGACATGCTTAAGGAAAGTTGATCGGCGACGGTTTGAGGTGCTAACGAACAGTTCGTGAATTCAGGAGGGAGAAGAGGGGGCGATGTTAACTTCAGAATTATACTGTCATGATAAGTGTCGGCTTAACGGCCTTAATCGATTCTTTGATAGTGGTCTTGTGAAAACGCCCTTGGGCGTCTTTTATGTGTATGCTCAGTGAATAAGTGGCGCTGTCATACCTAAACCCCAATGCTAATATCTCATTTATACGGTACTCTCCGAGAACAAAGATAAGGCGTGAGATCGTTTTTTGTACAAAGACGGCAAAGGACGTCAAAACGGTCGGAGGTTAAGTTCTATGGGTAAAGAAGACAGAGTTCATCTGCCCACCACTTTTGAAGTGGAGCAAGCAAAAGAGTCGAGCCGCAAGCTGTCGAAATACATGAATGTAGACCGTATAACATTATCGGTCTCGAGTTCAGATGGCGAGGGCGAGAAAGACGAATTAATCATGCCCAGGCACACATTACAATTACTGTTAAATGTGCTGTCCGAGATATCAAAAGGCAATGCGGTGAGTTTGGTGCCGCATCATCAAGACCTCAGTACGCAAGAAGCCGCGAACATATTGAATGTGAGCCGACCTTTCTTCGTGAGATTACTGAAAAATAATGTCATACCTTTTCGGAAGATCGGCTCACATCGTCGGGTTTTATTACGTGATGTAGTCACCTACAAACATGATATTGATCGCAACAGAATGTCAGTGTTAGATGAATTAACAAAGTTCTCTCAAGAAGAAGGGTTGGGATATTAGATGGCAAAATATTCTGTAGTTCTCGATCCATGCGTTATGTATCCTGCTCCCTTGCGCGATACCTTGATGCGAATGGCGTTATCGGACATGTTTAAAGCCAATTGGACGGATATGATTCATGAGCAGTGGATCGCAGTCTTGACGCAAGAAGATGAATCCGTGCGTAAAAAATTGGAACAAGCGCGCGATATGATGAACTCATGTGCTCGTGATTCGATCGTAACTGGGTTCGAACACATTATTGATGGACTGGAATTACCAAATCCTAATGATCGGCATGTGCTTGCTGCCGCGATACGCTGTAATGCGGATGCGATTATTACCAAAAACCTGAGTCAATTTCCTGAGGAAGCTTTGGAGCCTTATGATATTGAGGCGATTCATCCAGACGATTTTCTCTACTATCAAATCGACATGGCTCCAGTAACGTGCTGTGATATTTTCAACAAACAACGTCAAGCGCTCAACGCCCCCTACAGTGTCGAGGAATTCCTCGCCAGCCTTCTGAATCAAGAATTGCCTCAAACAGTTTCTAAATTACGTGAATACGAAAGTTACCTTTGATAATGGGGGTAGGGTTCTTTACTTTACGTTGAAACCCTAAAAGCTCAACAACCGTATGATATAGAGTTTTAGGGGGATCTCCCGTCACAATATGTTGGTGTATTCCCCGCGCGGGTGGGGGGCTTCTTAGTTATCGTGAAGTAACGCTATTACTAATTAAGTATTACTGAATGCTGGTAAGTATGGCTGTCATAATAGCGGGTTCCAGATCGGCTGATCTTTGTGTGGTGTGGGAGTGAGGCATTTTTCCGCTTTTGATATGTTGAGTGGTGATGGCTAGGTAAATATAGCGTCGCTCGTGAGGGGGGCGTGGGCTTTTGGTGATATGGCATGTAATGTATAGTGCTGGTCACATTGACATTATGGCTTGGCGGTGGGGGAATGTCGCTGGGGCTATAGAATAAAAGGTTATGGATTGTTGAGTAAGGTTTAATGAATTTACTATTCGTTTGCAGTGAAAATAGATTGAGAAGCCCGACTGGTGAGGAGGTATTCTCTCAGTATGATGGAGTCAATGCGATTGGCTGCGGAACCAATAAAGATGCAGAAACGACTGTTAGCGGCGATCTGATTGAGTGGGCTGATATTGTCTTCGTCATGGAGAAAAGTCACCGTAATAAGGTGATGAAAAAGTTTAAGGACCTATTAAAGGACAAAAAGCTTATTTGTTTGGCTATACCCGATAACTATGACCGCATGGACCCAGCACTTATTCGTATTATGGAAAATAGAGTTTCTGTCCATGCCCGTCTTCAAAAAAAATCGTAGCAAGTGTATCGTACTTCGGCCAATAACTGCCTTGTGCCGTTGAAGCAATCCCAACAGATTCTTCACGTTGGGGAGGGTTAAATGATCGTTTGCACAGTAATGATTAAGCTGGTTCATCATTAATGCGTCCATTCGACTTTTTCGTTACGCTTTACGCTACAAACTACATCGACATTAAAAATTACTGAGAAAACCTATGACCTTATCATTGCGCACTTTTCTGTTGCACTCGTTTTTGGTGGTTTGATTGCTGCCTATTTGTTCTTGCTCTAATTATGTCGGTACTTTTTTCCGTATATTGGTACGGCTACAAAAAAGTAATACGGAGAGCCTTAGGCTTCGTTTCGTTCACCTAAGGTTTTGGCGTTATGAGACTTGGATACAACCCCTTTTATGGATATGAGTAGATAAGCATGTTTGAATCCCCTTTTATGGATGCGGTAATTTTTTCCATCCCCAATACCCCTTTGTCTCTTAACTGGTACGGCTTGTCCTATCTTGCCACTTTTTTGTTTGGTTTCTGGTGGTTAAACCGAAGAAGCGATCGACTTCCCGGTTGGGGCATTACTCGTCAGATGAATAGCGATGTACTTTTTTACATCTTTGTTGGCGGCATAGTTGGTGCGCGTATAGGCTATGTTTTTTTTTACGGTTTGGACATGCTTTTACCAACGGTTGAAACGATGAATGATGCCGGGGAAGCTGTGGTGTCAACTGGTGTGGATTTTTTCTACATCTTTAAAGTTTATGAAGGCGGCCTGTCTTTTCATGGCGGTTTTATTGGGGTCTGCATCGCATACCTTGTTTATTCAAAAAAATATTGTGTTAACCCTTTTACTGTTGCCGACTGGGTAGTCCCGATTGTGCCAATGGGCATTGCATTTGTCCGTGCGGCAAACACCATTAATGGCGAGCTATGGGGGCGTGTTACTGAGTCTCCATTGGGGGTCTATTTTATGGAGCTGCCCGAAAATGCAGCGGGAGCAATGGTAAAGAGGCACCCATCAACACTCTATGAAATGGTCTTAGAAGGAGTGGTGATGTTCTTCATTCTGCAATGGTTTATTCGAAAGCCGCGTCCTCGCATGGCTGCATCAGGTTTGTTGGTTCTGGGTTACGGTATTTTCCGTACCTTTGTCGAATTCTTTCGTCAACCCGATGCGCAGTTAGGTGTAGAGGGCTTTCTTTATGGCACGGACTGGATAACGCGCGGTATTACCTTATCCGTACCCATGATTATCGCGGGCTCTGTAATGATGGGTATGGCATATCGATGGAAAAAGTATGACCACGAGCGGAAATTAGTTGCTTCTACTTGCTCTGATGATGAAAATATTAATCGGGCGAATATTGCACAGTGAAAAGTCAGGTTGAGATTTTGGGCTGTATTTTAACGTAATGTTATTGGGGAATGTATGGAAGAGTCTGCACGTTTGATTTCGGTTAATAGCGTTACCTATGTTGTGAACGAGCAATTGAAGATCATTGGGGACGCGTGGGGTTCTCCAGAAAACCCTGCGGTATTGCTTCTTCATGGCGGTGGTCAAACTCGACATGCATGGAAAAACACGGCAATCAAGTTAGCTCAACAGGGTTGGTATGCTGTTGCGTTAGATTTAAGAGGTCATGGGGAAAGCAGTTGGCACCCTCAGGGAGATTACCGCTTGGAGTCCTTTGTAAGCGACTTGCGGTATATTGCCACAACATTCGATAAACCACCTGCGCTTGTTGGCGCTTCGCTTGGCGGCCTTACTGGCTTGATTGCTGAAGGGCATGGAAAAAGCTCTATTTTTTCTTCGATTACCCTTGTTGATATAGCGCACCGTCATGAAAGTAAGGGGGCTGACCGGATAATTGCTTTTATGAAAGAGCACGTCGAAGAAGGCTTTGCCAATCTGGAAGAGGCGGGGAAAGCCGTAGCGGCTTACTTACCTTATCGCTCAACAGCCTCTGATTTAAGCGGTCTTAAGAAGAATCTGAAACTTGCTCCGAATGGACGTTATTATTGGCGTTGGGATCCAAAATTATTAAAGTGCATTAACGAAATCAATGAAAACGAAAACTCTGAAAAATTTGAATCTGTAGCGCGCTCGTTTAAAATTCCAACCCTTCTTGTGCGTGGACATATGAGTGATGTTGTCAGTGAGGATGTCGTAAAAGAGTTTTTGAAATTGGTTCCTCATGCAAAATTTGTTGATATTAAGGGAGCCGGGCACATGATTGCGGGTGATTTGAATGATGTGTTTTCAGATTCAGTGATTAGTTTTTTACATGATGTGTCAGGCTATTCGTAGGCGTTGTTGCGTATTTATTTGGATGCGCGATTGCCGACAAATACAGTGTTTCTACGTAAGCAGACCGAGCAATGAACGCCATGAATTTATTTAGCATTAGAATTGCAGTCATATGTATTGTGGATGACGGTGTTGTGCCAGAAGATGGTTACACTCAAGACGTTCAAGTTCATCTTGTGGAGGCATACAATTTCGATGAAGCTTTTGTAAAGGCCCTCGCTATTGGTAAGGCGCAGGAGCAATCTTACAAAAATGACGAAGGGAATAATGTCGTCTGGAGGTTTAAGGATGTCGAAAATATTCGTAAAATTGATGATGTAGCAACTGGAGTCGAAATCTCAACACGATTCGAAGAATTCTTCCCTCAAAGTCCTTTAAACGTGAATTCAAAATTTAGTCCAGAAAAGAGCGAGCCAATTATAGATGACGAGTCAAGTGAGTGATTCAGTTTTCACGGTTCGTGCAGGGTTTCGTTGTTGCCTGGACCGAAGTGGTGAATTACATAGTGACGGCAGTCATTTGACCTCTGTTTTCAGTCTTAGCGCTGAAAAAATCCGAATTTTGACGATATTGTTCCGTGAAAATTTAACGGTGTTAGGATGACCACTAGGGCGGAACGAGATTTAGGATTACGCAAACAGAAAAGTAGGCGAAAAATCATAAGGTATGGTTCCGCCTCCATTATTGCCTTGTTGGTTCTTGTCGGTGTTATTGACCAGCTATCGAGAACTCTGTTTTCCCCGATAAGTCTGCTGTCGAGTTCGCACACATGTAAAAATGATGGTTGTGAATATTGGCTAATCGCAAAAAATTCCGGATACGCTACCTTGGAAGGTTACGCAACGATAAGCGCTTTTAAACGTATCGTTCTAGGCGATGTTGTAAGCAATGAATTGCTGGCGAAAGAAAGGCTGCTTTTTACGCTGGGTAGCGGTGAAGAGTATGAAATTAAAGGGTATATAAAAACGCACTTAAAGTCCTCTAGCTTTATTATAAATGTAGGTGAAACTAGACGCTAAGTGTAACTTGATCATGTTATAAAACTATTTTGGAGATTAAATGGAAAATGAAACCGTAGAGGGTGTAGAACGTGAAGCGAAGTTAGATAAGCTTAGAAAACAACAGATTCTTCTGTTTATTGCCGCTCCGTTAACGGGGTTTATGGCGGTAATGAAATATTTTGGTTTGTTTTCTATCGGTGCTTTTCCTCCGTACGTCGAGGCCGGTCTATCTGTTTATTGTCTGGTTTTCGCAATCTATACAACTGTGAAAATAAAATCAATTGAGAGTGAAGATGAAACGTAACTCTTTACGTACAAATAAATCATGAAGACTTTAATTATACTATGTATATTGTTTAGCGCATCTATAGTAGTTGCGGAAAATCTAGATGAAAGGAAGGAGCATATTAAGAAGATGGAAAATAGCATTTCAAAAGAATCCTCTGTACGAAAGGCTCGCTCTGAGAGTGTTTTGAAGGAGAAAAATGTACCCATTAATTCTCATCTGCCTTACATTGAAGATTCAAAGGCTGCTCATATTCGAACAACAGAGGAGGTAGCATTAAGGGCTATGGCTCTATTGGTCGTCGCTGTTAAAGCCGAGGGGCTTGAGCAAGATATTGTTAACTATCTCATAACAACGTATGACCTTTCAAAAGCGTTCTCCGCGAATGAGAAAGTTTTCATTGAAGACCTTAATCCAAGTCAGCATGACAAGACTCAATTTATTTGGCGGTATGAAGCTGCATGGGTATTGCTGTGGTCGCTGGGTTTTGTGCCTGAGTTAGATTCTCCAACGCATATGTGCGATGTTGGTGCTTCGGTAGAGGTGCTGCAACAACGAACCAGAGAGCAGTTTTTAAACGACTCTACGCTGCGTACGGCATCCGAAATTTTGGATCAAAATGATTTGATATACCGTTACCATTGGGCGGTGGTTGACGCCAGAATTAAAGGCCTTAAAACACCTGGAGGGGTTGATTCAAGCGTTGTTCTGGAGCGACATTACGCGCTAAATTGGTTGGTCGGTTACATGGGGCAAGAGTGGGATGATGTTTCTACAGATACGTAACGGTCGCTTTAATATGCCCTTTATTTATTCGCTATATTAAAATGCGTTAATCGGGGGTAATCGAAAGGTGACGTGATTTTTCTAGATGACGGGCCCTATAAGCTATAGGGCCAAATGTTTTTCACGAGAGAGTCAAGCTGCATGTTTGGGTAGGGTGCAATTCGCTTGTACGAGTAACCGAGTTTTAATGAGGGGGAACGCTCTAGTATCCTGTTTACGGCACGTCAATACACGCAAATGAATTTGGGTCGATGTGATTTTCGCCTAAAAGATCAAAGCGAAGAAACCTGGAGTTACATTCTTCAGATTGCCAAGGCATACATTCAGATACCATGATTGAGCATTTATTATAGAAGCATCCGATCTTAACCATGTTGCGAGGTTTTCTGCTATTTGTGTCGTAAAGGGTAGCGAGTACTGAGCCGACTGTAACCGTGGAGCGATCAAACCCTTCACAGGAAAAATTATCGGCAACAATTGCAAGATTTGAATGCCGAAAAACCTCCTCTAGCATTTCTTGGTTATCTCCTAGTTTATTCCCATTTACGTGGGAGTTAATCCATGCGGTAAAGCCGCCAATCAGAAGCCCAATCGTTAGAGAAAATAAACACGCGAGTTTGGTTTGTCGTTTCATGAGTTTTTACCTATAGATCGTAAGCGTAAAGATTTCAGAATAATACAACTTTTTTAGGTTGTATTATTCGTCCAAAAACACCTGTTAAGATAGCCTGCTGGTATTAAACTGCTATACGGATTGGCGTATGGGGTAACTGAACCCCGTGGTTTCTATTACCCTTTGTTTCTAGCCACCAAAAATTCGGCCAAAAAACCCTTTCTTCTCAGGTGTTAGCGGTGTTTCGCCCGATAGAAGTTGGTCTAGCTTTGATTCAATGTGTTCCCAATTCCAGATGAGTAATTCAGAATGTTGGGTGGCGAGAATCAGCGACTGGTTGCTGGCGGAAAAGTGGATGGAGCTTGGTTCATAAGCTAGAAACTTCACAGACATTATGAGTTTTTGGGTTTCAAGGTCGTAAAAGTCCAGGCTGTTCCCATCGTCATCATAACCATCACTCACGACGATTCTGTTTTTAGGGAGCCGGGCGCCCATTCGATAGTATCGGTCTAGGTTTTTGTCGGCAGTACAGGGGGGGAGTTCGTTTACGTCTGCGTAGGTATAGCGGCATATCGAATTACGGTATAAAAGGCAAAAGCTGTCACTATTAATATTGTTAACGATTTCGCCGCGGTTTCTCACTTTTCGTTTTAGCGACCAGTCTGTGGTGTCCCAGAGATGGGTCTCTTCGTTATATGATGCGATTAACCTCTTCCCATCGCTACTATACGCTAGGCATTCTATTCTGTAGTCATACCCTTCGTATGTAATTGATTGTGTGATTTCGCCAGTTTGAAGATTAATGATGTGGATTGTATTTTTGTCTTCGGTGTCATCTTCATTTTCGTCGTTATCTTCGGCGTCAATGGGATCTAAACCGATAGCGATTAACCTGCCTGTCGGGTCTATGCAAAGACTCGTGACATCTTCCTCTAAATCAATGGAGTAAAGAATGTTTTTCTTTTTTAAGTCGTAGGCGAATACTGTGGGTTTTTTATCGTCATACGCATCTGTCGCGAGGATGGCTATGTCGCCATGCACTTTTATTTGAGATCCTCGTTCTTTTATCGGGAAGACTTGATTTATTTTTTTGGGTTTCTTTAAATCAATCGCGGCCAGGTAGTCTTGCTTGTTTTGGGAATAGGTGAACCAAATAAAATCATCTTCAAGGTCAAGTGCGTATATGTCTCCTTGAAGTTCATGAATATATCGAACGCCGGGAGGCTTTTCGAATAATGGAAAGCAGTCTTGTTCAATGAGTGGCTTTGTTTGATCGGCTGGAGTGTATTTTAGCGGCGGTATGATGTTGTCGGGGCCATTAATATCCGGGTCCGACACTTGGATATGTTTGTAGCTGATGCTTTGGTCGTTGGGTTTCGATATGGGGAGGGCGAGGTGCTTCAATACCATTTTATGAGCGGCTTCAATGGCTGTTTCATTTTTACCGTATAGGTCCTCCCAAAGGTATTCATCTAAATCTTCGTCGAGCGTACTATAAATGAAATTCTGATTGGCAATGAGTTGCTGACAAAAATATTCGAAGTCTTGAGGTTGCTTCTGAAAATGTTCAACAAGTTTCAGTTCTTCATTAACGGCTTCTAAGTCTTCGCTATGGTGTTGTCCGCCCATCATCATGCGAGCGGCGAGTAGGTCAAGCGTTTCTTTTATGATGCCGTATTTTAGAATGATTTCGACAATATGGTGGCTTTGGTAGACCTCATGAGAAAGGTCATTGGTTCGGAGGTAGCGAATGTAATGTTTAATCACTTCCTTGTCTTTTAATGCGATATAAAACCAGGCCCAATCTGCTGCGTAATGCTCACAATCGGTATGGAGATGTTTCTCTTTTACTTCCATGTAGGTTGTGACTTGAGCGGCATATTCTGCAATTTTTGGATGCAGGTCACTGTGTTCTGATACCAGTTTGAAGAAGAGCTCTTCGCTGTCATATTTGTTATCGGCCATTTGAAAGGTGTTGTTACTGTCAATGGTTCCGAAGGCCCAAAACAGGGCTGAATCTTCATCTTCCAGCAATACGGCTTGCAGGGCAGATTCTGACTTCATGATGGCTATCATTCGGTCGAGCGCTTCGCTCAGCTTTGATTGGCTTGGTTGCTGTAGGTCGATGTCTATTTGATTGGGCAGTCGGTCAGACGCGGCCTTTTGGTCGTATACGCTCAAGAATTTTGGAATAATGGGGTATTTATTTGCACGAATTTCAAATTCATGGCGCATGTTGGGCGCGCCTTCCATTGTCAGTTCTAGGAAGAGTACGCAAAGCCTTTCAGTATATTTGGGAATGATAAACACGAGGTGTTGGATTGGTGGCAATGCCAGGGCATTATCAAACGCTTTAAACCATAGCGTGGGGTTACTCCGTTCAATGTCTCGGTATTCTGTGTATTTTCTGAGTTGGTGCATTGTGCTCTGTTGATCTGAGGGTGTGTTGTAGCACACCATCATGTGGTCAAAAATGATGGTGAGAGTTTCGATGGTTACCCCGTGGGCATCGATAAGGTCTGTAAAAAGGCTGTTATGGTGCGTGCGGCTTTTTTGCCAATACTTACCGAGAAGGGGGACTGTGTCTAAGTGATTGATTGCCAAGTTGAGGGCGCTGTGCGCGCCTGATTTATCATTTTCTATTTCACCTTCTTGGTGAAGCTGTGTGAGCCTCATGACGTACTGTTTCATTTTTTGGTAAGCATAGGGAAGCTTGGCGATTTCCTTTAATACTTCCACTTCATTCGAAAAATATTCTGTTCCGGCGTCTAAACATTCTTGTATGTGCTCGGGAATTTCATTTTTTTGATACCGGTCAAATTGCCCTAAGGTGCTGGGGTCATAAAATGTTCCGTCGTTGGGGTTTCTGTAATGGAACGACAAATATCCCGCGTCATTTTTGTCTATATTTTTGATGGTGTAATGTTCAAGAGCTTCGTAGCTCTCTACGGCTTTAAGCATCGTATCGAGTGCTGCAAGTACGCTGGGCTCGGATGTGAGGTCTATATCGATGATGTTACGGGAGATGTCGAAACGGGCTGGGGGGTACATATTACTTTCCTTGGCAATTGTGAGGTGTGAAATGATGGCGACTGCTGATGCCTGTGAGCCATCGTTTCATCTGAATTTCCCTTCAGACGGGAGGGGGAGTATATGGGCATTCATTTCCTATATCAATTTGAGGTGAGGCTTTTGAGAGCTGTATTAACGCGGGGTACTCAGTCTGTGAACGACGTAGCAAAAAGGGCGGGGGTATGAATTTGTTTTGATCAATTACTTCTATGTTGTTTAGACTGAAGGGCGGGCGAAACCGATCGTTACGATCTTGTTGCTGTTTAATGCCGATTTAATTGGCATCATGGCTCTTGCCTGTATGTACGCAAATATGGACTTTTTAGAGGCGGTCTTTTATCCTTCCTCGCTGCTGGTGATTAATCGTCTGAAATCGGCCAATCAAGGAAAAGAGGGTTCAAACATGGTTAAAAATATTGCTGCAATCGCTGTTGGGGTGCTCACGTGGTGGGTCATTTTTATTGGTGGTGCGATTGTGATGTCCCAATTCTGGCCTGCATTCAAATTGGCTATAAAAGCCTTCCCGGATACTGAATCGTTTAATGCTGCAATGCCAATGCAGGTAAGCATGTTAATTTTGTTCGTTTTTTGCGGTGTCGTCGCGGGTTGGCTAACAGTACTGATTTCAAAGCAGCGTATTCATGCTTGCTATGTGGCGGGTTTGCTGATGATGTATATAGCTCCCAATCATCTGTACTTCTCTTGGGATATGTTTGCTCCTTGGTATAACTGGTTAGTTGTTCTTCCGGTGATTCCGCTTGTTGTGGGTAGTGGTAGATTGGTGAAGGTTCGCTCCGTTCAATAAGTTCAAAAGTGGAGATCGGTATTTCGGTCTAAGCGGCAGTCTCGTATTATAAAATTCATGAGCGTGAACAGGAAAGTAAAGTCGGTGATTAAATCCATTTATAGGTTTGTTCTGTTATTGCTTTTAACGTCGGGTTTACTGGCTTGCAAACAGGATTCGTTAGAGGGGGGAGATTCCCATAATGGTGAACGCTCTTTTGAGTGTGGGTCTGTTTCAGTAGAGGATGGCAAGTCATTGTCTGAGTCGGAGCTGTGTTTTCGGTTGGTAAGCATCGAAGAGGGTGGCGATGATGAGGGTTCTCCTATGGGGTACTGGGAATCGCTGAAGACCTACCCCAAAATTTATGGGGCGATTGACCCTGCGGTCAAGTTGAACGTTAATAATTCAATAGTAGCGCTTGCTAATCGGTATGCGTGTGATGAACTCGGCGATTATTCATTTTCCTCTGATGTAGGCTATTTTGATGAAAACTTGTTGAGCTTGTCGTATGAGGTTATGTGGATGTGCTCAGCAATGCCGTCGCCAGATAGTACCGTTGGGGCGCTGGTTATTAACCTTATTACTGGGGCGCCTGTCATTTTGGAGGGCGAGTTTATGGACGCATCATCTCGCGAAATGTTTTATTCGGACGTTGCTAATAAAATGAAGGGAAATCTCGAAGGAGAAAGTTATTGCTCTGGTCTGGCAAACAATAAAGGTGGCTTTGATTTTTATTATAAAGCCAAAAACACCCTAGCATTCATCTCCAATGTGGACAGGCACTCGGATTCCGGGTGCATTGATCGCGTCGAATACACGGTCACTGCGATGAGAAAGTATCTGAATAGCGGGAGCGTTCTGTTAAGTGATTAGGTGATTATGATTTTTCTATATGAAAGCACTGTGCTGCAGAATAGAATGTCTTTGTTAGCGTTAAAACTTTAATATTGCTAAGAAACAACCAATGGAACCTTAAAATGGACAAGACAACTTCGAATAAAAAATGGTTGTTTCTCTCAATACCCGTGTCCGTTGTAACTGTTCTTGTATCGACTATGTTAGTGGTCGTAGTAAATAACAATCTAACCGATGATATTGCTTCTCATGGCTGGGTTTGGGCTTTAATGGGGGTAATGGGTACTATCGGGGCAGTTTTACTGGTTTTGATCGTTGTAGCCTTTATGGTCTTAGGTCGGCAAATATCTTCAACTAAGCTGGGGCAGATGGTGTTTTCTGTCGGGATTCTGATGTCGATGGTGAGTTTCTTTTTGTACTTTATATTATCGAATATTTCGCTTGGTTTGTTACTTTTTTGATATGAGTATTGTCTTGCTTCTGATGCCATTATACTCTTGTGGTACGCGGTTGAAAAGGGCTGTGGCGGATAGACTAAAATCGTGTTACAGAATTAACCCCGAATATATATGCGCGGAAAGTGTGTTGTTGCGTAGAATATCCTCCTCAATTTTAAATCTTGAAGCCAGTAAGGGAAAACACGATGAAAACTAAAAAGGACACTAAAATGAATAAAAACACTCTTAATAAAAAATGGTTGTTCTTCACCATTCCTGCGGCTATAGCAACAGCAGTGTTATCCGGTGGTTTAATTTTCTTTGGTGTAGCAATCGGTGGCACTGGGTTTCAGCACTGCATCGGTGAATTTGGCGTATTTCTGGCATTGTTATTTTTTGTGTTAGTTCTAAGTTGTATGTCGATAATTGTGGTGATTGTTGTCTTGATGGTATTGGGGCTAAGAAGATCCTCAACTAAACTGGGGAAGGCAATATTCGCCTCGGGTATTGTCTTGTTGATTTCAAGCGTTTTGTTTTTTCCTCTAATTATATTGTTTCAGTTGGGATGTTAGCGATCTGACGAGGTTTTGTTGCAAAGACTAATTTTAAAAAGGAATATTAGTCTTTGTCACGTTTATTTCTGACAATTTAATGCGGGCTATATGTCGGATCTGTCCTAAGTAATTCTACCCATCAACAACACAATTCCTCCCTGCATCCTTCGCTTTATACAGTGCTACATCGGCTCGTTTTAACATGTCCTTCGCGCAGGTGTCGTGATCATTCGCTTGGGCAACACCAATGCTAATCGTGATTCTTATTTCTTGTTCGTTTGTCGGTATCGATAATGCCGTGCAGCGTTCACGGATTCGATCGGCCAGTTGATGAGCATCGAACAGTCTTGTTTCTGGGAGTAAAATTGTAAATTCTTCGCCGCCTAAACGTCCTGCAGTATCGTCACTGCGGCAGCTTTTTTTAAGGAGCTTGGCGACAACTTTTAGTACCTTATCTCCTTGGTCGTGGCCGTAATTATCATTAACTTTTTTGAAAAAATCGATATCGATGATCATAATCGATAGATTGTTGTTGTAGCGTTTGTGGCGGTGGTATTCACTCACCATTTTTTTAAAGCAGGATCGCCTATTGGCTAGGCCGGTTAAATCATCGGTAAAAGCGAGCTCTTCTAGTTTTTTGCGCATGCTTATGGACTTAAGGTGCGTCGTAAACTCCCTTCGTCTCGACTTATGCCAGCGTACGGCAATAAAAGTACCCAATATGTTGAATACCAAATAGCTAGTGAGTATAGAGTTGATGGCATTGATTTGAAGTAGGTCTTTATAGATGCCGACATGGACAATGTTGGCGAGAGATAGGGCCATGGCGCACAGGATTTGTATCGTTAAGCGCGCGGGGTACAGCACGTAAAACAGAAATACGATTAGGCAGCTGGTCAGGGTGTTGTTTAAGTTGCCGACTGGCCGAGTGGAATAGATGAAGACCATAAAACCAATAAGGCTTATTAACCAGGCACTCGAAAGAGCATCAAATATTTGACTGCTACCGGCATTTTTCAGTAAAAAAATTACTGCGATAGACCAAACTGCGAAGATTAAGCGTATACGAATTAAGGGAATCAGGTCGGCGGTTGATGCGCTAAAAATTATGTCCGAGCTAATAAATAGAATAGAGGCTGCACAGATAACGAGAATAATCACGCGCGCTAGGTTTTTGTCCGCCTGGAGGTAGTGGGCTCTGTAAGCGGCTTCTTTTTTCGGAGAGGAAAAGTGAATCTTAAATATGTACATGGCGCGGTCTAGCTTCTGTCGAACGTTTTTGCGAATGAATGGCGCGCTGTAAATCCGTTTTTCGATTGCAAGCGTTAGCCTTCCCTGTGTAACTGTTGGTATTCATTGCGTAACTGTCAGTACTCATAATGTAATTATAGCTAATCATCCCAAAACGTGGCCGTTGTGCTTTTATTATCCAGGCTTGAGGCTCGTCGTATTAAAATTGAAGTGTTTGAATTGATTCTGAGGAACGTTCTCTGGGGATTCCCTTGTCCGTTAAACGATTGCCGTTTGGATTCACTGATTTAAGAGGGTTTCTTCGATTCTAACGCATGAAGACGAATGTGGTGCCACTTTCTGCTTTATTGAGTGATTTGTTTGTTTTTCTCGTGTGGTAGAGCTTAGGCCTAGGTTTTGACGGCTTAGGATTTGGTTTAGCGTTAGGCTTTGACGGTGGGGATGTCATTCCAGAGGGTTGTATATTCTGGTGAGCGAAACTCCGAGCGGGGGTTCCAGTCTCCGCCTTGTCGTTGACTGGCAATGACGGCGACACCACGACCATATTTGCTGTTAATGGCGTCGAGTGCGTCGTGGAGAGAGTCGCGCTTCTCGTCATGTTCACTGGTATCTTCAGCAAAGAGGTCTTCTTGGAGGCTGCCTTTTTCTGATATGTCGGTAATGACGATGCCGGACTTTACGTAGCCGTAGCCGTTGCGCCATATTTTATCGAATGCGGTAGAGGCGAGATGGGTAAACGTACCGATATCGGCGTGTGCGGTGGCAGATTGGCAAGTAGCAGCGTTGCTGTATTGCGGGTCAACAGTTGAATATGCGTTGGTGCTAATGCTGACGGTTATGCTGGTGGCAACGGCGTTTTGCTCGCGTAGTTTGTTGATGCCTCGCCCGACGTGATGGGCGATGGATGCAAATACAGTTTCTTTATCGGTCACTTTACTGCCGAGGCTGCGACTGGCAATAATTTGTTGGTTTATCGCGGTGTCGGCTTCCCAGGGGACTGCCTGTTCTCCATTGAGTTCGGTTACCGTTCTGGCGAGTACGACGCTAAATTCGGATTTAGCCGATGTGGCTCCGAATTTGGCGAGGTCGAGAGCGGTGCTGACGCCCATGCCGCTCAGTTTTTTGGCGATCGCTTTGCCCACTCCCCAGACTTCATCGATGCCCATAACGGCTAAGAGCTTTTCTCGGCGCAGTGGGTCGCTGATTAAGTCGACAACGCCACCTGTCTGAGGAAACTTCTTAGCGGCGCCGTTAGCCAGTTTTGCGAGGGTTTTAGTGGTGCTGATACCGACTCCAGTGCCGATACCTGTCTGCTGCAGTATGCTTTGTCGTATTTGCTGACCGGCTTGTAGGAGTGAGCTTTGGTTTTCGGGAATCATACAAAATGATTCATCGATGCTATAGGGCACAACGTCGGGTGAAAATTGTTCGATGACCGAGACGATCCGCTGGCTCATATTGGTGTACAAGGTAAAGTTTGCACTGAAGGCGATGAGGCCCTTACTTTTTTCTAAATGACGAACTTCGTAATAGGGCTGTGCCATACGAATGCCGAGGGCTTTGGCTTCGTAATTACGGGCAATACAGCAGGCGTCGTTGCTCGATAGCACTACGATAGGCCTGCCCTTTAAATCAGGACGAAAGGCCATTTCGCAGCTGGCGAACATGTTGTTGCAATCAACGAGGGCGATGTGTTCGGACATGGGCTTAGCGTCGGTACTGTCGGATACTGGCGGTTACTACTCCCCAGAATTCAATGTCAGAATCGTCGTCGAGTGAAATATTATCGTCCCCAAAATGGGAACTTAGAAGTTTGCCGCTGGAGGTTATGTTCAGTTGTTTGAGCATAAAAGCCCCATCGATGACGACAACAACAATATCTTCGTTTAGTGGCGTAAGGCTGCGATCGACAATCACGATATCGCCATCGGCGGCGCCTTCTGATACAAGTCCATTACCGTCGACGCGCATAAAGTAAGTTGCGGCGGGGTGTTGGATTAACAGCGGATTTAAATCAAGACTCCCACTCACTTGGTCATCAAACGACCCGGCGAATCCACGCGGTAATACAGTTTTACTTGTCATTTTATTTCAGTGGAGTTAGGTGAACATTGTTGGCGTTTGTTTTCGTAGCGTCTGCGGCAATGTTTGGTTGAGTTTATATTTTGTTTGTAGGCATCTGAATGTTATTTAAATTTAGAGGTTTATGTCAAGTTCGTGTAAACATAATGTGATTATTGCGTTTGACTATACCTATCCTTTTGCTATCGCCGTTACTGGTAAATATAACAAAGGGGCGTATAAAAAGAAATCGAACCCGTTCTAACGACAAGGAAGAGCAATGACTGTAGTCGAGGTTAAAAGGGGGCTAGTAAGAATGCTAGTGTGTGAACTTTCATACTGTAAATAGAAAAGCAAGGTCGTGTTGTTTGATGGAAGTTTTGTGGGGAATGGAATGGGGAAGGTCTTTACCAGAGAAATTCCGTAAAGACCTTCTAAGCAGAGACTTTATTTGAATGTATCGCAAATATTAGGTAAATCCTGAATCAGGCTTGCCAAGTTATCACGTACAGATGCGCCTACCACGGCGTGGTACTCCCCTGCGCCATTGACCCAGTTGACTCTAGAGCCTAAACCTCGATACCGGCGTGTCTCAGCGAGTTTTTGGTCGACAAAAATATCAATTTTCAGGGCGCTAATACCATGCAAGTTCATATTTTGTGCGTAGGAATATAGTCGGGTAAGCGCTGGTTTTAATTGAATGTTTGTCACATTGTTTGCCGGCTCGACGAGTTTATCGATGAATGCTTCTTTTTTTATGGCGTTTATCCAAGCATCTACGCCGCTGACTCGAAGAGGAGCACTCCATTTATGACCAATTGTGTCTTTGTTCTGACGTTGATCGGTAATATTGTCCATAGAGAAAGAGCAAGACTGGGATACTTCCGTTAGCAGTGCTCTTTCTGCTTTGATTTTTTTGAGTGCATTTGCTTTTGGCTTTTTCTTGGTTTTTTTCGGGGCTACATATACAAGTACAGCTGGATCGCCGGGATCTACTTTAGGTTCTTTTGTCTTGGCGGAAACACTGTTGGCACTGATTAAAATAACGCTTGCTACTATTATAAGAAATTTCATATTCATACTCCGTTATTCGCAGTCTTTTGATTTTTTTTGTTTTACTATCGTATATGGTCGTTCTGTTGAAATTAAAAACCCACGGCTTGATCGAATTGTATTGCGGCCATCTTTCGCTTCTACCAGAGTGCCTGATAACCTGGTGTTAATGTTTAGTTGGCTGGCGAATGTGGATTTCACTTTGATAAAACAATGTTCGTTTAGATTAGCTTGTAACTCATAGTTGAGTTTTTTAGAAATGAAATCTAGACCTTCTTGAAGTGTTTCTCGAAAAAGTTCGCCATTATTTTTACTCCAAAGTGCAATTGAATCTTCGTTTCCATTGCCGGTGGGTTTTGATTCGTAGGTAAAGTTATTGAAAAATATTGGTTTTGGTATTGCTTTGCTTGATGGTTTTTTTCCATTACTGTTGTTGGTGTATAAAAATGCTAGGGTTTCTGTTGTGAGTAATTTCGATTCATTGAGAAATAGATAGAAACTGGATAGATATAATAGTGCTTCGCCATCCTTCAGTGATTTTATTTTTTTGAGCAACTCTTTATTGGTAAACAGTATTGTCTCAGCGATTTCTTTGTTACTTTTTATAGGAAGCTCATTTGCAACTGATCTGTTGTAAGTTTCTGCTATCACTTTACGGTAATCGTAATCTTCAGTAATGTCATAAAGTGGTTTAATTATGTCTTGAGCTGTGTTACTTCGACCTTTATTAACATTTGAATCAATTACTACTCCAATCAGCCCTCCTCCTAGTGCTCCGGTTACATTTGATAATCTTACTGCGGGCTTTACTTCGTCTTGAAGAACGAGATTGTAGAGCTCAACTTGTTTAACCGAGGCTTTAGTTTCTTGGGTCAGCGGTGTGTATTGAGGGCCAACAACACAGGCTTGGCACAGCACTGTGAGGGCGATGATGAGTATGAGTTTATAGTTCATGAGCACTCCAATTGGTTATTATTGTTTCATCCTGCTTTGCGGAAGCCGTGTAAAAATTGGCACGACTGCTTTAAAGTGGCGCAGATTCTAACAGATAAATTGTTTTTATTGGGGTTGTGATACCAATATGAGCATGAGCTATAGGTTGGTTTTACTATCAAGGAATAGTTGTCAAGGAATAATATTAAGGGTATCCATATATTTGACAACAATTGCGGGGGGAAATTGTGTCTTTGGTGTGACCTAGACGTGCTAACCAGCAAGGGCTGTTTGGAGGGGGTGACATTAGGGGATGTAATTTCTTTGTCGGGGCAAGGCTAGGTAGCACTTAAAACTTGAGCCTAATTTATTCCTTCTTTGAGCCCTTTTTTGGGGGATACTTTTACATGTTTTTCAATCAGTATTCCTAGTGTGTAAGAGCTATTCGTAATAGCTTTGCGAGATTGATTTCTTTCGCGTTCCTTGTACATTTCTGTTTCGCGCTCGGCGGCCCAGCTTTTGGCTTTTGTTATGCTTGAGAATGTACTGTCGTCACGTTCGCCGTAAACATAGACATAAGCACGGAATTTCCCGTTTTCTTTGATAATTGAAGCTATATTTTTCTACCTTAATTTACTCAGGTATATTCTGTGTAATTTTCGTGTAATTGTGAATGAACAGAAAAGGATCAAAACGGATAGATATGAGAGAAAGGTGATTTTGTCAAATGACAAGATTGCCAAAAACACTATATAAAACATAGTGTTAGGGCGAAATCGAATAAATATGGATAAATACAGAAAAAGCTGATTTAAGGAAGATGGCGCCCTCGGCAGGAGTCGAACCTACAATCTTTCCCTTAGGAGGGGACTGCATTATCCATTATGCTACGGGGGCAATAGGCGCCGCATTATATAGAGGATGCCGTTAAACAACAAAGATTGTTCTATCGTTTTTGTTTTTTCGCGTTCTTTTCGTTCTTTCTGTGCGTTTTTTACCGGGTACATTTGAATGTAAAGAGGGCCGTGGTATTTGTTGTGATATGCCGTCAACTATCTGTGACACCTTGGACTATTGCCTATGATAGCCTCTACACTATTGAAGAACCCCAGGCCTACCGACGAGCACTATGTTAGATACCGAACACTTACTCAAAAAAACTGATTTCCCAGCATTGCAGCGCGCTAAGCTCGATATATTGCAGGTTAATTTGGGTTATCTGTGCAATCTCAGTTGTACGCATTGCCATGTGAATGCTGGGCCTAAGCGAACGGAGTTGGCGAGCCGTGAAACGGTCGACCAAGTGTTGGAGTTTTTGAGTGTCAACAGCATGTCGGTTTTGGATTTGACGGGCGGGGCGCCGGAGATGAATCCGCATTTTCGGTATTTGGTTGAAAGCGCCACCAAAATGAATGTTGAGGTGATCGACCGTTGTAACCTGACGATTTTAAATGAGCCGGGCTACGAAGATATGGCCGATTTCTTAAAGGAAAATCGGGTCACGGTGTCGGCCTCATTGCCGTGTTACCAAGAGCAAAATGTGAAGGAACAGCGTGGCAAGGGGGTCTTTGAATCGTCGATCGAGGCACTTAAAAAGCTCAATGCCTTGGGTTATGGGTCAGAACCGGGCTTGGCGCTTAATTTGGTGTATAACCCTAACGGTACGTTTTTACCGCCGGATCAGAAGTCGTTGGAAGCTGACTATAAAAAGGCTCTGATGGTCGACCATGGCATTGTGTTTAACGAGTTAATGACGATCACGAACATGCCTATTTCTCGTTTCGGCAGTATGTTGCTTTCGAAGGGTCTGTTTGATGAATATATGGCGTTGTTACGCGGGAGTTATTCTGCGGGCAATTTAAGTGGCGTGATGTGTCGGCAGTTAATCAGTGTGGATTGGCAGGGTTTTATTTACGATTGTGATTTTAACCAGATGCTGGATTGGCCTTTGCTTGTCGATTCTTCGGTTGGTGATGTGATTGTTTCGGATAAAACTCGGCTTCATTTACGTGATGTGATGGATAATGATTTAGCGGACAACCCGATTGTTGTGGGTGAGCATTGCTATGCGTGTACGGCTGGACAAGGAAGCAGCTGTGGCGGGGCGTTATCGTAGGTTTCACTATTTTTAGATTGGCATAGGATTATGCCTTAGAATGTAAGCATTCTCTGGTCATGCTCTAAGTGTTCTTATGTGTTCAGTTTCTTTATCCATCATTGTCCCCGTATTTAATGAGGGGACCTATCTTGCCGAGCATTTCGTCAATTTTCATTCATTGGAAACCGAGACGACGGAGCTTATTTTCGTCGATGGTGGCAGTAGTGATGACACGGTTAGCATTCTTAAAAAAGCCGATTTTCGTGTTATGCACTCTAATAAGGGGCGCGCATGCCAAATGAATGCGGGCGCGGAGTCTGCGGCTGGTGAACATTTGTTATTTTTGCATACGGATACGATATTGCCGACGTCCATTGATGACCTCGTTTCTCTATTGGGAAACATAACCTGGGGTTTCTTTAGGGTGCAGCTTAGCCATCCAGGGCGGGTGTATCGGATGATTTCACGGGGAATTAATTTGCGTTCTCGGTTGTTTAGCGTCGCTACGGGTGATCAAGGCATTATTGTTGAGACGTCTCTCTTTCTCGCTTTGGGGGGGTACAAGAATATTGTGTTGATGGAGGATATTGAGCTGTCGCGCCGCTTAAGAAAAATCAAGAGACCAGTGATTTTACCGATTGTTCTAACGGTGTCTTCTCGTCGATGGGAGAGTTGTGGCCCGATTAAAATGGCGATGTTGATGTGGTGTATTCAGCTGGCTTTCAAGGTGGGTGTTTCGCCTGGGCGTTTGAAGTCTTGGTATAATGGCTAGTGTCTATCCATAAGCCGTTGTCTACTGCGGTATTCTATTTCCGCACTCCTGAGTCACCCTATCAATTACATCCTGGTAATTGTCCTGAGTTGCTTTGCCTTCTGCTTCCTTGCGGTCGTATGAACGAATTTGAAATGCTATTCGAAGGGACGGCGCGAGGCTGATGTTGGACTTGTTCGGTGCTGAATAACTAATTAAAGAAGAGACTCAGAAGTTTGAAATTAAAAACCGTTATCGCGCAATTTGTTAAGTCTCCTGAAACCGATCAAGTTAAAACGCGTTTACAGCCACACTTGACCAAAGAGCAGGCGACGCAGGTCCATATCAAATTAGCGTGTCATGTTGCGCAGAAGGCTGCTTGTTTTCGTGCGGCAGAGTTGGCGTTGTGGTCTTCTGCAGAAGGGGCATTCGTTGATGGATTAAGTCAAAAACACGGCGTTGCGCATTACCGGCAGCTGGGCAGTGGTTTAGGCGAACGTTTGTTGCATACGGTGCAAAGTACGTTGGTGAATGCTGATGCAGTCATTCTGATCGGGAGTGATTGCCCCTTTATAGATGAAGGTTATTTGGATAAGGCTATCGCCCAACTTTCGCAAAACGATGTGGTTATTGGTCCGGCTAGCGATGGTGGTTATGTATTGTTGGGGCTTAAAAAATCACATGTCAGCTTGTTTCAGGGTATTGCTTGGGGAACGGATGCGGTTTGCGAGCAGACAATTGAAAAAATTAAGTGTCTAGGTTTATCTTATGCGGCTTTGAGTACTTTGGCTGACATTGATCGGCCTGAAGATTTGGACTTGTTACGGCTTCCAGGGTGGGAGCATTTGTTAAAAATGGGAAATGGGAAGTGACGGGAAACGGGTGACGGGAAATGGGAAATGGGTGGCGGGGGTTAAGCCTCGTCGACCTTGTAAGAAGCTCTTCCCGTTGTGGCGGCACCGGATGCGGTGTACAAGCTTGGAGCTTGGGTTTGGCCTCTTAGGATTTCCAGTAGGCGCCCGTATATTTGTTTTTGGCGGACTAAAACTTTTCCGTTTACTTCGTTTTTGTGCTGACATTCTTTGGTCAGGGTTTTGAGTGTTTCCCAATCCTTTTTAATGTTATCGGTGGCGAGCTTGTTCAGCATGGCATTCCAGGCTTCTGAACTTTGTTCTATTTCGGATACGTTGGCCCATTTAGCCCGCTGCTTGCCGCTTTCTTCCAGGTGGCTGAGGGGCTGAATTTTTTGTTCAATAATTTTTGCGATCGCGTCTGAGTCGCGGTCTTGTAAGGCCTCTTGCTCCAAATCCAGCAAGCCGATCAGCGTGTTACACGCTTGGATATCGCTGGTTATTTGGGTTGCAATCACATCGGCAGAAATTGGTTGATTCATTGGGAGTACCAAATATTAATAACAGAAAAAACGGCAATAATTCGCCAGTCCATTATAGCTATGCAGATTGCATGCCGTGGACGGCGATTCCGTGTCTGTTTTTACTTACAGACCGAGGCTGGATTCTTCCGACTGGATTTTATCTGCGATGGCTTCAGAGTTAACTTGATAGTTGCCGGATTGAACGGCGGCTTTAATCTTTTCCACTTTAGCTGCGTCGACATCACTGATGTTGGCGAGTTGGGCTTCGATTTTGCTAATAGTGAGACTGGCAGAGCTAAGTGACACGCTGTCTTTTGCGTCCGGCGTTGCAGGTTTTTGGTCGGGGGCGCTATCAACTTTGTCAGCCACAGGCTGCTGCCGCGCCTTGCTAGAAGACGTCGTTTGGCTGTTGATGTTGTTGCCGGGCTCGATGACCATGGGTATACCGTTTACTATTTCGCTGTTATTTGATTGTTTAGTTTTAATTCAAGAGCGTTAAAAATACACGCTTATTCTGTTTGTCGGCGGCTTGAGCGTAAACTTTAGCACTTTTTTCAACAAACTTTATAACTCAATAATTGATCAAAACTGTTTCTTAAGTCTTCCTGCGCTAACGCGTAGCGATGGAGACTCTACCGGGGGCGACAACTTCAACGTCGACCACACGATTTGACCGTTCATTCTTCACTCTAATTCGTTCACCCAAATAGCCGTTAACCAAGGCAATGCCCGATGTTTCGACCCTAAGAAAGCGTGATGAGGAGCTGACGACAACAATTTGACCCTTGCGGACGATATCTGGCTTGTTCAAATGGGGCAGACGAACCACATCGCCTGGGCGTAAAGGACGCTTCATTTCCATGCCGAGGATGCGGCTTAGGTCTTCTATATGCCCGCGACCAATAGATGAGATGTTCATCCGTTTAAATTCCAGATCGTCTAGCGTGAGTATATCGCCACGCTGTAAAGAGCGGGTGCTGACGAGGACGTTGGCATAAATGTCGATGGATACGGGAATGTAAACCGTCCAGCGTTTTTTATTCATACAGCTTACTTTAACGGTGATATTCCGGGCATGGTGCGGCGGTTCGTTTATTTTGAACGTCAAATTGTCGTCACATGCGGATAGCTGGAGTCGGGAATCGATGCGGCCGACATTAATTTGTACGTTTTCCTTGAATTTCTTTTTCTGGAAAACGTTTTTATAGTATCCCGTTGTGTGGTCTAGCACGTGCTGCAGTAGCTTATCGATGTCTTGTACGCTCCGGGCTGGGCTGCTCTCAGCTGTACTAGCTATACTAAGAGAGCAAAGTAACATCATCAATGGTAGTGTCAAAAAACTGCGTAATTTCATATTCAAGTTGTCCTAATGCTGAATGCGTTAACTAGAACGAAATACAGGAAAACGTCAATAATTATTTCCTTACTTTATTTATAGCAAAGCCTGTGCCTGTTGCTAAACTAAATTGTATATAACGATGTAATATTAATACGATTTGGAGAGAAAGATGGCTGGTGTTCTTGATAGTGTGAATCAGCGCACTCAGTTAGTCGGGCAAAACCGCCTAGAACTGCTTCTCTTTAACTTGGGTGGCAGGCAAACCTACGGAATTAATGTTTTTAAGGTGAAAGAGGTTTTGCAGTGCCCACGACTTATTCAAATCCCTAAGCGTAATCCGGTTATTAGAGGGTTGGCGCATATTCGAACGGGTACTATCCCCATATTGGATTTGAAGTTGGCAACTGGCCATCCAGCATTACAGGGGCTTGAGGATTGTTTTGTCATCATTGCTGAATACAACCGCTCCACTCAAGGGTTTTTAGTGAAGGGGGTAGAGCGTATCGTGAACATGAACTGGAGCGATATTCATCCACCTCCCAAGGGCGCAGGCAAAGAAAATTACCTGACGGCGGTGACAGAAATTGATGGGCGCTTGGTCGAAATTATTGATGTTGAAAAAATATTGGCGGAAGTGTCGCCACAAACAGACCATGTCAGTCCCGATATTATCGAAGCTGCACAAGAAAAAACCACGGTTGAGAAACACGTTCTTATCGTGGACGATTCGTCCATTGCGCGGAAACAAATTCAGAAAGTTATCGAAGCCTTGGGAGTTAAAACTACCTTACGCAAAGATGGTCGAGAAGCGCTGGAATATTTGGAAGGTTTGCTTGAACAGGGTAAAGACCCCTATCACGAATTGTTATTAGTGGTGTCGGACATTGAAATGCCGGAAATGGACGGCTATACCTTTACTGCAGAGTTACGGGCAAACCCGAAGCTGAAAAATTTACATATAATTTTACACACCTCGTTGAGTGGTGTATTTAATGAAGCAATGGTCAAAAAAGTGGGTGCAGATGACTTCTTGGCTAAATTCCATCCCGACGAGTTGGCCAGTCGTGTTAATGGTCGCATCGCTCAAGTCGCAGAGGAAAAGTAAACTGAAAGACCTACGTTTTAACGATTTTTTATATCAAAGGGGCATGAGTGAGCAGATCTAATGCACTTCAACTGACTCCTGTTGAGTTTCAAGAGTTTCGCGCCTTTCTAAAGTCTGTCGCGGGAATAGACCTGGGCGATAATAAGCAATACCTTGTGTCAACGCGTTTGCGCCGTGTTTTGGTTGAATACGATTGTACAACCCTAACCCAGTTGACCAAACTCATTAAAATGCCTGGTAATAAGCAGGAGAAGCAAAAAGTTATCGATGTCATGACAACCAATGAAACGTTTTGGTTTCGTGACAGCTACCCATTCGACTATCTCAAATCTACAATCCTTCCTGGCTTGAGCAAAGAGAAGAGAGCGGGTAAACACCGAATTTGGTCCGCGGCGTGTTCATCGGGCCAAGAGCCATTTTCGTTGAGCATGATGATTGAAGAGTGTATGAAGGAAAATTACGCGACGAAGAATCTTAATGTCGAAATTACGGCGACGGATTTATCGAGCGTCATCCTCGATAAGGCGAAGTTGGGCGAATACGATCGCTTGTCAATTTCACGCGGCATGCCTCAGAATCGCTTGAAAAGCTACTTTGACCAAGTCGATTTAGATCTTTGGCGCGCCAAACAACTTATCAGAAATCGCATAAACTTTCGTTCACTAAATTTACAGGACAGTTTCGCTACTCTAGGGAAATTTGACGTGATTTTTTGCCGAAATGTATTGATCTATTTTTCTGCTGATTTGAAAAAGGATATTTTAACGCGGATGCACGCGGCATTGGTGCCGGGTGGTGCACTATTCTTAGGGTCATCCGAAAGTTTAAGTGGGGCAGCGGGTTTGTTTGATATGGTTCACTGTAATCCTGGTGTTATGTATCGGGCAAAAACCTAAGAAACGCTTTTTATATTTCGTTCTCATTCTCTCTGATCGGGTTACATTCTTATCTCGCTTCTTTGGTTCTTAATGGAGCCACTGTGGGGCGCGGTCCTTCACTTCAGTTCTCTTTCCCAGTATTCAGTCCCAAATTTGTCTCTGCGCTCCCATACAGTTGTCTGGGATGGCTTATTTCTTATCGTTAACATTATCGGTGATTGGCATTAACCGACAGGGGTTAATTGGCGATACGGTTTTATTCCAGGCTTGTTTCTTTGCAATATTATTACCGCCGCACTCCTGACAATCATGCGTTTCTCTAGCGGGTGCCCGTTCAGAAGTAGGAGCGCAGTAGAGACCTATTTCTGTATAGGTACTGGATAATAGAACCCTCTGTTGAATGCTCGCACGTAATATTTTATTTGGGTGACTTATAAAATCCTTGTCATGAATAAACCTAAAAACCTCTGATTACATAAAGCGGAAAGCCCTTGCCGCTTTCATTTTTCTTGTCAGCCCTGTCGTAGTTTGATGATAAAAAACCTTTTAAAATCAACTGTTTAAATAAAAGTTACTCCTTGGCATAAGGGTTGCATTTGTTTTCTGTAGATAAAATTTAGCGGAAGTTTGTGGTCACTATGGCAATATCCTTTGAAAATGCATTTGGTCTTCAGGAAGCAGTATTAAAGCTACGAGTTGAGCGGGCGAGTGTGCTTTCTAGCAATTTGGCTAATTCCGATACGCCGGGTTACAAGGCGCGCGATATCAACTTTCAAGAAGCGCTTTCTTCCCATATGAACGGCAGTGCTGGTCGCATGCAATCAACTAACGGGTCTCATTTTAATCAATCCGGTGGCTCACGACCAGAAAGCGAATTCTTTTACCGAGCACCCACACAACCTTCGATAGATGGCAATACGGTGGAAGAGAATGTTGAGCATGCCGAATTTATGAAAAACAACATGGAATTTCAAGCGGCGTTTACTTTTTTAAATGGCCGTATCAAAGGTCTTCAAAAAGCGATTAGAGGCGAATAATCATGGGACTTACAAGTGTTTTTGACATCGCCGGTTCGGCCATGAACGCTCAGAGTATTCGTTTGAATACCACGGCCAGTAATATTGCCAACGCAGAAACGGCCAGCTCTAGTGCCGACCAAGTGTATCGAGGGCGACACGCTGTGTTTTCAACCCTCTATAACAATATGACCGGAGACGGATTCGAAAGCTCAGCTTCGGTGGGCGTGAAGGTCGATGGCATTGTCGAAAGTGATGCGCCATTGCAACCGCGCTACGAGCCGCACCATCCTAAAGCGGATGACAAAGGTTACGTGTATTACCCCAATGTAAACGTTGTGGAAGAGATGACGAATATGATCTCAGCCTCGCGATCATTTCAAGTGAATGTTGAAATGATGAACTCGGCCAAGCAAATGGTCCAACGTGTTTTGTCTTTAGGACAGTAAGCTTAGAACGCTAAGCGAGAGGAGGACACCATGCCTGAAATCAATAACGTTAACAGCGCCTTAAGTGACCTGTCTATCCGCCAGGTGCAGGAAGAAGCACCAAAGGATAACGAGTTAGGGCAGAGCGCTTTTTTAAAGCTAATGGTTACGCAGCTGAAAAACCAAAGCCCTTTGAGCCCTCAGGACAACACTGAATTTGTCGCGCAACTTGCGCAGTTTAGTTCGGTTGAAAGTTTGGACAAGCTGAATAATAACTTCAATACCTTCACCAGTAGCTTTGTGGCGAACCAAGCCTTGCAGGCATCGACATTAGTGGGCCGCTCTGTAACCGTTCCCGCTGAATCCACACGGCTTGATGCTGGTGGCGTGATTGGCGTGAGTGTAGACGTACCCGCAACAACAGGTGATGTCTCCGTCAATATCTATGCAGAAAACGGTACCTTGGTTGAATCGGTAAGCCTGGGTGAGCAGCAGGCTGGTGAATTAGTCATGCGCTGGGATGGTATGAGCATGGAAGTGAACGGCGAGCTATTGGATTGGCAAAGCGATCATGAAAACGGTTTACCTTCAGGTACGTATCGTTTTGAAGTGACATCCAGTATTGAGGGTGCTCCGACTGAATTAGCGACCTCGCTAAGCGCAAATGTGAATAGCGTGACTATTGGGGCCAACGGCGCACTTGTACTGAACCTTGCCGGTATTGGTCCGGTGAACATGTCAGACGTAAAACAATTTAATGAATAATCCGAGAAAATGACGGGTCTCAAAATTTTGAAACCCATTAATTTTTAGGGTATTAAGCACCAGAAATGTCGGGAGAAAGTTATGCCATTTGATACCGCACTCAGTGGAATTCGAGCTGCATCCACAGAACTAACAGTGACGGGTAATAATATTGCCAACGCTTCAACAACCGGATTTAAATCCTCTCGCACAGAATTTGGCGATGTCTACGCAACCTCTGTTTTAGGTTCCGGTAGTAACGCCATTGGTAGTGGTGTTCAAGTACAGGAAGTGTCTCAACAATTCACCCAAGGCAACGTCGCCTTTACCGAGAAAGCCACCGATATGGCGATTAACGGGAATGGGTTTTTCGTGTTGAGCTCAGGCGGTGAAACGCGTTATTCACGTGCCGGTGCTTTTGGTTTAAATGATGAAGGGTTTGTCGTTAACGCCAATAATGATTTGTTGCAGGGGTTCCCTGCGGATGCTTCTGGTGACATTGGTGGTATTCCGGGTGACGTCAGTATTCAAACCAGCAACCTCGATCCGCGAAGAACAACCCTGGTGCAGTCGGTTTTAAATTTAGATGCGTCTGAGCCTATCTTGCAAACGGAAGGTCAGCAGATTACTACGGAGGGTGTGAATATTGCTGTCGCAAGAACGGGATTGCAAACGGCAACGACGACCAGTCTGTCGAGTGCTAACTTTACCTTGCCATTGGCCAATGACTTTTCGACGACCGATATGGATTTTGATATTACATTAGCTGGACAGGGCACGAATCTTGGTACGGTGAGCATCAGCTTGAATGCTGCTGAGGGCGTGCCCGGTACGGTATCGACCTTTAACGATTTACGAATACTCGCCAGTGTTATCAACGCGCAGGTTTTTACACCTTCTGGTGGGCAGACCACGATTGATGTTGTCGCGGAGGCTGTGGATCAAGGTGGTGGCAACTATGCTTTGGAGCTTAGCGCGGTGCAGGAAGGTTTATCGTCAACGATAACGTTGAGTGCGCTGGATCCAGGGACTAGCCAGATAGGCTTGAGCGGACCGGTTCCGACTTCTGTGTCAGGTATTCCTGAGGTTACAAATCAGTACCCGGCTCAAACAATATCGATTTTGACACCGGCTGGTTCAACGCTTAGCTATAGTGCGCAGGCAGGGGATACAGCAGCGACAACTGCATCGGGTCTCAATGCGTTACAGGGGGTAACTGCGACGGCACAAACGAATGTGAGGCTATCGGCTTTTAACAGTCCAGGGACTAATCTTCGTGTAACGGTTAATAATGTATCGTTAACAGGGGCGAGCTTGGCCGCAATTGAAACGGAAATTAATGGATTGACCAATTCTACATTACCGGGCATTACGGCTGCAATTGATCCCGCTACGGGTGATTTACAGTTAGTCTCAGCGGGTGGAGACGATATCGATGTAAGTGTTACGAGTACGGATGATGGTGATTCTTTGTCTGTGCTCGGGGGAGCGGATGCGACCGGTGTGATATTGGAAGCTGACCCAACGGGTGATGGCGTTACAGCGGGTAGTGAAAATGCAACCGCGAACTCTGTCGTTGTGGGTGGCGTGATCGATATAGTTTTTGATGA
Source organism: Agarilytica sp. (assembly GCA_033852175.1). Classification (GTDB taxonomy): domain Bacteria; phylum Pseudomonadota; class Gammaproteobacteria; order Pseudomonadales; family Cellvibrionaceae; genus Agarilytica. The sequence continues at coordinate 123,914 of JAWSUY010000007.1, forward strand.
AGGGTATGTCTTGGATACTCCTCCTAACACGGCGATATTTCAGCCGGACTATGCGACCGATTTTACGGATATTGTGATCAATGATTTTGATCCTGCCGATCAGTCTACGTATAACAGTGCGACATCTATGACGGTCTACGATAGTTTGGGTATTTCCCATATCATGACGCAGTATTTTGTAAAACAGGAATACGATCTTACCGACCCAACTTCCATTCCGAATCATTGGCAGATACATCTCCAAATAGATGGGGCGGAAGTCGGCGACCCTGATACGACCCTGCTTCCCCCCGCAAATACGGTGGCAACACGTGCAAGCTATAATGTGTATTTTAATGATGATGGTACGTTAAACGAAACACTTAGTGATTCTATTTTGGTTTCCAATTGGGTTCCTCAAGATGAAAATGGAGACCCTAATTCGGCAGCGGGTCCGCAAAATATCTTAGCGGGCGGTACGGTTCCGCTTCCTGAGCCTCCCTCAAGCTCCAATTTCGTGATTGATTTTGATGGCACGACTCAGTTTGGTTCTGCGTTTTCGGTCAATGATGTGGATCAAGATGGTTTTGCTACAGGTCGTTTATCGGGCTTAAGTATCGACGATAGCGGTGTGATCTTCGCGCGTTTTACGAATGGTGAGTCTCAAGTGCTCGGCCAAGTAGCGTTGGCTGATTTCCCTAACCAAGAAGGTTTGCAACCGTCCGGCAATAGCACATGGGTAGAAAATTTCCGCTCAGGCCAGCCAAGAATTGCCGCTGCTAACACCGGATCACTCGGAACGATTCAATCGGGCGCTTTGGAAGAGTCGAATGTGGATATTTCTGCAGAGTTGGTAAACTTAATTATCGCGCAACGAAACTTCCAAGCGAGTGCGAAAACCATCGAGACTGCGGATACAGTAACGCAAACGATTATTAATCTAAGGTAATAAAAGCGGGTGACGGGTGACGGGTGACGGGTGACGGGTGACGGGTGACGGGCTACGGGTGACGGGTGACGGGCTACGGGTGACGGGTGACGGGCTACGGGTGACGGGCTACGGGTGACGGGTTACCGGACCTTTAGCCCGTTTTCGGTTTCCCGTCTCCTGTTTTCGGTCCCCCGTCTTTTCCCCTTTCCCGTACCCCGTCTCCCGTCCCTCCAAAATCTTGGCACTTATATTGCTCCTATTTCTTTAAGACTAAAAACAAAGAAATTTTGACGGAGCATTGCCCGTGGACAGAGCCTTATACATTGCCATGACCGGCGCCAAGAATAATATGCTGGCGCAAACCAATCATGCGAATAACTTAGCGAACGCAAGTACTGCCGGATTTAAAGCGGATATGGCGCAAGCGCGCAGCATGCCGGTTTACTTTGGTGATGGACTTCCTACTCGCGTATTTGCCATGACGGAAAGTCCTGCGACGGATTATTCACATGGGCCGTTAATGGAGACCGGGCGAGATTTAGATATCGCCGTCGAGCAAGAAGGATTTATCGCCGTACTCGCACCTGACGGAAAAGAAGCATTCACACGGGCCGGTTCACTTTATATCGATAGCGTTGGCATGTTGCGAACAGGTAATCATTTGCCGGTACTCGGTAACGGTGGCCCCATTGCCATACCCGCGGCAGAAAAAGTTGAGATTGCTTTTGATGGAACCATAACGATTATTCCATTGGGCGAAGGTGCCGATTCCGTTGCTCAAATTGATCGCATTAAATTAGTGAATCCTCCCATTGATAACATCAAAAAGTCGGCAGATGGCCTTATTCGTTCTTTTGGAACAGAGGAAGAGGAGCCTGCGGATGCTTCCGTGCGCTTAGTATCAGGGTTTTTAGAAGGCAGTAATGTTAATGCGGTGAATGCGTTAACCAGTATTTTAAGTTTATCGCGTCAATATGAAATGCAAGTCAAAATTATGAAGACCGTCAAAGAAAATTCAGAAGCTTCTGCACGGTTATTACAAATGCAGAGCTAACGCGAAAGCGGCATAAGCAGTAATAAAATTGAAGTTAAACGAACATTAAATTAAGAATGACCTAAAAAGAATATCTTAGGGAATAGACCTAAAAAATACCTTAGGAATTATTAATAAAGAGGTGAAGTATGCACGCTGCACTGTATGTCAGTAAAACCGGTTTAGCCGCACAAGATGCGCAGTTGACCACCATATCCAACAATCTGGCGAATGCCTCGACCGTTGGGTTTAAGCGGGATCGTGCGGTATTTGAAGACTTGCTCTATCAAATACAACGCCAACCGGGTGCTCAAACATCGGAAGAAACACAGCTACCATCCGGTCTTCAATTGGGAACGGGGGTGAGGGTTGTTGGTACTCAAAAACAATTTACCGCAGGTAGTTTACAAGTCACACAGCAATCATTGGACTTAGCCATTGACGGTCGAGGGTTTCTTCAAATCCAGCAAACCGATGGTTCTTTTGCTTATACACGGGCAGGGCAGCTGCATTTAAATGGTCAAGGTCAGATCGTGAATGCCAGTGGCTTATTGCTCGAACCCAATATTACCGTTCCGGAAAATGTTGAGAACGTCACCATTGGTACAGACGGAATCGTCAATGCGTTTATCCCCGGTGAACCCGCAGCAACGATTCTCGGCAATATACAATTGGTGGATTTTGTGAACCCAGGTGGTTTACAAGCCGCGGGCGGTAACTTGTTTTTAGAGACCGCATCAAGCGGAACGCCCATAACTGGAACTCCGGGTGAAAACGGGATCGGACAAATTATGCAAGGCATGTTGGAAAATTCTAATGTCGATATCATTGAAGAAATGGTGAATATGATTACCACACAGCGTGCCTATGAAATGAATTCTAAAGTGGTGTCGACAGCCGATCAAATGCTTCAGTTCTTATCTCAAAATGTGTAAACGGTTAGAAAGATAATGACGGTTTTAACGAGGTTGAAAATACGTATATTACGCACATCACTAAAAACTGTGATAAGTGCTGGTATTAGTGTCATCTTATCCGCTTGTGTGATTCAGCAACCTCCGAGCCCCAATGACCCCTATTATGCCCCGGTATTAAAAACGCATCCTGCGGCCGATGTGGCGATTAATGGTTCACTTTATCGTTCAAACCGTTCCTTAAATCTTTTTGGTGATGCGAAGGCCTCGCAAGTTGGTGACATTCTTACCGTTATGTTGCAGGAAAAGACATCGTCCAGTAAATCCTCCAATGTAGAAATTAAAAAGGAATCCGAAGTCGCTATTGCCCCGACTGTGGGAACCGGGACTATATTGGGAAGTCAGCCCAGTTTGGGTGAATTTGGTTTAAATACCAGCCTCACGAGCGAAAGTGATTTTAAAGGTGAATCAGAAGCGGATCAAAGTAATCGTTTGACCGGGAATATTAGTGTGACGGTTGTCGATGTATACCCCAACGGAACTTTAGTCATTCGCGGAGAAAAATGGATAACGCTCAATCGCGGTAATGAGTTTATTCGTATCAGTGGGCTGGTGCGGCCCATGGACATAGCTCCGAACAATACAGTGCCATCAACAAAAATAGCCAATGCGCGAATCACCTATTCGGGTACGGGCGAACTAGCCGATGCTCAAGAAATGGGTTGGTTAACACAATTTTTTAACAGCGCCATTTGGCCTTTTTAATTTAGGACTTTCATGATAAAAACGGCAACAGCTTGTTTTCTTTTAATCTTTTCACTGGGTGCTTATGCCGAGCGAATAAAAGATATTGCCGGTGTGGATGGCGTTCGCGTCAATCAATTGGTGGGTTATGGTTTGGTTGTGGGTTTGGACGGCACAGGTGATAAAACCAATCAGGCTCCATTTACCAGTCAGTCTTTCCGGTCCATGCTAATGCAGTTTGGCGTGACCATTCCTGAGGGCGCAAATTTTCAGGTTAAAAATGTGGCAGCAGTGGCTGTTCATGCCGAGTTACCTCCCTTTGCAAAACCCGGTCAAAAAATTGACATTACCGTGTCATCCATAGCCAATGCGAAAAGCCTACGCGGCGGTGCACTCTTTTTAACTCCATTAAAAGGACTCGACGGACAAGTGTATGCCATTGCGCAAGGCAGTTTAATTGTCGGTGGTTTTGGCGCTGAAGGAAAAGACGGCTCGCGTGTAACCGTGAATATACCCAGCGTAGGACGAATTCCTAACGGTGCGATAATCGAACGTGCGATAACAACTCAATTTGGCGGCAATGAGAATATTATTTTTAACCTTCATACGCCTGATTTTACCACCGCTAAAAACCTGGCTGACAGTATTAATGATCTACTTGGACCTGGAACTGCAAGTCCAATGGATGCTACATCCATAAGCGTGGAGGCCCCGGTTAATCCCGCTCATCGAGTGGATTATCTTTCTTTGCTCGAAAATATAGAGATTGTAACGGGCAAGTCAGCAGCAAAAATAATCATTAATTCCCGAACCGGCACCATTGTTATTGGTGAGCATGTGCGGGTTTCCCCTGTGGCGGTTACGCATGGTTCGTTAACGGTGACGATTAGTGAGGATGTCAATGTTAGCCAGCCCAATGCCTTGGCCGAAGGTGCAACTGTTGTTGTGCCGGATAGTGACGTTACAGTTCAGGAAGAAAGTGGGCCGATGTTTAAATTTGCACCAGGGCCAACGCTTAGCGATATTGTTAAAGCGGTTAATGAAGTTGGCGTTGCGCCTGGTGATTTAATGGCAATTCTAGAAGCCTTAAAACAAGCAGGCGCTTTAAAAGCGGAAATAGTGGTGATCTGAGTGGATATTCCAAAGCTTCCTTTTATTGATAATGTGACAAGCCAGGCGGATGTTTACACCAACCTGCATGGTTTGCAAAGTATTAAAAATGAAGAGAATAAATCCGAAGCTTTAATGAAAGTCGCTCAACAATTTGAATCCCTCTTTGTCAACATGATGACCAAGAGCATGCGTGCCGCCAATGCGGTGTTTGAAAAAGACAGTCCGTTTAACAGTGAGGAAAGTCGCTTTTATCGTGACATGCTCGATCAACAGCGTTCATTGAGCATATCCAATGGACGTGGACTCGGTATTGCCGAAGCGATGTATCGTCAGATGTCTCGCTCTTACGGTATAGGGCCCGAATCCGAGAGTGATGGATTAACTTTTGATCGGAACCCGGATCGAGGGCTGCACACCAGTACCATGAAAGACATGTCTTCTCCGTCATTTTCAAGAACACCAGAAACAACCATAACCGGAAAATTATCAACCGCGCGAACACCGCAAGATTCAACGCCTAAGCGAATATCCCTCGCAGACTCGCCCAAAGAATTTGTTGAGAAACTCCTTCCTTTAGCGGAAAAAGCTGCTGATAAACTCGGTATAGATCACCTTCTGTTAGTGGCGCAAAGCGCATTAGAAACTGGCTGGGGAAAGCACGTACTTGCTTCAGATAGTGGCGAAAGCAGTCATAACGTTTTTAATGTCAAAGGCCGCCGTGGCGGATCGTTTGCAACAACCACACAGCCCACGATTGAATTTAAAGATGGTGTCGTTACCACAGAAAAATCAGCCTTTAATGTATACAAAGATCTAGCTGAAAGTTTTGATGACTATGTTCAGTTGATTACTGGCAGCGAACGTTACCAAAATGCGTTGAACCCATCCGATGATAGTGCGGGCTATATTGCCGAACTGCAAAAGTCGGGATATGCAACAGACCCGCAATACAGCCAAAAAGTCATGTCGGTATACGAAAGGGTAAAAGAATTCGCATTTGAATTGGATAAAACCCCTCAGAATAATGAGGCATCGCTATGACCAGTAATTTACTCGGAATTAGTGTTACCGGACTGAGGGTTGCTCAGAGTAACCTCAGTATTACCGGCCATAATATTGCCAATGCCAGTGTAGAAGGGTATAGCCGCCAGGCGGTTAACTCGATTACCAATCCGGCCACCTTAAAAGGCGGCGGTTATGTTGGAAACGGCGTAAACGTTGCTTCCATTGAACGTATTACGAATGGGTTTGTTACCGAGCAGTTACGGGTTGATACCAGTTTATTTAATGACTTAGAAGCCTACAACGAGAATATTGATCAACTCGATCGTTTATTGTCAGATCCATCGACGGGACTATCCAGCGGCTTAGAATCATTCTTTTCATCGATGCAGAATGGCGCAGATGATCCTACATCGATTCCGTCCCGCCAATTAATTATCAGCGAATCAAAAAACTTAGCCGATAAATTTAATACCATATTCGCGCGTTTAGACGTGATCAATGACGGCGTGGATAACTTTATCAGCTCAGCGGTCTCGCAAATTAATTCGTTAGTCAATAATGTAGCTCAGCTTAACCAGCGTATTTCCGATGCCATTGGTGCGGGCGGCGGGTCACAGCCCAATGACTTATTGGACCAGCGCGACGAAGCGATCCGAAACTTATCACAATTAGTTGCGGTGCAAAGTTATGAGCAAGGCTTTGGTCAAGTGAACGTTGTGATGAACAGCGGACAAAATTTAGTGGTGGGTACCGAAGCGCGAACCATTAGTCTAGTTACCAGTGATCAAGATGCTCGAAAACTCGATGTTGTTTTCGAAAATGGTGACAGCAATATTGTCATCACTGATCAAATATCCGGTGGTGAACTAGGTGGTTTGTTACGTTTTCAAAATAGCATAATGGATCAAACCTATAACGAACTCGGTCGCATTGCGATTGTGATGGCGGATACCTTTAATGAAATTCATACTCAAGGTATCAATTTAGATAACGAGTTTGGCCGGAATTTCTTTTACGACGTCAATGATGGGCTTGTGTCTCGTAACCGCGTGGTGGGAAACTCCAACAATTCGACACCCAATGACAGAATCATATCGCTTAATATAGAAAATAGCGCAGAAATCGGTGCGGATGATTATGAGGTAGCTGTCGAATCGGGAGGTTTGTTTCGAATTACCAATCTGACTTCTGGCGAAGAGGTACTCACTAGTGTGCTTACCGGCGTTTTGCCTCAAAGAGTAGAGTTTGATGGATTAGAGTTGGTCTTTGAAGGCGGAACTTTTCGAGCGGGAGATTCATTTAAACTGTTACCTACGCGTTCAGGTGCGCGCGATTTTTCATCAGAAATTTTAAATGCGTCGAGCATTGCTTTTGGTAGCCCATTGGTAACCGATGCATCGATTGGTAATATTGGTTCTGGCAGTATTAATCAAGGTGAACTGCTCGCGTTAGACGATACGGACGGTAATCCATTGCCGCTTTTTGCAACTTCCGGTCAAATGAGTCCGCCGTTAGTCGTTCAGTTTACCTCCGAAAACACCTATGAAATTCTGGATAATAGTAACCCTGGTAATCCAGTATCGTTAGTTCCCCCCATTCGTAATCAGCGCTATATTGTGGGCTCTGATAACCTTCTTTTCTCGACAGATCAAGGTGAAACACTTGTTCAGTCGAACGGTGATTTAGTCGGGCTTCCGGCGGGGAGAACGCCTGTAACTGGCGGTGGGGCGCTGATTAATGGTTATCCGGCAGAAGCCATTACCATTACGCAGACTTTCGATACCCCGGGTGTTGCCCCGATAACAAACACTGTATTTTCTGCGATTAATGCCACAGCCCGAGAAACTGCAAGCTTGCTCAATAATGTTTCGGGGGTTACGGCAACGGCCTTTACCTATGCTGAAATTACCGATACGGCCAGTTTATCGCGAACCACACCGTTACAAATATCACTGAACGGTGAAGACCTTATAGAATATGAATATGACGCGCTTAGTGCGTCTTTTATTGTTTCGTCGACGGTGCCTGACCCCAGTGTTAGCGAAGATGATTTTAATGATTACCTTGCCGATCGCATTAATAGCAATGCGGCACTGTCTGCACGGGGCATATTTGCGCTTGCGGCGGTAGATCCGATTAGCGGCATTTCGGAGCTGCGCATTACCGCTCCAGAAGGTGATGACTTACAAATTACTTTAGAAGCCGATGCCGGTGGGCCTAGCACCCTCAACGTAAGCGACGGCAGCAATCCCGTTGTGACCTTAACCGGAGCCGGGGCGGGGAATACATCAGCCATCGCTGTCGGCGGCGAGATAGACATACGTTTATCCGATAACGTTACACTCGGGACTTTCCCGCCGAATAGCTTATTGTTTGGTGACACCTCTTCGCCCACCTTCGCACTATCGACTTATCTAGGGATACAGGCTTCAATTCAAGGTGTGCCGAGTATTGGCGATACTTTTACCTTGGGTTTTAATAATGATGCGGCATCGGATAACCGTAATGCATTAGCCATGAGTGATTTGCAAAACCGCACCACCATTAATGGAGGAACCACCAGTTACAGCGACAGTTATTCTTCCTTAGTGGAAACTGTTGGCATTGAAACTGCATCATCTCGTTCAAACAAAGAAGCGAGTGAGCGAGTTTTGGACGAGATAACACGATTAAGAGATTCGATATCATCAGTAAACCTGGATGAAGAAGCGTCGAACCTTATTCGCTACGAACAAATGTTTTCCGCCAATGCTCAGGTCATTTCGGTTGCACGCGATCTATTTGATCGACTGATTAATTCTTTTTAAAAGTGGGGTGGCGTAAATCATGAGAATATCATCCACTCAAATATTTAATATTGCTAACAACAGTATTGCCGACGCCAATCAGGCGTTGATTAAAACGCAAGAACAGTTATCGACGGGTCGCAGAGTGCTAACACCCTCGGATGATCCGGTAGCGACGACAAAAATTCTATCGATAACGCGAGAGTTATCGGATGTAGAGCAATACCAGCGCAATATCGATACGGCAAAAAACAACCTCGTATTGGAAGAAACCCTCCTAGATGGCGTCACCAATGTTATTTTACGTATGCAAGAACTTGCCATCCAAGCTGGTAACACGGCAACGTTATCAGAAAATGAATATATATCGTTGGCTAACGAGGTGGACGCTCGGCTAGATGAATTGACTAATCTAGTGAATTCCCAAAACTCCAATGGCGACTATATTTTTGGTGGCTATAAAAGTAAGGAAGCACCTTTTTCGGGTAATATCAATTCTGGCTTTCGTTACGATGGTGATGAAGGGCAAAAATTTATAAAAGTTGCGCGTAATACAACAGTTGCTGCGAGTGATTCTGGCAAAAAAATATTTGTTGATATCGATAGTGCACAAAACACCTTCAATACTGCTGCTAGCGTGTCAAATCGAGCTGTCCCACCTGCAATAATTTCGATTGGCAATGTGATCGATCAGGATGCTTATGATGAATTTTATCCCGAAGATATTATTATTACCTTTAACGAGGATTCTAATATCGTGCCGGCAGGAAAAAACTTTACAGCACGTGAACGCTCAACAGGCCGTGTAATTTCTGCAGATCAAGTCTACAGTCCGGGAACGGAAATCCAATTGGAAGGTATCAGCTTTCGGATTGGGGGGAACCCAACGTCGGGAATACCGGGTACTCCTGGCGATCAGTTTTTTGTCCAGTCGACTAAAAAACAAGATATTTTAACGACTGTTGCACGATTTAGTGAAGCGATGAAGTCATACGATGGCAGTAACGATTCACGTGACAGTATTAGTAAAATTGTGGCAGCTACGATAGCAAATATCTCGAATGCTCAGACAAGTGTACTCGAAACAGTTTCTACCTTAGGCGCCAGATACAATACTCTAGACAGTACAGAAGCGTTACATTTGGATACTAAACTTGTGTCACAAGAATTATTGTCGCTATTGCGTGATGTCAATTACTCGGAAGCGGCAACCAAACTTTCAGCGCAAAGTTTAGTGTTAGAGGCTGCACAAGCGGCCTTCATTCGTGTGAGTCGTCTCACACTCTTTAGTCAGCTTTAAATAATCTTATACTTCGTTAACGATTTTCCCCTCTGTTTTTCTTGTCTCCATGGTTCCTTTTGGATTGCAGCTTGTTCTCATCTCATAAGTATTATCATCCCTCGATTTATATTCTCAATTTTTCTTTTAATTCGGAATTCAAAAGCGGCAATGTTTTTCAGCTTCAAAGACAATTTATTGCCGCTTAATAAAGCGGTAATAAATCCCTCGCTAATATAATGATCTAACTCCTTGAAAACTAACAAAAAATCAATTCTGGCACAGCGGTTGCAATTATAAGATTATTAAATCCAATTGCCGCTTTAAGTTATTTAGAACAGGCAAATGATTTATCTAACTTGAACGTGACACTTTGAGGTTACAGGAGAAAAGCTATGCCTTTAGTCATCAACACCAATGTTGCTTCGCTAAACGCTCAACGACAACTGGTTAAGTCTGGCAGTGAAATGCAACAGGCTATGGAGCGATTGGCGTCTGGTAGACGCATTAACACTGCACGAGATGATGCTGCTGGCTTAGCAATTTCGAATCGGCAGACCTCTCAAATTCGAGGCCTGGATCAAGCCATTCGAAATGCCAATGATGGCATCTCGCTGATTCAAACGGCTGAAGGTGCGTTGGATGAAGTAACAAACATCCTACAGCGAATGCGCGAACTTTCGATTCAATCGGCTAACGGAATTTATTCCGAAGTTGACCGCCGTACACTTGATGCAGAAGTTCAGCAGCTCAAGTCTGAGATTGATCGGATTGCCGCTTCAACAACATTTAATGGGCAGCCATTGCTTGACGGAAGCTTAGGGAATGTAGAGCTGCAGATTGGCTCTGAGTCGAATCAAACGATTGATCTAGAGATTCAAGGTTTTAGTACCTCATCCTTAGGTTCTAGCTCCGGTGATATCGTAGGCGAAGAAATGGCGAACGGTCTTGCGGATTTAACCGCATTGGCTGGAGGTGATGAACTAATCATCAACGATGTTGCCATCAGTGCTTTAACAACTGCAACCACTATTAATGAAGCATTAGCGATAGTTAATGCCGATTTAGATGGGAAAGGAGCCGAGGCAAGTAGCCTTGTTTCCTATGTTTCTAATGCCGCAGGTAGCGGTGTACTCGTTCCAGGAACGTCATTGACCCTGACTTTGACGGACGGAGACGGGAATGATCAAACCTACAATATTACTGATACCAGTAATATGAATGAGTTGGTTAACAAAATTAATTCCGATACGGTCATTGATGCGAAGCTCAATGATGATGGAAAGTTAGTGCTGACAGCATCAGGATCGGAAAGTATCCGTGTACAGGATGGATCAAGCTCTCAAGCGGCAACTGGAGCAGCGTCGAATGATGAGACAGAGAATTTTAGATTGGTCATCACAGATACCAGCTCCGATAGCAACGGTGTCAAAATTGAAGCGGGAACCGGTGTTACCACCACTGAATTGGATAATCTGGGCATCAATGTTCAGGATGATGACGGTAATTTACTCGGTGTTACATTAACCGCAACAGCAGCGAATGATATTAATTCAGGTGATTTAATTATCAACGGAGTTGAAATCGGCGCGATTAGTGTTGGGACCTCGATTGCAAACGATATCGATGCAGTTGTCGCGGCGATTAACCTGGTGGCAGACCAAACTGGAGTTGTTGCTTTTGAAGCAGCGGGAAATACGGCAAGGTTGAGCTTAAGATCGACAACAAATGAAAACATTGCAATTAAATACGGTGATGCAGCGACTGATGCGGATGTCGAAGCACTGACCGGTTTACAAGAACAAAACTCTGCGGAAGGCAGTGGTTCGGTGTCTGGGGTTCAGATTGCAACGACGGCCGGGGCCCAGCAAGCGATTGATGTTATTGATGTGGCTTTAGAGCAGATAAACTCAACGCGGTCTGATTTGGGTGCGATTAATAACCGGCTAGATTTCACCATGTCGAACTTGTCGAACGTATCTGAGAAAACCGCGGCAGCGAGATCTCGAATTGTTGATGCTGACTTTGCAGCAGAAACATCGATGTTGAGTAGGGCGCAAGTATTGCAACAAGCGTCGCAAGCAATGTTGGCGCAGGCTAACGCGCAGCCTCAACAGGTACTACAATTACTTCAAGGTTAATGAGTATCGTTTTCCTTGAACCAAAAATCCGGGCTTGCTCGGATTTTTTTTTAAAAAATGGGTGGATTCACCTGGTAATTTCCCGAAACAAAAGCCAGATTATAGTTTTGTCAAAAAGTAGGGTTTTCATCGACTGATAAAGTGGCAAGGTGCCTTTATTTAAGGTTGCGTTCATTTCTTTACTTGGAGTGGATCTGACCTGAAACGTGTGCTTTAAAATTGGCGTCACAAGGCCACGGTAGAAGTTGTAATATTCAAGAAAAATATTACTTGGTGATTTCGCCATTAGCTTGTTAGGTTCGAGTTGTTCAATGAATTTGGTGCAAATATTGCCTAGTTAATCTTAGGCAAAAAAACGTCGACTAAATGGTAAGTTTACTATGACTATTCCTCCTGAAATCCAAAAGAAATATGAGCTTAGACCCAATAACCATCTCAAGGTGTTCAATGTTTATGATAATGAACACCAATATGCGCAGCTGAACAATATTTCACGTAGAGCTTTCCTCGCTAACGATCAAGTGGCTTCAAGTATTCAAGAAGAGCATAAAAAATTCCTTGAAAAAACACTCAGCAAAGAAAATGTCGATACATTTATGCGTTTTTACTCAGAAAAAGATGCCTATAAATGTTCTTCCGAGGAAATGTTACCGCTTGTCGAAATGATACTGACGCCAGAATTGGATGCTGAGATAAAAAGTTATTTTGGTAGTCATTATTCGGTGATGTGGGCAGGCTATTCTGAGGTTAAACACGAGGAGTCCGCCGGACGCTATTTTTCGAAATGGCATTGTGATGGCGGTCCTTCGAGTCACCTTAAAGCAATTACTTACCTTAACAGCACTTCTGATCACGATTCAGCAACGTTAGTGGCTGATCTGGCATCTACCCAACGCCTAAAAGAAGTTGGCTATATTCTGAACGACATAAACAAGCGACAAGGTGATATTTCCGACTTGCTTGAGGCGTGCGATATAGATTTCAAATCCGAACGCATTGAATTTGAAGCTGGCGATACCGTATTGTTTAACCCATCGCAAATCGTACATCGGGCGGAAGCCCCGAAAGAAGGGGGCGTTCGCTATTCATTTACACTTTGTTTTGTTCCAAGCCCCATTCCTTGGAAAGCGCTTTACGACAAAGGAATTGGCTGTGGTATTTGTTGCCAGCCTTTTGAAGGTTATGCGCGAAAGGTATTGGGTGTATGTGAAGATGTTAAGGCGTCGCTTCCTGGAACAGAGGTTTTCGAAATAAATGAAAAAGGAATTATTAGTGATTCCGCTTCGCTTCTACATCATCTTAAAGTTATATTTAAAGATGATAAATATGCAATTAATATCCATAATAATATTATAAAAGCCAGTGGCCCGATTTTAAATTTCCCTGTACACGAATTAATTACGACCTTAAAGTCATCTTTTCAAAAGAACTTAGATTGGAAATCCTATTTTTCTATTGAAGATATGAGAAATATTGAACGTTTACTGGAATTTGAAAAAAACCACGCGACTTCATACACCCGCTTCAGAACCAATAATAAACCAGACCCCAATGCGGTAATGTGGCCAATCCCCAACCATGCCAAGCACCCGAACAACAAATTCGACATGCTGCCCTTTGTTCGACGGCATAAAATTATGGATCACAAAACCCCTATCGGCTCAGCCGGATCGTGTTTTGCCTTTGAAATCGCTAAATTTTTGCAATCTGAAGAATTCAATTATGTTGTAGAAGAACGCGCCGATAGCCCTGAAAGTGGTGTATTTGTCGATGGTTATACCGCCGGGGATAAATATGCCAAGTTCAGTGCAAATTATGGTTTGCTCTTCAATACGCCAAGTCTTAAGCAGTTAGCGGAAAAAGCCTTTGGGCACCGTGAATTCATACAATATTGTTGTCGAGCCGACAATAATATTATTACCGATCCTTATCGTGAGAATGTGTACTTTTCTTCCAAAGAAGCGTATTTGAAAGACTATTCCAAACATATTGCCGCTGTGCGTGGATCTCTCTTAAAGTGTAAAGTCTTTATATTTACGGCAGGCCTAAATGAATGCTGGCAGTTGCATGATGGTTCCGTTATCTCTCGTAACCCCAGAGAGGGTTTCTACCACTTACTTAAACATAGAGTGCTGACGGTTCAGGAAAATGTCGACAACATAAAATCCTTTGTTACTATGGTACGCGAAGAAAACCCCGATTTTAAATTGGTGATTTCACTGTCTCCGATACCTTTACTAGCAACCGGCAGGGGAGAGACGCATCACATCATAGAGGCGAACACGCATTCTAAGGCAGTGTTGCGCGTTGCGATTGATCAAGTGATCAATGAGATGGATGGTGTTTATTACCTACCAAGCTATGAACTGGTAACGGAATGCTCACAAGATGCCTGGAAAGCTGACCATCGTCATGTGAAAACTGAAGTCGTACAGCGTGTAATTTCGATGTTTAAAGAAATGTTTGTAGATTAAAGACGGGGGACGGGAAAAAATAGGGGACGGGAGACGGGAATAACAGGAGACTGGGGACGGGAGACGGGAGACGGGAATAACAGGGGACGGGTAACGGGAAAATGGGTGACGGAGAAAAAGTGATGATGGCTGGATGTAGGCATTAATCACGTAACCCGTAACCGTTTTTCCGTTACCCGTCATCGGTATACCGTCCCTTTCCCCTTTTTTAACTTACTCGAGGAGTTTTTTTACAAGGGTTGATATCTTTTTCGCACCATCCGCATCACTGAACAACTGTACTGAATTTCGAGTGTAATGCTCTGGTTTAACATTTTTATTTTCGATATCCACCAAGGTCGAATTAAAGTCATCCATCGAATCAATAATCAGACATGCCTCTGCTTTTCTTAACTGGGCAAGTTCAACGTCATCACATAGGTGTTTGGGTGGAAGAAGGACCGTAAACGAGCCACTCGCCATAGATTCAAAGAGCGATAAACCATAACAGCTCAGAACAATGTTGGATTCAGCTATCTTCTCGTATAAATCGTCAGGGTTTTTCAGCAACAGCCAACGCTTTTTTGCGTTGAGATTCGGGGCTGCTGCGTAGGGGCCTTGTACCCAAATTAATTTCCAGTCCGACAGCATGACATCCTCAATTTGTTGCGGCAAAAATTCGCCGTAACCCAGGGCGTCGGAACCTCCGGTTAATACCAACAGTTGCTTCTTTTTCTTAACGGAAGGAAACGACGGTAAAAAGTAGTGATTCCAGCCAACGCATATTTTTGGGTTACTCATGTCGGTAAAGAATGCGGGTAAAAAAAGATTGTCGCAGATATCTAACAGACAATTCATTTTGTCTATGGCGACGATACGCGTTTCTCGGTTTTTTTTTGCTTCGGTAACCGTTTGGACTAATTGTCTCGTATCGATATGGTCAGGGTGATAATCGATAATCCAACAGTCATCTCGATTGGACTCCATCTCGTAGAAATTGTCGTGGTGCCAAATGTGTGCTGAATTTAACCAAGGCAGTGGTTTTTCGTTGCCACAGATATAGATTGTTGTTCCTACACCCAAATTTTCTTGTAGGGCTGCAGCGATAATCGCACAACGTTTAACATGTCCAAGTCCTATAGTTTCACTGACATGGCAGAATAGCGCGACTTTTTGATATTGCAGTTCAGGTTTTTTTTGGTGCACATGTTCGTTTATTGAGCGCAAGACTTTATCGCGAAGCAATTCTTCCTGTACCCACTTAAGGTCGACAATCGATTCAGCGGGGTGAGCCTGATACCAACGAGAATAGACGGCTTGCATAAAGTCATAATCGGCGGGAGTGTCAACGGATATTCGGTGGTTGATTGATGAAAAGTCATCACTGTCATCAATTTCAAGAATATCTAAACAGCGACTGACATCGTTAGCGTAGCCGACATGCTCGCGTGTCATATCAGTGGTGCTGTTCATCACAATATTTGACCAACCAGCCCGACTGTATATATCAACGCCTTCGTGAATACTCTCAATGCCGTCTTTTAAACTGATTTTATGTTTGCTTGGGTTCTGGTTTAATTGCGTCAGGCTATGATCTACAAATCCTGGGTCAATAAGTGGGCAGTCTCCACAGATGTAAACAATATGTTTTGGGTTTTCTTTTTGAACGACAGAGTCGATTCTTCCGACCAAATCATTCACATCACCCGAGAATACTGTAACGGGAATTTTTTTATGTGCCCATTCGACAAGGGGCTGATTAAAATCGTCGGCGGTGGTGGCGAGAATAATCTTATCGAGTTTCTCACAGTTTTGTAATCGTGTGACCAACCGTTCAATTAAGGGAACGTCCGCAAGGGGCCGTAAGTGTTTTCCGGGGAGACGGCTAGAATTCAGCCGCGCTCCAATGATGGCGATGCTGCTCATAAAAATAATTCGGCTTGGGGTTTGTTACAGGGTTTAATACAGTATGAAAATGCAGGTAGCATACCACCGGCTTTTAAGGTCTCATCGGCCTCTATTAATGAAAACCAACAGCGATTGAGGTATTCATCGTCGATCGCTTTACTCGATAGCATGGGTAATGCGGCGCACCGCGATTGATCCCACGTCAGCGAAACACCATTGTTCCCAGTGCCAAATAAAACTTCACCCGTGGTCGCGCCGAGGGAATTCGTTGCGGAAACAATTGAGGACACGGGTGCTCCGTGATCAAAATCTTCAGTCCCCATGAAATACTCGCGGTTTTCGCCACCGTTATGACAGGCAAACCAAGGTCGACTGCTACAGTTGAGTAAACTGACAAAGCCTAAACGTAAAGACGCCTCCGGTCTGTTCTCGTGTGAAAATTCAAAACTGCATTCAAGTGATTCTTGGTCGAGGCAGTATGATTTTGTGAGTTCGCCATGGGGAGTATTCAGTGTGCAGAGCAAAACTAACTTCCCGTCATCGTTGTACGCTTCATGGGTGACTCTACCAAGGTCCGTGACGCGATCACGTTCTTTAAAACGTTCCATGACCAAGTGATTGGAGTAAAAATCTACGCCGTAGCGAATGTGATCAAATCGACCGTGGGGAAGAGTGCCGCATACGGGTTTAAAATCTTGACTAGAAAAAGCCAGTTTTTCAATGCTTAATCCCCGGTTTGCATTTAGTGTTAAGTGGATATGTGGGGTACGGATGTGTAATTTATTACGCTCTTTTTCAAATTTAATCTCGATATCATCGCTTGGGGTAAACGGCGTGAGCGACTTTTGTTTGTCTCGATAGGATCGAGACGTATTCTCACAGTCTGTTTTTTGATTAATGGGGAAATGATTAATCAAACGGCTATAACGGTTTGGATTGAGATGGGTGCGTAGATCACTGGCCCACAATTGACACAGTTGAACCCAGGCATCTGTTGTGTCATTTTTTTCAAGAGGGTTTTCAATCGTTCTTGTAGCTGTGTTTTCAGATGGGGAGGAAAGAGTACTTGTGTCATCGTTCTCATTGCTTTCTTCCGCATCCTGTTCACGCAGCCGATCAAGCATTCGAAAACACAAAGTATTTAATCTGAGGTCATTCCTACCACTTAAACCCCACCGGGTAATGTTGTATTTAGCCTGCTTTTTAACGGATATCGGATGCGTTGCCGATGATATCGAAAGAGGAGACCCAGGCTCTAAATAAGCTAAAGCTTCGCTGGGTTTAATCCATTGATATTTTGGACTTTCGTCAAGGATCTTAAAGAGCGTGACGATTCTGTCCCATTCCGAATGCTGAGAAAATGCTTCTGCTTGGTAGCGCCCGGGTCGAAAATCAAAGACTTCGGCATCACTTCCGTAAATGGAAAACGCCTTACACTCCGGTTTAATGTTTTTATTGAGGTAACTTAAATAATCCTCAAGAATGATTTCACCATGGGCGTAGCGCTGCAGCTTTTGAAACGCGATGGCGTTATTCCAAATTACCTGGATACTTCGCTTACCGGCAGTCAATAGCGACTGGGGTCGATTAAGTAACTCTTTTGACCAGTCTGTATTGTGAGAGTAGGGGTTATCCCACTCCATCACAATCGTCTTGAATCCCGCATCGAGGTAAACATCCAATAATCCACGTGATACGGCTTGTTCGTTAATATAAGCAAGATTAGGCTTTACGCCCAGGCTACTTTTATACGCCTTCTGGGCAATATTTAAATTGCGTAAATTAAGGTCGGCGGGTACCAATGGGCCAATAACTTGGTTGTCGCCGCTCGCAAGAATTTCACAGCGATCTTGGATGAGCAGTGTGCGAAATTTATTTGTCCACGATGGGGCTAATTCTGTAATTCGGTCTAAGGTATAGCGTGTTAGCTCTAAGCCTAGCGGTATATTGTGTAAATCGATAAGACTGAGAAGGGGCCAATAACATTTTTCGATAACCGCAAGATGAGACTCGTCGTCGTTATCAATCGATGAAAAAGCCAAGTTCAGGTGAAATATCGCGTATATATTACGAACTTGGTTTTGACCGCTCGGCGGGGGCCGGTCTGAAGCCTGACTCGGAGGTTCTGATGATGACTCAGGTTTATTACTCATCGATATGTGCCTTTCGAGTTCGGAACAGCCTTAACCTCAATGTTGACCGCAGGCTCAACATCAATAACAACGCTATTCATAGCATCTTCAGCAAGTTTAATTGCTGTATCCCTATCGTCAGCAATGGTAATAATATAAAACAGACGATTGGCATACGTGACCGCGTCCAAGGTTTTCCCAATTTCAAAGGCTTGGTTAATCACCAACTCAACCACACCCGGCATTTTCTTGGCTTTCTCCAAACCCTGTATGTTAGTTATTTTTCCTTCTTGATGAAAATAATAACGGTGACACATACCTTTACTAAACTTGGGCTTTAACGTAATAAGGTCAACGGGTAAACCCAGTGCGAGCTGTATCGTTGTCTCGACAATATTAATACCGTTAACGCGTGGCACCACTCGTGAACAAAAACCACCACCACTGAGGCGAGACGTCACCTCAATAACATAAATACGACCGTCTTCGGCAATAATTAAATCACCCTTTGTCGGGCCTGTCGTAATCTCAAGGCTCGATACCGCCGTCGCAAATGCCGTACACAACCGATCAACCACATTGTCAGAGTGCTTCGTCGGCATTTCGCCACCGTCTTCGACCATCAACGGATAGAAATAATCGTTACGGGAATAATTGCGATCTGCAATAGCTGTGACGTGTAGCGTCCCATCAACAACTACACCCTCAATACTAATTTGATCGCCAGGAATTAATTCCTCAATAATCACCTGCTGATCCGAGGCTAGATTTTTAGCCTCAGAAAAAGCCATCACAAGCTCTTCGTCATTTTCAATGATACGCACACCGCGCGAAGCCGAGTTATCACTGGGCTTAATGACTGCGGGGTAAGGCACATGTATTTGCGGCTTATCGCTATCAAGAATGGCAAACCGGGGGAACAACACGCCTGCCTGTAAAAAACGCTCAGCGCGTTCGCACTTATTTGTCGTTAATAACGCTACCTGTGAATTCACGCCGGGTAAACTCAAAGCGTCCGCAACCGCTGCGACCGTGGGGGACACTTCAGAGCCAATCGTCATTACGCCATCGAGGCCGATACTTTCTTTAACCTTTTTTGCAACAGCAACAACCGCTTCAATGTCTTTCGTACTGACTGCATAGGACTGATGAGCAATTTTAAACGCGGGTGCATCAGCATTCCAATCAACCGCAACAGTTTGAATGCCCAGCTGATGAGCGCACTCGTATGCGGGTAACTGATCAATACCGCCGCCGATAATAAGAAGAACTGTCATGCTTTAACCGTCATGCCTTAACCCAAGCCCCACCATTAACACTCATCGTTTGCGCCGTCATATAACTAGACTCATCTGAAGCCAAGTAAACCGCAGCCCCCATCATTTCATCGACCTTGGCAAAACGTTTGATTAACATAAGTGAAGTCGCGGTTTTCTTAACCTCTGGCGACATGGTTTTTTCGGTAAACTCATTACCAATAACACCGGGCGATAAGGTATTCACGCAAATATTACGATCACCCAAAAACCGAGCTAAATTATGCGTGAGCGCAGTTAATGCCATTTTTGCACAGGCATAAGAAGGTGTTCGAGGACCACCGTATTCACCGGACAAAGAGCCAATGTTAATAATTCGACCCCCGTCATTAATCACCGGTAAAGCCGCTTGGCAACAACGAAACACACCCGTCAAATTAACATCGATGACTTCGTTCCAATCCTCTTCCGTTTGCTTGTCGAAATCAGCCGTACGATTGATTCCTGCGTTATTAACCAAAATATCAAACTTACCGTACTTTTCGGCGACCGCATTAAACATAGCATCAACACTTTCACGCGAGCGTACGTCTAACTGCAAGCAAAGCTCCGCACCAATATCTTTAGCAATAGCCTGAGCCTCATCAGCCTTAGTCGAATACGTTACAACAACCTTTGCACCTTCTTCGGTATAGCGCCTTACAATAGCCTCACCGATTCCACTGCTAGACCCGGTAACAATGGCGATTTTATCTTTCAATCTCATACTAAAAATTCCACACTTATTTGAATAGGGTTTTATTCTCATCCGGCATTGCATCCCACTCGGCTAAAAAGCCTTTGAGGGCAAGGTCAGACAATTCAGAATTAATCATGTCGGACAACACATTCGGTGGGATCGTCGCGACATGAGCACCCGCAAGGGCAGCTTCTTTCACATAAACAGCCGTACGCATACTGGCGGCGAGTATTTGAGTTTCAAATTCATAATTTTTAAAAATCGTCGCCATTTCACGTACCAGTTCAGACCCGCCGGTAGAAGTTACGTCGAGTCGTCCAACAAATGGGCTCACAAAAGTTGCGCCGAGTTTTGCGGCAAGTAACGCTTGGTTGGATGTGTAAACAAGCGTAAAGTTGGTTTTAATCCCTTCTGCGCTGACACGATGCAGAGCTTCGAAACCCGCGAGATTGGCGGGGAGCTTAACCACCATATTATCGTGAAGTTTGGCGAGTATCCTAGCTTCCCGAACCATGGAATCGGCGTCTAAACTGACGACTTCGCCACTAACGGGGCCATCAACAATCGAGGCGATTTCATTGAGTACGTCTTTTATGTCGCGTCCCGATTTTGCGATTAAGGCGGGGTTTGTTGTTACACCGTCGAGTATGCCGAGTTTGGCGTATTTTCGTATTTCATCTACGTCGGCTGTATCTATAAATATTTTCATTTTTTACCTATAATTTTCAATAATTATTAAAATTCGTAACCCGTAACCCGTAACCCGTAACCCGTAACCTCCTTACCCTTAACGAACATAAAAACGCTCGCTAACACTTGCTAAACGCTCTTCCGCTTCGATAATGTCTTTCCCATAAACAAACACACTCGCTAAACCAGACAATTTCATAGACCCCTGAGTAATTGTCATATCAGCCTTTTTATAAACGTGAGAACTGAACACACCGTCGTGAGCCAGCGGGTCACTCGAAAAACCGGCCTCAGTAATCTCAGGAAGGGGAGACGTAAACACCTTGCATAGCGCAACAGACTCTCGTGAAATTTTGACAAATTCCGGGTCGGGAATGTCGTTGCATAAAACCTGCGCCATAAATTCTAAAGGCTTAATATTCATCGCTTTAGGAAATATTTGTAACGTACCATTTGGACCATGTAAGCGAGGCCCAACCTCAATTACGTAAATACCTTTCTCATTCACAATAAAATCACCACCGACGGGGCCAAAATCCATCTTGAGGGATTTTGCAATATCCCGAAGCATATCGTAGGCTTCAGTGATTAAACTCTGGGGCTGGTGAGAAGGGCAAACATTGTAGTTTTCAACCGGGTTAAAATTTCGATAATCTTTATGGTTCGTCGTGAAGTAACTGTCGGCGTCTCCCGCAGGGTAAAACTCGCCGTCGTAAAATACGCCTTGGGTATCGATATAATGGCCGGTTATTTCTTCTTCTAAAATTAACTCGGGGTAAAGGCTTTGTTTTTGAAGGTCGTTGAATACACGAGTAATGTCATCCTCGCTCTTGATCTTCGCAACGCCCTTTCCGCCGAAACCATCAACGATTTTCAAATAACATGTTGCGTTAAATTTCCGGAAGGCCTCAATGGCCTCAACCTCGGTTTTTACCTCAGAATAAGGCGCGGATAGAAAACGATGCTCGTGAAATTTTCGCTTCATTAAGAGCTTGTTGTCACAGGTGACGGCAACGTCTACTGGAATCGAGGGTAGGTCGGTAGCGTTGGCAACCAGTGCTACCGATACTGCGTAGTTTGTTAAGGTGAAAATTCCGGCGATATTTAAATTACTTTGGTTCAGCAACACCCAAGAGACCAAGCTTTTAATATCGTTAGCCCCAATGTTGACGCACACATCCGCTTCTGCAAATGCAGGTGCATTTGCATTCATGTCAGATACGATGACCCGGTAACCAACACTTTTTAATCGGGCTACTGCGGGCACTTGTTGGATTCCACCGCCAATCATTAAGATCGATTTCATAAACAAAAGTACTCGTTAGTCATCTCTATTGCCATAATACTGCCGTACCCCGTACCCCGTACCCCGTACCCCGTACCCCATCTTTTCACCCATAAAACCGACAAGCCATAAGATCCGCTACAGATGTGGGTGGCTTTACTTCATCGCCATCGTTGCGTTCAAATTCAATATGGTCATTCGGGTATTGTTGCAGCACCTCAGATTGGTAAAAGGTTTTCTCGGTATCGGTATAAAGAAATTCCATGCTGCAGGTTTTCTCTTTCAAACTGTTTTGGGCCTCGCCTTTGCCGGTTCCGCTAAAGTAAACACGATCTATAAAATACTGATAAGGGTTAAACCCTGAAAATTCCCACAGCCGGTCGATTTTAGCGTCCCAGAAAAGCCCGCATTCGATGATGAATAACTGGCCGTCAGGTGTGATTTTAATATCCAAGCTGACTTGGCTGTTGTTTATCTTTAGAGCGTTCACCGCCAGAGTGCTTTGGTTGTGCAATACATCGAAGTCGATAATTTTAGAATCATTGGGAGATGGGATAAGCTGAAACCGATCGGGGATAAAGTCTGTTCTGTATTCACCCGATGACTTTTTACAAATACTGATAATTTCAAGTACATTACCAACGACGATTCCGTCGACACTGTATTCTTCTCCTTCAATATATTCTTCAGTCAGCCACTCGATATTGGAATTGTCTTTTTGAAGTGTACTGAGTTCTTCTAATGTGTTGATCTTGCAAACCCCGAAGCCACCAATTCCGCCGGAAATAGGTTTAGCGATAACCGGGAAGCTATTCGAATTTGGTAGGGTAGACGAAAATTCTTTCGCCATATTCACGCCCATGGCGGCCATAGTTTTTCGCATATTGGCCTTGCTATAACACCGGGCGACGCTACCTGAGTCAAAGCTTGGGTGAGGGGTCAAAAAGTGTTTGTTGAGCGCCGCTACATTTTTTGCCACAGCTTCTGCCGACGAATTGGAATATACCAAGCTGATCGAAGTCTTCTCGTGGAGTGGCCTTAGGTTTTGGATGATCGAATCCAATTCATAAATGCTATTTTCGATAAATGCATCTGCGAGTGGTTTGGATACGGAATTAGGATCGCGGTCAATCACCGTGACAGAGCAGCCACGGTTTTTGAATTCTTGAATGTAGGGCCGTTGAGATTTCCCTCCGCCCAGTATTACCGCGTGCCGCATTACCGTTAGCCATCCTTCTTCGCGTAAATGCAAATTTCTCTGCCGAGGTTTAACTTGGTAAAGGCTTGGTACAGTTCACGTTTAAGCGGATTTAGCCCGGCTTTATTCAGCGTGGTTTCAAATCGAATACGTTTTTTATGGCAGGCTCTACCAAGCTCATCTTGCCCAACATAGTTATCGCCCATCAATAGAAACATATCGATGGGGAAGGTGTTTTCTTTTAGCGTGATGGTGTACCCGGTTTTTTCAACCAAATTTCCCAGTGATTCAGGCGTGAAATAATTCAGGTGATGGCTCGGCACAATAAACCAGGGTTTATAACCATCGACTTCACGGAGGGCGTGTTGAAAAGGGTTGTACTCGTTGGGTGCTGTTAGGCAAATCATACCGCCCGGTTTTGTAATACTGAAAATAAGCTCCAAAAACTCAGTCGGGTCGGGAATGTGTTCCAACACCAAGCTGGTGTGTACCGCATCGAATTGGCCGAGGGTTTTGGCTGTCTCAGGTGTTAAAAAATCTTCAACGGTTTCAATGCCAAAGCTGCGCGCTTTTTCGGCGGCTTGGGTAGAGGGTTCTATGCCCAGAGTGTCCCAGCCACGCTCTTTACCACATTTTAAAAATAGGCCAGGGCCGCAGCCCACATCTAAAATACGCTTCTTGCCGTCACTGAGTTCTTTTTCAAAAATATCGTAGCGATCCGAATACTGAAGCTGATACCACTCTTGGTCTTCCATATAGCGGGTTAGCGAGAGCGGTTTGGTTTTTTCGTAGTAATCGTGACGGTAGGTGGTCTTTAACTCTTCTACCGTTGGTAGGGGGTTTATGTGACGAAAACCGCACTGCTGGCATTCGATAACATCAGTACCGTCGACACAATCAACCACTTCACCTGCGTGTTCTTTTTGCGGGGTTGCTTTGCTCTTGTCGTTTTCATCACTCTCATTACGTGCATCACTCACATCGTTTTGTGAGTTTTCAGACAGTTCAGCCATTAAAACTCTCCCGTTCTTGAATTAAGGGGCGAAGGCCATCGCTAGGATCTGCTCGCCAGTTTCGGTCGGATTTTTCAGAGGGTGCTATTTGTTTTTCCGCTTGGCCATCGGCAGTCTCGGCAATTTTAATATCGCTTATGACCTGGCCGATTTGTTCGGGTAACCAGCAGTGGCCCGCCGCATACTCTTCGCCTTTCTCGTCGAGGTCTAAATGAAACTCGATCGTGTCGGCCTGCCACTTATGAACCGCGCGACTCAGTACCGCCGGGGAAACCGTATGATCAGACCAGCCGACTTTAATACCGTAGCGTTCTCGGTAAGTCTGCAGCACAGCCAAATTGCATTCGTTGGCCGGTGTTGGGTAGGCCGATACACAGTGGAGCAGAGTTATATCGTCTGCGCCCGAGGTTTTGAGTGTTTCAATGGCCGTGTCTATTTCTTCTATCGTTGCCATTCCTGTCGACAATATGACGGGTAATCCTGTTTGTGCGCAGGATTTAAGCAAGTCCGTCCACAGTAGCTCGTAAGAGGCAATTTTTAAAAAGTCGACATGGGGTTTTAACTCCTCCACAGCTTGGAGGTAAAAAGGCGTACACGAAAATTCGATTGTATTTTCATCACAGCATTGTTTCAGCTCTGGAAGAAAATCGAGGGGAAGCTCCCAGTCTTTACGTTTTCGATGCTTCTCACTGCGCGCTAAAATTTCCGGCGCGAAGAGTTCTTCAATTTTGAATAGCTGGAACTTAACCGCCTGGCAGCCGATTCTTGCGGCGGTTTCAATAAACGTGAAGCAGCGCGCAAGGTCGCGGTGGTGGTTACTGGAGATTTCAGCGATAAATCGGGTTGTCATGATCTTCAGTGTTTCGTGTTGGGTTTACGACGTTTACAGGGCTTTAGCGGCCTTTTCATTACAGGGCCGCAAGTTTTGGGCCGAGGTGTTCAACAGGCTTATTTTTATCAACCGTGGTGTTGCATAAGCTGTCGTCTGGTTACTAGGTGCTTAATGGCCGGGTTGTTGGCGTGTTTAATCTGTTTATTATTGTGTTGTTGGTTAAATATTTAGTTCAGGAGTGGGGTTCCGTCAATTATTTGTCGTTATTTTCCTGATGGTTTTCAATGGTTTGTGACGGTTTGTTAAAGTTTGGCTTTTTATTGCGCGTTTTGTTGGGATTGTGTTGCTGTGGCTTGAAAGCCACAAATAATTGGCGCATCGAGAACAGCGAAAGGAGAGGATTCGAGTGGGAATATTTCTTGTTTATGCTATTACTTTATTGATTGAAAGTTTTTTAGATTGATTGATGGGCGGGAGGACGGGGGACGGGAGATGGGAGACGGACGGGGGGCGGGAAGCGGGCGATAAGAAGTGAGCATGCTATTTTTAAGGCATGGGACCAGTGCGTTTCCACGATCTGGCCTAGTTGGAACGAAAAAACATGATGCTTAGGTGATGAGTAAGTGGTGCGTTGCGGGGGACAGCTGGGAGTGGGGCGCGTTCAGATGGTCCGCGAAAAGCGATAAGTTAGTTAACTGAGCGATAACCCAATACGCTCAACAACGCGACTCTCAAGCTTTACAAGCTTGGAGAGATACAAATTCCCGTTAACTGGTGTAATTATTGCAGTTACCGTAAGTGATTAAAGCGTCAATCAAAAAACTGGCGGAAATGATGACTCAGGTATTGGAGTGTTAAATGTTCAATAATAAATCGATCTTGATTACCGGTGGTACCGGGTCGTTTGGTAAAAAATTCACCCAAACGATTTTAGAGCGTTTCAAACCCTCACGCCTGATCATTTTTTCACGTGATGAGCTTAAACAGTTTGAAATGCAGCAGCAGTTTGACCAACGCTGTATGCGCTACTTTATCGGCGATGTACGCGACTCCAGCCGCCTAATGCAAGCGATGAAGGGCGTCGATTACGTGATTCACGCAGCGGCGTTAAAGCAGGTGCCAGCGGCAGAATACAACCCAATGGAATGCATTAAAACCAATATCAATGGCGCGCAAAATGTCATTGAGGCCGCGATTGAACACAATGTTAAAAAAGTGATCGCCTTGTCGACCGATAAAGCTGCGAATCCGATTAACCTATACGGTGCTACAAAGCTCGCGTCAGATAAATTGTTCGTAGCCGCCAACAATATCGTGGGTGCGGAGCGGCAGACGCGTTTTGCCTGTGTTCGCTATGGTAATGTTTTAGGGTCAAGGGGTTCCGTCGTTCCCTTCTTTAAAAAGTTAGTTGCGGACAAGACCGATCATATTCCGATTACCCATGAGGAAATGACTCGATTTTGGATCACCCTGCAACAGGCTGTGGATTTCGTATTCGTGAATTTCAAACGGATGCAGGGTGGTGAGATATTTGTGCCGAAGATTCCTTCGGTGAATATCATGGATTTAGCTGAGGCGTATGCGCCAAAAATACCAACGAAGATTATTGGTATTCGTCCGGGTGAAAAATTACATGAAATCATGTGTCCAGCGGATGACGCACATCGGACGCTTGAGTTTGATGATCATTATGTTTTATCGCCAACGATTCGATTTTTTAATCGTGAGACCTGTTTCGATGAAAATGCTTTGGGTGAGAAGGGCGTGAAGGTGCCAATGGGCTATGAGTATCATTCGGGTAATAATCCGAGTTTTCTGACGGTTAAAGAAATTCGCGAGTATGATAAGTTTGCGGAGCTTTGATATTAGTCAGCGGATCTTTTAACATGTTTTGGTTCGGTCTAGACCGTTAAAGTACTTGGGGAAGTGTTTTTAAAATACCTCCCGAATCCTGATTGCTGTCCAAATTACAGCACATTTTTGGTTAATATCTTATTCTGATCTCAATCAATAATAAAAGGTTTCGACTGAATGATCCCCTACGGAAAACAAGACATTAACCAAGCAGACATAGACGCAGTGGTTGACGTACTTAAATCAGATTTTCTGACCCAGGGACCACAAGTACCTTTATTTGAAGAAGCACTAAAAAACTATACCGGCGCAAAACATGCCATTGCCGTGAATAGCGGAACATCAGCCCTACATATTGCTTGCCTAGCACTAGGGTTAAGAAAGGGCGACTGGCTATGGACAAGCCCCATCACCTTCGTCGCATCCGCAAATTGCGGCCTATATTGCGGCGCACAAGTCGATTTCGTCGACATCGATCCACAAACCTACAACCTCAGCATCAATGCACTAGAAGAAAAACTAGCCCTAGCCGAAAAAGAAAACCGCCTCCCGAAAATAGTTGTGCCCGTACATCTAGCCGGACAAGCCTGCGAAATGCGAGCGATTAAAACACTGGGCGATCGTTACGGATTCGCCATTATCGAAGACGCCAGCCATGCAATCGGAGGGCGCTATGAAAACGACCCCATCGGCAATGGCCGATATTCCGACATATGCGTATTCAGCTTTCACCCCGTAAAAATAGTCACAACAGCAGAAGGGGGAGCAGCGTTAACCAATGATCCGGTTATTGCAGAAAAGTTGGAACTGTTTCGTTGCCACGGTATAACGCGCGACGAAAAATTAATGGACGGGCCTGTACCCGGAGCAACACCCGCCCCCTGGGTCTACCAGCAAATAGAATTAGGGTTTAACTACCGCATGACAGAGTTGCAAGCTGCATTGGGTGTAAGCCAAATGACACGCATAGATGACTTCGTTGCCGACAGACAGCGCATCAAGGCGGAATACAACCAATCCCTCGCATCGCTCCCCCTGACTTTACCGTATCAAATGGACGACGCTTATTCCGCCTGCCATCTCTATATTATTCGCCTAAACCTAAATGAAATTTCACTAAGCCATCGCCAAGTATTCGAACAGTTACGTGAACAGGGGATCGGCGTTAATCTACACTACATCCCCGTGTATACGCAGCCGTACTTTCAAAAGTTAGGCTATATCGACCCACACTTTCCCTGTGCCGATCAATACTATGCCGAAGCCATATCCTTACCGATATTCCATGGCATGACCGACGAACAATTTGATACCGTCGTAAACGCATTAACGACAGTGCTAGCTTTACAAGCTTCAGCTATTAAAGATAAAGATAAAGAGAAAGAATAATGAGAACGGTCTGCTTTATTCAATCCCACTACACCAATATTCGTGATGAATCGCCCGACGCAACGTACTTTTGTGTTGAGAAGATACGCAGTAGCGGTTTATTTGATGAAGTCGTCATCGCCGCTGCGGATATGCCCGAGAATAAAATATTCTATGATCTTGCAGAAAAGTGGGGTGTAAAGTGTTTTCTCGGTTCCCCCGACAATATGGTCGAGCGTATGACTCAAGTGGCAGAAGCCTTCGACTGCCAAGTCCTTGCACGGGTATTGTTGTACTGGTTTTACCTTGACGTCGATTTAATTGGCCGCATGATGGCATTGCTAGAATCCTCCAATGCCGACTACGTCAACCTGCCATTAAATTTTGATATTAAATTCGGAGCCGATGTTCATTCCGTATCCGGTTTAAAACAAGTCAGCGAAGCCCTCAATAAAGACGAAACATTATTAGCCGAGTTTAAATTCCGCCCTTGGTTCTATATCGAAGACAACCGCGATAAAGCCTGGAAAGTCGTGACCTGCGAAGATACGCCCACGTATTCCAATGACTATCACGAACTGGTTGCTGCACAGGTAATCGGCTCCACGCCGTGGGCTTGGGACTACGGTAAAACCTTTTATTACCATGAATACGTGTTCGCGGCCAAGCTACTCGACCCCAAAGCAACCGTCTTGGATTTATCGTGCGGCTGGGGCAGCGGCACCAATATACTGGCAGACGTGTGCGAACAAGCCATTGGTGCAGATGTATCGGAATCTCTCATCGAAGCGGCTAGAGGGCGATTTGATAAAGACAACCTGAGTTTTATCGTCACTGATGGGCAGAGTCTAACCATGTCCGATGACTCGGTTGATGCCGTTGTCTCCATTCATACCATGGAACATGTCGATAACGACGAACGTTTTTTGACAGAAATAAAGCGGGCATTACGATCCGGTGGAAAACTCATAATCGAAGTGCCCTTAAGAATGCGAGCGCCTTTTGTCCATAACGATAATCCCTTTGTTCCCAAGACTGATGAGTTTCCTGGCCATGTGCGTGAATATACAACGCAAGGTTTTCAAGACTTGGTCGCGAAGCATTTTACTATTACCGATGTTCAGGGCGATAACCGAGGCTATTATTGCGATGTTGAGCGGGCGAGGAATGCTGTGCTTATTATTGCGCATAATTAATGGGTCACGGCGGCCAACAATAAAAATCAGTGAGCAGAGGAAAAAACAAATCAAAACAAATTAATTATTCTTTCTGTTTTCGTTAGCTGATCATCCTATTTGATTCTTTTGTTTTAATTATCGATTTTTATCGTGAGTTAATTAAACGTTAACGATGCACTTAAAATTCTGATCAGTGATTCAAAGCGCATTAAACCAATTGTCGTTTAAAGTAATTGTTTGTCGGCAGGGCTGCGAAGCGATAGCGTCACCTAAATCGTGGCGTATAAAGAGTCAGATGACAAAATGAATTGATTACCATTACAACTGCTCAAAAACGTCAAAAGTGGGTTGATTTAATCGGGCGCTTGGGTTTGAATTACGCCGCTACTCGACCGTTCAAGCACAGAGTTTTAGTTTGAGTGGATGTTATAAAGGTAACGTCGCAAGTATCTTTATCGCTAGGCAGTAGTAAACGAACCACTCATCTCATCGTTAATGATGAATAACAAAATATAAATAACGGCTAACACCTGAGGAGGTGCATCTACAAATATTGATCAAGTTGCTTAAATAATCGCAACCCCCGAGTGGTAAGAACACTCAGAGGCTGCTAACCCTAATAGACATACAAGGTGTCCAAAATGGCTGATTTCGATCATACGCTAGAGTTTAGCTCGGCCCAAGAAAAACCTTCCTATACCATCAATCTAATCGTACAAAACGTCTGTGCCAGTACCCCTCCGGGTGTTGGAAGCATTGCTCATTCCGTTATTTCAGGTCAGTACAATCCCTACATCATTTTGCAGGGGGCGTGGCTGCGTGAATTAGGGTTTGACGTGGGCGACCCTATTCGGGTCTTGGCTAAGCCAGGCGTAGTGCGCGTGATACCGGGTTCGAACTACATGGAACCGAACACGATGATAAAGTTTGAGGTGGATGGAATAATTTCGCATGTAGATTTCAGGGAAGCTGTGGACGGTATTAAAGCGGAGAAACACTACACGATTGATGCGACGGGCAGCGGTAAGGATAACGACAAGGATGTCGGTCAAAGTGGTAATAAGGACGTTAAAAAGCATACCGGTAAGCACGCCGGGAATGATAGCCACAAGGAAACCGCAAAGAGCAAAGACGATAGTGACGTGTTGACTGGGGTGAAAAGCGGGCTTGATTATGTTTAACACGCGTAAGTGGCGGTCAGTAACCGCGCAAGCGCAACCGAAGAAAGGCGCACAGAAAAAGGATGCACAACTTAAGGAGTTTTTTACGTGCAAAGTGTATCGGAGTTGTCATAAGAAAACGCGTAACAGCACGTCCATCGATGGAAGAATGAGACGGTACCCAGCGGTGCCGTGGATTCAACTGCGAGGGTATTGGTTAAATCACGTGGGTTTCCCAGTAGATGCAAATTTCTCTGTTGAAGCAACAGAAGACTGCATCACGCTGAGACCTATTCTGTCCGTTAAAGGAATGACGAAGTAGGGCAGACGCGACCGGGAGCGGGCAGCAAGTTTGCTGTGTTGTTCGCTTCCATTTTTGGTTGTATAGGTCTCAGCGAATGGGTGGGCGTACTAAAGTAGTCGGCTTATCATCCATTATTTGAGGGATCAAATGTTATATCCCTTCTCCAGGTTGCCGTTTTACTTATGGTTAACGGTAAGTAAAAAAGCCTGTCAATGTAATCCTCATTCCTCAATGAAGTTAGCGATGGTGAAAACCGAATTGCTAATAGCGATGTCGGGTCATTGTTTTGTCATGTTCTAGCCGCAAACAATTAAGTGCTATCGATATTACGTGTAGCGCGATCAAGTTGTCATCGAGTGATACACGCCAATTTTCAGCCCTTTATGTGTTTCATTTTGAATTCAGCGTAGAAAACGTAGACTTTTTTTCTGGATATGTACATAGGGCGACATATTTCCGTTTCTGATATTTTCTGTGGTTATAGGTGGGCGAATATAGATAAGCCGTGAAGGCTAGATGTGGCGTGGGGTTTAGGTGAGATGGCACTCTAAACTAGCTTTAACCGCGGTGTCCTTTTTTGCTGGATATGAAACTAGCGCGTCATATCCAGCAAGAATAGCGGCGCAACTTTTGGCGGATATGTAAACTGGGCTACATATTTCTATGCCCAAAATTTGTGTGTGATTCAGAGGCCGATTAGCTAGAGCGGCCTAGAGTGTAGACGTGGCGTGGGCTTTAGCTTGGGTGGCGTGTGCTGTATAGTGCCAATCACGTTAAAATGAAAGCGCTACGGCGGAGAAGTGTCGTCGGGGCGATAGAATAAACTGTTAAATGCACATGAAATTCGAAATCACGCTAAAGCAATGGTTATTGGAACTCGATGATGAGATCGATATCGTTCATTCCGATGAAATAAATCGAGAGGCTCAGGAAAACATGATGTCTTTCGGGGTTCCTGACGGAAGCATGGATACATTAAGTCCAGAAGCTGTTCGTAATTTTATCTCAGGATGCTCATCAGCTTTTGCTAAAAATAATAGCGATATACCTATGTCTTTCTACTGCTGGTATGAAGAGCTGGCGCTACAAATTAGGGTTGGCTGTGTTTCTAAACATCACGGAAAGCTGCCTTTTCGGTGTGCAGTTGAAATATGTAGTATTGAAGAGCTTGCTTCAAATATTAAAGCGGGTATTAGTGGGTTGTTTACTGACAAAGAAGAATTGTTTGTATGGCAAGTAAGTATTTAACAAAGTTAGGCATGTTCGCCTTCGGCTGGACCTCCGGTAATTGTCACGTTTTTTGCTTCGCAAAAAAAGCGCCATTTACCTACGGCCCATGCTAACGACGTTAACTTCAAAGGAGAATCTTGTGATCAAGTGGATTTTAATTACAATTCTTACGCTAATATCTTCCTTTGGCTTCACCGAAGATATATATCTCTACCCAGGAACTCTAGAAATTAATTCTGATTGTGAGATGGCGGGCGATGAGATAGAAAAAATTGAAGAAGGCTATTCAGAACCCGGTATAGGTCATAGCGGAATTGCTAGAGCTTTTCCTGTCGATCTTAATGGAGATAGTGTTTGTGAAATATTTCTAGACAATCCTTCGTTCTATGAGGGGAATGGAAATTCGTTTACCACAGTTCTGGTCAAGGTGCATGAGGTGTACAAAAGCTCGGGGGATCTTAGTGGAAACCCAGAACGCTGGTGGTATGGTGAATTAAAAAATGGATACCCCAGAATATTTGTCCCGACCTATACTCGCCATCGAACAAATCCGGTGTATGTGACAGACGTATATTATTTTGATGGAAAGAAATATGTTCTGGAATTTGACTCAGGGTATAGTCATGGCTATTTATCTGATCTGGGCTTAAAATCATATAAAAAGAAAGACTATTACTCTTCTGAAAAATGGTACTTAAACGCTTACAGAATGAAGAAAAACAAAAGTATGTCCGATGCAAACAACCTTGCCCTTTCTTATATCCGGCAAGGGAAGTGTGAAATGGCTGTTGAGCTGCTAGAGAGCCACCTGAAAATCGGAACAGCTAATAAGCGTCAAGAAGAATCAGCACGGTTTAATATAGGGCTGTGCAAAAGTTAACAAAGCTGTCATAGGGACATTTTTTTCTTCGTTCCGTTTTGGGGTGGCTTCGCCACTTTACCCCAAAACTCCACTACACAAAAAAGCCCCATACAGCAGCGTTAAGTGCCATAGATAAACCAAATAAGGATAGATAGATGAAGTTTGAGTGGGATGACAATAAAAACAATAAAAATATCAAAAAACATGGTATAGACTTCAATGACGCCATTACAATTTTTGACGATGATGACCGGTTAGAAGCTGTAGATGATAGAGACGACTATGGGGAAGAAAGGATTCAGGTTATTGGTGAAGCAAAACCAGGCATGTTGATGGTTGCTTATACTTGGCGTCACAATGAAACATCTAGAAGAATGATTTCAGCCAGAACGGCAAGTAAAAAAGAGCGTGCTTTATATAACAGTATGAAGGGGTGGGGATAATTGCAATGACTAAAGATACGAAAGTAGATAGAAAAAAGGGTGATCCTGTTGATGGGAAAACCGATTATGAGCGTTTGAAAAAAATGAGCGAAGCAGAAATTGAAGAGAACGCAAAAAATGACCCCGATCTTCCTTTGCAGTCAGAGGAGGATTTGAAGCGTTTTAAAAGGGTGAACCCTAAGGCGAAAAAATAGTATGGAAAAATTAACTACAGTTAACCATCAAAAAGGCCAGAAACATAGTGGTAAGACAAACTGGTCAAAAGTCGTAAATACTCACGCGCCATCTGCCGATGAAGAAAATCCAGAGCTAGCTAAAAACCCGAAGAATAAATTTTATAAACCAGAAAAGAAAAACACTTAACAATGCCATCATTGTTCGCCCTTCGGGCTGGACCTCACTTCGTTCGGCCCAATATGGCGGGCGTTAAGTATGCATATGAAAAAGTATTTATTTCTTATCTTGCTACTTTCTAGCGTAGTTTCAGCCGAAGATAACGGTGATCTATTTAAGCTGGAAATGGAGCAGACAAATTGTACGGAAGCTGCTGCTGATTTTAGCTCCAATTCTTCTGCCTACGCAGAAGGTGACGAGGTATTCGCGGAGTTATCTACCGCTATAAATTGCGCCATGAAAGCCGCTAATCCTAAGCTACGCATTGGTTACCAGTCTTTGACATTGGCTTTAGATGAAGTTTCCCCGTCTGGTGCAATTGCAATGTGCAAATGTCGGACAAAAATTAACTTCAGGTTTACATTTCCTGATTTTAAAGAGTATCCGTTTGAAAAAATATATTTTACAATCGATGGTGCGGTCCAGTCTCATGCCAATATACTTAACAAGGCTGTGCACGGGAACAACTAGGCTACGCTTGCAATTTTTGCACTGCGCTTCGCTTCGTTAACAAAAATTACAACTCCGCCTAGCTGTCCCGTGACAGCGGCGTTAGAGCGTCAAGTTTAATCTTGATGCGTCTTACAGGGTGCAAGTCCCTGTCGGGAAAGATTTAACCAATCACCCGTATCGAGTGTTGCGCTTGTGGCGGAAGACAAGGAAGGATTTTTTTTTTCTTAAAAAAAACTCTTCTCCTTATAAAAGTCCGAACAATACAAGTGAAGCGTACACAGAGAATTGTATAGGCCGTAGGGAGTCCGCAGCTCCTAAGAACTGGCATAGCAGACAGCTTCGAAATGCAAATTGAGGTCGACGAGGGGTTTAACGCCCACCGAAGTCTACACAGAAGCACCCGTCTTGGTCAGGGTGTGAAGGGCCTGCGGAGTCAAGAGGTTGTGGCATGTACAAAGAGACGTATTTGAGAACTTGAGAGATCCACTTAAGCCCTAGCGGCATAATTAACGAGAACTGAATTGCCAGAGACAC
>JAWSUY010000036.1:0-39298 GCA_033852175.1 Agarilytica sp.
AAGCGGGAAGCGGGAAGCGGGAGACGGGAGACGGGAGCTTGACCACATCAGAGACGGGAGACGGAAGGGAAATAGGAAAATCACTTGAGCTCTACTTCAGGCCATTACAAGGCACCCTGCATACAATCACCCACAGAAAACAAAAATAACGCCACGCCCTCTGAGTTTATTTAGGGATCTAGGAGCGAACGCCTAGGCATATGTTAGACTTAACGGATATTAGGGCCATTTATTCAGATCACGCCAAACCACAATAAAAATAGGGCTATCCAGCACGAATGAAAATTCTTCTGGTTGAAGACAGTGCCACAATCCGCTACGCCATGTGTGCTTACATTGAGCATTCTGGCCACGATACCTTGGTCGCTGAAAGTGGTGAACAGGCACTCCAAATACTCGACACCACCCCCGTTGATATGGTGATTATGGATGTTGAGATGCCAGGACTGGACGGCTTCGAAACCACTCGCTTAATTCGAGAGTGGCTCGGCGATCATTGGATTCCTATCATATTCGTTACCGGTAAAAGTGAAGCTTCAAGCCTAGAAGAAGGCATTGCCGCAGGCGGCGACGACTACCTCATAAAGCCCGTTAATGAAATCATTCTAAACGCTAAAATTCAGGCCATGGAACGCATTACAAAAATGCGTGATGAGCTGGCCGAACTCAATAAAGAACTTACTGTTCTCAGCCAATATGATGGGTTAACTCAGCTTTACAATCGCCGTACGTTTGAAGAAAAAGCAACGGAGTTGTGGGATTTATCCACACGCAATAAAACACCCCTCACCATTCTTCTGCTCGATATTGACCACTTCAAATTTTATAACGACTGCTACGGCCACCAAGCCGGAGACGAATGCATCCGCCAAGTATCCTCCACGCTTACAAAGTGCCTTAATCGTTCAGCCGATTTAGTGGGACGTTACGGCGGCGAAGAATTCGTCGCCCTACTGCCAAACACACCTGAAACCGGTGCATCGCATATCTGCGAGCTCGTTCGCAGCAGCATTGAAGCCCTTGCTGTCAGACATCGTGACTCTTCTTGCAGTAAAGTTGTCACCGTCAGCATTGGTGCGAGCGTGGTGAATTACACCACGGGTACCGATTTAGATTTTCAAATTAATCGCGCAGACCTTGCCCTATACGAAGCCAAATCCAATGGCCGAAACTGCTCAATAGTGCGCGAGTACAATCCTCAAAGTAAAGTTCTTGTCATCGACAAAAACGAGGATACTCTCGAAATGATTAAGCAAAGCTTAATGGGGCACTGCACAGTCATTACCACGCCATACGATAACGAGTGCATCGCGCTGGCTGAAGAGTATTACCCTGATTTAATCTTGCTAGATGTACAGGAAGGAAATAAGCAGCACGAATTGTGTTTGAATCTCAAAAAGAACCCCAAAACCAAGGGCGTACCGGTTGTATTAATGTCGACTACCGATGATGCCGAGCTAAAACGCTTTGGAAAGGAAATACATGCAAACGGTTGTTTGTCTAAGCCTCTGGATCGCGATCGATTGATCGCGAAGGTCAATAAATTTTTACTGTAGTTTTGGCCTGTAAACTCTTTGAGCTAAAAATTATTTGAAAGACCCAAATTCTCTCAACATACCGACTCCCGTACCCCGTACCCTTTTTATCCCGTACCCTTTTTATTCCGTATCCCGTACCCTTTTTATCCCGTATCCCGCCCCCCCGTTATTACCTCTATTTTCGAGACGACTCAACCAAAACCTGCTCAACAACCTCCCCCATCATCTCAATAGGTGCTGCATCCACATGAGCGACAAAGAGAAATAAGCTCGCAACAAAGAAAATACCAACAACATATTTATCACCCATGACACCAACACCCGCTACATCTGTTTCACATAGGGTCAGTATAAGAACCTGCGATTCGGGTAAATACGGACTGGGTCACACTTTTTCTGTGGACTAAGACACGTTTTTTATAGGTTTCATCAAAAACTACGATTGTTGTTATATCGCGCCAAAAAACCAACAGAAATAATGATTTAGGCGTCAACCTTCAAAAACAAGATGACGGCGAGCAACGTGAGGAGCGGGTTAGCCCCTCCGTTGATGGTGCCAATTTACAGGGCGAGCAGTCTTATCAACCTGGTCCACTACGTCCAAGATCAAAGCGAACAATGCCATCCTAACCAGCAAGCCATTATCCGTTTGACGAAAAATTGCCAGATTAGGGTTTTGATTCAGGTCGCTATCCAGCTCATTTGCACACGAACGAGAATCACGAGGTAAAGGGTGCATAATGACCGTATTCGGCTCACAAAACTTGGTGTAAATCGCCTGATTAAGACGGAATCGACCACGGTAACTATCCGCCTCTTCTTTAGATTCAAAGCGCTCTTCTTGAATTCGAGTCGAATACACAATATCGACGCTGCCAATACTGTTCACCAAGTCGCTAGACACCGTGACGTTATGACCCGCCTCATGCAATGGCGCCATGTATTTGTCTGGCATTCTCAATTCTTGTGGCGAGACCAATACAACCTGAAGATTGTTAAAAAGACTCAATAAATGAATCAAAGAATGCACCGTACGGCCAAATTTCAAATCACCGATCATGGCGATTCGAAGGCCGTCTAACGTTCGTCCTTTGTCTCGCAGCTCTTTTTGAATCGTGTACAAGTCCAAAAGGGCCTGGCTAGGATGCTCGTTTGAACCATCACCGCCATTGATCACAGGAACACGACTGGCATCGGCAAATTCCACCATGGACCCCGATTCAGGATGACGCATACAAATCACATCGCTATAGCCCGAAAGTACGCGAGCGGTGTCATAAAGTGACTCGCCTTTGGCTATCGCTGAACTTTTAAAACCCGTGGTTTCACGAACTTCTCCACCGAGCAAGTTAAACGCACAACCAAAGCTGACGCGCGTTCGCGTTGAAGGCTCAAAAAACATATTACCGAGAATTGCGCCCTCAAGAACACGCGTCACTTTCTGCCGATAAGCGTATGGCGCCATGGCATCCGCGACCGAAAAAATACGTTCGATATCTTCACGCGCAAACTGATCGACAGAAAGAATATGTTCACCGGCAAAATTCACTTATACCACCTTAAAAATATTATTGTTCACTAAGCTATTGTAATCAAACTAGCTGAAATCAAACCCTACAGAAGGGCTACAGATGTCCGCTGCATTCTATGCCTGTCGCCTCAATCTATAAAGGATATTCTTCTGCTGTCGGGCAAAACTTGGCCATATGCTCTCGACCAAAAGCTGATAAATTATCGAGCAAATTTACCTTCTCAACATTCTCCGTATGCTCAGCCTTAAGCTCAGCAATACGCGTATTGAACTGATCATAGCTCAGTATTTTATCCCCACCCATCAGCAAGCGTGCAGATACGAATTCTCGCCACTTTGCTTGCTGCTCTGCAGATAAGGCCGAAGGAAAGTTACGCGAGAGATAGCGAAACAACATGCCGTTTAACCTTCCATCTTCGAAGACTATATTCGCCGACGACAACGCTTCACCACTCATGGATCGAAGCTTGTTCATCACGCGCTTATCTTCATTACCAAGAAAGCCATTATAGAGCTGACATTCAGGGTCTTCCGAAGGCGTAAACTGATCCAACTCATACATAGCCTGCAAACGTTTACCAATGGGGTTGGCCCCACCGTTCATCGCGCGGAGAGCTTGCCAGTGGCGCTCACACATAGATTTGTCGATACCCAAGCGCGCTGCCGACGACGCATCCAATAATTTCGTTGTTGCCAAAATTGGGCACTTATTAATGTGAACAAGCTTGATGGGTAAACGCTCTACGCCTTCAGGTAAATCGTCTGCACTCACAAACACGCGATCGCGAATTTGCTCAGGGCTCATAAGCGCCATAGGGCCAGGATCTAGCGATAAGTCGTACACGATGACCGCATTCTTATTCATAGGGTGCATGGCTAACGGCACAATCAAACCCGCGCACCCCCTAAGCGATGAGAAATGAGAAGATATATGAAATAAAGGCTTACAAGCGTTCACGTCAATTAACTTGGAGACAGCCTGCTTGCTGCGATTATTCACCACATAATCATAAAGAGCCGGCTTCCGCTCCTTGATCAATTTAGCCATATTGATCGTCGCCTCAACATCCGAATACGCGTCATGCGCCGATTGATGCGCAATACCATTGGCTGCGGTGAGATTCTCTAACTTAAAGCTCGGCTTTCCATCTACTATGGGCCACTCGATCCCATCGGGACGAAGGGCGTAGACCAACCGAACCATATCGATGATGTCCCAGCGAGAATTGCCGTTTTTCCATTCTCTTTCATAGGGATCGTAAAAATTTCGATACAGTGTATAGCGCGTAACCTCATCATCGAAACGCAAAGTGTTATAACCCACGCCACAAGTCTTTGGCTTTGCAAACTCTCGATGAATTCGCGCAATAAAATCACGTTCAGACAAGCCTTTCTGCGCGGCTTCCTGGGGCAAAATCCCCGTCACCAAACAAGCATCCGGCTGCGGCCAAATATCTTCTGGCGGCTGGCAATACAGCACAAGCGGGTCACTAATAATATTAAGGTTTTCATCCGTCCGAACACCCGCGAACTGGCTCGCGCGATCCACAGATGGCGAAACACCCCAAGTTTCATAATCATGCCAATAGAAAGTATTCATAAGCGTTTTTAAGCCCGAGCATTGGATGGCAGCATCTTAGCATTTCTTGAATTAATTTAGCTGTTGATAACCCGTTATTACACTGCGCATCATATCTTCAAGACGAAGGCGCGCCGCAAGCGCATCCCCCAAACTCTGCGAATGCCACGTAACCTCCATACACTGTAATTTAGAGAGCTGACCAGGAAGCTTAACGAGGAGATAGATGACGAGAAAAGACCGAAGAATTAGGAGCCAAAGAACCTGAACGCCTCAGGAGAAACACAAAAAGCCAGTGCGCAGAAAACTATATTGTGGCAGTGCTATATTCCTGCCGTTACACCAGTTTATTCCTGCGGTTTGATGTGACCTAAACTCATCGGCTACTTTTCCTAGCCCTTTCCCCGGCCTCACCTTTTTCAGATATACTCGCCCACCTGTATTTTGGGTAGAACATCATGGACCAACTTGAACACCTCTTTGAAAATAACGCCAAATGGGCGGAAGACATCAAGAAAGAAGATCCGAACTTCTTTTTACGACTGAGCAAACAGCAAAAGCCGGAATACCTCTGGATCGGATGCGCAGACAGCCGCGTACCCGCCAATGAGATTGTAGGAATGATGCCTGGTGAACTCTTTGTACACCGAAACATTGCCAACTGTGTCGTACACACCGACCTGAACTGCCTATCCGTTATTTACTACGCGATTCGTGTTCTTAAGGTCAAGCACATCATCGTTTGCGGCCACTATGGCTGTGGCGGTGTCCATGCCGCGATGGAAGGCGTCCAATACGGACTTGCCGATCACTGGATTCGCAATATACGCGACGTTTATTACAATAAACGAGAAGAAATAGACG
The DNA here is from genome assembly GCA_033852175.1 of Agarilytica sp. Classification (GTDB taxonomy): domain Bacteria; phylum Pseudomonadota; class Gammaproteobacteria; order Pseudomonadales; family Cellvibrionaceae; genus Agarilytica. Next base: position 5,513 of record JAWSUY010000036.1, read on the forward strand.
CTCTCGAAGACCACAGAGCAAAAACCCGTCGACTCTGTGAACTCAATGTTATCCAGCAAGTGGCGAACGTCAGTCATATACCGGTCGTCCAAAATGCTTGGCAAACAGGCGAAGAGCTATCAGTACACGGCTGGATATATGATATTCACGACGGCCTGCTCAACCGCCTCACCGACCCAGTCAGCAGCACCGATCAACTGCCTGAGCACTATCGAATTAACTGCGACCTATACGATCAATAGCCCCCCCACCTCCTGACAGGAATTTACCAGCACCAACTGGAAATTCCTGCATATTACGTCGATACTGATTAGTGCCCATTCCAGAATAGAGCCTACTGCGACCCCCTAAAGCACTGCCACTGCATGACACCGAAAATCGGCGAAAATCGGCGAAAACCGACAACAGCCCTTTCAACATTGCACTTTAGGTAGATCTAGTGAATCGCACTCTCGAGGACTGATAACTGACCCAGCAAATATGTAGACGGAAATGACTTCATGATACGGTGGTATTTGGAAGGTTTCTTCCAAGACAGCAAGATAAAAACGCAGCAACCCATGCACGACTTCCCCATGATTGTGGGTAGGGATGAGTCGCTCACCTGCATTGTCAGCGCGCCGTCGGTATCGCGTAACCATGCAAAAATATCCGAACGGGATTCGCGCCTATGGCTAGAAGACCTAGGCAGCAGCAACGGCACCTTCGTCAACCGTAAACCCATCACCGACCCCGTCGAAATTGATCACGGCGACGTCATTCATTTTGGCTCGGCAGAAGTTCGCGTGATCGATATACAACACGCCAAGCCCCACACTGACAACGACGAAGGCGGCGGCAATGAAACAAAATTCATTGCCATCACATCGCTTAGCGAGCAATTCCCCTCTGGCGTTAGAGAGCTTGAGCAGCTAATCGCCGATCGAGCAGTCAAAATGGTGTTTCAACCCATCATTAAGGCTCCGGAACTCGTTACCTCAGGCTATGAAATCCTCGGGCGCGGTGCTAGCCCCGACTTGCCAACGACGCCTATTGAACTGTTTAGAATTGCAGAGAGCTTTGAACTCGAAGTCGAGCTGTCAGAAGTTATGCGGGACAAAGGCGTGGCGGTGGCCGTCGCTCACGGACTCAAGGGTGATTTATTGGTCAACACCCACCCCTCAGAAATGAAGAACCCCTCACGGTTAATGGATAGCCTCACCAAACTGCGCAAACAGTTCCCCAGCGCCCCCATCACCCTTGAAATACATGAGCAATGCGTCACGGGTAATAGTGATTTATTACGTTCAATCAAACAGAAACTTGATACACTGTCCATGAAATTGGCATTTGATGATTTTGGCGTCGGCCAGTCACGCTTTATGGATATGGTTGAAGCTAAACCAAACCTCGTTAAATACGATCGAGTACTGATCGACGGTATTGACGAGGGCGATGAATCCCGTATCCATCTCCTGCGCCACTTGAAAGAACTCGCAACGGAACTGTCGATTAACACACTTGCAGAATGTGTTAGCAGCGAGGGGGAATATAACGTTTGCAAGACCATGGGCTTTGAATATTATCAAGGTTTCTACTTCGCCAAACCCCAACCTCCAGAAAACTTTTCTCGCTAAAATCGACTGTCCTCAGCAATCTACATGCGACACATAAAAAGGGCCATCAAAAGAGCCCTTAAAGGCGTTATAAAAAACGCTTAAATAAAACATCTAAGCAACAGAACGCATTAAAAACACACAATAATAAACGTAAACAAAACGACGGTTCACCCTAACTAACTAGGGTTTCTTTTGGGGGGAATTATCGCCGTGTCATCAGAAATAGATTTAGAAATTCCGGGCTACGACATTATTGAGCCCATTGGCCGAGGTGGTATGGCCTCGGTATATCGCGCTCGACAACACTCTTTCGATCGCAACGTGGCAATCAAAGTACTCAAACCCGATCTCAGCGAAGACGACGCCTTCTGCCAACGTTTCGTAATGGAATCGCTTATCGTCGCCAAGTTGAATCACAGTAATATCGTACAAGTTTACGATGTGGGCGAAATTAAAAACCATTATTACATCGCCATGGAATTTCTTTCCGGAGGCGACCTACACAAACGGCTAAAAGGCGGGCTGCCTGCGAGCGAAGCCGTATCCGTTATCAAGCAAATTGCCTCCGCACTGGATTTTGCACACCGTAAAAATATTATTCACCGCGATTTGAAACCCGATAACGTTATGTTTCGTGAAGACGAAGCCGCTGTACTCACCGACTTCGGTATTGCCAAAGAAACAGACGCAGACATTAACCTGACCCAAACGGGACTTATTGTCGGCACCCCCAAATACATGAGCCCCGAACAAATTCGCGGTAACGAACCAACACCTCAAGGCGATATATACAGCCTTGGCATTATGTTTTATCAACTGCTTTGCAACCGCGTTCCTTTCGAAGGCCCCGATCTAATTGCAACAGCCTATAAACACTTTAACGACCCCGTACCTTTACTACCTCCCCATCTTTCGCAATACCAAGAATTATTGGAGAACATGCTTGCGAAATCCGCAGAAGATCGTATCGCTCGCGGAAAAGATGTTGCCAAAGAACTAGAACGCATCGAACGGGATCACCCTATTCAAGAGCGCACTGACGATACTGTTGTCTTACAAAAGTCAGCCGCTGACAACGAAAACGATAAAACCCTGGTTAAGCAGGCTAGCATTGAAACAAAACTATTTTCCAAATCAGAAACTGGCGTCGGCCCCAGTGATCCAACGCTAGTAAAATCAGGCAGCAACAAAAACCAAGACAACGTAAGCACACCGACGCCAATCGGAACGAACCCAAATCAAAAAATTGATCGAAGCAGTAACAATAACGAGGCAACAGGGCAAAACACCGCCTCAGCTGCAGCCCCAAAAAACGAGAACAAAACGAAACCTTTTATCTTTGCAGGAATAGCCGCAGCTGTTGTACTCTCAGTCGCGTCTTTTTCTCTGCTCAGTCCACCCAAAACTTCTAAAGTCGCCCCAACTCCAGCAAAGGCCATTAGGGTAAGCGAAGCCCCTTCAGAGCAGGTGACCAATTTATTACTAGAAGCCCTCACAGCCCTTGGCGAAAACCGCTTACGCAAAGGTGAAGGCAATGCCCTCAGTAAATACGAACAAATTTTAATTATTGCACCCGGCAACAGCCAAGCTTTAGCCGGAAAGAAAACCATCGCCAAAAAATATTTATCGCTCGCTAAATCCGCAATAAATAACAAAAACTTTGGCAACGCTCAAGATCATATCGACAACGCCACCGACATTAATCCTGGAATTGACATCAGCAGCGTTCAAAACCGGCTGGACGTAGCAAAGCGCAACCAAAAAAGCCCGATAACAACCCTCAAAAAAGTTCAGATTGCGGGCCTACTCGAAAATGCCAATATTTTTGAAAAAGACGGAAATCTATTTTCACCCGCAGGTGCAAACGCTAACGAAAACTATTTGAAAGTACTCGAAATAGACCCATACAATAGCGAAGCCAAAAGGAAGCTCAGCGTGTTGCAGGCGAAACGGTAGTAATGACGGGGGACGGGAGACGGGAAAAAAGACGGGGACGGGAGACGGGAGACGGGGACGGGAGACGGGAGACGGGAGACGGGAAATAATACTGCCTAGTGGGAGCAGGTAAAAGTCATTAAGACCAAACCTGCTAAGGCTTAATTTCTATTGCCGTACCCTTATTAACCAACTGCCAAATTTCATCCATTTCAGCATTCGTTACTGCGATACAACCATCTGTCCAATTAAACAACTGCGTCAACCCTGACAACCACGACAAGCCATTGCGCTGACCGTGAATCATGATAAACCCACCAGGATCTACACCTAAACTCTCAGCCCGAAGCTGATCGTCTTCATTAGGATAGGAGATGTGGATGGATTTATAAAAGGCACTATCCGACTTTTTATAATCGAGAATATACGCCCCTTCTGGAGTTCGCTCATCGCCTTCTTGTTGTTTGTGCCCAACAGGGTTTGCTCCAAAGGCTACTTTATATTCCTTCACAACTCGGCCAGTATCCATTAAATACAGCCGCTCCTTTGATTTATCAACAACAACTAAATCGACCTTCGCACAAGCAATATTCGCGAGAACTAAACCCGCGAACAAAGTAAACAAAACCTTAAACAATGACATTCCCCAGGTCTAAGAAAAGTGGGGTTACCCCACCAAACGCACGGTAAATAAAACCCACATCGCGAGCAAAACAACCACGCCACCGAGGAAAGACCGCATACGATGCCGCACATTATTGTAAGTCGTGTGAATAAAGCTATGTAAAAAACGAAGGGCGACAAACATCCAAGCTAAAACAACCTGAGCAAAATCAAATTCTTGAGTCACAAACAGCAAGACACACAGAACATAAAACAGCATCGGCAATGCTAACAAGTTATCGTAATTATTGCTCACCTGCGCCATATGCTCCGGCACTTCTTGGCCTTTATTCACCTTATAATAGCCGAGAGTCAAATCACCTTTTTTTACAGAAAAAAGTCTAATCTTTCCCAGCCAGAAACCGATAAAAAAGGTTAAAAAAACTAAGGCAACTACGGGGAATAATATTGAATTCTGATCCATCATTCAGTCTCTATTTTATATAAATTAAATTACCACAAAGCTTACGTTCACTTACACACAATGGATCACCTATGCTTAGATTCTTTATTACAAGCGCAGAATGCCACATCTGAGTTTCAACGTTTTCGGGGATACGTTCAAGGTCTTTTAACCCAACCTCCACAAGGGAAAGACACCGTAGAACAACACAAGAACACCGTTAGAAATGACCACCAGCCAAAAGAAACAGCCGTTAGCGTGAAGAATGAAGTAAAACTAAGGCCTGCATGAAGATTTTATAGTGCACCTTACGTGTAGCCCCTTAATTCGCTCATCCTATTTTCACGCCTGATTCACACACATCACGGCAGCAATCAACGGCTGCCCCAGATTTTAGCCACTGCTCGATCCGTACCCAGAAACCCCACAACAAAACTCACCAAGCCCGTCCCGCCAAAAATAACAATCGGTAAAATGTATCCAATCTCAGTCCCACCAGAAACCACCAGTACTGCTGCCGCCAGAGACGAAAAGAGAAAACCCATCACAAGCAAAATCACCCGGTGCGACGGTTTATACGAGTATGGCCCTTCAGAAGATTCAAAAAGATTCAAAATGGGCCGAAAAACCGGCCTGATACTGTCTTTAATACCCATGATACAGTTTCCCCCAAAATAGAAAGGAGAGTATTCACCTGAGCACTAATACAGTCAATGGAAAAATGGGGAACGGGGAACAGGGAACGGGAAAGGAGGCGGCAGAAAGGGAAAGAGACCGGAAAGCAATCGGAGAGCTAGACTTGACCAATTTTATTAACATAGCTCACGCAAAGATCTATCTGCCTTTCCAGCTCTCGGATCGTTATAATCTCAATAGGCAAGCCCTTTTAGTAAATCCTCATATTCTGTAGCAGGCTAGAAAACTCCGTAGTCAGTCCCTCCAAATCGCTCATAGAAGAGTCCGAGATATCGGCTTCATCTACATGATTTTTATCCGCAGCCGCATATTCAATTGCTTCTAAGCAGTGACTCGCAGAATTGACCAACATCTGCAAATGGTCTTTAAACCGCCCATAGCGGATATCATCATCTTGAGGCATATTTTTGATTAAAATTGATAAGCTACTGCTGTGAAAAACAGAGCGATTGCGAACATGAAGATCATAGCCAACGCTGAAGCTCTGAAACACTACTTCAACTGGGCCGTCATAGCGCCCAAGTCCATAACAGCCTGGCAACGGGTGATCTTCCCGCCCTTTAACGTAAAAAATGACATGACGTCGACATACACCTCTTTCCCACTCGATTCAATCCCGAAGGCTTTCTCAGCTTGCGTCCCCAAAATCCTAAAATAGATCGCTACATTGTCTTTCTCAGCCACCACACTAATAACCTCAACCTTCGTATTCACAAAAGGCTGCCGCATCGTCGCCACAAAACGGCAGTACCAAGCCTTATCCTTAACCTCCTTTGTGATCGACACATGGTATTCGAAATCCGGAGCGATCAACTCGTCAATAATCCGAGTATTCCCCGCTTCCCAGACTTGTTGAATATATTTTTTGATTATTTCACTATTGGCTTTCGACATATTGACCAGGAACCTAAACCTTGAGGACACAGAAAGAAGAAACGCCTTCTCACACCTACCTTTAAGAATAGTACAAGGCCGCCACGGAAGAACGCCAAAGGCTCACTCTCATCATAGATCGTTCATCATCAACACAACCGTTACTCTTTATTACCGGGGGTTTCGGCGCTCCCTAGGCCTTCTTACTGCAGGCGATCTCCTTACGCCACCGGTCTCGTTAAAAGGCACTAAACACACGGTCAAGCGCAACTGAATCAATTACCGCACCAAAACGTTTCAAAATAATCATCAGCAAATCGTTATTACGATAAGCTCATTTTTCCAGTTAGTAGCCTTAATTTGTCAATCGCCTTTTCCGAAGAGGAAAAAGGTGGGTTATATTTTTTAACAACGAATATCACTTTTATGCGGTATCTTAAGTTCGCCATTAAACACACCGCTTATCATTAATCCTAACGGTTGAACTGACTTCAAACCGCCAACTAACGCCTCTAGCAAGCCCTCAAAAACAGCTACAAACATCGCCCTCGAAACGGTATTATCAGGCCAAGCTTAAATATCAAATCGCCCTTAATTGGATAAAAGGCAAGAATAATAATGCGCATACTACCGTTTCTTTTGGCTGGGCTTACTGGCCTACTCAGCACGCAAGCCCTGGCATACAATGACATTGAAGTCATCGCCGAGACGACCGGCTGCAATGGCGAATCCGGCTTCGCCACCTTTGAACCTCGAAAACTTCACAAAATTAGCGACGCTTGGTGCAACGACCCGAACGACGCATCGCAAAAACTTCAGCAGGTGATGATTAAGTCGAGAGGAACAACAGGCGGCTTTAAAGTGATTTGGGTGACAAAAACCGAAGCCCGAAATATTATGCAGCAAATTAAAGAAGGTCGTTCGGCTAAACTTCATCGCGCATACGGCCCCAATGTTCGCATCGACGTGCATAATCATGACGGCGAGCAAGGTCATCGGCCTCACCACCCACCACATAATCGCTCACAGCATAATACGCCATCCAATGAGGCTCAAAACGGCGCAGTCGCTCAAAGCACCCGATCGCCAGTACAAACACCGGTAATCGAAGTGGATGGGCCGAGTATTAATATACTGGATCCAGCGATTATCAGTACACGCTCCATCTCCAAAATCATGACCAGTGCGGACCTCACTGAACGCGTGATCATCGGAAAAGTTGACGCTCCCGCCGGTTTAATTTCTGTCACAGTTAACGGCGCATCTGCAGAATTTGATCAAAACGGCGTATTTAAATCCAAAGTTGCACTCGAAAAAGGCAAAACCACTGTCGATGTTATCGCCATAGATAAGCAAGGCAAACGACACAATGTCGAATTTCATTTACATAAAGCATTACCCCAAGGATTAACAACTGTAGACAGCAACAGCGACGAAGAATACGGCAATTACTATGCACTCATCATTGCCAACACCCAATACCAAAACATGGACCCCCTCATCACCCCAGCAAACGATGCAAAGGTTCTCGGGGGATTACTCCAAAATAAATTCGGTTTTAACGTCACCAGCCTCAATGATGCCACGCGTTATCAAATGATGACGGCATTAAATGATGTTCGCAGTAAACTCACCGACAAAGACAACTTACTCATCTATTACGCAGGTCACGGCGCTTTCGATAAGACCAACAATCGAGGCCATTGGTTACCCACAGATGCAGAACCCACAAGTACAGCCAACTGGATATCAACAATTGCCATTACAGACATCGTCAACTCCATGTCCGCCAAACATGTACTGCTTGTGGCCGATTCATGTTATTCCGGCGCACTCACACGTAATACCACCATTAACCTAGATGCCGGCATGAGCGAAGACGCCCGCAACCAATGGATTAGCACAATGGCAAAAACGCCCTCTCGCCACCTACTCACTTCCGGCGGAATTAAACCCGTGCTCGACGACGGCGGCAACGGACACTCGGTTTTTGCCAGTGCTTTTATCGACGTACTCAAACAAAGCGATGGCATTATCGAAAGCTCCCATATTTTTTCCAAAGTAAAACGTAAAGTTGAAATTCGGGCAAAAGAACTGAATGTTGAACAAACGCCTTTATATGCAAAACTCCAAGAAAGCGAACATGAATTCGGTGAGTTTTTGCTGGTTCCGAAAACGGTTCCTGAAAAATGATAGATAACAATGGCTCAATATCAGCGATAAATTCCTCAAGTGACGAAGAAATCAATGCAGATGAAAAAACCATCCTGACAAAAACTCGTTTACACACAAAACCCACGTCAGCGTGCCCAACCGTAGGGTCATGCCTTAAAGAACGCTTCATACTCGAAGAAGAGATTGGCCGAGGCGGAATGGGCGTAGTCTATCGCGCACTGGATTTGCGCAAGCAAGAAACCGAAGACCGCGAACCCTACATTGCCATTAAATTAATCACCGCCGAACTCAAAGACACCAAAGCATCACTTATTTCTTTGCAACGGGAAGCCAAAAAATCTCAAAAACTAGCACACCCCAATGTCGCCACTGTCTATGATTTCGATCGCGACGGAAATGATGCCTACTTATGCATGGAACTATTAGAAGGAGAGCCTCTCTCTGACTTTTTAAAACATTCGATAAATCGCGGCCTTCCATTTAAAGAAGCTCTACCCATTATTCAGGGAATGGCCCATGGACTCGCATACGCCCACAGAGAAAACATTGTTCATTCCGATTTCAAACCTGGCAATGTATTCATTACCAACAATGGTAATGTGAAAATATTGGATTTTGGTATCGCCCGCGCGTCAAACACCGCCGAGAACGGCAATGACCAAACCGTTTTTGATGCCGGGATGTGGGGAGCCATTACCCCCCGATACGCCAGCCCAGAAATGTTCTTAGGCAAAGATCCAGACCCTCGCGACGACATTTACGCACTAGGCTGCGTATCCTACCAACTGCTGACCGGCAAACACCCGTACGACGGTGAAACCGCCATCAAAGCAATAGAAGCAAAACTGTCGCCGCCGACAATCAAAGGCATCAATCGTGAGGCTAACCGAATTCTCAAACAGTCCGTATCCCTCGGCAGAGAAAACCGCACCCTGACAATAGAAAAATTTCTCGATGGAATCGAACCTCCATCGCAAAACACTAAACGGGTTCTGCCCGCCATGCTCACCATAATGGTATTAGCTGCACTCAGTCTCGCCGGGTGGTGGCAGTTTGATAAGATGGGTAATGATCGCGTGACGGGATCAGAGAACAGTATCTGGCTAGCCAAGGCCAAAAATATTCCCACCAAAATTCAGAGTAAGATCGATCGCCTATTTGAAGTTGCCGACGCGCACGCATCTGTAGGCAGATACCTTAGCCCCCCAACAAGTAATGCTGCAGAAGTGTATGTCGCTATATTAAAACTACAACCAGGCAACCAAAAAGCCTTAGAGATTACGGGCGCTATTGCCGATGCAGTCAAACGTAAAATCTATAAATTACGGGACGAAAATAAAATCAGCGAAGCGCGCAACACTCTAGAGGAAGCCTTAAACGCAATGCCCGAACAACCAACGCTTAAAGAACTGCAGAAACTACCGGATTTAAATAAACTGCCATAGTTCAGAAATTGCCAACACCCAACAAACTGCCAGCACTCGATAAACGGCTAGGAACCATTAATAATGGCAGAAAAAAATAGCCGCGTGTAATTTCAAAGTAATGTTCTACACTACCGATAACGCGGCTCTTCCCTAAAAGCCGCTGCCCCCTGAAACTGATAAACAAATCAGTCAATCTTATCGCAAGGTAACTGCATACTCACATCAAGACCACCTTTAACGTGATTTTTTAACAGCACACAGCCATCATGCTTTTTCGCTACCCGCTGAACAATACTCAATCCCAGACCAAAGCCTTCCACGTGCATTTTATTTCCGCCACGATAAAACGGCATGAGCAACCTTTCTGACTCTTCCTCATCAATACCCGGCCCAAAATCACGTATGCGAATCGTAACAAACGCAGAGACACGACTAAGGGTGATTTCAATTGGGGTACTTTCTGGGCTATATTTGCAGGCATTACGCAACATGTTTTCCAGCGCGCTCTGCAACAAATCAAAATACCCATTTACGGTGAATTTTTGTGAGGAGCCACCATCAGCTCCTATGCTTATCATTCGATCTTTAAATTCAAACTGAACATTTTCAAGTACCTTCCCCGCCAACACCTCCATATCAACCGCTGACTTAGCCGCAGCAGCCTGCTCCATACGCGTAAAATCGAGTATTCCCTGTATCAGCTTGTCGATGCGTTCACACTCAAGATCAATGCGATCAATCATTTTCGAATTGCCACCGGAACTTTGCTGCTGCACAATCGCAGAAGCTGCCTGCAAGCGAGCTAAAGGAGCACGTAGCTCATGGGAAACGTCATGCATTAGCTGTTGCTGAAATTCAAAATTTTGGTTTACCTTAATCGCCATACTGTTAAAGTCCCGCGCGAGTTCACCGATTTCATCACCACGCGTTAACAGCCCATCTTCCAGCCGCAACGTAAAATCACCTTCCGCAAAATTTCGACTAAATGCACCCAGTATTTTTAAAGGCCGCGTAATCATCCACGTGAGCAGCACACTCACCACGCTAGAAGCCAACAGAATAAGCACGAACTGCAGACGGGTAAGACCATGAAGAATGGAGCGCATAAACATCGGCACGACGCCTGGGTTCGTCGCCACACGATAACGTTCGCCACTGGCACTGGTAAATTCGAAGGAAATCGGTTTTCGGAGTTTCGGTTTTTGATTCGGTATCGAATGTTCAAGGCGAGGATCAACCACATCCCCCCTTGGACGCGCTCCTAGCTTATGCTTTCGATCCGAATATAGTTTAGGCTTGAGTTTAGGCTCATGAAAAAATATTTCCTTATTTTTAGAGTCTGTTATTTTCAACCAATGATGCCGATGAAACGCATGTAATTCCGGCATCCGCCGAAATCGCTTTTGAGCTTGGCGAATCGATTTAAAAGGCACACCCTTCTCGTAAGCATCAACGATAACGCGGCTAACCTGCTCGATTTTCTGCCTATGTTTTTCTTTAACGTCGGCAGTCTTACTGTGTTTCAACACCACAAATATCGTTGTAAAAATAACAAATAAGCTGGCCAGCCAAAATGCAAAAAATATCTTCCAAAACAAGCTGCGAAATTTAAACATCTTAACGCCCCGCCTTCACATCAGAGTTTTCCGCGCTAACAAACTGATACCCCGCCCCTCTCACCGTTTTGAGCAACGCTGGATCCTTCCCCGCCTTGGTTAATTTTTGCCGAATACGACTCACATGCACATCGATACTACGATCATAAGCACCGAGTTTTCGATGTAAAACCTTGTCAGTTAAATATTCTTTACTGAGTACCTTTCCTGCAGATGCCATCAATTGCTCCAGGGTATTAAATTCAGCGCTAGTGAACGCCAACGGTTCCGCGTCGACACTAGCCTCCCTGCGCCCCACATCCATTTTAATACCATGCAAACTCAGGATTGTTGAGCCGGTTGAGCCTCCGTCTAAACGATTCAAAACCCCGGTTCGCCGTAACACAGCCTTCAGCCGCGCAGCCAGCTCACGAGGATTGCACGGCTTTCCCAGATAATCATCCGCCCCCATCTCTAAGCCCACTATACGGTCAATATCATCCCCTCTCCCCGTCAACATAATCACAGGCGTCGACACCCGTTGGCGCAACAGCTGCAAGACCTCCAAACCGCTCATTTCGGGCATCATAATATCCAACACCAAGGCGTCGTATTGTCCCTCGGTTTTAATCGACTCCAAAGCCGCCTGCCCGCTGTGGACCGCACTCGTTGCAAAGCCTTCCCCATTAAGAAACTCACAAAGCAATTCACATAACGCCACGTCATCATCAACGAGCAGGATCTTATACATCACAGAATTCATAGAGGGGGCCGCCAAATATAGATACACGCTTAAACAACAACTAGCTTAAGCGTACGTCCTTAACTTTACATTCAAAAACTTTACACCAAAATCGGTGCTTTCTTAACCGTACATTCCAAACTTTAATTCATTGCAGCATAAGTGATGATAAGCTTTACATAACTTTACACAGCGTTAACCCATCTTAGCAGTTACCTGCCACATACTGTCCATTCAAATCGAACTACACTCTAGCCAATACCCGAACAGGAAGACCAATATGAAAAAACTACTCGTCGCCGTATTACTAACCGGCAGCATCGCAACAGCAGGAACAGTATTTGCCTTTGACCATTCCAAAGAAGAAGGAAAAACACTCTGTGGAATGCATGGAGGGATGGGCGGCCACCATAAAATTCACGCATTTTTAATGGGTGAATTACTAGATCTTAGTGATGAACAAAAACAAAGCGTCAAAGATATAATCGGAAATCGGAAAGGCCACCATAAACATCAAAAGCACGCTCGGCGCCAAGCGTTTCAGAAACTGATGGCATTAGATCCCGGCGCGCCAGACTATAACGAAAAAGTAGCAGAAATAGCCAAAGAAACCGCCGCCAAAGCCGAAGCACGAATTCTTGAAGCTGCCAGTAGGCAGGCACAAATATACGCGATACTCTCGCCAGACCAACAGGAAAAATTACTGGAATTAAAAATGGAAATGAGACAAAAGTTTTAAGGCGCTTCAATCCTAGAGACAGACAAGAAACCGAAAAATAGCGCGCTGCGGCACGGGCCAAAGCGCGAAGTAGCGGAACATTTTAATAATTGAATAAAAAAACAACTCAGCCGTAAATACACCAACCCAAAAATGGCTCGCCAGGATAAATCTGCATTAGAGTTACAGGCTCAATTAAAGTCACTCCCACACTGAGTTGCACGGTTCAGACTGCAGCCGTTCGAGAACCTGATCTTCTGCAGAATTTTCAGTGATGATAAGTAAAGGATACTTGCTCTTCGACCTTGACTTTACTTTTGAGTATCGCAACAATCTTATCAATCGTTTCTTTCGTAATATTCTTTTCCCAAGCACTGTTTTTATCTCTAGGTTCACATACGTTTGTAAATTTTAAAACGACTTTTTTCTGAAACGGTAAGCGCATATTTTTGTGTTTTTTCAGGTAAAACACAATGATATCTAAGTTTTTAAAATGACCTAGATCAAGAAAGCAAACTAGAGCATCGTCAATATCATTCCAAATATACTTCTTTCTCTTTCTACCAAATCGTGAAATGAGTGTGATTCCGTCCTCACTGAATTCATATCGATCACATGTAGCTATCGAAAACATTAAACACATAAAGGCAGCAGCTAAAAACACAACGAAAATGGCTAAAGTTGGGACATCTTTGAAAATGGATTCTTTGTCGGTAATAAAAAACATTGCCGGTATGCACCCAGCGGCCAGAGCCATCGCAATATAACCAAGCCTACTGGTGTGTAACGTAATTTTATTCATGATAGACATACCTGTCGGATGCGAAATTTCAGTGATCGTTCCAGCCCAATCATATCACCGCACTTAATCATAACAATTCCTAACTGCACCTGATTCAATTATTGACATCTATTAAACCCACCCTTAAGTTCACTCAGAACATACATGTTCGAAACCAAGTTCAATGAATATTGGCCCCACATCGGTATTATAGGGGATCACTATTTGAGGCTTTTTTGAAGGAAACTTTAAACTATCGAAATCCTTTTTTAACGCCACATAGGGACGTGCCATATCAAAGTCATAACCTTCCAATTCTAATCGAGATTTTGCTCCCCCAGTCGCTATATTAGTAATTTCACCGGCCACATCCATAACAACATCATTCAGCTCGTGAAAAACCTCACCGAGCATTTTGCTACTGACACCCAGTATCGATTCTTCTGTGAACGAAATCACCAACTGCCCCTTAACATAAGGCGTTGTCATGGGCATGACTCCAGCAATATCACCCAAAGGTTTAAGGGACTTCTTGATCTTGGGCGCTTGAGGTTTCACCCCTAGCCCCGCCATCGTAATAATGACATTTGTCGTCGCCTCTAAGAACGCAGTAACAAAAACCATGCTAATCGCAGACTTCTTTGGCGATTCAACTTTCTTCATCGTAATACTCCAATGACGTAATCCAAAATAAAAAAGGTTCGTCGTAATAAACACAGAAATCAGCTCACATACAGCAACTTCTAGCCCTACATATAACCTCTAAAACATAAAACGTATGTTTGTCTACGGTAATTAGGCTCTGACAGCCCATACGTTCTACCGCACATTGCAATGGAATATTAATTAGTAAATCGATTCCCAGTTGTACTCCTTATAATTTTCACGTAATTTTTGTGAAGTTTATTGATCATATCCGCACGTTAACGCTAGCCATTTTTTTACATATAACATATGGCCATTAACATTCTCACAAGCATATCTAATAAATTTCACATTTCAATACTGGCCTTATAGTGGCGCGAAAAGCCGAATTGCAGTGTAAGGGGTTTCTTTCCGATCATAGAACTAGACTAAAGTATGATGCAGACAAGATGATCTAAAAATTGTTTTCTTATATGAAAAAACACGATCCGATCGAATTTTTCCCATCAAAAATCTCACTCACTCATAGTTTTTATAACCAGCAACAAATACTGAGTTAGATTTTTGACAACATCCTTTTTATACAGGGATTAACCCTCCATTTTTCATAGAACCTAAATAGACTAAAAACTGAAGACGTCACCACACGACAGGAAAGCCAAAAATAACAGAAGGGGATTCACAGCAACTCACATAATGCCAGGGAGGAAGGAAAAGGATACTTTTTGGGTAAGTTGAGTACAGCGCGCCTTTCCCGAAGAGTATCCTTGCCTGAATACAATTTTGAGGCCAATAGTATTCATTTATATTGCCCCGTTAGTACCTCTGACATAAACACCTTTCCAACAAAGACAAATGAATCTGAATAATTCACGACGCTCTAACGAACCACCCCCATCATTATCCGCAAGCCCGGTACTCGCTTAATCAATTCATATCCAAGTAAACAGCTAACAACTGTAACCATGATCAGTAATACAGGCTCCACAACAAAACCAAATTTGTAGTCTCGTATTACGTAGGCAAAAGCAACAATCACCGTTTGATGGAGGATGTAATAGCAATAAACGCCTTTATTCAAATAGTGAATAACAGGATTCGAACGATCAAACCAACGTTGCCCCCAGCCACATACCACAAGCACCCACACCCACGCATTAAACGACCACACGAAATTATCTAATTCTATTTTGTAATCGCCTCCGCCAAAACTCCCGCCTTTATACAAAAAGAGGACCGAGGTAAAACTTAACAACGCCGCTACGAATGTAAACCAGCGAATATGTTCAATACTTTCCCAAACCCTTGGCATCCGAACAACGGCATAACCAAAGAGAAAAGCCGTAAAGTAGCGTGCGTGATTGAAGAAATCGTCAACAAAGGCATGCGTGATAGGGAATTGGGCATAAATGAATTTTCCGTTAAGGTAAAACAAAATGACTGGAATTATCACCACAATCTCACAGGGTACATACCGCTCCAAGATGCCCCAAAAACGATCACGACGATCGCCCACGCTACCACCTCCATTTCGTCCACTGCGATGAAATATGGTTGCTATCGCCAAGTGTCCACATTTTAGACCCCAGATGATGAGCGAGTAGCTGAATACATACATCAAAAACCACAGATGATTCCAGGTAACATGCCAACGGCCTGACATTTTGTGCTCGGTAAATAGCTCACTATTTTGGTTCAGGTATTCAAGCCAAACACGAAAGAACCCAACATCATCTCCAATCATGCCGTTCAAACGCCCTTCAACAAAGACTTGCGGCACAACAATAACGGCCATACCAAATAACAACGGCAATAATACGCGGGTGTGACGAGACAAAAAAAACTGCATCAATGTCATGCTGCGAACAATAAATGCCACAGCGCTGCCACTAATTAAAAACAGCAACAGCATTCGCCACTGACCAGACCACAGCATCACAACTTGTAACCACTCACTTTGCTGCTGGCTTTTAATATGCCAATCCCAATCCGAAACATAAAACATACCGATATGGAAGAATATGAGTAAACCGAAAGCCAAGACGCGTAGCCAATCTAGCTCGTTACGACGAGCGATTTTTAGTTTATCCTGCTGCATTCTCGTCACAATCTCCTAAAGTAAGCCTTAATATTCAAGTAAATACTCTCAGCTAGTGAGATCATTACGCAGCCCTAAGTGATTGATATACATAGATTTGTGATAAGCGGCAGCTCCTAGGGACGGAATCCTACGATTAAGCTTGTGATATAGCGCAACACCCAAGACATAGAATAAGTTTTATGAATACAGACATACTCAAAAAGTATTTTTTAGCACACCAAGCCTTGTGGGTAATATCCGCCGTATGCGTGTGGCTAAGCCTAAATATACTGGTGCTTTCAACCAATTATTTAATGGAAGCTCGCGCGCAGAAGCTTGCAGTAGAAATCTGGCAGCCCTTCACCTGGCAACTATCAAGCGCACTCACCCTCCTTCCACTGGCAGCAGCACTCATAGCCCTAATGCGACGAACCTTTATTAGTTATTCGATCAAACAACAAATCGCTTTCCACGTAGCCCTCACGCTGCCCTTCTCCGCCATACATGTAGCAGGCATGGTTGGTCTACGAGAGTGGGTGTACTGGCTTAAGGGGAGCGACTACCAGTTTGGCGATTGGGCCTTCGGATTCCTTTATGAATACCGTAAAGACTTTATGACATACATCAGCGTGGTCTTTCTTTTTCATGCCTACAGCACCATCGTATTGCGACTACAGGGAGAAGCCAAGTATGTGCAAACAGGGGAAGATGAAAAAGAAACGCACGAACCAGAGCAATTCCTGGTCAAAAAATTCGGAAAGGAATTTCTAATATCGATTCACGACATTGAATGGGTGGAAGCCTCCGGCAATTACGCCAACCTCCACGTAAACGCTAGCGTATACCCCATGCGAATAACCATGACCAAACTGGAAGCCCTGCTGCCTCAAAAACAGTTTTTCAGAATACACCGCTCTTATATCGTCAACTTAAAACACGTGAAGCATATTGAACCACAAGATTCGGGCGACCACCTTCTGACATTGAAATCAGAAATATCTTTAAACTTTTCACGCCGCTATCGTGAAGGTTTTAAAGAAGCGTTGAATTATGCGGATAAAAATCTGCAAACAAATAAAGCTGACGAAATAGTGGCACACACGCGCAGTTTTTATAACCAATAGCAAAGCCTCCATTTATTATTCGCCTATATCACGCACTGAAAACAACCTTCAACCACCCCAAAATACAGTCAAAAATCGTTAATTTAAACCGTTACTCCCCTTCCGATTAAATGCCTTTAATTTCAGAAACAATAAATATAGAGCCATCGATTGATCCAACATTAAGATATTGCTAAAACTAAATCTGATAACACATTGAATTTAATAGGGTTTCCAGCAATTTAAATTTAAACAGTGGATTATAGATATACTCAATACCTTCATAAAAACCCGTTATTGGAAGCAATCGATATAGAGAAAAACGATTGAAGCGCCATTTTTCCGTTATGATTGACACATAAATCTTCATTCAGTCGTGCAACACTTGGATTTCTGAATATGCCTCTCACCGTTTTGTCCTCGAATATCGAACTGGAAAAAGAAGAAATAAATTTTCATTTTTCTAACGTGCATGTACTTATTATTGAAGACAGCTCAGCTGACACGGAAATTATGACTGGGCTTTTAGCTCAATCGAGAAAATGCACCTACACCTTCTCGACAGTTAAAACTATAGGTGATGCCATTTTACAAATGGCGGCTCAAAAATTCGACATCTGCCTATTAAACTTTTTTATCGGATCCGATAATGTCTGGTCGATACTTGATGTCACGTCAAAAGTCACAAAAGAAATTCCACTTATTTTAGTGACCGATTTTGACGACGAAGACATTGACAACCAATTTGCTGCGACTGGAGTGGCCGACTGCCTTAAAAAGGGCGGTTTGTCTCGTAAAATTCTGGAGAAATCAATCCGTTACGCATTACATGCCAACATACAAAGGAAGAGATTGGAGCAGCTAGCACATCACGACACATTAACCGGCCTGGTGAACAGAAATGTATTCTTCAATGCATTAGACAACATTTTTAGACGAGAAAAAAAACCAGATCGTATATCCGCTCTTTTTTACATTGATATAGACCACTTTAAACTGGTGAATGACAGGTGGGGGCACCATTCTGGTGACTTAGTTCTCACTTCAGTTGCCAATCGAATTGCATCATGCGTAAGAAAGAGTGATGTCATAGCCCGGCTTGGAGGAGATGAGTTTGCGCTTATCGTTGAGAATCTCACCTATCCAGAATGCCACATGATTGCACAAAAGATTCTCTGCTCTGTTCGGCATCCCGTTGAATCTGATTTCTGTAATCTTCAAATATCGCTTTCAATTGGCTTTGCCCTACTTGAAGACAAGAACTTACCAATAACCACCTACGTCAAAAGAGCTGACGAAGCGCTTTATGAAGCAAAGAAATCGGGCCGTAACGGATACAAGGTATTTAATGGTGAACTAGCAAGAACATACGAAGAAACCCTATACCTTGGTTCTGAGTTTTCGAAAGCTGTTAATAACAATTCACTCAAGCTCTACTTTCAACCCGTGCTATGTGCGACAACACACCAATTACTGAGTCTTGAAGCGTTACTCCGATGGCCTGTCGGCGATAAAGTTTTGCTACCTGATAAAATTTTACCTGTTGTTGAACGAATAGGCGCCATGGGATTATTAACGGAATGGGTAATCAAGGAAACCTGCTCTCAACTTATACACTGGCTTTATCAAAGCCCCAATCTCGTTGTATCGATTAATCTTTCTGTATCGCAACTAGAGCCAAGCCTAGTCACCTGCATACTGGAAAACTTACGCGCATCAAAAATATCTGCGTCTAACCTTCAGATTGAAATCCACAAACATGACATTACCCCCCTTTCAAAAGAAGCCTTATCTGTTCTAAATGTCATCAATCAAATCGGCGTGAACATAGCAATTGATAATTTCGGACAGGGGTTTTCATCTCTGCATGAACTTGCATTTATACCAACGTCGAGCTTAAAGCTAAGCCGATCGTTTATTCAGGATCTTGAAGCAAACTGTGGTGGTGAAAAGTTTTTGAAGGCCACAATACATTTTGCGCAAGAATTAGGAATAGAAGTGGTTGGAGAAGGAGTTGAAACCCTCGAACAACAAAGCTTCTATCAACAACTAGGCGTCAATGAATTACAAGGCTACCTCTACTCAAAACCTCTTAATTCTATTCAGTGCACGCAGTATTTAGAATCTCCTCGATCCAGCCCAACGCTGCAGTAAGGCTGCCGCAGCGGCATTTTTTTGTTAAACGAGAGATAATGGGGCTACAAGGTCATTAAATTTTCTGGACGAAAAGGAAAAATATTAACACGGTAATACCTAGCAGTACCGTTTTACATTCCCCCTTCAGCCAAAGTACGGCCAATTAAGATATGTGCTAACGGTATAAATAAAAATTCTTACCCTTGCGTCACTACATACAGGTGTTTGCTTATTACAAACAACCGAATTTAGTGACGAAAATATGAGTATTTATAATTTTCAACAGTAGAGTCCTATTTCCCGATGGGCACTAATTAGACTTTATGTGAGTACCGTCCTTGAGAGCGTCCACTTCAACGATGATTCGATCCACTACATCCAACGCAGTACTGAGCTGATCCAGATTCGTATACAAATCCCCATTTTCTCCCGAGTGATGACCATGTCCAATAGCCGACATAACGTAAAACCGTTGCTGATCACAAAAATCAATAATGGCTTCATAAATCACCGACGGCTGCGCGCTATATCCATTTCCAGAATATATTGCGTCATTAGGGAAGCGGTCACTGGAATAGTACGCGTTAAAATCAAACGACTGGTTAATTTCAAAGCGCAGTCGGTATTCCCCATGTAATTCAGCGTCGGTCTTCGACGTGTATAAAAAATTATCAAGCATCGTTGCGCCCGTATAGGAATCAGCGATCACGTCCTTCTTCGTCGGAACACGCACCCCCTCCTCAGAGATCAACCCAAGCTGATGCAAAAATACAGGCAACGATTCAGGGCGAAGTCGTTGTCTCTTGCTCGCAGGCTCGACAATAAAATCAAACACGTCTCTAAAATCTAATTCCTCAGATGTAAAAGGATTTGAGGTAAGCACCTGCCGTGCATTTTTTTTGCTCACTTTATTGACGAAATCATTATTCGCGAGCTTTGAAGTGATAAACAACGGCTGTACAAATTCACCCTCCATTGTCTCAAGCCAAATCGCGTACTGCGGCCACGTAAAGTGCGAGCCCTTGCGGAAGTCGATCGTAATGTCGGCCCCTAAAGCTTCGGCTGTTGAATTATCAATCTGTATATAAGTGATCTTCGATTGTACTGCCTCATTGCCGGTATCAGCCGTACGTAAAATATTGCCCCATTCGTACAACGCCATAAAGGGGCCAAATTGAGTGAGCGATAAAAGCACAATCGCAGTACTCATTATGGTGGCCACAGGTAACGCCCAATTGAGCCGACCGGCTTTACTCCGGCAGTTTTTGAAATATCGTACCAAAGGTCCAAAGTTGTTTTTCATGTGCCAAAGTGCCAACACTAGAATGCTAAAACCAAGAACGGTATGCAGCATAGCTGTAGCATCACTGTGACGATTGATGAACATCAACACAGAGGTCACCATCATCACGCTGAATGTAAGGAAAATACTGAGGGTAATAAACGCGCGGGTATTGGCGGGCTGGCTCATGAAAATAACGGCTCTTGATATTCTGGAAGCCAGCACTATCCAAAAACGGCCATCACAAACCTACTAAAAACTTCTTAAATTTTATTAAATCGTTGATTTACAAGGAAATAACGTCTGCTTTTGCCTCAGATAGCATTGCAGTTAAAACCAACAATTGACGAGTATTGATAAGTTTACTCGCATTGTCTAACGCATTTTTTGCGGCGTCCTCTTTCCCCTGTAATGCAAATAGCCGAGCGAATTGAAGTTGAGCCCCTGCTGTACCGATGGGGCAATGGATTACAGCATGATATTCAAGAGCGTTCTGTAGTGCATTTTCCGCTCGCGTAAATTGCCCCAATTGCCGATAATTTCGCCCCTGTAATTGAGCAATGTATGCCCGATAAAGCCAGTCGTGGTTCTCGGCCGCAAATATCTCAGCCTCACCTAAAGTCCGTAAACTGAGTTCATCCCAACCTTTCGCGGTTTGTGCTGAAGCGACCCAGTAAAGCAACTTAGCGTGTTCCTTCTCTCCACCCTCACCTATTCGCTCGATGCCTTGCTGTAAAGTGGTTTGCGCCGCATCAAATTCACCTCTTTGAATGAGTATTACGCCTAGCAGCCGGTGCGCAGTTATATTATGGCTCTCTAGGCCAATGAGGCTGGCCAACAGCTCACTAGCCGTCTTCAAATTGCCGAGGCGCTTTTCTTCCAATGCGCGAGCCATCAAAGCATTATTAAATTCACTATGAAAATGCTGACTGACTGGACGGGCATCGTTCCCCACTTCCCTTGCGATAATTACCGCAAGCTGTTCAAGCGCTAGGTCTAGCTTTTGCTCAATAATAACGCCAAATTTGAGCGTGCTTTTAAGGTGCAATTTGTAACTCAAGCGGTAGTCTTCAATCGAACCCGACAACTCAGTTTCAACCAGCAGGCTTGCTCCCGTCACCTCAAAAAGCCGTGACACATCATCACTCGCGTAATCGTGCGTTAAGCCAGCATTCTTCATACTGCCAAGTACGAATAGCGGCTCCATTACGACCGTCTCGCCAGTGAATGCCACCTGTTTAATAAGTTGATCCATCGCACCAAGGGTCACCCAATTGTGGCCGTTACCTGCAATAGTATTTTTGACCGGAAGTATGATCACCGTGCCCGCAATTGGAGGGGCCGTTTGATCAAGAAAGAAAGCCGTTATAACAAGCGCAGTAATAAAAAACGTGGCCATAGCAAGTCCACGCATTCCTAGACCTGCAGGCCTTTTAGCAATAGCACCAGCATCGTTCGGAATATATTCCTTACGATTAAGATCCTTAAGGTTAGGCTCACGCAACGTCGCAGTTTTTTTCTCAGCCTCCACTAATGCACTGTCCACCCGCTCAACATCTGCCAGCCAGGAATATCCTTTCCTAGGGTGTGTCTTAATAATACTTGGCTGCTGGAATAATTTACGGATTTCACCGATTGACTGGAACAGAACTTGTTCACCGACAGCCACATCATCCCAAATGGTTTCTAGTAAGAAACCTTTGCTGAGCACCTCTCTGGGATGCTCCAGCATTAACACAAGCAGCGAAAAGGTTTTCGGTCGTGCTTTGACGATGCCTTTCGGCCCTTCAATGGTGTAATGATTCGGGTCGATGACAAACGAATGGGTTTTATAAACAAATGACACTGAATAGCCTGGACGAATTTGATAGGTGGCCACGATACCAGATCGATCGCAAGAGAACAGTACTCGTACCACTCTTTAAAGAGCAGCGGCCTTCTTAGCTCACCTTTTCTCCGCCATACATGGCTACGCCCGTATCGGGCACGCCAAAATATTTTAACTACATAATTACCACTTTGTCACACTCGGGTAATAGGCAAGACCTATCACAATTATTTTGGATAGTTTGGAACTATGCAAACTTCACCCGGTAGTTTTTAGCGGGCATTAACTTACCGTTAACATGCACACGCCTTGAACCTGTTCGAGCAATTTCAGATGGCGTAACATCCATGGCATGCGAATACCCAGAGACGGTGATTTTTGCACGGTTTTTTCGATTAAAAAGGGATTTTAATTGTCCTGCCGTTGACGCTTGACCGCCTTTCACGATTCCTCCATAACAATAAAATCGACAACCAAACCAACTCGCGCGCCTAACGCTCGCTATCAACAATTACGAAAAGCGCACCCAAAGGGTTGTACTTACATCACAAAGGCTATTTAAGTTTGTTCGACTGATGCTGAGAGGTAATTACTGAGAAAAATAGGAAATTTCAATCAATACCATCGCCCGGTATTCGATCGTCTGAATGTAAAGAAAATGGCATGATGGATAACTGCAATTCCCCGCTATAGCAACTTCAATGCACCTTCCCTACTCATTGCTAATATCAAACAGATTCTTTCTCGATTGCTATCCCTTAAATTCAGCTTACCCGTTTCCAATTCCCAATTTTTCACTGTTGATGGGCTCACCATCAACAGCTTGGAAAACTGAGCATTGTTAAGTTCTAGAGATTTCCTAAGGCGTTTAATTGCCGCGGCGGTTATTGCCTTTGGTTTTTTCAGCGTCGGAGTTTTTGCCTTTTTTACCAGCTGTTTAACTTTTCGATCAACGTTAACTTTAATTTTTGTTTTGACCTTTGCTTTAGTCTTCGCTTTACTACTAGAGCGTTTCGCCGGTTTGTTTACTGCCTTCGTATCAGAGATTTTCTTAACTGGCCTTTTAGGCTTAATAGCTAGGTCTACATCAACATCAAACAGAGCAGAAAGATCGCCTTTGAGTTTTCTGCCTCCAGTCTTTCCTGTTGGAATTGCGATATCAGCAGTAATGAGATCTTCATAATTGACATTACGAAGCAGAAACAACAGCTCTGGGGAATGATCTAAGCGGGCACCAACGCCGTAAAGAACAGCAGCGATATGCTTGCACATGTAAGCACTATCTGGGCAGTCGCAGTTCAAATCTATTTCATTTGACTGTGGAAATAAACCTTCGCGATCATTCGTCACTGCCGACATAACCCCAGAAGAAATTTTTCCCTGAAGTAACTCGAGCATTGAGCCTATTTCGCCAGCACATTTACTCTGAATTTTTGTCCACTTAGGTTTTCTTAACGGAGATATTTTAATCGTAATATTGTAAAGTTCTGAGCCGCTAACGATCGCTTTAACCAAGCCCTTCTGTACCTCAAGATGACACACGGAACCGTTTCTGACATAGGTTCGCCCCCTAGGAAGGCGATTAGCGTAGTCACTAAACCCTTCTAAATGGTCACACCAGGATTTCCCCCAGAATGTACGCGCAATCGTGCGGCCTTCAATTTCAATAGGCTGAACATTTGCCCCTTTTTTTCGCAGCTTGTCCATGTCTTTTTTGGCATTTGCGCGACGTTGTGCAACCGAAACGTAGGGGCGATAGTTATAGAACAAAATAGTTACCTATTATCTTTCAGTTTATCTTTCAGCTTTATTTTAAATATAGCCTAGGAGGCCTTAGTTTTTTCCAAGTCAAGAGTGACGAGTTCAATCAACTCTTCATCATTCATTTCAGTGAGGAGCTTCTCGCCTCCCGCCCCATCTGCGTCCAGCAAATCCGAAGCCAAGGCCATTTTTTCTTCTATCAAAGTATCAATCTTTTCTTCTACCGTGCCCGAACACACAAACTTGTGGACCAGCACATTTTTATGCTGACCAATTCGAAAAGCGCGGTCCGTTGCCTGATTTTCAACAGCAGGATTCCACCAACGATCAAAATGAATGACATGAGACGCTGCAGTCAAATTTAAGCCTGTGCCACCCGCTTTAAGAGACAAGACAAAAAAAGGCGCCCCACCCTCCTGTTGAAACTGCTGGACAAGTTTTTGCCGCTTTTTAACCGCAATACCGCCATGCAGAACCAAACCGGAATGGTTAAAACATTCCGTCAAAAAATCATGCAAGGGCTCGCACATCGATCTAAATTGTGTAAACACTAATACTTTTTCCTGACGTGAACTAATCTCTTCACATATTTCTGCAAGCCGAGAAAACTTCCCGCTTTTGGAAAAGTCATAGGCGCCGTCACCCAGCAGTTGAGAAGGGTGATTGCATATTTGCTTAAATCGCATCAGATAACTGAGCACCAGCCCCCGGCGGTCGATGCCTTCAGCGCCCTCTAACTTTTTCGTCAGGTCTCTAACCGTCTTAGCATATAAAACAGCCTGCTCTTTGGATAAGCTGCAAAACGCTCGCACTTCTGTTTTGTCTGGCAGATCGGAAATAATCGACTTATCCGTTTTCAGGCGTCTCAATATATAGGGTCGAACGAGCTTTCTGAGAGGAGCAAAACCTTCACGACTTTCTGACTCCAGTGATTTTTCGTACTTTTTAAAACTAGAAGCATTCCCCAAAAGGCCAGGGCAAATAAAATCAAACAATGACCACAAATCCGACAGTCTATTTTCCACCGGCGTTCCCGTTAAGGCAACCTTAGACTGAGCAACTAATTTTTTTGCGGCCTTAGTTTGTCGTGCCCCTGGATTCTTTATGGCCTGCGCCTCATCCAGCACCACCAATTGCCATTTATAATCAAACAGAAATTCCTGCCTCAACAGCATACTGTAACTGGTAAAAACCACATCGTAATCCAGTAAGGCGTTGGGGGATTTTAAGGATTCCAATTCTTTTTTACTGTGCGCAGACGGATGGATGGTTTGATGCTTAAGTGATGGTGCAAATTTGTCGAGTTCTTGTTGCCAATTACCGATAAGCGATGCAGGAAGCACAATAAGAGAGGGTTGTTTCGTTTTCGATTTTTTCAGTTTTAACAAAACGGAAATAATTTGGATGGTTTTACCTAATCCCATATCATCCGCAAGGCAAGCCCCAAGACCTAATTGATGCAGATACCAGAGCCAATTCACACCGACACCTTGGTAAGGTCGAAGTGTCGCTTTTAGAGACTTGCCCGGCTTGCTTTCCTTCAATGTTTCCGGCTGACGTATCTGCCGCAA
Source organism: Agarilytica sp. (assembly GCA_033852175.1). GTDB lineage: Bacteria > Pseudomonadota > Gammaproteobacteria > Pseudomonadales > Cellvibrionaceae > Agarilytica. Next base: position 31,525 of record JAWSUY010000036.1, read on the forward strand.
TATCTTAGTTAGCTTGTCACTGCTTTGTACTGTCGACCATTGGTGATGTTCTTCACCTTCACCTTCAGCAGACAGCGCCGAAGGAGTACCGGCTAAAAGTCTCATGCCGTCAACGAAGGTAATTCCTTCCTCCGAAACCTGACCTTCCACTGTACGCCAATGCGAAAGAGCTTCTTCCAGCTTTTCCTTATCCACCTCAACCCATTGATTGTTGAGTAACACCAAATTGTCATCTGCAGCTAATAACGCTTGCCACTCTTTCTCTGTCAGCAGCTGATCACCCACGGCCAAACTCACATCGAAACTAAGTAAAGAGGTGACATTAAATGTTTTGCTAGAGCCGGTGTCTAGCGTCACTTGAACCCGAGGACGGGCTCGCTTTTTCCACCAATCGGGTAATCGAACGTGAATACCGCAATTTTCAAAAAGGGTGGCCTCCTTTAAAAATTGGTAGGCCTCATTAGGCGTCCAGGCTAATGGATGGTATATATCACCACAATCAACCAGTTCTTTTATTAAGGGGCTTACGCTAGAGGCCCGATCCACAGGAGACAGCAAATGAATGAGGCGGCTTTTATTTTTTGCTCCCGCATACTCTTCTAGGGCTTTGCCCAATAGCTGATGTCGACCCCCTGTCTTCGCTGAGCCTTCTGGTAAATAAGTCGCCATAAAAGCAAAAGGGTACTCGGGATCACTCTTATTTTCCGCCAGATGAAAGCACACACGCCCAGTTTGATGCCAGTGAGCGGCACGTTTTTTTAGGAACAGCCCCAAATCTTCGTTGAAATTTTCAATCACCTCGTCTCGGACATAATCATCCAGTTCCTGCCAAGTCTCTTCTAGCATTTCACTAGAGACATATTCAGCCCCCCTCATCGGAGGAAGGCTGTTAAGAAAATACCTGTATCCATCTTCATCCGGCGCTTCAATGCCAATGATTTGATCTGCGTGGGTGAGCTGACAAAGCTGTGTCATGTATTGATCAGCAAAACTCTTCCAGAAACGAAAGCTTGTGGGTAGGTCTGATACAGATTGAAGGCTAGATAGCAGCAGCAAGCCCTCTGAAGACGATTTTTTTGAGAACGTAGAGGCTATTATTTCAACGACCGACTTAGCCTTCCCCTTAGTCGCATCAGGCCCCGTACAGTGGATGTGGCCTGACGGCAACACGCCCAATTCGTAAGACAGAATCATTGCATGCGGGGGATTTATAGGCATAGAAAATACGTCGTTTTGGGCGAGTTGGATTTCGCTAGGAGAGCAGTTTTATATAGTATATTTTTCTAGAATGCCAGGACAAGGCCTTATCCAGACAAGTCTACTCAGGAAACAAACTAAGAAAAGGATGGCGATAAGGCAGGAAGGATAATAAGCGACGAATCCATCGTTGGAAGTTCAAATAACAATCGTAAAGATACTCACGATAACAGCGTGATCACACCTTGAATCGCTGTGCACAGTAACCGAACTGATAAGGGAATAACGACGATGCCAAAACGGTGAAATCGCCTTATCAAAGAGGGGCTATTTTGATGCTGTCAACGCACACAACCGACGCTGACCCGACCTTTACAATTTTCACTCTAAAAGCCTAGGCCCAGCTCCCTGTCATGGCCACAGTTTTATCTACAGCTTTTTACCGAGCCTTTTTTCAATTTGTTTTTTCTCCCACTTAGGGCCGAAAAAATTAAAGACTTCAAACACGTTAAGTCCATGAGAGATAATCCCTATCCCCCAACCAAAAGCGGCCCATTTCGCCCAGATATGCCCAGGGGAAGTGATGAAATTGAGCGCAAAAAGTCCACCAATGACCAAAATGTAAGTAATTAAGTGCGAGTAGAAACCTTTTAAATCTCGCACATACTCAATTACCGCTTCCTCATCCTCTTCGTATTCTCGTTCTGTCACCATTACTGCCTCTTGTTTAAGATCAATTACTTGTACTTCAAAAACAGCAGCCAAGGATTTTAAAGACTCTAGACCAGCATTCTGGCCACGTTCTATACGCTGAATAGTGCGAATACTAAGTCCGCTAAGTTGAGCGAGTTGATCTTGAGACCAACCTTTTTGAAGTCTTAATTTTCGTACAATCATGTAGTTGCCCTTTAACTGCTTGAGACGAATTATTAGCGAATATGCTTACTGTCGGTGACGACTTGTTTACGACAAAAACATGACACCCCTTTAAAATCAATGAGTTACGTAAGATTTAACTACCCCGCTATGGCAGAAACTTCAATTTATTAGAGCCCCGCATGTAGATCCTGCCTTGCGATTTCCCAGCAATAGCCCCTTCGGGTCAGCTCCCTCCCACGAAGAAAACGCACATAATCACCACCACTCCTGTGGTTCCATGGTCTCACTCAACCCCGGCAAGGCCTGCTCTCTATAAGCAATTAAAGGCTTCAACTAATCTCAGGTCAAACTTTTCGATTCACCATTTGTACAGCATGCCATTCACATGGCGATAGGTGAGGAAAAGATCGACCGGTTCGAGGGCCAGGTCAAAAACGGCAACCCAAACCTCAATTCAACACCGATTCGTGAGCAGAAAAAGGACCTGCAGTACCACCAGCGCCAACCCAAACTCTATGAGCGCCTCCTGCCAGACAAGCAATAACAGCAGAGGTAGCCGCGATGGCCATCATATTGTGATGTTCTGCCACCCAGAAGCGCTCATAACCCCAGTCTTCAGTATGCTGAGCCAAATCGAGGACAGAAAGCAGAATCATAATTTAATAAATGACAGGCCAAGTATAAGGGAAAGCAAGAATACAGCGGCTGAAAGGACATATCAAAGGGGCGGAAATCAAAGAGCCAGAGTAATCAATTTTAACGCCCTTGGGATATAGGACGCGTCAAACTCAATTACTCTTACCCTGCAGTTGATTTCGCTAGTGCATTTCCGATCTTAAACTATAGGAAGGAAGGATGTATCAACATGGTATTTTTTTGGATTATCTTTTTCAATTAAAACCGTTATTTCTTCATCACTTATGTGACCACTCGGATCAAACCATATATTTTCGCTCTTGAATATGTGCAATTTTGATGTCGTAGGATTTTCCCATTGAACGTATATCTGATAAGGATTTCTACCATTTACCTCCAGTGCCCCATTAATTTCTACGCTTTGAAATCTGGCTTTAATTGGCACACCATTTTTCCGTAAATACTCAATCTTTTTCCCCTTCAAACATCCAAAAAGGATTATTGAAAATCCTACAAGAAAAAATACAGACCCCATTCCACCCAAAATTGTAGATAGTCCCCACAACGAAAAGAAGCTATTTATCTTGGCTTGCTCAGGGGAATTCTCCTGATACAAAATCTCAACGACCTCCCCTACAGAATAACTAGGAGGATTGCTTCCAGTCGATGATGTGAATTTAATAGCTTTTCCTGCTTGGGTATCAAACGCAACTACAGGCCTATAAGTAGGTGAGTCAACTTCGGAGCCACTGGTAGTTGAGCCGGTAGGCTCTGAACGTATAAGCCGTACAACAGTTCCCTCAGCAGGCAGTGCAGCCGTCAGGAAATTCTGCGTATTTTTGAATGAATAGAACGCGCCGACCAGCAGGCCGATGCCTATGAGCGTAAAAACATATTTAACGATTGCAATAACATTCATACTTCTTCCTTTTATAAAATCTAATGTGTGTATGGTGAATAGCCGATCTTACCAACAATAGCCGCTAGGGTTCAAATTATTCCATGCGAATACTCTTACCTTAAATCGCGCGGCCATAAAACACCACGCGACACTATTCTGGAACAGGCTATTCACAGCCACCCTACTATTTAAGATTGGCCGATAAAAAGCATTATCGCGGGTTGTTCGCCCCCCGAACTTAGCTCAAATAAATATTTTCCAATAGACATCATCAGATTATCAATTTTTCGACAACCTATCTTGAATCCAAGTAGCAATATCGGCAATTTCTTCTGGGCAAACGGAGTGTTGCATTGGGTAGGTTTTATAATCTGTTTTATAACCCAGACTAGACAAATCCTTTATGGAATTTTCAGCAAGAGAGATGTTCACTACAGGGTCCATACTGCCGTGGTAAACCTGAATATTGATGGTTGCGTTGGCTGCATGTGGTGCCAGCCCCTCCGCAGTGGGAAAATAGGTTGATAGCGAAAGCAAGCCTGCGAGAGGCTGAGGGTACGTTAAAGCAGCTTGATAATTCACCGCGCCACCCTGAGAAAAACCAGCCAAAATAATACGATTACTGGCTATGCCTTTTTCAACTTCCCTATCAATAAGGTCGTGTACAGCTCTTGCCGAATCAAGTAATTGAGCTTTATTGATATCACGCACATTTCCCATGCCTAAAATATCATACCAAGCAGGCATGACCACTCCCCCATTAATGCTCACAGGTATTTTTGGTGCATTAGGAAAAATAAACCGAATCGAGAGATCTTCAGGTAAATGGAGCTCAGGTACGATGGCTTCAAAATCATGGCCATCGGCACCCAAGCCATGTAACCATATGATGCTTGCATCAGCTGCGTTTTTTGGCTCAAGGGTTATGCAAGGTAGGGAATTAGTTTTGTTCATCATTCAACAATCTCAACTTGGGTTATCTTTCAGAATCTATAACAGTGTTGTTTCGGTCTTGCATGGCACCCCGATCAACACCTCCAGCTATTTTCAATTTTTCTGATTCTGATTCTGATTCTGATTATAAAACGACTAAAGGCTTCAGGTGCTCACTCTAACTAATTAGGGATTCGAATTAAACCTACCCCCGAATTCCTATAAGCCCTCAGGCTTGTACTTTTTACTAAATAACGATCTCTACAACTTCATCACTTTCATTCAAATACTGAATACCCTTATATCGTTTTTCAGTTCCCGACCATTTTGCACGAGCGACCACTGGGAGTGTAAATCCCTCGCTTATTAAAAATGTGGATAACCGTTTAATATCTTCTGTGGATGGCTTAACGCCGCCATACCATAGTGAATACCAATTTTTGGGCGTAACAATATTGAAAGATTCAGAGCCATCATAAAGACCATAAGCAGTTTTACCATTTGAAAATTTAAACTCTGCCAATTCGAGCTCAAGAATATCTTCTGAAAAATCGGGATGCTCATTAGATATTACATACTCAAAGTCATCAAAGCCCTCTTCATCATTGTTGTGATAAACCCACCGGTGGGCTGCTAAATCCTCAACGGTAATATCTTCTATTTTCTTAATATTGCTCATTACTCTAGTCATTTAACGACCTGAATTTTCCAGGTATTCATTTAAGCCATTTCCCCAGGGTGAACCCCAGAAAACCAGCGATTATTATATCTCAGCGCGGCATACGTAACTTATGGTGTCTTGCAGATAACCTTGTGAATCCAAAAGACACACAAGACAGCATTCTGAATGTTATTTTTGTTCTTTTTCATTCTTTTCAATTCTCTGGATACACCGCCCTCTCGGCTCATCGCCTTCATGAAGCACGACATCAGAATGCAGAAACTGTGCAGCCTCTGCCGAATCCTTCACTTTCGCAGCACTGCGTTCCAACATTTCTGATTCAAATTCAGTTAACACACACTCCCTCAACCCTACCTCCCTCCATTGAGATAAAGGCCGGCATCCTTTTGTGATTCCCCTGGCCAGAGCCAGCGCATCCAGCAGAGCTTGATTCGCACCCTGCCCTTTAAATGGACTCATCGGATGAGCCGCATCTCCGATCAAAGTCACTTTAGCCCCTTTCCCCAATAATTCGGGTTTGAGCAGAGCTCGATCATACACAGGGTAACCAGAAACCTGAGCATCCAGAGTCGCCGCTAAAATCTGAGGAATGGGATCGTGCCACGGGCATCGACGACACGCTTCTTGCTTCAGAGCATGAACTCCTTGAGCGCTCAACGCCTTAGCCTCTTCTTCTGGCATGGGGAAGCTGAGTTGCCACATTATCGTGTTTGATGAATAAGGCATTATGTAGATCCGCTCATTGCCATTGGCGGTTTGGAATACCGTGGCCGAATCCAGTAAAGAACGATCAACACCTTCGATATCTCCCAAAGGGCAGATTCCCAAAATCACAATACAACCTAAGTAAGATAAGGGTGAGGCGTCCTCACCAATCAACAGCCTTCGCACCGAACTGCGAATTCCATCCGCCCCAACCACAAGATCCGCTTTCGCGCTCGTCATCCCACCCTCTACCTGAAAGCTCAATTCCACACCTTCGCCTTTCCCCTCACACTCACTAAAACCCACCAACTGGTGCCCCCACTGCACCGCACTATGCCCACCTAACTGCTCAAGCAGAGCTAAGCGCAACGACTGCCTAGCGATATGCACATTCGTGCGCTTAGGTGACGCTTTCAAATCCGACGGTCCTAAATTTCTGATTCCCCAATCAGCAATCACTCGCCCTTCTGTAGTATGAACCACGTGCCTTGTTGAAATCACTCCCTCTTCTAACGAGAAAACGCCCAAGCCCTCGATCGCCCTACTCGCTTGCTGCAGAGTGAGTCCATAGCCCTGAGATCGTGAATCGAAGCCACTATCGCGCTCATAAAGAGTAAAAGGAATCCCTCGGTGCAAACAAGCGACAGCAAGAGCAACGCCACCTATTCCGCCCCCAATAATGGCAATGTGCGGGAAATTTTCTTTGTCAGGTAAGGGGGGGGTAGCAGAATGAACCAATCCAGACCCTTTACAGTTTAAGCAGGAATCGAGATGACCCTTCGGACGAGCTGGAGCGGCTCCTTCGCTCTTCGTTTTTTCAAATTGATCCAACACCCTCTGATAGCGGAGTTTCACTTTCTTGCGAAGCCGCCTCCTTTTTTTGCCGCGTCCCTGACATTCAGGACAAGTAGTCCAGCGATCCGCGTCACTTTTCACCAATTCCACCTGTCCTATATTTGACCCGCTATTGAATCCCCTTCTCGTTAGAAGAAGCTCAGCCGATAAGGCTGACATTGAGACTTGATATTCTCGCTGTAATTATAACGTTCATTACTGCCTATGATCGTTTTACGCGAGAAAACTTAGACTTTTTACATAGAGCCATAATTTTCTAAGTTTAAGTATGGCTGTCTATTTAGGGGGCATTATGTGGCAATGGCAAAGCCCTGACAAAAATCGCAGCGGCAAGACTAACCAAAGAGAGGAGCAACCTATACTACTTGGCGTTGTTACATATCTTCCTTTAGTACGGGCTCATCGATAGTGTCGATAACCATACTGTGGTATTCAATTGTAAACCACTTCTCAAATAACTCCGCGCCTAAAACTTTTGGCCATAAGCTACCATCTTGATACCAACCATCAAGAAACTCCGCGAAAAGCGCGGCCACATTACTCATCACCCACTCATGCGCATGTATATATGACTCGACATCTCTGGGAACAAGATAGATGAGACTATCTTGTCCAGCCGCTATAACAGACATTTTCTTTCCACCCTTAATTGGATTGACCCGATTAATCCAATCTACTGCAGGCTTTTTTGGCTTTATGATAATTACTGCTCGATTAATAATCATTGCAATGCTCTTGAAATGTAACGCCCATAGCGGGTGTATTTATGTAGGTGATTGATTTATGCCAGCGTAGCGTCCGGCATAAAAATCGTCGGAATAAATGACCACACCGCGATGTTTGTTAAATTTTGGGTTTACTCTCTGACCATATTCTTTCGCCTGGATGATGTTGCGCAATAGTGCATAATGCTTCAGTTATCGCTTCTTTATCTTCCAAGTCTACGACATGATCGAAGTAGCTGAGTAAGCGCCAAACCAACTGCA
>JAWSUY010000037.1:0-97498 GCA_033852175.1 Agarilytica sp.
CTAGCTAGTCCAATTTATTTTCCTCGAGTTCATAGAGCAGACAAAAGCGTCTACAGTTACGCTCATCGAACGCATAGCAGAGAATGGGATGAACACAGAGGATATAAAAATACTCAAACACGGGTTTACGACCGAGTAATATCCTGGCTAAGAGACATTAAATTATTGAAGTTTTAGACTGTCTGTCGTCTTTATTGAGCAGACTTACACACAGCCCAGTTCACAAATCGACAAGATAACCAAGAGCGCCCGCCTCCCCTCGCCACTTTCAGCTTGAGCAGCATCAAACATACCCCCATACTGTCAATCAACTTAAATTGACTCAAACAAATACGAAAAGACTTCGATGACAATCAATAAAACTCTAGTTGCCACTACTTTATTGCTCATTATTTTGGGATGTAACGCCCAGTCCAACTCAAATCAGAACATAGCAAAAGTAACACAAAAACCGGCAACGACACGTTCCGACCCATGCTTGAGATTCTCGGAACACAAAGAAATAACGAATAAAGAAGTATTAACCGGAACAGAAATCAGCGACACCTCTAAATTCACCCCGTCTTCCAAAATTAGCAACCGATATCAAGCCGATATGGGAGGAGCCACGTTAAACGTAGATATTGAAAAAACCGACAATGGTTTTCGCTTAACAAGATCGCACCAAGAGCCTGGAATGACTTCTAAACTAAAATCATATACATCTGTTTGCATCAAAAACAATATTATTCTTCATCACGGATTAACCGGCCGTATCGTAAAGAGCGGATTACTTCTTATCGAAAACCAGCCCGAAAATGAATTCATCCCCTCAGACCTATGGATCCATTACAAAGAAAAATAACATTAACTAAAAAAGGAATTCACCATGAGCAACACAACCCCCTCCAAAACATGTAGATATGAATCATGAAACATGACGACACAAGCTCTAACGAAAGAAAAAAACGACTTATGTACTTTTACGTAGCAGTACTAATACTGCTACTGTGCATCCCGGTGACAATGCTGATAACGGCTAATCGTAGTTTCAATGTAAACCAGCGCGAAGGCATTCCGATTGACGAACCTACTTTAAATACAGGTTTTTTTGAACCCATAGAGGGTGTGATTTTGTACAAGATGGTAGATCGTGTCAGGACAATCGTGTCAGAGGGATCGGGTGGCCGCCCAGGCGGCCTGACTCGTGCGACGGGTGGCGATCACACATATTACTACGCCTACAAGCTAAACAACCAATGGGTGATGGATAGTGAAAAATTTATATTTCGTTCGGTAGCAGCTAGCGATATTATTGACTTCTTGCCTTATGAGGAAGGGAAAATACAAAAACTCGAACGGCACTTCGAAGAAAATATAATGCACTTTAAAGGCCTAGAGGGAATTGAATTAAAAAGACAGATTAACGATTTAGAGCATAGTGCAACATGTTTGAAAATCCATAGGCGTGATGGTCGACACTTCCTCATAGGAAAATCAGAGGACAAGGCTATTGACAAGCTTATTCATGAGGTCATATTAGGCAACCTGGAACCCTACAAAATAGAAAGTTTTTTGCAGTACCTTAACAATTGCAGTGGATACCAGAGAGTCGTGGTATGGAAGGACATTGATCACCCGGATAAGACAACCATAATGCGTTTAGATCTGCGAGCTGAAACAGCTCACCCAGAAGCTCAAAAAATTCGCAATCAGCATAAAGAAAATTAAGCGCCTATTAATCCAGAAAATAAACAGTAAAAACAAATAGGACACTCACTATTGATGGGTGTCCGAATAAGCTCACGATAACTCAATGATTGGGATAGCTCGCCGTTGAATAGGCGATTATATAAAGCAGAATAATAGCTATTATAGCAAATACAAGCATCACAAAGAGCTTAGATACTATACTCAGAAATCTGTCGCTTTGATTTGATCGCCATACCCCAATAAATACAGTCGTGAGATAAACAAACCAGATAATGAATGCTCAACACTCTCCGAATCAACAGAGTAAGGGGTGGTACTGCCAGACATAAGTCTTGCGTACCCCCCCCCTATCTTCCATAAATTAAAAACAAAAGGCTTGCTGGGGCTGGTATCAGTCCACTTTTTAGAGGCTCTAGTATGATCGTAACCATAAAACCCCAGCACATCCCGACAAACATAACCTTCCTTTTTTAAAGTATAAAAATTTAAACTGTGCGCCTTTTTTCCCTCAATTAAAAACAAACCATTAGAATCTGTTTTCGAAAAACAATATCTAGAACCTTCCATGCCAAATGGAGCTCCCAAGGTATACCTAATATTCTCATCAGACACAGCCCTGTCGTTTTGATCAATCACTCGACCGAAGAACAATACATCCTGTTTTGATGCCTGAACAAAATCCAATTTCGATTTAAAATATTAGGATGAAGAGTACAGACGTTCAAACTCAAGGTGATCTTTAGCTTCCTCCGTGAAAAATTTAGTTCGTGACGCAACGCCAAACTTTTCTTGTTTTTCAGAAAACTACTGAGAAGACAGACTGCCGGCACTGGCCTCACTGGACGTCATCACTCCATCTTGCATAGATTGAGGAGACTCTATTACGATAAAATAAAAATCTGCAGATGCAACAAAAAACATCACGATAATAAAATCCAGTAATTTTAGTCTCACATTGCCACCAACACCAAAAAACAAATAGGACGTACCCTTAACAACTACTTTCGGTCCAAATTAAATATTATAACGATGGAAGATTCGCCTTTAACTATGAGAATTCGAACAATCTCGACTGAGTCCAACAACGGTAAGCACTAAAAGCCCTAGTATTTAGCTGGGGCTTAACGTGCATATCCTATTAATTTGACAGTCACATCACTGTTCAATGGCCGACTATTTAAACCAATTATCGACCCTGTAATTTGCCTACTTAGCAACCAAGACCTCACGATCAAACCGCACCCCTAACCACCCATCGAGAATAAAGTTACGGATATTTCCATGATCGTCACCAGCTGGATAACCCATTACATCATCACGGTAATACCGACCAAACAAAGCTAAGGTTTCCATTTCTCCTAACCCACTCAATTTTGCAAAAGCAAACAGCTTGCAAGAGCCTTCATTTGTTCCCGCTTCGTTAATAACGTCACCGTTAACGAAACGTGTCGGCGTGTAATCATAGTGGCTAGCGATGGTAGCCATTACCTGATCAAACTCAACGCTCTCAGGGGTTGCGCGTAACTGCACAAGAAGTTCTTTTACATTCATGATTAAAACCTGTTATTACTGAAAGTTATCAATTCAAAGATGATTTAAAATGGTTTCGGCACTGCTTTTATCAACGCCTTTTACATCGATATTAAGAAGCTCGACCACGCCATCATTAACAATCATCGCGTAACGCTTGGAGCGCATACCCATCTGGTGAGCACAGGCATCAAGAGTCAAGCCTAGCGCAGTAGCAAAATCGCCGTTACCATCAGCCAACATCACCAGATGCTCTGCATTTTGATCCTTTCCCCAAGCCCCCATAACAAAGGCGTCATTGACAGATGTACAAACAATTTCATCGATCCCAGCCGATTTGATTTTATCAGCGTTAACTACGAAACCCGGCAGGTGCGTCAAGGAGCAGCCTGGCGTAAATGCGCCCGGAACAGCAAACAACACCACTTTCTTCCCTTTAAATAGAGCATCCGTGTCAATAGGTTCTGGACCTTTTTCACCCATTACCTTTAAGTTCATAGAAGGAAGACAATCGCCGATTTTGATCATTCTTGTTCCTTAGCCTTTATGGCTACTAAAGTTGATGTGTTTGATAACCCACAGAGTAAGCGGTCAGAGAATTCTATATTAAGTGGCGGCCCACGGGAATAAGCTTCTTCCCCCCACACACTACATACTATCCCGCTGACTTACCTGTAGCCCCTGCCAGGGAGAATGACTGCTCAAAATCGCTCTCATATTGAGGATGAAGCGTTCCCATCCAACGATCCCAGAATATAAAATAGAGTCCGTAATTACAATTGAAGTATCTATGATGTTGATCATGATGGGTCACCGTTGCAACCCATTTCCAAAGCCAATGATCTTTACAGCTCTTTGGAAATATTTCATAACCTAGGTGAGCGACAATATTTTTGTTTAGCTTAAGAAATCCAAACACCAATAGAGTGCTGTAATGGACAGGCAGCACAACAAATAAAGACACAATTAATATACTATGAAGCGCGGCTTCATAAGGCGAAAAACTCATAGTTGTGAGGGGGGTGGGAGATCTCGAAAGATGATGTGTTTTATGCACACTTTTGTAGATTTTTTTATGATGTGTTAATCGATGAACCCAATAAAAAAACGTATCCGTGATAAACAGCAATGCAATAACACTCCCAACCCAGTACCCCCAACCATATTCAGCTATATCTAAATACATGTTGGCATACCCTTTCTCGGTAAGCGCCGCAGCAAAGAGGTTCATGGTCGCAAAAGTGATGCTTGTTAATACGGTATACCAGACTTCACGATGCGTTTGCTTTTTGTTCGGTTTTATTTTTTGTAGCGGGCGGCGCTTGGGGTGTTTCCCAAGCAACCATTTCGCCGCAAGGGTATACGTAATTAAGAGTACGGTAATACCAGCAAACGTCGACAATGCCTTTGATGCCAGATGGCTATCGGCGAGCGCCGCTATCTGAGCAGGATCACTAATGAGGAATAGCTGAATCAAAACAACAACAATGAAAAAAACAATAAGCCACTGTCCAAAATCCCTTATTCTGCTTCTGATAATAGTCATAATGCCTTAACGCCCAATCGGTGATGAAACTGCAATGACATGATTATTCTCAAGCGCAGTTGTTTGAAAGACTTCCCTAAAGAGAGCAGGAAGGCGCTTCGGCTTTCCAAAGCTCATATCGGTACAAACAAAAACTGTTCGCCCCCTAAATAGGGTCTTCCCATCGGCCTCACGAGCAATTTGAAAATATCGAGAAAACCGCAATTTGTTATCACAGCTGCTGACCCAGGTTGCTATTCTAAGACTATCCCGCAACAACGAGGGAGCCAAATATTTCAAATCGTGATGGTATACAACCATTGCCGTATTGAGTTTTTTATGAACATCGAAATTGAGGCCCAAATCGCCATTATGTGCCCAGTGAGCAAGCTCCAACCACTTAACGTAAGACGCGTTACTGGTATGCCCCAAAGAATCAATATCCTCAGGGCGTACACGAGCACCTACCACGCAGGGCGAGGGAAAGTCCCACTGAATGGCTGTAGGTGATTCGATTTTAATAGGCCTTAGTTTTTCACATGCTTGCATAGAAACCTCTTTTATCTACTCCACCATCCATGTTACATCCCTCCAATGTTAGCGTTTGTTGAAGACCATTTATGATTCTGTAGGAAATATTTCCGAACCGATATTGAGAAAAAAGTCATTCCACAAATCCCACATTTTTTCAGCAGCCTGTACAACGTACTGAGCTTCTTCATCACTAATGTAAGAGCTCACGGTTTCGGCCATGTTATCTGTGTGGTCCGGCTCTTGTTTAACGTGAATATCAAGCCAAGGTAAATTCTTTTCGCCGGTAGCCTTACGTACAGCTTTTGATAAGGAAGATACGATAGGAAGGTCAATTTCTTCGGTTGCGAATAGAAAACCAATACCATCCAAGAAATTATCGGTTGACTGATGATAGCCATCCATTAAACGCTTGGTTGCTTCTAGAAGTGGCGCTTCACATACCTGCTTGTATGGCATTTTAGCGTTATCGACCATGGTGTCGATGTACAATGTTTCGTGAGATTTGGCAACATCACCTTCGCCGAGCTCTTGCCATAACACTTTTGATACAAGCGTTTTGATGGCGAGTTTAGGCGAACTGGCAATGACCTTAGGCAAAAAAGTCGTAAAATACTCAATAGGGTACCAATATTGCCCCACCACGACGGTTGCCTGCTCGGGCGTAAGTGTGTCAACACGCAATTTACGCAAGACTGGGTTTTTAACAAATCGCTCTTTGGCTGGGCTAGATTTAAGTTGATCAAGTACGGAAACGGGTTGATTAAGTACAGCTGTGTTCATAGTCATTTACCTCTATTTATAGTATTAAATTTTATGGTTTCGCTAATTCAGATTTAGAAAAAAATGATCGAATCGAATACATCGCCATTTTTCCAATATTTTTAACCATGGTTAATTTCGACCAATAGAAAAAATTGACTGAAATTGCGGTATCGAGAGATGTCACTTGGTGCCACCATTGAGGCGGAATATATAAAATATCGCCAGGATGTACGGTGATTTCAAATTTTGTCGCATTGGCAAATTTGGGAAACTTTTCTAAATCCGGATTTTCTGGATCGACCGATGAAAATGTCGACTTGCGCATACTTTCATGTCGATAAAGATTAGGTGTATCCGAAGGCGCATAAAAGGTGAACTTTTTACTCCCTTTTACTTGTGTTGTTAAATTTTCAAACGGGTCCCAATGCAAGGCTGAAGTGACCTCCCCTCCGCCCAGCCAAAAATTGTTACGCGAAATTTGTTTTGGTTTTCTCAGCCACTTGGGTATTTTAATGTCTTTTTTTAGCTCGGGGACATACGATTCAATCGGAAGCGCCACGATATAAACACCCCGACTTTCTTCTGTCTCAGAAAAAATAATATCGGACGTCTCTTTATAAGACATATCTGCACGGCCAACATATTTTCTATTACCGTAGTGATAGTAGCCATTTTTATTCAACTGAACATGGACTGTTCTTTCACCCAATTGGTCATTCAAGTATTCCTGTTGCCACTTATGCATAGCAGGCCAATCGGCACTGCCATTTCGAATGACAACAGGTTGTTTTAGTTTGTATTTATCTTCAAAGCGATCAACACTTAGAGTTGAAGATTCTTCAGCGATGGTTTTCAACGTTATACTCCTAGATACTCAAGTTACTGTTCGACGATAAGTGTGCTCGTACCGTTTAATGTTTTTAAATTCACCAAGCTTCTACAGACCAATATTGTCCCATCAACTGTCGAAACCCCTTCAAATTCAGCATTTTCTTTCTCAATAGCTGACAAGCGAATAGTGAATCCAATTTCCGGCTGTCCGTTTTCACACTCGAAAGTCATCAATACCGTGGACTTTTCGTTTAGTCGCTGAATCAACTCTCCTTGACTACAGCGACGAATAGAAAACGTCTGTTTTCCTGCACATAATTGCGATATAAGTGGGTTCATACCTTTACCATTTTTCCGTATTACTAATTTTTAAGCGATTAATTTTCAGGCGGTTAATTACTCACGCCACTGATTGGCTAGAGATGAATTCAATGTTTATACATTCCTGAATCTTTTTCGCTATATCGCCACTGTTTACAATGTCCATCATGCTGAAATGATCACCCCGTACGGGGTATTTATTCAGGGTGCGAGTCAAAGACGCCCACAGGGAATCCAATCCGGTCGCTTGAGTGAACAGAATATTTAACGCTTCAAGTTCTCCTGATGGCTGATAACGACTAGCAAGTTGGGCAAATTTTTGAATGTTTTCAGCGCTCCATTGGAGGCTGTCCAAATCCGGTAAGGCTTGTATGCGTCCCTGCTCCAGGGCTAATTTTGCCAATGCAGGTAAGTCCAGATTTTCATCTGGCGATAGGCCCATTTCTGCGGTGGCCAGCTGTTCGAGTGTTTGGTTATCGCCGATTGAATCCGCCGTTGACCATTGGCTATCTAATAGCGTCAATGAGGCCACTTCAACAGGTGTACCTTGTAGCTGTTTAGCCATTTCGAAACTCAGTAATCCTCCAAAAGACCAGCCTATAAGATGAATCGGCCTACCGGAGAATTCCCGGTGTAACTCTTCACAGTAATAAGCGGCCAACTCTTCCATCGTATTGAGTGATGGCTGAGTTAAACCGGCATTCGAATGCGATTGAATACCATAGATAGGGCTATCCCCGTCCAATTTATTAACGAGGTGCTGGTAACACAACAAGCTGCCATCGATTGGATGAATAAGAACAATCGGTGTTTTTCCTTCTTCGCCCTCTTTTAGCAAAAGCAAAAGTCTTTCGCCGTTATTTCCACTTTCGCTACTATTTTTATCGTCGATAGCTTTCGCCGTTTCAGCAATCGTTGGGTTTCGAAATAATGTGGTTACAGGCAAACGAACGCCACATAGTATTTCTATTTCTTTGAGGACTTTAATGGCTAATAATGAGTGGCCACCGATAGTGAAAAAATCGTCATGTATCCCTATATTTTTTCTGTCTAAGTGTTTTTCCCATATTTTTGAAACCGTGCGTTCGATTTCAGTATTAGGCAACACAGTATTGGAGTCTGCTTTTTGATCCAGGCTAATCACTGTTTTTTCAAGCGCTTTTCGATCTACCTTGCGATTGGGTGTTAGCGGTAAGGAATCCCGGATAATAATATGACTTGGCGCCATAAAATCAGGCAACGCACTATTTAAACTATTGCGCAGATTATCACGTATCTCTTTTGGCCTTGCAGGCTCTTCAGGGTTTTCGTCGAGCACGACAAATGCCACGATTTTCTTGTCATCACTGACGGAATTTATATTATTCTCAGATGACTTAGCTGGGGTCTGCACCACAACCGACACGTCTTTAATGCTTTCCTGGCGACGTATTACCGATTCGATTTCACCAAGCTCAACACGGAATCCGCGAATTTTCACCTGCAGGTCTTTGCGACCGACAAACATAAGATCACCTGCGCTGTTATAGCTCGCAAGGTCGCTGGTATTATACAAACGCTCGGAAGGCGTACCGGGAACAGGGTTAACAATAAAGGCTTCCGCCGTTTTTTCAGCTAAGCCTAAATACCCTTCCGCTAAACTCACACCACCAACGTGTAATTCACCTGGAATTCCTTTCGGGACTATTTGTTTGTTTTTATCCAACAAATACACTTGTGTATTGGGCATGGGGCGGCCAATCGGCGGCACAACCCCTGGGTTAGTACAGGGCGATAGCGTTGCGCCGATAGAAATTTCTGTCGGTCCGTAGCCATTAATAAAGCGCCTGTTCGGGGACCATTGTTGAACAATTTCTTTTGTACACGCTTCCGCCGTGGAAATAATAAACCCTAAATAGGGAAAGGCTTCTGAACCCAGAGCAGACAGTACACTCACAGGTAAAGTCGCATGGGTAATAGACTGATCATGAATAAGCTTGACGAGATCTGACCCCGGCAATGCTTGCTCATCGTTTACCTGTATGACTTTCCCCCCCTTTAGAATCCCCATCAGACTATTCCACAGGGATACGGAAAAGCTCAACGAGACAAACTGCAGTACTACAGTCATTTCGTTGGATGCTTGTAAGGCTTCATGGGTGGCCGCAACATTACGAAATGCTTGTTGACTGACTAAAATGCCTTTGGGCTCACCGGTTGATCCAGAAGTAAATAGCATGTAAGCAAGGTGCTTATTGTCTGCCGGAGGCTGCAAGTTCTGTTCATCTTGTTCACTTATTGCCAGCCAATCCGAATCGATATCGATTTTGTGCGCGCTTACCGTAGACAAGTCATTGGTAATGCTAGACTCCGTCAAAAGAATTCGTGCATCTGCGGTGTTCAGCATGTGAGCAATTCGCTCAACCGGGTAGCTTGGATCAATAGGAACGTAGACGGCATTGGCTTTCATTACAGCCAAAAAACTTATTAACATATTGGCCGAACGATTGACCGATACGGCCACCATCACATTATAATCAGCGCCGTTTACAACGAGATAGTTCGCCAACTGATTTGCACGACGGTTTAATTCACGATAGCTCCAATGCTGCCCTTCGAAAACCAAGGCAATTGAATCTGGCGTTATCGCAACTTGTTCTTCAAAAAGCTGATGAATGCATTGTTTGGCCGGGTAATCCACCTCGGTGTTGTTAAACGAGAAGACAAGCTCTTGTCGCTCTTGCTCCGTCATGTAGTCAATCATTTCGTAGGCGATATCTTTATCAACACACATGTTTTTCAACAAGGTGACATAATGGCCTACCATGCGCTGCATCCGCGCTTCTTCAAACAAATCCGTTGCGTATTCCAGATACCCTTGCAGGCCATTCTTTGATTCGAATAAAGAAAGGTTAATATCCAACTTAGTGGTATGGCTTTGATGCGGTAGCAAATTCAGCTCGACGCCTTCTAACTGTAAATCGTGCATCGGGGTGTTTTGTAAAATAAACATTGCTTGAATAAGCGGGGAAACGCTCAAACTACGCTTGATACCCAAGGCATCGACAACTGAATCGAATGGTACGTCTTGATTTGCGAAGGCCTGCTGAGAAGTGTGTGTGAGACGCTTAATAATATCCGAGATCGTCTGAGATTCGGATAGCTGCGTACGAATGGCAAGTGTATTCGCAAAAACACCTAGCATATTTTCCGTTTGGGCTACGGGCCTATTCGCAACGGCTGTACCCACGACGATGTCTTTTTCATCGCTGTAACGGGCTAAAAGTATATTGAAAGCTGCCATTAATACGGCATAACGCGTGCTTTTCAATTCACTTGCAAGTGTATCCACTTGGCTAACAAGTTCGTTGGAAATAGAGAAATCAATAGATCGTCCGTTAAAACTTTGCTCAACTGGCCTTGGGAAATCCGTTGGCATTTCGAGTAAGTTTGGCACATCAATTAATTGCGTTTTCCAATAGCCGAGCTGGCTTTCAACTTTTTCGTTCGACAAATAGTCGCCCTGCCAAATCGAAAAATCGGCAAATTCAACTGCGTTAGTCGGTATCTCCTCTATCGTTTGAATAGCTGCGGTTTGAATAGCTGAATAGCGCTGAGAAAGCTCTTCCGCAAATAACCCTATGCTCCAGGCATCCGCAATACTGTGGTGAAAATTAAGCAATAAATAATATTCTTCATTGCTAACTTCAAAAAGTGTGGCATTCCAAAGCGGGCCCTTACTTAGGTCAAAACGCTGCTTCGCATGACGCTCTATTTCAAGATTTATATCCGTTCCATCTGCCAACGCCTTAATATTTAATGGCTCAGCAAGTGCGGTTGGGGCTATCAATTGAATAGGCTCTAGTTCAGACACGCCATAACGCGTACGTAAGATCCCATGACGTTCGACCATGACAGCAAAAGCATCTCTCAGCTTATGAGACTCAAGTCGCCCCTTTAAATGAAGCCCGATGGGAATGTTATAATTTGACGAATGGCCTTCTAGCTGATCCACCAGCCATAAACGCTGTTGCGTATTCGAAAGCGGAATGTGCTTGTCACTCTCCCGCTTATGAATTTCCAGGTTTTGCGTTTTTTGATGGTTCTCCATTTCAATTGCAAGATCGGCCAATACCGGGTTTTCGAATATGATGTGTATCGGAAAATCTTGTTTTAAACGAGCCCGCATACGTGCCACCACTTGTGCCGCTTTAAGTGAGTGTCCGCCAAGGGAAAAAAAGTTATCTTCCGGACAAACCTTGTCTCGATTTAATAATTCACACCAAATATTAGCTAGGAAATTTTCTGTATCCCCCATGAGTTGGCGAGATGATTTTTCACTATCGATAAGGTCTTCTGGTTTGGCTAGCTGGCTGCGATCAATTTTGCCACTTTGATTCAATGGAATATCGTCAATAAACGCTATCCACCGAGGCTGCATATAGTCTGGAAGCGATTTTTTTAACTCTCTTTTTATGCTTTTCCGTATCTTGTTGTGACGATCAGCGTTACCCGATTCTCGGTCATACGTTTGCACAAAAACAGCGATAGATTTTTCATTATGGTGATCAAATATCTTAACCGTAGATTTTTCAACTAGCGATAGTTTAGCCACCAGAAACTCAATTTCATTAGGCTCTACACGATGGCCCCGTATTTTTACTTGGCTGTCATATCGACCACGCAGTTGAATATTCCCATCTTGTTGGCATACAGCCATATCACCGGTTTTGTATAAACGGTGACGTTTTCCATCCAGCAATGATACATTTAAGAATTGTTTCTCCGTTAACTCGGGTTGATTGAGGTACCCAATCGCTAAACAATCCCCTCCGATATAAAGCTCCCCCTCGACTCCATTCGGTACAACATGAAGATTTTTGTCGAGTATTATCAGTTGACAATTATCGACCGCCCTACCAATAGGAGGGAGTTCTGGCCAGGCGTCAGCATTACCGATCATTGGGTAACTACTGACTACATGCGCTTCTGAGGGGCCGTAATGGTTATGCAATTCACATTGCGGAAGGGTTTTAAAAAATTCGCGAATCTCGGATGTAATCTGTAATTGTTCACCGTGGGTGACAACAACTTTTAAATCTGTCGGGAAACGTTGCTGCTCGATACAAATTGTTGCTATTTGCTGACATAACACAACGGGGATTAATACGTGCGTCACATGCTGATCGAACAATAACTGTGTTAATGCCTCAAAATCATATCGCTGGTCATGCGTTGCCATCACAGCAGGAACACCATTGGCCCATGCGGAAAATAATTCTTGTACCGATGCATCGAAGTTAATTGAAGCAAATTGCAATACTCGGTCACCGTCAGCGATCGGAATACTACGCTGCTGCCAATCCAGCAGGTTAATCACTGTGTTGTGGGGGATCGCAACACCTTTTGGTTTTCCGGTCGATCCCGATGTGTAGGTGACGTAGGCAAGGTCACCTTCTGCCGCTAATACTTCTGGGTTTAAATCCGAATACCCTTCTAGGTTTAGCCGATCAACACGCGTAACATTTGAATGAATATCGTCGAAACGTGAAAAATCCGTTATTAGATGTTTAAGTTGTGCGTTATCGACCAAATAGCGTAAGCGCTGATCGGGATTATTCGGGTCTAATGTGACATAACCGGCACCCGCTTTTAAAATTGCCAGTAAAGCTATCGCGAGATTTTGTCCACGCTGGCAACCTAAGCCCACGGGCTCGCCTGTTGAAACGCCCTGCGCGATTAAACAATGCGCTAAGCGATTCGCCTGCGCGTTAAGCTGCGTATATGTCACGGTTTCGTGATCAAATATGAGAGCCGATTTTTCTGGAACTCGCTTAACCTGCAACTCGAACGCTTCGTGGAGGGTACGATATTCAACCGCTCGGTCAGTTTTAACACAGGCCCTGCGCAACAGATCTCGCTGCTGATTTTCAGACAGAAGCTGGCATTGACTCATAGACTGCGCACTGAGCATTGCTTCTGTAATTTGGGCTAACTGCTGAACGATCTCCTGTACAAACGCTGGATTTATTTTATCGGCTTGATACGCGAGTTTGACATCAATGGTTTCACCCTGCGTGACGATGAGGGTCAGCGGGTAGTGAGTCTTTTGAACCGTGATCATATTTTCTATGGTGATTGGCAAGCCTTTACCATTAAAAAGATCATTGACGGGGTAGTTTTCAAACACCAGCAGCGTATTAAAACTGTCGGCCTGCTGCTGGATTTCAGCCAGAGGTAGCCACTCGTAATTACGACTATTAACTTGTTCCTTAAGCAAGGTTTGTAACCATTCAGAGGGAACGCAGTTTTCATCGATAGTCGCAACAAGCGGTACCGTATTAATAAACATACCAATCGCCGTTTCAATTCCATCGATTGCGCCCTGTCGCCCAGAAACCGCCACGCCAAAACCAATAGTTGCGTTATGCAATGACCGGCTTAAATAGAGAGACCATAACCCTTGCATAAACGTATTAACGGTAATCATCGAATCTTTGCAGAACTGTTTAATCTGCTGGCTCAGTTGTCGATCAAGCTCCCAATCAAGGTGGGCGTAGCGTGTATCGTTGTCTAACAGACTTACACTCGTTGGAACCATGCACGGCCCTTCAAGCCTCGCCAACTCTCTATGCCAATATTCCACTGCCACATGCTTATCTTGTTGTTTTATCCAACGAACATAACGCGCCATATTGAAGCCAGAACGTCGTTCGGGAAGCTGTCCCTCGGCAAGACGGCGATAGTTTTGCATCAGTTGATTTAAAATCAATGGCAGCGACCAGCCATCAATTAAGCTGTGATGAAAATTCCAAGAAAAACGATAGCGGCCATTTCGGAGTGATATCAACGAAAAACGCATCGCGGGTTGATTTTCAAAATCAAATGCTTGGCAACGATTGCTTTCCAACCAATCGACCACGTTGTGACTAATGTCGCTTTCGTTGACTTCCAAAAAATTCACTGCTACTTGAGCCAATACCTGCTGGCTCGGAATCGCTTGTTCTTTATGGCGTATCGTCGTTCTGAAGGTGGGTTCATTATCAATGAGAACCTGCCAGGCGTTTTTAAACGCCGCAACATCAAGGGATTCATCTAATTCAAAACTAATCAGTTCCGAATATGCGTCATTCGTCGCATCACGCAATGTTGTCAATAAAATACCTTCTTGTGATCCCGTTAAATCACAAGAAGGCCCAACTTCGAATAACTCTCGCTTTAGATTATCGCTGATAGCGTGCTCTAATTCTTTACTGTCTAATTCTGCAAGTGCTGATTGGGAAACAATAAGTTGCAGATGAATACAGCCGCTTTCGATGTGGGCGATACACTCAACCGGCACACTGCAATGGTTACCCGGAGAGCGCATAAGCATGGGCGATATTGAATGCCAACCCAACTCTTTTGGCATAGAGTGTTCAATATTACCTAAATAATTAAAACTTAAACCCGCCTTAAAACAATTTTCAGGTAGGCTATTTTTCCCCGCTAGGCCAAAACCTATTCCTAGATCTGTGATGCCATCTTGCGACATCGCAAGCTGTTCGCTCAGCGCGTTATCACCGTGCTTTAATAACAGAGGGTATACCGAGGTAAACCACCCAACACTAAACTGCGTGTTCGGCGCATTGTCTAGCAGTGGACGACCGTAGCTTTCGATATCAACAATTAGTGATTGCTCTGTTTGCGCCATTATTGCACCAGCAACACTGGCTAGAATTTTTTGGTCGAGATCATCAGGCAGGCTTATATTTTCAAGCGCTATGTTTAACTTGAGTAATGTTGCGTTTTCCAATGTGCTGTGACTGCCCCTTGATAACCAGTCGCTTGGCAACCAGACGGTGTCCGTGTCAAATCCTGTTTTCCAGAAATCTTGAGAGAACTCACGTCGAACTTCGGCAGTGTTTAGATATTCCGACCAGGCAAGGAATCCATAATCCGGCTCTACGCTTAATTCAGGTGAGCCCTCTTCAAAACTCCCAGATTCCAGTTTTCGGTAAAGTGATAGCCAGTCGTCGAGTAAAATCCTCGCCGACACGCCATCCATAATAAGATGGTGAGCCAATAGAAGTAACAAGGGGTTTTGGCCACTTATTTCCAACCAAACAACCTTAAATAAAGGGCCATTATTGAGCTTAAATGCTTTCTGTTCTGTCTGTAATAATGCTTCTAGTTGCGCAGGGTTTTGCAATGATCGCTTTTGCAGGGTAATTAAATTTTCCGCATTAAGGGTTTGCCGCCATTCATGTCCATCAATCTGTTTAAAGCTGGTGGTTAAAACTGGATGTTTTTTGACAAGGACCTGTAAACTTTCTTGTAAAATATCGGTATCAAATAACGCTTTCACCTCGAAAGCCATCGTTTGACACCAGTAACCAGGGTCTAGGAATTCGTTATCCATAAACCATTGCTGAATAGGCGTTAATGGGTAGTCGGCCTGAGGGTTAATATCAGTAGAACAAGAAGGTTTTTCCGCTATTTGTTCCGCAAGAGCCTTGATGGTTTGGCTTTCAAATATTTTTTTGATTTTTAATTCATAGCCTTCGTTTTTAAGACGATTAACCATTTGAATAGCTAATATAGAATCGCCACCGAGCTGAAAGAAATTATCATCAATATCAATATCTTGGGTATTAAGAAGCG
This sequence comes from Agarilytica sp., assembly GCA_033852175.1. Classification (GTDB taxonomy): domain Bacteria; phylum Pseudomonadota; class Gammaproteobacteria; order Pseudomonadales; family Cellvibrionaceae; genus Agarilytica. Next base: position 15,818 of record JAWSUY010000037.1, read on the forward strand.
ATTCCCATATTTGTGTGAGTGTATTTTGTATCGGTGTTTTAACGATCGCGGACTTGCAAGACGCGGCCTTATTAACGCTAGGAGCCGGCAGCGCTTTACGATCCACTTTGCCGTTGGCCGTTAAGGGGAATTGTGTAAGAACCTCAATCGCATTGGGCACCATGTAATATGGCAGCTGTTCCCCCAAGACCTCTCGAATTTTGTCGGTATCCAAATGCTCAGATGAAATAACATAAGCCACTAATAAAGGCCGCCCATTCAACTCTATAACGTTCGCCAAACTGTCTCGGACATTACTGATCTGATTGAGATTCGCCTCTATTTCACCAAGCTCAATACGATGGCCTTGTACTTTAACTTGAAAATCTGCGCGCCCCAAAAATTCGATATTCCCGCACGGAAGCATGCGCCCTAAATCACCGGTTTTATATAAACGTTCCCCAGTAATCGGATGACGAATAAAACTGGAGCGGGTTTTACTCTCGTCCTTCCAATAGGCTTTTGCCAAACCCGTTCCGCCAATAAATAGATCTCCGGCTACCCAGTCAGGGCTTGGGTGTAGCTGGGTATCCAACACGTAAAATCGTTGATTCTTCATCGGTCGCCCGTAGGGAATACTGGACCAAGCGGAGTCGACACGATTAATGGGGTAATGAATTGACCAAATGGATGCCTCTGTCGCGCCGCCCATACTGTGAACGTGACATTGAGGCGCTTGGTTTTGTATTTGAGTGGGAAGGTCGACAGGTATTCTGTCCCCGCTCATCATAACTAAACGCATATGCTCAGGAGTGCCGGCCTGGAATAGTAATTGCGCAAGCGCGGGTACAGAATTCCACACGGTTACACGGTGTTGATCACACTGTTGTAACCAATTATCAGGCGTGAGCTTATCGCATTCTGCCGGCAGAACCAGCGTGGCGCCTAGACTCAGCGGACCGAATATATCCCATACGGACAAATCAAAATTTAAATTCGAAATACCAAAAATGCAGTCATCACTACGTAACTCGAAACGCTGATTAACATCAACGACGGTATTGAGTGCGCCGCGGTGGTCAATCATCACGCCCTTGGGTGTGCCAGTGGATCCGGAGGTGAAAATGGTATAGGCCAGATCCGTCTGACTTGTGCTATTCGGGATCGTAGCCGTTGGCGACTTATCATCAAAATCCGCTACATCATCAACGGTTATATCATCAACAACGATGCATTTGACTGATGTTAATCCGCTAATTTTTTCGATATATTGAGCTTGAGTCAGGATTAATTTAACCTCACCTAGCTCGAGTAACTGTTGAATACGAGCACATGGGTATGTCGCATCTATGGGTAAATACGCAGCGCCACTTTGGCTAACCCCCAAGACCGCCGCCACCTGCTGCCACTCTTTTTCCATGACGATAGCAACATGTTCATTACGGTTTATGCCTAAGCTAATTATTTTTGTAGCGATGGCGTGGCTGTATTGATACAAGGTACAGTAATCGAGCGCCTGGGTCGGCGTAATGACTGCCGTTTTATCTGGCGTTACCGTCGCCTGCTTAACAAACCCATCATGCAATAAACCTTTTGGGATGGGTGCTGCGGTCATATTATATTCGGCACGACAATCCAATTGGTGATCGGGCAATGGAATGATCACGGCATGATGCCAATTGTCGGCTTCACCTAATTGCTTAATGGCGTGCTCATAGGCTGCGGCCATATCATCTAACATTGCTGAGTCAAACAAGGCTTCTACAGTGTCCCAGGCGATACGCAGTTCGCCGTTGACTTCTATCGCTTGATGATCAAAAGCGACTTGAGGTGTTTGTGAAATTGCATAGATAGGCTTGCAAAACATCTGCAGAGTTTCGTCCGCTTCAAAGTCGCTGAGGGCACTTGTGAAAACGACAGGTGCGAATAACGATTCGTCTTTTTTGGCTCGTGCAATATCGCGCAGTACTTCTACTCCTGAATATGCACAATGATCCAAGTCCCTTATGACTTGCTGTTGTAATGCTGAACAGTTTTCAACAAAACTACGCTGATCTTCTAGCCTGACTTCCAATAACGACAGTGCTGTAAAATCGCCCACAATATCAAAAACACCCGGGACCTGTTGCGGACGATTGAATATCGTCATATTCAAACTAAAGTGAGACTGCTGTGTCCACTTCTGTAAAACATTTGAAAATAGCGTGCACAAAACCATCGAGGGAGTGAGTCGACTTTTCTTGGCAATTGCCTTTATCGCTTTCCACTGTTCTTTCTGAATTCGAATATCGCGACGAGTAAACACCGGTTTCGCTATACTTTCTATGCTCACTTTAGTGGGTAAAGCCGGCCCCTTAGGAAAACTTTCAATACGCGTCGACCAATAGTTTTTTGCCTGGTCGCGATTGATTTTTGAGGTCTTTTGTTCGAACGCGAGGCAATCCTGAAAACTAAATTTTGGCACAAGTATAGTTGGCGTATCAGACTTATAAAGCCGCTCCCATTGATTCATCAATACAAATAGGCTGCTAACATCTGCGATAATCAGGTCAATACCAAAGTGTATTCGTGTTTCTTGATTGGCGAGAGGCGTTACCTCAACTCGGAACAACGGCCATTGATTCGTATCGAAGATCTCATGACTTAGTGACTGCCTTACTTGATCAGGTATAGACGTATCATTGGAGGCGTCGTTAATATTGATACGGTAGTCAGCAACGCTTTCTAGAACTTTTTGCTGACCACTTTCCGTGACAATTGCACGTAACATTCCGTGTAATTTAATGAGTTGGTTTAACGCGCTTTCCAGCCGCTCAACATCCAGATCCACAACATCAAATTCGCAATAGTAATGACAGCTAGTATTACCAAGATGGAATTGATCCCCACGCCCAAGCCAGTATGCTTGCTGAACTGGCGTTAACGAAAACGCTTGCGTATGGTCAGTTTTCTCTATCACATAGCGTATATCCTGAGACTGACCGGACAGCGGATTTTTACTCGGAAATTGATTTTGGGCGGGCTTGAGATCGATAATACTAGCTAGTGACGCAATATCAGTAGAGTCCCAAATATCCTCCAATGTAATTATTTTGTTGAATGATTGCAGAACAGTATTTTGTAATTGTGCGGCTGCTAGCGAGTCCAATCCCAAATCAAATAGATTATCGTTCGGGTTGATTGACGATTGTGGAATTTTTAATTGTTCTGCGATTAGCGTGACAAAGCGCCCAAGACTTTCGAAATCATCATCACTGCGGTTTTTTTCAGAATGAAGGGGCGTATTAAATCGCTTCAACGAATCAGTGAGATATAGCGCTTTACATTGCTGCCGCTGAACTTTTCCACTAGACGTCAATGGCAGCTGCATGGGTTTGAGCAATACGATATCAACTGGCGTGAGTTCATGCCTTAATGCCAACTGTTTTCTAATTTTCTTTTCGGTGGAAATAATATCGATATTTTTTATTGCGCTGCGCTTAATCTCTTGAACAACCACCAAAGCCTCTGTGCCATCTTTCTCTATAGAGAATGCCGCACAGGCGTTATCTCGCAAATCAATACTAGAGCAATTGACAGTGGCCTCAATATCCTGAGGGTAATGGTTTCGACCTCGAACAATGACAATATCCTTCATACGACCGGTAATGTACAACTCGTTATCTTGTATGAATCCAAAATCGCCTGTACGCAAGTAGCTTTTATCTTGGCCATCTATTTTTGCCCGAAAAGTGCTTAGCGTCTGATCTTCATTTTTCCAGTAGCCTTCAGCCACATGAGGACCATGAACCCAAACTTCGCCAATGCTGTCGTTTTCGAGTTCTTTATTCGTATTAGGATCAACAATGACAACTTTTCCGTCACCCCTAGGCCAACCATTTGAGACTAGGCACTTACCCTTTTCGCATTCTTTGATCTTATGCTGACCGAGTTCAACTGTATCAAGCCGCAATCGACTTGCCGACTCCCCTACCTTACCCCCCGTTATAAAGACCCCAGTTTCTGCCATGCCATAGGCAGGGTAAATTTTTGAATGACCAATGCCAATTGCATTAAAGCATTCGATAAACTTATCAACAGAATCAGGAGAGACTGGCTCACCGCCCGTCAAAATCATTTTTAAATTCGATAAATCCAGCCCATCAATATCGCCAGGGTTTATTGCTTGACTGCACAAGTCGAACGAAAAATTGGCCGCAGCGGTATGAGTGGCTTTATAGGTTGATAAAGCGCTAAACCAACGAATAGGTTTTTGAAGAAAGCATGCTGGCGGCATAAATACAGAAGTCGCTCCGCTGTATATCGGCAACAGAGCGCTACCAAACAATCCCATATCATGAAATAGCGGTAGCCAGGCACAGCAGACAGACTCTGACTTAACCTCAAATGCCGATCCAGTCATTTCACAATTTTCGGAAATATTGTTATGCGAAATCATCACGCCCTTAGGCGATCCGGTTGACCCAGAAGTGTATTGAATAAAGGCGAGATCGTTTTTGTGAGAAGCTGGAATACCCTCTAGTTCTGAACAATTAAATTCATCAATAGAAAGCCAGGATAGACTAGAAATTTTACTGCAAATACTTTCATTTTTATCAACGCCATCTTTATACTTTTTAATAGAAAGTATAATGCTGGGTTCAGCATTGCTAATGATTGCATTTAAGCGATCGAGATTACGGAAGTTTCCAAGTTGATTGGCCGGGATAGCCACAACGCCCGCTTTCAGGCAGGCAAAAAATGCCAGCATAAACTCGATAGAAGAAGGAAAGAGTAACAAGGCGCGCTGATTATAAAACCCGTTATCGATGAGCCACGAAGCGATCGCATCTGTTTTTTGATCCAGCTCAGCATAAGTTAAAGAGCTGGAAACATTCTCCCCATCACCAAGAAAATTAAACGCTACTTTTTGGGGAGTGGAAACCGCATTCGCACGTAAACACTCAACTATATTTCTAGCAATCACGATAAACCTATCTCAGTTCGTTACGTTGTGTAGGGGGACTAAAACTTATTGATCTTAAAAACTCGGCTTTGAACATCCCCAAACCAGACGAACATTCGATTGCTTTTTGACCGGCACTTCTGTTTTTCAATTACTTCACTTAGTGAATGGGTACTTTCAGTAAAATTGTCAGCTTATCTGTACTTCCTCTAACAACTTTTCGCCCGTAGATGACTTTTCTTTCTCAGAATCTCCACCAGTAAATACTGCTCGCCATGAACAGTGTTACGTATCAACACACATGACAGCAGCGTCACCCTCACCAATTTGGGGCGATCATACACGTTTTGGCGCATGAAGGATCTTTGAAGTATAAATAGTGAACATTTTAATGCGTGGAGGATTTTTTAATTTCGATCGTCTATAGCTTCTGTCATTTATATTCATATTAGCTATATACCGAGGAGTGACACAGCTAAGACATTGATTTATATAGTAAATATTAAGTTTTTATGTCTTTAAGGGAAGGCGCCAGCCTGAAAACACTACAGGCTAGACGTTTTTCAAAACGGTGAGAAATCCATCAATCTGTCACCCTAAACTGAAGTTTTGGCAAGAATTATTCTTTATAAAACCGCCATAGATGTGAACCAGTTCACATTTTCGAAGCAATCACGCGGGACCTGTCTGGGTGTTTTTTGCTTTTATTGGGGGTCAAATTTGACGGGGTCGATAAAAAAAACCACAAATTTTCGATTACACAAAGAAAATCAAAGCGTGTAATCATCACCATCTTTTCTGTAATAGCCAAATTTCAAATCATCCAAGAGTTTGAGTTTATACAAGTCATTTTGGCTCCGGTTAATTCCTTGCCGGTGGTGAAAAATATTTCATTTTCTTGAATGAAATTAAGGATAATGAGGAACAAGAATAGTGCTCGTTAACTTCCATACTCCCTAGAATTCATCCTTATGTAACTGCCATTTAGTACAGAGATAACAGAACTTTGATACGACTCTATATACTCAAATTTACCGCTAAGAAACGAAACGTCTCTAACAATCATCGCGTAACGCTTGGAGTTTGTACCTCCACACACCGACTGGCCGTAATTTATACACCAGCCCCCTCCTTCGCTTTTAGTCCTTCCCTTGAATAACCCATCGAATGAAACCAAATAATTAACCTCACTCGATTTTTTTGGTTTTCCATTCCTTGCATACAGAAGGTACTAGGTTAGAAGCTTTACCGCGAAGTAACTGAAATCCCCTTGGTATTTTATCAATGTCCAATGTCACAATAACTTTCTTGGCTTGGAATCGAGCCTTTTTTAAAAGACTTGCCGCTGGCTCAACCACGAGCGATGAGCCAACAACGAGAACGTAAGCCGCATCCTTAAAATGCGCTCGCGCCTCATCCATTCTAAGTGGCATTTCTCCAAACCAAACGATATGCGGACGAAGCTGGCTTTTAAGCTCGCATTGGTCCCCAAGGCTTATTGGTTTACTGCCGATATCGTAAACGAGATCGGGATCAATTGAGCTTTGAACTTTAGAGATTTCGCCATGGAGATGAATAACATGACTAGAGCCAGCACGCTCGTGAAGGTTGTCGATATTTTGAGTGATAATGACCACCTCGAAATGGTTTTCCAGCTCTGCTATGGCGAGGTGTGCACTATTGGGTTCGGCAGCATATGCTTGCAGCCGTCTTTGATTGTAGAACTCCAGCACTAGAGCGGGGTCCTCTTCCCAGCCCTTGGGACTGGCAACAAGCTCTACCGGGTAGTTATCCCAAAGGCCGTCAGAGTCCCTGAAGGTCTTGAGCCCACTTTCGGCACTGATACCTGCACCAGTAAATACAACAACCTTGTTTGGGTTTATGGGGGGCTTACCGCTCATAGAGTGTAACGAGTTTATTCGTCCTTATTATCTGGCTTAACAAAATTTTCGGGATTGCCCAATACAGTCTCTTTCTCCAGCTCATCCTTTATATCTTGAGGCTTTTCCGCAAATAGCTCCTTGGCAGACTCTTTGGCTTTTTCTTGAGCATGCTTCAATCGTTCTTCGTAATTCATAGCTTCTTCACCAAATGCTGAGCGTTAAAACTCTTCAACAACTCAGCTACTTGAGTTGTAACTTTAGATTTTTATTATGCGCCTTGTCTGGCTGACCAGTTTTGTATTCAATGTGCATTTTTTTCTCCCTAGTACTCAAATAGACCCGAGACACCATTTGAGGTCTTCCATGAAAATCATTTTGTTCTAGGGAATCACCATCTAAAGGTGGAACTTTACTGTCGCCGCACCGGTTAAACGAGGGCTTGATGTCGTACACCTCCAAAATTTCAGTTTTATCGTGCCAACCAGCGATTCGTAACACTAGATGATAGGCTCGGCCCGAGGATTCAACGCTATCAATAATTGATATAGAATCAATCAACCCTTCGCAGTCTGCGATCTCATTGTCTGCTGGCTCACAAGAGCAGCACGAAAGAGCCATAAAAACCAAGGCTATACGTAACAAAACTAACCTATTCATCTATTTCTCTTGCCAAATCTCAACCCAATGAGTTATTCGGACAACCATAAGCGCCCTTCAATCGTCGTCAATAAATTCAACTTAGCACACTCACCTTTTGTATAGATCCAACTATTCCCCCGAGCTGTCCGCGATATCTCATTAAGGTTTTTACATTTCAGGTAGTTGCTCCTCTCAAATTTGTAGTTTACATAAATAGGAACAATATTTGAGATGACTAAACACCCAACAAACCACACAACTAGAAAGGCACCCATTTTTTTATGCACGAAAGAAGACAATCGGAAAAATAGCGTAGGACTAACGGGTTTTATAGCTAGATTTAACCCGCCTTTTTGAATAACTAGCAGAAGCCAAAAAACTGACATTAGAGTTAGATAGTAGGTACCGGAATCAAACTCAATAAGAGAATTTTCACTGGCCATTTCCCGCATCACACGAAAGTAGTCATAAACCGCATAACCGACGGCAGGTATGGCCAAAACATTCAGGAAAACAAAGCCCTTCTGGGCTGTTTCTGGTGTCACTTAGTAGTCCAGTCTTCCGCAAGGTGCAAAAAAACAATTGAATAACCACGGCTTTTTCTTGAGCACCCTAAGTTCGCGATTCAGCTCCCACTTCATTTCACTAAGTTTGTAGCCCATCTCCTCATAACCTTTAATTAGCGCCTTAGTTGCACCCAGTTTTTCATCAATCTTATTTAAAGCGTATCCAGTGACAACGCCAACCGCTATTGCGGCAATTAACGGAGCAGCAACACTTGAACCAATAACTGCAGCTGAACCAACAAGAAGGCCAGCAACTACCGAGGCAATGCTTGTAAGGCCAATTTTCACTAGGTCGCCAGTAATCGTGCCAAGTAATTCTGATAGGGTCGCCGTATCTCGAATGAAATAATCAAACACTTCAATCCCTACTGACAGTATTACTGTGATGACACTACCGCCTTTAACACTTTTTACAATTCCTTTTGGCCCAATTGCCATTCGGACAACTTTTGGGTTAGTAGCCAAATATCGTGTTCCCTTTAAGACATTGCGTTGGCCGGAATACCCCTTAAAGATAAGATACTTCTTACCCCCGAGGTTTTTGATAACTACCTTTTCCGTACTAATCCCAAACTCCTTTATAATTTTAGCCGCTTGCAGAGAATCGGAAAATGGTGAAACATATCCAGCAACATTTTTAGCTAACGATTTTAATTCTAGATACTCTTTTTCAATATCGTCTAACGGAACAATTTGTATTACGTGTTCATTATTTCTAAGCTCTTGAACGAGTCGTTTTTCTACATTCATAATCTTTTCCTTTGATTAGTTATTACATTCCACATTTCTTTCAGACTTTTTAAGCCATTTTTTTGCCAATTCAATATTCTTTGTAATGCTATCACCTCTACAGTAGAAGTATCCCAGCATGAGTTGGGCATATTGATCACCTTTCTTGGCCGAAGCGGTATACCAATAAAGCATTTTATTGGTATCTTCTTGAACGACTGATCCAACATCATACATTTTTGCTAAACTAAGTTGAGCATCAACATCACCAGCTTCCGCTTGGCTTTGTATAGAGAGGAAATGATCTGTGTGGTTTTTCTTGGTAAGCTCACCGTTGTCCTCTTGAAAACGTATGATGTCGAGCTGAGTATTATTCGACTCGGCTTTATCTGATTTCCGATACCAATCTATTGATTTCAAAATATCACGTTTGACACCTACTCCCTCCTCATAACTCCGGCCAATTTCATGCATCGCAAGTGTGTGACCAAGATCGCTGGCTTTCATGAAATGTGTAAAAGCGCTGTGTTCGTAAGGTTGCTTTGGGTTTGAATTTAATATGCTCAACCCCATAAAGTAATCGACTTCGCCATCCAAATCAGACTCTATTGTTTTTAGTAAAGCAATAGCCTCTGCTTTCTCGCCCGAATAAAAGTGGTTTCGGGCTTCTTCTAGGGTAGCAATATCAGCATTTTCAAGTCGATCACTTTTCTTTGCTGTAGTGCCTGATTCAGAACATGAAAGTACCATTAGCTGTACAAGGATAATGACAAAGGTAAGGATTCGTCGGGTATTAAGCCTAAGCCTTTTTGATAGTTTTTCAGCGGTCATTTTCTATTTTTCCAAAAGGGTATTCTGCTCGTCATTTCTAATGCAGAAAACTGCTTAGGTATCGCTTATAGAGATCGGATTTGATTGGCGAGGAGAGAACAATAATTAAACGATTGACATGTATGTGTATCACCGAATGATCCCTATTTGGCCTTTTACGAGTCACGATTCCTGCTGCTTTTATGCGAACATCACAAAACCATGATTGTGTCAGAAAGTTATAGGCAGTTCTATGCGTAGATCACGGTTTAAATGATGTATATGGGAGTTCGATGCCATCTTTCATTTGACACCATCCATGTTTAAGCCAAATAGAGCGTAGAACGCAAATGAGGGGGCTGGCGTTGCGCTTTATCACGCCTTTTCTTTCCACTACAGACAGCGGTACCTCTTGAGAAAAGGTTAGGGCCTTACCCTCTTTGTTTTCAAACGGCTTCAATTTTTAGCTTCCACTAGAACCTCATAGCACAAAATCACTAACCACCTCACCATACCCAACATCGACCACAAGTACCCTGCCATCACTGTGGTGGATCAACAACAGATCTCCCTGAGCCCGTTTTAAAAGGTGTCCCGCACCTTCAAACCGAACTGAAAGCACTCGCGGTTTCACATCGAGGTGCTGCACCGGGCACACATGCAATGAAACGCTATCGTCGAAAGCCGTCACTGCATATAGGTAACGCCCTAAAAGCTCTAATTCATTTGGCTCGGAAGTCACATCCAAATGATTCCAGTTAATATTTCCATTTTCGCAAAATATTCCAAATTGGCTACGATCATCTTCCTTTGTTCCCGCAATGATCCCGTCGTCACGTAAGGTCACTGGATAGAAGTCTTTAAGGTTTTGCTGTTTGTACGGTGATCGTTCTTTAAGGTAGAGGTTAGGCAGTTGGTATGTCCAAAGCTCAAAACTCTCTTCCGTAGCTAGGCAGAAGGTAAAGCAGTGCAGGCTTCGTTTTATGCTGTTAACTGTCCCGGGTAACTTACCTACACTCCACAATGCATTCTGTTCAGAAGAGTGAACATCCAATGCAAATATTATGTCATCGCGCCCAACCAACCACGTATTACCATCGTAGCAATCGGCCCACTTTGTAATGGTAAGGTCCAACCAATGTTCAGTAACGCGCGATTTTACGTCAATTTTGTGAACAACTTGATACCCCGAACGCTCAGCCACAAAAAGTGCCGCAGTCCCCTCATCCGAAACCACTATTTTATGACACGGAATTGCGTAGCGTGAAAGAAGCTTCCCTCGCCCACTCCAATGCTCGACTCCCGATTCACCGAACGCCACCAGTATTTGGCCATTGCATAACACCGTACAATCTTCGGCTTGCCGCCCATGGCTCTCACCAAACAGCATTTCCTTAGGCTTAGCGAGGTTAAAGAGCATCGTCTGCTTCCCTGCACTGCCAATGCCGAGGTTTCGTACATCAGCCCTCAACGTTAGGTCTTCCGCAATGAAACATAGGCGATTCCATCGCTTAGCATCATGTTTCAAATTCCCTTTCGCAACTTCAATCAGATAATGGCGAGACGCAATCGAAGCAATTCGTTTGTTTGGTTTAATATCTCCCAGCGTAACGATCTCGTCATAAAGTGCTAAGTGTTCTTTTGGCGAATCTTCTCTGAGCAACGCATCAATTTTAACTAAGTACTCATCGTAATGTTCAGCATCATGGACTGCCAAACGAACTAAATGGCGCGCGCCCACGGCACCACCTAAAGAAACACTTTCTTTCATCCACTCGAGAACAGTCGATCGTTTTTCAGAAATAGGCCAAGCAATATCCGCCGCGCGATTAATATTACCCCCACGATAATGTAATTCCGCACATTGCCAGCGCAGCATATCCGCCTCTTTTGGGTGAAGCTTTTCCAACGCCGTGACGGCCTCTTCATAACAACCCGAAACAACGGCAACATGCATAGCACGGTCAATTTTTTTAGCCAAAATCCACTGCCTTACGATTCTGGCAGGGGAAAGGTTTTGGCCTTCCGCCAATTCAGCAGCTAAATCGTACTGCTCATGCTTTTCTAGGTAGGCAACGGCCCTATCAATATCTCTTAGCAACTCGGCCAAAATAAACGCCGCTTTTTTATAGTTGCCCGCCCTATCCATTTTTGTAAATGCCACCTCATACATCGTTCGCAGACGAGAGAGCAACTCTTCCTCCATATTGACACTGCCACTCCCACCTTGTGCATAGGGCTGAATAGAAGTCGACATATGGCCACTGATTCGGCCTAAAGACGCACCCTGCGACTGTAAGGCGTCTTGTATATTGCTGAGCGGAATAGCGTTACGCAGAGCTGCATCAATATCACCGCCATCAAACTCATCCATCATTTTCTGAACATATTTCGCCTGCGCCTTGCCGATAGCCTTACCCAATGCAGAGGACATCACAAAATGTGAAAAAGCATGACGAAGTCGTTCAATTAAACCGCGCGAAGTAACGCCAGGTTGCTGAGCGGAATAACGAGAAGCGTTACCACCCGTACCACCTGAGCCACCCCTACCACTCGCAGCCGAAGAAGCAAAAAGTTTTTTGACGCTAGAAAATAAAGCAGAAAATCCAGCACCACTCCTTTCGCCGTGATCGACATAACCTTTACGGGCTCGGTCACCAAGTTTTTCAAGGGTTTCTATTAATTCAGGGCTTTCATCTAGGCCTTTGTCATTGAGAACGTTCCGAACAGACTTTTTGCTTTCTCTGGCCTTTATTTCAGGTGTTTTAATCACCCCTAAGGTTTCTAATTTCACCTCAGAATAATGAGAAAGGTCTAGCCACTCAGAAGGGTTAAACTCTAACTCGGGGCACAGCTCCAATGATTCACAGCGACCATTTTTTAACAGCCAAACGACTGGGTGGCTGCCACAAGAAGAAAGTTCCAATGACGATTGCCATAAGACATTACTAAAGCCACCAAATTGTTTTATTAATGGCGCGCCTAAAGACTGACTCAGATAGACCGTCACCGTCTCTTGAAACAGTAAGATAAACCCATGCTTGGATTTATACACTTTGGACGATGGCGACCACAGCGTTAGGATGCGGTTTTTAACTTCCATACTGGGCAGCGCATCGTCAAAGAAAAAACCAATGCTATGGACTCGCCCTTTGGGGTAGGTGTACGACAACGACATCAGACAGCACCTCCATTTGCAAGCCTTAACAATTCGTCACCACCCAAAAGATTGACGACAATCATTTCTTTCGCAGAATTCACATACTGCAAATAACCGTATCGCGGATTTAACTGACCGCTCTCAAACTCGGAAGTAAGACTGATTAGACAGTATTCTCCACCACTCCAAACTGCAAACACGGATTTATCATCCGGTTTCATTACGACTAATACAGGCATTTTCTTAGTTTTAGATTCAGAAAACCCCACTAGATTTTCTGACACGTGCATAACACCGACAACACGATCACACTCTTCAACTTCCACAGTATTATTCTCTGGCCCAGCAACTACAGCCCACATATTGTCATCGTTCTCGTAGGCAAAACAGCCAACTGAGCCTTTGTGCCAAGGGCCGCTCCCATGAACAAATATGGCCGGTTTTTCTTGCGAGTAATTAATCTTAAATTCACGACTGCTCGGCTGGGACGAAGCCAAATACCACTGAACCGTTAAACAGTTTTGTTCTCGCTCAAAACGCACACTATATTCACACGTAATCGTTTGCCCTAATGCAATCACATTGTCATCTTCAGTTTTAAATAGCGCGAGATCATCTTCCAAGCCTAAGGTGCGAAGCTGACCTTTAGTATCCAGCAAAAAGAGCTTCGCAGTTCCTGATTCCGATTGGCCAATCACAATAGAAAGTAAAGCAGCATTATCCCCACCAAATGGAATCGACTGTTTTTTGTCGACCGTTTTAACCTGGCCGTATTGGGGAGAGTTATGAAAATAGAAATGCCCCTTATCGACACATAATATTACCGAACGCTTTTTCGTTAAAAATACGCCAATACACTGCTGCCCTTCCGGCACGTCAAAAAATCCGGGAGACTGGTGTTTTTTTGAAGGCTTTTCATTGATCGCATGTATCGAAAGCTTGCCGTCATTGTTCAAACACGCTAAACGCCGACCATTTGCACTGCTCACCCACGAACCAGATTCGTCCCACTTAGCAGAGATGAGTGCTTTTTTACTCTCAGAAAATGGATTACGCAGAATTCGAACGTTAAGGTCTTCATCCGTAAGCGTTAAAGAAAGGCTGCGGGTCGACTTATTGAACGCTATCGATACACTTATTGAATCGGGATCTAAAATAGGTTCATCGATCGAAACAAGTCGAGACACATCAACGGGCTTGTTCAGAGGTGATTTCGTCACGAGCCACAAATCCTGAACAAGGCTCGGCAATTCAGATACCCCTATACTGCGGTTTTGCTCCTCTTCCATATCGCTAAGCAGTGACGCCATCCAAGCATCGAGGATATCCTGACTGACCAACATGTGAGACCGCTGTTTTAACCACAACAAAACGGAGTCTTTCGACAAGCCCTCCTGCCATACAAAATTGGCATCCTGCAACACGCCCCACTTAAAGCGAAGCTTATGCTTATCCGCTCTTCGGGCAAGTAATATCAACGTTGCGAGCTGTACCAATCGAGGTCGGCCCAACTGTTCTGGACCGCAATCAAATAAAGCATAACAAGTACGGTCTTCGCGATTTTCTTTACGTTGCGGCTCTAAAAATAAATGCTCTCCAGTGATCGCACGCCGAATAAACTCGTCTGGACACTCCTCTTGTAATGCCCACTCCGTCAATAATAAGCGCTCATAATTAGCGTCTCGCGTCAGCCCATTAAAGCCGTCAGGTTCGATATCGCCATCGAAATTATCCAAAGGATTATTTTGAATCAACGGAGACAGTTGATTCACAAGGCTCGCCATTAACCCCGCAATATCATCGGGAAAGGCGCCCAATAACTCCTGCCAACTAGCGAGTGGCTTCGGCAGTTCCATTACGTTATTTCCTGTAGACGTTCAGAGGCAATTTTTAAAGCCTGAGACAAATTGTAAACTTCGTGTTGCCAAGGGTTAATCACAAACTGCCCTTGACCAAATTTTTTTAAAAAAGCGCGATCTAGCCATGACACAGGAACACTTGGCAATAACTGTGTGGGAAAATACAAATGAGGGGCTGTCGAGTCCTGACCTAAATAAACGCCATTGGGCAACCAAGGTAAGTCCTCTTCGTTACCCAGAATAATCAATACATTGTCGCTCACACTCCCCCGCAATCGCGACAAGCGCTCAGGAGACAATTGCAGAAGTGAACGTTTCATCGCGGCCCGATGTTCTGGCAGAGCTAAAATTCCGACAGGAGCCAGCGGCGCCTTTCTTGGGCGCCAAGTCAGTTTATCCATAAAGTAATACTGCTATTCCACCAATCCCAATACATCCATTAGCTGCTCTCGCACTAATTTAAGACTTTCTGGCATTGTATTAATATTGAAACCCGTATCGATTTCTCGCCCTAACGCTTCGAGAGATAGCATATTCCGTTCATCCGGGGGTACAGCAAGAAGAACCTCAGCTTGCTCCACCAGACGCTGTGCTCGAGCTAAAGGCCCCATGGAAGCATTTTCTGCCGCCGCGCCCAACGTTAAGTTCTGAGTTCCAGATAATTGCTCTTTAAGAATTTCCCGTGCACTCAACTGATCCTCTTGACGAGCAATGACATGTAAAATTGGCCACAGATCCGCTTCATTGGGGCTTTCACGACCATCGAGTACAGCCGCAGCGGCAATCAAACGCTGGCTTTTCACGATCCGACGATCCGACAGTACAATATTTTCCTTACGCAACAAACGCACACAGTCCGCCAACAGCCCCGTGATGCCCTGCATGTTTGCCTTTTCAGCCATAGAAGTCAGGTATTCGAGCTGCGCCATACTCACTTTTCTTTCGGCACAAAATGATCACTCTGCCAACCTTGAGTCAACAGCGATTCCAGCTGCGAATCAGGAACTGACTCGACAAAATAACGCACCAAAAAGCGATCCCCAAAGGCGGCAAGCGATTCATCATCGGGGAGGTGATTTGCTGCACCAACACAAATTTTAAGCGGGCAAGAAACGACCGTATGACCACGCCGAAAACGGCGTTCATTTAGCACCCCTAACAGGGTATTAAGCACGGCAGTTGACCCAAGAAAGACTTCATCCAGGAATACGATTTCGGCTTCCGGCAACATTCCCTCTGTCGCGGTCTCCACCAAACCTTCTTTTAACTTTCGAATATCGATGGGACCAAACAATTCGCTTGGCTCGGTAAACCGACCGAGAAGGTATTCAAAATAACGACCATCCAGAACTTGAGCAACACGGCGTACAGCAGCACTCTTCGCAGTACCGGGAGGACCAATAACCAGCATATGCTCACCAGCCACCGCCGAAAGCAGTATCAGGTCAACAAGCGCCTCCCTCTCAACCAAGCCCCTAGCCGCAGACTTCGCCGCTGAACGTAACGATGCTGCAGCATCCTTCAGTGTCAATAACGACTCCATTATTCCCATTCCTATCTACATATAATTTGGAGCACATTAAACACCATGGCACCTGGATACTCAACTGAGGCAGCGGATAAATAGAGCTGTCAGATGTTACCAGCGCGGTTCCTAGGCGTGTATTGATTTACTTTGAGCCCAGATGGCGAAACGGAAAGACTCAAGGGGCTTAAAATTCGCCGAACAAACGTTCGGTTCAAGCCTGCCCCAAGCACGTCGCCCTCGGCAAGAGTCGAAGTCTATTTGCCCTCCTCGATTTTAAGACTGCTACAAGACTTGAGGGCTGTTTTTTCCACAAGCGGACATCAACGCTTTTTAGCTGAACCTGTAATGTGTACTAGTGATCGCGGTGCTACTTGATAGCGACTTGATTATGACTTTATAAAATAGACCCGACCCCTTACTTTTTACATCACACGACGTTCCATTTCCTCGTAAAAGTATCGCGATAGTCGACCACGCCCCTCTTGTGAAAAATATTGGTAATAACGGGATAGAAAATACCAATAAAATACCCATATCACCAAATATAAGGCTGAAGGATTCCCCAATTTTCCAAAATCCATTCCGAGAAAGGTAAGCTTACTAATTTCGACTCCCGCAAATTTCAGAAAAATTAGAATACAAGAAACAGAAATTAAGTTTCTCCTCTGCCTAACCAAACCTTCTGACATTGGTTCAATTTTCAATTTTTACTCCATACTGCATAACTTTCTAATAACCCTCGCCTACGGGCGGTTATCTTGTTTTTATGACCTACTTGTCAATATTTACATGTATTGGATTAAATGCGGACCCACGACCATATAGCTGTTCATTTGTTCTACGCATATTGTCGGATGCGTGGCTCAATGCATTTGCTATAGCCTGAACCTTTTGCTGTTTGCGAGAAAGTCTGACTAGGAAAAAGTCAGCCATGGTATTACATTCATCGTCGGCAAACCCTGCCTTTTCAATTTTATCTAGAGTTGCCTTAAAATGAGGATACGCACCCTTAAAATGATACGAAGCTAAATTTTGACATAATTTAAGTTTGTATCCCGGTGAAATTCGATCGATCTCACTGTTGGCTATGTCTTGACAGTGCTGAGAGTCAATATTACGGGTGTCAATTTCTTCTTTGGTCAAGTGGACAACCTCATCATGTGCATATAACGAATATCGACCAAAATTTTCGCATAGCCTCTCATCAGTCAAACTCTTTACTTTTCCAGCGTAACCACATCCTGAGATAAATATAATACTTAATATAATAATTAGTGCTTTCATATTCTTCCAATTTTTTTCTTGGCATGTCATAACACTTACATATGCGGATTATTAGCTAGATTGTTTTATATGCCATTTTTCGCGCAGATCGAGTAGCATATAGAATATCGTAGACCAACAATTCCGGCATGATGTTTTTGTTAGGTTGATTATGGCCAAGCTGAAATATACTTTAGCTTCCCCGGCACTTTATTCCACGACTTCCCTTCATTTCGCGACCAGTAGATATCATCTTTTGAGTTAACACCCCAAAGTACACCGTCACTAACAGTAATCTGCTTTAAATTTCCTTTTACGTTATTCCACGACTTACCTTTATCTCTTGACCAAAAGATTTTGTTATCGCTATTTACGCCCCATAACACCCCATTAGAAAAGCGTGATTCAAGATCAGAAATTCGAGTGCTTTCGACTAACTCTATTTTATTAACTGCGGTAATTGCGTTTAATCGCTCCTGCTCAATTAGCTGTGTAATAGTTTCAGATTTCAACTTTTCTTTTTTGGCGGCTAACGCAAATTTTTCAGCCTTCAATTTTGAGGCTTCTGTTTTTTCTACAAGATCCAGTGCCTTCTGCTCTAGTAGTTGAATAGTAGAATCCGTAAGTGCGGCACCCACGATCTTTGGAATACTTTTCCAAGTAACTCCAGAAAATATAAATAACGCAAGACCTAGGATAGTTATCGCTATTACTAGATCCCTACGTTGCCTTTCCAGCTTTTCCAATCTTATTATTATATCATCCATTAATACATACCCTTTATATGTGAAAATATATAGAACAGACACCCTACCGCAGTGCTCATCTGTATAGAGAGTGTATGAATTTTTGCACCACAATGGGCGCAGCGCATACACAAAAATGAACGTAGACCGCTGCGTCAAATAGAGCACGTTGTTAGCTTTTTTTGGTAGCTTCTGGTGGCTTGGGAGGTTTAACCGGAGGCATAGGTGTTTTGGTGCCAGTGGTTGGTAAGCCTCTACCATTATCCTTAAAAATTATTTTTTGACCACTTGGTCCTGATTTGTTTTTATCTGACATATGAACTTTCCTATTGATATGTATTTGATAGATATTGATCAGCTTCGACTTCTGCTTTAGCCAAAATTTTAGCCTTCTTGGGCAATACTAAATCTTTAAGAGCCTTTTTTTCGGCCTTAAGAGACTTATCTTTTAGATTTATATACTGGTCATGGATTTCTTTTTCGGTCAGCTCACCCTCTGCAACAGAATACCAGTGTTTTTCACATTCCAGAGATATATCCTGCATCTGATCGTTGAGATCACTAATCGGTTTCAATCTTTGTCTAAACGGCAAAAAAGGTTTAATAGCCGTCACAACCTGAGACAGTGCAATGATTACCGCCCATACAACTTGATACTCTTGCCATATTGCCCATGCTGCGATACTTGAGGAAGACGTTAGGGCGAGAAATATATTAGTTGCTTTATCCCACCACTCAGAGCTTGCGGCATAATTGTGTAAATAAATTACGTGAGTCTTTAACTCCCGCAAAAGACTC
Source organism: Agarilytica sp. (assembly GCA_033852175.1). Classification (GTDB taxonomy): domain Bacteria; phylum Pseudomonadota; class Gammaproteobacteria; order Pseudomonadales; family Cellvibrionaceae; genus Agarilytica. The sequence goes on from JAWSUY010000037.1 coordinate 34,723, forward strand.
CAGTATTTTTGTTGATATTGACTCATATGGTACCTTGCGGGATAAATCTAACACTCTGATGAACGGACCTTTCGGCCGAATATCTTATTTATATCAATACGCGATAATCGCCAATAACAATCCAGAATCAATCACCTAGCTCAACAACCCTTGATATATTACAATCGTCAAAAATAGACCGGCATAATAAAATGCAACGTCCGCTTTGGGCGACCAGCCGACACGGAATGTCAGTGTACTATTGCCTCCCACAATCATCTTTGCTGCCTTTGTCATATAAAATAAAATTTTTTCTAATATAGGAGTGAAAGAGCAAAATATATGTAACAAGAAACAACACCTACGGCCACAGAAATAAGAACACTAGATATCGATTTATATCGCATATTATTTTTTAAATATTTATATTGACTCGCTTCTTTCTCAGAGCGCTTAGTAACAGTAATAAAACTCTTCTCACCAAAGAATTCAATGGTCGATTCGAAATATTTTTTAGGGAGGTAGTAAATCGCAAAAAAAGGTAACACAAAACCTAAAATCAACACCTTCAGTATAAACACTAGAGGAACAACAGGCCGTTTTCTTTCAGTCTCTTTATATTTTTTTTCAACATAGCCTTCCAGTATCGATCTAACATTTTCATCAGAAACCTGATCAGGATAGACCTTTTCAATTTGAGTAAAATGCAAACCATTCAAATAGTGTAGAGCTTTACCATATTCCTCCTGAACATCCTCATTTTCTTTATTAGAATAATACCCATTAATAAGCTCTACCCTAGGGTAAGTAACCAAACTAGGAGTCGAAACCTTAGGGTCACTAAAAATCAACCACGAGAAAAACACGATACCTATCACAATGGCTGCCCCACCGAAGTAATTCTGAACGGTCATAGTTTTTAACGCCTTTACCGCGAATGTGTATCTTGGGTGCTTTAATGCAATAACATTTGATATCTGATCTCTAAATAAATTTAGTACCTCAGCTCCCCAACCCGGGTTTGTGTGATCAATAAACAGATTCACCTTCCCCTCATACTCATCACCCACAACATCAAAAGAAAGCTCAACTTTTTGAGTTTTCAACCCTTCCTTTTTTTCAGTTGTAATCACATACCATTGTAATACGACTCCGTTCACGCCGATATCTCTAGGCTCATTAAAGCGCTGTAAATCACTAAAGCTAGTGACTGTTCTAGTGATGCGATTGTCAAATATAAATTTCGCATTAAATGCGTCCAAAATTACACCAGAAGTGTCTTCAATCTTGGCCTCCAACAAGTAATAAAACTGCTCTAAATCGTTTAGCCCTAAAGTAAAAGCACCTTCTTCGGGATAGGTTAAACGCTCCTTATTTCCGACAAATTCAACAACCATCTCCACAAACTTTTTATGGGAAATATTGATAGAAATATCTTTACTGTCAGCTTCTATTACATCCATAACATACTCTCACCTGTTAGGTTATGACCGATTCTTCTAAAATTATTAGTCTGCTAAAAAACTCTTTATACGCTTCATACCGATCAACAGTCCGGCAACCTACGTGTTTGTATTCGCTGTACTCGACAACGCCACGCAGCTTGTTGGCGTTGCCCCAGAAGGTTTATTCAAAGCTCTTCTGGGGCTTTCCTCCCAGCTTGGCTCCTAACTTAGACTTTGTATTTACTGCTGCCTTTTGCTTTTCTACCATGTTGTAACCCTAATATCTACAGTACCCATTTGAGGCCGCGTTCTAATTTTTGTTTGTTGTGGTTGATTGAAATCCCAGCGCCAAATAGGCGCTATTGACGTTCTCTAGCGCCGCACAATCAACCGTGTCGGAGTCATTGATTCTTAACGTCTGCTAAGGGCGACCAGCCGACACGGGCTGTCAGTGTACTATTATTCACAGCCAACAAGTGCTGCCTTTGGCGCCAATCTCCGCAACTTCCACAAATCGAACTGGGGCCAAAAACGGAGATACTAGCGACAGACGTACCCTGATTTATTTTATTAGCCTACATACATTGATTGTTTAAAGTGCTCTGACATTTTATCGGAAATTGCTTTACTAACCGATCCATGTGCTGAAAAAGGAACGAACGAAAACCTATTAACGCATGCAGGGAATCCGTCAGACTTCCTATAAAATGGCACCTTGTAATGGAATATAAGTCCGATAACCTTATCAGAACTACTGGAGTACCTTGAACGAATTTCATCAGCGATTAGTTGTGATACAGGGTGAAGCAAAGATCGCATATTTTTCTCGTCAGCTACATTACCCTGACTTAACTCTTGTTGAACACTCCAAATATACTTACTTAGAGAAAGTGCAACTATCCCACGGTGAGTTGAATTATTTCTACATGAATTATCTATTTGATTTATTGCTTTTTCAATGAGCGCTTCAAGATTGTTCTCACTTAAGGACCTCTTACATTCAACATGTATTAAGGTATCCATTATAGTTAAATTTATATCAGCTTTAGATTGGTAGCTCACATCCAATCCTGCTCTTAAAAATCGTGACGCGGTATACAATTCAAAAGCATAATTTCTACCATGAATTTTACCCCCATCCCTAGGCTCTTCAGCCAATAAGGGAGGGCCTTTTTTAAGCCACCACAAAGTTCTCTTGATTACATTACAGTCGAAATATTTTAAATTATTATATATTTCCAACAAGTCATGTAATTCTGCTATTGCCCATAATAGATCCGAATCATATGCATCTGGTGAAAAGAATTTTCCTTGCCTAAGGGCGTTATCGATTTTTTTTCTATAGGACTGAAATCTTCCAGGAGAAATGTTAACACCGACATTTTTAAGCCAGTTATTTGCTGCGTCAAAATCATTAATCATTGACTCAATCGTTTGTTCTTTTTTCCCATAAGCATCCATTTTGCCTTACCTCCTGGCTTCTAAATTAGGTAGCTTCGCTTTATATTGGGGATTTCCCCGCATGTCATATGTGCATTTCGCAAAAAGACCATTAATCCAGCACAGAACGAATGCTCAACGCCTACTTTGGACCGCCAGCCGATACTGACTGTCATGCGCTATTACGCAAAACTTTCTTATGCTGTCTTTAGCCCCAAATTCCGCTGCTTCCACGCGGACATTAGCGTTGTACTAACCCGCGCCTATGGGCGGTTATCTTGTTTTTAGGGCATTACTCTTCATGTTGAAACTCAATTTTTAATGGTAATTCAGACATGGCGTAATGAACAAATTGCTGCCCAAGCCCAGTCAAATCGTAACCTTCACTCTCATCAAAAGCTGAAACCGCTGGCTTAGGGCCACTTCCCTTGGGGCGCCGCTGTGGTGCTTTTGGAATAAAACTACCACGACAATCTACTTCGCGATGCTGGCGAATGATGCTACCCATGCTTAAATCGCGAATTAATAACTTATATAAATCAGCATCGGCCGAATCCTCGCGGACAGCCTCTTTACCAATTTTTCTCCAGATTTCGCCGCGAGTTATGCCATCGGCATTATAAATAGCCGCAATTACCTGAAAGTGTAATTCCGAGTACTGGTTGAGCCAGTCGATGTACATTCTAACTACGTCATCACTAGATACTTGAGATGACGCCGCATTTGAAAGAATATTTCTAATGTAAATACGCTTATCTTCACTTTCGGCGCCAGACCATTCTCGAAACGTTTTCTTTACAAGTGATTGATATTCAGAGCTAGAAACCCTAGCTGATATCGCTTCATCTTGTAGGTCAAGACGAGCCATTATTTCAATAATCGTTCCTTCTTTTTCCTTTAGCTCGTCTTGTAACATACGAACCCAATCTTCAAAGAAGCGATTTACTTTATCCTGCTCTCCCTCTGACCAAGCTCCTGCAATCGCAGAAAATACTCCACCCACAAACGGAACTGAGCCACCAACAGCTTGCAAAGCACCTCTTGAATTTTTAGCCACCTTGCCACTTTCAGGAAGCCTCTTTTCTTCATCTGAATCATCGTTCATAGTGAATTCCTTGCCGCCCTAACTTTGTAATAACCCGCGCCTACGGGCGGTTATCTTGTTTTTAAATGCTTGATATGAGAAATTTGAGATCATACCCATTAAACCGATGGTTAGGCCAACGCTCTATATCAAATGACATTTTTTTACCCTCACATTTCTCAGAATACGATTCGCAATTTGAAATAGCATTTTTCATGCCTTCGGACAAAGGCTGATTTAAGCTAGAGATGCTCAAAGCTTCTGCCATCTCCTCTAGCTTTTCACAAGCCTGCTGAGATCTGGCAGCGTCATTCACGTTAACTTTAAGCTTTAGTACATTTGCAGCCTCTTCAGAACCTTCAACATAGTAAGCGATGTTGTCAGGAAAAATGCCATCGTTAAACTCTTCCATTGAAGATGATGCCGACCATTCCTCTTCGAAAAGCCTATTATAGAACCTCGTTTTTAATCCTTCGTTTACAAGAAAGTCTTTTGCTTTATAAGGGCTCCAACCTTGCTCTATTGGTACTTCCCTTGGGTTTCTTTCAGAAGACCTAACTTTAATAATGTGCTTAAAGGTATCCACCAGATCAGAGTGTGACTCTATATTTTCTCTAGCGACTTGATATGACCATCTTTCTAGCTGACTTACACGAAGATTGAACAATACAATCGCGTAGAATTTAGCTGTATATCTATGAAACCTATTATTTATTGAAAATTTAAGGCGAACAAAGGCCTCCTCGTATGAGGAATAAACCAACATAATGAAAATAAATGGCAAGTAACAAAGAGTCAACAGCGGGGGAACAAAGAAGTCATATGCAGTTTTTTCTTTGCCAAACTCACCAAAATTGGTCGTCAACATGTACAAGGTATAAATAATTAAGACTACCCCGAATAAAGACAGGCAATATTCTAGAAGAACCTTTACTTGATGATATTTTTTGTCGGTTTCAGCAATAGCTAGCATAGCTCCAATTAATGCTAAAACTGGGGCTAGCAGAACCTCGATCCAAAGGGAGAAAGAATATACGCCAACGATAAGTTGAAGGATCGCCAGCAGTTTTAAATTATCTATAACTGAGTGTTTGAAGTAGCTTTTGACTTTTTTGATCTTTGTAATCTTAAACAATGACATGAATCCAACGGAAGCGCACCAAAAAACGGTATTTTTGAGCTGCTCAGCATTCCATAGATCAAACTCAGAAAGCCAATAAATGGCAATCGCCATATAAGCAACCATCAAACAAAGGACAGATATTATTTGTCTTACAAAGAAAGTCGATAACAGTTTTTTAAAAGCGGTTCTGACCTCAGCCATCTTTGAGGATGAAAAGATATAAGCCGAAATTGCCAGCAGCCATAAAGCAATTGCAATTTCTCGATTATTTAGAATATCCACGAGTTTCCTTGTGCATTTAACTTTGTAATAACTCGCGCCTTCGGGCGGTTATCTTGTTTATATCAATACGCGATCATCGCCAATAACAACCAACAATCAATCACCCTTGGTATATTGAAATCGGTAAATGGGGACCCGTATATTACACCAAGAACATGAACTCAATGTCCGCTAAGGGCGAAGACCAGACTTTACAACAAAACTTCAACGTCAGCGACACTCTGACGCCTACTAGACGACAATTGCATCATGCTGGCATCGATTGGGGATTCTACTAAGTTGATGTAGTATGAGAAAGCCTTTAGCTTATAGTTAATTCATCATATAAGGTGTTTCGCCCTCATCAACAATATTTACAAGAGGTTTAGAATACTTAAGAATCTTTTCTTCAGGCCATACTTTAGGCTGGTCTGTAAATATGTAGTCCTGAGGCAGACGCCCCCAATTTTCAACCCCCGGAGTCGCAATCCGGCTTTCTGTCGCTAATCCGAGCCAGTATCCCTCCAGGTTGGCCCACTTTGTCCATTGATCCAGGCCAGATTCACTCCACGCGAGTACAATTGCATTTACATTGACACCATGCTTTGAGGCCCATCTGAATAAAAAATATGATCCGCGACGATAGCGCCGACTATGGAGGTGTTCATAAAAGCGTTTTGATAACCTGGTTGTTCGACCGATGTAACAAGCTTTACGCCTATAGTCTTTACTGTACGCAGTAAGTGCATATATCCAGCACCCATCAAGTCTTGAAGCAGCATTCGTTGGTTTTTTTATTGAGTCAGTACGAGTGTGGTTATTGAAGACGAACCTTATTCTAAAACGCTTATTTCCGCTTCCCTTAAGCCCAAGGTAATCGGCTCCATTGCGCGTGATAGTTAGATTGTATTCATCCACCCACTCAAGCAACCCTTCCATTGAGCTTATCTCCTGTGAATCAATAGCTGATTGGAAGAGTTGTTTGAGATATTCTGTTTTCATGTCGGTTATTAATCAGGTTGCGTTTATATTGCCTTGCTTGGAGTTGATAGCTTCGTCTGCTTAGGGCAAAAAGCAGCCGCAGATGGTAGCAGGTAAAAGATTGGTTTCTAGGGCTTCACGCGTCGACAAAACGACTTAAGCGCCAACAGTTTGAAATAATGCTACATAGACGCAGTCAGATAAATTTGAGACTAAAATAAAACACTTCAGATGGCAGAGACTTATTACTCCATATTTTTCGACTTGAGGAAATCATACGTCAACCACAGAAAGATCAAACGAAATTAGAGACAATAACACTAGGCCAGGCACCCTGCGTATTTCGCTGAACTTGATCACCCATTTCGGTTGAATGTGATCACTTTTTCCCTGTCGTTATTTTCAGGATAATATTTTTTGAGTATTCTATTCAATGGAGGGGGGGCTTGCGGCTCCAGTTAAGCATCTTTCCAGCGCAAGCGCTCAAGTACGTATAACTTGAACATTCAAGCACGAGAGATTTACAAACCTCGTCAAGAACTCAGAACAATCATGGCGACCCAGTCTATTAGGCCGCGTTGATTAGCGATCAGCCCAGCATTCCAGGAAAGAATATTTGCTTAGTTTTCTTGGCTTTATACAAGGCCGCCATAATTTTCAGAAACTCGGCAGGCCTTTTTTCTAACATGCTAAGCCGATCCACATATTCTTCTACCATCGGTTCAATGAGGAAGTAAAGCATATCGCAACCATGTAATTTATATCTCAAAATATTCCAGATCGGCCCACATGAATACTGAAGCTTTCGGCTCGACTTAGCGGCTATAGCAAGCATCCCCTGCGCCTCTAACAACGCCATTAGGGCTTTGGCCAAACCGCCCGTTGCTGGCTTTAGCTGCTTTCTCAAACCAACCAAGTCACGCCGAATAGAATACGCGTCACGTCTGTTCTGCATTAGGATTTTTTTAGTCACTTTAGTCGCTATTGCAGAGGCTATTATTGGTGTGAGTTTTTTCCCTATAGATTTTCCAGCCTGTCTTTTTGCCGGGTTTTCGATATACGACAGCGCTGTTTTTATATTATCCATCGATGCCATATTCACAACGCCATATCGAATGGCTTTAAAAAGATCGTTTCGGTCAAACCCACCCTCAAAAATAATCGCGCCATCTGAGAGCATGTCCCGAATTACCCATTCAGGAATCACCGACATATATTCATTAATGATCACTGTTATAGACTGCATTATTGGATTTTCCATAACATCCAAATCGAAATCTAACATTTTCGAAAATACGGTTGAAGCTAGATCGATAACCGCCATATTTTCCGCGCCGACAGTCGAAAATGCCTCGCTGCCTTTGACATACAGCCCCTCAGCGGTTCGTTCAATACCCGCCTCCATTTTTTCTATTTTTTTGACTGTATTTTTATGAATTCCATCAGCAATACCCGTCAAAAAAGGAGCCTTTTCCCCCATGGAATTTCGAATATCTCGCCACTGAGCGGGCTTTCGAAGTAAGCGATATGAGGGTCCGTGACACCCGAATGAACACTTGTCAAATTTCTTTTGTAGTGTTGCTCCACGGTCAAAAAAACTGATATTTGAGAAGCTTTGAGAATCAACCCCTCTCAAAAATCGCTTTGCTCCCAACTCACTAATTAACTCTGCATCATATGCCATAATTCACTTCATCCTTTTATTTTAGTGTACAAATAGCCTTTTCTAATTTGTTATTTCAATACTACCAAGTATTAACCTGACATCTTTTTCTGAAACATCGCCATCCAAACCGTCGACGAAAAACACAACGAAACTCTTGGTGTTTTTTTGTTCCACATCAAACCCCAACACTTGAGTCGACCGCCCACCAAGCATATCGGTTTTCACCTCAACTTTGAGGCCAGTGTAATCACCATAACGAACCTTAGAACGTTCCATTGATGTGGTGTTTCCGTACCTTACTTCTGAGAGTGTTTTCCTCATCAGCTTATCTAAGTAAACATCAATATTCAGGTCTTTTATAAAGTCTCGTTCATCTAATTCAAAAGTGTATAGACCGACAAACGAGTTCTCTGCTATTTGTAGCCATATTTCTCTATCAGCTACCTGACTTAAACTATTATCGCTCTGAAGCTCCCAGCCAGCGGGGTAACTCACCTCTAGGCCCTGTTCCTTGTAGCTTGTTACTGTATTCGACTTCTCTGATCCACATGAAATAAGCAAGCAGGAGAAAAGTACAAGATAAAATAATGTTATAGCTTTGTTCATTCAAAACGCTCCAAAATAAGCCATATCAATAAACATCTATTCATCTTTATGGCAGTTTCCGTTAACACTCAACAGTTCGTTTAATCCAATTGTATGCTTGAATAAATTCTTTCAATATCACCCATTAATTTTTGATGATCGGCCTTGTTAGAAAACAAGGTTAAATCGACCGTACTCATTGGACCATCATATCGATGATGCTCAATAACAAATCGATAAGGATTCGGCTTTTCAAAGAAAATATCCCAGCGCAACGCTTCTGATCCTCCAGCACTTCTGACGCTCTTTTCGATCTGCATAGACTCCCTTTCTTCGTCGATTGAAATTGCCATTTCAAGAAACCGCTCCACCACTTCTGACTGAGACGGCACTTCAACGCCGTCGATTTTCTTATAAAAATCTATATATAGCACCGCATCCAGGTGCGTCTCCACCATGGTTTCTACAAAATCATTATTCTCGGAAGTTGACCCCAGAACTACCCAGCTAGACGGCAGGCTAACGTCAAACCCATCAGTAGCGTAGACAACGTAGCGTTTATACTCAGCCACATCACAGCTAGACAAGAGAAAACAAAGGATAATTAACAACCCTGTTTTTCGCACAAAAAATCCATTCATTTAACAATTAGCTCCTTATAATCTGTCAACTGTACTTACTAATGACACAAACGGGCGTTTTTGGAAAGAGATCCTAATAACATCACTTCACCAACACTTCACTAAGGCTCTAGCCCTGCGTCACGTAATTTTTTTAGTAAGCGATCTTTTTCATCGCGCTCAGTCTGCTCCCGTAACAAGGCACTATCCCTTTCCTCTTCTGCCACCCTAATCACAGCCAGCTGTTCCTGAATAACCGCCTGCGGCAACTTCTCCGTTTTAATTTTTTCCAAATTCAAAAGCTCACCCGGCTGTTTGTAGCTTTTTGAGTAATTTTGATCAGGGATAAAACCATCAATCACATTCAAACATTCGGCCAGCACCCAGGCTTGAAACTCACTCACGCGCTCGATTAAGTAATCCAGTACAACGGGGTCAACTTTATAATCCCGCTTATAACGCGAATCCACGTAGGCGGCGTTTAGAAATTCAAAACGCTCAACGTCTTCTTCAGCAGCTAAGGGGAAGATAGTTTTCACATGAACATTAATAGTGGCCACGCGTTCACGCAGGTCATCTAATTTATGACTTCGCGGCTGATACAGGGTGAACACCAATAAGTAGGTGTAGAACAAGCGCTCGGTTAATTGGTGCAAGCTGCACATGGCAGAAGCATGGTCATCCAGATTGTAATGGAGCGCGAGTGTAATTTTAGAGGCGTCTGCTGATTGGTAAACGCTCTCTAAGTAATCGATGGAAAGCGCCCTGCGCTCTTCTATTGATAATTCAACGGGGTCGGGAAGCTTATGGTCTTCGCCATAAAGAACGATACCTTCCCTGATCACGTCGAGGAAAAAATAGTCGCTGCGCTTGAGCCCGTCCGTCACTCGGTTTACAGACTCTTTAATGATGTGAATACTGGCGGTAATACCGGGGTTTTGTTTTATGTTGCGACTAAGCTGCCGCCATTTTTTGTCTTTATCGATGGTGAACTTGCCGCCCACGATGACCAGAATATCCACATCGGAATGGTATTCTGATAAGACTCCGGTTTTAGGGTCGACGCGGCGATCATTTATAGCGTCACCACGGGCATAACTACCAAAGAGCCACACCATAACGAGATGTTTTTTGATGCTCTGGTGAACAAGGTCGACCAATATGCTCAGCTGAGCTTGAATAGGCTCGGGAACATGGTCTAACGAGGTGTTGTAAGGCTGAATAGACGATTCTTTTGACGACATAAAGAGTGTATTGCCCTTGGCTGGAAGACTTAAGCCTATTAATCACTGCGAGAGCATAAGAGGCGCCTTTATAAATGTCCATATTTAATCTTGTATGATTGCCGCAGCTCCTCATAAACGTTAGAAATCATCCAATTTGAGCCCATACACCCAACTAATACCAATATCAGCCCATCACTCGACTGGCCATAAGATTGCTATTGTTTGATCGATATAATCTGGAATGACGCTCATAATAAGCTAAACAACCATGCTTACATTTTGGATCAAGTTGCTCCTGTAGCCAAAAAATTTAGAGAAAGGTTTTAACATGATTGAACAACCCGGAGATCAATGGCAAGCAGGACCCCCTCGAAAAGCAGGATGGTATATCGTCGCCGTTCTCTATGATAACGGCATGGGATATGAGGCGTGTGATTACTGGGATACAGAGCAAGGCTGGACAAATCACACCTCTGATACACCCGGAGAAAAAATCATAGGCTACATTCCTTTGCGTAAAGTGCTTAATGCGGCAAACATTGAGTTCCCAGAGAACTTGGTGGAAAAGTAACTTTTTACCAGAGCCCCATAATCGGCTTCAGGCACAAAATAGACTGGGCCATTAAAAAAGACTTCACAAGTCGCCTATCGCGGAGTTTTTTAAAGTACTCAGGCTACCCATCACTTTGGTTAACAAGCCCGATTTAAAAATTACGGCCCTACCACTGTAAAGGCTCGGCCTCATTCTTCCAGAAAACCCACCGACGTACCTCAGAGTTATTTCCTGTCCCTATTTCATAGGGCTCTCTTTCAACATTGTCCAATTCTATTACAGATAGATATCCGGCATGGGTCGAGCAAATCAAGCTCTTACCATCGGCAGAAATATCCATGTCGCCAATACTTGACCCAATAAAGTGCTGCCAATGTTCTTTGCCGTCCTTGCCAAAAGCGATCACATAGCCGCCAGCATTCCCGACAATAAATTCATCGTCTCGCGAAACTCCTGCATACACACGAGAACCATCCTCAAGTATTTGTACTTTCTCATGCTCGTCATAAGGTTCAGTTTTGAACTCGGGGAAGTGTTTCGTTTCAACACCAATTGTCATTCCATTGTAGAAATGGCATGAGTTGACAGCGACCATGTCACCATCATGACTAAACAATGCATAGTGAGGATACTCGCTCATATTACCTATATCAGCAGCGAGATTTAATTCTTCGTCGAAGACCAAGTGCGAACCATCTTGCGATCCTACAGCTATATATTTACCGCAAGGAGATACAGACCCATGTTCCATGGATAGACCTAACGATAACTCGTCTTCTGGGCATTCTTCTTGCAGCCAATTAAAATGATCGCTAATTTGTTCTTCTGTAGGTAAAAGGCGAGTCGAACCAGTGTTAGATAAGACGAATATACCCTCTGAACTTATAAATAGAACCTTATCACCTTTCGGAAATGGAATGATTTTAGTCGGGTCGGATATTTCATCACCCTCCGGCAAATTAAACTCTCTTGGCACTCCTTCATTCTTTCGCGGGTATCTGAAATTTCCGACCGCCTTCCCCATCCATCCTTCGGTTACTGTTATTCCATCAATTGACGTAAAAGCAAAATATTTTTTATCGTAGCTTTTACCAAAATAGCTTACATCATCTAACTTTCTGATGGCACTATTTCTAATTTCAACAACATAACCGTCCTCATAGCATGAGCCAATTCTCGCCACAATTGTGCCATCTTCCAATAGGGAAATTTCCGGTATGCTTTGACCATTTTCACCCAAAATAGAATAAAATGGGCTGTGCGCTAAAGGCCAATCCTTACGAAACCCCTCCACCTCACCGTCGAGATTTGCTGCCCTAAGAGCATCTAAAAAACGAGGTACGAGTTTATCTCTACCATTATCCTTTGGCTCTTTTCCAGCATTTTCCCACCCTTTATTTTTCCCATTTTCCACATAGGCATTTACGGATCTTGCGTATTCAATGGTTTTTTTCTTCCATTCACATTGAATATTCTTTCTGCTTTTAAATATACTAATCATCTTATTTTCATCCTGATAAACCGATTTACAGACAAGGCTTTCAATCACTTTATCAGCTTGCCTGCTGTATCTATAATTACCGCTGTCTTTTGCACATATCCATGGAAAACAATTAAATTATCGCCTGCCTGAAACAGGTGCGCCCCGCGCCATTTTCCAGCACACTTGCAAAGCCTTCTGAGATAGGAGAACGCAGAATTTCAATATGCGAATGTAATGCAGTTTATATTTTAGCGCCGCAGTATCTTTCATCTCTACTCCCTCCAGCATTTTTCCTTGGCGTAAAATTCAAGTCTTGTCATAAACTCGGCTCGCTCCCGGTCATCGATAGAGTCGGGAAGGAGCTTATAGGCCTGTTTTTGTACTTTTACCGCTAATGCGAAATTCCCTGTCTCGGCATGTGCTGCGGCCAAGGTATCCAGCCGAAACGCTTTATTTCCATGCTTCCTGATGGCTTGCTTAATAAATTTTATCGATAGCTCGCCATCTCTTACTTTGCCTGTTCTCGAAGTGGCAAGCATCCATGCTAAATTGTTCTTTTGATTCAATACGCCATTTTCATATGCGGCAAGGTACGCGTCTTTCGCTTTCATATGATTTTTTGAAACCCCAGCACCTATTCTGTATAAATTTCCGAGATTATTATATGCGGCAAAGATTCCGCCCTGAATAGCTTTATTGAAGTGAAAAACCGATTTTTTTCCACTTTGTGGAACGATCAAACCATGTTTATAGATCTCACCTAGACAAATGTGGGCTTCTGTATCACCATATCGAATCGCTTTTTCAAACCAAGTGACAGCATGTTCTTTCTTAAGACCAGCAACTTCTTCTAGATGCAGGCGACCGTAGAGGCGATAGAAATGTCCGTCCAAATAGTCTGTTTCTTTCTCGACCGATAACGCCCAATATTTCCTTGCTGTGGCCACACTTTTCTTAACTCCTTCACCTAGCGCATATCTGACTGCCAAATTGTAATAAGCGGCCATACTTCCTAGCTCAGCAGCTTGTCGAAAAAGGGATAGTGCGGTTTCCGAGCTCTTATCAACAACCTTTCCCTCGCTGTACCACGCCGCCAAATTGTTTAAAGATGTATCATCTTTAAACTCCGCGCCTTTCTCATACCACTCCTTTGCCTTCTTTAGGCTCTTTTTACATCCTCGCCCACTCTCGTAAAGCCAGCCTAACCCTCCCATTGATTTGGCGTGACCGCTCAAGGCAGAAATTTTATAGTACTCATACGCTTTGAGGTAACTCTGCTCACAGCCGAAGCCATGAAAGCTCATCCAGGCAATTGCATGATGAGCACGACTGTCATCGTTATTCAGGCCTTTAGTAAACCATTTTAACGCTGTGCTATATGACTTTTTAACGCCGACTCCTTCCTTATACAACCAGCCGATCGCGGAATATGAGTTGGAGATACCTTGCTTTAACGCTCGCTGGTAAAACTCCAAAGATTTTTTCTCGTCTCTGCCGGACCACGCGCGATTTTTGTGTAGCGAGGCCAATGAAAAGCTTGCACCTCCAGCACCGAGATCTGAAGCTCTAGCAAGCCAATGTTCAGCGCTTTTAAAATTTTTATTGGTTCCTTTTCCGTCTCTATAACGTCTTCCAACTACCATCTGCGAGTTGGGATCACCTAATTTAGCCGCTTGTTTATACCACTTGAATGACAAGACATCAGACTGATCCAGCTCTTCACCATATTCGAACTTGTCTGCAACGTCAGTGATTAGGTCTGTGTTATTTCCGGTGAATATTTTGTCAAGGTACTCTTGGCTCTTGTTCTTGTTCTTATTTTTACGAATACCTTTCCCGGTAGAATATGAAACTGCGAGACCTAATAAGGCTTCCTGCTTGCCAAGTATATAAGCCTTTTTTAAGTAATCTAGCGAGTGCTTATCGGACTGTTCAACACCATCTCCCCAACGGTAAGAATAAGCCAGCTCCATCATCAAGTCCGGGTCATTGGAATTCTGTATTTTATTAGTCCAAAAATCGGCTTTCTCTGAGTTATATCCGGCGCTATCCAGATTACCGACGATCCTTAACAAACTCATATAAATCGATTTCTCGTCAGAGTTTGCAGCCAATTCGAACCATTTAGCCGCTTCAAGCTCAGACTCTTCGACCCCTTCGCCATAGTAGTACTTCCAACCAATGGCCATTTGCGATTCTACGTTGCCTAATTCAGCTGCTTGCAAATGATAGTTAAATGCTAGCTTATTAGAGCGTACCGACTCCCTGCCTCCTTCGTAGAGAAAGGCTAAACCCTGCATCCCCTCAATAGAGCCTTCTGCAATGGATTTTTTATACCACTTAATTGCATCTTTTCTGCTCCTCTCGACACCATTTACAGTCTCATAGGCTTGTGCGACCGCGATAAAGCTCGAGCCGGTTTTGTTTGTATTTGCAGATTCGATTAATTTGTTGATTTTCACTCTAGATCCCATTTCCCAAGCCATAACAAGGGTCGTCATTATCGTCTATTAAAAATAGCTCTCTTTGACACAGTCACAATCCGCCCCCTGCAACTTATTTATCCCCGAAATATTTTCCGTTTTATTCGCTACAGCCCTTCAACTCTCGTCGCAGTAGCGACAGCATCTATTCTAATTAATCCAATGCGCAAGCAACTGAGCAACTAGCAATAATGCGACCAGAGGAAGCACCCAGCGAGAAATTTTACTGACCTCTTCGTCTTTCATTGGTTTGGCGAATCGTTCCGCCAAAGGTACTACAATTATCAAGACGAGAAAGAGGACACCTAATATTGAGAGTACAACCATTTATGGAGCCTCCTACACATGATCGTTTCCTTTATGATTCCTTTACTATTATGTTGGCCCTTGCCAGCCAACATAATCGGCCATAACACGCCTAACGAGCGCAGATATATTTTCATCTTCTAATTTTTCTCTATCACAATGGCCAAAATCGGAGTTAGAAAGGAACCCTCCATATTTGTTAATTGATTTCTATTTTATATACGAACTGCTTATGTTTTTCTTTTTTTAGGGTAACATTCACTGAGTTTTCAGTATGGTTTGGGGTGCCCCAGTTTTCTATTACGCGCACATTTACTTTTGTTTTCAAACCCATTTTATTTTGATCATCCGCAAAATATTTTGTATAAACCTTGAACACTCCTTTGGGAGCTTTACCATTTTTATAAAATTCTGGCCCATACCCTCCGGTAACATCACCTGAAATCTCTCCTTTTGAACGAGTCACCTTGTGCTTG
Organism: Agarilytica sp.; assembly: GCA_033852175.1. Lineage (GTDB taxonomy): Bacteria > Pseudomonadota > Gammaproteobacteria > Pseudomonadales > Cellvibrionaceae > Agarilytica. The sequence goes on from JAWSUY010000037.1 coordinate 50,434, forward strand.
TAATAACATTCCTCGCCACTTGGCTCTACTACATGGAGGTCAACATCCGTGCGATCAGTGTTCCAGCTAACGATAACGAGTAAATCTAGCGGGGCAGGAAACTCTTTTTTCAGGTTCTTCAACCTTATGCGCGCATAGTCACTGCTATGAAAGTCCTGATCTTTATCCAATATGCGCCGTTCAATAAAGCTTAAATAGTCCATTTTGTGAATAATTTCGTAATCTTCAAATCGATTATCCCACTCACCCGCCAAGCCCATCTCGAAATATAATAGAGCAAGGTCATGCATACCGATTTTTTCGGCAAGATTGGCGAGGTAACTGTATGATTGTGGTTCAAAAGGGCGAATATCCAGAGTTCGTAGATGTAGTTCATATGCTGCCAAGGGCTGCCCCCAAACGTCTGCGGCATAGGCTACATCTCGCAACACAGTCACATCAGCGGGTGCACGCTCAACCAAGTTGCTCATCACTTTAATCGCATCAGCAGGACCATATTTCTTCAAGCGTCTCTCAGACTCATCTACAACAAGGTTGTATATCTTTTCCTCTGCTAGCCCTCCGGTATATGAGGTATTGGATTGCTTTTGAAGCGCCACCTTATAATTCAACACCTCTCGTGGTTTTATAAATGCTTCATCTGGCAAGCGCTCCATTAATAAAGTCACCGCGTGCGGCAGGTCCAAGCTTACGCTTTTGAGCCCAGTCAATTTTTTTACGTATGCCATAAATTGGCCTTTGGGGTAGCTCAATTGCGCTGATATATTTCCGCTAATTGAACTAAACACCTCGGCAATACTGGTTGTTTTAACTACGTAGGCATCTTGCTTCGGCTCGATATTATAACGATCGTAATCATCTTTCGTTTCCAGCATAAGTAGTGAACTTGCATGCCCAGGTACTTTAAAGTGATTGGCGTACGCTGCAGCCACTTTCTCTTTAAGCTCACCTAAACTTTCTAATTGCGTTACTGCAATTTCTCCATACGTACGGGCCGTCAATGTCGAGGGTAATACGCGCTTAATTGGAATTTCAATTTGAATTACTTGATCTGCGTTCTTAAGAGAAAAGCTCAGGGCTTTCCCCAAATCACCGACTTTACGGCCTACAACGGTCAGAACTTGCCCTGGATATATAGTGTTAGGGCGACCCTCTAACAAAATATCGTGCACACCTTCCAATTCAATACTTTCTATTGACCAAGCCAATAGTTTGTGCGCGGTGGCCAGAGCGTTGATTTCATTTTTATCTTGTAAATGAAAGTTGGTACCTCCCAATTCGCGAACGAGGTGGTCCAAAAATGCCTTATCCTCGCCCTCTAGTCCCAGCCGATAGGAAAATACCTTGCCATCAAAATTTGATTTTAGACCTTCTGATATAGCCCATACATTACGTTCGCCCCAAGTAGCTGCACCGTCGCTATACAGGAACAAGTCATAGGACAATTTTTTATCAAGCCAAGAAATGTCGGTCGCCGACTCTAGAGCATGGGATAAATCCGTCGCACCTTCTAAAATTAAGCTATATAAATAACCCTCAAGGTCGTTTCGATTTTCCTTGTTGTTAATGACGAACTCTTGTTTCCACCATTGAGTGCCAGTATTAAAGCTGACAAGTGCAAATTCCTGAAGATCGGACTCATTTTGAGACAGAGTTTCCAGCAACAAAGTAACCCAAAGGTGAAATTTGTCTTCAGATGCACTTAAGGAGGTGTCTAATACGAAAACAGCTCTCTGTCCGTTCCTAACGGATGCCTTGGGTAACTCCGCGAGCCATTGCGTGGCAAAATACTCTCCGACCTCATCCATTCCTATCAAGGCGGGAGAGTACTCCGCATCGATTTTTATTCTTACACCGTTGAGCATTTCACCTTGCAATGTTTCTTGCAAAACCCCGTTTATCACACTGGGACTAAATGGAGATTTTATATCTCCGCCAATAACACGGCGCATCTGCACAGCTTCAGGCACAAGGTGTCCGAAGGTGATATGAACCTGCTTCTCAATTGATTCTTTAACCAAAGGTAAATCGAGATAAAGATCATCACCAAAACGTTGAAGGTCAATATCATAGCCAATGACGATTCGATTAAGCGATTTCGGCATTAAAGGGTATACACTCGCGGAGAATATCCCCGCACCAGACCACTCCAACAATGCGGGATCGATTTGACGTGATACTGTGTCTTCATAAGCAAAAGCCGCCTTTTGGCGCGACACCATCACCGCCTCTTTCGGTTCCTTCCATAATCCTTGATATTTTTTCCCTAGAGAATCTGCACTTAAATACGCGTTAGTAAGTGTTTCTTTTGATATGTGGGTCTCATTATCCAGCATGTTCTGATCAAGTTGTAACGCTTCACCAAATGCAAAATAGTAGGGCTTTGCGCCATCAGGTAACCGAAAGTTGAAATCGCCTTCAAGGGTTCTATTGTGTGGATTTATATATACCCCATCGACCACAATACGCGCCCTAAATCCGTCGACTTGAATCTTAATATCTACAGCCTTTGGCGCAATATTTACGTCATCACCAATCGATAACACAGCTGAATTTCCTTGCGCACCAGCGGCTCGCCAGGTTTTGTCAGGCTTGTTTTTAGCGGGGGATTCAAAAGCGACCTTAGGCATCGCTAGGTCCGCTTCATCGGATAAGCTGGATCGCATGGCAGAAACCACAACCTCGTCATTCGTTTGCTCATACGATGAACAAGAAAGCAGGGACGCGAAAACAAAATAAAACCCGTACCGGAAACTATTATTAATCAAATATTCTTTCATTTTTTTACTCTAACCATATCCGACTCTGAATCATAAATGGAAAACCATATTTTCAGTACAACCCAGACTCTATAAATACCACCTAAACAATTCGAAAACTCTATCTTTCCCCGTAATCTTTTCCTTTAGATCTTATCTCTTTGAACAAGCCTTTCAAATGCCTGTTCAGTTGTATTCTTCGGGCTCTAGTCCATCACTATCTGCATTAATTATCGGAGGTTTTTCACGCCCTTTGGTATCGATGTGACCTTTTCGTGATTCCAGCGACCGACCCAGTTTTATTGCAGCAAGCTCAATCGCTTTGTAAAAGTCCTTATCACTTGATGATACGCTAATGGTATCACCCAAAAAGCGGACTTTGGCTTCGATACATTGAGCGTTACGTTCTACTTTTACTATGATGTTCACAACACTCAGACGATCATAGCGCTTTTCAAATTTGCCAAACTTTTTAGTCGCAATGGATCTCATCGACTCAGTAATATCTACATGATGGCCTTCAAGTTCTACTTTCAAGTGATTCACCTCTATTAATGATTGTTTTTCCGTTATTTTATATTTTCGTAATTTGGCATGGGAATCCATCCGCAAACAGTTACGCCCTCTGGTACATTAAACCAAACCCCATCATGGGCATACAGGTCCGCAACGCCACTAACACCCCGGCCAGGCCAACGGCCCGCATACAATACGATGACGACCTCGTGATCATGTGGCATTTTGTCGTCGCTATCAATCCAGCCTCTAACACCAACATTCACTATTAGTTTCCGTTAAATTATTTAATTGCTTTAAGTGACTTGGAATTAACCAACACTCTCATCTGATCCACAGCAATCTGGTTTAGCTGGACGAATCTCTTATCCGTCTCAACACCTTGTTTTATTAGCACAGAGTTAAAGCTTTCTAGATTGGAAAGTACAACCAATTGCTCTAGAGTGGCATAGTCTCTCATATTCCCTTTTTTACCTTTGTTGGAAGATCGCCAGTATTTTGCTGTAATTCCAAACAATGCCAAATTCAGAAGATCGGCTTCATCCGAATATACGAATTTTTTAAGGGCCGACTTTGATATCAGCTTTGGCATTATCGATGTCTTGATGGCATCCGTATGTATTTCGTAATTGACTTTGGACAAAGTCCGAGAAACGCTCCACTCGATGCTCTTTTGATCGTGCTCATCAGATTTTAACCGCTTAAACTCTTGTATCAAATATAGTTTGAATTCTGCGCTCACCCATGAAGCGAACTCAAAAGCGATATCCTGGTGTGCATATGTCCCACCATATCTTCCCGACTTTGAACTAATGCCAATGGCGTTCGTACTATCTATCCACTTGCTCGGTGACAAGACAAAAGCGTTACTACCGGCCTCATTTTTAAACAGGTCGAATTCGACCTGTTTAAAACCGGGGTTATGAATGACCTCCCAAAGTCCGATAAACTCAATGGTGCTACGATTTCTAAGCCAGTTTTTGATAATATCCCTTGGTGCATTCGGATTCTTATGCTTAGCGATATCAGTGAGCGAAAGGTATTCCTCATTGATCTTTGAAAAGATTGTAACTTCGGTTCCAATTACGTTTATCTTTTTACTCACTACCTTATTTCCCCTAACAGTTAGTTCAACCAATTATTCATGATCAATTTCCTATAATTTTAATTCGTCTTTTGATGTGGCGAATCAATCACCAAACACCTTTTCTTAGTCGCTAGAACAGAATAACCTAATTTGTTGATCTGTTATGTGTTTACCAGGCACTGAATTCTCCTCATCGAATCAGTGTCTGACCTTATCAGATCAACCGGCCAAGTTAATTGACGCGGACCGGCCAGGTTAATTGTCGTCTAATATCCCCTTGAGCATTTATCAAACAACTGCCCAAGCGTGAAGGTAATATCGAGCCCATCACTTTTTCTCAGATCAACTTCTTTTTCGGCAGCCCAGGATTTAGCTTTTTGCTTTGTCGGAAATGTTCGACTCGCCTTTAACCCTCCAACCTTTACAAAAGCCCTAATCTTCCCGTTATCGGTCTTCATAAACGAAGCCATTAATTTTTTTCTCCATTACAATTTCTGTCGATTTGAACGTACGCGCGCGAGTACTTCGCGAGTCATTGTCGAGTCACAGAAAAGGATCAAGAGGTGTAGAAGAGGTAAAAACGGTTTTTAGGAATTCGTCCGAACTTTAGAAAAAACCCAATAAAATCAATAGATTAGGAGGGACAAGTAAACAAAAGTATAAATAAGGATATATGGGATTTTGAAGAAGTGGTGCCCGGGGCCGGACTTGAACCGGCACGATATTGCTATCGGGGGATTTTAAGTCCCCTGTGTCTACCAATTCCACCACCCGGGCTTAAACGAGAAGTATTTTTTAAAGTAGATATTGGCAACCTACTGTCTTTCTATTACTTAAACTGCTTTCTAAAAACTCTTAGAAATGGAGGCGTGAGCCGGAGTCGAACCGGCCTAGCTGGATTTGCAATCCAGAGCATAACCGCTTTGCTATCACGCCATATCAGCACTATATTCCGAGCGGCTTTCTTAACCTACTCAGGCTTAGCAATCCAGAGCCTCTTTAAAAAAACAGGGCTTTGCTATCACGCCATATCAGCACTATATTCCGAGCGGCTTTCTTAACCTACTCAGGCTTAGCAATCCAGAGCCTCTTTATAAGAAAAACTGGGCTTTGCTATCACGCCTTTGCCGACATCCTTGAAGCACTTACCTTAGCGAATAAATACCTCATCAGCTAAGGGACGCGAATTGTACTGGATTTATTTCTCAAATCCTAGCCCATGTTACAGATCATTTAGGGAAGTTTAATCACGCCCCATTAACGTGGGCCATGCGGCTTTAATATATACGAACATTGACCAGATAGTGAGCACTGCTGCGGCATACAGGGTAACGAAGCCCACTTTATTCAGCATTGGATACTTATCCGCAGTAAATGCAAGCAATATGACAATAGCGGCAATTTGAAAGGTGGTCTTAATTTTACCAATACTCGAAACAGCGACGCTCGCTCGCTTACCAAGCTCTGCCATCCATTCTCGCAAGGCAGAAATTACGATTTCTCGACAGATGATAACGATCGCAGGAAGTGTGAACATAATGTCGTTGTGGCTTTGAATAAGAAGAGCCAAAGCAACAGCGACCATAAGTTTATCTGCTACCGGGTCAAGGAAAGCACCAAAGGCTGAGGCATAGTTGTACTTTCGGGCAATGTAACCATCTAAGGCGTCTGTAATACCCGCCAATCCAAAAAGTGCACCGGATACGAGAAAGCGCCATTCAAAGGGCGAATAGAAAAGTGCCACGAGCAATGGGATGAATACGATCCGAACCATCGTTATTTGATTGGCTGGATTTAGAAAAGGATGCCGAACCACGCGATCTTTTACCTGAGGGTCAAAAATTAGGGGTGAACACTACTCACTGTGAAGCACACTGTAAACCTCTTCAGCCATTTTTTTACTAATGCTCGAGACTTTGGCCAAGTCATCGACATTTGCCCGCATTACCTCTTGTAAACCGCCGAAATGGAGAAGCAATTCTCGTCGGCGTTTAGGGCCTATACCGGGGATACCTTCTAGGGTGGAGGTTTTTCGGCTTTTATCCCGACGCTGCTTGTGGCCGGTAATAGCAAAGCGATGTGCTTCATCGCGAATTTGTTGGATTAAGTGTAGCCCGACATCGTCACTTTCGATGGTAAGTTCGCGACCATCTTCTAGAATCAGGGTTTCGAAGCCTGGCTTACGCGTGGTTCCTTTAGCCACGCCCACGAGCAAGATCTCATTAATACCCAATTCACCCATCACACGTCGAGCAACACTGAGCTGGCCTTTACCACCATCTACCAGTAACAACTCAGGCAAGGATTTGCTCTCTTTCTGCAAGCGCGAATAACGGCGGGTTATGGCTTGCTCCATCGCAGCATAGTCGTCACCACCTTGTATGCCATCAATATTGAAGCGACGGTAATCGCTTTTCAATGCGCCGCTTTGATCGAAGACAACGCAAGACGCCACGGTGCGCTCGCCGCTGCTATGACTGATATCAAAGCATTCTATCCTGTTGGGCAACTCAGCCAAACCAATATGCTCTTGCAAGCGCTCAAAGCGCTGTCTAAGTGTTTGCTTGTCATTGAGGTGTGACTTGAGGTTTTGGCGAGCAGCTTCTATGCCCATCGCCAACCACTTGGCTCGATAGGTGCGCACATTGGAGGTGATTTTGACTTGATAATCTGTTTGCTGACCAATCGCCTCGGACAATGCAGCTTCATCACCAAGACGATGACTAACAATAATGGCTGAAGGCGTTTGCATCTTGGAGCCACCTAAATAATTGTGCGCGATAAAGGCACTCAACACGGCTGCCTCGTCGTGACCGAGCCTATCTTTGGGCAAGTAGCTTTTACTGCCCACTATCCGGCCCTGGCGAACATAGAGTATGTGGATGCAAACTCCACCGCTATCGCACACGCAAGCAATCGCATCGAGGTTGCTGTCCCCTGCTTCGATGACCTGCTGCGCTTGCACGTGGCGCAATGCGGTTATACGATCTCGCATTTCCGCCGCTTTTTCGAACGCCAAAGCTTCTGAAGCACTCTCCATTTTTGCGGCTAGCTTTTTATGCAGCAGGTCGTTCTTCGCTTCTAAGAATAAAATGGTTTGCTCAACATCTTCTTTGTATTCTTTATCGCTGACCATATCTACACAGGGGCCAGAACAGCGGCCGATCTGATACAGTAAACACGGACGCGTACGGTTTTTATATACGCTATCTTCACACTGCCTCACGCGAAAGGTTTTTTGCAAAAAACTCAGACTTTCCCTGACGGCTCCAGCGTTTGGGAATGGGCCAAAATACAAACCCTTTTTCTTTTTTGCGCCACGATGCAAGACCAGCCGTTGGTGCTTTTCATTTTGCGACAGGAAGATATAGGGAAAGGACTTATCATCACGAAGCATGACGTTGTAGGGCGGCTTTTGCGCCTTGATAAGATTATGCTCTAGCACTAAAGCTTCGGCTTCGCTGGGAGCAATGGTGATTTCGATCGAGACTATTCGCTTAACTAGCGCGCGCGTCTTAGCTGGCAATCCCGTCTTTTGGAAATAGCTTGAAACACGATTTTTAAGATTTTTGGCTTTGCCAACGTAGAGGATCTTCCCGTCGCTATCGTACATTTGATAGACGCCGGGCTGCTTAGTAAGGGAGTTTAGAAAGTTACGAGAATCGAAACCAGAATCGGATGTCTCTTCCGCCATTAATACAGGCTTTCTACATCAAGTAATTTATATCTAACGGCCAGCAGGGCAAGCTCAACATCGCTGCTGATATTGAATTTGTCAAAAATACGATAGCGATAGCTGTTCACTGTTTTAGGGCTTACGCAGAACGCTTCGGCAATTTGATTCACCTTCACGCCGTTAGCTATTTGTATTGCCGTTTGCAATTCGCGCTCGGACAACTGTTCAAACGGAGAAGACTCTGACTTACCTGAGAAGTTTTTAAGAGCAAGCTGCTGAGCGATATCGCTGCTCATATAAAGCGAGCCACGTAAAACCGTTTGAATGGCAGTGACGATCTCGTCGAAGCCAGCACCTTTGGTTACGTAACCACATGCGCCCGCTTTCATTAAACGTTCAGTGAACAATTCGTCAGATAATGCGGTCACGGCAATGACCTTGGCGTTCTCGCAGGCGGTTTGAAGTTTTCGTGTCGCTTCTAGCCCACCAATACCTGGCATTTTTACGTCCATCAAAATGACGTCTGGAGATGTTTCCCGGGCCAAGCTAACGGCCTCTTCTCCTGTTTTGGCTTCACCGACAACGTTAAAGCCTTCTACATCACCCAGCATACGTACAATTCCCATACGTACAAGATCATGATCGTCGGCAACGAGTATTTTGGTCAAGCGAAAACCCCCGGATTGGTTCTTAGAAAGGACTAATTCATTTCAAATATCAGCCTTGATATTTGCCATTAAGTCGGGCAATTTACCATTGTTATGCTGCTTTGCATAGCACGATTTCACCCCTCAACTAAGGCTTAAAAATGGGGCTTAAAAAATATCTACTCATTACATTCGATAATGTAATTTTACAGCGAGACTTCGCGCGCTTGATTCTAAACGCCCAACTACTCATAGTGTCGAACGAGCCTGCCGATTCGCCATATTACTGACGATTACTCGCCGCAGAATACACATCAACAATGTACCGAAATGGCACGTTTTTAACTCACTATGTCGCAAATTATCCTTCTTAATAAGCCATTTAACGTTCTTTGCCAGTTTCGCGACACGGAAGGCCGAGCAACGCTCGCAGATTTTGTGGACACGGCCCGCTATCCTAAATTTTATCCCGCAGGACGACTGGATTTTGACTCGGAAGGATTGCTCCTGCTAACGAATGATGGTGCGCTACAACATAAAATTAGTCACCCCTCCCAAAAACTTGAAAAAACATACTGGGCTCAAGTTGAAGGAGAGCCGAAGGAGGGAGATTTGGCGCCATTAATCGAGGGGATTCAACTAAAAGACGGTTTAACGCGACCTGCCAAGGCCAGCATTATCAGCCCTCCTTCTATTTGGCTGCGTGAACCTCCGATTCGTGTACGAAAAGAAAAACCGACTTCGTGGATTGAACTGTCAATCAGCGAAGGGAAAAATCGACAAGTGCGCCGCATGACGGCGGCGATTGGCTTTCCCACTCTGCGTTTAATACGAGTATCCATTGGTGATTGGAGCATTAAGGACTTAAACCTAGGGGCGATGAAAGTAGAGCACGTAAGTATGCCTCCCGCGCCTAAAACTTCACGCCCACACTCACGTACAAAACCCAGATAGAAACCCCCATCAAAACATAAAACAAAGACATCCGGACAATCACGAGTAAAAAGACGATGAAGCAACGCAGCCCCCTACCCCACATCACTGTGGCCACCGTGATAGAACGAGATGACCGCTTTCTATTGGTTGTTGAAATGTCACACGGTCGACGCGTTTACAACCAACCCGCTGGCCATATGGAGCATGGGGAAACCCTCCTTAACGCCGCGGCACGAGAAACCTTTGAAGAAACCTGCTGGCGAGTAACGCTAACGGGCTGCCTGGGCATCAGCCAATATCGTGCGCCCAACAATGGAATCACCTATGTCCGGCATTCATTCGCGGCCAAAGCGCTTGCTCTGGATGAAGACGCCCAGAGGGACCCCGATATTTTGGATACTGTTTGGCTGACTTACGAAGAGGTATTGGAGAAAAAGAGAGAGTTAAGAAGCCCACTGGTTCTGAATGATATTGAGCGATATCGTCGCGGGCAAATTTTGGATATGGATTTTATTGAAGGGTTTGTGAGAAGTTTTAAATGATGGGTTTTTTGGGGGGGGGGATGTGACGGGGGACGGATAACGGGTGACGGGTGACGGGTGACGGGTGACGGGTGACGGGTGACGGGTGACGGGTGACGGGTGACGGGTGACGGGTGACACAGAGTAGTCTATATAAGAGGGCTGGCCAGCCCCCCAATCATTAACGCGTTAATTATCCGTGGCGATTCAAGCGATTCAAACCGTTAAGTGCTGCTACACGATATGCTTCTGCCATCGTGGGATAGTTAAAGGTAGTTTTCACAAAGTACTCTATCGTATTCGCGCCTTTTGGCTGATTGAGTATCGCCTGTCCGATATGAATAATTTCACATGCTTCAGCGCCGAAACAATGAATGCCGAGTATTTCCATTGTATCAATGTGAAAGAGGATTTTAAGCATACCAGTATCTTCACCACTGATCTGACCACGGGCAGTATCTTTGAAAAATGCCCGCCCCACTTCATAGGGGATTTTAGCTGCTGTCAGCTCTGCTTCGGTTTTTCCCACGGAGCTTATTTCAGGCAAGGTGTAAATACCGGTTGGCGCGTCTTCGACAAAACGTGATTCGCGCCCAAGCATGGCATCCACAACAGATCGACCTTGGTCGTAGGAGGCGCTAGCCAAACTTGGCCAACCAATTACATCGCCTGCAGCGAAAATATTTTCGACCTCAGTGCGATAATCCCGGCCTACTTTAATTTGACCGCGATGATTGGCTTTTAAGCCTACGGAATCCAACCCCATATCATCAGTGTTACCTGTTCGACCATTACACCAAAGTAAAGCATCAGCTTTAATGCGTTTACCTGATTTTAATTTTACCAATACGCCAGTTTCTGACCCCTCTACAGACACATGCTCTTCACTATGACGCACCATTACACCGGTATCGCGCAGGTAGTAACTGAGAGCATCGGAAATTTCATCATCTAGAAATGATAACAAACGCTCACGACTGTTTATCAAATCGACTTTGACACCCAAGCCGGTAAAAATAGACGCGTATTCACAACCGATAACGCCCGCACCATAAATTACAAGCGTTCTCGGGGTGTGCTGCATACCCAAAATAGTGTCGCTATCGTAAATACGAGGATGCGAAAAGTCGACTTCACTAGGCCGGTAAGGTCGAGATCCTGTGCTGATGACAAAATGTTTTGCTGTAATAACATCACGCTGTCCAGTTTGATTTCGGACTTCAACTAAATTATCACCCAAAAACTTAGCACGCCCCCTATGAATAATTACACGGTTTTTATTGAGGTAATCAGCATGTAACCGCGACTGTAATGGAACAACTTCTGAAGCTGCAGCCAAAACCTGAGGATAGGTTAGGTTTTCAAATTTCTCGAACGAGCGGAAAATGGGTTGAGTACGAAATCGATTAACCTGTTTTACAACGTTACGTAATGCTTTTGAGGGGATGGTCCCACTATGCGTGCAGTTACCACCCAACTCACTGCGATCCTCAACGATTCCAACCCGTAGATTGCTTTTCGCCGCCGAAAGCGCTGCCGACTCACCTGCAGGACCTGCACCAATCACTAAAACATCATAACTATAATTTGCCATACATTTTTCGCTTACCGATTCCAATAATAAAATTTTTCACTTAAGAATTTCATCTTCCAGTACCCCGTACCCCGTACCCCGTACCCCGTACCCCGTACCCCGTACCCCGTACCCCGTACCCCGTACCCCGTACCCCAAATTATTCCTTTTCTTTACTCGCGTCATACGCTAAATCAGTTTTTTCACCGTCATCTTGTTTCGCATTTTCCTCTTCACACTTATCGAGGTCACCACCACAAATATCGCACTCCTGACCAATTCCCATAGCAGCCATACCGCCGCAAGTACCTTTAATCGGCCGATTTGAAAAAATTACGCCCACCGACATACCTGCGACCAACACTAAAATTATGATAAAACTCAAAACGAAGATCATTATATTTCCACCATGTACTGCTTAAACTGTTCTGTGTAATCGACTCGATATTTTTTACCATCTCGAATCACTAAAAATACGGCCAAGCCCTCTCGTTCAGCCAAGGCCCGCCCCTTTTCTGGACCTAAAACGTTGATCGCCGTTGCGTATGCATCCGCCAACCCACCACTTTCGGTAATGACTGTCACCGATGCTAGGTCATGCTGAATCGGCCTACCGCTCACGGGGTCAATGGTATGCGACACTCGCTCACCATTATTTTCATAAAAATTTCGATAATCTCCTGAGGTAGCAATCGCGATATTGTCGCCCGAGATTGCCTGCACAGCACCGGTCCGGCCAAACGTCGGGTTTTCAATACCAATAGTCCACACTCGGCCTTTTGCGTTACGACCTCGGATTTTTAATTCGCCACCGATTTCAACCATATAGTTTTCGATATGGTGCTGCTCTAGTAGCTGAGCAATGACATCCGTCGCGTGACCTTTCGCAATTGCGGATAAATCCAAGTAAACATCTTTTTGTTTACGTATTTTTCGCTCGCCCAATTCGACATATTGAAACCCAACAGCTCCCTTCGCATTTTTTAAATCTAACTCAGAAGGAAGCGATTGAGTATCTGCGGGACCAAATCCCCATAAATTAACCAAAGGGCCAACGGTAATATCAAATGCACCCTCAGATTGCCGATAGACAGATTCACTGAGCCTAATAACTTCACCAAGCTCAGGACTTAAATCAACCCATTCACCAACAGACGAAGAGTTTAGCCGAGAGAGCTCGGAGCTTTCGATATACGTCGACATCACTTGATTAAAGTCAACCAGCGTATTTTCAATCTCGTGGGACAAAACAACGCGATCAACACTAACAGCCCCAGGCGTTACGATTTTTATTCCGTACGTGGTACCCATTGTGCTGCCCGAGAATTCAAACGATTGCACCTCATCGTTTAAAAATTCCTGACTGCAGGCCTGCAAAAAAACCATAGCCACGAAACAAAAAAAGGCCAGATAAACTGGCCTTTTTTTATTTTTTATTGGCGTTGAATGAAAAAACATTCGGTTAGCCACCAAAGTCATCTAGCATAATGTTTTCGTCCTCGACACCGAGGTCTTTTAACATTTTAATCACTGCCGCATTCATCATGGGAGGACCACACATATAAAACTCACAATCTTCTGGAGCAGGATGGTCTTTCAAATAATTTTCCAACAGCACATTATGAATAAAGCCTGTCATACCTTCCCAGTTATCTTCTGGCTGAGGGTCAGAAAGTGCAATATGCCAATCAAAATTATCATTTTCTTTGGCCAACATATCGTACTCTTCTGCATAGAACAGCTCGCGAAGAGACCTTGCGCCATACCAGAATGACATTTTACGATCAGAGTTAAGACGTTTTAATTGGTCGAAGATGTGTGAGCGCATTGGCGCCATACCAGCACCGCCACCAATAAAGACCATTTCAGCCCCAGTCTCTCTAGCGAAGAACTCACCAAAGGGACCGTATACCGTCATTTTGTCGCCAGGTTTAAGGTTGAACACATACGAAGACATCTGCCCAGGAGGAAGACCCTGTGTACGAGGTGGCGCAGTCGCAATACGAATATTGAACTTAACGATACCTTTTTCACCAGGGTAGTTCGCCATTGAATATGCGCGAATAACCGGCTCGGTTACCTTTGATTCCAACTTAAAGAAACCAAAGTTTTCCCAGTCACCACGGTATTCTTCTTCAACATCAAAGTTAGAAAATTGCACATGGTGAGCAGGCGCTTCTAGCTGAACATATCCGCCTGCACGGAAATCAACGTTTTCGCCTTCAGGAAGCTTTAACGTAAGTTCTTTAATGAAAGTCGCTACGTTAGGGTTTGATTCAACTGTACATTCCCACTGTTTAACACCAAACACTTCTTCAGAAACCTGAATACTCATGTTTTGTTTAACCGGCACTTGGCAGCTAAGGCGATTGCCTTCAGCTGCTTCACGCTTGGTAAATGCAGACTCTTCCGTAGGCAGCAAAGAGCCGCCACCTTCAGTAATTACACAATTACACTGCAAGCAGGTTCCGCCGCCACCACAGGCAGAGGGCAAGAATACATCTGCCGCCGCCAATGTTTGCAGTAATTTTCCGCCCGCAGGAACGGTTAAGGTTTTTTCACCGTTAATGACAATAGTAACATCGCCGCTACTGACTAACTTTGCTCTCGCACTTAGGATAATTAGCACCAAAGCGAGAACGATGACAGTAAACATGCCAACGCCTAAAATGATTTCAATATTCATCTCGTTAAATTCCCCGCCTTAGAGTTTGATGCCGCCAAAAGCCATAAAACCAAGAGACATCAGTCCCACCGTAATAAAGGTAATACCTAAGCCTTGTAAGCCTGCAGGTACGTCGCTATATTTTAATTTTTCGCGAATTCCCGCCAAAGCAACAATCGCCAAAGCCCAACCTACGCCGGAACCTGCTCCGAATACGACACTTTCTGTAAAGTCGTAATCACGCTCAACCATCAACAACACACCACCAAGAATGGCGCAGTTAACAGTGATTAGTGGCAGGAAAACACCCAATGCGTTGTACAAAGCCGGGACATATTTATCGAGAACCATCTCCATAATTTGTACGCTAGCCGCGATAACACCAATGTAGCTGATAAGGCCTAAGAAGCTTAAATCCACTTCTGGATAACCCGCCCATTCGAGAGCACCCGCAGAAAGCAGGTAAGTATTGATCAAGTTATTGATCGGAACCGTGATGGTTAACACCACAATAACGGCAATACCTAAACCAATCGCTGCATCCACTTTCTTGGAAATTGCCAAGAACGTACACATGCCCAAAAAGTAGGCCAAGGCCATATTTTGAATGAAAATGGATTCCGTAAATATACTCAGTAAGACTTCCATTACACGGCCTCCTTCATCATTGTATTCGGAGCGATTTTAAACTCAGATGTTTCCACTTGATCCTTCTTAAATGAACGCAAGGCCCAGATAAGCATACCGATTAAGAAGAAAGCACTTGGAGGCATGAGGAATAGTCCGTTCGAAACGTACCATCCACCTTCTGTAGACAACGGCAACACTTCCATACCTAAGAACTTACCACTGCCGAGCAATTCACGAATAACCGCTAGAATGATCAATAAGGCACTATAGCCAAGGCCATTCCCAATTCCGTCGAAGAAGCTTGGAATCGGTGGATTTTTCATGGCGAACGCTTCCGCGCGGCCCATTACGATACAGTTAGTGATAATCAAACCCACAAATACCGACAGCTGCTTACTAATATCGTAGGCAACGGCTTTTAGGATTTGATCGACCACGATAACCAAGGAAGCAATCACAATCATTTGAGCAATGATTCGAATACTGCTCGGAATATGGTTGCGAATAAGCGCTACGAAGAAGTTAGAGAATGCGGTCACTAAAGTTAACGCAATACACATAACTAACGTTACGCTCAGCTTAGACGTTACCGCCAAAGCCGAACAAATGCCCAAAATTTGCAGAGCAATTGGGTTGTTATCAAGAATGGGCTTGAATAATAATTCTTTAATTTTCATTCGTTACGCCTCCCCTTTCTTAAGGTTGTTAAGGAAAGCGGCGTAGCCGTTTTCACCCAACCAAAATTTCAACATGTAATCAACGCCCTTACTGGTCAAAGTCGCGCCCGAAAGGCCATCAACCTTGTGCTCTGCCCCAGAGGTAGAACTTGTAACAACACCTTTGATTACGCTAATAGCAACTGAACCATCAGCTGCGTAAACTTTTTTGCCTGGCCACATCGCTTTCCACTTAGGATTGTCGACTTCGCCGCCAAGGCCCGGTGTTTCACCATGCTCGTAATAGCCCAAACCAATAACGGTATTTAAGTCAGCTTCTAAAGCAACAAAGCCTTTAAGCGTTGACCACAATCCGTAACCGCGAATAGGTAAAACAACCTTTTCAATGCCGTCACTGCCATTTACAACGTAAACCTTGGCGTAGTTCTCACGACGAGAAATACTGGCCACGTCTACTTCAGCGCTGAGCTCTTTCGATGACTCAGGGTCTTTTGCGGCTTTAAATTGGTCATAGGTTTCAACAGGTATTTCAGTGCTGAATTTACCCGTATCCAAGTCAACCAATTTGACTTCAACACGTTCAAACTGCTCTTCAATACCACCAAGCGGATCGTACATATCCGCAGCCATGAGAATATTTAATTTAATATCCAAAGCCTTGTTGGCAACCTGCGCAGGGCGCAACAAAACAGCTGCAGTCGATACGATGATCGAACACACCACACAAAGAATAAGTGTAACAACAAGGGTTTTTTGAGTAGATTCTTTATTAGCCACGGGCAAGTCTCCTCTTCACGTTGGATTGCACCACAAAGTGGTCGATGAGCGGAGCAAACAAGTTGGCAAAGATAATCGCCAACATCATGCCTTCGGGGAAAGCCGGGTTAATCACACGAATGGTCACGACCATAAAGCCGATTAATGCGCCGAAGAACCACTTACCTGTATTTGTCATGGATGCTGATACAGGGTCGGTCGCCATAAAGAAGGCACCAAAAGCAAAACCACCTAAAACGAAATGCCAGTAAAACGGCATGGCGAACATAGGATTCGAATCCGCATTACCAACAGCACCGTAAATCAACGAAGTAACCGCTGCACCCGCGAAAACGCCGATAACGATTCGCGCCGAAGCGATTCCCATAAAGAGTAAGACCAAGCCGCCAGCAGCAATTGCCAGCGTTGAAACCTCGCCAATAGAACCTTGCATATTACCGATAAAACCGTCTAGCCAGGTCATTTGAGACTGCAACGCAACCATACCGTCTTGAGCCGCAACAGAAAGCGCAGTTGCACCAGTGAAACCGTCAACGCCTGTCCACACTGCATCACCAGACATATACGCAGGGTATGCAAAGAACAAGAAAGCGCGACCGGTTAACGCCGGATTTAGGAAGTTTTTACCCGTACCACCAAAGACTTCTTTGCCGATGACAATACCAAAGCTTATGCCTAAAGCAGCCTGCCAAAGCGGCAAGCTTGGAGGACATGTCAGAGCAAACAGAATCGAGGTAACAAAGAAACCTTCGTTTATCTCATGACCGCGCTTCATGGCGAACAAGACTTCCCAGAAGCCACCGACCACGAACACTGTCATATAGATGGGTACAAAGAAGACTGCACCGTAGATCAAGTTATCCCATATAGAACCGGGATCGTGACCTGCCAACATGGTGATAATCACACCACGCCAACCTTCTATCGACGTCGCGCCCATTTCAGCCAAAATTGTATTCGACTGAAAACCAAGGTTATACATACCGTAAAACATGGCGGGAAATGCACAGGCCCATACGGTGATCATAATACGCTTAAGATCAACCCCATCACGCACATGTGAAGAAGTTCGCGTTACGTCACTTGGCTGATAAAAAATCGTATCAAAAGCTTCGTAAAGCGCGTACCAGCTCTCGTACTTACCGCCTTTATGGAAATGCGGCTCCAAATTATCGAGTATTTTTCTAAATGCTTTCATCGATTAACCCTCCTTCTCAATGCGCGTGAGATTGTCACGCAGAATGGGGCCGTACTCATATTTGCCAGAGCAAACGAAGGTACACAAGGCAAGATCTTCTTCATCAAGTTCCAAACACCCTAGTTTTTGAGCCGTATCGGTATCGCCAACAATAAGCGCTCGCAATAACTGAGTCGGCAAAATATCCAACGGCATCACTTTTTCAAAGGCCCCAACCGGAACCATGGCACGCTCGCCACCGCTAGTTGTGGTCGTGAAATTGAATTTTTTACCGCTAAACAATTTGGATACGTATATAGAAAGGACAGAAAAACGATTAACGCCCGCCCGAACATAATGTAAGAATTCTCGTTCACGGCCTTCTTCTAGAACGCTCACCTGAACATGGTGACGACCTAAATACCGCAAAGGGCCATTAGTAGCACGACCACCGAAAACAGAACCCGAAATCAGGCGATTTTCACCGTCTTTCAGCTGCCCAACGGTGAGCTCGTCTAGGCTTGCACCAACGCGTGTTTTTACCAAGCGAGGCTCATTCACCTGCGGCCCAGCTACTGCTACAACACGTTCGACATCTAATTTGCCGGTGGTAAAGAGTGCACCGATTGCGGCAACATCTTGATAACCGCAGGTCCATACGGTTTTCTTAGCGCTAACAGGCGAAAGGAAGTGAACATGTGTGCCTACGTTGCCAGCTGGATGAACACCACCAAAGCTTTCATAGCTCACTCGCTCTAAACCACTTTCGGGGATAGTCGCACCAGGCGCTTGCCCAACGAAGACCTTACCTTCAGTTAGGCAAGTCAGAACGGCTAAACCGTTTTTGAAGTCTTCAGCCTTATCCGCCAATACAACTTGAGGATCTGCCGCTAATGGATTGGTATCCATTGCAGAGACAAATATCGCTACAGCTGTAGAGTCAATCGCAGGAACCTTACTGTAAGGACGCGAAAGAAGCGCAGTCCACAAACCCGAATTAACGAGGTTGTCGACAACATCTTGCCGGTCAATAGAGGCCAATTGTGTGACGTCATATTTTGCGAAGGTTTCCGCATCGTCGCCATCAACATCAACCACAACGGATTGAAATGCGCGCTGGTAACCACGATTGATGGCCGCTACGGTTCCCGATGCAGGAGAAGTGTAACGAACACCTTCCGTTTTTTTATCGGTGAACAGTAACTGCCCCAACTTCACTTTGTCGCCAACCTGAACAGCCATGGTAGGTTTCATACCATGGTAATCGTATCCAATGACAGCAACTGAGCGAATGTTAGGACCCTCTTCAATGGACTGCCGGGGTGCCCCGGTAATAGGTAAATCCAATCCACGACGAATCTTTATCATACGTCTAGCCTAGTTTTGAGTTTATAAAAGCTTTGGATATCGATTGCCCATCTCTATTTAGCCTCTCTATATAGTCCAGTTAGTCCATATAGATAGAGGCCGCTTAACGATAATGACAATCGATATAAATTCTTTGTGCAGTTTTTTAAGACGGTGTGACTGCGCATACGTCTTTATCACGCGCTCTGTTTTAGCGCTTTCTTGCCTACTATTTTATCAATGTAAAAATGAGCGCTAACAAAGCGCGTTCTAGCATGCAGCTAAAAATAAATTTCACAAAATAAGGGTTAAATGGGAACGACTCCCAACAGCGCCATAAACTGAGCGCAATTCATACAAACACGTCGCTGTATTTACCCCTAAATGTAGTCTATTGGAGAAAAACCCTCACAATAGACGCAAAAAATCGCCGCAATTATACGGACGGCACGGTTTTTTCACCAGCTCGAAATCGTATTAAGTATCTGTTTTTTCACTTCTTTTTGATCGTTTTTACTCTAACAAATCGATCAAACCAACTCACATTGATTTCCATCAAATTATCAGTAGTCCCAAAAAATATTTAACGTAAAACGCGCCATTTTCCCGATAAGTTAATCCGACACGCAGAGGAGCCAAAAAAACCACAAACTCAACAAGCGATGAACACCGCTACTGAACAAACATTTGCACAAGAATAGAAAATAACGAACGGAGATTGAAAACCCGCCATATAAAAAACGCCAAAACGCAATTCGGCACACCAACACCCTGCCTTCTATTCGCGCCAGCTATTCCAAGTTACGCGCAAGTTGCTAGAATACCCGGCCCGATAACCCTCAATAGCCAGATTGAATGAATAACAACATATTAGCGCCACCCATACTCGGCAAAGCCTCCAGCAAAACGTCTTGGGGCAATCTTCTGAGCAATAGCAGCAGCGCCTGTGCAATTGCGCATAGTGCTCTCAACAGCGATACATCCAGCTTACTCATTGCGCCTAACATGAGCATTGCCGAACGGATGGCGACAGATATAAAGCTATTCCTATCGGGTACCGATAACGCGCCAGGGGTTGAAGTCTTTTCGGACTGGGAAACCCTACCTTACGATTCGTTCTCGCCTCACCAAGACATCATTTCTAATCGCATGCGCTGTTTGTACAAAATGGCGAGAAATGAGCGAAGCCTTATCATTGTCTCCGCACAAACACTTGCACAACGACTGGTCCCCCAGAGCTACGTATTATCAAAGAGTTTGGTCTTAAGCATTGGCGATAAACTCGACCATGCAAAATTTCGCAACCAGCTCACTCATTCGGGCTACACCAATGTCGACACGGTCTTTCAACACGGTGAATTTGCTTTAAGGGGCGCCCTTATTGATGTCTACCCAATGGGCAGTAATTCGGCTTACAGAATTGAGCTTTTTGATGATGAAGTGGAATCACTTCGGGAATTTGACCCGGATACTCAACGCACAATCACCAAAGTCGATAAAATTGAATTGCTGCCTGGCCGTGAGTGTCCGCTAGACGAAATTAGCATCGCGAACTTTCGCTCGCAGTGGCATGCTAAGTTTGACGTTAATCATAAGTCCTGCCCGGTATATTTAGACGTTCACGCAGGGCATTCTCCAGCCGGTATCGAGTATTTTCTTTCACTCTTTTTTGATACCACATCGTGCCTGCTTGACTACTTACCCGACAATAGCCCGTTATTTATTATGGACGGCTTTGAAAAAGCGTATGAAGAATTCTGGCGAGAAGCCAGCAATCGCTTCGAAAGCCGCTCGGGAGATGTCGAGCGCCCTATTCTTCCACCTCAAGAAGTCTTTTTACCGGTCGACGAAATATTTTCTCGCTTCAAACAATTCCCCAAGGTACAGCTACAGCAGAAAGCCTTGCCAGAAAAACAGGGGCATACAAATTTTGAGCTGAGCGTTTCGCCTTTGCTGATGATCGATAGCCGAGCAAAGAACCCACACCACCACCTAGAAGAATTTATATGCTCAACTGAAAAGCGCATACTGTTCTGTGCCGAATCGAATGGCCGACGTGAAGTTCTGCTAGAGCACTTACAGAAAATCGGCGTAAGCCCCGACAACACTGCTAGCATTCACGAGTTTCTCCACAGCGACCTAACGCTCGCCATCACGGTTGCCCCTTTAGTAGAAAGCGTTAATAGCCAAGCGCCCGGCTTTATCCTGATCTCGGAATCACAACTGTTCGGCAATCAGGTAAAGCAATCTCGCCGACGACGATCCGATAACGGCGAACACGAAGACATCATTAAAAACCTCACCGAGCTTAAAGAAGGAGCCCCCGTCGTCCACATTGACCATGGAGTAGGCCGCTACCGAGGCATGAAGACGATAGAACTCGATGGCCAAGCCGATGAGTTCCTCGTATTGGATTATGCCAACGAAGCCAAACTCTACGTACCGGTCGCCAATTTACACACCATTAGCCGCTACTCCGGTTCTGATGAAGACCACGCTCCACTGCACAAACTGGGCAGTGAGACATGGCAGAAAGCCAAACGTAAAGCCGTCGAAAAAATTCGGGACGTTGCCGCCGAACTGCTCGATATTTACGCCAAGCGAAAAGCCAAAAAAGGCTTTGCTTATATCGACCCCAAAGAAGATTACGACATTTTTTGCGCATCTTTTCCGTTCGAAGAAACCCCAGACCAGAAAGATGCCATTGAAGCCGTGCGCGACGATATGCTCTCTGCACAACCGATGGATAGACTCGTCTGTGGCGATGTTGGCTTTGGTAAAACAGAAGTCGCTATGCGTGCGGCATTTATCGCCATTCAAAATAACAAGCAGGTCGCGATTCTTGTGCCGACCACCCTGCTTGCACAGCAACATTACGAAAACTTTAAAGATCGCTTTGCCGACTGGCCAGCCAATATCGAAGTGGTCTCTCGCTTTCGCAGCCAAAAAGAAACCACTGAGGTACAAAAAAATCTCGCCGAAGGCAAAGTCGACATTATTATCGGCACGCATAAGCTGCTTCAGGGCGGAATGAAGTATTTCGACCTAGGACTCATGATTATCGATGAAGAGCATCGCTTTGGCGTAAGGCAAAAAGAGGCATTGAAATCGCTTCGCGCTAATGTCGACATTTTGACCATGACCGCCACACCGATACCCAGAACACTTAACATGTCGATGGCAGGTATTCGCGATTTATCCATCATCGCTACACCACCAGCCAAACGCCTGTCAGTCAAAACCTTTGTCCGCGAGACAGATAAAAGCCTGATTAAAGAAGCGCTGATGCGTGAGATTATGCGTGGAGGGCAAGTGTATTACTTACACAACGAAGTCAAAAACATCGAAAAAGTCGCGAGGGATATCGAAGAGATGATCCCCGAAGCGCGCGTTAAAATTGGCCACGGTCAAATGCGTGAACGCGAGCTCGAACAGGTAATGGCCGATTTTTACCATAAGCGTTTTAACGTATTGGTCTGTACCACCATTATTGAAACCGGTATCGATGTGCCGACAGCCAACACCATTATCATTGATCGGGCTGATCGCTTTGGTCTTGCCCAGCTTCACCAGCTACGTGGCCGCGTCGGGCGCTCCCATCATCAGGCTTATGCCTATTTATTAACCCCGCACCAAAAGGCGATGACGCCCGACGCCCTCAAACGTCTCGAAGCCATTGAAGAGGCCCAAGACCTCGGCGCAGGCTTCACATTGGCTTCACACGATATGGAGATTCGGGGTGCTGGCGAATTACTGGGCGATGAACAAAGCGGCCAAATTCAAACCATTGGCTTTTCGCTCTATATGGATATGCTAGACAGGGCCGTAAAAGCGATTCAAAACGGTGAAGAGATTTCACTCGAGAACCCGCATGCAGCAACTGTAGAAGTGAATCTCAGAATCCCAGCCTTAATCCCCGACGACTACCTACCGGATGTGCACACGCGCTTAATTTTGTATAAGCGCATTTCCTCCACCACAACAGACGAAGACTTAAGAGAGCTCCAAGTGGAGATGATCGATCGGTTTGGCCTGCTTCCAGAGCAAGTGAAAAACCTCTTTCGTCAAACACAATTACGTTTTGATGCCGAAAAATTAGGCATCACTAAAATCGAAGCGTCAAAAAGTGGCGGACGCTTAGAATTTTGCAAAACCCCCAATGTCGACCCATTAACGATTATTAAGCTTGTACAAAACCAACCACAATACTATCGTCTAGATGGCGCCAACCAACTCAGGTTTATGATTGATATGGAAACACCGGACGATCGTTTGAAAGCTGTTCATTCGGTACTGGAAAAGTTATCACAGAATAGCTAATGCCTACCCATAAATTGGGTCGTGGCGAGGAGAGACTTAAATGGTCAGGTTTACGTAACAGGATATAGGCATTTGCTCATTGCAAATAAGCCCATCTAGTGATGCGAAGATACCCGTTTAAGTTTTATCGCGGCAGGCATCTATTTAGGAAGGGGCACTAACAAGCATACTGATGTGGAGAGTAACTGCTGCGGACAAATGTGAAACGCCACGTTTACACCTCTAGACTTTGCTACTTCCGAAGGTGGCTTTAGAATGAGCTTTAAACGTTACCTCGGAAGATTGCAGGGGGCGCGGACTATAAAACCTCCTCGAAGGCAGTCTAAAAGCGTCGTGTATCCATATCCAGCAATGGAAACCCGACGGCTTCATTGCGTTCTCGCCACACTCCGCTTTATAAGCAAGATTACAGGCCGGGACTCATTTACTATTGAAGAGTTAGAGCGAAATAACTAGAGTAAAGACAAATAATCGCCTCAATTGTAGAAATATAACCAAGCCCAGCAACGACACTACTGGCACAATTAGAAATCGCAGCTAACTGATTTTAAACAAAAGAGAATTCTTCGTGATTTACACCGCAACAAAACAGATGCTATCGACCTCAATCATCTCAGGCATTTTTTGCCTAGTCGTCGCAGCTTCTCAGCCGGTTTATGCCCAGCCCTCTCAGGAAACAGAAGAAGACATATTTAATGATCACTTTAACAACTGGTACCAAGTAGAACTCATTGTTTTTGAACGCATTGAGCGAACCAGTGAAGATTCTGAGATCTGGCCTAAAAACATTACGTTAACCTACCCTCCTCGTTTGGAATATTTGATCCCAGCGGAAGAGCCTGAGATAACGGGTACAGAGGAAGCGGAAAATGCGGAAACGACTGACCTCCCTGTCGATTCAAACAGTTCTCTAATGTCAAAGGCTGAAGCGAAGGACAATCGAGACTTACTCGAAACCCTGCAGAGTACCGACCCGCAGGACCCACTCAATATGAAGTACCGCTCGGCTATCGAAGAAGCCGAGAAAGTACGCATGACACCTAAAGAACAGCCTTATATTATTCTGGGTGAAACACTCCAGGATTTGAATGACGATGCTCGCCGCTTGGGACGAGATCGCTCAATGCGCGTTCTTTTCCACCAATCATGGCGGCAACCCATGACAAAAGAAGGCGACGCACCTTCGATCGTTATGACCGGGGGAGATACCTTTGGAGAACACTTTGAGCTTGAAGGCAGCATAAAGCTATACGTTAGTCGTTACCTACACTTGCATACCAACCTATGGCTAACACAGTTTGAGGCTAACGTAGGGCAAGAAAGTGACCACTGGCCGCCCGTTCCTGAGCGACCCCAACCCCTTGTGATTGAGCTCGACTTAGATTCAGCATTTGAAGGTGCGTATACCGATCAACAGGAATCAATCTTCGAAGAGTCCCTAGAAGAATCCCTAAAGCTCAATACACAAATTAGCGCCACATCAACAAACTTTGGGTTTTCCTACTCTCCGGACGACACTCCCCTACCCGAAAACGAACTGTCCTACGCCAATACAAGTGCGTCCTCCCTGCTAAACGACTACTCACGACTCGCGCAAAAACCTTTCATCACAAAACACATTGTGACAATGAAGCAAAAAAGGAGAATGCGAAGCAAGGAGCTGCATTATCTTGATCACCCCAAGCTGGGCATTCTGATTAACATTAAGAAATATGAACCTGAGTTTCTGAAGGAAAGTGAAAACGACGGGTAACGGGTTACGGGTTACGGGTTACGGGTTACGGGTTACGGGTTACGGGTTACAAGGGTGGTATAGCAGGAAAGCCTGAAAAGGTCATGAAAGAAAATTTGACGAAAACGGATACAGGAAGTTCAAAACCTATCAGCGAATTACAGAAGCAATGTGAGTGAATAAAAGAAGGTTAGAGGGAAACGTTCGGCTAATCACTCCTTGCCTCCTGCCTCAGGTTAAAATCCGCACCATGGGTACATCAATATAACAACAAGAAACGAGTGACCAGCCAACCGTATTGCGAAACTTACAAATAATCAAACATTAAACGCATTCTACGTCGTCAGCCTGATAACCTTTTTCACCTTCCTGAATTTCAAACTCAACTTTCTGACCTTCCGCTAGGCTTTTGTATCCGTCACCACGAATATTACGATAGTGAACAAATATATCATCAACCTTTTGGTCTTGGGTAATAAAGCCATACCCTCGTGCATTGTTGAACCACTTAACCGTGCCGATTTCTCGAGCTGCCATGCTACGCACCTCTTATATTTTTATTATCTAAATAACTAAACCCCTCACAAAAATCTCCTACAAAAGGAAAAATCTTTACAAGGACTACAAGCGCAAAGATATTGCAATGCAAACGTCATGTCTAGCATGGGCTAATCGTTTTGAGTATTACTTCTCTTATTTTTGGGATAGACGATTCTAATTGCGCCATTATCTTATCTAAACTGATAACTTCGTCACTTAAACCTGAACACCAGTTCACAATTAAACTTAATGATGCATACGCCAAATCACGCTCCCGCGCCAATGCGGCCTCCGGCATTAGCGTCATTCCAACCAAATCACAGCCATCTTTTTGAAGTTTTTTTATTTCAGCCGACGTTTCCAAACGCGGGCCTTGAGTACAACCGTAAGTACCACCAAACTGAAAACCGATATCGCTTTCGGTCGCGGCCTGCTTAAGTACCGCACGTAACTTTTCATTAAACGGCGTCGCAAATTCTATATGGGCAAGAGATTCATTTTTCCCATCATAAAAAGTATGCTCTCGACCATAGGTGTAATCGATAACCTGGTCAGGAATAACAAAACGACCGGGTCCAAACTGCTCACCGATTCCACCTGTTGCATTAAATGCAATAACACGCTCAACACCAATACGCGAAAACGCATCAATATTTGCACGGTAATTTACTTTGTGTGGCGGCACATTATGTTCACCACCATGGCGCGGAATAAAACAAACATCGACATTATTAAATCGCCCCTGTGTTATCGACTCCACTTTTCCATATGGGGTTTCAATCGAGATTTTTTTTTGATTAGAAAGCTCAGGAAATTCATAAAACCCCGAGCCACCGATAACACCAATCACACTCATTATTAAACCTTAGAAATTAATTTTTATTTTCGACAGATGATTTAACACGAATATCATCGGGAAGATGCACTGTTGATGTTGGAAATGCGCATTCGGCACCGGCTTTATCGATTATGTCCAAAATCTGTAACATCACATCTTGTTTAATCTCGTGAAATTCAGCCCAATCTTTTGTTTTAGTAAAACAATAAACAAAGAAGTCCAAAGACGAGGCAGAAAGCTCATTGAAATTGACCATAAGCGTCAAGTTTTGCTCGACAGCATCATGCTGCTCTAACATCAACTTAACGTCGCGAACTATTCCCGTCATTAAGCGAGCATCGTCGTACCGAACACCAATTTTTTCATATATACGTCTATTAGACATACGCGAGGGATTTTCTACCGAGATCTGTGTAAATGTTGAATTAGGCACATAAAGTGGTCTTTTATCGAACGTCATAATCCGTGTAATTCGCCACCCAATATCTTCTACAGTCCCTTCAATATTCTTATCCGGTGATCGAACCCAGTCACCCACCGAAAACGGTCGATCAAGATAAATGATCAAACCACCGAAAAAATTGGCCAACAAATCTTTTGCCGCAAAGCCAACCGCTATGCCGCCAATACCGCCAAACGCTAATACGCCCGAAATACTGTAACCCAAAGACTGAAGTGCGATGAGCACTGCCGTAATAATGACCGATATTCGCAATAACTTACCGACCGCGACTGCCGTCGTTTTGTCCAACGGCTTACGCATATAGCCCGGATCAATCACGTTTTTTTCAACAAATAATAAGAAACTATGAATAAACCAGGTAACAATAAATATCGCCGTCACGTGCCTGACCGTATTAACAGAGGCAAAGAGTATAGATTCTGAATGCTGAGCCACAATCGAAGCGGCAAAACTCAAGCCCATAACCCAAATAAACCAGCGCAAAGGACGGGTGATGGCATGCACGAGAGCATCGTCCCAAAGGTTTTTCGTTGCGTCAGCCTTACGCTTTAACTTCGCCATTGAGCGACCTACAGCAAAGGCAATAAAAAGCGTAATCAGTACGACAATAAAGACTTCAATCGTCCATAAATTTTCTTGACCGGTTTTTGATACCACCCAACCCGTGAGTTGTGACCATAGGGATTCCACATCTACCTCCTCAAATTAACCTAAATTCAACTTTTCGACGATGGTTTGTGCATTTTTCCATCGACTCGATTTTTTTAGTACTTTTAATGACGCGTTACCTTTTTTCGCTAACGCTTCTAGACCACAAAGCGGAAGTGATAACGCAGCTTTTTCCAACTCTTCAATAACCTCAATGGCACCGCGGGCATTATTGCACACCAGAACCACATCACAGCCCGCGTTCAAGGCTAATTTGGCACGATCAGCATAGCCACCCACCCCAGCTGCGCCTTCCATAGAGAGATCATCGCTAAACACTAAACCCTCGTAGCCCAGTTTTTCACGCAATATGTCCTTCAACCAAAACGAAGAATAACTGACAAGCTCTGAATCAATATTGGGGAAGGCGATATGAGCAGACATTAAGGCATCGAGCTTTTTCTTTAAACGTGTAAACGGAATAAGGTCATGCTCCTCCAACTCCTCCAAACTGCGAGTATCCACTGGCAGCTCCAAATGGCTATCAGCCTTCACGCCACCGTGCCCAGGGAAGTGTTTGCCAGTGGTTGCCATTCCTGCGTCATGCATGCCATCAACAAAAGCTTCAGCCAAAATACAAGCCGTATCCGGATCGGGGGAAAACGAGCGATCACCAATGATTACGCTGTGCGCGTCATCCAAGTCCAAAACGGGGGCAAAACTGATATCAACGCCATGGGCTATCAGTTCCGAGGCCATTAACCAGGCGAGTTCTTGCGCGTTGCTTTTAGCCTCGTCAGGGAATGATTGGAAATTATTCGCGACGGCTTGCATAGGCGGTAATACAGAAAAACCCTCCCGGAAACGCTGCACCCGCCCGCCTTCGTGATCAACACTGACGATAATATTGGGCCGCACTTCACGTACGGTTCTCACTAAGCCATCGAGCTGCTCAGAACATTCAAAATTTCGGGAGAATAGAATCAAACCACCCACCTGCGGATGAGTAAGAATTTCTTTTTCGTCTTGTCGTAATTCAATACCGGCAACATCTAACATTACCGGGCCTAGTTTTTTATTGCGCGTGCGTTTTTTATTTAACATTCGGAGAGGTCAACATTGTGGCTATAAGGGGAATCATCATATTAATGACAGACTGTACTTCAGTATCTTCATCGTACTCGGCATTCAAAATTGAACAAATCGCATCAAAATCCGCCAAGGTAAACACACCCGCGCCGAGCATAAAATAAAGGCGCCAATTCAACCGGGCTAAGGTCAGGGCAAACTCGACGCATTAAACTCACCATGCGGTCATAGGTAAACCCAAACTCTGCAATCAGATAATGACGCAGATGTTCCTGGGATTGTGTGTACACCAAGCTCAAGAGCTGCATAAAATTTGCGTGTCTTCATCAAGATCTTCCATTGTAACAAGCAAAGCCTCTAACATTGAGCCGTAAAAGCGCTTCAGCCTCAGTAGCACGCTCGTTCGCTTGTTTTTCGAGCACATCCAACTCAGGTCTAACTCTCGGCACTACGGCGATAGAACGCGGGGAAAGACAGCCTGTATAAGCCCCATCTTGAAATCAAAATGATAGTTCACCGTTGCCAGGTTAGCGCCAGCCATGCCGGTTATCGTGCGCAGAGATATCACCACAAAGCCTCGTTCAGCAAAAAGTAGCGTTGCCGCATGCAATAGGCGCTTGGTTATGTCGTTTTGTGCCATATTGACGCCGGTTTTTCAAAAGTTAGACCTCTGAATTAACCCGTGTTGCTGTGCGGAAGAGAGAATAAATACTTAGTGTGGGGCTTGTCGAGTGTAGATTAGCTTTGTTGCTAAAAAAGAGGACCAGTTAAAACAATTCGGTAAAAACCAGCACGATTGAAAAGTCGCAGAGCTTATAAAATAACCACGACGTGAAACGCAACGATCTCTTATATTGCTTGATAAAGAGTGCTGTTGAATCCTATTCCCCATGTTATTTCCCAAACTGACACTTACCCAGAGGCCATTCCCTAAATTACAGTTCTCAACGACTGATCAAGTGGGAAGTTAAGCCGTCATTCACGCAAACACTACAATTAGCACTCAAGTGACGACAACCTAAATATGCAAACGTGCAAAGATTCGGGCGAGCTCTTTAATGCTCATTGGAACAAAAACACCGCTGACGTCATTTTCATCATCAAAAACCTAGATTTTTTTCATCTTTATAGTCTCAAAGCTAGAATTAAAGCTTGTATTAACGCACAGAAGAATTCGAACTTTTCTTTTATTTTCAAGTAGGTACAAGAGATATCTAATTCTGCTCTGAGGGTTCGCGCGCGCCCAGCACGTAAATAAGAATGTGCAGGGATGAGAAATCGATGATAGTTTAATTATTAACCGCATCGATATAGATTCACTTGGAGTACACATGGCCTCTTTCTATCCCGCAATCGGAACATGGTACATAGAACTCGCCACCGGCATGCTTTTCGAGATAATCGCCGTTGATGAAAAAAACAGCACAATTGAACTTCAATACGAAGATGGCGATTTAGCCGATTACGACACCGAGTCCTGGGGTCATCTCGATATTGCCATGGCGACAGCGCCAGAGAGAGGCAATGCTCACTTTGGCAGTGCCTCGTTTGATACAAGCCCTATGGATGATATTGTTGGAAACCCACTGCAGGATATCGAGCCTGAATCATTTCAGGGCTTTGATGATTTTTATTAGTGGGCGCCAAGAGTTCGTGTAGCCGCTCACACTCTAGTACACATATTGGAACTCAAAATAAACGCCAGTAGTCGGCGTTTCATCTTTCAGTGTAATGACCTCATCCACTATGGGGGTCGCAAAAAATAAGCTCGCACTGAAGTCCGAATGATTAAACTTTATTCCCGCACCAATATCAGCCAATTTACCCGTGTTCGTTTGCCCATCCTCATCAAACGGTTGTAGCGTACCGTATGCTATATCAAGAAAAATATAGGGCTGAAAAACTTTGCTTGTACTTCGACCAAAGAATTTTGCGTTATTAAACTTAGGGGAATTGAAGATCCAATCCGCGCCAAAATAAAACGCATCATCCGATTGAAAACCATTCACAGAAAACGCTCTTGTTGTATTCGGCCCCGTTAAACTGAGCTGATTGAGGTTCGAGACAGCTTCTCCCGAATATTGCCCAACACTTCGTAATACCAGGCGTGTTTCCGCTTGAGTAAACGGAAATTTCAAAAATGACAATACAGATAAGTCATAGTTGAAGATAAGGTGGCTTCCTGGTGTTTGACCGAAAACATTGGTTTCCGTATTTGCGTTTGCCAATGACACTCGACCTATATACAGCTGCCGCCATTTTTCATTCAAAATATCAAAGTTGAAACCCAGTTTAATCACCTGTGTTTTCTGAATCGTTGTTGACCCGGAATCTAGCAAGGTCGATACATTCATATAGCCGAGGTCGGCAGACATGTTTTTTACACGACTGCGGCTGAAAATATAGGTAAAGGAAACATCTTCAACTTCAGACTCACCGGTAAACTCCGTCGAATTCTCACCAGCATTACGAGAAGCGAAGTCATTGGTCGAAAAGCCAATTTCAGCCCGATAACGTGGCGACCCAAGAAAAAAACTGTAACGAATAGCGCCATATGTACTATTGCTTGGCGCAAAAGAGTTCAAAACAGCGAAATAAAGTTCATCCCCATACCCCAAAGGGTTGTGAAGATAGAAATCTAAATACGCTCGGTTATCACTGGTATTTTCAGAACCATGGTTATCCAAACGAAGATTCCCGCTGTACCAACTTTCCTGAAGGACATTAACCGATAATTTGGTGTCTCCGACTTGGTCCCCCGGCGAGAAAAACCCTTGGGCCGATAGGCCGGGAATATCATTGATCAAATACAAGGATTCTTCAATATTCCAACTTGTGACCGGCTTATTCAAATCACGTTTGAATACACCATCGACAAGACGCTTTGAAACTCGCTTATTATTCTCGAGTTTAATATCACCAAGTTCACCCAATAACAAGGTTAACGTCACCACGCCATCACGCACTTTCTGTTCAGGGATATAGGCTTTCGCTAAGATAAAGCCCCGCTCGCGATAAAACTGAGTGATCGTATCCGCAACCGTTTCGATCATACCCAGAGTTACCCCTCGACGGCGGCGCTGATCCCGAATCAAAAATACCAGCTTTTGCACTTCCAAAGCACCCACATGCTCTTCGGCGCTTTCTCTTTCAATATCGGCAATCAAGTCCGACACTTCGCCAAGCTCATCCAGTGTATATCCAGAATCCGTTAACTCGCCCTCGTTCATTAGGTCAAAGCGAATACTCTCTACGCGCTTAATCAATTCACCTCGCGTAATCCCTAAATCAGGGTATTCGACTAATCCCTGAAGTTTAAATTCTTTAATGTTTAACCTTGGCCCGGCATCAGGATCTGGATCACGGTCTCGAACAGGAGGAACATCCAAATCGAGTAACATCGATTCCCGCTCATATTCTGGCACTTCTTCAGTTTCTGGCATTTCCAGAAACCCTTGAGCATAACTTAATGAAGACAATAAAAAGAGAACAAAAATTAGACCTACGCCACCAACCTGACGAATTGCTGACTGAGGTAAAATATTGTGCGACATAAATATCTACTTATCGGTTATGTTATCGAAAAAAAAATGCCCCGAGACGATAACATCTCGGGGCATTGGTATGAACAGCTTTTAGAGCAAACTTAAAGAATTAGAGGCTTAACTCATCCTCATCTTCTTCATCATCATAATCGTCATACTCATCATCGTAAACTTGGTCGCGAGGCATACGAATTGAGATATTGTCATACGAATAGTTACGAACCTCGGTGAATACAGCGGGATCAAGCTCTTCAAGAGATTCAACATTAACAAGTAAGTCCCCAACACTACCCACTGCAGACGAATCGATTAGATCTGCCGTACTGTTCAAAGGATTAATGGGAGCAATATCAAACCCCCAACGAGGAAGTACGCCACCGGGTGCAAAAATACTCATTTCAAAGCGAACAAAAGCAACGAGAGGACGGCCATCTTTGTCCGCAAAGTCTCCATCCGGCACGTTGACGATCACCGTATTACCCACTAATTCAGGACGAGCAATATCGAGGCCAGGATCATTGGCTACTAATAAATCTCCACCTTCCACCGTTAATCTAAGTTCACCAGTATCATAACTTGTAGCAATCACCCCGCCAGCGTCACGAACATCTGCGCCAGCTGTACGGTCATAATCAACTTCATCAGTATTGACCAAGGTCACACTACCCAGCGTGTTGGTAAAATCAATATCACCATTATTACGTAACACACTTATCGATACATCGCCGGTATTGGCAAGTAGCACATCTCCGGTTCCATTCAAAGTACTGATCGTAGAGACCTCGCTTTCTAACTCAACCCCCGTACTCGCGATAAGATGAAGATCATTAGAAATAACGTTCACACCTAATTTATTATCCGCAATAAACCCATTGACCGACTCAATAGTAACGACACCTTCAGATAGCTCAGTCATATCACCAGCGATCAATTCCGTAATAGCAATATTGCCATCTGCCAATAAACTAATGGTGTCCGTTGCTGTAATACTAGAATCATTGGTCATTGATATATCCCGACCGGAATCAAGGGAAGCCACAGTAGCATTTACAGACCCAGCGATTGTAAGATTCTCATCAGAGTTTAACGTCACCACACCATTACTCAGATCAATAGCACCGTTTACCTCTAGGGTATTTGACTCGATCAGTAAATCGCCGTTAATTACGTTAACTTGAGCACCCACAGCCAACTCATACGTATTAGAGGCACTAAAAGTAGCGTCGTTAGCGATTTGGGAATCTGACAGCTGTCGAATGTTAGCCCCGATTAACGTCAACTCATTGGCTATAATCGTTTCAGTAACAATATTACCTGCTGCAGTAAGAGTTACGGTATCGGCATCGGTTGTCGTACCCGGCAACATCACAATGTTTCCACCCGCCGTCATCACAACATCTCGCTCAGCGTTAATATCAGCCCCTTGAGATATATCCGAAACGGATATGGAGTCAAAGTCTCGCACAATAATATTAGCTCCAGCCAACTGTGAAATCACGTTACCCGTAATAGTCAAGTCACTCACAGCACCACTACCATTTCGCGTATCAATCAACCCAAGCAATTCAACGGTTCCTGACGTGCCATTAATAACCACAGCGTCTTCGAGCAAACTGTTGTTGTTCACTAACAATGAACCGTTAACCGACACGCCCACGCCCGTCAGAGCAATTGAGTTACCTGCTGTCAAAGTATTATTAACTCGTGTTTGAGTATTAAGAGATGTAAGCGCAATTTCTTCCGCGGTTATTGATCCTGATGTTTCAACTTCCTCAGCAGCAGTAACTTCGAAGCTATTCGTAGCACTTCCCTCCACAGAGATATCGTTCACATCGATCAAACTAACTTCAGCACCATTATTCACCACAACGCGACCAAAATCGTTCGCTGCATTATCCAGAATAATATTGCTCGCATTACTGGTTATTGTCGTTGTACCTGTAACTGCAATGGTGCCCTCATCACTTAGGTTTCCGTTAATAATCAGGTCCATATTCTGAGCCGCAATATCGCCCAGTATTGTCGAAGTATTGTTACTCAACGCGACACGTCCAACAGCGGTAAAGTTCACCGCACCGCGCAAGTTGTTGGCGCTATCTAAAGTAATATCACCATTGAGGCTTTGCAGAGTCACAACTTCGGAAGAAGCCAAAACACCCGTATCCATTATGTTGCCATTGGCAATAATGTCCGTGATGCCACCAGGGTTCGTAATACCCGCAATGTTCAGATCATTCGCTTCCTGCAAGTAAACATCACCAACAACACTTTCAAGCTGCACACTATCGACATTAAGCTGAATGCGCGCATCCGCAGCACCAACCGATGTATTCGCATTAAATACGACTTGCAAGGCTTGGATATTCGCATTTTCCGCGACAGCGTTAACCGATGCGTTAGCAACTTCAAAGCGATTCGCCACTTGAATCTGCCCATTAAGGTTCACCGCATCGCCCAATTCCGCAATAAACGAAACGCTTTCTTTATTGTCGTAATTCACTTCAGCCATACCGTCAAAGGCAAAACTATTGTCTTCGACTAAAATCATATCATTGCGATCGTCAATATCATTGACCGTCAACAAACTAGAAAGAACCTCATCATTCACAACTTCCGATTCAGAATAGCTCACTGTGTAGGTGACTAAACTGCTGTCATCTTGGAAGGCATACTCTAACCTTGCATTACCAAACCCATCGGCTTCATATCGTGTGGTGTATTCAGTATTACCGCCAGTAATCGCAACCGTATCCGTTCCTGCTCCACCGATAAAGTTAACCGTGCCATTAACCCCTTCGACTATCGTCACCGATAGATCATCATTACCAAGGCCAGCACGTATTTCACCCGTTACAGAACCGCCCGCAAGAACAAAGTGATCTTCGTCGCTACCGCCTTCAAGTTCATCAAAACCGCTAAAAGCAATATTGTTTCCATTTTCATCAATGATGGTTCCCGTATTCACATCCGTAATTAACCAGTCATTTTCGACGTTAGCCGCAGTAATTACACTCTCGTTGTTACCACCTTGATATTCTTCAATATTAATAAAGCCAACCGTTGTATCACCAATAATCACTTGAGGATTCGCTAAAGCACTCACATCCACAATATCGCCCAGACCATCCGGCTGCGTGCCACCATCAACAAAGCCATCAACTGATCCAGTATCGGTAAAGCTAAAGATATCAACCAGGTCGCGACCCACTAAATTTCTAAAACCAGTGAAAGCAACGTTATTAATTTCGCCTGAATTCTGGCCTTCGATTTCCCAATCGTTATTTCCTGCAGAACCGGCCAAAGTATTGTTATTCGCTACAGCCGCATTTAAGTTTTCGATTCGACTTACGTATAGGTCTGCAGCATACGCCCCATCAAAGCTAACAATAACGTTATCGACCATTCCTTCGAGATTTACAGTATCGACTGAAGTTCCTACCGTTGGGTTTGCACCGCCGTCAATAATTCCAGAAATGCTATCGTCGACGCTTGCTCCATCTTGGCGAGACAAAACAAAGGTATCATCTGCACTACCACCGACTAAATTACCAAAGCCCGTAAACGCAAGTGTATTCAGAGTCCCGCTATCTGATCCCTGAACCGTCCACGTGTTATCAACATTATCACCCATCAATTGATAGGCGTTGGGTGAATCCGCGTTGAGTTCATCAATACCCACAAGATTCATTTCACCTGCGTTCTCCGTTCCAATGGCAACCGTGGCAAGATTGACAAGACCAACAATATTCACGACATTGAAACCTTCACCGCCATTAATCACTCCGGTGATTTCATCATCAACAACCACCTCGCTATTAAAGTTAAAGGTATCACCTTCTGTGCCGCCCGATAGATTTGCAAAACCATCGAAATCGATCAAGTAAGCACTGCTAGTCAACCGACCCGCATCAACGCCACTTATCTCCCACGAGTTCTCTTCATTATCAGCAATGAAGGTATTAATATTAGCCGATGAGGCATTAATGGTTTCAATATCAGCTACATTGATATCTGCAATAGCCGTATTGCCAACAGCAACACTGACTGAATTACTAAGACCGAGAAGATCTAAAGTATCGCTACCTTCAGCGCCGTTAATTAAACCGGTAAGCGCATCAATACCGTCCAGAGTAAATAGGTCAACTCCAGCACCACCCGTCAAGCTTCCAAAACCGCTGAAGCTAAGCCCTTCAACCGTACCAGAGTTGACGCCGCCAATAATCCACGTACTGCCAGCAACCTGACCAATTAGAGTGTTGTTAAGATTCAAGCCGCCGTTGGCTTGAACAGATTCAACTCGAATTACATTTAAATCCGCGACAACAGATAGATCAGAATGAAGGGCGACAGTAATAGCATCAGGAATCCCAGAAGTATTTATTTCATCTGTACCACCAGCACCGTCGATGATCCCCGTAATTTGATCATTTTCAATAGCCGATAACTGTCCCAAAATAAATTGATCATTACCCGAGTTACCCGTGAGATTAGCGAATCCCGAGAACGTTACATCACTGTTAATGGTTCCTGTATTAGTCCCTACAATATCCCAAACATTTGCACCAACATCAGCGATCAGTTGGTTATCCGCTTCATTTGCACTATTGGCATTAATCGCTTCCGTATTAAGCACATATAAATCAGCACCCAGAGTGTTCACATCCAAAGAAACGGTAACAGCAGCAGCCAATTGGCTGAGGTTAACTGTGTCAGTCGACGTACCAATACTCGGCTCTGCTCCACCATCGATGATCCCAGTTATTTGATCCGTCTGATCCAATACAAATTCATCGTTAGCCGAACCACCCGTGACATTGGCAAACCCAGTAAATGCCACACCGTTTACATCGCCTTGATCTGAACCATTAATATTCCAGGTATTATCGACGTTTTCACCGATCAAGGTGTAATCGCCATTCGTTGCGTTTACAGTTTGAATGTCAACAAGGTTAAACGAAGCCGTATTTTCAATTCCCAATGCGACATTAATACTCGCCACATCAACAAGGCCATCAACATTCACAACATCAGTTCCTAAGCCGCCGTTTACTACGCCGCTTATGCTGTCGTTAACACCAAGGTTGCGATTAACATTGAATGTGTCCGCAATGGAGCCACCGGTTAAATTCGCGAAGCCTTGGAATAGGATAACGCCGTTTAATACGCCCGCATCAGCACCGACAATTTCCCACGTATTTTCAGCGTTATCAGCAATTAGCGTATTGTTATTATTCGAGGCTCGGATATCTTCAATACTTTCCGTGCGTAGATCACCGCTATTTTCTAAGCCAATGACAACGCTGGTCGATTCCGTTAAGCCCGTAATATCAAGAATATCGGTTTCGTTGCCCCCATTAATTAAACCCGTAATAGAGTCATTACCAATTAAGGTAAAGGTATCTACTCCGTCTCCGCCGGTAAGGTTCGCAAAACCATTAAACGTTATAGCGTCCACAGTTCCTGAATTTTCACCTGCAACGACCCAAGTGCTACCCGCCACTTGTCCAATTAGCGTATTAGAAACCGCTAAGTTAGAGTTCGCGTTAACATCTTCTATGCTCAATGCGTGAATATCAGCAGTAACCGATAACTCATTGTGTAAAGCAACAATCAAATTATTCGTAATCGACGTTGAAACAATCTCATCATTGCCTCCCGCGCCATCAATAACACCGGTCACTCGATCATCTTCACTAGAACTCACCTGTCCAAAAGTAAATTGATCGATTCCGCTATTACCGGTTAAATCGGCAAATCCGCTAAACACAACTTCATTATTAAGCGTACCACTGTTAGTGCCATTAATTTCCCAATCGTTATCCCCTACATTAGCAACCAAATGGTTGCGTGCAGATTCCGAATTGTTCGCATCATTAGCTAACACACGATCTAAACGTGTAACGTAAAGATCTGCACCGACATAAGCAGCGTCTAACGATACTGTTAGTGTGTTCACAAGATCAGTTAGAACAACTTGGTCATTATCGCCACCGGCTCCGCCATCAATCATTCCGTATGCCGACGTCACAACATTTTCATTAAAGTTAAAGGTATCGTTTTCACTGCCGCCGGTAAGGTTTTCAAACCCTGAGAACGTGATAGAAGGAACAGCATCTGGCTGTAACTGATTGGTTCCTGAGCTGTTAATTTCCCAGTTGTTAACAACATCCCCTGCAACCAAGGTGAGATTCGAACCGCTTGCATTGATGATTTCAACACTAGACAAATCCAGATCAGCAGCACTTAAACCGCCTACGTGAACAATAGTATTATCAAGATTTAATAAGGTAACAATATCGTTACCCGTACCACCGTCAACAGTCCCGGTAATAACAGCATTATCGAATACAAAACGATCCTGATCATCGCCACCAACAAGATTTTGGAACCCAGAGAAAGTCGTTTGGAATGAATCTAATGTATCGGTAACAGTAGAAGCAGAGTTTGTAATAGACCAATCGTTATCAACATCTTCACGAGCGATAAGAGTATTGTTTTGCACAGCATTGGCATCAACAGTTTCAATACCGAAGATATCAATTCGATCTGTACCGTTATCAACCACTGCTCCGGCTGAAATACGACCGATTTGAATCGTCATATCGCCAGTAGAAGAACTATCAATTGTTAGGCTATCGTTCCCCAAGCCTGCGTTAATAGAGCCTTCAATAAAGCCGGCATTAATCAGAGAAAAATCATCGACTGCGATACCGGCTACGATATTAGACACATTAGTAAAAGTGACCGTTTGATCGCCACCACCATTATCGTAGGTAACTGAACCATCATTAACATCCGTAATTTCCCAAGCACTATCAAAATTATCACCGTACAAAGTATTTGCGAAATCGGCAGTATTAACAGTGCCGACATTCGCGATTACGACATCAGTGTCTAACGCAACATCCAATGAGATATCAACGGCAGAAGTTAAGCTCGTTATGTTAAGCGTATCGCTACCTAAGCCACCGTCATAAATATCGTCAACCATATCAAGAGCCGATACGTTGAAGATATCGTCACCGGAACCACCCAACACTTGATCGATACCAGAGAACGATAAGGTATTTCCGTTTCCAGAAATCGAATTTCCAGCTTCAGCAATTATCCAGGAGTAATTAGCTCTATCACCACTAATTAATGATGTCACAACAGATGAATTTGATTGGAGATTAGTGACATTGATGAGATCGATAATTCCATCACGCGAATCTAGCAAATCAACCGTTGCCATTCCCGTTGGATAAGACGCGACAACAGGGACATTAGAGGACATTTCGCTTACACCAAAGGCCAATGAACCAGTCGCAGCAGTAGCAATAACCGTATTTGTACCGTCTAGCCCTCCATTAATAGAACCATCAGTTAAATCACCGCCCCCCGTAATGGTGAAGGTATCATTACCCGTGCCACCAGTAAGTTGATTAACGTTACTAAAATCTAAGGAAAACTCATTAACCTCACCGGCATTGGCCGTAAAACTACCTTCGTTAACCGAATCGACTAACCAATTATTGTTAACATTTAATGCCGTCTCATCTGAAATCCGTAATACCGTATTCCCATTACCTGTCACTCTGAGAATATTACTATCTATATCAACAACAATTAACTGATCGATCGTAAAACTGGTGTAGCTCAAATTCCGGAGCCCATCGCCCAGAACATAGTCGCCCGTAATATTACCGTCTTCAACAATATTCCCATCAATGTTACCCAAGCCGTTTTGGTAGCTACCGAAGTTAGTGAAGTCAGTGCGTGTATTAGGTTCAAGCACTAAAGGTTCAAACGTTGTGAGTTCTTGTGTATAGCCGTCATTAAACGCCGTTACTGACCAGCGCATATCATTTTCGTGTGTTATGACTAACCAGTTATTTTGTTCACCGGCATTACCTGCTCCAGGTGCGCCATCAATCTGCTCAACATTATTAACATGAATATTGGCAGTAACAGAAGGCTGAGGATTACTCGCTGTTGCAATTGGACCCAGCTCGACAACAATGCCGGAGGTGAATGCCGTTACATCAACAACATCCGTATTATTATCTGTACCGTCAATCTCTCCCCCGTCGATCAAACCAGAAATCGCAGAGTTTATATTTTCCAAATCAAAGGTATCGACACCTTCACCACCGGTCAAATTTTCTATACCGTAGAACGCAGACACTCGACCACCTGAAACATCGCCTTCGCCGCTGTCTACGATATCCCAATTTACAGTATCGCCAGTGCCGCTTTCGATTTCCAAAGTATCAGCACCATTGTCTACTCCGGCTAATAACGATATTCCGCGAACGTCATCAATGTTTGCGCCATCTTCTAAGGTAAAGTGATCATTACCGTCGTTCCCTGAAACATTCTCGACACCGGTAAATGAAACATTTGTATTTAGCGTGTGTGTACCCGAGTTGATACGCCAGTCATTGGTCTCATTAGCAATTCGAGCGGGTCCGACTAATTCGTCAGTTCCTGACCCACTATTAATAAAGGCCGTAATCGCTTCACTGCCGATATTAATCGTATCGTTGTCGCCACCCGTCAAAACAGATGTCACATCAGCCGTTAACGTAACAACATCATTACCACCGAAAGTTTCAATATCACCGAACGCCGCTGTTACGTTGAAGGTATCTTCTGCATTATTCCCTTCAGCCTTCTCAATATTTTCAAAACCAACCGAGTCGACCATATTGGCAAGACCATCAATCGTCCATGTGCTATTGCCACCGTGCGTCATGGTTAACGTATCATCGTTTTCTTCACCATTTACACTCACTGCAATACCGTCGGTAGCGATATTAATTTGGTCATCACCGGCACCAGCGTTTACTTGACCAAAAGACGCGGAAATCGTAAAGGTGTCTTCAGCTCCGTTTCCTTGGGCAGTATCAATGTTGCTAAAGCCCACGCCATCAACAGAGTTAGAAGCTCCGTTAATTGTCCACGTGCTATCACCTGTATGCGTTATCGCCAAAGTGTCATTAGAGCTATCAATGCCGCCATCTACCGATGCGCTAATACCATCCACGAGGATATTTATTACGTCGGCACCAACACCCGCATTGACAGACGCAGCACTACTTAGGGTAATCGTATCAATACCACCTGCAGTATTAATTTGACCAAAGGCCACGGTCACATCGACCACGTCTTGTGCGTTGTTACCTTCAACTGTTTCGATGCGGTCAAAAGCCACCGCATCCACAGTGTTCGACCCATCAATTGTCCACGTGCTATCGCCAGCATGCGTTATCGTTAAGGTATCGTTGTTACCTTCACCATCTACACTCACGGCAATACCATCGCTGGCAATATTAATTTGGTCGTCACCACCACCGGCATTGACTTGACCAAAATCGGATGAAAGCGTGAAGGTTTCCTGAGCGCCATTACCCTGAACGGTATCAATATTACTAAAGCCCACCGAATCAACGGTATTGGATGCTCCGTTAATCGTCCACGTGCTACTGCTCACGTGCGTTGTCGCTAGGGTATCGTTATCGGTATCAACACCACCATCGACCGATGCGCTTATACCATCGACCAGAATATTAATATTATCGGCACCAGTACCCGTATTAACTGAAGCGGTATTACTCAAATTAATCGTATCAATGCCACCCGCAGTGTTTATTTGACCAAAAACAGCGGTCACATTCACGATATCTTGTGCACCGTTACCTTGTGCTATTTCAATATCATTAAAGGCAACTGCGTCAACGGTATTCGACCCGTCAATATCCCAAGTACTATTGCCTGCGTGAGTCATCGCTAATGTATCGTCGCCACCCTCACCGTCCACGCTCACTGCAATGCCATCGGTAGCAATATTAATGAAATCATCATTGCCGCCGGCATTCACTTGCCCAAAGGCCGATGAGATCGTGAAGGTATCTACTGCACCATTACCTTGAGCGGTATCAATATTATCAAAAGTTACACCGTCAACAGTGTTAGATGTTCCATTAATCACCCACGTACTATCACCCGCATGTGTTGTCGCCAGCGTGTCATTAGCACTATCAACACCACCATCTACGAACGCACTAATTCCATCGACTAAAATATTAATAATATCTGCCCCAGAACCGGCATTTACAGAAGCGGTATTACTTAGGGTGATTGTATCAATACCACCTGCGGTATTAATTTGACCAAAGGCAGCAGTCACATTCACAATGTCTTGTGCATTGTTACCTTCGGCTGTTTCAATGTTGGTAAAAGCCACCGCATCCACAGTGTTCGATCCGTCAATCGTCCATGTGCTATTACCAGCATGTGTCATTGTTAAGGTATCGTCGTTACCTTCGCCATCAATGCTCACGGCAATACCGTCGGTAGCGATATTAATTTGGTCATCACCACCGCCCGCATTCACTTGCCCAAAGGCCGATGAGATCGTGAAGGTATCTACCGCACCATTACCTTGAGCGGTATCAATATTGGAAAAACTCACGCTATCTACTGTGTTAGAAGCGCCGTTAATTACCCATGTGCTGCTACTGCCATGCGTAGTTGCCAAAGTATCGTTAGCAGCATCAACGCCACCATTTACCGTCGCACTAATACCATCCACTAATATATTAATATCATCAGCACCCTCACCGGTATTTACGGTAGTGGAGTTACTTAAATTAATTGTATCGTTACCGCCCAGTGTATTAATTTCACCAAAGGCAGCCGTCAAATTAA
This sequence comes from Agarilytica sp., assembly GCA_033852175.1. GTDB lineage: Bacteria > Pseudomonadota > Gammaproteobacteria > Pseudomonadales > Cellvibrionaceae > Agarilytica. The sequence goes on from JAWSUY010000037.1 coordinate 93,289, forward strand.
CAGTATCCTCAGCGCCATTACCCTGCGCGATTTCCATATTGCTAAAGTTCACACCATCCACAGTATTTGAACCATCAATAGTCCAAGTACTGTCGGCATTATGCATAATGCGAATGGTATCGGAATCAAGTGACCCACCGTCGACATTCGTGGTTAATACCGTTGCGGCTATATCAAACCGGTCATCACCAACACCACCGTTTACGCCACCAACAACGTTATTATTTAAGATAAATATATCATTGCCGCCAACGCCAGCAATACTACCGGTGAACTCGTTATTCACCGTTACATTATCGATAGCACCATTACCTTCTGCGATATCAATACCACTAAAAGTAACCGAACCCGTGCTAGTCACAAGCCCCGAAGTCAAACCGTTAAATGTCCAAGTGCTTCCAGTTGTATGACCCAAAACAATCGTGTCCGATTCTGCCGTTGCACCAGCGTTCACATTGGCTATCACAGCAGCATCATCAACATTAATCGTATCGCTGCCAGCACCTAACAATATAGCGCCTGATACGTTGGCATTAAGATTGAGCGTATCGTTATTTTCGCCCGTCGTTATCGCTCCACCGAATGCGTTATTCACTGTGACCGTATCTTGACCCAGCCCACCGAAAATTGAAGCAATACCAGAAAAGCCACTCGTCAATAACGAGTCTATCGTTCCCGAAGTAGCGCCATTAATTACCCAGTTAACAGATTGGGTAATTAAACTGGAGACTGTAAGTGTATTAACCCCACCTTCTCCGCTTATATCTCCGGAAAGAAAACCCGAAGAAGTGATAACAAAGTGATCGGCATTGGAATGCCCCTCAAGGCTATCAATATCCGTAAAAAGAATTCGATCCGAATCCGTAGCACCCTGAACATGTCCACCATCTAGAGCGTTCACTTGCCAATTATTCAGCTGTTCACGACCAATCAGCGTATCCGCTACACCACCACCGTTAATTTGTTTAATTCCTGTAAACGCAGAGCCATCAACATCACCGGCGAAGGCAGTACCAGAACTTAAGGTCCAAACATTTGTATCCGCAGCTCCCGTAACAGTATCGGTCGGAGCGCCAACGCCACCGTTCATACTTCCGCCATCGATAGAACCGGTGGTCGCTAAGATAAAGTTATCAATCGATGCGTCTCCACCTTGCAATATTGCAAAATTAATAAACTCTATTGAGTTACCGCCATTTTCTAAAACACCATCATTCTCGCCATCAGAATCGCCGGGGTCAAAATTAGAAATCGTCCAAGTATTTGTGCCCGAATCTAAACCGTTTAACGTACTGTTCGCACCGTTACCGATAACGCGCTCTGCACCACTAACACCGTTAATTGTTGTTGAGCCAAGTGTTGTTGAAACTGTAGCAATCGAAGAAAGGTTCACCTCATCATCACCGTCACCAGCATCGACTGAACCAGCAAACAGGCCAGTCTGCAAAAAGAGAAATTTATCAGTCCCATCACCACCAGTAACCGCATCAATACCACTGAAGGTCGCCGAACTATTCACCACCAAATTGTTAGCAGAGTTCGCGCGCTGTACGGTACCCGTCCCAGCTAAGGTTGGATCTAACAACCAAAGCGTATCGTTTAGAGCCATCTCTCGCACTTCGATTGAATTCGTACCTGCCCCTCCACCAGTGATGGTTCCATCAAACGAGCCAGCGACATCGATAATAAAAGCGTTAGAAACGGAACTTCCCGTTAACGTTTGAATATTGGAGAAGCTCTCTATGTAGCGGTTCACTCCACTTGTTACGTCATCAACTGAGCCGGAATTAGCACCCGTAATGTTCCAACGCGTGGCAACATTATTGGCAACAATTACGTTGGTGCCATTCCCACCATTCACCAGGGTTTCAACATCACCGTCACCACTAAAAGTAAACTGGTCGTCACCCTCACTACCAATAAGCGTTTGAAAATTCTTAAAATCCGTACCACTAACGCTACCAGAATTTACATCATCAATTACCCAAGCAACATTTTCGTCCTCCAAGCTTGATACGGTTAACGAATTTGCACTCCCCGCATTGGCCGAAATTGTATTGATGCCATTTAGACCAATACCTTCAATTGCTAAGCCAATGGTGATATCAAGCGGTTGATTCGGCAGGCTCAAAACATCATCGCCCAAGCCACCGTTTAAAGTAATTGCAAATGCCCCACCCACGGTAAAGTTATTCACATTATAAGTATCATCAGCGTCACTGCCGGTGAGCACCTCCACACCAGAGAAGTCTGTCGAAAGGAAACCAGCGCCACTCAGATATTGAACATTACCGAAAGCAAATTCGTTACCTGCACCACCACTATTATCTTCAAAAACATTCCAAACAGTATCGATATTACGCGCTTCAATAGAATCACCCGTCGCCGTGTTTGAACCGCCATGAATAAAATCGCTAATACCGGAATTACCCGTCGCCACATTTAAATCGAAAGTATCATTACCGCTGCCGCCCGTAATACCACTAAAGTTTTCAAAATCGATTTGTTCAGAAGCACCAAAGGTAATGCGGCCGTCATTAATTCCATCCGTCGTCCCACCAGCCACATCAGAAATATCCCAGTTCGCATCGAAAGAGGTGTCTAGCGTTAAATAGCTCTCGTAGGTCGTCGCATCAATGCCGTTGTTGTTACCAACAACCCGCTCCACATCCACGAGGCCATTAATTGCTCCAGCACCTACTGTGATGTCAATGTTATCGGCTACCAAATGATAGTCGGCAACATCGCCTGCACCTGAGCCAGCATCAATATCAAAGTCGACAAACACATCAAATTCAAACAGATCAGCTGCTGTTTCACTACCATAAAGCTGGTCAATATTTTGAAAGTCAGAAACATATGTCGCACCACCCGTGACCTGAACATTCCCTTCATTCAAATCTGTAATATTCCACGTATTCACCGTGGTTCGCCCGACAATCCTATCCGTTCCGCTAGCGCCGCCATGCACTAAGTCGACTGAACCAGTTGTGCCAAAAAAGGTAAATATATCATCTGCTGAACCACCTACCACACTGGTCATGCCATTAAATGACACCACATCGGCCGCATTCCCAACGAGTTGCACAGAACCTGAATTCACACCCGTAATTTGCCAGTCGTTATTTTGGTTTCGACCACGTACGCCATCAGAACCCGCACCCGTAATCGTTTGAATATTGCTAAAAGAAGTATTGGTATCAAAGGTTCCGCTATGTATTGATGCCGAACTTAGCACCCAACCATTTGCTGTCGCATCAGATATAGTTAACGTATTACCGGTTCCGGTCGAGCCACCATTTACGTCCCCCACAGCACCAGCGCCCGCAATCGTGAACTCATCGACAATGCCATTACCTGTAAATAAATCAAAATCTAGAAAAGAGATCGAATTAATATCCCCAGAATCACGCTCAGTTAGCGTTCCTGAATTGTCGGTATCGGAAACTGTTGTTATATCCCAAATATTAGATGTCGCGCTGTCAGAATTCGTCGACAGCACTAAACGGCGGTTGCTACTTACCCCGGTGGTGTTCACAATACTTTCAATATTTGATATACCTTCAACAACTGAAACACTAGTCCCTACACCGGTAAAACCAACAGAATAATCTCCTGTTCCAGAAACCCTCACCGAGTCAGTTCCACCACGCGCGTCAATATCAATACCCCCGTTACCTGAAGTTCCTAAGGTAAAGGTATCACTGCCATCCCCTAAGGTATTACCCGCAAGAGTATTACCATCAATCGCTTCTATTTCGGTAAAGCCAATCGTGGCTGCGTTAACAAGGTTCCCCTCTTCTGATCCTGTAATGGTCCACGCATTGGTATTCGCAGCATCGTCAAAACCGACAATGAGATCAGCATCAGAAATACTTTCACCACCTTCAATTGTCGCTGTAATTCCTGATGCGCCAATATTAAATGTATCGGTTTGAGCCCCGCCATTGATGGTGCCCGTAACAGAAAAATCAATAACGAAGGTATCCACACCATCCTCACCATTAATATTGGCGGTAATCGGTGCAGTTATATTAAAAATATCGACCCCGCTACTACCCGTAACTGTTGCGACATTCGCACCGAGATGAAAAGTACCTGCACCCGTACCAGCACCACCATTAATGCTATTCAAGCTGTGCGTGATCGTAAACGTATCCACGCCATCACCACCCACAAGATTTTCAGTTTGTGTAAAACTTATGACCGG
>JAWSUY010000038.1:0-26860 GCA_033852175.1 Agarilytica sp.
TAACATGACATATATGGACGATCCCTTTTCGTCAAGTAAAGTAATCCAAAAACCTCACAATGAGGAGGTTTGTCGTTGTACTTCAATGTCACTCTAACCTTTTGATCAACCATCTTTTTGACTTTAAGAAGGCGGTAACGAAGACATATATCCGGCGTCAACAAGGGAGGTGTGTGGCCACCTCCGCGCCCTAATGAGATCCGCACCTAGCCGCCTAAAACAGTCACTCAGCATTAAATGCTGCGTCTCGTACAGGCTCTTGCCAGGGCGGATTAACCGCTATGTTCATCATGTAATGGTTACCTTAAAGTAGAGTGATAAAGTCGGGCCTAAGGCATAACTTTATAGGGTTCACGCCGTTGTAGTAATATCCAGGCGATCCTTGCCATGCGAGCTGCCATAGCAACGCAGGCTTTTTGGATACCTCTACGAGCAATCAAGTTATTTGCCCAGCGGCTTAGTCTATCGTCTTTATTTTTACAGCGAGAGATTGCGGCCCGTGCGCCGTGTACTAATTGCTTGCGAAGATAGCGGTCGCCACGCTTAGTAATTCCAGAGCTTTTAAACGATTCACCGCTGCTCGCTTGTCTTGGTGTTAGACCAAGCCAAACAGAAAATTCCCGCGCACTGTTAAATTGATCACCGTATTGGATTGCGCTATATATTGCTGTTGCGTTAATAACCCCAATACCTGGAATTGTTAAGAGTAATTGGCACGCGAGGGTTTGTTCGGCAATATTTTTTAGCGTTATGTGAACAGCCTCAATATGATCTGTATGACTATAATATTCATCTGCTATTTGATTCAGCTGGGCTTTAATCAGCGGAGATAATTCACTATTTGATGGTTGGCCGGCCTCCCTCAATAATAGACAAAATCCCTTGTGTCCCTGTGGAGCAATAATGCCGTACTCACTGAGCAAGCCTCGAGTTTGATTGATCAGGCCTGTACGGTGGGCCACATGCCTTTCCCTGATACGATGTAGGCATTGTATATCTTGCTGCTCGATTGTCTTAATGGGAACTGCAATTATGTTAGGCCTGCGAGCCGCTTCGGAGATGGCAACAGCATCATTTCTGTCGCTCTTGTTGCCTCGTACAAATGGTTTTACGTGTTGGGCTGGAAGCAACTTCACGGTATGGCCCATGGATTCGAATAAGCGAGCCCAGTAATGGCTGGAATAGCACGCCTCCATAGCGACTTCAGTTGGCGGCTGGTTAACCATAAACTCTGCCAGCTCTTTCCGTTTTTGTTGCTTATTGAAAACAATCTTTTGTTGTCGTGTTGTGCCACAAACTTGAAAAACATTCTTTGCCAAATCGATCGAAATTAAATTATGCTTAGCCATGGTGGGCGCTCCTCTAATTGAACTGAAATGTGTTGTAATGCACGGTCAGTTTGGCGCATTCTGACGCCGGTAGCACTNNCTCATCAGTCACTCTTAAAAAGAGAAAATGCGTTATGTGAAAGTCAGTAATTTTTTGGTTTGTAGAGTGTTGTGGACGATTGACTGATGAATGCTTTCTGTGAGTATTTAAAAATACCCAATAAATATGGAATTACAGGCGTGGCGATACCTTGGCGTTAATCTGAGTCGGAGTTCTGGGTGGCGGGGGAGTGATTGTTACTAATTCAGAAGCGCTAGACAGTTGGCGAGGCCGGGTGTCCGTTTAAACCCTAATTTTTTAGCTGCAGAACAAACAGGACAGGCACTTTTTATGTGGAGTACTGTGTCATATTGAATGTTTTGGTGATATTTAAGGGCTGCTTAGGGTGGGTGTTCCGATTAAGCGTAACGTTTCGCTACCATTCTTATGATCCCTTGGGGCCTTTTCAGAACCTTCCAGATGTAAACAAGATTGAGATTAAATTAATTCAGAACGATCAAGTTATTGATGAGCACAATGACTATTTTGATGATAAGTAGGCCGAAGAAAAATTCGATAGGGGAAATAATGGGCGTCAATAGGAAAAGCGGTGCACATTGTTACTTATTGCAATAACCTTCCTCATTGGAGTAGAGGGCGTCTTGGCAGCTACTATGCCCACAAGTGGCCGATCTGAAAGAGCGATAGAAAGCGTAACAGACAAGCTGTCAAAAGCACTTACTGCGAAAGGCCTACAGCTCGGCTCTTCTATTTTTATTCGCATCTTTAAAGACCCTGGCGTACTGGAGGTGTGGGTGGAGGATGATAAAAACACTTTCACATTATTCAGAAACTACCCTATCTGCTACTTTTCAGGAAATGTGGGCCCAAAAACTAACGAAGGCGACAACCAAAGCCCTGAAGGTTTCTATTTTGTTAACCCGCAGCGCATGAATCCCTGGTCCAAGTTTCATCTCTCTTTCAACTTGGGTTATCCCAATGTATATGATCGTAAGCATGGGCGAACAGGAAGTGCGCTTATGGTGCATGGTAATTGCGTTTCAATCGGATGTTTCGCAATGACTGATCCCTTTATGAGTGAGATTTATACTCTAGCTGATGCTGCCCTTCGAGCCGGTCAGCCCTTCTTTCGGGTCCATGCCTTCCCTTTCCGCCTTGAAAGCGAAATATTATCAAAGTACAGAACAAATGAGTGGTATTACTTCTGGTTGAATCTCAAAGAGGGTTATGATTACTTTGTTGAGCACAAGATCCCGCCAAATGCGAGCGTGGAAGATCAGCGCTATGTGTTCGGAGAGTAACGCGCCGATGAAAACGTATAATTTAAAACAGTGAAAGAGCAGGAGCTGTAATGAAACGAATACACATAAAGTATAACGCTTTGGGAGAGGGAATCATGGATTGTCAGGGCTTCAAAGATTTTAAGTGCCTTGTGCGTATTAGAATTTTCGATAAAGCCTATATGGTTTTTCAATTGTTAAAGTTAACGTTAATTTATTAAGCTTTCGATATGTGAATGCTTGGCGTTCATGTTTGGGGTTTAGTTTTAACGCTAAACTTATTAAATTAATTGTTTTGGATGTGTAAAAATGAAATTTAAAACCGCTTTATTGACTGCTGTTGTTTGTATATTAAGCTCGTTGTCGCAAGCCAATGACACCGTGATTTTAAAATCTATCCCGGCTTTGGATGGTGATGTGAACTCTTCGTGGCAAGTTGATACTTTTAGCAATGAACTCACCATTGGTAAGTCAGGTGTTTTCTTTCCTGTCGATCACAAGGCAATCATCACGTTTGATACGAGTGTTCTTGACGCGACTCAAGCCGCAAGTCACGCGCATGTTACCCTTAATTTTTCTAACTTTCCTGCAGGGAAAGATTTTAATCAAACGTTACAATACCTACAAGATAATGTAAAAATTGAAGTGGCAGGTCCATTTGGGTTTGGTGGTAATAGCACGATTACTGCTCTAGACTATTACGCAGTACCGGTTGCCACGGTTGATAAATATCAGGTGACTTTTGGTATGGTTGTCTCCGCTATAATCGATATTCCTCAGCATGTAAATTATTATGGCCATACGCAAATTGCTATTTCTTTGGAAACGAATCCAGAAAATATTGCAATTAAGTTTCATAGCGGCGAAGTTACAGGTGCGGAAGTATTGAATGGCGGTCCATCTTTAGTCGTATCTTACAACTAAAATTTAAATGATCCACTGTAAAAGGTGGGTTTTTTTATGTCAGTAAGCTGTTTTGAAAAATTCCCCATTCCCCATTCCCCATTCCCCATTGATTCATATTTATGCCGTGCGATTCAGCGTGCTACGCTTCTTTAAAAAATGGAAGGGTTGTAAACTTAGTAATAGGAATTAACATGACACTCTTAAAAAGAGAAAATGCGTTATGTGAAAGTCAGTAATTTTTTGGTTTGTAGAGTGTTGTGAACGATTGACTGCTGAATGTTTTCTGTGAATATTTAAAAACCCCCAATAAATATGGAATTACAGACGTGGCGGGCGATACCTTGGCGTTAATCTGGGTCGGAGAGTTCGGGGTGGCGGGGGAGTGATTGCTGCTAATGCAGAAGGGCAAGACAGTTGGCGAGGCCGGGTGTCCGTTTAAATCCTAGTTTCTGAGCTGCAGACTTTAGTGCGTCCTTCGCGCCGACAAGGCTCTTAAATCGGCTTTCAAATTTCGTGACTAAAATAAGCCACGTTTCTGGCTCTATATCTAGGCGGTCCAATATCGGGGAAGTGTTTGATTAATGCTTCCTCTTTTTTCTTCTCGAATTACCTTTCCGCTCCAGTCGACCAAGCTTAAATAATCGTTCAGGTGAAAGGGTAGTCCCTGGGGCATGGGCTCTCTGGGATTGCCGCTTCCATTTCGATTCCCTCAAACACCATGGCGCGAAATTCATAGTTAAGAGAATACAGTGCTGTTGCAGAGCGAGAAGCTATACTTACACCGGTCTGCACCAACCACTGTTCTCTTTATCGAAGCTGCCCATAATGCTCAAGAATGCCTGTCTTCTAGTAGCTGCCGTTTCTGCCTTCTTGGTAGCTTGCTTAGCGGTTCAGCCCTGCTATTCGGGGACTCTGGCTTCGGATAGACAATTTTTCGATATGTCTCTAGAGCAACTGATAAATACTCGTGTTGCCGTACCTGCTGCAATGACGAGCTTGTCCCGTGTGCAAACCCCTGTCGCCGTTACGGTTATTTCCACGCAAGACATCGAAAACTCACCGGCGCGTAATATTTACGATCTAATTGAAACGTATGTACCTGGTGCATTCTGGTTAAATCATGAGGAAGGTCCACATCCAGCCGTTAGAGGCAGTGTAATAAATAGAAATTACAAATATCTACTGCTGGTGAATGGAAAAGTCATGAATAATCTGGCGCATTTCGGGGCAAAATCAGAGCTGGAAGCCTGGGATTTACAAGATATACGGCAAATAGAGTTTGTCAGAGGGCCTGGGTCTGTCACATATGGGCCTGGCGCCGTGGCGGGGGTCATCAAAATTGAGACGCACACGGCTGCTTCTAAGTCCGGCGTTCACTCTTCTGGTAATTATCTGGGGAAATATAAAAGTCTCGGTTATTCAATGTCGTATGGCCATACCGCAAAGCATGTCAGCATGTTCGCTCATTTAAGCATACAAAGAACTGAAGGCTTTGCTCCGAATCATTTTTTAGTCTCCCGAGATAATGACGCTGGGTTTATCGGTAGAGACTACGATGTTGATGAACAGGCGATGGAGTATTTTTCTGACTATGATGATGCCCCTCAAATCAAATTTCATTTCGATACTGAGATTGGTGAAAAGTGGCGCGGGTGGTTTCGCTATACCCAGCAAGGTTCAACTTGGCGTGGGAATGAAGTTAAATCCAATTTTGACGGAAATCTGGTTAACTTACAGGGCACGCGCGATAGACAATGGACGCTCAATTTTGAATATGAAAACGCACTGTCAAATACCTTGTCAATGCGTGCAACGACAAGTGTCGATTCGTATGATACTGAAAGGCGTACAGGTAATGTCAGAAATTCAGATCAACATCACCCGCAAAATAAACGTATTAATTTTTCAGAAGATCAATGGTTTGTTAGTTCAACACTTAATTGGCAGCCGAACGCTTCATTTGAACTGGCTACCGGGCTAGAATTTTCGAGAGAGAGATTTGGCCCAGGCTGGGGCGATGACGAAAATGATGTAAAACTCGGTGATGGTGGTAATTTGGTGAGCAGTATTGATGCCGATGCTTATCGATTCGGAATTAATAATCCAATTTTTATCGGAGATGGTTGGTATGCATCTACTTATTCTGTGCTTGCAGAAGCCAATGTGAAACTCTCAGAATATTCGACAATTTTACTTTCAGGAAGAGGGGATCGAAACAGTTACAGTAATACGCTATATTCGCCGCGTATCGCATTTATTCAAAATATTAACCATCACTATATCGTTAAAGCCTTAGTTCAGCGTTCACGCCGCCTAAACACGGCGGCCCAAAATTATACGGCCCACCTGACCGATAGTGAACCGAGTGACGAGTCTCTGACGAGTTACGAGTTGGTGTTCGAATCACATCAACACAAAAACGGATTTTACCGTGTGTCGGTTTTTAAAAATGACGCTGAAGTCATTGGCTGGGACGGCGACGAAAATATGTCAATGCCCGTCGGCAACCACAGATTGCTGGGGGCTGAAGTTGAAGCATACTATGGCTGGAATGGCATAAAACTTCGCGGCAGTTACTCCATTGTGAAACAAAGATCTTGGAGTCTTTTAGGCGGTCTGACGCGCAGTGGTATTAGCTATTCTGATTACAATCAAGAAATTAGTGATGGGAATATTCAGACGGGTGTTGGCAATGATATCAACAATTGGTTTAACCAATCATTAAAACTCAATATGACATGGTCGATACGCAATAATCTTACTTTGCACGCGGATGCACTCTATTTTTGGGATTACCAAGGTGGAAAAGATGGTTTAACGGGGCTGCAGAATGCGTTTTCAGGTAGCTCTGATGAGCAAGCCATCAATCGTTCGATTGATATTATTTCCGAAAATAATGCCTATGAAGACAATTTTCGACTCAGCCTATCTCTGCGACTGAAGCTTTCTGGTCACAGTAATGTAAGCCTTCATTTTCATAATCTACTCAGTAATAGTGGCGAGTATAAACGTTATTCGTACGATAGTGGGAATGATGACGCAGCGCCACGGCGTGTAAGGTACATAGAAGAGCCAATGGCCGTTGGCATACGGTTTTCTCATGGTTTCTGAATTTCGGGTTCTCTAGAAATAGTCAAATTAACCCCCAATACATTCTTCTTTTACTCGTAATGGTATTGGGGTGAATGCCTTTCTCTCTGAGATGGCAGAGGCGGTATAAATTTTAACTTGAGGCGACAGCCAGCTTGAAAAACTCCGGGGTGGATGTTTGATTCAGTTATATAACTTAACGCCTACCTGCTAGCTTCGGTTCGGTTCTGTGGTGTTTTCCTCTGACTCCTGAGCTGCTTTTTCCCGCTCCTGCATGGTCTTCACATACCCGCTGCTGGTTTCATCCAGTTTAAACGGATCGGCCTGCATTTTTTCATAAACCTTATCGATGAAATTATTAAAGTGGCGAACGCCGATGTTGGCGTTTGCACGAAAGTCGTCTTCATTCGAGCAATAGAACGTGTGCTCTGTAATCGCACCGAAGAAGGTGTTGACTGACCCGCGCAGTAAAAAGTGGGTAGTGAGGTCTATTGTTGGGCTGATCTCTCGATAGGCGCGCAGTAATTCGTCGTAGAGATCGGCATTGTTTGATAGGTCTTCTGCCAGTTTGATCTTGTCTTTGGCGGCGTAAAGAGGTTTTAGCAGTGTTGCGTTACTGGATTTTTCAAATTTTCGATTGGTATGATGATGAAGGTGCGATTTTTTAATGCTTTTAATTTCCACATGTTTATTGTGAACACCGCAATCGTCCATGTCTTCCAGCCGGATTGAAACCGTCCCCTCTATTTTTGCACCGTCATTGGTGTTGCTCACACGTAGGTTCGGAAATACTGGTGTTATAATCCGCAAGTAGCGTTCCATTGAAACTCTAGCCATATGGAGTGTCGGCATGGCCATCACTTCGCCACCGAAATTACCTTCAGCCGGTTTAACGCGATCTTCGTCATATATTGTGTAATCAATTTTTTCTTTTTTAGCGAAGGCTTCCATCTCGACGTAGACACTGTGTTTGGAGTGGTGCTTCTCTTTATCCTTTACGCCTAAATCGACGCCGATTAAATGAATGTCTTCAAATCCCATGGACACCGCGAAGGATAAGCCACAATTGGCTACCGTAGGATTGCAGAAAATTAGCTCATTGGTTTTTTGCGGCAAAAAGTAATCGCGTACCAATGGCCCACCAGCATCATTCGCCTTTATTGAATAACAACTGTCGGGGAAGGCCTTCATCGTTTCGGGGGCTACCGTGTGCAGGCACAGTAGGGTAATGTCGTTTCTGTCGTCAGCTTCTGAGAAGTGCCGAATTACATCATTAACCATGATGCAGCGTTCCATTTCCACGTGAAAATCAGGTTTGATGCCCATTCTGAGGAGAGAACTTAGCCCTGTACCGCAGGACATAATAATGACGTTATCTTTGTTGGCCTCTATATAGTCTCTGTGTTCATCTAAAGACGGGCCATTACCAATAAGCAGTAAGCGAATTTTGCGCGAATAGGTTTTGTGGCTCACAAAGACGGCGCTTTTCGATTTGACGTTGTGGTATGCATGGGCGAGCCCAATCTGCTCGTCGTCGAAATACCCCATTCCACCGATAAAGGTACGCAGTTCTTTTTGGTAAAACTCAATGAAATCCAATTCGACCTTGCGCATGGTGTGGCGGAACACAAAGGTGTATATCTGCGAGTGCAGTCCCACTCTATTAATGGTGCTTTCAATTTGCGCGAGTGCGACTTGTGGTTCGCTTCCGATGCAGAGGGTTATTGATTTACCCTTTTGTCTAAAGTGATCGAGGATCGTTGTCCAATCAAGCACATGTAACGACCCATAAAAGGCATCGACACACTTTTCATACACCATTAGGTTGCGGATATCGAAGTTTTTGATCAATTCAAGAAAGTGATGACCTAGCCCTACGCCACTGACGATTAGGCTCGGCATGAATTCTGGTGTGCCATGTATGCGATCCCGCGAATTTTCGTTGTATTCGTCGATCATCCCATTCAGGCGGGGAATGTGAATGTGGTCGTCGTTGTACTCTTTATTGCGAGTTATGCGAAAACGACGCACTTGGCATTTTTTCTGAAACTGGGCGATTTGCTTTTGAGCAAAAGCCTGAGGGTCATCATTATATAAAAAATGCTTATGTTCTTGATTAAGGAGGTTGATCTTATCGTTGTGGTCCAGCCGCAAGATTAAATTGCTGGGTTGATGGTCCGCAACCATTTCATACACCAAAGGCATCCTTTCTTTGAACAGGCTCAGGTTCTTCTGAACCATCACGTTCATTTCCATTTGCAGCCTTTGAACTTCTGCCTGGCGAATAATCTGTTGTAAGGCGTCGGACATTAACCTTCCTCTATAGTGTTGCTGATTTGAGACCTTCCTCTTAATTGTAGTGAGGATAAGAGGCGCGTCAGACTTTTGTTGTTTGCGTTATTAAACTGTCTATCTAGCAAATTGAATACCAAGGCTGCATATTGAGCGCCAAAACATTTGTTTATGTTTTATACGCCAAAAACAACGATAAAGGTATTAAAAATAAAAAATCAAATCGAATAGTTATAACCAAAAGAAAAATATAAATAAAACTTAACAATTATTTTTAGTTTTTTGATCTGTTTGTGTGTTTTTTTCGTCTCTCTCAATGATAGTGGGGTTTGTTAAGTTGTTGATATTAAAGGAGATTGATGTTGGTTGTCGCCTTTTTTCTACCGCTTTTTAGACTCTAAAAATAATCACATTATTCCCTAAAGTTTGTTTAAAGCGCGTCGATAAGAAATACAAGGGACAAGGGCTTTGTCCATTTCCTAAACCGATCAGCTAGTCGGACGTTGACTGGCATTCAAAATAATTTTGAGAGGCTTATCATGGCTTTAGTAGTTAACAGTAACATTGCTTCACTGAATGCTCAGCGTCAGCTGCTTCAGTCTGGTGCCGATCTAGACAAAGCAAGTGAACGCTTAGCATCTGGTAAGCGAATCAACTCCGCTGCGGATGATGCTGCGGGTCTCGCGATTTCTAACAGACAAACTTCTGCGATTCGAGGTTTGGACCAAGCAGTGAGAAACGCCAACGATGGTATCTCGCTGATTCAAACGGCTGAAGGGGCGTTGGATGAAACCACCAACATCTTACAACGGATGCGTGAGTTGTCTATCCAGTCTGCTAACGGAATTTACTCTAACGAAGATAGGACAACGCTGAACGCTGAAGTACAACAGCTTAAATCAGAGATAGATCGTATCGCGGATACGACGGCGTTTAACGGACAAAAAATTCTAGATGGTTCGCTAGGTGATATTGCCTTGCAAGTCGGTTCAGAATCTAATCAAACGATTGACTTTAATATTTCTGGATTCAGTGCATCCAGTTTGGGTGGCTCTGGTGGTGATGTCATCGGTCAAACCATTACTAATGGTGCTGGTGATTTACAAAGTCTCGCGGCGGGCGGCATTTCAATCAACGATGTCTCCATATCATCTCTAACGTCGGCTGCAACGCTAAATGAAGCGCTTGCGGTGGTCAATGCAGATTTGGATGGTAAGGGTGCTGAAGTTTCTGCTCTGGTGACTGCTGAGGCATCTGGTGCAGGTACAGGGCAATTGGTTGCTGGTACGGATACCATAACGATTGCAGTGACGGATGGTGATAACAATGCGCAGTCTTTCGTTATAACCGATACGTCCAACATGGATGATCTCATTGAGAAAATAAACAGCGAAACATCTGTGACGGCAACATTGGATGACAATGGTGAGCTGGTTCTCAGTCAGGCTGATGCGGATTCTATCACGGTAACAGGTAATACAACGGCAGCTGATAATGCTTCTGGGTTTGTCACCAACGACGGTACAGCGACGTTTATGTCTTTGGTCTTTACCGACACCAGCACGGATAGTGCGGGTGTTAAAATTGAAGCGCTAACGGGCAGTACCGCAGCGATTCGAGAATCGTTGAAGGTTAACTTTAATGATGATGATGGGAACCTGCTGGGCGCTACTATCACGGCAATTGCCGCGAACGATCTTAACGCCGGTGATTTGATAATCAATGGTGTTGAAATCGGTGCAATTGAAGCCGGCACGAGCATTGCCAACTCCCTAACGGAAGTGATTGACGAGATCAACAAGGTCAGCTCGGAGACCGGTGTTGTTGCCTTCGAAGGCGCAGCGGGCAGCAATAATGTGCTGGCTTTGAGATCAACAACGGGCGATGCCATCGCTATTAAATATGGTGAAAATGCAACGGCCGCCGATATTGTGTCGCTGACAGAGCTAAGGGAACAGAATGACGCAGTAGGGGCTGGTTCTATAGCTGGGGTCAGTATCGCCACGGCATCGACTGCTCAGGCCGCCGTAGACACCATCGATATAGCGCTGGAGCAAATTAACTCAACCCGAGCGGATCTCGGTGCGATTAATAACCGACTCGATTTCACCGTATCGAACTTATCCAATGTATCGGAAAATACATCGGCTGCGAGATCACGAGTTGTCGATGCGGATTTCGCATCAGAAACGGCGCAGCTAAGCCGAGCACAGGTACTGCAACAAGCTTCGCAAGCAATCTTGGCGCAAGCCAACGCGAGACCTCAGCAAGTACTTTCGCTCCTACAGTAAGGTAGAAGTTAGTAGAAGTAATTATAGAAGTAGACTTCGGCCGGTAGAGATACCGGCTTAAGTCGTGAACAAAGAGGGTAAAACCCATGAATGAAGTACGAAGTACACAGATAACTGGCCAGGCGCTGGTTAATTCTGCTTCTTCAAAAGGGCCAAAAGAAGTGGCACCGCGTGAGACCGGTCAAAACTTGCCACCCGAAACCGTAAAAGCGGAAAAGATTGAACCGCTGGAGAAAATTGAACAAGCCAATAAGCCGTCTATCTCTATCTCTATCGAAGAGTTAGAGAGTGCAGTGGCGAATGTATCGGATTATGTTCAAACAGTTCAGCGCGATATCCAATTTACGGTAGATGAGGACTTACATCGAACAGTTGTTAAAGTTATCGATAGTGAGTCGGGTGAAGTCATTCGTCAAATTCCAGATGATATATTCTTGGAGTTGGCACGAAGGTTGAATGATGATGGTGAGTTTCGTCTGTTAAACGCGCTGGGCTAAGTATTACGGCGCTTTTTTTATAGACGCTCGATTAAATCGAGCGTCATTTTGCTGTTCGCTAATTAAAGAAATTATATTGTTTGGGTTTTTCCAAACTTTTAATTCTTTTAGAAAATGTGGAATATGACGATACTAATTAAGAGGAGCATTTATTTGCTAAAAATTTCTGTTTAAAACTGCAGAAAACCTGATGATACGAAAACTTCACCAAATTGGTGTTGGAGCGGACCTAAAATGATCGACAAGATCGACAACAATATTATTCAAACGCTGGGCGCTGGCTCCGGTATCGATACGAAGAATCTTGTTAAGCAGCTGACCGCTATCGAAAAGGCGGCTCCGCAACAGCGCATAGACAATAAACGCGATCTGGCAGAAACGCAGATATCCGATTTTGGATTGTTGGCATCAGCGTTAACGACGCTTCAAGACGCCGCGGGCGTGCTTACTGATCCCGAAGGCTTGTTCAGTAAATCGGCTTCATTTACCGAAAGTGATGCACTTGTTCCCACGACGCTTGATACCGATATTCAAACGGGGACTTATGTTTTCACCGTTGAAGAAATTGCCCAATCGCAAGCCTTAGCATTTACCGGCTTTACAGATCCTACTGATGCAGTAGGAGAGGGCACTTTAACCTTTGACTTTGGTACCTGGTCTCGTGATGGCAGTGATGTTATAGATGGTGCTTTTACTCAAGATACCACGCATGAATCCACCACGATCACTATTGATAGCACGAATAACTCCCTGAATGGCTTACGCGATGCGATTAATGATGCAGATTTTGGCGTGTCAGCCTCGGTCGTGTTTGACGGAACGGATTATCATCTCACTATTCTGGCGTCTTCGGGTGATCAGAACCAACTTGAGATTACCGCGTCAGAAGATGGTGGATCTCCCACAAATACCGACTCCAGTGATCTTTCACGGTTTGCATTTAATGATAGCGTTTCAGGTTTTGAATCGACTGAAACCCAGCACGGTCAAGATGCCGAAATCACGATTAACGGACTTACAGTGTATCGTGAGACCAATACCGTTGATGATATTGTTGGTGGACTTACTTTAGATTTATTAAAAGCAACGGAAACAGATGAAACCGTCACGATAACCGTGAGCGATGATAAGGATTTTGCTGAACAAAATATCCGTGGCTTTGTTGATGCCTATAATGCATTTCTCGATGTAGTGAAGCCGATTTTTGGTGTGAGCGAAGTCGAGAATGAAGAGGGTGAAACAGAGTTTATTCAAGGTTCTTTATCCAATGATGGGCTAGCGAAATCTATTCTTACCCAAATTAGAACCCTGATATCTTCATCGGTCACGGGGCTTGCGGATTCGAACCTGACCTCATTAACCAATATTGGGGTACGTACAGAAATAGACGGCACTTTGACCATAAATGAAGATGATTTCGAAGAGGCGTTCGAGGATTATTTCGAAGACGTGCAAAAATTACTTGCACCACATACCGCATCCGATTCAGATGAAATAACCATTAATAGTTTTAATGACAGTACTGAAGCGGGTGAATATGCAGTGGTCGTGAGTCAGGCTCCCGCAAAAGGTTACTACGAAGGCGGTGCGCTGAGTGGTTTGACCTTCCCATTGGATACCTCGGGTAAAACGTATACCTTTATTGCGGATGTTGATGGTACAAGCACCGGGACAATAACCATCCCCGAAGATACGTATGATGATGAATCATCATTAGCTGCTGCCATACAGACGGCGATTAATGCTGAAACAGATCTCATTGATGCCGCCATCTCGGTGACGGTTACATATGATTCGGATAGTGGCGGCTTTGATATTACGTCTGATGCCTATGGCGATTCGTCTGTCTTTTCGATTACGACTGCCAGCACTGATACGTCGACAGATTTGGGCCTAACCGTTGCTGATGGCGTCAGTGGTGATACCGCAGCGGGCACCATTGATGATACTTCAGGTTTTGGGTCAGGTAATGTGTTATTGCCCTCGTTGAGCGAAGATGGTTCAGGTTTGGCCATGATTATTGGTGCTAACGCCACCTCTGCGACGGTGAATTTCTCACGTGGTTTTGCGGGCGAATTGGAACGGCTGATTGACAACTTTTTGGATTCAGAAGGCCCGATCACACAAAGGAAAGAGACCATAGACACCCGTTTGGAAACTTTAGAGATTGAAGAGACACGCCTTGAAACTCGAATAGATGCATATGAAGAGCGATTGATGCGGCAATATATTGCGATGGAACGTATTATTAATTCGCTTAATTCTTCGGGTTCTTTTTTAGATAACTTGTTTAAAACGCTTCCGTTTACGTCCGGTAATGATTAGTTAACAGATGGGAAGGTCGGGAGACGGGAAGGTCGAGAGACGGGAAGGTCGGGAGACGGGAAGGTCGGGAGACGGGAGACGGGAGACGGGAGACGGGTGACGGGTGACGGGAAGGTCGGGAGACGGGAGACGGGTGACGGGTGACGGGATTAAATGCTCCGCATTTGAGTTAGGGGTAGGGCTTTACCATTTAAAATTATCATTTCAGGATGACGTGCCGAAGCGCCCAATGATGGGGTTACGCTTTTTAAGTGGTAAAGCCCTAACGCTAACGGATCGAAGTCAAAATACGGATAGCAAGTTTTAGGTTATCGTTAAGTTAAAATATTTATTTTGAAATAGTTTTGTTAAAGTAAGTGATCAAGGCGCCGATAATAATATTATCGTTACAGAATAAAATGGTGAGGTTTCAGTGAATTATCAAAGCGCGGCTGCTTCTTATAATGTTGTAAAGAATCAATCTGGTGTTGAATCAGCGTCTCCTCATCGTCTTATTGATATGTTGTTTGATGGTTTGCTAGAGCGAATTACTCAGGCAAAAGGCGCGATGCAGTTTAAAAATGTAGAGTTGAAGGGATCTCGTATTAACAGTGCGATCAGTATTGTGAACGGATTGCGTGAGAATTTAAACTTGGACAATGGCGGGGAACTCGCTGAAAACTTGGATGCGCTTTATATTTATATACAGGGGATTTTGTCTAAGGCGCATCAGGACGATAATGAGAGCCTGCTGGATGAGGCTGCAATGCTGGTGAATAATATCCATTCTGCTTGGAAGCAAATCGGTTAGTTCTTACTGGAGTCGTGACGTATTGTTTGCGGCTCACATTCTCCCCCCCCCCACACACTATTTTCTACGCTTAATCTAAAGACTGGTCAGGTCAAATTGTTTCAACTGTTCTTAGTCCGCTACAGAGCTTTTGGTGGCGTATTTAAAACACACTGTGAACACTGAAGGATGGTATTAACAACTCCGCAGGGACGTGTTCGGAGCCTGCTCGCAAGTACGTTTAGTGCTTGGATAAGGAATGGTTTGAAAAGGCTTCTCTGATAACTAATGCGATCTGCAATCGACCGCTTAGCTCGTCTTCTTCGTTCTTAAAATCCAGCCCCCTAACACCCTGAAAATTGGCATTAAATATGCTTTGTATTCAGTAGTGTCATTTTTTAGGCATTTATCTGATTGTATACCGTAAAAAACACGTGAGGACGTAATAATGACAATCCAAGCAACATCTGCTGCCAAGGCATTAGAAAGTACCGCGGGTGACATCACCTCGCATCAACTGATCTCATTGCTTATGGCCGGGGGATTAGAAAGAATAACCCAGGCAAAAACTTCACTGTCTGAAGGTAAGAATGATGACGCCGATATATTGGTGGATAAACTCATCGGAATTATTAACGGTCTGCGTAGCAGCCTTAATTTCGAACAAGGCGGCGAAATAGCCGTAAACCTCGATACTTTATATGACTACATGTTAAATCGTATCGATGAAGATAAAGGCGAGCGATTACTGGCCGTCGATGAAGTTGGAAATTTGCTCACCGAAGTAAAAACCGGTTGGGACGAAATGGATATAAAAGTACCTGAAATTGCCGAACGATAATGCAATAAAACGATAAGCCGAAGTTTTTACGGTTAGGCGCCACATTCTGGCGTCCAATTAACCTTTACTTGAAAATCGAGCTAAAGCTAGCGCTCCTTTTGCCGTTATTAATTATGATAAAGGTGAATATGCGGAGTGATAGCGATGACGGTAGTTGCTGCAAGTCAATTTAGGTTGTTGAGAGCCAAAAAGAGCTTAGAAAAGGCTTATAAGGATGGGGACATAGAAGCTGTTCGGCGTTGGGATACCGAAGTTGCCGAATGTTTAGACGTATTATTTAAAGACAGAGATAGAGATGCTCACTCGCTCATTAGTCAATTAGAGAGTGTGCTAATGATGTATTCAAAAATCGTTGAAGATTTACCCGACGATGCTGTTACGCGTATCGTCGAGTCAGATTTCTAAGGGGAGGCTTAGATTGTTGATGGGGGTATAAGTGGTGTCGCCGTAGTAAGTTTCTACGTTAGGCCCACGAGTAAAGTTTAAATCCGATCCTAGAGGCCAGTATTAAACGATATCGATGAAACGGAGGGATGATGTTGCCGAAACGGATCGTTTAACGTAACGGCTAAGGATTTCTTGAGTTCATTTGCTACACTGCTTAATAATGGTTGCTTTAAAAGATGCTCATGGGTTTTTAACGCTAGAAATACTCAACAGAAGCTGGTGCTTATGTCGTTTCCTAACGCGAATGTTTCTCTTTATAAAAATGTTGAACTTGAATCGAAAGTTGCGGGTGCAAGTCCACATCAGTTGATTCAAATGTTATTCGACGAGCTTCATGTGTTATTAGCGCGCGCTAAAGCCTCACATCTGAGGGATGATACGCATGAAGTTTCAGAAAAAAATGCCGGGATAGAAAAAGCAATCAACATCCTGAGCTATCTTCATCAATCCCTTTCAGAAGGTAGCGAATCCAATTTGCCGCACAACCTTGGTTTGTTGTATGAGTATATGGTGCGCCAACTCTTGTCTTATCGACTGAAAAATGAACTTCAGCTACTAGAAGAAGTGGACAGCTTGGTTGAAACCATCAGTACCGGTTGGCGCGGAATTAGCGGCGGCCAACCGTAAAAGGTTACTGTTGAACGCGGGTTATTCAGATTCAATTTACGCAAAGCGTAGGTGATTCACTCGTCAAGTTTCTATTTTAAGTAATCCCATTGTCGATCATGTATTCGCTATCGATTGAGCTTCACACATTTGATAGCGGTTTAAAATGCCTACTGCTTTATACCCATCATTATTTTTTAATTCTCTATCATGTTCTAACACCCTAATTCTATTGTCCATATAGGAGAACTTAGAACTGAAACCTCTTTATTTTCAACAAACTATCTTTCTTTAGAACTTCCTCTCATAAATGGCGCCGTAAATTTGACTGGCGGCAAAGTCTTGACTATTACTTAGCTAGAGAGTTAATTTGGTTTGTATAGGTCAAAAAATGGTCACTGCTGTTTTGAGCGATCATTGAAGGGAGGTTAAGTGAAATGCCACCCATAAACAGCCATTACAATCCTGAAGTTTTTTGCTATCCAAGCAGTAATAAAGTTATGAGTTTGCTATTCCATGCTTCACGATAAATATATCCTTGTCCTTGATGAAGACACCGATTCCCGAAATGTAACCGAGGTTGTTCTTAACTTTATTGGAGAGCAAACGATAAGTTTTGGCTTAGAGCCATGGCTAGAAGAACATCATAAAAAAGCCTTTGATAAAGCCATTGGTCTCATCCTATTGAACCCCAGTGCTGCGAAGAAAAGCATTGGCAGTGCATTGAAAAAACTGCACGACATCCATGGCCTCGTCCCCGTCATTATCCTGAGTGACAAACACAGCATTCCAGATGATCTCGATTCCGCTATTCGACATATGGTAGTGGCCAACTTGCCCAAGCCATTACATTACAACCACCTGAATGATGCGATACATCGTGCTCAGCGGTTTAACGAAGCCCAAGAACTGGCGCGAGAAAGCCGAGGTCGGCGGCCGTCACACTTGTTTCGCAGCCTTGTTGGCACCAGTCGCCTAGTGAGTAATGTTAGAACAGTGATGAGCCAAGTTGCAGATAAAGAAGTCACCGTGATGATTGCGGGTGAGTCCGGTACCGGTAAAGAAGTGGTTGCCCGTAATTTGCATTACCATTCCGAACGCCGAGATAAGCCTTTCGTGCCGGTTAACTGTGGCGCGATTCCAGCCGAACTGTTAGAAAGTGAATTGTTTGGTCATGAAAAAGGCGCGTTTACCGGTGCGGTTAGCTCACGGGCAGGGCGCTTTGAAATGGCAGAGGGCGGCACACTCTTTCTGGATGAGATAGGGGATATGCCCCTACACATGCAAGTGAAGATTTTGCGGGTACTTCAAGAAAAATCCTATGAACGCGTTGGCAGTAACAAAGCGTCAAAAACCAATGTCCGTATAATTGCGGCGACGCATAGAAACCTTGAAGAAATGATCGCAGAAGGGTCATTTCGAGAAGATTTATATTATCGACTCAATGTTTTTCCCATCGAAATGCCCGCGTTGCGTGAGCGAGCAGAAGACATTCCGTTACTGATGAATGAACTGGTTTCTCGTTTGGAAAATGAAAAGCGCGGCTCCATTCGTTTTAATTCAGCGGCAGTATTGTCACTCTGTCGGCACCCTTGGCCGGGTAACGTGCGTGAACTCGCGAACCTTGTTGAACGTATGGCCATTACTCACCCCTTTGGTGTTGTTGGGGCGCAGGATCTTCCGCTCAAATACCGCCATGTTGAAATCACCGAAGAAGAATTGTTAGAAATAGAACCCGATGAACATGCAGAACCTACCGTACTGTCGGCAGGCGATATCGCTTTATTGCCGGAAAAAGGCATCGATTTAAAAGAATACATTTCAGGTCTTGAATTGAGCTTAATCCAGCAAGCGTTAGATAATTCGGGCGGCGTGGTTGCCCGTGCAGCCGAGCAGTTGATGATTCGCCGTACAACACTTGTCGAAAAAATGAAAAAATACGGTCTACAGCGAGGCTAGTGACTGGAGCGCTTTTTAAAAAGCGCTCGTTTTCAATCTTCTGCTACCCGATAAGCTTTAGAAAATACCTTTGCATTGGCTTTATTCCCCTCTGTTCTAAAAACGCTCCTGTTGTTATTTTTTGCGCCAACACTATTAGTGTTCAAATATTTTAGTCTGTATCTTGCCCTGGTTTCCCTGCACTTACTCCGATTCCATTCGTTCAGTAGCGCCACTCACTAACGGTGTGAAACATCTGCCTTGGCGCATAAAGTCGGGGTTTTGACGCTTTCTCACCTAAAAAAACGCATGACATGATAGGCTGGCGCCCCCCTTATACAAAATAGCCCCTATACTTTAACTTGATCAAAGAATGTACTTTTTGAAGTTGTATTACCGCGATGAAAGAGTTTTAAGAGCAAATTCACGAAAATAGCGAATGACTAATTTACAAAAAGTTCGGGTTAGGCACACATTGTTGGCGGCATTTGGGGGCGTAATACTCAGTGCTTTGCTGCTATACGCCTTTTTTACCGGGCGTACCGTCCTGAATGGACAAGAACTTACCGTTTTACTCAGTGTCTTTTGGCTAATCAGTGGCCTATTCATTTATTCCGTCGTTTCAGGTTTCTCTGTACGCTTCCGTGATGGCTCATTAACCATCCCGCAAATGGCGTGGGCAGTCTCCACCACCTTATTGTTTATGTCGCTCTCGACAATTCCTGCCGAGCCTTATAATTTATTACTGACTTTAGTCATGGCCTTTGGCGTGTTTCAACTAACGCCACGGCGATTTATTCGGTTTGCCGTGTTTGCTTGCATCATGCTCGGCATACAAAAACTTGTGCAGGTCTATTTTTCGCAAGAAGTCATTGATCTTCCCGATCTGATTTTTAACTGGTGCGCTTACACCGTTGGTTTGATGATTCTGACCTCCATGTGCCAGTCGGTATCGATTTTACGTGTGCGGCTAAAAGAACGGAATAGAAGTTTAGAAGAAGCGCTACAAGCAAAGAACATGTTCCTGGCCAATATGAGCCATGAGCTGAGGACGCCCATCAGTGGTGTCGTCGGGATGCTTCACTTGCTAGAGCGAACCCCCCTGGATGAAAAGCAACAACACTATGTGCAACTGGTGCACACCAGCTCGATGTCATTACTGAGTGTGGTCAATGATATTCTCGATTTTTCTAAAATCGATGCAGGTAAGCTTGATATAGAAAATGTCGAGTTCGATTTAATGAGTTTAATCAACGATATTGCTGAAACAACCGGCCATTCCGCACAAATCAAAAATGTTGAATTTGTTCTGGATGTTGTCGATGTATCACACCGATACGTAATGGGTGACCCGGTACGCGTCTTACAGGTGATTAACAATCTTACCTCTAATGCGCTGAAGTTTACCCGACATGGTGAGATCGTTATTACCGCCTCCACCGAAGAACTCAGCGACGATACACTGCGTTTTTCATGTTCAGTACGCGATTCTGGCGTGGGTATTCCTGAATCCAAAAAACAATTAATTTTTGAATCCTTTTCCCAGGCCGACGTTTCAACTACGCGAGAGTTTGGCGGTACGGGACTGGGCTTGTCGATTGTGAAAAATCTGTGCCAGCTGATGAACGGTGATATTCGAGTCACCAGTAAAGAAGGCGAGGGTTCGTGCTTTAGTTTTGACCTTTTATTAGACCGCGTCACCAGTGAAAACTCAGAAGAAGATAATGTCATATTAGACTTATCGGGTATGGCCTACCTCGTTGTCGATGATTGCGAGTCATCCGGAGAAGTGATTCAACGGCAGCTTGAATACTGGGGCGCGGAAGTGAGTATCGCCGATAACGGCTATAACGCCCTCGATATTATCCGTCGACGCCAAGAGGGCCAAGAAGAGGGCCAAGAAGAGGGCCAAGAAGAGGGCCAAGAAAGGGACCCGTTTTCAGGTATGTTTATCGACTGCATGATGCCGGACATGGGAGGCGTCGAACTATGTCGGGTGATTCGGCATAACCTCAATATGAACGATATGGCACTTGTCCTCATGCACGCCATTGGCTCCGGCCTAGACGATGCCGAATTACACGAAATAAAACCACGTTACGTATTAACCAAGCCGATTATCTCGCAAAATCTCAGTGAAGCTTTACTACAACCGCAGCCGGAGTACTCCCCTCCGATTGATGATGCGGAGGAAGAAGCTGTGACGCCAGCAGCAGGAGAGGGCATCAAACAAACAGGGTTAGAAGAAATAGACCCTAACCGCTCGGAAAGCCAAAACAAAAACTCAGAACAAGTATCAGAGCAGCACTCAGAGCAGCACCCAAGCAAAACCAGTATTTCAGAAAACGAACAATCCAATCCCAGCGGCCCTCGGGTGTTAATCGTTGAAGACAACGAAATTAACCAAATTGTCGAAGCTGGTCTATTTTCAATTATTGGTCTTCGGTGCGACATCGCCAATAACGGTCGGGAAGCCATTGAGAAGCTGCAAAAAACCACGCCAGAACAGGCCTACGTCATGGTGTTCATGGACTGCCAAATGCCGGAAATGGACGGTTTTGAAGCCACACAGCATATTCGAGATGGAGCCGCAGGGAGTACCTATCGCAAAATACCAATTATTGCGATGACGGCAAACGCCATGGAAGGCGATCGCGATAATTGTTTAAAAGCCGGAATGGACGATTACCTGAGCAAGCCTTTCGATGTGAAAATTGTGACGGATAAAGTGACGACTTGGTTGAAGAAAATCTCGGTTGAATATCAAGAGCCGGATAATATCGCTGAAGCGACCAGTCATATCCCAATTCTGGAGCAAGACTCCTCCATATGGGACTTAACCTCCGCTTTGCACCGAATAAATGGTGTTGACGATCAATTAACCCGTCTCATTCGTTTGTACCTTTCCTCGACCCCAGACCTATTAAAGGACATAGAGCGTGCAATGGGGCAGCCAAGCTATTGCGAAATTCAAAAAACTGCACACGAATTAAAAGGTGTTGCCGGAAACATTGGTGCAAAACGCTTAATGCTAGCAGCGGGGCGCTTAGAAAATGCGTGTCGTGAAAAAGAATTTTCGAAAGTGACGACACACTGTAAAGAAGTTCATGTTCAACATGGCTCACTGATTGACGTGCTTAAAGAATACATTGGTAACGTCCAGTAAAATCACACCTAGTTGAGTCACGGACCCTAACCTCTTCGCAGTCTCTATTTTATATTGCTCTTTCCGTATTTCCTGTCTCGAGCTTCCTGTGTAGCGTTAATTTCTTCATCAGAGCAAGCGTCAGCAGCCATCCAAAACACCCTAAGCGTTTCTCAGGGTAGTCCCGTTGCGTAGCGATATTAAATTCGATTGCGTACATGACGTTAGGATAAGCCCCGTAAGTAAAGACGAATCTATACCGGATAATCTTTTGCGGGGTGATTGTGTAATCAAAAGAAAATAGAATGTTCTGTGAGCGCTTGATCGCTTCTGTATATCCGAATCAAACCAGCATCAACTCTTCATTAATTTATCGCCTTATTTGCCGCTTTTCCCCATGTATTGCCGCTTCTTGAGGGTTGTTGCCATCTTGCCCGGTTGAGATGTCAGTTTTTTCGAGCCTGTCAAAACCCCGGCGCCTATAAGCGATAAAACAAAAAATACTCTGTAACATATTGATAAATAAAGGAATAATATTGTGGCATCGCCCTTGCAATCTAATCAGTAACTAACGAAAAGTGTCAAATTACTTTATTTGGAGCAGCGATTTTGCAGAGGCAATCCAATGCCGCTTTGGCGGACAATACCTTCGACGACAAGCGCGAAAGCCTGACGGCTGCCTTTGCGTTTTTTAATGAAACGTCCCAGCAACTCTCGCATTCCTATCAATTATTAGAACAGCGTGTACAGCAACTCACACTAGAACTGGACGTCGCCGCAGAAGAAAAAGAACAAGAACATCAAAAGAAACAAAAAATTGCCAGCCAAATGCGCGCATTACTCAATTTCCTACCGGGTGGTGTCATCGTGCTGGACCAGAAAGGCTACATATCCGAAAGTAACCCCGCTGCGAACGAACTACTGGAATGTGAGTTAGAGGGGCGCCTATGGCGAGATGCCATCACCGATTGCTTCGCCCCCAAGAATGATGACGGTCTAGAAGTCTCCACCCATTCCGGAAAGCGGGTCAGTATTGCCACTAGCTCGTTTGGCAACGACGGCCAAATTATATTGCTTACCGACCAAACCGAAACGCGAAAATTACAAGAAAACCTCAGTCGTAATAAACGCCTATCGGCAATGGGCAAAATGGTTTCCGCGCTTGCGCATCAAATACGAACGCCGTTGTCCGCCGCCATGTTATACGCCGGGCATTTATGTAACGACGAACTTGCACGCGAGAAAAAAGACGAGTTCTCAAAAAAACTCTACAGCCGACTACAGCACATGGAAAAACAAGTGCGAGACATGATGCTCTTCGTCAAAAGCGAGTTGCCACTAAACGATATTGTCAGCCTAGCCGATTTAGAAATTGGTTTACGTGAAGCCGCAGAAATTGCATTACTCACCACAGATTCAGCTTGTCAGTGGATTAATACCCACCCAACAAAGCGCATTAAATGCCATCGTGAAGCGCTTATTAGCGCAATTATGAACCTCGTTAATAATGGCATTCAGGCTGGAGGTACATCCCCCCAGCTTAAAATTGAAATTCAAAATATTGAAAAAAATAACAAATCGATGGTCGAAGTCAAAATCACCGATTATGGCGAAGGCATTAGCGCAGGCCGTTTAGATCAAGCCGCCGAAATATTCGTCACCACTAAATCACAGGGCACAGGCTTGGGTTTGTCGGTTGTACAGTCAGTTGCTCGTGCACACGGCGGTACCTTCGAACTCTCATCAGAACTGGGGAAAGGCACGCAAGCCAGTATTGTTATCCCCGTTTTAGCCGAATAAAAATTGTCATTCTTGAAGTAAAAGGTTTGAGGAAAAGAGCATGCGAATAGCGTCAGCGAATAAAAATAGACCAACCGTATTAGTGGTGGAAGACGACCCTGCGCTACGAGAAGCCCTGGTCGATACCCTCAGCTTACAACATATGAATGTCCTCAGTGACAGTTGCGCAGAAGATACCCTAATACGACTGGGTAAATTCAGTGATATCGACCTGATTGTCTCCGACGTGAACATGGGGCAAATGAGCGGGCACGATTTATTACGTAAAGTGAAGCAAGATTTCCCGCATATTCCCGTGTTATTAATAACCGCCTATGCATCCATAAGCGAATCCGTACAAGCGATGAAAGAGGGCGCTATCGATTACCTTGTTAAACCGTTTGAACCGGAGCTACTCGTTGAAACCGTCCAAAAAGTCATTGGTAATAACGGCAATAAAAGTGATGAGCCAATTGCCGAAGCTGACTCAAGCCGACAGCTACTTCAACTTTCTGCGCGGGTAGCCCAGTCCGAGTCGACCGTATTATTACTCGGTGAATCCGGTACCGGTAAAGAAGTACTTGCGCGCTATATTCACAATAAATCTCCCCGTTCGGATAAACCCTTTATCGCAATAAACTGCGCAGCGATTCCAGAAAATATGCTAGAAGCCATGTTGTTTGGCCATGAAAAAGGCTCTTACACAGGGGCGCACACATCAGCCCCCGGTAAATTTGAGCAAGCCAATGGCGGTACCATTTTATTAGACGAAATCAGCGAAATGGACATGGGCCTACAAGCTAAATTACTGCGTGTTTTACAAGAGCGAGAAGTCGAACGCTTGGGTGGCCGTAAAAGTATCAAGCTCGATGTTAGAGTTATTGCTACATCTAACCGTGATATGCGAATCGAAGTGGCCGAAGGAAAATTTCGAGAGGATTTATATTTTCGACTTAGCGTCCTTCCACTGCAGTGGGCGCCACTACGAGATAGGCGTGCCGATATTATTCCACTTGCCGCGGCCTTCTTAGCCAAACACGCTAAAAAGCAAAACCGAGGCCATGTTACATTGTCCGACGAAGCCATCGAGACCTTACTCAATTACCCGTGGCCCGGTAACGTGCGTGAATTAGATAACGTTATGCAGCGCGCGTTAATTTTACAGCTGGGCAACATCATATACAGCGATGACCTTGGGCTTCAGTTGGGGGATAGTTTCAGCGCAAAACCCTCAATACTTGAGGCTATGGCCATAGAAACCAAAAATCAAATTCATTCCCTCGTGTTTGATACCACCCATGCGCCTGCAGGCAGGCCAGAAGACAGGCCCACAGGTAACTCAGTAGGCAGCTCAGGCGATAGATTCGATGGGCGTGAAGTCTTTGAACGCAATGAGCCGGGCGACGCAGTATTGGGCGCAGACATGAAAAAGCATGAATTTGAAATTATTGTGAAAACCTTAAAGCAAGAGAACGGAAGTAAAAAGAACACAGCCGAAAAACTCGGGATCAGCCCTCGCACCCTACGTTATAAATTGGCTAGATTACGTGATGAAGGCTATAGCCTCGACGCGGTTTAAGTGTCAGGTTATTCGGTTTAATGACAACATAAAAAATCTAAAGCGTTATCATGAGTGTTTAATCGGTTAATGCGCTAAACCTTGAAATGATCGCGTACCGACAACCATAGATGTAATCCTGACATCTCAATTCGCTCCGGCTATATTAATACCTGGCCGGAGACTTCTTGTTCTTCTGAGTGTTATTCGAACAAGCTGTCCGTAACTCAACAACCGCTCCAAGATTATGCCCTGATTTTTCAGGCATAAGATACATTGAATGTCATTTTTATTTAAATAGACATTCAAATTATCATTCGTGGTTTTTTCAACTCGGCTTTCTCAAGCGATTTGACAGGCCAGTAATCGTCAAACCCATTGTGAAAAATTTTCTTAGTCTCCGAAAGGGGGGAAGTGTGAGAATTTTAAATTATTGTTTTTCTCATTTATTTCTTTGTATAAAATAGAGTTTCACATCCTATTGTAGATTATTAAGTTGATGAGAAGTCGGTCACAAAATTTACCCGAATGATTTTTGGGTTTTTTACCTGCTTTACTTGACAAGAAACACGTGCAACGGTTTGATCGGTATTCTTTAAATGCGTTTCGTATTAAGAAGCGAGTTTTGATTACTTATTGAAGAATAATTTCGAAACGCATATTCTTATAAATTCTTAAAATCAGCGAACAATATTATTTTTTTATAAGCTGCTAAAACGTGCTCAAATGCAGTAAATACTGGTTGATTTCAATTAAATTTTCATACTATGCTTACAGTAAGGTGACTAAAGGTAGCCGCTTATTGTTTGGAACGTCTAAGATTTATATAGACGCTATATCTGCACTGTTCAGGTGTTATGTGCGTTTATGTAGGTCTTACGAAGGTCTTATGAATATCTTAAATGATATTACATAGAGCTAAGAGGCTGTTCGAGTTCACATTTAATTGTTTAGCTCACGATAACTTTGCACGAGGTTAGTTTATGGGTGTTGAAACATTAGACAGTAACGTAGTAAACAATATCATGATTATGGATGATGGCTTTGAGCTTGATGATCCCATCAACGGAACGGATTCTCGTAGAAGACTAGAAGACAAAATAGAAGATTTACGTCTTCAAAAAGAGTTGAAAGAATTCGACTTTGACGATTAGCTGGCGTTAACGCTACTTAGTTTATAGCGCTCTAAATTAAGCCTGATGGCTGCTGGGCCAGTCGTCAGTTATTGTGTTCGATTTCCCTTCATGTTTATGGCGGGCCTCGTTTTTTACGTTTTTAAACCCCCATTATATTTTGGATACTAGACTTCCCCCCCGTCACTCGTCTGTTCTCCGTCTCCTGATTTTCAGGTATCCGTCTCCCGCTTTTTCAGATCTCCGGCTTCGATCCGTTAGTATTAGGGGTTGTTCATTTAAAAACGCGTGAACCCATCCATGGGCGCTTCGGCATTTCATCCTGAAATGACGATTTTAAATGATAAACCCCTAACACTAACTCGACTGGAGAGTGTTGAATTAACATTTGCCTGTCGGTCACCCGTCTCCCGTCTCCCGACTCCCGACTCCCGTCCCGTCTCCCGTCTCCCGTCTCCCGTCTCCCGTCTCCCGTCTCCCGTCTCCCGTCTCCCGTCTCCCGTCCAGCAACGATTACTATTCATCACAACCATATTCACTATTGATTGTAATAGCTCGGGCTGACTACCGACCC
>JAWSUY010000002.1:0-51159 GCA_033852175.1 Agarilytica sp.
GGATTGACTGGTTTTGGCAGTAGAATGGCTCCAGTCGCGGGACTTATGTACAATGCGCCCCATTGAAAGCCCCCATTACATACGGTACTCCATGTCAGAATCTACACCCAGTAAACCCAAAGTCGGCTTTGTTAGCCTCGGTTGTCCTAAAGCCTTGGTCGACTCTGAACGTATTCTCACCCAGCTTAGAATAGACGGATACGAAGTATCGCCAACCTATGAAAATGCGGATGTCGTAGTGGTGAATACCTGCGGCTTTATCGATAGTGCAAAGCAAGAATCTCTTGATGCCATTGGCGAGGCCTGCGCTGCAAACGGCAAGGTCATCGTTACCGGTTGTATGGGCAAAGACGAAAATGAAATTTTAAACGTGCACCCCAACGTGCTTGCGGTGAGTGGACCTGCACAATATGAAGAAGTTGTGACAGCGGTACATCAACATGTACCCGCGCCGGCAAAACAAAAACACGATCCCTATATTGATTTAGTTCCTGAGCAGGGCGTAAAGCTAACACCTCGCCATTATTCGTATTTAAAAATTTCCGAAGGCTGTAATCACCGTTGCAGCTTTTGCATTATTCCTTCATTGCGTGGGGATCTAGTGAGTCGCCCGATTGGTGATGTGCTTGATGAGGCAGAGCGCTTAGTCAGAGCGGGAACAAAAGAATTATTGGTGATTTCCCAAGATACTTCAGCCTATGGTGTGGATATCAAATACCGCACAGGTTTTTGGCAAGGGCGTCCGGTTAAATCAAAAATGCTCGATATGTGTGATGCCATGGGTGATCTAGGCGCGTGGGTGCGTTTGCATTACGTTTACCCCTATCCGCACGTGGATAAAATCATTCCCCTAATGGCAGAAGGTAAAATTCTGCCTTATTTGGATATTCCCTTTCAGCATGCGAGTCCGTCCGTATTAAAAAATATGCTTCGGCCTGCCCATCAAGAAAAGACACTTGATCGTATTCGTGTGTGGCGAGACATTTGTCCCGACATTACTTTACGATCAACATTTATTGTTGGCTTCCCTGGTGAAACGGATGATGATTTTAAAATTCTTCTCGATTGGTTAGACGAAGCGCAGCTAGATCGAGTGGGTTGTTTTCAATACTCTCCAGTAGAGGGTGCGAAAGCCAACGAAATTGGGAATCCCGTACCCGACGAAATCAAGCAAGAACGTTGGGAACAGTTTATGGAAAGACAACAAGGCATCTCAACAGAAAAGCTGCGGAAAAAAGTCGGCAAAACCATGCCCGTTCTTATTGACGAGGTAGACGGTGAAGGTGCTGTTGGCCGTACTCAAGGCGATGCTCCCGAAATTGATGGTGCGGTCTATCTGAATGAGGAGTTCTCTCTTTCTCCTGGTGATATCGTCGATGTTGAAATTACACACTCCGATGAATATGATTTATGGGGCCAGTTAAAAGGCGCTAAATAACAACACTATTTTCACCTCTATCATTCAGTCTTCCGGATACCCTCTATGCCTTTTCAACCAAACGAAATTGATCGGGATGTAGAGGGGGCGTCTGCTGATACAGAGAGGAACGCGAAACTCTTCAGCGAAGTAGCCGAAGCTATCTACTCAAAGGGTTATTGCATCGTTGAAGATGCGTTGCCTGCCAAACTTCTAAAATCTTTATCCTCGCACGCTCAACAACTCTCAGAATCTCAATTCAACCTCGCCGGTGTTGGACGAGGAGTGGAGCATGGAAAGCACAACGATATCCGCCAAGATTCTATTGCATGGATAAATGGTGAAACTAAAGCCGAATCTCAATGGTTGGCGTGGACCGAAGTCCTGCAAGACAGTCTTAATCAACGGTTATTTCTAGGGTTGTTTTCATTCGAAAGTCACTTTGCGCATTACAAAGCGGGTGATTTTTACAAAAAGCACATTGATGCTTTCCGAGGTCAATCAAATCGCAAACTGAGTTTAGTCACCTACCTCAACGAGGACTGGTCACAAGATAATAGGGGTGAATTGATTATGTTTGATGAAAAAGGCGAGAATGAAATTGAGCGCGTATTCCCGAAAGCGGGAACTTTGGTAGTGTTTTTGAGTGAAGAGGTTCCTCACGAAGTGATGCCTGCAACGAGAGATCGTTTTAGTATTGCAGGCTGGTTTCGTGTGAATAATTCTGTTGGGGATGGCGTTGACCCGCCTCGTTAATACAGTGTCGATTTCACGCGGTCTTCAATAAATTTCTCAATGGCTTGCAGCTCGTCTTCTGTTTTATCTTCCTTAAGCTGTTGCGAGATAATTCGTCCTAAACTCGGCATAACACTTCGGTCGACCTTTGCCTCGGTATCCCATAGTTTAGAGCGCGTGATCGACTTAGCGCAGTGGAAGTATATTTCTTTTACCGTTATCACAATGACGGACTTCGGTAATTTCCCCTTGTACTCAAACTGTTTAAGCAGTTCGTGGTTAACCGCAAGTTTAGCGCTGCCATTGATGCGTAAACACTCGCGAAATCCGGGGACAAGTACCAACAATCCTATTTCTGGGTTTTCCACAATATTACTGATGCAATCTAAGCGATTATTTCCGGGTCTGTCGGGTATTGCAATTGTCTTGCTGTCGAGCGCCTTTATAAATCCGGGGTAATCTCCTCTTGGTGAGCAGTCATGAGTACCGCTGCTACCTGACGTTGAAAGGATTGAGAAAGGTGACAGCTGTAAAAACTGCTCGCTAAGGGTGTCCAATTCTCTTTTTTCCTTGTTGACCGAAAGAGCCATGGGTTGGTCGTAGATTTTACGTAATCGTTCCAGGGTTGAGATCGTGTCAAATTCCATAATAACTCTCTGCTTGATAGTAGTTCGTGTCTATCGAGGTATTAGAGCACAAGCTGAATCGATAATAAATCTACTTGAGTGAGGCAGTCTTGGAGTAAGCGTCAGCGTATGGTTCATGAGGTTCTGTGGGGGGCGTGACTGTCTGCGCCATTAATAGTGCTGAAATGAACGTGTTCGATAGTGCTGAATTCAGGGCCTGATTTGGATGAATATTTAAAAGTGATGTTCTTGATAGGTCATCAGAGTCTAATGACTCGGTTATACGCTTTATGCTCGGTGTAATTCCGGTAAAAGACAAATGTCACGACCTGTATATACAGGTAATCAATAAACTTTTTAGTTTGAGTGTCTAAAAAATGTGGTTAGAGCGAGTTTTTGTGTCGAGTTTTGAACGTGGACTCAGAATTACATCCGCGTAAATTGCCGGTTGTACAGATGTTAGTAGAGTGGCGACATAAGTGATGGAACAATTCGCTACCCAGACTTCACGTCGATTTCTGATTATGTTCAACGCGTTCGATATTCAGTTGACTATACAAATTTTACCTTGTCTGAATTTCCCAGCTTCTATTCGGATGATGGGACTTTATATGTCTCTCGTGAGCAGCATACGATTAAAACGAATAAAACTGGTTTAGCGGCTGGTTTTGATTATAGTATTTTTGAATTTGACAACTTGGATGTGGATATCTCTGTTGATGAACTGACAATAGCATCTACTAGTGAGTTGCCATTTGACGCGGTTCTTTTTTATATCAGCGGACCGTCAGGTGTTACGGAAATCTGGGCACCTATTGAAAATAATGCGATTGATTTTACAAAAATACAAAATGCCATTTCGGGACTTGATGGGTCGATGTTTGTTTTCTTGACTGACTATGATAATGTTGAAACGTTCAGCGATGCTGTGCAGACGTTTTACGTAAGGCGATCTAAGAATCAAACGATTCGATCGCGATCAGTTTTGTTAACTATATTTTAGTCGAAACTGAGTTTGTGACAAAAGAAAAGGCCGCCTAATTTAGGTGGCCTTTTTTGTGAGTGAACGTTGTAACTGAGGGCTGAACTTGCCATCAAGGCGGAAGAGTCGCCTTGCTTGAATATCATATCGAATACAAATGGAGTTAGTTAATGTTGTTCCTTTAGTAAGGCGTATGCTTAACTTCTTATGGCTAAGAAACGACTTCACTCTCTTTCTGTTCTTCCAGGTCTTTCTTAACCTGATTCCCCTCTAAAGAATTAAATAGCTCTACAAACTGAAGGGTCAAATTATGGTTGGGAGCAAAATATATCAATGGCTTCGACACTTGATGCGATTCACGCATTTTGACTGAGCTGCCAAGGCGAACCGGTAATACGGGATAGCCCGCAGATTCGATTTCTGCAACCAGCTGCTGCGGCAAATTTGCCCGAGCTTGGTATTGATTGACGACGACGCCTTCGATCATTAGTTCTGGATTATGGTCCTCGCAGATGTCAAAAATGGCTTCCGACACTTTATCAAGTGATTGGCGCGAAAATGCGTCACAATCGAAAGGTATCAAAACACGGTTACAGCCGATCAATGCTGATTTAGTAAAAAAGTTAAAAGCTGGCGGAGTATCGATAAAAATTTCATCGTATTCTTCCGCGAGTTCTTTAAGTGCGTCGCGGAGCTTATATATTTTATAGCGTGATTCGAGCTTGTGTTCGATTTCAGGAAGTTTAGTGCTAGAAGGCAATACATAAAGGTTTTCAAAAGGCGTTTGGTACACGTACTCTGTGGCCTTTTTCAGTTTCCCGAACATGCCGCCGGTCTGGTCCAGATAGTCGGCAATGTTGTCGTCAACTTCAACGTCGCCCAATAAATAATGGCTGGCGTTAAACTGCGGGTCCAGATCGACAACGACGGTACGTTTGCCTTGTTTTGCCGAAACGGCTGCTAGGTTACATGTGATGCTGGTTTTACCCACACCGCCTTTTTGATTAAAAACAACTCGAATCATAATGCAAGGCCCTTTTGCTAAAATTGTGTCGAAATATAGGCGCAACTGTACGTCAGCTGAAGTGCCTTTGCATCAATTTAATGAGCTTCACCGGTATTTATTCTTTCTGGATTTTTATAACAGATATTTTTAACGTAACGGCGCGAAGTGCGTCTCATTATTTCGTAAAAACATTTGTACTATTCAATTGTTAATGAAAATATTTTAAATATACGGCATTTAATTTATATAGAACTGGGTTTGATATGTGTTTTAGTTTTATTGGCTCGGGGGTTAGGAGCTGTGATAACGATTGGGGTGGTGGGGATAAAATTACGACTAAGGTGAGAGAGTGAGTCGTAAAATCTCCACCCAGGATTTCTCCCAGCAGCAGCGGTGGTTAAAACTTTCGTATTCCATGAGGTGTGAGCCGACATCTCGTGTCGCGGCTGGTATCAAGATATCAGCGGGAATCGTTTTGTCTTTTTTGGCAATTAGGTGCCACCGTTTAATATTGTTTGGTAATGGAAAATAGTTGATTGGGTTTAACGAGCCGTCCAGAGGAAGGTAGTCAAAGCGTCGGGTCCATTTTTCATGGTTGAGGTTAGCTGCAATGGTCAGTAAGTTTATAACATCATTACGTGAGCTGGCGATTAATACGGCGAGTGCGCCTCCACCGCTGTAGCCGATGAGTGAAAAATTCTTCGCTCCCGTTCGTTCTTTAATTTTGTCGAGAGCCTCGTTCAAGGTTCTTACGACGTCTTGGGAATAGCGGCCAGAGGTCCATAAATTTGAAGGGCATCGCCCGTTTTCTCTTATACGGTTTTTTGGGGCGCCATCTGCGCTTAGCAGTGCATAACAAGGGCGGTTGAGATAAACACTTGGCTGAGGGTCCTGTAGTATCAGCTTGAGGGCGATTGGGTTTCTAGTCGTTGGGTTAATTGCAGGCTCACGGCCTTTGAACCAAGGGTTGCCGTCACCTTCAAGGTAAATATGCAGATGCTCCGCATTGGAGG
Organism: Agarilytica sp.; assembly: GCA_033852175.1. Lineage (GTDB taxonomy): Bacteria > Pseudomonadota > Gammaproteobacteria > Pseudomonadales > Cellvibrionaceae > Agarilytica. Next base: position 5,780 of record JAWSUY010000002.1, read on the forward strand.
TATTACTGGATGTAAAAGCTTCGATGACATAGTTGCTCGTTTTGAGGGTAAGTCGAGTCAGTCCCTCCTTTGCTGCCAGATTGTGCAGAGGGATGGATGGGTTCTGCGTACAGCCAGTTAAGGCCAGAGAAAGACTCATTGTGATAATAAGCCAGAGCGAGGTTGTTTTACTCACGATGGAAATTGCGCCTTGCTTGGTCGTGTGAGGAGGAGTGCTGCTGAATTGTTAATGTCAGCGAGAATAATTTAATTTTATCGTAGTGTTCTCTGGATCGCACTCGTTTCGTGTTTTGGAAATCCTTAAAGGCCTATAAGCGACTTGGCGCGTGTATACATATACCTTCGTCGTGCAGAGGTCATAGAATACTTTGGCGCATTTATGGTGAGAGCTTTGTATTCATATAGCCGTCTATGTTGTTTAGACCGGATCGAAGATGTGAATGCTGGGTTACATTTTTACTGTGTGTGTAATTAAATCATCCTGTACTGAGTGAGCGCTTGCTTACTCAGTGTGCACTGGTTGAGTATGTGAAAAAAATGAAGGGCGATCAATTGAATAGACTCGTAAGAAAGGTTTTTATGCTGACGGCGGCTGTGCTTCTGTTATCGGGCTTAGGTTGTAATAAATCAGAATCACTCGATGATGAGGGTAGTAATGAAGAGGCTCCTCTTGGGCAAGTCGGTAGTGCTATAGGAGGAGCGGCACAAAGTGAATCTTCACAAGTTCGCTTTCAGTTTGACGATGAGATTGGCAAAGTTTGGCAGCAGAGTTTTGTCGAGCATATGGCGTCCGTAACGATGCAGGCACCCGTCGCCGAAGAATTGTCCGCGCGTTTTTCTTATACGCCAGCCGGGAAAATGGTTGCAGAATTGCCCAGTGGTCGTCGAATCGTGGTCTGCCCCGAAGAGAGTGTGTGTGACTATGAATGGGCATTCTATGCCGTACTATCGGCCAGTATCCAAGAGTTACTATTGGCTCATGTTAAAGAAGCCCCAGGCTTATCACTCAATTTCAAAGACGCTGGAGCATCTGAGCAAGATGCTTCCTGCCAGGGTGTAGAATTTACGTCATCACGAACTCCGTCGACTCAATTTTTACCCTTATGTCACTCAAAGATTGGTGACGGTTATGAGCCGTTTAACTTTGATACTGAAGTCAAAAATACCACGGACCACGATCTTTCAATTGTCATGCTGTACTTGGGGGCCGATGGGTGTGTTGTTGGCATTAATGACGAGGACATTCTTCTTAAGAAAGACGGTGTTTATACCCATGCGGGTGGGAGTTCATCTCTTCCGGTTAATCGATCAGAACATCTGATGGCTTTGGGCTCTAGTGATCCCAATTTTAAATTTTCTGGATTTAACTCGTGCGAACAAAATGGAGCTGAGCTGCTGGTTCAATTGTTAAATCAGGTGCAAGCGCAAGAAATGGCAACGCCCCAAAAGATCATTGGAGTAAGTCGGGAATTTCAAACGGTACTTAATCGTGTTTTAGCTGATGCCAGTGGTGGCGCCAATATTGGTCAGCCGCGAGAATACACCGTCCAGAATTTTGATATTCGTCCTTACTTACCGGATATCACCGGCAGTAGTTTATATAAGGTGCTGTCGGCAGTGCAGCGCTTGACGGGTAAGAGTCATGCCGATGGTATTGGCTATACGCAACACGACTGGTCTAAGGTGAGTGATGCGGAAAACTTGGCCGTCGGTATCGATTGTTCCCGCGCGATTTGGTATAGCTTCACACGCTCAAATTTACCGTATACCGAAACGGAAGTTGTGGATAATAATTATAACGCTCAGCCCTATATACCAACGATATCAATGGTAAACGAAGACTCTCTTTTATCACGTCAATTTGAACGATGTGATGATCAGGAAAAACGTTTGGGGGATGTCTTGGTTTACCGTCGAACCGACAAAGATAGTGGCCACGTGGTAATGGTCATTGATCCTAAGCAGCGCATTGCGTGGGGTTCCCATGGATGGGATGGAAATGCTCTAACGCCCGATGTCGTGCCGGATGTTGGGGCCGAATATCAGTTGATTAAACGAAAAAAAGACTGGCAAGCCTGGGATCGACGCACCATGACATTGAGAGCCTGTTGGCGGCATAAAGATTTTGTTAATATTGACCCATTAGATATCGGTAATAATGCCGTTGACGAGTGTGATTTTAACCTTGAGCGTTGCCAGCCAAGTAGTTAGTGTTCATCCGTAAACGGGTGCCCACTGCGATCGAATTTAAAATGTTAAATTCGCTCTCGCTACGACCCTATTTCTGGATGGGCACTCGTTAGTGTCGCTCGATAAGTGGGTGCTTACTGCGAATGAAATTGAAACGCCATTTTTACGTCACAAGATATCGCTGATTGGATTGATCGGGTGTCCATATTTTGTGGTGCGAACTTGACATTTCACAATCGCTCTGGCTACAAGTTGGTTTATGGGGGCGCCAGTTAACTTAATGCGTTAATCGGTAATTTAACGAAGCACTATAATCACCTTGGGCAATGTAGATCTTAGCCCTCTTAAATAGGTTTTACCGGAAACTCTACTAATTTAACGTGGGGGTACAACACGGAGCCGTCAAAACGAGCCACTAATATAAATAGAGCCGTTTAAAATTGAATAACTATCAAAGAGAAGATTAATGCCGGATTCCGCCAAGTTTAAGCTTACCCTAACTCATGTTCTCAATACGTTCTATTTCGCTGCGATTGTCATTGTCCTATTGACTGCATTTTGGATCTACAGTGCAATAAAAGGCTTTTTCTTTCCTCCGCCAAAAGTCACTAGCATTGCCAATGCTGAGCTAATTGGTCAGCAAGTTGACGATACCTTAATTACCAGTAGAGCTCATATTGATGCTTATCTTATCTTGGAAAAGTTGGGCGATAAAGATTACGTTGCTACCGATAATAAACTGAAAAAACTCGGTAAGCCCAATATAAAAATCCGAGATAAGAAAGGTAGCAGGTATCGGCAGCTGTGCGTATATTCGATGGAGGTTGTGTTTGGTTATAAAAGCTGGAGTGATGCTGTAAGCGGCGTCGGTGCGATTAATAAAATAAATGGTTGGCCGCGTATAACCGGTATATATCTCAAGCGGCGTTTGTCATCTCCGGATACAGCGGATGTGGCCTCCGGCTGCAGAGAGTTGTTCAGTGGCACAATGTCGGAAGAGGATATTAATTTTAACGCGTATTATATTCGGCAATGGCTGGTGAATGACGGAGTATATCGTTCTCACATAGATCAAGGGATTAACCAGCTTGTCGATATTGCACTTTGGGAAGCCAGCCTAGCTTGTGGAAATAACACGTGTTTAGCCGAACGTGAAAAAATTATGGCATGGCGTGACTATCAATTGGCCCAGTCTGAGGATCCGATACTCTTGGCCTTAGAGGCAGAGGACCCATCGGCATTGATGAATGACGGGAGTCGTAATGGAGGGGGTGAGCAATCCCTTGGAGCAAGAACGCTTCCATTATTGCAAGCTGCTCCAGTGAGAGGCGTATATAAAGAAACGTATTCTTCTTTGGTTTTCGTCAACGCAGAAGGACGATTGATGGGGATTCCTTTTACCAAAGACACCGAAATGGCGATTCAGCGCGACGTGATTGAAGTCACTTATGGCAGTACGATTTACTTTCAAAATACAGTTACACGCGGAGGAGAAACGACCTTGTATGCCTCGGCTCCCTCTATTGTAATGAAAAGTTTAATGGAAAGTGAACATGCCATTGTCGCTCGGGGAGGCTTAGATGAACTGCCGGATGTCTTAGGTATGTCGGTTTCGGATTACCTGCAACAAAAAACCAATAGTTTGATCAATGCAGAAATCCTTGCTAATAAAGATCAGGCCATTCAAACATCGAAAACAATCTTAAAACAAAAAATGTCGGTGTTGAAAACTGTGACTCAGCAAGGCGGAGAAATGAATGAAATGCCGGTGACGGTTAAGTTTACCGAGGTTCCACCTGACACCGTTGGCTTTTCGGATATCAACTTAACGAAGTTTTTAGAACGCTTTCTATAATCGAACTGGATTGCCAAAAGTATGAATATTAAACGAGTATCCCCGTTACTATTTTTAATTGGGTTTCTATATTTTTCTTGTGTTGATGCTTTAGCAATCCCTTTTATGGATAGCCCTACGGACAAAATAAAAGCCTTAGAGGGAGCAGTAAGCGAAAAAAAATATACATCCCATTTTATGGTGAATATCCCGATATGTGACGAGGGTAGTGCTTCTGATGTTGGCTATACCTTGAAGTCTTCGTATTCTGTCGAGTCCAAGATCGAGGTTGTCGAAGTTCGTGATTTAGGAAATCGGAGCGTTCAAGTGAATGTACGCTTACTTGCGATGGAAATCACGAGCGCACCTGAGGACCTAGCTTTTTCATTCGGTGCGGATTCAGGGCTGAGTGTGGAGCAGAGAACTGAGATGTCGGATTTATTTGACCGTATTAGTGGTGTTAGCGAAATCCCAGATACGGTTAGCTCAGAGGAACATGAGACTTTTCTCGCGTTACCGGATCTTGGTTTGGCTTCACTGGCAAAAGTACAGATAAAAAATGCTGTGGCTCAATTGCTTATGGCTTCTATACCGATTTTACAAACCAAAGTAGATGTATTAACTATTCACTATGAAGACGGCGAACCAGGCAACGTTTCGCAGTTGGCTAGCCCTTTTTGTTCCTCCAAAAAATTATCGTTTTTGTTGAACGATGCTGATGATGCTGGAGTTTTTGCTCGGGGGTATTTACCGAGAAAGAAGAGAAAAACGAATAGTGAAAAAATTTACCTTAAAAATTCAGAGGGAATATCGATAGCATATACGTTCAAAGAGGACGTGTCGGCGGCGGGTATTGCACTGCTAGTATCTAATGGGCGTTCGGGGTCCGTTCTGGCGGAGAATTACAGTGATGATATTGTTTATCGTGGGCTGAATCAAAATGAAGATGATAGTTACAAACCTGTTGGCGGTGAAGCATTAGCTGCAGGTAAAGATTCGTCTTATTTAGGTGCTGTTGTGCGAAAAAATCGCAATGGCTCATTTTCTCAGTTTTGTGCGGCTACCTTTATATCTGATCGTCATCTTATTACGGCAGCTCATTGCAATATTAATGCTACACATTATGTAATTGCTGGCCGAAAAATTATTAATGGATCCGGCGGCCAAGAAATGAAGATTCAAAGTGTTTGGCGGCATATCGATTATAAAAAACTTGCGCCGTTTGATTCGGATATAGCGCTCATTACATTAGAAGATAGTACCGAATCCTTGGGGCTAGGAAATTTATCGATAGATATCTTGCCGCGTTCTGTGACGCTCAACGATACGATAAATGTGATGGGTTGGGGTGCCCGAGAAGTTGGTGGGCGAGGAGGTGAATCCCTGCTTGAAGTGTATCTTGGTTTGGAAGGGGCTTCGGGGTGCAAGTATCATTATTCATCGACGCGTTTAAAGGTCACCGACAATATGTTCTGTGCTTACAAAGGTGGTGATAAACCTCAGGATGCATGTCAAGGGGATAGCGGTGGTGGTGCCTTTGTACGAGGAGCGGGTGAGAGTAAACAGGACTATTTGGCTGGAGTCGTGAGCTTCGGAATTGGTTGTGCTCATCCCAGTTTTTCAGGGGTTTATACAAGTATTCACGCGTTTAGGGCTTGGATTAGCTCCGCTCAAACCGCACTGGCTGAATTAGAAGGTTGAGGTATTCGATATGATTAAAACCACTCTGTTTTTCTTTGCGATGGTTGCAGTGAAAGTTCATGCTCAGTGTTCAATACCACCAACAGTAGCTATTGGTGATATCTTTCAATTAAATTACCGAATTGATTATTCTCAGCTTTTTACTGCCACGATTTATCCTAATCAAAACGATTTTGAATCCGTTAGTATTTTAGTGAATGGTGAAGAGTCTCGAACCATAGAGAAAAGTAGCTTGGTGAATATCGGAGGTGGCAGTCGCTACCGCTTAGAAGTCTCGATTGGCCCCGATTTTTCGAAAGCCAACATTATTGTTCCGCTCAACCGAAATCATGTTGCTGTGCGGGTTAATGGCCTAGATGGTTGCGAGGCGAAGGATGAGGTGGCATTGATTGGTGGAGATTCTGGCGTTAGGGCTGTGATTATTGGTATCAACGAATACAGTCGTATCGAAAACACACTCAACTACGCGGTTCAAGATGCAAAGGATTTTGTCGAGATATTAAAAATAGGGGCTGCTAAGGCGGGACGTCGTTTGAGCTATGAATTTCTCACGGACGAAGATGCAACGAAGAATGCCATAGAGCGAGCTATGGAAGTCGCGGCGTCAAAAATTTCATCAGAAGGATCTTTGATTATTTATTTTTCCGGCCATGGGATGGTGAAGGCTTGGGGGCCGAGAATTAGAGCTTTTCTAGTGCCTTATGATGGTGATCAACGCCTAGCGCGATCAACCATGTTGTCACACTCAAATGCTTTGGATATTCTTCAGGATGCACCGGCGAAGAATAAAATATTTATTTTTGATTCCTGCTTTAGCGGCCGCGGGTCATTTGAAGAGTTTACGGTTCAGCCAGATCTCCATGAAAAATACCTGCCTGTTGATAGAAGAACACAAATAGCAATGGCGCACGCCGGTTCAATAACCGACATTCCTGATAATGTCCTATGGTTTTCATCATCATCGAGCAGCAAGGTGAGTTACGAGTTGGAACGGTATGGGCATGGCCTATTCACACATTTTTTACTAAAAAGTATTGAGGATGTTGATTTTACAGAAGGGCGAAGTCGAATGCGTTACAGCGATATTAAAGACTATATCCAGGAAAATATTGAGGCTGAGCATGGTGATATACAAAAGCCAAATACCGTCGGGAACGATGATATTCTCGCGGTAGGCCTATGGTCGCCAGAGCAATGAAAATGTTAATAAAAAAAATCAGTATAATTGGTTTGTTAGTCGCGGTAATTTCTTGCATGAACGCGTGCTCAATTTATACTGGGCAAACACCGCTATGGTACGACTTTAGTGGTATCGATATGGATGATTATGAAAGTCAGAAGTTCGTATTGCTACCCGTGACGGCCGAAAAAGGGGAGGGGATTGATGAGGAAGGGAAAAAGGAATTGGTCTCTTCTATTCGCTCCCAGTTCAAACGTGTGTTTTCAGTAAAGCCTCGCTATCTGTCGCCGGAGTTATTAGCGCGAGAGGGGTTTTCAAAGCCGTACAATTTTAGGGAAGTGGCGAAACATTTTGATGCCCAAGCGGTTTTGATTGTCTCTGTCTTTGATGTGGAGTCGAGTGTAAGTCGATCAAATAAAATTGAATACCGTAACGTCGGCTTAAAAATTTCCTGTTTTGACGCTGAAGATCCATATAAGTATTGGCGACTTTCAAAGCGATACCAGTCAGACAATGGCTTTAATGTTAAAAATATCGATTTCGATTATGTGCTTTATTCTGATCTTAGAAGCATTCGAAAAGTAGTGAAGTCACGTGATGGTTCGCGTAATACAAAACTGCTGGATGAAAAGTCTGCGCCTTCTATTCTTGTTTCTGTCAATGATACAAATGTTTCAAATACATCGGGTGGTGGCGACTCCTTTGTTACGCGAGCAAATACATTTGAGCTTCAGCTGTCAGCGATCGATGCATACGGTTTATCGATGATTACAATTTATGACCAAGATAATAATATTTTGGATGAAATTGATTTTAGTTACATGACGGTTAAAAATTATAGCGAGTCTATACCTGTCTCCTTGCGTAAAGGCGGTAATAAAATTCGTATAGACGTATCCAATGTCGAGCAAAAAGAAATAACGCGCTATATTAAAATTACGCGAAAGGTCGTTGAGTCTACGCACCTTATAGCGGTCAGCTCGCCATACTCCACAGGCAAAGGGATATCTTTGAATGAAAACTCTGCTTTATCTCAATTAAACAAAAATATTTCGAAACGATACAATAATCTGATTTATCTAAATCAGGGGCTGGTTTCTCGTCAGGAAATCCTCAAAACGATAGAGTTGTTGGCATTGGATGCTGAGGATGACGATAGTCTAAATCCAGTATTTTTCTTTTCTGGGCGTATCCAACGTTTTCATCATAAGCGCTATGGGGAAAAGTATTATTTGATGCTTGCTGACAGTGATGATCAGTATTTACGCTCTACTGCGATTGATCTGGATGAGGTGATCGATTTGTTGGGCGAAAGGGCATTTATAATGTTGGAGCATTGCTCTTCTGATGAAAAAACAATCGGTAATTTCCGTCTGCTGAATCGAGGTGCCCCAATCAAGGTCAACATCTATCCGTGTGAAAATGTAATGGGTGATATTTCATCACGCTTGCTCAAGCAATATAAGAAAAACCGCTCTTTGGAATCCATCATTGCCGGTGAAAAAAACGGTCTAAGCGAATTTAGAGCGGTTGGTCAGGATGCTCGGTACTCATATTGAGCGACTACCTTTGTAATAATAATGTCTGAAAGGAAATACGGACGACGAATGAATGATTTTCAGGCTGCAAAACCGAAGTTGAGGGATATTTAAAGTATTATAATGTCATCGCTAGGTACAGGATTCTGGGCGCTTCTGGTAACAGGGGTGAGTGGTGTAAATCTGAGGTTTTCAGTTTATTCGAAATAGATATCCAGTTGTCGGAGCACGAATTTCAGGCGCGTTAATTCATCTTTGCCACTTGTCATGCATTTAGGCGTCACCCTCATGGTTAGGGTTGTTTCGCCCGGAGTTCCGACCCTTCTCCCTGGTATTTTTGTGAATTCTTATCATGTTTATATAGATACATAATCTTTTCTTATTATGAATGTGTAATTTTGTTATTCTGGCTCTAGATTGTGGGGAATATAGGGAGAGCTGGCTATTTTATCGCGCCTGAGGAAACTTTCGGTTAAGAACTTGTTGGTTTTTACATCTTTTTCCGGTTTTTAACCAATTTCCCCGCTGATAATAAAAGAATTGTTTGAATTTTAAGTGGCACCGCATAACTTGTATATAGTTAATGTAGGTGATGAGAAAACATGGCAATTGCCCCGAGCATGCAAGAATCCGAAGACATCAGTGGTTACATCGAGGCGTCGTACCTTGATAACGACCGTTTGTACTTAGTATTCAGTGTCAATATTGACCCTGATCTTCCCCCGTTGCCGTCTGATCTATCCGTTATTACTGACGGACGTCGCGTGGGCGTCGCCTCGCTGGATTTACAGTTAGATGGGACGCAGGCTGTTGTGGTTCTTTTGCTAGAAACGCCCCTGTCGCCAAATTCTTCCTTTGTTGTCCAATACAGCCCTACTCAATGGCTTATGTGCATTGAGGAGACTGGTGATGCTATTGAAGCCTTTGACGAAGAAATCCTGCCCCAGCCTATAGACTCTCTAGACCCCGAATTGCGATCAGCTAGCCACGTTGAGTCCGGTGTGCAGGGCTTGCAGCAAGCGGTTAAGGCTAAAACGATTGAGGCTAATATTCGTTCTGCCAGTGAATATCGTATTCAGCTTTATATTAATGACGGTCTGGATACAACAGTGCCTTTGGAAATCAGTGATTTTCGCGCTGAATTGGAAGACCGCTGGCTTAAAATTACCAGTGCTAAATACATCAATTCGACTATCGACGGCAGCTCCGAAATTCGTCTGGAATTATCCGAGCCAATGGAGCAGGGCGGTGTGGTCCAGGTGGGATACCGTTCGCCGAGCAACCGCATGCGTACATTGGATGCGGAGCCGATCGCCCCGTTTAATGTTTCATCCAATGTTGGCCGAACACTTAGCCATCAAATTCATGATGATGAAGCTGATTTAGAAAGTGTGGCCGTCATCCAGGGGGCCGGGTTAGCGGCTTTGGATGAGTTGAAGATAGCTTCGCGTGAAGTGACCGAACAGAATCTAGAAAGTAAACCCGATGAGACAGAAGACGCTGTAGCTGAGTCAGAAGATACTGTAGCTGAGTCAGAAGATACTGCAGCTGAGTCAGAAGATACTGCAGCTGAGTCAGAAGATATTGCAGCTGAGTCAGAAGATATTGCAGCTGAGTCAGAAGATATTGCAGCTGAGTCAGAAGATATTGCCGAGGCATCAGAAGATATTGTTTCGGAGTTGGAAGTTGAAGATCTCGAAGGCTTTTCACCAGAAGATATGCTCGAAGAGCTGGATGCTATTTCAAGCGACTTGATAGATGAAGATGCACTCGTTGAGACTGAAATCAGCGATGTTGAGGCAGAATCTACTGTAGCAGAACAGCAAGAGGTGACAAAACCTTGTGATGCAGTTGTATCGATAGCGAGAGAAGTGCTATCGGGTGCTACAGACGATGATCATATGCCGGTAGAGGCTGCTGAAATGCTCTCCTCTCCACGCGCTGAAACAATCACTGAAAAAGCAGCCCGAATTCAACGAGCATTGGAATCTAAAACTGTTTTACCCGTAACAAAGCAGCCTTTGACCCTGGCAACTAAGTTAATTTATGTAGTTCCCATGGTCGTATTTGCATGGCTCCTCATTGTGGTGTGCATCTATGTCTCGACGATTGTTTTCGACTTGGAATTTGGTGCATCGGACGATCCGGTGCCGATTAATGCGATACCGTCGGGAATGCTCCACCGCGAAACGTGTTCTATGAAAACGGCTGACGGCAGTCGATATAAAGGAGAGTGCTTAAACGGTCAGCGCGAAGGTCAAGGCGTCTACACTTGGGCGACGGGTAATCGTTATGACGGCAATTGGATTGCGGGAGAGCGTCATGGTGAAGGCGTTATGGAATACTCATCTGGTGCGATATACCAAGGTGGATATCGGGCAGGTTTAGAGCATGGCATTGGTACTATGGCGTGGCCAAATGGTGCGGTCTACGAAGGAGGCTACTCCGATGGGAAGTTTCATGGGAAAGGGGTTTATGTCAGTGCTGATGGTAGCCGCTACGAAGGCGTATTTGAAAAGGGAAGCATGACACAAAATGGAAACTGTACGAAGCCTGGAGGCGAAACAAGTCCTGGTCCTTGTGGTTCATAGCTTTGGCAGCTGAAAGTTGAACTGGCTCTATAGATTTCAAGCATTAAGCTCCATGTGAGGAACTCTGTCGGAGGCGGGAAACTACTTCCATTTCTAAAAATCATATATTGTTAATAGGCTTCTAGGCCTGCTTGGGCGCGGTTCCATAGCGCTAAAAATACGTACAATTTTGGCTAGCCCGTGCTAAATGACGGAGGGCTTTTATCCTGTGATGCTTAATTAAGGCTCATGTCAGATGGCAATACACGACAAAACATTTCCTAATGAGAGTGAAGAGTATCGCGCTGCGCGAGACAAGCTCTTGTCCAAAGAGATGGATCTACGCCAGCAAATAGAAGAGCTTAGCGCCTTGCGAAGAGCTTTGCCTTTAGGTGGGGAAGCCAAAGAGGATTATGAGTTTCGCCGTATTGACGATGACAGCACAATTCGATTGTCGCAGTTATTTGAAAAGGGAAAAGACACTCTGGTTCTCTATAGTTTTATGTTTGCCCCCGATGCTTCTCAACCCTGCCCGTCGTGTAATTCAATTGCCGATAGTTTTGATGGGAATGTTCAACATTTAGACGATCGCGTTAATTTCTATTTGGTAGCGAAAGCATCAGTAACGAAAATGAAGGCCTGGTCTGAATTGCGGGGATGGCGCCATTTGAAATTTTTGTCTTCCAGTTACAATTATTACAACAGGGATTACCATGCTGAATCAGACGAAGGCTTTCAAATGCCTATTCTCAACGTTTTTGTGAAGCGCGGAGATGCGGTGTTTCATAGTTACGCAACGGAGTTGTTGTACGCAAAATTTGAGCAGGGTGATCCACGTCACGTGGATTTGTTATGGCCGCTTTGGAATGTGCTTGATTTGACACCGGAGGGGAGAGGGGCTTATTGGTATCCCAAGATTACCTACAAAGTTTCGTAAACGAAGAGCTTTTAGTCATTTAAGAAAATTCGAATATTTAACACGTGTACCCATCCATAAACAGGTTTGTTTTAGTCTTTACCTGTTTATGGGGTGGCGTAAGTAATGACGCTAGCGCGTCGGACTTACTTTGTTTAAGGCGTATTAAAACCGATAATCCGCGCCAAGCGTGATGATTGAAAACTCGTCTTCTTCTTTATCCAGTAGCTGGCGGTATTCAACGTTAATCACCAAGTCGTCTCCGATGAACCAGCCCGCACCCATGCCGTAAGATGTTCCTGATTCTGAGTACTCAACACTAAAATCACCATCTGAACTCAATGTTTCAGTCGTTGCGTCCATAGTGGTGTAGCCCAATAAAAAATAAAGTTTAGCTTCTTTATTGGTTATTTCTGGTCGGTAATAGATCGATTGATAGCTGTCTATGCTGTATTCAAAGCCCTCTATTGGAGCAGCCCCGTTTATGCTGTTATCGTGATCTGAAAGGCTAGAGCCGTAGCGTAAGTCTATCCCTAACCATGGATTGTATTTATAACCTGCGACGAGTTCGATTGCTGAAAGTGTGACGTCAAACTTTTCTGCTTCGGTACCTGTGTTGACAAAGGTATCGCTTGAAATGTAGGCGGCATTACCGCCCACAAAAAAACCGTTGTTTTGATCGGCAAATGCAATGTTGCCGCATAGCATTAATGCCAATAGTGCTGAGTATTTCATGCCCAATTATCCCCGTTATCTAAATGCCAAAAGGCGCTCTTTCACTGCTGCCAGCTTAATTAAACCATTAAGGGCGTCAAAAAATAAGGGGCAATTGTGAAACAGGCTGGAATTGAAGTCGTTTGAGGCTGTCAGTTAAGATGTCTTTTACGTGCAATCTAAGTGCAATCGAGGGACCGCACCTCGATTGCGCAATGATGAATTGCTTGAAATTAGACCGGTTTTGAGCTGTGGGAGTTCTTAGTTGATATAGCCGAGAATCAATTCTTCTGATGGTCTGTTCTTAACTAAAAAGAACTTTGCTGCTTTGTACTTGTGAGTGAGTTGTTGTAACTCTTTAAAACAGTCTTGCTTTGTATCCAAGATAGAAACGGTACAAACGCGCCGTAAAGCTCGATACTCATTAACCTGTTTTTTTGCTAGCGCCAATGTCATGGAGTCTGACGTTTCCGCATAAGAAATACTTGATACAAAAACCACTAAAAGTACGGAAATAGACTTTATTATGTTTGACATGGATCCCCCTAAAAATCTCAATGTTACTTAGGGTTACATTATACGTTCTTTTGTTACATTTATTTGCGACGTGCATCAGAAAATGAAACAAGAGGAAGTGAATATAGCTGACACAAAGGTGAATTGATTACGGTTCGGCGCTTAATGCAACTAATAAGAGGCATGTAGTGACACAAATGCCTTTAATGTGAGCTGACGTGTCGGTTAGGTGATTTTCACGCCGATGTTTGTTTTTGTGCGGTGCATCACACTTAAGTGTGATGCAAGTGAAAGCTAGAGGATGGTTGGCTACTAAATGCAGGTGAGCAATTTGATGCTTTTCTGTGAACTGGCTTGTTTAACGTGTTTATTAAACTTGTGTATTTTTGTTTTTAACGTTTAGACACGGCCGTGTATTAGTCTTTTGTTCTTTCAGAAATATGACGGTGGTGTAGAGCTGAGTTGTTTTGTTGGGCGTATAGGAGATAGGGTTTTATTTCTGCGCTTCTTCTGTTTTTGTTGGGCGCCTTATTTCATTAGCTTTGATGCTTATAGCAAATTAATTGTTTTGATTTATCTTTTGTTAGTTTCGTGGGTTTTTAAATGATCATTAAGGCGTCTGTTGCCGGATAATAATGTGATATCAATCTCATATGCAGTGGAATTCTCATTTTGTCACACCTTAGTATGGACATAATCTGAACTTTGGTTAGAATGGCGGCCAATAAGCAATACATAAAAATAAAACATTGCGCGGATCACGTTAACCACTTTTTGTAGCCGTTATTCCACACTGCTGAATTTTGAATGTTTATTTAAATGCCGTGTGATATAAAAAAGTAACGTTTGATTGGTGGTTTTAACTGAAAGTTATACACCGTCAACCCCCAGGTATGTGAACTTTGGTATTTTGAAACATATCATCCTTTGTTTTGTTGGCGTTTATACCGCGTGAGCTTAAGTATTATTTTTCTCAAAACCACTCGCCACTTATATGATGGCGACTGTTATTTGAATATGCGGAAATAGCAAGACAAACTCTATTTTCGCCGCCAGCCCCCAAAGTGCATCTAAAGGACTAGGTGTGCTTTTTTAATTTCAGAACCCCCTCTTTCTCTTTTCTCTAGAATTGCCGTATCTGAGGTTTTCGTTTTGTACGTGTATCATTTCGTACGGTGTTTCGTTTGACGAAAACTGATGACGTCGTGTTGGCGAGCATGGTTCAAATGATCGATAACTGCTTTTGCTATTTTTTTGTTAGTAAATCTTGCTTCAGTTAGCCTTCGTAAGGTACGGCCCAGCGGTCAATTTTGCTTCGTTAGCGTGCAGTCACGACCTTCGTTCAATTTCCTACTTTGGTGTAAACTAGAGCAGATCTAGGATTCTGGGCATCATTAGCCCCATAACAGTCTTAGATCTGTCTCCACCTTTAGCCAAATTCGTTGAGAACGGAAGTATGTTGTTTGAGTATCCGCGTTTAAGCAGGAGAAGTATCTTGTGGCCCTTGGCCTTCGGGTTGTGGTTTACCGCGCAATGCGGCTTTGCGGCTCCATTACAGATTGCTGTCGCCTCGAACTTTACACCGACTGCCCGCATATTGATCGAAGCATTTCGACAGCTGTCGCCGTCAGACCACGTGAGCCTTTCCAGTGGGTCGTCAGGAAAGCTCTACGCACAAATCGTGAACGGTGCTCCCTTTGATATTTTTCTTTCTGCTGACCAAGAAAAGCCTCTGCGTTTGCTGGAGAAAAACTTGGCTGTTCGAGGCTCGCATTTCTCATATGCCCAAGGTGTTCTGGTGTTATGGGGGGGGAATGATCGTCATGAGGCGCTTACTCAAAGTACCTTGTCCAGCGCCATATTTGAACATTTGGCGATTGCGCAGCCTAAACTTGCTCCCTACGGACGTGCATCGATCCAAGTATTGGAGCGGCTTGGTTTGGGTAAGTCGTTATTGAGCAAATTGGTATACGGAGAGAATACTTCCCAGGCCTATCAATTTACACGTTCTGGAGCTGCGTCTTTCGGATTTATACCGCTATCCTTTATTGGCCCTGAAATGATTGCCTCAGTATGGATTGTTCCCTACGCCTTATACGATCCCATTTACCAAGATGCCGTGTTGTTAAATCGAGGGAAAGATAAACTGCCCGCCCAGAAGTTTATGACCTTTCTTCGAAGTGACAAAGCGAGAAAAATTATTGAGGCTTCAGGTTATCGCTCTCAGCAAACAACAGAACTGAACCTGGAGTCATGAACTTGTCTGCATCGGATCTACAAGCAATATTATTGACGCTACAGCTGGCTGGTACGGTGACGTTAATCTTGTTACTTATCGGCACTCCTATTGCCTGGTGGCTTGCACATTCTCGCGCTTCGTGGAAAATTATAGTGAATGTTGTCGTCGCTATGCCGTTAGTACTGCCGCCTAGTGTGATTGGTTTTTATTTTCTTATGGCGATGGGGCCAAATGGCCCAATAGGAAGTGTGACGAGTGGTTTGGGTTTGGGTGTGTTGCCATTTACTTTTTGGGGCTTGGTGTTTGCCTCGTGTATTTATTCGCTCCCTTTTGTTGTTCAGCCCCTGCAGAATGCGTTTACGCTTATCGGGGTTCGTCCCATTGAAATGGCGGCAACATTACGCGCTGGGCCGTGGGACCGCTTTATTCATGTCGTGATCCCTTTGGCTAAACCGGGTTTTATTACCGCAGCGGTGTTGGGCTTTGCACACACTGTTGGTGAGTTCGGAGTGGTGCTTATGATTGGCGGAAATATTCCCGGGGAGACAAAGGTCGCCTCGATACAAATATACGATCATGTAGAATCTATGCAATATACACAGGCGCATACATTGTCAGCGGTAATGCTGGTGTTTGCATTTTCTGTTTTATTTTTTGTTTATTATGGGCAAAGAAAAAAAACGACTTTAGTTTCGGGTCTGTAGTTGCTGATGAATTCAAAAACACATGTCAACGTTCAGTTGTCTTACGATAACTTCTCCCTCGATGTAGAATGCGATATTAATGCTACAGGCGTAACGGTTATCTTTGGGCGTTCTGGCTCGGGTAAGACGACATTGCTGCGATGCTTGGCGGGTTTAGAAAAACCTGATCGTGGTCAGATCACGATTAATGGCGTTGATTGGGTTAACGGCAAGGTCTTTGTTCCGCCGCATCGCCGACCGATCGGGTATGTTTTTCAAGAAGCCAGTTTATTTTCGCATTTGGATGTTTGCGGTAATCTCCAGTTTGCACAGCGCAGAGCATCTAAAAATGCAGCTCCCGATGAAGGGCTAACATTAAGTTTTGATGAAGTGGTGAGGTTGTGTGGCGTGCTCAATTTGTTGTCGCGTAAGCCTCAGCAACTTTCAGGCGGTGAACGTCAGCGCGTAGCCATTGCGCGAGCATTATTAATTCAGCCAAAAGTTCTATTGATGGACGAACCCTTAGCTTCGCTCGATGAGGTTGGCAAACGTGACTTGCTATTATTAATCGAGCGCTTGAAGCGCGAGCTCCAAATACCCATTCTATACGTCACACATTCGGTGAATGAAGTTGTGCGTATAGCTGATGAGGTGCTGGTGCTAGACCATGGGCGGGTTAAATTTCAAGGCAATTTTGATGCCGTATTTAATCAGGAGATGTCCTGTTTGGATGATGGTAACCCAGGCAGTCTAGTCGAAGCGATAGTGTCAGAAAAAGACAACGAATGGCATATGGCCAATGTGACCTTCCCTGGAGGATGCTTATGTTTAAGAGATTTGAATTTTGAGCTTGGCCAAAATCTAAGAATATTAATTCCCGCGAAGGACGTGAGTATTACCTTAGCAAAGCATGATGATTCCAGTATCCTCAATATATTACAGGCAGATATTCTTTCTATTGTCGATATTGAAGGGGCGCCAGACGCGGCATTGGTTCAATTGATGGTAGGTGAAACGCTATTTCGTGCACAAGTGACGCAACGGTCGGTTGCTCATTTATCCTTGGCTGAGGGGCAATCCGTTTGGATTCAAATCAAAGCGATGTCAATTCTAAATTAAACTCCATTCCGCAACCCGCTTGTCGCCCTTAAAATAGTTCGATGTCAGGCTGGTAATCCGTGCTCTCATCGTGTTTTTTAGCCAGAGTATCGACGATTATTTTACCCTGTTCTTGTGACAGTTTTGCAAGCAGGTCGACAAGGTCTTGCATGGTGCTATCGGTACGATCATTCTCAGATAAAATAATGCTGAGTTTTTTTTGTGTGCTTTCAATAAGCCTTAAAATGTGTTCTTCATCTTTTTCATCCATGTTCATTTTTAAAATATCCATTTCCATTGTTGAACTCAGTTCACACATTATCGATTCAACAATTGACAGATTTCGTTGGAAGTCACTTTTAATGTTTGTAAGTGTGAACTCAGCAGTTTCTACTGACGAGGTCAGTATTGTACAGTGAGCTGATAGGGCTATTTCGGCGTCGATTATTTTCACCTTGGAATCGGTGGCGCCTAAAATAAAGGGAAAGGAATCTTTTATGCGACCATAACGGATTCTATCGTCAATGGGCATGTTTTTGACCAGCATCGATACATGAGCGTAATTGGTAAGCGTGCGGCAGCCAAAATCGACAAAACGATCACCGCTGTGTAATTTGAGAACTAAATCCTGCTCTATAGGTGAAACATCGTTGTGGTTTGTTGAGTAGAAGTGATTGCCGTCGTGAACGACGAACATAATAACGGCCGAAAGATCTAGGTCTAAGCAAAATTGAATCAGTAGTTCAGCTAAACTTTGAAGATCGCCAATGTCATAGCTTTGTTCTACATAGCGTACTGCTTTACCGAGTTCTGAGCTCGTTGCTAGAGCTTCCATTGTTGTTTTTTCGGCATTAACAATATTGTCTTTTAATTCTTGAGTCTTTTGAGACTGGAGTGCGAGTGCTTGCACTTTTGCTCGAACTTCATCGGCGTCGGTATCTTTGTGGAAATAGTCGACGCCACCGACTTCGTAACCGAGCATTCTTTCGCGTAGTGAATCGATTTCAGAAAAAAATATTACGGGTGTTTCACTGGCCAGGGAGTCTTGTTTGAGGGCGTCACACAACTCATAACCATTGCGGTTCTTCAACTGCACGTCGATGATGATGAGGTCGGGTTCCCATTCGCGAACTTTACGTAAGGTTTGCTCTAAGTTTTGGGTAATGCCCGTATCGGTGCCTTCATGAAAATATGACGTAAGCTTGTCTGCTAGTTGCTGCTGATCTTCAACGATCAGGATCTTGGAATTTTGAGTCATGGCAATACTTACCTTGGGGGCAAGGGTAGAGCTGAATGCTTGTTGGAATTAGCCTCTTAAGCACGCGCGCCATTTAACTTAATTGTTTGCGCGTTGTGGCTTACTCCTCCATGCATTAATAAATATAGCCTATCTTGTTAGTTTTTTTGTTGAATTAAGCGCCTCTTGGGCTGGTCCTACAACGTGTTTGAGTTGTTTGTGTCGAGGGTTTATTTTTCTAAAACCAATTGCTCAGCTTCGAAGGGTTGATAGTTCATATTGTTATTGGGGCGGTGGATGAAAAACCCTTGGAAATAACGAATATCCATATCCCAATAGTGAGCAAAGGTCTTAGCGTCTTCGACGAGTCCTGCGATTAACTGACCTTTATCTGCCATGATTTCTTGCATGTCCCCAATGCGTTGGCGGCTTTTGGTCATGTTGGCGCTTTCAGATGTGAGGGAGGGGGCGAGCTTAACGAACTCGACGTTATCAATTTGTTTGATCGCCTCTAAGCTTCGCCCGGTTGCTTCACAGTGTTCAATCATAAAACCGCAGCCGGCGGTGTGAAGGGATTTCGCTAGCGTATTCGCTAAGGCAACATCGCTTAATACAGCCTTTTCGCTTATTGAGAAATAAATACGATTGACGCCTCGCAAACGAGAATTGCTTACGATATTGTAAATAAACGGCATTAAGCGCTCGACTTGTTTTAAATCTGGAGATAGCTTAATAACGATGGAAAACTCTGCGGCCCCTCGACCGCTAGTGGTTTCCAGTGAGCGGAAAGCATTTTCGATAACCCATCGATCTAAATGGTAGCTGCCATCAGTCATCGCTTCATCAAGGTAGGGCATGAATTTTTCTGGTGTATAGATTTCGCCGTACTCATCTACCAGCCTCACCAATACTTCAAAAATTTGTTCATCGCCATCAGGTTTGACAATTGATTGAAAGGCCAGCTGAAACGACTGTGATTTTAGGGCGTCGAATACTGTATCCGTGGGTGTATCGGAATGCTTGTGCATGGCGGCCCAATGCAGTTGGTCGCCACCGGCAGTGGATGCTGACATATTGGCATTTTCCACCAACTGGATAGTTTCTTCCATGGATGTTGGGCATGTACCGTCTAGTTTGGTTACGCCGATGCTCAAGCTTAGGTAGTTGAGGCTGGGTTCAGAAGAAAATTCGGGGGATTTAAACAGTTCACGAAATTTTTTAAAGAGCTGTTCAGAATCGATTTTTTTATCATCGTCGACGAGCAATAGGCAGGAGTGTTCATTGAACTTACAGCCGTGGCCATTAATAAGTGCATGCTGTGAGAAAAACGTTTCGATTTTATCTTCAAGTTTCATTAAGGCCAAGCTGCCGTAGTTTTCCTTAATTAAGGGGATATTGTCGATGCTCGCGAGCATTAAATAATGATTTTTATCGATATTTTCTTTGTAGACTCTGTCTTCAAGAGATGTCTCTAAATGGCTAAGAAAATAGTCTCGGTTTTCGAGGTGAGTCTCGAGTTTAGGCTTAATGACGTGTTCAATGTTCTGCTTTATTTTTCGTGCTTTCGCTGAAATTTCGTTAAGCGTTTCAGTGAGCCGCTCAATGTCGACGGGTTTTTCGAGAAAAGCGTTGCCAAATAAGCCCATGAGGCCTTTGCGATGCATTGCTTCTTCACTAGCGGACATGAAAACAATAGGGATATGCATATATCTAGGGTCGCCGCGCAGTATTTCCGCAGCTTCAAGCCCATTACAACCGGGCATCAGATAATCTAAAGTAATAACGTCAGGTTTAAAACTATCCGTTGTCTCCAATAGCTCTAGAGGGTTGTTAATGGTTTTAACAATAAAGCCTTCTTCTTCTAATGCTGTTTCATAATATTCTGCGAGCATATTGTCATCGTCGACCATCAAGACGCGAAGTTGCGATTCATTGCGTTTATCTAAAACGGTTTTTATTTTGGCGAGTAGCTCTTCCTCGTCAACGGGTTTGGTTAAATACGCTTTGATACCTGCGCGTAAGGCAATTAATCGTGTTGATAAGTCGGCTTGTTCCGACAGCATAATAACGGGGATATCAATCGGGTTATGGGAAAGAAACTCTTCCACAGACGAAGCACTGGCTAATGGGCAATTGGGCAGTAACAAGTCTACGATTACGAGGTCGTAATCGTGGTTGTTCATGCCTTCCTTGATCGGAGCTGAATCATCGAAAATCTCGACGGAGTAATTGGCTGACTCCAATATGAATTTTATATTTAAGGCGGCTTGCTGGTCACCTTCAACCAGGCCGATTTTGGCCGCGTGGGCTGCGGCTGGTAAATTTTTCGTATTTGAACGGTGCAAGGTAACGATGTTGTCGGGTTTAAGGGATGAAATATCGGTTTTAATCGAGTCCATTATTTTCAAAACCAATCGATCATCATCAGGGTCTAAGCGGCCCTTGTTAAATATCCAGCGTAGACGCATCACCAGCTCTTTCGCGCGATCGGAAATTTCACTCAGTTCATTGTTAGATGCTAGGCAAGATATTTCCAAGCTTTCTTGAACCAGATGTTCGAGTGCTTCTCTATTCCACCCATTTTGTGTGCAGCGATTCCAGCTAGAATACAAAATCTGGTAAGACTGTTCTAAATTGTTGACGATGTGTGACTTTTTTTCTTTGCTTAAATTAGAAGGTAATCCGATTGGCATATGACACCCAGTAATAGAATCCAGTTAAAAGTGGTCTGCGCAGTGGCGCGAATATCAACTTACGTAAAGCTATTATAGGGGTGGAGGCGCGGGCTTCAACATCGATTTGATCGTTTTTTAGACCGATTGGGACTATAAATGAAGAGGGTTGGAGGAATCGCTTAATTTGGGCCTTTTGGCGATGCATAGATCGCTAGGAGATCGGGTTTTGATAACCAGAGGTGCCTGCGAGCTTCATTTTACTACGCACGAAAATACCATTGGCGCGGGCGATTTCCTCTTCATTTGCATTGTATATCACAGCCTCGGCGATAAATTGAGAGCTGTTACGGTGAACGAGCTCGCCGATGGCCGTCATTCGGCCCTCTGAAATTGGACGGGTTAGGTAAGTGGTGAAGGATACCGTGACAAGAAAAAACTCTCGCTCGACCGAATTGGCGGCAAACCAGGCGGCGTCATCGAGCATTTTAAAATAAACCGCCCCATGTACTGCTTGCGCGGGATGGAAGAATTTTTCTTTTACCTCAACATCTATAGTGGAATAGCCTTCTTCAACGACCAACTGTGGCTGAAAAAACTCATTGATGGGAGACGTGGCGTACATGCGTTCTAGGCTACGATAATGTTCGTCGTCGGTCATAATCTGTCTGGGCTCTTTACTTTGCTGTGGTCACATTGGTTTAACGACTGTACTGAGTTCGAGGATACTACAGTCGGCCTGCTACGGGAGCAATATGGGCACTCTTATTGTTTGGTAAGATTGCGTTCATATTTCGAGCCTTCTGCATGGGGCTGCAGATAGCGTGGATTCGGACAATCATGTAGAATTTGAATCCATTTTTGCGCTCGATTTTGAATCGTTTAGCGCTAAACCTTAGTTCCGGACCTTAGTTCCAGATATTGGCCCTAAGAATTTGGGCCAAGCTAATAAGCTAGAAATAGTTGCTTTAACCGTAAGCCGTAACAGACAAGAACTAAAAAACATGAGTAAAGCCGAGACCTACACCACACGCACAGGCCTTCAGATTAAGCGTCAGCGCGTTGAAGTGGATTATGACGAAGAGATCGTAAATATAGCGACGAGGTTGGATACCAACCTGGGTTGCTTGCTGTCTTCCAGCTACGAATACCCGAATCGTTATAAGCGTTGGGATTTGGCTATTGTTGATCCGATGTTAGTCATGTGGTCGAAGGGCTATGACCTTCATATCCGTGCGTTAAATGCTCGGGGCGAGTTGGTTCTACGAGTGGTTGCTAAGGCAATCGAGTCGCAAGACTATGTTAAGCAGTTCACGTGTACTGATGAGCGGATAGATCTCGTGATCGCCCAAACAGGCAAACGCTTCCCTGAAGAAGAGCGCAGTAAGCAGCCTTCAGTATTCAGTGTTGTGCGCAGTATTCGTGATTTGTTCTTCAGTGAAGAAGATGCGAACTTTGGGCTTTACGGCGCGTTTGGTTACGATCTTGCGTTTCAGTTCGAGCAAATAGAATTTTCACTAGAGCGCTCTGATGATCAGCGGGACATGGTGTTGTTTTTGCCCGATTCAGTATTTATTCGTGATCATGAAAGATTAGAAGCGTACTACTACCAGTATGACTTTCTCATTGATGGTGTCGATACATCGACAATGCCGCGAACCGGTAGTGCGGTTGAATTTCAACCTAAACAGAGTGTTGAAAAAGAGGGTGATCATGCTCCGGGTGAATACGCTGACTTGGTTAGACTTGCGCAAAAAGCCTTTAAAAAGGGCGATTTGTTCGAAACTGTTCCTGGGCAGACTTTTTTCTTTCCGTGCAAAGATAAGCCTTCTGTAATTTTTGAGCGTCTAAAGAAGGCCAACCCATCACCCTACGGTTTTTTGATGAACCTCGGCGAGCAAGAGTATTTAGTCGGTGCCTCTCCGGAAATGTTCGTTCGTGTGAATGGCAATGTGGTTGAGACCTGCCCCATATCCGGCACAATCGCACGGGGTGGCGATGCCCTTGGCGATGCAGATCAAATTCGGACTTTGTTAAATTCCGAAAAAGACCACAGCGAATTAACCATGTGTACCGACGTGGACCGGAATGATAAGTCCCGTATTTGCGTACCGGGTAGTATAGAAGTTATTGGTCGCCGCCAAATTGAAATGTACTCCAAATTAATTCACACCGTTGACCATGTAACTGGAAAGCTACGCCAGGGCTTTGATGCTTTGGATGCGTTTTTAAGTCATACCTGGGCCGTGACGGTGACCGGCGCTCCTAAGCTTTGGGCGATGCAGTTTATCGAAAACAATGAAAAGTCCCCACGCCGTTGGTACGGTGGTGCGGTCGGTTGTGTGACATTTGATGGCAACATCAATACCGGTCTCACCTTACGAACGGTACGTATCCATGACGGCGTTGCCGAAGTTCGCGCGGGCGCGACCTTATTGTTTGATTCCGTACCCGAAGATGAAGAAGCCGAAACACGCTTAAAAGCTTCAGCAATGATTCAGGCAATTACTCAAGACGCCGCATCGACTGCGGATGACGATGCATCTGAATTTAACGATGGTGCAGGTCTGCATATATTAATGGTCGATCATCAAGATAGCTTTGTGAACACCTTGGCTGACTACTTCCGTCAAACGGGAGCAAAAGTCACGACGTTACGCTTTGGTTTTGAACAAAGTGATATTGAAGCGCTTAATCCTGATTTGGTTGTTCTGTCTCCCGGCCCAGGTAAGCCATCTGACTTTAACGTCAGCGATACGATTAGCATGGTGCGATCGCTCAACTTGCCCGTATTCGGTGTATGTCTTGGCTTGCAAGGAATCGTCGAGCATTTTGGCGGATCGCTCGCGTTACTCGATATCCCACAGCACGGCAAACCTTCGGAAATATCCGTATTGGAATCAACTGCGGGCGTGTTTAAAGACTTACCTGATAAAGTTGTAGTAGGGCGTTACCATTCGCTGTACGCGAATAAAGCTAGCTTCCCTGATTGCATGAGTGTGACTGCAGAAACCGCCGATGGAATCGTGATGGGCGTTCAGCACAAAACCTTACCGATTGCCGCGGTGCAGTTTCATCCCGAGTCAATTATGAGTTTGCAGGGTAAAGTAGGCTTAAAGCTGATTAA
The DNA here is from genome assembly GCA_033852175.1 of Agarilytica sp. GTDB lineage: Bacteria > Pseudomonadota > Gammaproteobacteria > Pseudomonadales > Cellvibrionaceae > Agarilytica. Next base: position 29,995 of record JAWSUY010000002.1, read on the forward strand.
TAATGTGTATGCGCTGATCGGAAAAAATAGAAAAATCTAGCGGCTCTCGATACTCGCGCTGCTTTAGCAGCTTGAGCGCCAACTCGAGAAGACGTCTCTATTCCACTGGTACAATGCTGTCAGTAGGGAGCCTTTACAATATAAACATCTCGAATCAATCTATCCTGGTTTAAGAGTTTCATCTAAGTATGCTCATGTGCATTACCCGCATTAATGAATTTCAAGCCGCTGAAAACAAATCTGACGACCTATTTGCCTTTTTACGGTCGGTTTTACCTCATCTCACCTCTTCTGCTGGCAATATCTCTTGTGAGGGTCTAAAAAGTAGTGACAGCGATAATCAATTTGTCGTCATAGGGAAATGGCTCTCAATTGAGGATCGTAAAGCCTCCATTGCATCGTTCCCCAAGCAAGGGATGCAATCGGCGATGAGTCTTTTTGCTGAACCACCTAAGGGCGCTTATTACAGCGATTAATGAATTTCGTGATCTGAGGGTTGATATGCCTAGTAGTGTTACGCAGCAAACCAAGTCAGCGTCCCTGGACTCGTCAGTGTATATCGATAGCCACTGTCATTTTGATTTTTCAGATTTCGACGCCGACCGTGAAAATGTTTGGCTAGAATGCAATAAGCGTGGTGTCCACGCAGTCATTATTCCGGGGGTCTCGTTAGACGAATACCCCAGAGCAAAAGAAATCTGCGATTCTCTCAGTGGTTGTTATTTTAGTGTCGGTGTCCACCCTTGGTGGATCGATGAACTTTTAAAATCGATTAGCGCGGGTCAGGACGGTAAGCCTCTAAATGTAAAAAATGTTGTTGACGGCCTACGCGAAAAACATTTAGAAGCGCTTAAATCAAAAAAGTGTGTGGCGATCGGCGAGTGCGGCCTCGATAAAACAATTAGAGCCTGTGCCGACCTTCAATATGAAGTGTTTGATTACCAGCTGAAGCTGGCAAAAGAGCATAATAAACCTCTGATTATTCATTCTCGAAAAACTCACGATCAAGTACTTCGCCACATAAAGAATATCTCACCAAATAGTGGTGGCGTTATTCATGGCGTTATTCATGGCTTTAGCGGCAGTGAGCAAATTGCGAAAGACTATGTAGGCTGTGGATTTTTTCTGGGTGTCGGTGGAACGCTAACGTATAAACGGGCAAAGAAAACGCGTGAAGCGATCAAGAAAATACCACTCGAATATCTCGTGTTAGAAACGGATGCTCCTAGTATGCCTATTCAGGGCCGACAGGGTTCCCGTAATAGTCCCGAATATATTCCTGAAATTGCACAAGTTCTGGCGGAGATTAAAGGTGTTTCTGTTGAGGAAGTTGCGAATAAAACTAGCGAAAATTCTTGTCGATTGTTTGGCTTGGATCAGTTGAAAGCTCAGCACTAAATTCGTGCAGCGGTTCTGCCCATCTTAGTCGAGTTTAAATAATCTTAAGCTTCTGCAAATACCGCTCAATTCCTTTAGTAGCCGCTAAAAACCCAAAAGTGCCGGTAACCATAACGGAAGAGCCAAAACCGCCTGCACAGTCTAAACGTACGCCTTTGTCCATGACCTGCTTATCCATGCAAACCGTTCCATCGGGTTTTGGATACATCATCTGCTCGGTTGAATACACCGCATCAATTCGAAACTTCCGGTTTTTATTGCGCGAAAATTTATGATGACGATAAAGCTGAGTGCGGACCTTTGCCAGCATCGGATCGCATTTTGTATGGCCTAAATCCGAGGTCATAATTTGACGGGGATCCGATTTCCCTCCCGAAGATCCAGAAACAATAATGCGAATTTTCCGAGCGCTGCAATACGCAGCCATAGCCGCTTTAATATGCGCCGCATCCGTTGCATCAATTACGACATGGTGTTGAGGCCCAATTAACTGAGTCAGATTGGCGTTGCCGATAAAATCTTGAATCGTATGAATGCGTAATTCAGGATTAATATCGAGCAGGCGCTCACTAATAATCGTGTTTTTTTGCTTGCCAACATTTGAGTCTAAAGCATGGCTTTGACGATTCGTGTTGGTGATGCAGATATCGTCCAGCTCAATCAACGTGAGTTCGCCAACACCGCTGCGCGCTAAGGCTTCAGCAGCCCATGTGCCGACGCCTCCTAGGCCTACGACAACAAAGTGAGCCTGAGATAAGGCTTCTAGCGCACGAGTTCCATATAGCCGCGCAATGCCGCCAAAACGAAGTAGGTATGATTCTGATAATTCCATCGCAAATAATCGAGTGTTCTGAGTTGATAAGAAAATCGTGATAGGTGCTGCTGGGAGATGCTGCTACTGCAGGATGATAACGTGATTGGGTTTTGAATGATAAAAATGAAGCCTGTATGTGTCAAATGGGGTGACACATACAGGTAGGTCAGGTCGGCGAAAAGCCTGCTAGAGCGAGATTAGTCTTGATTGCTCTTATTGGGCTTTCTCTTGCTGCGGTTGTCGCCCGAACCTTTCTTGCCACTGAATTTAGATGGCTTATTACGCGGGCCAGAATCGCCGTTTTTGACTGCAGTAATATTCAACTTCTTCTGGCATACCCAGACATCACGCAATGAATTGAATAGCTCTTTTGGCATACCGTTAGGCAGTTCAATAAGGCTGAAGCTGTCTTGGATTTTAATTTGTCCAATGTACTTACTTTCAATTCCAGCTTCATTGGCGATGGCGCCAACGATATTGCTTGGGGTAACTTTGTCGTCGTGACCGACTTCGATACGATAGGTTTGCATATCAGTATCAGAGTCGCGTCTGCTCGAACTCTTTTTGCGTGAACGGTCATCGCGCGAACGGTCATCGCGTGAAGAATTTCTGCTCTCACGAGGTTCGAAGGTGTGCTTTTTCTCTTCGGTGAAGAGTGTAGGCTCGCCTTCGGCGATCAGTGCAAATGCAGCCGCGATATCCAATACTGATGCATCACTTTCTTTCTGATAGTCAGTGATGAGGTCGCGATAAAATTGGATGTTTCCAGACGTAATCGTCTCGCCAATTTTTTGCTTAAATTTCTCGACGCGTTTCTCGTTAATATCGGAAACACTGGGCAAACGCATTTGCTCGATTTTCTTACCTGTGGCGTTTTCAATAGCACGCAGCATACGTTGCTCGCGTTTCGCTACGAATAAGATAGCGTCGCCTTCGCGCCCAGCACGTCCTGTACGTCCGATACGATGTACGTAAGCTTCTGTATCGTACGGGATATCATAGTTCAATACGTGGCTGATACGCTCAACGTCGAGACCACGAGCGGCGACGTCGGTAGCGACTAGAATATCAATTTTGCCTTTTTTGAAGCGGTCAACCGTACGCTCACGAACGTTTTGCGATATGTCGCCGTTCAGCGGCGCGGCACTGTGGCCTCGTGCTTCCAACTTCTCTGCCAGCTCAACAGTGGCAATCTTGGTGCGAACGAAAACAATCATTGCATCAAAAGGTTCAACTTCTAGGATTCGAGTCAGTGCATCGAGTTTGTGCAAGCCGCTGACAGGCCAGTAACGTTGACGAATTGTTTCGGCAGTAGTAGTGGCCACTTTAATTTTAATGTGGACAGGGTTTCGCAAATATCGGTTCGCAACCTTGGCAATTTCTTTCGGCATGGTGGCTGAAAAAAGCGCGATTTGGCGATCATCTGGGATTTGCTCTAATACCCACTCGACGTCGTCGATAAAGCCCATACGTAGCATTTCATCGGCTTCGTCGAGAACGAGGTGTTTTAAACCGTCGAGCTTGAGCGTGCCTTTACGCATGTGGTCCATAACTCGGCCAGGAGTTCCGACGATGACGTGAACGCCGCGTCGTAGTGCGCGAATTTGGCTGTCATAGCCTTGGCCGCCGTATACCGGCAAAACGTGGAAACCGGGCATAAAGTTAGCGTATTTTTGGAAAGCTTCAGCTACCTGAATAGCGAGTTCCCGTGTTGGGGCAAGTACTAGAACTTGTGGCGATTTTTTCTTTAAATCAATTTGCTGCAAAATCGGTAGGGCAAAAGCAGCTGTCTTGCCTGTTCCGGTTTGTGCTTGCCCTAGTAAATCTTTACCTTCCATGAGCGGCGGAATACTTTCGGCTTGAATCGGAGATGGCGTTTCATAGCCAACTGATTGCAGCGATTTGAGAAGGTTTTGATTGAGCCCGAGTTCTTCAAATGTCGGGAGGGTGTCGGTCATGGTGGTATCCTTCGTGAGGCGGTAGGGCAAAAATTAATCAATGTGCCTGGGGCGCGCGATTATACAGAGTTTGGTATGGAACGCGAGAGCTTTGTGCGTCAGGCATTGCGCGCCACATTTTGGCGCCTATTGCTGCAAGTGTTTTGGGTATCGATTAGAGCGATTTTGTGGCTCTACGTTGCCTTTCTTCACTGTGAAAATCTTGATGGTATCGATCCATTAACAGTCTAGCTTCCTAAGTACCGACCATCCATAAATTAAGAGCTGTAGCGCGTCCGATTGTATAAATATGGGTGGTAATACGAGATATGGCACTTGATGGTTTCACGTAACTATAAATAGTTACATTAAAGGTGGCGCTTTAAATTCAATTGCAGCAAATAGCCGTTTGCCTGGGGGGGCTCTTCATACCAGGCAGCCATATCTTGTGATGTGAATATGGCGTTTTAAAATTGCTCGTACGGCGCAAGTAAACAGAAGGTAGGGCGACTCATTAGCGCAGGAAGCGCGTAAGTAGAATAACGCAGGAGCAGTTATCGAGGAGACAAAGCCGAGCAGTTATCGAGGAGGCTCCAAATATGGCCGAACACTAATTGCACAGGTAATAGAGCTAGTGTTTCCATTCTAGGATTGTCGCGACGGTTTTTGTATCATGAAGCCTTTGTTGGTATTTAAGCGTTAGAAATTAAGGGTTGGGATAAACTAGTGGTAGAAGCGAACGATAACGTGCATATATGGGTGGATGCGGATGCATGTCCTAACCCGATCAAAGAAATTCTTTTTCGTGCCGCCACGCGGGTAAAGGTGAGGGTGACCCTGGTTGCAAATGCATCGCTGCAGGCGCCTCCTTCTGAATGGATTCGCTCAGTTCAGGTTCCGGCTGGATTCGATGTGGCCGACAACTATATCGTTCAGCATCTAAAGCCTGGAGATCTGGTGGTGACACAAGATATCCCATTGGCGGCAGAGGCCATCGAGGAGTCGGCTGATGTTATTGATCCTCGGGGAGTGAAATTCACGAAGAACAATATTAAGCAGCGATTAACGATGCGGAATTTTATGGAAGAAATGCGCAGTTGTGGCGAGCAAACAGGAGGCCCTAAACCGTTTTCTCATGTTGATCGGCAGAATTTTGCGAATGCGCTGGATGCTTGGTTAGCGAAAGTTCTTTAAAGGCGGCGTTTTTCGTCTGGATATCGATATTGCTTGTTCGCTAATGAACGGGAATAGCCGTTTGACTAAATCGCCCTTCTTTTTTGAGTCGACGATACGTTGCGTCCAGTGTGTTGACGAGCTGCTGTGCATGCGGTGCTTTTTTAGAAACAACAAAATATAGAGGCTGATTAAAAGCGTTGCCTTTTTTGATGTTGCTGAGACCTGCCTCTTCGAGTGCGATTGTAGCTGGGCCTTGATAGTCGAGCAGGATGTCTCCGCGCCCATTTTGCAGAGCGTCGAGCCCTTGGCTATGGCTGTCGGCTTCGAAGTATTGGATGTTATTTTGGGGTGACTTTATATAGTTGGCCCAGCCGTTGTAACTGTAGCCTCTCATAATGATAACGCGTTTTCCAAGTAGATCTTGTTTGCGTAGAATCGGTCCGAAATCATCAAGAAAATAGCTGCGGAAATAGATGTTGGTTATCGTCTCTTTTCCGATAATGATGTGTTCTGTCAGCTGGATTAGCGATGAAACGCCAACAAAAAAATCGGCTTCTCCTGCGATCATGTTGTGAATTAAGCGGTTTGCAGGGTAGGGTCGAGCGGTATAGTGATAGCCCGCCTCTTTTACCACTGTCTTCATTATGTTCATGACGTATCCGTCAGGTTCTTCTTTGTCGTTAGAAAACGTGGCCGGGGGGAATTCTATATAGGCAATTTTTAGTGAGCTGATTTCTTTAGAGGCGGGTTGTGTAACGCTCGGGCTTGAGTCGTGAGGCTCGCTGTTTGCCCAGCTGGTCTGGCAATAAAGGAAAAAAACGACGATAACAGGAAAAAAAATATGGATGTTGTAGCGGAAATTTTTCGGCCAGTCGTCGCGAATTGTAATTGATGACCAGCGTTCCGTTAGATTGTTCATTGTGCTCGGGTGTTCATACTTTAGTGTAGTGGTGACTTTATTGGTGCGGATGGGATCTTACTCATAATCGTATGGTGATGCACAGGAAAAGCCTTGTTTCCATGGGGTTTTTTATCAGTTTTGTGACTGGCCCAATATTTCTCTTATTCAATCTGTCTATAGAACTTAAGTGATTCAGAATGTTTTGGCCGTGGTTGCATGTTTGCGGCTAGGTTAAACTTTACCTGTTGGCGTAGATTGCATTGTAAATTTTCATAAATCTAGTGGTATGAACATTTATTTCCCCTCTAGATCTGCTGCTTTGAGTGTGAATTGTAATTGTTAGGGCGTAAAGAATTGTATTCAGTAGAACGTAGATGCCCTGCTGAATAGTGCAATTGTTGAATGATTATATTGGACTTAAACTTTTAATTGCGACTTTTATTCCGGGGTGTTTAATTCGTGAACCTGAATCACGTATCACGTTTTATTTTGCAGAACTCTTATTTTAGAGCTGTTTGCGAAAGGTTTTCGGTAATATTGGAACGATGTGCGCTTCACCGTCAAAAAGTTATCCTTGTCTCTATTTTACTTTGCTGTATAGGTTCTCTTTTTGGGGCATTCAATTGGTCGCCTGCGGCGAAAAAATCAGACACAGCTGAAGCTGGGAAGTTAGAGCCTTTTGATCCTTTCGATATGATTGCCGCTCAGGAATATTGCGGCGAGCAAATGGCCGAGCGTTTGGGTGGAGACCTATTGCGCTATTATGTTGATGAGCGCGCCTCTCGCTTGGATACGGTAAAGGGAATATATCGTGTGTATATTAATGCTGATGTGGGCGACCTCTATCATTATGACGAGATTGTCGTGCATTGCTTTGTCGATCAATGGCAGGCGGAATTGGATTACTACCGTGAAATTAATCCTTCCGTCAAAAGTATGAGATCTTCTGATCTCAAATTTTTCTCAAGCTAGCCTTTCCCGTCTCCCGTCTCCCGTCTCCCGTCTCCCGTCCCCCAATCCTTTAAGTTTTTTGCTACCATCTGCCTTAATTTGTTAATGCATTTTCTGCCGATAATGACAGGCTAAGGTTTTCCTATGGGGCGATCAAATAACTGGGTAACGCGGGTACTGGATAAAGTAGAGCGGTCGGGTAATAAATTACCCGACCCTGCCGTTATTTTTATCATGAGCCTGGTTACGGTTTGGCTAGTTTCGGCGCTTTTGTCGAACGTGGCATTTGAGGCGCTAGACCCCCGCACGGGTCAGTCCATTGAAGTGTTCAATCTATTATCCGGCGCCAGAATGGCAGACTTCTTGTCTCGTATTGTGAGCATCTTTTCCAGCTTTACGCCGCTGGGCGTGGTATTGGTCGCGATGCTGGGGGTGGGGGTTGCAGAGCATTCTGGTTTTATTAATGCGCTGATCAAGCGTTTGATGGATGCTACACCTAAACATTTGCTGACGCCGTGTATCGTTCTTATAGCGATTATCAGCCACACAGCGACAGATGCGGGTTATGTCTTGGTCATTCCTTTGGCCGGGGTTGTGTTTCATGCCGCAGGCCGCCATCCCTTGGCGGGTATTGCTGCAGCCTTTGCCGGTGTCAGTGGTGGTTTTAGTGCCAACTTCATACCCTCTGCTATTGATCCCTTATTGCAGAGCTTTACCCAGAGCGCTGCTCAACTAATTGACCCGGCAATACAAATAAACCCTCTTAATAACTGGGCCTTCACGTCGGCTTCGAGTGTGCTCATCGTTGCTTTAGCTTGGTGGATTACTGATCGGGTGATCGAGCCACGCCTCAGCCGCACAGAAGTCGATGGGGATTTGGCCGCAATACCCGTTATTCAATCACTCAATAAAAAAGAAAAAACGGCGATGAAGGCTGCTCTTGCCGTATTGGCTTTGGGGGTTGCGGCCTTGGTTTTTATCTTGATTCCAGAGTCTTCTCCTTTGCGTGATGCCAATGGTAATTTGGCTTCGTACAAAGCACCTGTGATGGGGGCTATCGTTCCTCTCATATTTTTGTTGTTTATCTTGCCTGGTGTGACTTATGGGTATGTGGCTGGAGTATTTAAGTCGAGTCACGATGTAATTGCGGCAATGACCAAAGCGATGCAAGGGATGAGCTATTACATTGTTATGGCATTTTTCTGTGCCTTGTTTATCGATGCTTTTAGTAAGTCCAATCTAGGAGCCTTGATGGCGGTTGAGGGAGCCTTAGTGTTAAAAGCAATGCATTTGCCAAGCATGGTAACGATTGTGGGCTTGATTGTACTGACAGCTTTCGTGAATTTATTTGTAGGCTCGGCGTCAGCAAAGTGGGCTTTGCTGGGGCCGATTTTTGTTCCGATGTTAATGCAGGTAAATATTTCACCGGATTTAACCCAAGCGGCGTATCGTTTGGGGGATTCGTCTTCGAATATTATTACGCCCCTGATGCCGTATTTTCCGCTGGTGGTTGTGTATTGTCAGCGCTATGTAAAAAATGCAGGTATCGGAACTTTGGTGGCTTTGATGCTGCCGTACTCGATTACGATCTTGGTGTGTTGGACGGTGTTTTTATTATTGTTCTGGGCGGCGGGTTTACCGCTAGGGATTCAGGCGAGTTATGTTTATCCCTGAGTGGTTGTATTTTTGGGGGGCATGTTTTTATTCGTGCTAGCGAAATGTCTACTTTATTGCTCGTATAGGAGTTCGTTCTAGCGATTCAGAGATTAAAGTGATACGAGGATGGTGAAGTGTGAAGTTTAAAGAGCATTTTTGGTTATTACGGTTATGAAATACCAAAAATGCTCTGAACGAAAATTTCCCTGTAAATTCTACGCGTTTAATTCACTGGGTCGGTTTAGCTTATTGCGGCGTATAACGATAAAGAGCAGCATCTGGAGTTCCGGCATCAAATAAGCACTGGAAGTTATTCTGTTTTATGTTTAATAACGAACAGCTGTGAGCTAGTAGCTCTTGTTCTTCAAAATCGTCGCTACAGTTTTCTCGTGAGAGTTCTTTGGTGGGGGTGAATAAAATCCTATCGCCTTTCTGTACCCACTTATATTCGCTGATGTAAGTATCACATTCTTTATTTTCGTCTTGGTCGACGTAACGTCCTGTACTATCGGTCTTCATTTCTTCATTACCTGTGCTTTCCCACTGGCAGTTATCATTAAGAAATTCAACGTTATATTTTCCACCGAAGGAAAGGGGCGTTTGTTCGGACTTATCCATCGTGACATCAATTTTTCCTTCAATGCCATTTTGGCTAGCATCTAATACATACGAGAGGTCCATAGGCATTTGGCTAAATACATGGGTAAATTCTTGTTGTGCAATACAAACTGCCGAGCCGCCCATTCCGCCAAGGTTCATTTGAGCGAGTTCATTAAGGCGGCGGTAGTTGAGTCCGAAGCTGTATATGCCGTTGGGCGTAAGCTCTTCTTTTTCCAGTGCAGAAAGTTGAGCGTCGAGCTTGTCGCCACTGTATACGACGATATGTTTGCCCTTTATTGAGGCCTTAACGGAAAAGCTTGTTGGGCCTAGGGGTAAAGGAATGTCTACTGCTGAGCCGTCGGTTGGGATTTGCAGTCCGGCAAGCATCGGGATCATTGCGCTCATGCTGGCGAGAGTTTCCGGGTTTTGTGCAGAAATACTGATTAATGCGGAAACGTCTTTAGGCGTGGTTAAACCTTCGCCCCAAGTAATATCAAATAGTGAAACTCCAAAACCTTCAACGCCGTTTACCATACCTAAAAACATGCCCAACATAGCAGGGCTAGTTTGACGGGCGCGATCTTGCGCTTGTTGTAATGTGTCACAACTAAATTCAGCGTTGACAAATTGCGTCCACAAATTGGTTAGGGCAGGGGTTAATTGATCGACGCTTAAGCCCGCTCCAAAATTTGCGATTTTTCCCGTGCTGTTGAGAGCGTGTGCGGGAATGTGGCCGCGCATTTTTCCGAGTTCTTGTGTGATGCTGGTGTTGTTAATTTCTAAAATAGTGTTGAGGGTCATGTGCAGAGAGTCATCTTGCAGGCTCATTTCTTCGTAACCGATAACTGCACGTGGCATTCCAGAAGCCAAGGCAGCAAAATCGGTACGGCACTCTGCGCTAAGCTTTGCGTCGAGATCGGCTTTAGCACTTTCGGGTAAATACTGTTGAAGTTGTTGGCCGAACAAGTTTGTTTCAGGATTTAAAAAACCGTTAGCGAGTCGTTCAAAATGAATGAAACCAGTCATGTATTCGTTAAAACCATAGCGTGCGTTTAAGGCTTCAATTTCTTTGCTGTCGAGAAGTGAGTGAGCGGGTTTGGTTAAACCAAGGCGCTCCCATTTCGTGTTGTCGTTATCTGCGCTACTGATAAAGGTAAGCGTAGCTGTGTTTTCATTCGTGCTGAGCACGAAGTACAGAGTGATTTCAGCACCTGCTTTGCTAATCTCCCAAAGGCGAATGTTTGTTGATTCGATGATTTCTTCTTGGTATTGCCAGTCACTGGCGGCAACGGCTTCATCCACCAGCTTAAGAATGGTGTCTGATGATTTAATTTCAAAGCGAGCGACGGGAGCAATGCCGTGGCTGTAAATAGTGAATGCGCCAGTATCGGATAAGCCAACTAAGTCGATTAGATCACCGAGTGAGCCGTTTTCGGCTCTTGATACCTTCTCGCCCAAGTAAGTGAAAAATTTACCGGGCTTGCTTTCGTTCGTTTTCCAGGTGTCCATGAGAGTGCTGAGTTGAGCATTCTGACTGGGCATGGTTGCGCCCATAGGCATACTGCGGAAAAAATCGCTCAATTCTTTAGTGCCTTCTCCGCCGAGATAATAAATTGTATCCGCTGGGACGAATTCGAGCAGCGAACTGTTGGTGTCTGGGCTTTCTTCCTGATTCGATTGCCAAAACATAAAGGCGGCTGCGCTGACGCAAAGTGCGCCAATGGTGAGTATCCATTTAATCATCGGGTTATCCTGGTTGTTGATTATCTTTTTGTGTGTTGTTCAGCCCTGTGGCCGAAGCGGTAGATTATCATAGAGGTGTTTGTAATGGGGAGGGTGGCTTTGATCTAGCTGAGTTTATGGAGAAGCCCTTGAGAGGCTTATGGCCAGGGTGGGGGTCGGCTTACATTTTAGCGTAGGGCGCCGTTTAAAGCCTTTTCTGTTGTCCTTCGCATGAAGCAGTAATTGTGTTGGCGAAATCGACTTCGTCGAATAGCGGGCGTTCAGAGAGTTCTTCAGGCAGGGGAAGTTTGAACCATTGGAAAGCTTCTTCGAAGCTGTGGAATATCTCAATGTCCCAGGGGAGGTCGTCTGCGAGCATCTTGTAGAAAGCGACAAGGGCGTTTCCGCTGCGATCGGGACGAATAACGACAGCGTTTTTAACGTTAGGGCAGATTTTGCACACCGATTTCATGATGGCAATCAGTGTTTTTACGTCTTCCTGATGAACATGGGAATGTTCATATCGAGACCAGTCACCGAGAATATAGTGGGTATTGTCGAAACGTTCATTACCCGCGATATCCAATGCCGAACGCATTAGCTCCTCACCGGTAATTTTACCGATGTGCTCAATGTGCAGGAAGTTATATGTTGTCCAATTGAATACAACCAATTGTGGCGCCCAAGTAGTTATTGTTCCCAGAATTTAGTCTTGATTATAAATCGCGCAAATTCAAGTGGGTTGTCGTCTGAATGCTGTTTTATTTCCAAAATATTGATTAAGGCTTGAATGTTATTCAAAAGAGTATGGATGGTTATACCCAACCATCACGGATGGAGATAAGGACACGTTTTGGCATGACTTATTTGCAGGATACCGTTGGTGACGGCAGGATGAGTTTGATGTCTGAATAGTCGTTTTGGGTAGGTAGATGCTTTGAGTTTTCACCCTGGGTAAGGTGTCCGCGTTTGGCCTAACCTTGCATCTTTTTGTTGGAGCGCATGCAGAGGAGCCAGTCGTCTCGTATGACGATCAGGATTTACCCGCGAGGTCTAGCAAATCTTGCTTGTAAGATTTTAGCTTCTTAATGGTGCGTTTACGTTGTTTCTCAGATTGGCTATTAACCAGGCGAGCGATCAAGTTATATGAAATATCTTGGTTGTAGTCGAGAATATCCTGAAAGGTAAGGTCCCAACCGTCGCTGTGTAGCTCGAACATGGAATCAACGTAGCCTCGTAACGCGGCGCTGTTGTCTCGTTGCTCTAGGGCAATCTTAACGGTGTTGCTCCATGCTTCTTGTTGCTGCAGTGTATGGGTTTCATAGTCTTTTATTTGAGTACCCCATTCCGCTATCCAGCTTTTCTGTTCCTTTGTGAAACTTCCAAAAAACGGTGCGATGTATTCGAGTAGGTCGTCTTTGCGATTGCGTTTCTGTTTTTTTTCTGAAACGTCGATGTATTTTTTCTTGAATTTTTTGCGATCTTTTTTCAGTTTTTTGAGGATTTCTGCGGATTGTTCGTCTGATAACGAGGCCATTAAGGTGATGGCGATGGGCTTCGCTTGAGTGACGGAGACCTCAAGGAGGTCCTGCAGTGTGTCGGTTTCTTTGTGAATCCATTCGCCACTGATTTTTCCCGAATTTAACGCGTGGACAATATGGTCAATGTAATCTGCATAAATTGTTAACTGGGTTTGACGATGCCAGTCGTGAAATTCGTCAGCTGATTTATCGAGTATGTTTTTTTGATTGCGATCAAGGGAAACATACTGGCCGACATACCACTTACCAATAACGTCAAGAAAGTTATAGGCCAGTTTTGTTGAGCAGGCATTGAGGCAAAACAGGCAAATTAAAACAAGTGAAATCTTTTTCATATTCAGCTTTTAAAACAATAAATATTGGTCTGTCGGTACGGTATTTTTCAGAGGGTGTGAAACATACCATATCTTGATGGAGTAGAAGGCTTTGAGCTCAAGCCGCTTGCTCGGCAGTTGCCGTTGCTAATCTAGCCTGCTGGTTCAACCGGCGTTGAGCAATCAATAGCGCCATAAGAATTAGACCGCAAAAAACAACCAGTGGCGTTGAGCCCCAAACAGAAAACCATGTGTGCTTATTGATAAGGCGAACATCCATTTTTGTAATGGTTTCGCGCTTAAATTGTTGGCTTGTCACCGTGATTTTACCCGATGGAGCGATAATGCCGCTAATGCCTGTGTTGGTTCCACGAATGACGTAGCGCTGATTTTCAAGGGCGCGCATTTGAGCCATTTGAAAATGTTGTATCGGCCCGATTGAATCACCGAACCAGGCATCGTTACTAATGGTGATCAGCAGGTCGGCTTCCCTGGCCAGTTGAGCAACAAGATCGGGATAAACTATTTCGTAGCAAATTGATGGGGCGACTTTATAATTGTCGAATTGCAAAATCGCCTGGTTTTTTGGTCCGGGGAAAATAATGGAATTAGGAAGGTTAAAGAAATTGATCAACCCTCGAAGCCATTTTTCCATCGGTACATATTCTCCAAAAGGCACTAGGCGCTGTTTAAAATAAATCCCATCGGCGCGCCCAAGCCCAATAATACTGTTGAAAAACGTCATCGGTTTTTCATCATCGTATAATATTCCGGTAATTAGGCCGCTGGACGTCGTATTGGCAATCTCTTCTATTTCATCTAAAAAATACTGCGCATCGTTATACATAATGGGGACGGCCGCTTCCGGCCAAATAATCAGGTCTTTATCCCAATGGCTTTGGGTTTCTTCCCGTAATATATTCAATACTTCATTGAGCTGTAGAGGGTTCCACTTCATCGCTAAGGAAATGTTGGGTTGTACGATAGCCACGGAAATTTTAGGTGCTTCTTCGTATTGCTCATCCGAGGTTAAGGCGCTGAAGCCAATAAGCCACAAGCAAGCGGTAAAACTTAAGGCAACCGAGTGAGAGCGCGATAGTGAAAATGGTCGTTCGCCCTGCTGAAGTCTACGCAATAAACGTTGGAAAATTTCACTTAGTGTTGTGCCTGTGAGTACACAGATAAACCCAATGCCGAATACGCCAATGATCGGCGCCCAGCCTGCGAGCCAAGTCTCAGCATGGGCGTAGCCGAGATATAGCCAAGGAAAACCCGTAAGAAACCAACTGCGGCTCCATTCTCCCAGCACCCAAACGGCTGCAAACCCAAAGATATGCTTGGCGGTATTGTAGGGATTGTCTTGTGAATCATGTATCGAAATGCGCGCGCAGCTCTTCGAGAAAAGACGTGAATTAAAAAATCGTGCGTAGATAAAAAACGGAAATGCAAAGGTTATCGCAAGTGCACCAACAAAAAGTCCTGTCATGACCAGAGCCAGTGGAGCCGCTGTGAAGCCGAAGTCGTGGATGGATACGTAGACCCACGAAGCGCCCTTGCCGAACATTCCCGTGCCGAATAAAAAGCTTCGCCAGAAGGTGGACTTTCCGTTTAGCCCTTTTAATAAAAGCGCCAAAATGGCTGGAGCAAGAATGCCCAGAAACCAAAAGTTATAGGGGGCGAGAGAGTATGGGACTAATGTGCCGGCGATAATCGTAAAGACATCGCCCAGCCATCCTGGCTTTGACCAGCGACCTTCGTTCATCGTGTAACCTTTGCTCAATATAATCTTAATGCAGGCCATCGCAAAAAATACATTTTTCGCGATGGCTGCGTCAGTTCCGTAGTTGAAGACCCAAAATATTTTACCGTCTTGGCGTTCTCTATTGTTCCAGCACTTGCTCTATACAGGTGTCGGCACGGTACTTCCTTGCCCTCACAAAAGCTTAATTTCTAGAGGTGCACTACAGTGTGGTTTGAGTATTTACTTCGCAGCATTCTTTTTCTTTTTATCCAGCTTGGCAATGCGAAGTAAATGAATTTTTCGGCTGTCTGAATACAGCACCCGAAATGAAAAGTCGTGTACTTCTACATATTCATTGCGGCTTGGCATGTGGCCAAAGGCCTGCATAACGATGCCGCCGATGGTGTCGAAATCATCGTCGGGAACACTAGCGCTGAAGAACTCATTGAAATCGTCGATTCGCGTGAGCGCTTTAACAATAAAATCGTTTTCAGATACTTGGCGAATAAAATCTTCACCTTCATTGTCATCGGTTTCATCTTCGATTTCGCCGACAATTTCTTCCAAAATATCTTCAATGGATACAAGTCCAGAAATGCCGCCGTACTCATCGATGACAATAGCCATGTGGTATCGTTTTTCCCTAAACTCTTTAAGGAGAACGTTAAGGCGTTTACTTTCGGGGATGATATTCGCCGTACGTAATATTTCATCGAAGGAAAAGTCGTTAGACCCGCCCAAGATTAAAGGCAGTAAATCTTTAGCCAGTAAAATACCTTTTACATCATCGCTGGATTCACCAATAACGGGGAAGCGAGAATGGCCGGATTCAATAACTTTAGGTAAAAATTCCTTGGGTGTTTCTTCTTCCTTAATCACCACCATCTGAGAGCGTGGCACCATGATTTCACGCACTTGTTGCTGAGCAACATCGAGTGCGCCTTCAATAATAGTGAGCGCTTCCATATCGACGACTTTATTGTCGACGGCGCCTTTAATAATATCGAGAAGTTCTTCACGTGATTTGGGTTCGGAGGCAAAGCCCGAAAACATGCGCTCTATCCAGGTTTTAGATACCGCGTTTTCCGTGCTACTCGGAGGTTCTTCAGACATGGGGTGTTATTAGCTCCTAGGCTATTGGTCTTCATATGGCGCGGGAAATCCCATCGCCGTGATGATACTCGTTTCTAAACTTTCCATTTGTTCAGCTTCGGAATCGTTTATATGATCGAACCCTAGCAAATGCAGTGTACCGTGGATCACCATGTGCGCCCAATGGCTTGTGACCTGCTTACTCTGCTCGTCCGCTTCACGCTGGACAACTTGCGCACATATGACTAAATCTCCCAGTAAGGGGATCTCAACTTCAGGAGGAAGGTCAGCGGGAAACGACAGCACGTTAGTCGGTTTGTCTTTACCGCGATACTGAAGGTTTAAGCCTTGGCTTTCTGTTTCATCGACGATACGCACAGTGAGCTCTTTATCGAGATCGCACTTAGCGCCTTTAAGAGCTGCAATAACCCAGTGTTTGAATGCGTCTTCGCTGGGTATTTGCTCACAGGTGCTCGCATTTTGAATGTCTATTTCAGTCATTGTTAATGCTGCGGTTTTTGCTGGGCTTCTGACTTTTCATACGCATCAACAATGCGCTGAACAATCGGGTGGCGGACGACATCACGAGACTTAAAGGTGGTAAAGCTCACACCGTCCACACCTTCGAGAACATCAACAGAGTGGCGGAGGCCCGACACTTGACCGCGGGGCAAATCGATTTGGGATGGATCACCGGTGATAACCGCAGTGGAGCCAAAGCCAATACGCGTTAAGAACATCTTCATTTGCTCTCGAGTGGTGTTTTGGCTTTCGTCCAATATGATAAATGAGTTGTTCAGCGTACGGCCACGCATATACGCCAACGGAGCGATTTCAATAGTGCCGCGCTCTATGAGTTTTCCGATGGTTTCAAAGCCCATCATTTCGTAGAGAGCGTCGTATAGTGGTCGTAAATAGGGGTCGACTTTTTGAGCGATATCACCCGGTAAAAACCCGAGTTTTTCACCGGCTTCAACGGCGGGCCGAACTAACAATATGCGCTCAACTTGATCTTGTATTAGCGCTTCAACTGCGCAGGCAACGGCTAGATACGTTTTGCCTGTGCCCGCCGGGCCAATACCAAAATTAATATCGTTGTGGCGAATCTTTGCGACATACTTCTGCTGATTTGGGCCGCGAGGCTTCACCGATACTTTTTTAGTTTTGATGGTGCTCGCTTTAGTAATTGCGCCGTCGATTTCTTGAGAGCTTTTCGAGAGGTTTAAACCTGTCGCATTTTCTTGGATGACCAAATGCACATCGTCTGGTGTAATCTCTTTGCCGCCACACACTTCTTCATGCAGCTGGGTTAACACCTTTCGTGCAGCATGCGAATTATCGGCATCACCGATGCAGTTAAACAAATTTGCACGTCGATGAATGGACACTTTAAAGCGTTTTTCGATTTGCTTAAGGTGGCAGTCGAGTGGGCCACATAGGGCTGCAAGGTGACGGGAGTCGTTCGGTTCTAGGGTCAACGACTGCTCGTTTGATGGTGTGTTCAAGTTTGGTTTTAAACCTCAATGTAACAAATAAATATTGGCAGACAGCCTAACGTATTCTTGATTATGGGAAAAGTGGGAGGCCGGTTTAATTGGTTAATGCCGTTGGTTGAACTCCATATCATTTCGAGTAATAAGGGTATCTGTTGTCTGCGTTGTGCTTCAGCGGTTTGAGGGTTCTTTCAAAACCTTATACCGCCAGTGCGACAGATACTGGGCTCTGGTTCCCTAACACCTGTTTTGCTAAATAGGTGCTTTAAGAGTCTGATACTTTTCGTCGTATGCAAAATGGCGGTGCAGAGCCACAAGTATGTATGCTGCCTGCCCCGCGATGTTGAGTGCGGCGTTTCCTGAAATAACGTACCTCATTGCTGAAACCATCATGCGTTGAAGTGGAGATTAATCCAATTCCGACCCAAGTATCGTACCGCGTAGCGAGTTAGGAAGCGCTTCCTCAATAAGGATGTCAGCAAACTTTCCAATGAGCTCAGGGGTATCGCAAGTGAAGTTCACTACCCGGTTATTCTCCGTTCTACCGGACAATTGGGCGGGGCCTTTTTTACTGTAACCCGACACCAAAACGCGCTCAGTATTGCCAACCATTTTACGGCTGATCGACGCGGCATTCTGAACAATGCGTTGCTGTAAAATTTTCAACCGCGCTTTTTTCGTTGCTGCATCCGTGTCATCAGCCATATCCGCGGCAGGTGTGCCAGGGCGCGGGCTATAAATAAAGCTAAACGAATGATCGAAGCCGATCGTTTGAATAAGATTCATCGTTGCTTCAAAGTCTTCCTCGGTTTCACCGGGGAAGCCGATAATAAAGTCAGAAGAGAGGCTGATTCCAGGGCGCTTCTCCTGCAAGCGTTGAAGCTTCGAAATGTACTCTTCGATCGTGTGTCCACGTTTCATCGCCTTCAAAATCGGATCAGACCCACTTTGAACAGGTAAATGAACATGGCTCACCAGCTCAGGAACTTCCGTATATACGTCGATCAAACTATCGCTGAATTCGACGGGATGAGACGTCGTGAAGCGGATTCGGTCAATGCCTTCGATAGCGGCCACAAGAGTAATCAATTCTGCGAGATCTACGATTTCGCCATCGGCACTTTCGCCGCGAAAGGCATTTACGTTTTGGCCCAGCAAGTTCACTTCCCGCACATCTTGTGTGGCAAGGTGAGCAATCTCTTCGAGAACATCGTCTACAGGGCGACTAACTTCTTCGCCGCGAGTGTAAGGCACAACACAAAAGGTGCAGTACTTCGAACAGCCTTCCATGATCGAAACAAAAGCAGAGACGCCGTTGGCTTCTGGTGCGGGTAAGCGATCAAATTTCTCGATTTCAGGGAAGCTGATATCCACGACGACGGACCCGTCATCGTTGGGCTTTTCAATCATCTCGGGTAGACGGTGCAATGTTTGAGGGCCAAAAATCAAATCGACAAAGGGCGCGCGTTTCGCAATCGCCTTACCTTCTTGGCTGGCCACGCAGCCGCCAACACCAATAATGACGTTAGGGTTACTCTCTTTTAAATGCTTCCAGCGACCGAGCTGATGAAAAAGCTTCTCTTGAGCTTTCTCACGGATAGAGCACGTGTTGATAAGCAATACATCGGCTTGTTTCGGGTCATCGATCGTCACCATATTATGGGACTCACCAAGCAGATCACGTATACGATCAGAGTCATATTCATTCATTTGGCAGCCGTGCGTCTGAATGAATAGCTTCTTAGTGGGCAGGCTGGGGTCGCCCTTAGTACCCAATATTTGAATCCCTGCTTTTACAGCATTCGGCTGAGCTGGCTCGGCTTCTAGCTGAACGGCGTCGATGAGGTCGGTCATGAATCTAATGCGTGGTTAAAAAATGAGCGCGCATTATAGCTATGGATGGTAAGCTTGTCTTGTAATTTGAGTTCTATGGCCTCATATAGGCCCTTCTATCCACTACTCTGCTGATGCAGAGCAAGCATGGTCATTGCCATGCAGGTTGCCAGGTAAATTAGGTTTATGTCGATTACCCCCTTATTCAAAGTCACTTTCTACAACCGTAATGAGATATATGAAGTGTTCGTTCGCAATATTTACCAAAGCGAAATGTACGGTTTTGTTGAAATTGAAGAGCTTGTATTTGGCGAGCGCACACAGGTGGTGGTTGATCCAAGCGAAGAACGGCTGAAAAGCGAATTTGCCGGCGTAAAGCGCTCCTTCATTCCGATGAATAACATTATTCGTATCGATGAAGTTGAAAAAGAAGGCACCGCGAAAGTTTCAGAAGTGAAGTTGGGTGATAAAATTGCTCACTTCCCCGTTCCTCAAAATGGCCCCCGTCCTTCAGACGCTTAAACATCCCGTTTGGTTTTAGGGCCACTCATCCGTCTAGAGTCATTCTCTAGACGGATACTAGTACTGGGTAAAATCGAGTTAATGCGTCGCCAGCTAGCCACTTTCCAAGTTCGGAACTCGCTAATATTTATGCGCTACCGCTAAATCAGATATTCTATAGCCCCTAAAATTCGGAGTACGTTTCATCCCCTTACACTACAAAAAACAAGGTCAGGGCGCTCCTCTTGTTCTGATTCATGGTCTTTTTGGTTCCCTCGAAAACCTCGGCGGCATCGCACGATTACTGGCTTCTGATTTTACCGTTTACTCAATCGACCTCCCAAATCATGGCCGTTCAGCACATATCGACCCGGCTAACTTGGGTGTGATGACCGACATGGTTGCTCAATGGATGGCAGAACAAGGCCTCGCTAAAGCCCATATTGTCGGGCACTCCCTCGGTGGTAAAGTGGCGATGGAACTCGCGCTATTGAGATCTTCTGTTGTTGATAAGCTCGTTGTCATGGATATTGCCCCCTCGCATTATCCTCCCCATCACAACGATGTGTTCAAAGGCTTATTAGCCGTTGATATCGATAATATAAAATCGCGATCAGAAGCCGATGCCGTGATGGCGCCATTTGTACCGGAGTTAGCCGTTCGCAGCTTCCTCCTAAAAAACATTGTGCGAGAATCTTCGGGACAATTTTCATGGCGAATGAATTTACAGGCTCTGCATAAAGATTATGAAAACCTTGTTTGTGAAAATACCGATAAAGGTATTTTTCCGAATGATATGCTGTTTATTAAAGGCGGAAATTCCGACTATATTACAGAGAAAAACCGCGACGACATCATGAGCCGATTTCCGAAAAGCGGACTAAAAATCGTGGGCAATACCGGCCATTGGTTACACGCAGAAAAACCAGAAATTGTAGCGAAACTTATCACCCGATTTATATCCGATTAAATTGCGGACTTTATTCTCGAACTATAATCAAAAAACGACAATAACCGTCGATTGGCATCCATACAAAAAAGAATTTTAACTATGACTTCAGAAAAAAAAGACCAAGCATACTGGGACATCGTAGACGGATTTATCGAGCATGCGAATACCTATTCCGACGAGTATGATCAGGGGGTAGTTGCCGCTGCGATAATGAATGCCGCAGCCCGTTTTTCCGCTTATTATGTCGCAGGTAGCTCCGAAAGCCGAAAAGACCTTAAGGAAGATAAAGACGTGTTAATTCAAGACGTATCTAGGGAATTTAAAAAAGGATTTGCGGAAAATTTGGAAGATTATATTGAGAATTATAAAATTTACTTGGCTGAAGATGAGTAGGTTTTTGGTGACGGGTGACGGGTGACGGGTGACGGGTGACGGGTGACGGGTGTGATGTGGCTTAATGAATCCGTACCAAGCGATAGGTGATAAAATCACACAATCTATCGGATGGTTAAACGATGAACAAAAAAGTGTTTAGTAGTGAAT
>JAWSUY010000039.1:0-2504 GCA_033852175.1 Agarilytica sp.
GTAAGCGTTCATTCCCTGGCGTGACTGCAATCTCTCTCCAAAGGTGAGCGCAGAGGGTTTCCCTCAAAAAGGCCTTTCCATAAGCGCGGTGTTAACTCTTCTACTTTAGCTGCTGGATGCTGACTTACTCGCTGTAACACATCCGTTAAATAGGTATGCGGATTAATGCCTTGAAGCTTGCACGTGCTGATTAAACTTTGAATCAGTCCAACATGTTCCGCTCCCAGTTCTGACCAACAAAAAAGCCAATTTTTTCTCCCCATTGGGATCGCTCTAATCTCTCGTTCCAAGTGATTCGTATCAATCGCCACGCCCGGATTTTCCAAGAAAGTTTTAAGTTCATCTTCCCTGTTGAGTAGATAACGAATCGCCTTACCTAGAGGGTCTTTAGGCACAAATTCATTTTGTCGTAATTGCTGATGACACCACTCCACAATTTCGCCAATAACCGGCTTACTGTGCTCTAAGCGGTATTCACGTTTTTTATCATCGCTTAACGCGTTCTCTCGAAGATTGTCTTCAACACGATAAAGTTGTCGAATGTAGCTCAGCATTTGAGTTGCCAATTCGGGATAATTCGGTTCAGCTTCGATAAACTTACGCCGTGTATGCGCCCAGCATTGAGCATGATCAACGCCTTCTGTTTTAGCGACATAGCGCGCATAAGCCGCATACCCATCTGTTAGAAGGGTACCTTGAAACCGCATCTTAATAATGTTCTCTATATGCTGCCTGCCCCGGCCTGCATGATAGGTAAAAACAATTTCGTCATCTTCACCGTAAATCGGCCAGAAGTATCCTTGTTTTAACTTCCCTTTTTCTTTTCTCCCCGCTTTTATCGGCGTTTCATCCATCGCGAGTACTTTACTTTGTAATACGTGTTGCAGCATGGCTTCGACGATAGGCCTGAGTAACTCAATGCCACGTTGGGTAATATTGGTCAATGTTGCGCGACTGATCGTAATGCCTGCGTTTTGAATGCGCTGATGCTGACGATATAGGGGTAAATGGTATTGGAACTTGTCAATGAGTAAGCCTGCAATCAAACTCACGTCGGCTAAGCTGCTTTCTAACACTTGATCAGGCATCGCTGTAGTTTTGAGAGTGCCGCGTTTTTTATGTTTAATAACGGGCACTTGATAACGAAGAACGACGTAGCTTGCTGGACGCTGAGCCAGTTTATGACTCACTTTCGTATCGATGATCTCGTACTCATCAGCATTGTCGCCTTTGAGTTCTTCAGGAATAACGTCGATAATTTCGACCGGGACATCTTCGTTGAAGCGCAAACCACTATCCGTTACGCAATCATTCGGACGATGTTTTTTTGCTTTTCCGCGCACGTAAGTGACGGTGATTTTATCTTCTTTAGCGGCAGGTGTATTTATCGGCTCGCTTAGCAAGCTACCTTGCAGTGGGTTATCCTCAACATTCCTCTTTTCGCTTTTTTGACCGAAGAGCTGGTTCTCAAACCAAGCAACGCGATCTTTCAGGGCATTATTTTCTTCGGATAAGCGATTGTTTTTACGATTGAGTTGTTGGATTTCGGTATGCAGCGTTTCTGCTGTGGGAATTGGCGCCCCTGCTGACTTGTGTTGGTGTTGTGTTTTTTGGGGGCCATTCATAGGGCTGGATTATACCAGCCGTTTATGACAAGTTTCGTTTATAACGCTTATATTGCCGATATTTTTCGACTTTTAATCCTTTGATAATCCACTGTAGCTGGGTAATGTCCAGCAACTGCTTTTTATCATTTGATCGAGGATAATTATACTGGCCTTGCTCAAGACGTTTACTCCAAATGCAGAAACCGTCTTGGTCGAAATATAAGATTTTCATGTGAGTTTTGCGCTTGTTAATAAAGACAAAGAGCTGTCCACTTAACGGGTCTTCATTCAGTTTGTTCCTGGCTGCAGCACAAAGTCCATCAAATGATTTTCGCATGTCGGTTGGCTCAGTACAGAGCCAAATCTTCGTCTCGGGCTGGAACAGCATCAGTGGCGAGTGAGCTGTAGCTCCATTCCAGAATCAAGCTTGAGCACAATATTCCAGGATGAAGACGAAATCGAGGCATCTTGAGACAAATCAATAAATACTGGCGGAGCGGGGGCAATGGCTTCCGTGCTTTTTGACAATTTGTTTTTCCATGCATAAAAACTTTGGTTGCTTAGGTTATGCTTTTCACAAAACTTTGCGATACTCAGATCGCCTTGCTGCCATTGAGTGATGAGTTCTCGCCATTGGGGTTCAGTTCTGCGGATGTTTTTGTGTGGTTTGGATTGAGATGGGGTGGTTTGCATGTGAGCCTCTGTTTGTTAAGTTGAGGCTATTGTATCGCGCGCTACTTTGCTCAGGAATGACGCCGGGGAATGAACGCTTACTCAACAGTCACCGTTGAATGGTATTCAGCACACTCCAGAAGTGAGCCCTTTTGAAGCTGCCGAACATGAGTAGGTAATTTTATAGCCATTAAGAAATTCCATTTTAAAAACTTATATTTAACA
>JAWSUY010000040.1:0-35694 GCA_033852175.1 Agarilytica sp.
GTTAGAGGGGCTGATGTAGACGTATTGGATCGCTATAAGTGGTCTAGCTATTTGGCGTATATTAATAAAACAAAACCAGCTCCTTGGCTTGAGCGAGAGAAGACGTATCAAATGCTCGGTCAGCGTCGGCGCTACGCGGGTTATAAAGTGTTTGTTGCGAATGGCGTTGATGATGAGATCAATAATTTCTATGGCAAAGGTAACGTATCGGCGGTACTGGGTGGGGATGAGTTTAAAGAGGGGCTTGTGAAGCGCGAGGCAGACCTTAAGGTTTCAGGCGATTTGTATGAAGCGGTTATGGAGCGGCCTTCCGCCGCAGTGGTGATACAGGCCATTTCTATGGTGTTTAATGTTTTGCCTCAATCATTGCTAAAGAGGCAGTCTGGTAGGCAGCGCGCAAATATACCAAGAAAGATGGCGATGTATTGTTGTCAGCGATATGGTGATATCCCGCTGAAAATTATTGCGGACGAATTTGGGTTGGTGGGAGTGGGTGGCGCGTCGTCAGCGGTAAGCGATATTAAGCGAAGGCTGCTATTGGGTGAGTTTGTGGGGGAGGTAAGGGCGCTGGAAAGGTGTTTATGTCATATAAAATAAACTTGACCCCCTAAGTTCCGTAATTTTATTACTGTCACAACTTAGCTGTGCCAGCAGTACAATTCCGCAAGATACTCAACCTGAAATACCCCTGAGCATTCGAAGCATTCAAACTCAGAGAGTGGACGATAGTCTAGTACGAATCATTCGGCACAATATGGAGCTGCAGCCAATTCTGGAAATCGAGCTGCTTAAAACCCCACAAATAGCCCTGAAAAAAAATCTTACGATAAGCAGCGTGATAGTAGGGGAAAAAATCATCGATTTTAGAAATTCAGCCGGGACTTTTGTCGAGTCCCTAAACATCAAAGATGGAAAAGTGAATTTCGAAATTGAACACTACTATCCAGGATCCAGCGGTGGCAGCATTTATATTAGCTGCTCGGTTAACGTCAAAAATAATACGCTTTCACAGCCTCTATGCCACGAAAAAGAGTAAACGCATCCTTAAAGCTAAGCCCTCACAGGCAGTTAACGTAATAACAACGACACGCTGAGGCCCACACAACTAAAGAAACGATCAACGGGGTCAGACTCTAATGCCGCTACCTCAGCAAATAAAGTCAATAAAATCAATTAGATAGGGAAAAGTTAAACCCTCCTTAAGGTAACATGATGTCACCACAACGACACATCACCCTAAGAAAGAGTTTAACTTTGTTCTATTCTACGCAATCCCAGATTAGTCATCAAATCAATCGTCTTAAAAGCAGCTTTTCTCAAGTCGATGGCTTACCGTTTAAGGACATTTTGTCGTCTGATCTATTGCAGGTCATTGCCGAAACAACAGGAAGCTATCGAGATAAAGTTTATCATCCTCTGACCACTCTTCTGGTCTTTGTATTTCAAACACTAAGTGCAGACCATTCATGTAAAGATACAGTTGCGCGTGTGCTCGCTGATCGACTCAGTCAAGGTTTACCGTCTTGCTCAGTTAACACTGGCCCCTACTGTAAAGCGAGGCAACGACTATCCCTAAATATCATGATCCGAGCTGTTTGTGAGACTGGAATGCAACTGCATCGCCAAGCTAAAGAGAATTGGCGGTGGTATGGCTTTTCGGTTTTGATCATCGATGGCACCACTTTACAAATGGCAGATACACAACTCAACCAGGAAAAATTTCCCCAGTCGAACAGTCAAAAAAAGGGAGTAGGGTTTCCAATTGCTAGGATGGTCGCACTTATATCGCTCTCTTGTGGAACCGTAGTAGATTTCGCATTAGCACCATGCAAAGGCAAGCTGACAGGCGAGTTATCATTATTTAGTAAAATGCTAGGCAGCTTGTCGAAACGCGATCTCATATTGGCTGATCGGTATTATTGTACCTTTGGTTTAATAGCCCTTCTTCAACAACGCGGGGTTCCTGCTGTTTTTAAAAATCATGCACAAAGAAAATGTGACTTCCGTAGGGGGAAAAATTGGGCCCGAAGGATCACTTAATAGAGTGGAATAAACCGAAAAGAAAGCCCGTGTGGATGTCTCAGCCGGATTATGACGAGCTTCCGAATACACTCGTATTGCGTGAAATTAAAGTCAGCGAAAGCGTTATCATTACAACATTGAAAGATGCTAAAAAATTCCCTAAAAAATCTATTGCGGCGATATATGGTCGGCGGTGGTTAATCGAACTTGATTTGCGATCCATCAAGTGCGACATGCAAATGGGGACTCTTCGCTGCAAATCACCCGATATGGTTCAGAAAGAGGTAGCTGCTCACCTGCTCGGATATAACCTCATACGAATAGCGTTAGCGCAATCCGCTAGCCTTCATTGCTTACATCCAAGGCAGCTGAGTTTCAAAGGATCACTTCAACTAATCAATGCGTTTCAAGTGATCCTGCTGGCAGGGGAAGAAGACGAACGAAAGATGGAGATACGCTTGAAGTTATTGAAAGCGATTGCCTCCACGCTGATAGGGAACCGCGAAAGAGAGCCGGAACCCAGAGCAGTGAAACGAAGGCCAAAGCCGTACCCTCTGCTTACTGAGCCGCGAAATGAAGCCAAACAGAGGCTTGCATACGCGTAGAAATTATCTGAGGTAGCGGCATTAGGGTCAGACTCGATTGAAAGCTAAATCGGTCTCATTTGTTTTTTAAAAGTTGGCCATCTTCACCAAACTGGTGTTCAAGGACTTTCAGTCCTCTTTGTGGAAAAAGAAGACTACTCCGGTGTGTACGACACTTACGATCTTTAATACCCAAGCACTGAGAAGTTGTTGGCGGATTAATCCGTATGGATAAGTGATAATTGGCGGCGGCCGCCTCAGCTGCGATAGAAGGCTGCCGTATTCCGAACGTTTAGGTTAGAGTAACCACGTATAGGGCGTTTATTTTTCCTATACTCTGCCACGGTTGATAAAATCAGTTGACTTTTGGTATGGTTGTCTCCGCTATAATCGATATACCTCAGCATGTAAATTATTATGGCCATACCCAAATTGCTATTTCTTTGGAAGCGAATCCAGAAAATATTGCAATTAAGTTTCGTAGCGGCGAAGTTACGGGTGCGGAAGTTTTGAATGGCGGCCCATCTTTAGTCGTATCTTACAACTAAAATTTAAATGATCCACCGTAAAAGGTGGATTTTTTTATGTCAGTAAGCTGTTCTGCAAATTAACGACGAGCTTTGTCGTCGGGGATATGCGGAGAAGTCGATGTATCGACAGTTCCCGAAGCTGTTTCGGTTTAATATGTTTAGCGAGTATTTCGTCAATATTTAGTCCTCCATGTTGGTTTTCAATAAGGCTTATATGTCTTTTGATTTTCCCAAAATAAGGTCGCATACGTACACTTCTCCTGAAAACAAAAATTTTGAATTTCAAACAATGAGTGTTTCAGTCGTTAATGTAACGATTTTATCATGGAAAATTAAGAATTAAATTTAAGTAAAAATCACTATCGTTAAGTTTTATCGTACGCACCGCACTTTCGGCCGTTAGTCGCTATTACGGCTTTGGACTTCTACGCGGCACCACTAAACGTGGTGCCTGACAATAAAAATGGAGCGTTTGGAGTGATGTTCAACGCCTATATATTACCGACCATACAGGCTATGTTAATCCATACGGACAAACGCAGGTTACTCATTCACTAATCAGCAATCCGTTAAACATTGACCTTGATTTTGACAGCAGTGATGTTGCTGCGAATTTAATTGCTAACGGTAATTATCAATCAGGACCGCAATTGGGTCTTTACTATCCATAAAGCAAACCCATAAGACGTTTTGTTTGGAATAAGCCGTGGTCTCCACGGGTTATTCCTTTCTTCGTTTAAGAAACTCCACTGTCTCTGATATCTTGTATGGTCACGTATGTGTGGCGATATGTGAGGCCTTTGCCGCAGTACGAAAGTGGCGCTTGTTGTTTTTGGTTGATATGCGATCAGTTGGTGCGTGCTCAAAAGAGCATAGAGGTACCTATTCTGAGAAAAATACAGTCTGCTGTAACCCTTTATTATGCCAGCATAATAGTTCGAAAATACAGTTTTTTATAAGGAAATCAAACGGTTAGCTATCCCGTAGAGAGAGGGGCTTCCTTGTCATGAAGATACATCTTTTAGCCTAATTATGACGATCAACAGTCCGATGATACTTGTTAAGGTTTTGGGGGAAGCAAAAGCCCAGCTCTGAAGTTCTTGTTTGGAAGCTGATTCAAATCAATATGATGCATTGATAAAGTAAAATGTTGTGCCGTAGTGTGAATAAGCGCCTATTCACTTATCCCACTTTTTGCTAGAATTTGAGACGCTTAAATATCGATAGAATCAGGTTCATAAAGGTTCATAAAGAATGGAAAGGGAGTGTTAAATGAAAGTTATTCGCAGTTCTGTAGGAAATAAAGCCCAAAATAATACTGGAGATGTCTCGGTTGTTCAGGGGCTCATTAATGCCAATATTGAAAGACTTAAACCCTGCTTGAAGGTGTCATTAGACGGCGATTGTGGGCCAATAACTGTTGGAATGATTATAGAGTTTCAGAATCGAGTTATGGGTATAAAAACCCCCGATGGCCGAGTAGATCCCGGAAAAAACACGATTAAGGCATTAAATGAATATGCCGAAAAAGTTGAGAATAACGCGCAGGGCATAGCCTTTGATAGTTTACTGATTCAAGTGCAGCTTTACCTTAAGAGTTTGTTTTCAAAAGATGTCAAGCCATCCAAATTGACCGAAGCTGATTTTACTAAAGCCGCAGCGTTGTTAAATGCTGACGTCGCTGCAATTAAAGCTGTTGCATCTGTCGAAAGTAGCGGAAGTGGCTTTTTAAATAGTGGTAAGCCAAAAGTTCTGTTTGAGGGCCACCAGTTTTCAAAGCGATCGGGTAGAAAGTTTGACAAAAGTCATCCAACAATGTCGTATAAAAAATGGACGAAAATACACTACAAAAAAGATGGCTCTGCAGAATATAGTCGATATTTAGCGGCGAAAGGATTGGATTCTAATGCCGCGATGGAATCTACGTCTTGGGGGAAGTTTCAAATTATGGGATTTAACTATAAGGCGGCTGGATTCTCTTCTGTTCTTGAATTTGTCGAGGCAATGCACAAATCTGAAGGTCATCACCTAATGGCGTTTATTAGTTTTTTGAAGTCTGAGAAGCTTGACGTACATTTAAAATCCAAAAACTGGGCTTCTTTCGCTCGGGGCTATAATGGTGAAAGTTACGCGGTCAATAAATACGATATTCGATTAAAGCAAGCCTATAAGGCTTTTTCTGCTGGGGGCAAGTGATGGGTTTTTTCAAGTTGTTTTCTTTTGTTGTTTTTGCGTTTGTGCTTTCGTGTACAGGTGAAGTTGAAAATAATGAAGTTATAATTGATAGTGCGGATGGACCTGAACCTGTGCCGTCGGTTGTTGAATCCCCTTTGGTGGGAGTCAAATATCGAATGGTGAATCAAGAAGAAGGCGAAGATGATGCGGAGTTGCCGATGGGTTATTGGCAATCTATAAAAACCTACCCAGAAATATATGACGTAATTGACACGCCAGTGAAAGAAAAAATAAATAGAGCTATCGTAGAGCTTGCCAGTAAATATAGTTGTGATGAATATGGTGATTATTCGTTTACGGGTAACGTTAAATATTTAAGTGATGATGTTCTTAGTGTTATGTACGAGGTAATGTGGATGTGTGGAAGCATGCCTTCTCCAGATAGCACGGTTGGCTCTGTCACGTTTAATCTAGATTCTGGACAGGTCGTTATCTTAGATGAAGAGTTTTTGGATGCCGTTGCTAAGGATAAATTCAACCTGAATATAGGCGAGAAAATAAAGCTAATGAATAGCGCGGGTAGCTTTTGTCTTGAACACGATCAGTTTGATGTTTATTACAGAACAGAGTCCGCTTTTGTCTTTGTTATGAATGTTGGTCGCCACTCTGATTCAGCTTGTATTAGTGAAATAAAATTCCCAATTGACGATATGAAAATGTACGTAAAAGAAGGCAGTGGGTTGTTGAAGTAAGGGCTAGGAGTGCTACGAGTTTGGGAGAAGTGGCAAGTGTTGTGTAGTGCCGATAACGTGAACCTTTGGTTTGGCTGCGGGGAAGTATTGCAGGGTGGGGTTAATAGCGAAGGCAGTTATATACGGTGTATACGGTAGTGCTCTCTCTCTCAAAATCTTATTGATTAGTAGCTTTTTTCTTTCTCCCATCGCGTATGCTTGTGAATCTCCCGATTTACTTGCTCAGATAGATATCAGTCATGAAATTAGCTCATATCCAACCATCCCAAAGCTCGTAAGTTTTGAGGTGGTTGCACCTGTGAGTTATGAAGGTTGGCAACTTCGGGGCGCCTCTTGCCATGAAGGTGGCAACAACATTCCTTTACGTCAATATATTGTGAAAACAGCGGCTGGCTCTGAAGTCGCGACTTTTACAATTTCTTTGGTTCCAAAATCCATTAAAAATAGTACTTTAGCAGTGATTTATTCTCCACCAGAATTTTCACAGTCTGCCGAAAATAACTGCTTATGGCTGCAAAAGATTGAGTATGATATATAGAACAGCTGTAAGTTGGGGGGTGGGAGAGTCTGTGGGCTTCGTGGATCGTTTAGCTCATGACAATAGATAACAAATACATTAATGGTCGACACTGTGTGGCTGAACTCTACTCAACCAGCGCTTAGCCAGTCTTAACAACGATAATAACAGCACAGGGTAATACTGCATGCCAACACAATTTTTTTCTGCCGCTAGAGCGTTTGTCTGGGCGTCTATCTTTGCCGCGCTAGGCGTATTGCTCTGCAGTTGTGCTGATGGGCGAGACGACAGTGGTCCTAGTGCCAATGGTCCTAGCGCCAGTGCCAGTGGGCCAAGCGCCAAGGAGCTCAAAGCCATCGCAAATACCCACTATAAGGCAACGCCAGGGCAGCCCAGAGAATGCCTTGGGCGCCTTGTCTTCGATGTAGCAGAGAATGTAGAAGTGGCGGTTTCGCCCGACCATACGGACTATGTTTTTGGCATGAGCACGAGAGGCTGGTGGGTTGGTAAAAAAAGCGTCGAAGCGGCGGGGGTGATTATCTCCATCAACGGACCCTTGCCGAAAACAGAGCTTGATGAGGTTATGCGGTATCACAAGTTGGGTATTAAGAATCAGATTTCGAAACGGCAAAAAAAGTTGACGCGAAAAAGAGAAAGAATAAAGACGATATTGGCTATAGAGCAGCAAGCCGACCATTCCTCTAATCAAAATCCAGAGGGAATACCATCTACTCTCGGTAATCATCGGGCAGCTGTTCTTGAGCTTGAAGAGACTCTCAAGAAGCTTAAAGCATCATTATCCTACAATGGCTTCGACGTGGGCCTACCCGATAGCCGGGGCTGGAGGGATACCGCCTACTTATGGCGCGACCAGCGCTTATATACGATTACGTTGAATCTATACCAAGATGAACGTAGCGAGGCGCAACGACAGGCGGCACTGATTACGGCCGCCAACAATTTTCGGACGCGTGAGCTATTCGAGATTCCAGAGGACATCGGCATTTGTTTCCCTTATGGGTTCATCAAAGACAATGGCACACAAGAATTTTACGTGAGGAGCTTATTCCGCTACAAAGACAGGCCCGGCGTGAAGTTTACTTTTTTAACCGAAACGGTTGGTCACATGGGCCCTGAACCCACGGTATTTAATGCTGCCGCTCGCGCCATCCCCAAAGGTTCTGTTTTTCGTGAACAAGAAGAGAAAATTGATCGACGCGTCGGCCCACACAGCGTAAAAATGGGACCGCTCGCGGCACAACAAGGTGGGTTTAGTGCCAAATTAAAAGGCGCTCAAGGGCCTATTGAAACCTACGATGTTTATACTGGCTATGCCGGTTATGCGGGCTCGCAAGTTTTACCCACCATCGTCGTGAACATGGAAAGTACCACACAAAAAGACGAGCCTGCTTTGAAAAGTGACCCGCCACCTTTTGACGAAAGTTACGGCCGCTTGAATGCATTGTTACATTCAATAAATTTGCGACCAACAACGCAAGCCATGCCAGAGTTAAGGTGAAATTAAGATGCTGTTAGGGCATTAGTAAGTCACTCGGTATGTCAGTGCATCTTTTTCAATCCTCTATAAAGATGAAGAGCCTATTTCGTACAAGCTTACTCCGTACATGCCTGATGATGATCGTTTGAAAGATAGATACACTAAACTCTTTGAGGGACTCTTTACCGTTTCTAAACACGAATTACAGCCGTTATATTTTAATAAGGCGGAGGCAGTCAGTCCATTAGAGTCATGCACCACCAATATAAGTGTTATAGAAAAAATTGAAAGTTACATGTCTCCCTATTCTGGCATCCGCTAGGGAAGCAAAGGGCTCAAGCCTATTATATAAAATCATAATCATGCTAATCTCTAACGATGCCAAGACCAACGCGAATACAATATGATAATGCCTTCTACCACGTAATGAATCGAGGTAGAGGTCGCCAAATTATTTTTCATGATGAAAACTATTGCAAAGCGTTTCTCAAAACGTTGCTTGCTGCAAGTGAGCGATTTGACGCTGTGATTCATGCATACTGCTTAATGGGCAATCACTATCATTTACTCATAGAAACCCCACTTGCTAACCTTGATAGAATCATGCGCCATATTAATGGCCTGTACACGCAGCGCTATAATCGCTTAAGAAAAACGGATGGCCCGCTGTTTCGCGGAAGATATAAGGCAATTTTAGTTGACGCAGATGCTTATCATGCTCCTGCGGGCGATGGGCTTTGAGAAAGGTCAACGCATTCAGGTCGCTGCGATGAGCAATTTATTGGTGGTGGAACATGTCGATGAGGCTGTGAAACCGAACGATAAATTGGATTTTAATGAGAGCAAGTTTTCGTTGCTCAAAAGCTTCAAGGATGAATTGGATGCAATAAAGGCGGAGTATGCCGCCAGGAAACAAGGAGAGGGGCGGGATCTGAATGAGGCAATGCTCGGAGGCAAGTACGGAAGCGAAAAAGGAGAGGAAAAAAGAGATACAAAAAGAAGCAATAGTAAGTTAACTAAAGGACGCGAGGCAGGAAGCAAAAATGGACGTAAGAGCTAGGACGAAAGCGTAGTGCTGACCGAAATTGATGGCGGTGATAACTGTGATTAATCTAGGTAAGTGACGGCCAGTGGCCGCTTCTGTTGTGAAGCATACTCTAACTCCGCCGAAAATTGGTGATAATATGTCTAGGTTTCATAAAAAATATACGTTGGGTGTTGGTAGATGATGAACTATAACGATCAAAATTATATTTTCCTAAGTGGGTATTCTGCTGGAAGTAAACATGTCATTAAGCCTAATTTATCTACCTCTTCGCGTGATTATTATTTCAAAAAGCCTATTGTCGGTGAGGCCCCGTTTTTTTTTGAATGCTAGAAAAGACGAGGATGTAAAAGCTTGTAATGTTTGGCCTTTAACCGATGTGATGAATATTGGAGCTGATTTATTGGTAGGGGAAGAGTTGTGCCAAAAAATACTAAAATTCCCTATTAATGGGGTTTGCCTTCATCCCTCGATTTACATTGATTTAGTAGGGGGGGGGGAGGGCCCTGCTATGAATGGCGGTCGAACAACAGTAAATCCCTGTCGACAAAATCTGTGGACCGCTTAATTTTTACGTTAGAGCGTGAAACAGAAAAAGAACTTTACGGGTAATAACTAATAGGGGGGGGAATACACGTGGATATTTTAAGTGCTATTTCATGAGTGTTAAATTGGAAGGAGATAGTTGTGGAAACAAGCTTAAGCGATTTTATAGATATTTCAACCTTCGAGAATACACTTTTTGAAGAAGCTAAAATTACATTTATTAAGATGATCGAGGAGTACAAGTCAGAGAAAATCTATATGATGGGCTTCTACCACTCAGGGTCATATTCCTACGTTTTTCCCATCGCATTAACGGAGGCTGATTTAGAAGATGATTCAGAAATGCGATGGTTTGAATGTGACGCTGAGCATCATGGTGAATACGAAGGTGGTGTTGAAGATGCTGATGCTTTGCTCAGTAGTTTCTGGGATGAGCTTTGTTACCAGGAAGCTCCGGATAAAATTCATCATGAATATCGTACGTTTATCGAAAAGGCCGTTGCTAACGTTTTTACTCGGCTGGAAAATGACGGAGTCTTTGATGATATAGGTGATCGAGGATCCTACGTTATCAATTTGGTGTGCGGAGATCAAGGGTGGGACGACAAGTTGAAATACGCGGAACGCGTCAATCCAAAGGCAGCCTTAACTACGTTGAGCCAAGATGTTGAGCGTCGCCAAAAAGAAATCGAAGCAGCGCTCGAATCATACAGAAAAGATCGCGGATGGTAACAGGGGAAAAATGGTATGCGGCTATTAGTATTAATTATGGGGATAATATTTAGCTCGTCGGGTTTTTCCGACGATTTTTATAATGTTAAAAAATTATCAAAATCTTATCTAAAAGATAGCCGAGGAATAGTGGAAAATGAAATATTAGAGATTCACTTACCTTCAATACTGTCGCCAGACAACAATACTAGAAATATTCAAAGCGTAGCCAACGTAACCGTAAAAGTAAGTCTCAAGATGAGCTTTAGCGTTTTTAGACTCCAGTACCATAAAAAGAAAAATATATGGCATTTTTACAGGGAGCTAGAAGAAAATCAGATATTTAATGCAAATCCAATTTTGCATGATGAATATATTGATCCAATGTGGAACGAATCACACAAGCTAGAAGCTAGAGTTTCAGAAACATTGCAAGAGCAGCTAAGAAAAAAGGGTATTATTAAACAAGTAAAAAATACGCAATCTAGATGCTTTATCAGTATTGTGCACGGAAGGGCATTATGTGATGCACGTTATTCTACCTGGGATGAATATGATCCTGAGTGCATAACTAAAGCAACGGCGTTTAAACGTATTGATGAGGCATGGGTCGAGATCCTAGGTAAATACGCACCATGGGGGGGCATGCGAGTCGACCCCCAGACTGGTAGAATATTTGAAATGATACCTATAAAAAGTTGCACCAAGAACTAGTTAATCGGAAATATTTCGTAGGGGAAATAATGATGCATATAACGGATGTAAATAATATTGTTGGTAACGCGCCCCTAAAGTTAGAGCCCGTAGTGATGGTAAATACAGCCTCGACGGCATTCATGGGGAAGGCACAGAGCTTGTTGCGTGCGACTGAAATCGCAACAGTGAATGATAATGGATAAAATATTTCTACCTATTTACTACTTCTTCATTGCTCTTTTTAGTTTGTGTGGCAAAGAGGACGTTCCGTCAAGCTGGGCTGAAACTAGCGTTGAAAAATATTATACGTATTCCACGCCTAGTCTCGCAGGATATAAAGATCGAATTAGAAAGGAGGACTTTATTAAGCTGCCCCTATTTTTATACGAAGAAATGTCTGATGATCATGAAAATTAAAAACTAATCAATTCATTTTCTGACGTTGAAAATGTTTATGTGGATAAACTTGTAACTATAGGCTTGCTAAGCTCCGAAAATAAACTATTTTTCCCCAATGACGATGTTACGGGGGATGAAATGATCGATTACACTTTCAGGGCTATATCTATAGCCTTAGAAAAATATGTATTTGATTAAGCCAAGCTAGATAAAGACGATTTGGTAAGCGTGTTTAAAAATGTAAATAAGGGTAAACCAAAACTAGAGAAGCCTGTCACAGCTCAGGAAGCAGTGGTTTTTTATCAGTTCTTAAGTAGAGACCTGCCTTGGAAGACAAAACACTTTTAAGATGCTCAAGATGCTCAAGATGCACGTGACTGGTTTAATTCTTAGCTAATGATGGCAATTGTCCAGTATTTGTTACAGCTCACTTTAGCAATGTGTTATTGGTTTCGGTTGTAAATAGTTGTTTTTTTCTATCGTTTTTTTTGCGTGATTCTCGTCGTATTACCCAAGCCATAACTCTACGAAACGTGAACGGAAACAACCTTATGAGCCAGTCCATTATTACCGCGTCGGCACCAATTAAAATTCGCATTTTGTTTTTCTTGATGCCTTTGATGATCGCGATGGCGGCTTTCTCTGGCGTTGTTCGAGCCATTTTGTTGAATGTTTTTTGAAGGTCTTCTTTTGATTTTCCAGAGATTGTTTGCGTTGATTCGTTTAGCCTGGCTTTGCTGATAAGGTTGGTTGTAATGCCTCCGGGTTGAATGGTGCTACAGCTCACGCCGCAATTTTTAATATCCAATTCCATGCGCAAGGTTTCAGTATATCCTCGGATAGCAAATTTAGAGCTATTATAGGCGCCGGCACTAGCGGGAGCGACAAATCCAAAAACACTGGATACATTGGCAATATGACCGTCGCCAGTTTTTTTGAGGTAGGGTAAAAACGCTTGTGTGCCGTAAACCATTCCCCAGAAATTAATATTCATTAACCATTCAAAATTTTCGACACTAGTATGCTCAATGCTTGCGCTTAAATAGACGCCCGCATTATTGATAACAATATTGACTTGCCCAAACTCATTAAAGACTTCGTCAGCGTAGTCGAAGACATCTTGTTTGTTGGCAGTATTTAAAGTCGTGGCGATAACTTTAGTATTCAGGCCTGCTATCTGTTGACGGGTTTCTTCAAGAGAGCTTGCATCAATATCAGATATGGCCAGTAGGCAGCCTTCTTTTGCGAGTTGTATTGCTGTGGCCTTCCCAATGCCGGAGCCAGCTCCGGTCACGACGGCGACTTTTTCTGTTAGATGTTTCATCAAGATCCTTGAACGTTTATCCGTATTGCTTGTGGAGAGAATACAATAGTCTTAAATGATTTACGCGAAAACTTATTGAATCGGGTTATTTTTGTGCTGACGAGTTCAATGGCTATTATGTTCCGTTTCCCTTTGAGTTTTAGGTGAGCGGCCCGCTAATTAGTGATTTCTGGACAGGCACTAATTAAAGTAGGAGGGCCGCAGCAGTACTTCTGTCGGCTAACTTTTAAGCGCTTTATATCGCATACGTTGCGGTTGCGAGTTTTCCCCTTTCCGCGCAATAAAATCTTCATGGTATTCCGAATAGCCGCCTTCAAAAAAGACTATTTCACTATCGCCTTCGTAAGCAAGGATGTGTGTCGCAACGCGATCAAGAAACCAGCGGTCATGTGAAATAACCAATGCGCAGCCGGGGAAGGCGAGAATGGCATCTTCCAGTGCGCGTAAGGTTTCAACATCCAAATCATTGGATGGTTCATCCAGTAGCAGTACATTGGCACCTTGTTTTAAGGTGTTCGCTAAATGTAAGCGACCGCGTTCACCGCCCGACAATGTATCGACATGTTTTTGTTGATCGCTACCTTTAAAGTTAAAGCGGCCGATATAGGCGCGTGAGCTAACTTCATAGTTACCAATTTTAAGTATGTCATTACCACCGGAGACCGCTTCCCAAACTGTGGTGCCGGCTTTTAAATTCTCTCGGCCTTGTTCAACGTAAGCCACTTCTACGGATTCACCAATCGAAATTTCGCCGGTATCGGGCTGTTCGTTGCCCGCGATCATTCTGAATAAGGTGGATTTGCCGGCGCCGTTTCCGCCGACGATACCAACGATGGCACCTTTAGGGATAGAAAGGTTTAAATTGTCGATGAGCAGCCGGTCGCCAAATTTCTTACTGACATTAGTAAACTCAATGACCTTGTCGCCAAGGCGTTGGCCTGGTGGAATGTAGATCTCATTGGTTTCGTTACGAGTCTGGAAATCTTGAGATTGCATCTCTTCAAAGCGGGCCAAGCGCGCCTTGTTTTTCGAGCGTCGACCTTTCGGGTTTTGCCTTGCCCATTCAAGCTCTGTTTTCATGGCTTTTTGACGAGCCATTTCGCCTTTCGATTCTTGTTCAAGGCGAGCTTGTTTTTGTTCTAGCCAGTTCGAGTAGTTGCCTTCATAGGGGATACCGTGGCCGCGATCGAGTTCCAAAATCCAGCTAGCTGCATTGTCGAGGAAATAACGGTCATGGGTAATGGCCACAACAGTGCCGCTAAAATTATGTAGAAACTGCTCCAGCCAATGTACCGACTCCGCATCCAAGTGGTTGGTGGGTTCGTCTAAAAGGAGCATGTCTGGTCGAGATATCAACAATCGGCACAAGGCAACCCGGCGAGCTTCACCGCCGGAGAGTTTAGTAACGTCAGCATCCCATGGGGGTAATCGTAGGGCATCTGCCGCCACTTCCAGTGTGTGGTCGAGATTGTGGGCATCCCAGGTCTGAATAGTGTCTTCGAATCGGGCCTGTTTTTTCGCAAGGGCATCGAAATCGGCATCGGGCTCAGCGTAAGCGGCATAAACTTCGTCGAGGCCTTTTAGCGCATCAACCGCTTCTTGTACGCCTTCTTCGACATTACCGCGTACGTCTTTGTCGGGGTTAAGGTGGGGTTCCTGTGCGAGGTAGCCGACTTTGATGTCCGGCATTGGGCGCGCTTCACCAATATAGTCAGTGTCGATACCGGCCATAATTTTCAGCAACGATGACTTACCAGAGCCGTTTAAACCCAACACACCAATTTTGGCGCCAGGGAAGAATGAGAGTGAGATATCTTTAAGGATTTCACGTTTGGGTGGAACGACTTTGCCCACGCGGTTCATGGTGTAAACGTATTGCGCCATAGTGTTGTGTGCCCGGTATAGGTTTGGCTAGAGCGGTCAGGTGGATTCTCTAGCAAAATAATATTTAGTAAAACGAAGAAGGGTGTTCTGAAGCGATGCCCTGAAATGTAGCGCGAACGTTACCCTAGGAGGCGGGGGATTTCAAACCAAGAAGGGCAAATAGTGATATTTCAATAGGGTAAGACCGTAGTGTCTGATAAGGCCGAAAAATAGGCGCTAAAAATGGATAATTAAGCTCGGAAAGACGATGTATGAGACGGAGAGTGAAAAAACGACAAGATAAAGAGATGGGTGCAAAAGATCCCTAAAGAGAGTACTGAAACTGTCCGCCGCTTTAGTGTACAATGCGCCTCTTTTTTTCATGCAGAACGAGGGTTATTACTCTGTTCCGTATAAGTCCAGCCTATCCGCCCCGTGCGTTTATCGTGAATATTGTTGAGGAAGCCCATGTTTGACAAGACCCAAACCATTGCCGATTTTGATCCTGAAATATGGGAATCCATTCAAAATGAAGGTGTGCGCCAAGAAGAGCACATAGAACTAATCGCTTCTGAAAACTACACCAGCCCAATGGTTATCGCCGCTCAAGGCACTAAGCTAACCAATAAATATGCCGAAGGTTATCCCGGTAAGCGTTATTACGGCGGTTGTGAGCATGTCGATAAAGTTGAGGCTTTAGCTATTTCCCGTGTGAAAGAGCTCTTCGGTGCAGATTACGCCAACGTTCAGCCGCATTCCGGTTCTCAAGCGAATAATGCCGTTTACGCAGCCTTGTGTTCACCTGGCGATACTATTCTAGGCATGAGTTTGGATCATGGTGGTCATTTAACTCACGGCGCTAAAGTGAGCTTTTCTGGCAAAATCTATAATGCTGTTCAATATGGCATTAACCCAGACACTGGTGTTATTGACTATGACGATATCGCAGCGTTGGCACGTGAACACAAGCCAAAAATGATCGTTGCCGGTTTCTCTGCATACAGTCAAATCATGGATTGGCAAAAATTCCGCGACATCGCCGACGAAGTGGGTGCTTACTTGTTCGTTGATATGGCGCACGTGGCAGGTTTGGTTGCAGCGGGTGTTTATCCTTCTCCCGTTCAAATCGCTGACGTAACCAGCTCAACGACTCACAAAACTCTACGTGGCCCACGCGGCGGCGTTATCTTGGCTAAGGCTAACCCTGAAATTGAGAAAAAATTGAATTCAGCGGTATTCCCTGGTGGTCAAGGCGGTCCTTTGATGCATGTTATTGCAGCAAAAGCAGTCAGCTTTAAAGAAGCCATGTCAGAAGATTACGTGACGTACCAGAAGCAAGTGGTTGTTAACGCTAAAGTGATGGCGGCTACGTTTATAGAGCGCGGGATTAAAATCGTTTCTGGCGGAACTGAAAATCATTTGATGTTGGTGGATCTGATCGGTAAAGAATATACCGGTAAAGATGCCGATGCAGCATTGGGTGAAGCCTTTATCACGGTTAACAAAAACGCGGTTCCTAACGATCCACGTTCACCGTTCGTAACAAGTGGTTTGCGAGTGGGCACGCCGGCAATTACGACTCGTGGTTTTAAAGAAGCGGAAACAACTCTGTTAACCAACTGGATCTGCGACATATTAGAAGCGCTTGAAGAAGGATCTGCTGAAACCGTTATTGCTGACGTAAAAACTAAAGTATTAGAAATCTGTGGGAAATTCCCTGTATACGGCTAAATTTTCGCCGGTATGAGCTCTATGCACAAAGCAGCCTATTGGCTGCTTTGTTGTTCTTGCGCTACGGTAAGTTAAGGCGTTGTTAGTGGTTTACTGGGTGGTTTGAACGCCAAAAAAAATCAAATGTGAAACTGTGCTAAAATTTTGCCGATTTTAATGACGGATTGAGTCAATATGCATTGTCCTTTTTGCTCTGAAACAGATACTAAAGTGATTGATTCTCGCCTTGTGGCGAATGGTTCACAGGTGCGTCGTCGTCGCGAATGTTTGACTTGCCACGAACGCTTTACCACCTTTGAAGGCGCCGAGTTGTTGATGCCCAAAATCATCAAACAAGACGGTACGCGTGAGCCCTTTAATGAAGACAAATTGCGCAACGGTTTCTTCCGTGCATTGGAGAAGCGCCCAGTCAGTGTTGAGCATATAGAAGCTTCCATCAATAGCGTGAAGCATCGTTTACAGGCGATGGGTGAGCGAGAAGTGAAATCGCTCGTGATCGGTGAGAGCGTAATGGATGAGTTGCGCGCTTTGGACCAAGTCGCCTACGTGCGCTTTGCATCCGTTTACCGAAGTTTCCAAGATATCAGTGAATTCCAACAAGAAATTAACAAACTGCAGCAGGACGAATGACAAAAGCTTTTGATCGAGAAATGATGGCGCAAGCCTTGCGCTTAGCCGAGCGAGGCTTAAATACTTGTACTCCAAAC
This sequence comes from Agarilytica sp., assembly GCA_033852175.1. GTDB lineage: Bacteria > Pseudomonadota > Gammaproteobacteria > Pseudomonadales > Cellvibrionaceae > Agarilytica. The sequence continues at coordinate 17,101 of JAWSUY010000040.1, forward strand.
CCTCGTGTGGGGTGTGTGATTGTCGATGCTGAGCAAAAGGTTCAGGGTGAAGGCTTTCACTTTAAAGCCGGAGAAGCTCACGCTGAAATTAATGCCTTAGAGCAGGCGGGTGTTTCTGCTAAGGGTTGTACGGCTTACGTCACCTTAGAACCATGCTGCCACCAAGGCAAAACAGGTCCATGTACCGAGGCCTTAATTGCCGCCGGTATTACTCGCGTGGTTTACGCGATGGAAGACCCGAACCCCGAAGTGGCGGGTGAAGGCATAGAAAAATTACGTGAAGCAGGTATCGTCGTTGACGGGCCTGTCTTAGAAGAAGCTGCGCTTAAGTTAAACCAAGGTTTTGCTAAGCGAATGCGCGAGGGCCTACCTTTTGTTCGTTTGAAAATGGCGATGAGCATGGACGGTCGTACGGCCATGGCAAACGGCGAAAGCAAGTGGATTACCGGGCCAGATGCACGTCAGGATGTACAAAAAATACGCGCGCGAAGCTGTGCGATAGTCACCGGAGTGGAGTCGGTTATTCATGATGACCCCTCGCTTACCGTGCGATTAGGTGATCAAGATAGGCAACCTTTGCGTATTGTTGTCGATACAAAAGGTCGTTGCCCGACAAAAGCCGACATACTGGATCAGCCCGGTCATACCATTATCGTTATCGGTGAAAGTAGCACCCTAGATGATGGTCGCAAATTCTGGCAGCTGCCTGAAAAGAACGGTCGTATTAACTTAAGAGCCTTGTTAAAAAAGCTGGGCGACGAAGGCTGCAATGAAATTTTGGTTGAGACGGGTGCGACACTTGCCGGTTCTTTTATCGCTGAAGGTCTGGTCGATGAGGTCGTCATGTATATGGCGCCGATGTTAATGGGCAGCGAAGCGCGGCCCTTATTCGACGTGCCAATTAATAAGATGAGCGCTCAATTGCCGCTCCTCATACAAGATATTCGCGCAATCGGAACAGATTGGCGTATTATCGCGACCCCAGACCCAGAAGGGTAAAGACGCACTTTATTCAACTCTTACTTAACTCTCAATTTTGACATCAAGCAAGGCATCCAGTGTTTACAGGTATTATTCAAGCAATTGGCACTATCGCTGCGATGGAAAATCGCGGTGGTGATATGCGGCTTACCGTTTCGTCTCCTGATTTAGATTGGAGCGATGTTGGGCTTGGTGATTCAATTGCCACCAACGGTGTGTGTTTGACCGCTGTAGACTTGCCCAGTCAGGCTTTTGTTGCTGACGTGTCCATCGAGACTTTAGACCTGACCGCTGTGGGTTTATGGAAAGTCGGATCACGCGTTAATTTAGAAAAAGCGCTAACACCGCAAACGCGTCTAGGTGGTCATATTGTCAGTGGCCATGTAGACGGCTTGGGCGAAGTGATTAGCCGAGAAGTGGATGCACGTTCGGAGCGTTTCAAAATTCGAGCGCCCAAAGCTTTGGCGAAATACATTGCCCATAAAGGCTCAATTACGGTTGATGGAACGAGTTTAACCGTCAACCAAGTTAATGGTGATGAGTTCGATCTCAATATCGTGCCGCATACATTGACGAATACAATCATGGGTAGCTATAAAAGTGGTACCCAAGTGAATTTGGAGGTAGATGTGATTGCGCGCTATTTGGAACGTTTGCTGATGGGTGAGCAAGCGGCCGTAAAAAACGCGACAATTTCAGAAGCTTTTTTAGCTGAGCATGGCTTTTTAAAATAGCGCGCGAAGTTAATTTAATAGACTGAGGATATATGGAACTCAATAGTGTTGAAGAAATAATTGATGATATTCGCCAAGGGCGAATGGTTATCTTGATGGATGACGAAGACCGCGAAAATGAAGGCGATCTCGTTATTGCTGCACAGCAAGTGCGCGCCGAAGATATAAATTTTATGGCGACACACGGGCGGGGCTTAATTTGTTTAACTCTGTCTGAAGAGCGCTGTACGCAGCTGGATTTACCTTTAATGGTAAAAGACAATCATGCGGCACATTCAACTAACTTTACGGTTTCGATCGAAGCTGCTGAAGGAGTAACGACTGGTATTTCTGCGGCTGATCGTGCTCGCACTGTTCGTGCGGCCGTGGCGCCGAGTGCAAAACCTCAAGACGTTGTTCAGCCCGGTCATATCTTCCCATTGATGGCAGAGCAAGGCGGAGTTCTAACGCGTGCGGGGCATACAGAGGCTGGTTGTGATTTGGCCCGTCTAGCGGGTTACGACCCTTCATCCGTGATTGTTGAGATCATGAATGAAGATGGCACCATGGCAAGGCGCCCAGAGCTAGAAGTATTCGCGAAAACCCACGATATAAAAATTGGCACAATCGCCGATCTTATTCATTACAGAATGATGAATGAGAAAACCGTGGTGTGTATTAATGAGCGTCGAGTTGATACTCAGTTTGGTGAGTTCACATTGCGTACATACGAAAACACCGCGCACAAAGAATTGCACTTCGCGTTAGTGAAGGGCGATGTAAAATCTGAAGAATCTGTCATGGTGCGGGTGCATGTTGCCAGTACTGCGCGAGACGTATTATCAATACAACGCTCTGGCGATGATGTTCCAGCCTCATGGAACTTCCAGCGCGCTATGAAGTGCATAGCGGATGAAGGCACTGGTGTTTTGGTTCTCATTTGCCATAGCGAAACGACGCAAGAAATTGAAGAAAGCATTGATTGGATGCTGTCGGGCAAGCAAGCTCGGCCCAAACAGTATATCTCCTATAAGCAAATCGGTGCTGGAGCACAGATATTGCGAGACCTTGGAGTGGAAAAAATGCGCTTATTGAGCGCACCATTTAAATTCAGTGGTATTTCGGGGTTCGATTTGGAAGTTACCGAATATATTAATCTAAACGAATAACGAAGGGCGAAACAGCATGACAATCAAAGTGATAGAAGGTGATTTTAAGCAGGTAAGTGGAAAATACGCATTGTTGGTTAGCCGTTGGAACAGCTTTGTTGTTGAACATTTAAAAGAAGGCGCAATTGATACCCTTCGTCGTCAAGGCGTAACAGATGACAACATCGAAGTGATCTACGCTCCAGGTGCTTTTGAATTCCCGCTTGCCGCACAAAAAATTGCAGAGACTAAAAAGTACGATGCCATCATCGCATTAGGTGCGGTTATTCGCGGCGGAACGCCTCACTTTGAATACGTTGCAGGTGAGTGTACAAAAGGTTTGGCTCAAGTTTCAATGAACACGGGCATTCCGGTTACCTTTGGCGTGTTAACGGTTGATAGCATCGAGCAAGCGATTGAGCGCTCGGGCACGAAGGCTGGCAATAAAGGCGCAGAAGCTGCGACGACAGCACTCGAAATGGTTTCCTTAATCAGTAAGCTATAAGACATTATTTTTGGCGGCTTTTATGCAGCCTAGCAAATACAGTTTAAGACCTTCGTTTTGAAGTTTGGCGTAAGGTCTTAAACCCCTAAAATGTATCGTTCACAAGAACGATAAATGAAAGAATAAAAGTTAGATATGAAAATTTCCCCAGCGGCTCGCAGCCGTGCTCGTCACTACGCAATGCAATCCCTCTATCAATGGGAAATGACGGGCAACAATCTTTCTACCATTGAAGCTGAATACCGCAGCGATAATGACATGACGAAAGTCGACGTGGAATATTTTCACGAGCTATTTCATGGGGCCGCGGCAATTAAGTCCACCCTTGATGAAGCTTACGAACCTTTTTTGAAAGACATGAAGGTCAAAGGTTTAGACCCTGTCACCAAAGCGATCATGCGCGTGGCCAGCTACGAATTTAAGTCGCGTATTGATGTTCCTTATAAAGTCGTGATTAACGAAGCTGTAAAATTAGCCAAAAAATTCGGCGCTCAAGACAGCCACAAGTTTATTAATGGTGTTCTCGATAAGCTTGCTGGCGTTTTACGTGAAGAAGAAGTTAAGGCGAATAAAAAATCATCGTAAACCAGCGACCCTCGTATGGATGAATTCGACCTTATCGCGCGTTTCTTTAAGCGTGATAAAACCTATGCACACGTTCCCGTCAATATTGGTGATGATTGCGCAGTGGTCGATTTGCCTGCAGGCTCTGAATTAGCGTTTTCTGTCGATACCCTATTACCTGATGTACACTTTTTTGCGCAAGATGATCCCGCGTTAATTGCTGAACGATCGTTGCGTGTGTCGCTTAGTGACCTCGCTGCGATGGGAGCAGAGCCTCTATGTTTCACTCTGGCCTTGTCACTTCCTCATGCAGACGAGCAGTGGCTAGAAAGCTTTAGCCAAGGTTTGCATCAAACTGCTGACCAGCTTTCATGTCCCTTAGTGGGGGGCGATACCGTACGTGGTCCATTGGCAATCTCTATTCACGTGCAGGGCCATATCCCCCGTGGCAAAGCGATTCGGCGCAGTGGTGCTCAAATTGGTGATGTCATTTGTGTGTCCGGCCCAATGGGCGATGGCGCAGCAGCGTTGCAGAGTCTAAAGGGTGAGTTGAGCTTATCTCAGAGTGCTAGTGAATATTTTCATGCACGTTTCCACCGGCCCGAACCGCAATTTTCTGTGGGCGTGGCCTTACGTGATCTGGCAAACTCAGCCATAGATGTGTCTGACGGATTAGTGGCTGACCTGGGCCATATCTGTAAAGCCAGCAAAGTAGCCGCAGAATTAGACCTTGAATCAATCCCGCTTGCTTACTTTATGCAGGCAGAAGTCGAAAGATCTCAGGCACTAAAATGGGCCTTAAATGGTGGTGATGACTACCACCTATGCTTCACCCTTCCGGAAAGCAAGATCCAAGATTTTGAAGCATTAAACGCCGCCACGTCAGGCAAGCTTGCTATCATTGGCCGCATAGTTGAAGGCGAAGGTGTTCGCTCCCTACCGGGTCAAGAAGCGATAAGCACGCTCGGCTACAGCCACTTTGGCTGAGGAGCTTCAGCGATTTTAGGTGAGTAGCCTCAGCGATTTTAGATAATGAGCTTCAGCCATTTTAGGCGAGTGGCCACAGCCGCTTTAGGCATAGAGCCTCAACCATTTTACATAAGCAGAAAATATGAAACGTCCGCAACCTGTTGATGCAAAACTAATATTCCAATCTCCCAATATGTTTTTGGCCTTTGGGTTTGGTTCCGGTTTATCTCCCATCATACCGGGCACCATGGGAACCTTAGCTGCCGTTCCGCTGTACCTTCTACTGATTCAAACCGCGCAGATCTCCTGGCTGATTTATGCCGGTTTAGTTCTTCTGGCAACTCTTTGGGGGAATTATTTGTGCGGTTACGCCTCCAAAAAACTCGGTGTGCATGACCATTCAGGTATCGTCTGGGACGAGTTTGTGGGATTGTGGATCACCATGTTCCTGGTCCCGCTGACCTGGCAAAACTTATTGATCGGCTTTGTCCTGTTTCGTTTTTTCGATATGGTAAAGCCTTGGCCGATTTCGTGGGTTGATAAGCATGCCAAGGGTGGTTTTGGCATAATGATTGATGACGTTATTGCGGGAGCGGCGGCATGGCTATGCCTACAGGCGTGGCTGGCGTACGTTTAACGGGTAGCCTGAGAGCTTGTGATTAGCATTCGGTGAAAAGGTAGGTGGTGAGCTTGTTGATGAGAGCGCAGAAGGTACAGAGAGCACTGAGAAAACTTTTTTTACTGTGCATGCTGTTTTCTCCAGTGGCTATCGCTGAACTGGATGTCGTCGTGGGTGGCCTGCTTAAAAATATGGTTGTTCTCCAAGTGGACGGCGTACAGCGCATTATTAAAGTGGGTAAAACTTCGCCAGAAGGCATCACGTTGATTAGTGCAAATACTAAAAAAGCCGTTGTCGAAATTGACGGCAAACGGCAAACACTGGTTTTATCGAAAAGAATTGGCGGTGTAGTATATGCCGAACCGGAAAAAGAAATTGTTCGCATAGCTCGCGGTGTGGGCGGACACTATTTTACCCCAGGCAGGATTAACGGGAAGGCGGTTAATTTTTTAGTCGATACCGGGGCTACAAGTGTCGCCATGAGCTCGCTAATGGCTAAAAAGCTTCGTATTGATTACCGGTCTGGCACCCCAATGCGGATGCAAACCGCAAGTGGGATCAGCCAGGGCTACCGTTTGATTTTAGCCAGCGTATCGGTGGGCACAGTTACAATTCACAATGTCGAAGCCATAGTGAACATAGGGGCTTACCCGACTGATATATTGTTGGGTAATTCGTATTTAGCACGCGTCGAAATGAATATTGATGACGGCGTACTCGTGCTACAGGCAAAGTTTTAACGGGTGTTTTTAAGCATGAAAAAATGTAAAAGCGCTCCAAAGAAGAGGAAGTACAGTGACGCTTAAGTTCGTCGAAAAGTCCAAGTTACCAACGCCCATGGGAATGTTTGAAATCCATGGTTTTGCTGACGACACCAGCGACAAAGAGCACATTATTCTTTCAATGGGCAAGTTATCCGGTGATGAGCCAGTGCTGGTGCGTATTCATTCGGAGTGCTTAACCGGCGATGCTTTATTCAGTATGCGCTGCGATTGCGGTGCTCAATTGCAGGCTGCTATGCACAAAATAGCGGTGGAAGGTCGAGGCGCTATTTTCTACTTACGGCAAGAAGGTCGTGGCATTGGTTTAATCAATAAAATTCGCGCCTACAAACTGCAAGATTGCGGAGCGGACACTGTTGAAGCCAATGAGCAACTGGGCTTTGGTGCCGATATGCGCGATTACTCCATGCTCAAACCCATGTTTGAAAACGTTGGCATTAACTGCGTAAAATTGATGACCAATAACCCGCGCAAAATTAAGGCGCTAGAAGATCTTGGCATTGCTATCAGTGAACGTATTCCCCATGAAACGGGTCGTAACCCTCATAATGCTGATTATCTGGAAACCAAAAAAGGGAAATTGGGTCATCTTATGACGGGGGAGGATTAGTATCGGGCAACGGGCAACGGGCAACGGGGTACGGGGTACGGGGTACGGGGTACGGGGTACGGGGTACGGAAAAATAGCGGTGTCGTAATGGGGGCAATATTATCCACTTAAGAGTTTTGATATTGCTTCAGATTTTTGGAGGCTGCGTGCAAAAAATAACTTACTCCGATCGTCAAATTAATAAACGAACAGAACTAAAGGAGAGCGCGCAGGGATGAAAGTTTTAAACGTGTTGAGCCTACTTATTTGTGGGTTTTCCGTTGGTTGGGTCGCACATTCCTTTTACCGTTCAGGGGGCGCTGTTCGTGGTCCTGCGGCTGTGTATTCTAGCCCCTCATCGTTATCTAGTTCACAATCATCCTTACGTCCTACTGACACGACGCCTAGCAACCGTCGAATAGCTAAATCTCAACAAGAACTTTCTCTTGTCCAAACGGTTGAAAGCCCTAAAAACACCAACCCCCCAGGTCTTATTGAATTCCTGAATGCGGGGCAATATCTAGACGCAATCGATCTTTTTCAGTCTGCACAGTCCGACAATGCAAAAGTGGCAGTAGAGCTGAGACGAGAACTGTTGGCTTATATGACCGCCTTAATGGCCGCTGACAACGGAGAGGCATTTACGGAACTGGCGGATGCGTATTTGTCTTATGTTTTTGACGATGTTGACGTTCTTCTGTTGTTAGCCGAGTTTAATAAAAAGACAGACTATTACAGCGAGGCCATTAGCGTTTATCAGTTGGCAAAAGAATACGCCTATCGTCTGGATGCGAAAAAGAAAGTAAAAGCCGCTTTCTCACTCTTTCTTGTCGATGTGGATCAAGCCTTAGCCGCCCAGCAAGACTGGTATGGCCTAGCCCAAGTCTATGCGCAAGCGGAGCTCGTAGGGCTTCTTTCTTCAAAGCAACAACTGCGTTTTGCGGAAGTGTATTTGTCTGGGGCTGAACACTACCTGGGTCGACAAGTGATTAGCCAACTTATCGATCAAGGAAAGCTCGTAAGTGAAGCGAAAAACCTGCTGGCGCAACTGAACTCTGACGACCAAAACTCTCTTACACAAGATTCGGCTTCGCAATACGATACAGCCGTCGCGTTAGAAAAATACGGTAATCAATACCTGGTTAATTTAGTGCTCGATGATCAAACAAGCGTGCGCTTATTAATGGATACCGGGGCATCGGTTACAACCCTGTCCACCAGCGTGTTTGAACGAATCAGTGGGGATGTGGATACAGTCGATGTCGCAACGCGTATGTTCAATACTGCGAACGGCTTAACGAAGGGGCGTATCGTCCGCGTCGACAGCGTCTCGCTTGGCGAATTTTCATTGCAGGACACCAATATTGCGATATTGGATTTTGAAATGAATGGTGGGATAGATGGGCTGCTAGGGATGAACGTACTCGGTGCTTTCAAATTCCAGATAGAGCCAACAGGGCCGAAATTATTATTAACCCCCCGTTAGTAACTTTTCTTTCAATAGTTTTATATTGGCATCCCTAATATAAAACCGAATACAGCATCAAAGGCTCGTAAGCTGGAAGAGCGAAGCGCCCTCTGGGATAGAAAAGATATCTTCTTATGGGCGGCTACTAATTAGTATTATCCAAAAACACTAACTTTTGCCAAACCTTCTGACACAACCCGGTACACAAACTCTCTATATCACTCGCTGCCGCTATAATCTCCGGCTCCGGTATCTTCTCTGAATACATCGCCGCTATTTTGCTGATCAGTGAAAACATCTCCGAGCAATAATCCAAATAACGTTGCAATTCGAACTCCGTCATCGTGCGTTGGGGAGAGCTTTCCGTTTGATCTCGAGCATTGTCTATCATCGCCGGGTCTTTTGTCAGTTGATGCATATCGACGACATGGGCGATGGAGCGCAATTGATGGAGAGCGTTAATCACGGTCCGGCGTTTTACCCGTTTTTCGAAGGTAATGAGAAAAAAGAGAGCCGCACCCACGAGCAAGGCGTCATTAATAAGCGCTTCAGTAATTTGAATCAGATCCGTGAGTTTGGGGGTTTTGTACTCCCATGTTGCAATGCTGAGCGTGAACCCGAGTAAAATAACAAATATGATAAAAGTAGAAATAACCCCTGCGCGAATCCAAGGGTTAGGCTTAGATAGGGACGCGATCTGAACCTCTGCCGAAGTGGCTGTGGCATGAAGTTCCTCACATACCCGGTAAATTCCCGCCTCGGGGAAGCGCTCTTTGATTCGCTCCTGTAGAATGGCTATCGTGCTTATGACTTTCTGAAATTTTAGTTCTTTATACATACAGGTATAATGCCCCCGGCGTCCGATTTTGCTTATGTTTAAGTTTTTCAGTATATCGTATTCACATGGGCCGAATAAATTTCTAATATAGACATATTTGAACCCGTTTCTACAATTTTACATTGAGGTTTTACATCTCGGCTTTATGCTACGGCACTATGTTTCGACTATGCCACAGCCAGCGTTGTGACACTGAACGATAAGTCAGTGAGTAAACCCCTATAAAGAGACTTTAAAGAGACCGATAAGATGGGCAGAGCCTACCAAAACCGCAAAGAATCCATGGCGAAAACCTCGGACCAAAACTCCAAGGTATACAGTAAATACAGCCGCGAGATATATGTGTGTGCCAAGTCGGGTGGTACAGACCCAACGGCTAATCTAACACTGCGAAGCCTTCTCGATCGTGCAAAAAAAGATCAAGTGCCCAGCCATGTGATTCAAAAAGCACTGGACAAATCCAGTGGTGCCGGTGGTGAAGACTTCGCAACAGCACGTTATGAAGGTTATGGTCCGGGTAACTGTATGGTGATTGTTGATTGTCTTACCGATAACCCCAATCGTACTTTCGGTGATGTTCGCATTTGCTTCAATAAAACAAAGAGCAAAATCGGTACCCAAGGCACCGTGATGCATATGTTTGATCACAGTGCGATTTTCGTATTCCCTGGGGACGACGAAGAAGCCGCTCTAGAAGCTTTGATGATGGCAGATGTAGATGTGACAGATATCGAATGTGATGATGGTAAAATTACCGTCTTTACGCCGCATACCGATTACGGAAAGACTAAAGCGACCTTACTTGAAGCCTTCGGTGAGATAGAGTTCGAAGTCGATGAAATTCAATTCATCCCCCAAAACACCTCGCCCATCAGCAGCGATGATATCGAGATGTTTGAAAAGTTATTGGAAATGTTGACGGATTTGGAAGACGTGCAAAATGTCTTTCACAGCGCTGAATACTAAGCACCGTTATACAACCCCAAAGAGTTAGCCAAAGCGCCCTCATCATTCCTGAGGCGCTAGGCCTATTCAGACACGTTAATGGAGCCGGTTTCGCTACGCGGCTTTACTGCTCATCTCTTTTCCTTTTATCTCTTTACCATTCGTTCCCTTCCCAGCTTTGCCCATCCACTCATCTGACTCTGTTGCAAATGCCAGAGAAATCGATCCGACGCTGGTGTAAATTCCACCTGCGATACTCATGACCGACGGAATCAATTGAATTTTATGTGCCTCGGCGATCATCTTCAGTTCGTGGTAACCCGGTAATGCTTTGAGTTCTTGGAGAGGGCCAGCATAGTCAATGGCGAGCAGGGGGCATAAAAGCCCATTCTCTATTTGCATTGCAGCATGGTGAAATAACTGCTTTGCAGACTTCTCAAAACCAAATGTTTTGGCCGCCAAATAAGAGGAGTCATTGACGATGCACAAAATGGGGTGAATCCCTAAGGTGTTGGCAATAAAGACCTGCGCCCATCCAACCGCCTTCTCGTTACGCTTCCTTGCTCGCTTAAGTGCAAGCATGGGTTCTTTCGGTAAGATGAAGGTATGAATACTCGAGGATAGCTTATCCATACCGCGTCGCACCTCAGACGAATCTTGCCCCGACAACATACGACGAATCGTTTCCGCAACCATCAAGCCTTGGCCCGCAAATACCGTCCGGCTATCCATTACGCGAATGGTAATTTCATGCTGTTTTTCGCCGAGCTTCCTTCGTACGTTCGCAGCCGCAACATTGGCATTGTTATACGTTTCTCCTTGGGTGCGATTAACCGTTTGAATAACAACAGTTTTCTTTCCGTTTTTTAACGCACGCAATATGGCGTCTTCAAACATTTCTGTACTGGGGGGAGTGGTGATGACCGTATGTTTTTTTGATAGTCGATCGGATCGAAACATTGCGAGCCTTTTACCTTCGTCGCAAGGGTCCGTTAATGAGCCGCCGTCAATTGAAATTTCCAGGGGGACTTGTTCTATATGGTACCGACGCAAAACATTTGTGGGCAAACTACAAGACGAGTCAGTAATTACTGCAAGATGGGAGGCCATACAAATTTCCTTGTGCTGTATAGAGGTAAAACGGCGTGTGTCGCCAAAAGATGTTGTTTGTCGCTTAAGGTTTCCTGCGGTTGTTTTTCATTCTTGCTTGAAGCTTAGAACGTTTTCGAGAATCGTCCAACGCTAGCTTTGGTGAATAATACAACTTGATATGCCATTGAGTTATGTGTGCCACATTAATGTGTTCGGCGACTTTGATGGTATTCGTAAAATGTGAGAAATTTTTATTCTTATGTATCGATAGGAATAACGGATGGGATTTTGTCGAGTTTATTGTGTGGACTAGTTAACAGATGAGTAGTGAGCGCTCGCACCTACTGGTTAAATTAGTTGAATTTGTTCTCAAGTCCTCATTCTTAAGTCGCGGTGTTGTTGCAATTTTGCGCGTAATTCGTCATCATCGTTGGCGTCTACAAGATGATTTGTAAAGAGCTGGGAGGTAACTATGGGTGATGACGCAGTGATGCCGATTTTGTCCGATATTCAGAAGGAAAGGCCAGACTTCAAGGATATTTTACAGCAACATCTCAAACGTTCCGAATTACCACAATTGTATGGTATCGCCAACCGCGTCTTGGTTACGCTTAGTAACCGTGTGGGACACTCGTCCCTTGATATACAAAATATAGCGGACGAACTTGCATATTCGAAGCGCACATTACAGCGTCGATTGAGAGAACAAGGTATTTGTTTTAGCGATTTACGAGATCAAGTTCGCCGTCATCATGGAATACGAGCCGTCTTAGATGGCCGTTATCGTATCGATGATATCTGTATCGCCCTGGATTTTTCAGACCGTTCAAGCTTAACCCTAGCGTTTAAGCGTTGGACAGACTTGTCTCCTCGTGCGTTCGGTCGGCTTTTTGGCGAATATCTCGATTAGTTTTCCCTTTAGTCGAGTTTGCCCGTGCGAATTGTTTTTATTGTCTTATCGTTTCTCGTAAGCACGGTTTCTCATGCTTTGGTGGTACTCCAGTACCACCATGTTTCTAATAAAACCCCTGTTTCTACCTCAATCTCCCCTGAGTTATTTTCAGCGCATATGGATTATATCGCGGCCGAAAAATTTCAAGTCGTCGATAGTTTACAACTAAAAAAATGGTTGCAAGAAGGCACGACCCTGCCGGATCGAACCGTCGTTATTACTTTTGATGATGGCTATCGTTCAGTTTTTGCCGCAGCCTTTCCCGAATTGAAAAAACGTAAATGGCCCTTTACCGTATTTGTTAATACAAAAGCCCATGACGAAAAAAATTCACAGTTCATGAGCTGGGAAGAATTAAAAATACTGAATAAATACGGTGCGGTGATTGCTAACCACACCGATAGCCATCCACACCTCATTCGTCAGAAGAGTGGCGAATCGTTTGCAAAGTGGCATCAGCGGCGAGAAAACGAAATAGCCTTTGCAGAAGAACGGTTGAAGAAAAAGTTGGGCCGCAGCCATAAATTATTTGCCTACCCCTATGGTGAGTATGATGAAAACGTAAAAGATTATTTGAAATCAAAAGGCTATATAGCTTTTGGTCAGCACTCCGGCCCTATTTCTAAAAACAGCGATCACCAGCAATTACCGCGTTTTCCTTTTGGTGGACGTTATGGCGATATGGAAGACTTTTCCTCAAAGTTAAAGAGCCTTCCCTTTCCCTTGTCTCAAATAAAAGTCACAACCGAAAGCGGTTCTGTAATCAATAACCCAGAATTACCACCATCATCGTCAAAACCCATATTACGAATTGCCTCTCCTTTATTGAAGTATCTTGATGGTGCGAATTGTTATGCCAGTGGGCAGGGTAAAATTGCCAGCGAAATTAAAGGAGGCGTTTTGGTTGCTCAAACTTCTAGAGATTTGCCTCCAGGGAGAAGTCGCTACAACTGTACCGTACATGCAGGCGGCGGGCGCTTTTATTGGTATTCACAATTATTTATTCGCCGGTTGCCGAATGGTGGGTGGGTGAGGGAATAGTTGGCGATTAAGACTCGTTTTAGACCGCTATAGCATGAGAATACTGACCTATTAAAGGTGGTTTGTGTCTTCGACTACTAATGTGACGAATATAAAATAGTTATCACTAAAATTTGATACGCGCACGTAGCTATAGTAATTCGGGATGACAAACCCAAGACCTTGCTCCGCCATGGATGGCGGTGCAGAGCCTACATGGACGTACTAGTGGCGTGTCTTGGGTTTGTCATCCCGGAGTGCTATGGCGAACCGAATGACCTGTAAAATTAAGGGCGAAACCCTCTCAGGTAGAATCTAAGAAGGTGGATTGATTCTTCAATAATAAAAACTTAGTTTGCCTTAAGCTTTTCCGCCGCATGCTTAGCAAAATACGTAAGAATACCATCTGCGCCAGCGCGTTTAGCACAAACCAAAGACTCCATAATAACCGCCTCCGATAAGACACCCGCATCAATCGCAGCCCTATGCATCGCATACTCGCCACTGACTTGATACACAAACGTCGGCACACCAAACGTATCTTTAACGCGTCGCACAATATCCAAATACGGCATGCCCGGTTTTACCATTACCATATCCGCACCCTCCTGCAAATCCAGCTCAATCTCGTGCATTGCCTCATCACTATTCGCCGGGTCCATCTGATAATTCGACTTATCACTCTTTCCTAAACTCGCCGCAGAGCCCACCGCATCACGAAACGGGCCGTAATAAGCAGACGCGTATTTTGCCGAATAAGCCATGATCTGAGTATTCATAAAACCGGCGTCATCTAACTCCTCGCGAATGGCCCCAACGCGACCATCCATCATATCCGAAGGCGCAATAACATCCGCGCCAGCTGCTGCACAGACCTTGGCTTGAATACGCAGCATATCGACCGTTACATCATTCAGAACATAACCATCCTCATTGATGATCCCGTCTTGCCCATGCGTCGTATAAGGGTCCAAAGCACCGTCACAAATAATCCCGAGATCAGGAAAGCGTGCTTTGATTTCACGCACCGCACGCGGCACCAAACCATCCTCATTACATGCTTCTTCACCTTCCAGGGTTTTCAGCGATGCATCGATATTCGGGAACAACGCAATAGCCGGGATCTTGAGAGCGACGACACTTTCCAGCTCCTCCAATAGCATATCGATGCTAAAGCGGAACTGGCCGGGCATACTGGCAATCTCTTGTTTCAGACCGCTGCCATCCAAAATAAACATGGGATAGATCAAATCATTGACGCTAAGCTCGGTTTCTCGAACCAATCGTCGTGAAAACTCGCTAAAACGATTACGTCGCAAGCGCGTTGCGGGGAACATTCGTGACATTTTATCTCCGGGGATCTGGTGCCAATTATAGGGGGCAGATGTAAAATTAGGCGCAGAGCTTAACCGTTTTATAGAACGTCTTGCTATGCCAATGGCTAAAGTTTAATTTGATCTCCTAATACAGAACAGTAATATTTAACTTCATTTTAAGACGCACCAAAAAATAGAGGGTTCTATGACCGGAGAGACAGAGGTGTTAAATACGAAGGCTTTAACCGGGCGAGTGGCAGGCCGAGTCCAAGGAGTTGGATTTCGGTGTTTTACGCAAGAGAATGCCCAGAGCTTGGGGCTCAGTGGGTTTGTTCGTAATATGCCCGATTCATCGGTTGAATTTTTGATTCAAGGCCCGACAGGTAAGGTTGAAGTCATGCTGGCTAAGCTTCGCAAAGGTCCAGACTATTCCCGTGTTGAGTCTTGTGAGCCGAATTTGGTGCCTTTCGACGACACTATCGACGGCTTCGAAATACGCTATTAAGATGTGTTGTGATTGAGTTCACCTCCACGGTCATTGGCATCAATATTTGAGAGCTCATGACGCGGAAATGGATTTTTAGGGCTCGAGTTAATCGTGTGATATTGGGGGCTAGTATGCGCTAGTTCCTGAAGTGGGCTAGAGCATGCTTTAACCTTCACAGGGAGCGGGGCATCATTATTTCGAATTTTCACAAGACTGCAAAGTTTTACGTAAGCCAAGCTATAATTAACTCGTTTCACAGTCTTTTTTTTGGCAAATGCTGTGTGCCTGTTCGTAATGTTGATATTGCAGATAAAAATTATAAAAAAAATGGTTTTTACAATCTAAACCGAGATTGTTGGGGACTCTTTTAAAACGTTTTCGGCGCCGAAGGGCGTAAAACGGTTTGGATAGAATCCTGAAATATTGGAAGTGCAAGTGGCGCGTATTTTTGGAATGTACAACAAGTGGTTACTGATCTTGTCAACTCAGGCATGTTGCCTGTTGGCTTGTATTCCTGTGCTTGCTGAGTACTCCAGCTCCCGTTCCAATCTAGAAACCGACGAATACCGCCTAAGATCCGCGATGATCGTGGGGATTCTTCGCTATACAAACTGGGAAAACGATTTTGGCGAAACACTGAATATATGTCTCCTCGGATCGAGTGAGAGCTTTGTTTATATAGAAGCACTGCAAAATAGCCGGGTAGTCCCCAGTAAAGTCATTAATGTTTCGCGGTTAGTGGGGGGGGAATCCAATCTATCCAAGCAATGCCAAGTGCTGCTTATTGGAGTGCACCCGCTCTCCTCCATTAAGTTACAAACCGCTAGCATCCGTCAACCGTGTTTACTCATCTGCGATAGCTGCCTTGAAGAAAAACCTAAGGTGTCAGTTATTCTGCGAAAAGAAAACAACCGTATACGGTTTGACGTTAACCTCCGTAATGCAAAATCTCACCGCGTAAAATTTAGAGCCTCGATGTTAGAGCTTGCCGCTAACGTGGAGGGTTTATATGAGTAAGCTATTTCGCCGTTGGGGCTCTCTTCATGCAAAATTACTGCGTACGATATTAGCCTCGTTTGTGGCTGGTATTGCCGTAGCTGCAGTAATACTGCTGTTTGTTGTCAACAATATTACACGCACGAATATGATAGATGGGCTCAGCGTCACAGCAAAAATAATTGCCAATCGTTCCGCCGCATCACTGATTTTCATAGATCAACAATCCGCCAAGGCAAATCTAGCATCGACAAAAGGTCGGCAGAGTATCGAACACCTCTGTTTGTATGATGCAGTAGGGTTTTTATTCGCGGGCTTTTCAACAAACAATATAGAGCTCCTCTGCGAAGAAACTACCACTCCAGTTTCCGATGTTTCGGTGAGTAGTTTAGCGGGTAAAATATTGGTGGTCATACCCGTTATTGAACAGTCAGAATTGCTGGGCCATTTGACATTGGAAGCCAACACTCGAAATCTGGAAAAAGATCAGCGGGTTTTATCCGCAATTCTTCTACTGTCCCTATTTGTATCGTTGATCGTTGCCTACATCCTGGGCAGCCGTTTGGTTAAACGGTCATTAGTACCCCTAGAAGCCCTATACAATACTTCGTCAATTATCGCGAAAAACACCTTATCCGAAGAGCGAGCAGAAAAAATCAGTAATGACGAAGTTGGCCGCTTGGTCGATGTTTTTAACCTAATGCTGAATAATCTCGCCAGTGAAAATAAAGCCCTCATTTATTCAGAAACGCGATTTCGTACGCTCTCAGAAAACGCACCGATCGGTGTGTTTCTTAAAAACGAAAAAGGTGAATACGAATATACCAATTCACGTTGGTCGGAAATTACAGGGTTGGACAGTTCGAACTCC
The DNA here is from genome assembly GCA_033852175.1 of Agarilytica sp. Lineage (GTDB taxonomy): Bacteria > Pseudomonadota > Gammaproteobacteria > Pseudomonadales > Cellvibrionaceae > Agarilytica. The sequence continues at coordinate 33,956 of JAWSUY010000040.1, forward strand.
GATTCCTTTACCTCCTTTATTGATGGCGAAGATCGTGGGAAATACAAAATTGCGATGGATTCTGTATTGGAATGTGTACATACAGAAGTGATTGAATACCGCTTTCAAAACCCTAATATCGGTAGCCGAATGTTGATGGAATACATGACGCCCGTAGACGATCATGTTGGGCGAAAGTGCTTTATAGGTTCGTTATTGGATGTGACAGAGCTAAAAGTGGCGCAATTCGAATTGGAAAAGCTTGCGTTTTACGACCCCTTAACACAACTTCCGAATAGACGGTTTTTTCGCGATCACCTAGAACTTGCCATTGTACGCGCACAAAAAGAAGGAAAAAAAATCGCGATGTACATGACAGACCTTGACGACTTTAAAAAAGTAAATGACTCCCTCGGTCATGACGTTGGCGATGAGCTACTCATAAAAATTGCCAATCGATTACGGGGAACACTTTTTGAAGGAGATGTGGTCTCGCGTATGGGGGGGGATGAATTTATGATTTTATTGGACGATGTTGAAGACCCCACACGTTTAGATTCCGCTTCTCAGCGATTAATCGAAGCGCTGCAAGCGACTGTAACTTCCGGCACTCAATCGGTGCAAGTGTCAGGCTCCGTGGGTATGGCAATTTACCCCACAGATGCATGTACTCCCGATGAGCTCATCCGCTTTGCCGATATGGCCTTATACAATGCCAAAGAATTAGGAGGCAATCATGTCTCCTACTACTCTCATGAGCTTGACCTAAAAATCAAAGCACGCGTTCGCCTAGAGCAAAAATTGCGGCAGGCCTTGATCGAGGAAAAGTTAGAGGTCTACATTCAGCCGCAATATCACGCCCAAACTCGAAAGCTGATTTGGGGGGAAGCTTTAGTGCGTTGGCGGGATCGCGAAGACGGCATGATTTCACCTGAGATGTTTATACATCTAGCGGAAGAAACCGGCTTGATCTATCAGGTGGGTGATTTTGTTTTTGACCGTGTATTAGTCCTATTATCCGAAAACGGAGAACAGTTGAGCGCTTTGGGCATGCAAGGCATAGCGGTTAATCTCTCGGCAAAACAGTTTTATGCACCGAAATTTGCTGAAGTCATAGCCGGTAAATTTAAAGCGGCCGGTGTTGAACCCAGCTTAATCGAATTTGAAATTACAGAATCGATGGTCATGGACGATATCGACGACGCAATATCGGTGATGGAATCTCTCCGCCGACTGGGCTGCCGTCTTTCGATCGATGATTTTGGAACCGGTTACTCCTCGTTATCGTATTTAAAACGTTTTCCCATAACAAGTTTGAAAATCGACAGATCATTTATTAAAGACATTCCCGAAGATAAAAATGATATCGAAATTTCGTGCGCGATAATCGCACTTGCACACAGCCTAGGATTATCGGTTGTTGCGGAAGGTGTTGAAACGGATGAGCAGGCAAACTTACTGGCGAGTTACGACTGCGAGTTTTTACAGGGGTTCTACTTTGATAGGCCTATGCCGATATCAGAATTGCTCGAAAGGGCGGGGAAGGGATAAGGGATGGGAAAAGAAAAGGGAAAAAAAGGGGGTACGGATGACGGGAAACCGCAAACAGAGAAAAGAAAACCGAAAGTGGGCTTGAATAACTCGGGGTAGAACTTAAAATTATTGGTCACCCGTCACCCGTCACCCGTCACCCGTCACCCGTCACCCGTCACCCGTCACCCGTCACCCGTCACCCGTCACCTGATGTGGTCAAGCTTTTC
>JAWSUY010000087.1:0-811 GCA_033852175.1 Agarilytica sp.
CGGCCACGCGCCATTCTCCGTATATCGGCTTAGCTTGTACCACTGGTTGCTTAAATAGGTCAGTGCTTTTGTTAGCTTGGCTGATTTTACTGGGTGTTTTAAAGATTTATCGAGCCACTTTTTTAATGCCGCTAATATGGGGGCACTTTCTTGTTGTCGAATACGGTATTTTTTATCCGTCGTCTCTGTTTTAATTTTCGCTTCAATTCGAAATAATTTTTGAATGTAGGATAACGCTTGCTCAGGCTTTCCTGAGCTGCCTTTAGGCTGCGCGTCACTGGCTTCTTTGAAGTAGCGTCTGGCATGTGCCCAGCAGCCTAAGTGCGTTAAGTCATTGGTTTTCGCTACGGCGTCATAAACGGCATAGCCATCAGTCATTAATGTGCCGCTAAAATCCCCTAGCATAAGCTCGGCTACGTCAGTTGCTCTTGTTGGACTATAGTGAAATAACACCATGCGCTGGGCGGTATTGTTGGTCATTATCCACATGCGACTTTGTTGGCTTGCGCTACGGCCTTCTTCTTTTAGCACTTGTGTGACGGTTTCATCCATAAACAGTACGTCTTGTGCTCGTAATACATCCAGCCCTAAATTAATCAGGGGTTGCACGAGTTGACCGCACTTAATCATCCAGTTCGCCATACTGGTTGAGTCAAGCTCCACACCTAAGCGTTTAAAGATAAGGTTGCTTTGACGATACAGCGGTAAGCCATCACAATATTTATGGGTAGCTATTTGGGCAAGTAATCCTGGACTGGCGATTGATTTTTCAATCGGCTGTGCAGGTTTTTTAGCGGTAACAAAGTAATCA
>JAWSUY010000088.1:0-487 GCA_033852175.1 Agarilytica sp.
TCCCTCGCTTGGTTATTCCACCGGAAGTCTGTTTTTCTCCACTGCCGAATTGTCTTGGGTTTAAACCTAGCCAAACCGCGAGTTCACGTCCGTTATTAAACTGGCTGCCATTACCGATTGCAGAATAAAGGCCCGTTGCGTTAATGCAACCTATCCCTGGTATCGTCATTAGTAATCGACAGGCTGGTATCGTTTCCGCCAGTATTTTAAGTTCTTTATTAATTTCATCGAGTCGATCTGTTATGGCGTAAAACTCATCGGCTATACACCGTAATTGGCTTTTAAATATAGGCGTCAACCGATTTTCTTTTGTCTCCATCAGTTCACGCAGTAATTGGTTAAACGAACTAAGCCCTTGCGGAGCGATAACGCCAAACTCACTGAGTAAGCCTCGGGTCTGATTAACCAAGCCGGTTCGATTACGAACGCAGCGTTCTCTTATCCGATGTAGACATTGAATATCTTGCTGGTGTAGTGATTTTATGGG
>JAWSUY010000041.1:0-1653 GCA_033852175.1 Agarilytica sp.
AATAGTTTTTATTATATATCTTTTAATTTATCAACTTTTCATTTTATTGTTTCATTTGTTTTTTTCTTGTTACTTATGAATACCTTCCACCCGTGCTATATTGAAGTAGAATCCAGGAGGCTCTATGCCGCGATCTTTTGATCGTCTCCGGCGTGTCAACCCGCCGAAATCATGGTTATTTCCGCTCAATAACATGATTTTACCTCATGGGTCGTAAACTAAACCCCTCGAGTGGCATAGCAACCCGTCGCCACACGAGAAAATTGAGTTTTCTTCAATCGGGGAGCGAAGCGAACACGGAAAAAAGGCATATGCACCATTGGATTGCGCTTTTTACCCCTAAATGCCCGGGTCATTTAGTAGGCATTTTTAGGGTTCCCCAAAATGCCCCTATAGGCCTCAAAAAACAGCGTTTTTTGGCCTTTTTTAGCCCCTATAGGGACCCCCCCAAATTTTTTGTACCAAAAAACAGCGTTTTTGAGAGCAAAATTGGCACCCACCCCTGGGGAGTCGCTCCGGGGATTGGTTGGAGCGCGTAAGGCGCCAGAAATCGCGTTAAAAAAGTTCGGAAAATCGTGCCCCGAAAATGCCAGTTTATAGCGGTAGGTTCTACCTTAGAAATCCGTGGGTTGCGATTTAAAAAGTTTTGGAATTTTTGCCCGCTATAAACGCTCTATAGCGTCAAAAAACCTCAAAAACCCGAAAAACACCCTGTTTTGGGGGGGGGTGGGTAAACACCGGGAAAATTTTTTTTCGGGCCCTATAGGCCAAAAAAAGGTGCGGTTTGTTTTGGCTTCCTTTCGGTTAAAAACAGCCTTTTTTGCGAAAAACAACTCGTTAATTAGCTTTGCCACAAAGGATACCATTTTCAAAACACCCCCAAAAACAGCGTTTTTTCCCATCCTTTGGGTTAAAAGGGGGGGGGGTGAATTGGGCCGTTTTTTCAAAAACGGGGGTTTTTGGGGGGGGTACCCCCGAAAACAGCGTTTTTAGGCCCTTTTTTGGCAAAAGTCGATTTTGGGCCTAAAAACCCCCCCCCCCGGGGGGGGTGTGCCTCAAAATGTGCCTCAAAATGAGGCAGGCCAACTTCTATAACCCGGAAAATCTGCATAGGGTCCCCCGGAGCCCTTAAAATCGACGTTTTTTGCTCTAATTTGCGCTAAATTGGCCCCCTACAGGATGGGGGGGGGCCTATGACCCGTCTAAATAGAGGAAAATCTCCGAACTTAACCCTAAAGTCCGGATCCCACAGGGAATGGAAACTATGATTCTGACGATTTCACGTGAAATCATCATATGATGTCTTTATAACAACATCATTTAAACCACCAGAGGTAAGAACTGGCTTGTAGGCACAATCCGATTTTCAACCATTGAATAATTACGGTGTAATTATCCGGACAATCGGCTCAACCCTTCATCTGAACGGGTGTTTGGCCGTTGGAGGCCGTGCTGGCTTTATTCTGAATCGTAAAGACTTACAGTCGGGAATCGATTTAAGGTTGAAAGGAATAGCTTAGCGGTATCCTTTATAACCTCCGAAGGTATGTATAAACATAGACAGTTAGGGTTTATAAACCCTAACTCAGCGGTTTATGTTGTTATATGGTCAAAAAACATGTATTTTTGTACCAAAACGGCCTAAAACAAGAC
>JAWSUY010000008.1:0-40488 GCA_033852175.1 Agarilytica sp.
CCATTTCTGGATGGGCACTAATTAACCGAAAAATAAATAATCGCTATTCCGCTACTACGCTCTCAGCGGATTCACTATCCTCAACTTCGCTATCAACGTCAGAAACCGAATCAGTTTCATTCTCAGTAACCACTGGTTCAGCTACCATATCAGGTTCCATTTCAGTATCTTCTGTTAGCTCTTCTGTGACTTCCTCTGCAGTATCGGCCACAGTGTTGTTATCACTGCGACAATCCCACCCCCAAGAACGCTGCTTTTCAACAAAAGCTTCCGCTTTCGCTTCACAATAACCTTCCTCTCCTTGAGCACTCCAAAGTACTTGGCTACCCGTTGCTTTCTCATAGGTCACTTCACAGGGAACCGTTGAGCCTTCTTCAGTATAAACAACGCTGATAATGCGCTGGCTATCTGCGTGTTGGCAGACATAGACATCGTCAGCAAATACAGATGATGAAAGAAGAACGGAAAATAATGCAATTGCGGTACGATAAGTCGTTTTTATTATCATTGTCTTGCCCCAAGTTAAGCCAAATTATATTAGTCACACACTCAATATTCGCCTCAATGACTGCAGACTGTCAATAATATTCTGCTGAATAAACGCTAAGGTTAACTTAACACGTTACTGAGAGGAGGCTCTCCCCCCCCCCTTATAGACATGCTAATATTTAAAACGAACTGAGAATACGACTGCTATTGATATCAAGCCTGCGTAAACAAAATGATGGGGTTCTAACACTAAGCCCAACAATGGCACAGAAAATAGTAAGGTAAAAAACGGCTGTAACAACTGCACCTGTCCGGCCTTGCCAATCCCCACCTTTGCCATGGCTCCGTACCAAAAGTGAAAACCCAGCCATTGACTAACGAACGCTAAGTAAGCCATTGCCAATAAGCTCTCTATATTAGAAGAAAAGTTAAGATTAACGTCAAACAAAAAGTCATTGTCAACGATGGCATATATCAACCCAGAAACACTGACCGGTAAATACAATACGGTCATCCAACATATCGTTTTCCATCCACCCAATGTTTTGGCGACATAGCCCCCTGCGGTATAACCTACCGCGGCGGCCACAAGCATAACAATCACAGAGTAATGAATACCTGAGACAGCGCTCTGCCACGAAAAATGCATTAAAACACCCGTACCAACGAGTACGCTTACCCAAAACATTAATGGATGCCGCTCTTTAAAAACCACAGCCGCCAATATCGCCGTGATTAATGGGATAGCCGCTAGAACCACCCCCATATTACTTGCGGACCACTGACCGAGGGACAAACTCAAGGTGTAGGGAAAAATAAGTGTTACCGCTGCTCCGCCAATGAGCAAACCAACAAACTCCTTGAGACTCGGGAAACGCCACCCCAAACTAAGCACTAGCATCAAGCTACAGGCTCCCGCCACCGCTGAACGCCCCAACGCTATAACTTCTGCAGGAAAAACACTTAACGCTAATTTCGTCATCGGTACGGTAAGACTGAACAATACGACCGCAATAAGGGCATTTAAAATGCCGCTATATCGCTGTAAAAATGCAAACCCACTCCAATCTATGGCTGCACTATAAGTATTTTGCATAATGACTCCCCCTCAAGACTTCTGATCAGCGCTTTAGCCCCCAAGGGATCAATTCGGCACTGCATTATTGAGGAAATAGTGTGCTCCATCGATCGATTCTCTCTAAGAGGCAACGACACTTCCATTAACCGGTACAGTCGTGCTTAAACGTTAACTGTACTGCTCCATGCATTCAAAACTGTACTTATCCTCAATACAGAATTATATTTATGATCAATACAGTTTTAGGCAGAGATAACGTCATTCGCCCCCCCCCTTAACTAAAAGGCAGCAGCATTGAGCACTCTATACGGACAAATAGCAGATGATCTGGCCAACGATATTCAGCAGGGACTCTACAACCCCGGCCATAAAGTTCCCAGTGTCCGGCAGCTAAGCAAACAAAAGCAGGTAAGCATTAGCACAATCAACCAAGCTTATGCCTTGCTTGAAGACCGAGGGCTAATTCGTTCAAAACCCCAATCCGGTTATTTTGTTCGCGAAGGCGCCAACGACCCTATCGTAGCGCCCCCCATGTCGAGCGGAGGCGAACCAAAAACTGTCGATAAGAGCGACCTTATCGATCAAATGCTTTCTGTCTGCAACCAGCAAACTCACATCAATTTCGGAGCCGCTATTCCTGAGCATTCTTTTATGCCCACGCGAACGCTTCAAACCCATATTCAAAAAGTCACTCGTTATCAGTCTCAAGAACTTTTTAATTATCAGTTTGCTCCAGGTTACGAACCTTTGCGCAATCAAATTGCGCTACGTATGCGCGAAGCTGGTGTGCGCTGCCATGCAGATGAGATTGTGATTACACAAGGCTGCTCCGAGGCACTCTCTCTTTGTTTACGCTGCAATACCAAAGCCGGCGATATCATTGCGGTAGAAAGCCCCTGTTATTACGGGTTTTTACAACTCGCCAAGATGTACGATTTAAAGGTTGTGGAAATACCAACGTCACCACAAGAAGGAATTAGCTTAGAGGCGCTTGATCTCGCCTTACAGCAATGGCCGATCAAAATTATCGCCGTTAATTCCCGTTACTCCAATCCAACAGGCTCAGCATTTAGCACAATAAAGCAAAGCACCTTATTTGATTTGGCCGTCAAATACGACGTGAAAATTATTGAAGATGATATCTACGGTGAGATTGGCTTCGATCAAGCTATACCTTCGGTCATTAAGCAATTTGATACAGACGGACGTGTTATGTATTGCTCATCCTATTCTAAAACTATTTCTCCGGGCATGAGAGTCGGCTGGTGCATTCCAGGCAATAGTTTAAAGCGGCTAATTAAATTACAAACCTTCAGCACTTTTTGTCCCTCATCGCTGAGCCAGCTCTCGATGAGTAGCTATTTACATACAGGGCATTACGATAAACATCTAAGGGGCTTACGGACAATGTGCCGCGATAATATCGAGCGAATGACAAATGCTGTACGCCAATCTTTTCCGAAAGACACAAAAATAAGCCAGCCAAAAGGGAGCTATATCATTTGGGTATGCATGCCAAAAGGTATCTGCGCGACTGAGCTGCAATTTAAGTCACTAAAAGAGGGGATTAATATTGCTCCAGGAGAAATGTTTTCAAACAGCGACCAATTTTCAAACTACATACGACTTAATTGTGCCCTACCGTGGGATGACAATTTATGTCGAGCTATCAAAAAGTTAGGTTCGCTAATCTAATAAAGATGACTCGAGCACCCACATAGAATCACCAAAATCATAGAAACATCAAAACTGGCAGTGACACTTTTGTGAGTTTCTCCATCCTAATTCCGTGCGACACTCTCGGCTTGTGAACGCGTCTTTATTTGTGCGACACTCACAAGAACACGAACAACGCAAGGAATTCAATAATGACACACGTTCAAGCCAAATCATCAAAATTACACTTCCCTCTTCACGATAGCGAAAGCGCCCCAGAGCCATCAAAAGGCCTTCTCGCCAAGTTGACAGAAAGACTAGGGTTTGCACCGAATGTCGCACGCACAATGGCCGAGTCGCCAGTCGTTCTGGAATCCTACCTCCAACTCAATAATTTATTCATGACTAAATCAACCTTCAACAGTCACGAGCAAAATTTATTATTTTTGGTCATTAGCCGAGAAAACCGCTGCGAATACTGCGTTGCCGCCCATTCACGCAACGCTTCACATATGAAACTTCCAGAAGGAATTATTGAAGCCATCCGCAACAACACAGAGCTACCTGATACGAAACTCAACATTCTTGCCAAAACAACAGGAAAATTAGTTAAATCACGTGGCTTTATCAGTAATGAAACCACCCTACAATTTATCGATGCTGGCTATTCAAAAGCCCAATTATTAGAAATAATTTTAGCTATCGGTATAAAATTGGTTTCAAATTATTCCAACCATATTACTGAGCCAGACTTGGATAAGGCTTTCGAAAGTAGAAAGTGGACGGCAACTGACTTAATAACGACGCAATAAACTGCATGGCAATACACCAATACAGATGATGCAAACGTTTGAAACCCTAATTTTACATTGACTAAACAACAATAAATAAATAAATGCTTTACTACCTTAGTCACAAACAATCCTTATTTGACTGATAAGTCAGGATTGATCGCGGGAGCTATACCTCCTAGTATGTCCAAAACATGCACGCTATCGAAGGATTTAAAATGAAAAAAGCTACAAAGGCCGCACTACTATCTGCTCTGGTATGTCCAGGCGCGGGCCACTACTACCTAAAGAAACGACTGTCAGCCCTCGTATATTTCGGCGCAAGCGCTGTCTTAATCTATAAAATCCTTTCAACAGTCTTCACAAAAGCGTTAGAAATCTCTGAACAAATTCAATCTGGCGCAGTAGCACCCGATATCGCAGCCATCGCCAATCTCGCATCCCAACAACCCGAAGGAATGGCATCTTACGCATGGAACGCTTTTATTTTGTGCTGGCTAATCGGCATAATTGACTCATATCGCTTGGGAAGAGCACAAGACAAACTCAATTCAAACGAATAGATAATCGATAGTAGAGTAAACATGGCAAAACCATAGAAGGTAGGCTTCACTGAACACTCGACGGCCGTCAACCATGATAAGTTCGCCCCTTATCGTAACGGGGATAGAGTTAAGCACGCGCAGACTCAAGCCATTTCAAATACAGACCGCAGACCAACCTTATTACAGACAGCCAAAGCTTGATCTCAGACGTTCTCAGGGGGAATAGCCCCCTGGCGAGAACGCATGTTTTATCTTGGCATTCCCCACAAACGTAACTTTACTCAGACTTCAACCGACAATTCAGGTCGAAGCTACGTTTAGTGGGAGCAAATAAGGACTTTATCGGTAAACGCTATAAAAAAGCACCGACATAGTATTCCGATACAGAACAATGCACAGCATCATTAGCAGGAACCGTTTTTTCGGGAGACACTTGGGTGAAGGTAGCGCGAACAGAGTTGAAAAATTCGCTGCTAGAAATACGTTTTACAAGTTGTGACATTAGTTAAACACTCCAAATTGAGAACCAGATTCGCCCCATCCATAGCGATTTATCGCATCCATTGGTAACCCATTTAGTGCTTTCTACATCAAGCAGTGATTGATCAAACGACACATCTGCTTAGAAAGTATCTTAATCATAGACCCTGAATAAATGTGACGTCAATCACAAATGGGACGCCTAAATCACTTAATCTAAAATACGACAACTTACTGTTAGATGGTTATAAAGAGAGTGTGCTGTTAGATTTATGCCAATTTAGCTGAAAACGCTCGCCTGCCCCGCTTCGGCACTTAATAAAAGCTAACAGAATCAAAGTGTTATACAGCCGTATACACATCTAAGTTCGACAATACCACTCCGGCGTGATCGATAATAACGACATGCTGGGTTGTTTTTTAACCAAAACCGAGTGCTGGCAAGCAAAAACAAGGGTGCTTGATTGACGAACTTTTGACCTTCCTGTAGTTTGCTAGCCTCAGTTGGGGGGTCAGCCTCACATAAACACTTGCTCCCTTATTTTGGAGCCTAGAAACCACAAGAATCTAGAAACTATAATAATAGAGGTACACTGAATGCTCATTCGCAACAAATACGCTATCGAAACTATAGCCTTTGTCAGCTACGTTTTGTTTGCTATGGCCTGGGTTGGCGGCACAGCAAATATGGCTGAGATTATGGCAGCCATGCAGATAGAATCACTTGCAAAAGGAAGCCTACTTAGCGGGGCAATGACTATTGCCAAAATCGTGGGAGCCGCTATAGCAGCTATAGTTGCTATCAAACTGGGAATTAAAGCCGCTTTTTTTGTTTCGGCGATTCTGATTGCTGCTGGATTAGTAACTCCTTATGCCGCCAACTATGAAATCCTACTTGCCAGCCGTTTTGTAATGGGCATAGGCGGTGCATTGATGGTTGTTTACCTCAACCCCATCGTGCTGAAGTGGTTCACCCCCAGTGAACGCCCCATTGTTAACGGACTCAATGCTGTTGCATTTAACGTCGGCACCGCCATCGTTCTATGGTTTGTAGCCGACATCAACGCTCTCTTCGGCGGTTGGAAAAACTCCCTTATCGCATTCTCGCTTGCAAGTGCGGCTCTATCTTTCTTGTGGTTGCTCGTTGACTACAGCGATGAATCAAAAGAGAACAAGACCGCTAGTTCAGACGGTAGTACTCCTGCTGCCCAAGTATATGGTTACAAACAAGGTCTTGCCGATTCATTTAACTGGCGCTTTGGTCTCGCTTACTCCGGAATTTTAGCGCTCTATATCTGCCTATTCACCTTCTCTGGCCCAGCGGGTATCAGTGCAACTAAGTACGTCATGGGCTCTGGCATCGTCGGCTCTTTGGTCGGCATGGTATACAGCCAACGCTTCCCTAAACGCATCCCTATTTTGCGCTGGTCGGGTTTTGGCGTGGTACTGACAACCGCTGGTTTGTTATTTGGCACCAACCCTCTGGTGCAAAACCTATCAGGTATGGCGCTTGGCTTTTTAATCTTCTTACCTATTGCTGGTTTGGTGACATTGCCTCAGGAATTACCCGGAATGACAGTACAGCGCTTAACAGTCATTTTCAGTATGTTCTACGCCATCAGCTACATGTTTGCGACTGTCGCTCTATGGGTCTTCGGAAGGATTGTTGATATGAACGGAGGCAACTTTGAAGTTACCTTTATCTTGATGATCTTTATCAGTAGCACTTTCTTCTTTGGTAGTTTCTTCTTGCCAGAAACAGGCAAAGTAGATGACAAAGTAGATGACAAAGAAGAAGTGTCAGACGCAGTTCCAGAAGCAGGCTAGATATCTATATATCGAATGAAAAAAGGCGAGCTATAAGCTCGCCTTTTTTGTCTCTGCGCTCCAGGTCACAAACTGTTATTCAATATCGGTTAAACAGTCCCTCCTAGATCCCCCTCTCATCCAACCCTTCACCTTTAAACCTGCTCCTCGATTGACGAACTTTTTACCTTCCTGTAGTTTGCTAGCCTCAGCTGGGGATCAACCCCACATGAACACTTGCTCTGCCATATGCCGGAGCCTAGAAACCGTTAGAATCTAGAAATTATAATAATAGAGGTACACTGAATGTTCATTCGCAACAAATACGCTATCGAGACTATAGCCTTTGTCAGCTATGTTCTGTTTGCTATGGCCTGGGTTGGCGGCACTGCAAATATGGATAAAATTATGGCAGCCATGCAGATAGAATCGCTTGCAAAAGCAAGCCTGCTCAGCGGGGCAATAACTATTGCTAAAATCGTGGGTGCAACCATCGCTGCCATAGTTGCGCTAAAACTGGGGATCAAAGCCGCTTTTTTTGCTTCGGCAATTCTGGTTGCAGCCGGGTTAGTAAGCCCTTACGCAGCCAACTATGAAATTCTACTTGCCAGCCGTTTTGTGATGGGAATAGGCGGTGCATTGATGGTTGTTTACCTCAACCCCATCGTGCTGAAGTGGTTCAACCCTAGTGAACGCCCCATTGTTAACGGGCTCAACGCTGTTGCATTTAACGTCGGCTCCGCAATTGTTTTATGGTTTGTGGTCGACATCAACGCACTCTTAGGTGGTTGGCAGAACTCACTGATCGCATTCTCACTTGCAAGTGCAGCTCTATCTGCCTTGTGGTTGCTCGTTGACTACAGCGATGATTCAAAAGAGAAGAAAGCTGGCAGCTCAGACGGCAGTGCTCCTGTAGTCCAGGAATATGGTTACAAACAAGGCCTTAGGGATTCGTTTAACTGGCGCCTAGGCCTCGCTTACTCAGGAATTTTAGCTCTCTACCTCTGCCTAATTACCTTCTCTGGCCCAGCGGGTATCACCGCAACTAAGTACGTCATGGGCTTTGGCATCATCGGTTCTTTGGCTGGCATGATATACAGCCAACGCTTCCCTAAACGCATCCCTATTTTACGCTGGTCAGGCTTTGGTATAGTTCTCGCCACTGCTGGCTTGCTGTTTGGCTCCAGCGCTCTCATGCAAAACATATCGGGCATGGCACTTGGCTTTTTGTTCTTTTTGCCTATTGCTGGTTTGGTGACGCTGCCTCAGGAATTACCGGGTATGACAGGGCAGCGATTAACGGTGATTTTCAGTATGTTCTACGCCATCAGTTACACGTTTGGAACTGCCATACTATGGGTCTTCGGAAGAGTTGTTGATATGAACGATGGCAACTTCGAAGTAACCTTTATCTTGATGGTCATTATTAGCAGTACTTTCTTCTTTGGTAGTTTCTTTTTACCAGAAACAGGTAAAGTAGATGAAAAAGAAGAAGTGACAGACGCTGTTCCTGAAGCAAGCTAGATATCAGTATCTAGAATAAAAAAGGCGAGCCAATAAGCTCGCCTTTTTTGTGTCTGAGAATAAAACCAATATCAAAGTAAAGGCACTATTCTGGCCTACGCAACCGCCTCACCAACTACCACAGCTAACTCTTCTGCCAGCTGAGAGACAAGATCATGCTGCTGACCTTCGACCATAACCCGGATGACAGGCTCTGTGCCGGAAGGCCGCAATAACACGCGCCCTGTACCCGCTAATTTACTATCTGCCGCACTCAAGGCTTTTTGAACCTTTTCACAACTATCCAGATCACGTTTTGTTTTAACGGGAACGTTAATCATCACTTGCGGTAGCTTTTGCATGTTGCGCTTAACATCGTGCAAACACTTATCTTCAGCAACAAGCGCCTTAAGCACTTGAAGCGCTGAGATAATGCCATCACCCGTGGTTGTGACATCGCTACAGACAATATGGCCTGAGGACTCGCCTCCTAGCAGCCAGCCGTTATTTTTCATGGCCTCGATAACGTATCGATCTCCGACCTTCGCACGCTGAAAAGGAATATTGAGATCCTTCATGCCCAACTCAAACCCGTAGTTGGTCATCAGCGTACCCACGACACCTTTACAGCCGCCTTCGAACTTTTTGCGATAGCTCGCAACAATAAAGAGCAACTGATCGCCATCGACAACTTCACCTTTGTGATCAACAAACATCACGCGATCACCGTCACCATCGAATGCAATGCCAAGATCAGCGTCACTACCCAAGACTTTTTTCTGCAGCTGGTTAAGCTTTGTTGCACCACAATCTAGATTGATATTGTGGCCATCGGGAGACACGCCGATCAATTCAACGTGCGCGCCCAGTTCAGTAAACACTTTTTCAGCCAATTGATAAGTTGCACCATTAGCGCAATCGAGAACCAACTTAAGACTACTCAGCGTAAAGCCCCAAGGCATTGTGCCTTTACAGAATTCAATATAACGACCATTGGCATCTTCAAGACGCGTCGCTTTACCCAAGTCTTTTCCCATAGACATAGGCATATCAAGCTGGGCTTCAATTTCAAGCTCCATCTCGTCCGACAGTTTTGTGCCATCGGTATTAAAAACTTTGATACCATTATCATGAAACGGATTATGCGAGGCACTAATGACAATGCCCGCACACGCCCGAAAGGTACGCGTCAAATAAGCGATTGCTGGCGTCGGCATAGGCCCGAGTAACAACACATCGACACCAGAGCTAATAAGCCCGGCCTGCAAGGCAGATTCAAACATGTAACCCGATATGCGAGTATCTTTACCAATCAAAACTTTACAGGGCTCGTCACCCTGCTTTCTCTTAGACAAGACTTGCCCGAGAGCCCAGCCGAATTGCAGAAAAAACTGGGGGGTAATGACACCCTCTCCTACGCGTCCACGGATACCGTCTGTGCCAAAATACTTACGAGACATAAAGCAATCACTACCTTAATTGGATAAAGTTGGAATTAAATTAAAAACTATTCTGAGTGAATAATTTTAAACATATTCACAATGTCCACCGTTTCGGGAACATCGTGAACACGTAAAATACTTGCGCCGTATTCTAGAGCGTATTGGGCCAAAGCCAAACTTCCCGCCAACCGTTCATTTTCAGAACGCCCTAATAAGCGCCCTATCATCGATTTTCGCGAGATACCCGCCAGTAAGGGCATAACCTCAGATTCGCCTGAAAGCGAAGTCTGCAGTTTACGCATATTTTTTAATAAAGCGATATTATGGCGATCATTTTTGCCAAAGCCAAACCCCGGATCGAGGATGATTTGCTCTTCAGCAATGCCTGCTGCGCAGCATGCCGATATTCGTTGCTCAAAAAAGTGCTGCACTTCTTCTATCACATCGTCGTATTTAGGCAGGGTCTGCATTGATTTTGGCTGACCTTGCATATGCATGAGGCACACAGGCAACCCCGTCTTTTTCGCTGCCTCTATGGCTCCCGGTTTTTGCAAAGCCCGCACATCATTAATTAACCCTGCGCCTAACTTAGCAGCTTCGAGCATAATTTCTGGTGTACTGGTATCAACTGAGATCACCACATCTGCGGAAGATGATACGGCTTCCACAACAGGCAGCACTCGGTCCATCTCTTCTTGCAACGATACAGGTTTGGCTCCAGGTCGAGTGGACTCTCCGCCCACATCAATAAAACTAGCGCCAGCCAATACCATTGACTCCACTTGCTTCAGAGCAGGTGAAATATCGCTACCATTGCCGCCACGACGAAAATATTGACCCCCATCAAAAAACGAGTCTGGAGTCACATTCAGAATACCCATCACTTGATGGCAACTAAGGTCGATGCTCTTGGAGCCAAATTGCATAAACATAAGCAAAGATTCAATAGAGATAAAATCAAAAGGCATAAAAAAAGGCCGCTAAACGGCCTTTTCAGAAATAGTGTAACTAGTGCTCGCTGGCTGGACCACCAACACTGGACTTATCATCTGATTCGTCTTTTTGAGACTCGTCTTTCGTTGATTCGTCTTTACTGCTACTTGACCCGCTATTATTCCAATCCTTAGGCGGGCGAACTTTTCGGCGCGCCATCAGATCTTCAACCTGTTCAGAATCAATAGTCTCAAATTCCATCAACGCTTCTTTCATGCTCTCTAGGATATCGTCATTATCTGACAGTAACTTTTCAGCACGCTGATAACACTCTGAAGTAATCGATTTAATCTCTTGGTCGATCAACTGAGCCGTATGCTGGGATATATGACGCGACGCGATACCATCACTGTCCCTCGAATCATAATCTAGGGGCCCCAAAGCATCGGACAAGCCATAATTTACAACCATCGCACGTGAAACCTGCGTCGCGACTTTAATATCTTGGTATGCCCCGGTACTAACACCGTCATCTCCATACTTCATCGCTTCGGCAATTCGGCCACCATAGAAAGTCGCAATATCACCCAAAAGTTTACGCTTACTTTCACTTGTTTTATCTGCCTCAGGTAAAAACTGAGTCACACCTAATGCTCGCCCACGAGGAATGATTGTCACTTTATGAATCGGGTCATGCTCTTCGCATAAATAGCCAACTATCGCATGACCCGCCTCATGATATGCGGTGCTTTCTTTTTCCTTCTCACTCATGACCAACGAACGACGCTCAGTTCCCATAAGAATCTTATCGCGCGCTTGCTCAAACTCTTCTGGAGTCACCAAACGTTTATTAGCACGCGCAGCCAATAGGGCCGCTTCGTTTACCAAGTTCGCCAAGTCAGCTCCGGAGAACCCTGGTGTTCCACGTGCAATAACACGTGCATCAATAGCGTCATCTAAAGGCACTTTGCGCATATGCACTTTCAGGATTTGCTCTCGCCCACGAATATCCGGTAGGCCAACATAAACCTGTCGGTCAAAACGCCCAGGTCTCAACAGCGCCTTATCCAACACATCGGAACGGTTAGTGGCAGCGATGACGATCACACCGTCGTTGCCGTCAAAACCATCCATTTCAACCAACAGTTGATTCAAAGTTTGTTCACGCTCGTCATTACCACCACCGTGGCCACCACCACGAGTACGGCCAACGGCATCAATCTCATCAATAAAGATAATACATGGAGATTGCTTCTTAGCCTGCTCAAACATATCTCTTACGCGTGAGGCACCGACACCCACGAACATTTCAACGAAATCTGAACCTGAGATAGAGAAGAAAGGGACTTTGGCTTCGCCAGCAATAGCTTTCGCCAATAACGTTTTACCCGTTCCTGGGGGGCCAGACATGAGAACACCACGAGGGATCACACCGCCTAAACGCTGAAATTTTGATGGGTCACGCAGGAACTCGACCAACTCTTGAACTTCTTCCTTCGCTTCATCGACGCCCGCCACATCGGCAAAGGTCGTTTTGATTTGATCTTCACCCAACAAGCGCGCTTTGCTTTTTGCAAAGCTCATGGGGCCACCGCGACCACCTGAACCGCCTTGCATTTGGCGCATAAAGAAGATGAATACGGCAATAAACAGGAGAATAGGGAAGCTGGCCACAAGTAACTGCTGCCAAAGGCTTGTCTGCTCAGGTTGAGCGCCTCGAGTCTGTACATCGTTCTTGATTAACTCATTGATGAGTTCAAGATCGGGAACCGAAGGGCGTACGACAGAGAATGATTTTCCATCCTTGCCAACACCTCGAATATAAGCATCTTCAATGACGACCTCTTTAATTTGCCGACTCTGTATTTCGTGCACGAAATCAGAATAGCTCATTTCATCACGGGGAGATGTATCACTAAAGTTACGGAACACAGAAAACAAAACAACTGCGATGACCAACCAAAGAACTAAATTTTTTGCCATATCGTTCAAGGACCCTTCTCCCCAACTCTTTCAATAATTTTGCGGCCTACAAACACCACATCCATTGTTAATCTTAACTTAAATGTCATTGTGGTAATGACCATTATAGCCTGCAGTTAGCGGCTACTCTTCTTTTTAACAGTCCAGCCCAGCTATTCCAACCAAGCTGCCCTATTAAGACAGCCAATAAGACAGATTCAATGCGCAACAATCACTCAAAATACGTTTTTGCGACGATATACACTTCACGAGAACGCGCACGAGATGCGTCTGGCTTGCGTGTCACAACTTTTTTAAAGCTTTTGCGACATTCTTTTATGTATGCGTCAAATCCTTCGCCCTGAAACACTTTAGCAACAAAGTTACCGCCAGGCTTCAACACCTGCCGAGCCATATCCAATGCCAGCTCTACCAAGTACATCGATTGTGGCTGATCAATTTCAGCGATACCACTCATATTGGGGGCCATATCTGAAATTACAAGATCTGCCTTAGCGCCCTTCATTTCATTTAGAAGCGTCTCTAATACTGACTCTTCGGTGAAATCCCCCTGAACGAAGGTCACACCAGCAATCCCATCCATCTCTAAAATGTCTGACGCCAGTACAAGGCCTGAAGTCGATACTTTCTCAGCAGCCACTTGAGACCAACCTCCAGGCGCTGACCCCAGGTCCACCACAGTCATACCAGGCTTTAGCAGGTGGTCTTTCTTATCCAGTTCAATCAGCTTGTAGCTCGCACGCGAACGATAGCCCGCCTCTTTAGAAGACTTCACATAACTATCTTTGAAATGCTCGTGTAACCAAGCCTTACTTGTTTTTGACCGTGCCATAACACCTCGAATACCCAAAATACTGCGAAAATGACCAATTTCAAATAATGTAATCTGGCCCTAGTTCCTGAGTGAGCTAAAAAGTACAATGTTATCCTAGGGCGCTACTGAAAAACCACTGACTCCTCCAAAGCAAGGGTAAAAAGTTCTCAGAAGCTTGTTCAACTCAAGCATAGCTCCAGGTTTATCTTATTCTGGCCGCTTTTCAGCGGCTTGCACACAGACGAAAGCCACAAACGAAAAATACAGACACACAAAATTAGGGTTTACTCCAAATGTCACTCAACAACGAAAAGAAAAAGCGCTTCCGCAATATCGGCCACGACCTCAAACCTACGGTTACCGTGGCAGGCAAAGGGTTAACCGAAAGCGTGATTAAAGAAATCAAGCGTTGCCTTGAAGACCATGAACTCGTCAAAGTGAAAATCGCCATCACTGATCGTGATGTTAGAAAAGCCGTCGTTCAGGATATGTCTAAACGAACCAAATCTGAACTGGTTCAAGAAATTGGTAAAGTTGCGCTAATTTATCGTCCGTCTAACAAGAAAGACATCAAAACATCCAACGTTCGCTAGAGCCCTCCAGCCCCTCAAAATTGAAACAACTGTGAATTTACATCACTAAAGCCCCTCTTAGATTGCACGCCAGCCCCTGGCGTTCAATACTAGCAGTTCTTCTAGTAGGCTTTCGTCAATGATAAAGAGTATCAAACTAAAACTGTGGCTAGTGCTTTTCGTAACGCTAGCACTTAGTCTCAGCACCCTACTTGCCATTAGCTTTATCAGCGTAAAACAGCAATTTTTAGACTACACCACACAGCAAATACTCGAACGCCTAGAGCCTCTCGAACAAGCCGTTGTCGACATCTACAAAGATGAACAGTCACTGGCAGCTTTTGCAGAGGCGCCAGCACGCTGGAGCCAACTACGCGACACAACCTACCGCCAATATTTAAGCTATCACAATCGAGCCTCTGCGATGGCCGGAGCCAAACCTCAAGACTGGAGTGAGCACGAATCCATCGAGGACCAGCTTCAACCCAAACAACGCGCCTTTTTTCAACATTTGGTATTGCTTGATGCAAATCAAGAACTGATTACGGGCCGCAAGAAGGAAGGCGCAAACTATATATTGCGTGAACTCCAATACGACGACCGCCTGATTGCGTATATCGGCTACATCAAACCTCGCGCATTCTTACGCTCCGTTGACAAATTATTTGTTGAACAACAAATTCGTACCCTAGGAGTACTAACAGGCCTAATGATACTAGCAGCGCTAATTGTGACGGCTTTTGTATCACGATGGCTGGTCAAACCCCTGACCCAACTCGCTGAAAACGCTAACAGCGTTGCAGGAGGCGACTTTTCTGTCAGGGTCGGCCATAAAGCCAATGATGAACTCGGTAAACTTTGCCAAAACTTTGATGCCATGACCGAGTCACTCGAAAAGAATGAGACGCTAAGAAAACAATGGGTTGCGGATATTTCTCACGAAATGCGCACCCCCCTCTCGGTACTTAAGGCTCAGTTGGAAGCGATGGAAGATGGTATTCGCCAACCCAATCAAGAAAACCTGCAATTACTGCATCGCAACGTCGACTCGCTTTCATTAATTATCAATGACCTTTACGAATTATCACTCGCAGATTTAGGAGTGCTTTCGCTCAATAAAGAAAATTTAATATTACAAAACATCTTGTTTTCCGCGCTCGAAAATTTTGACGGAAAGTACCAACAAAAAGAACTCACAATTAACGCTGACTTCTCTCCAGAGCTAAAGTCCATCATATTCGCTGACATCAATCGTATTCAGCAGCTATTAACAAATTTGCTCGAAAACACATTTCGCTACACCGATAGAGGCGGACAGCTGCACGTCAATATCACTGACTCACCAGAACAGGTTGTCGTCACATTTGAAGACAGCTCGCCCGGCGTACCAGACGAAGCCCTCAACCGTATTTTTGATCGACTGTACCGAATTGAAACATCGCGCAACCGTGAAACCGGCGGAGCAGGTTTAGGGCTGAGTATTTGCCAAGGTATTATCGGTATGCACGGAGGCAGTATTCAGGCAGAACATTCATCCCTAGGCGGGCTAAAACAAACTCTCACATTCCCAAAGATCACATAAGCGCTATGGAAAATAAAAACATTCTCATTGTTGAAGACGAACCAGACCTTTCACGTCTGCTCGCAGATTACATTGAGCAGGCAGGCTACACCCCTCATATTATAAAAAATGGGCTTGAAGTCGAAGATTGGATCAAACAGGAAAAACCCATCTTAGTGTTATTGGATTTAATGCTACCGGGAAAAAACGGTCTCGATATTTGCCGAGACGTCAGGCAACACAGCGACATCCCGATTGTGATAACCACAGCTAAAGTTGAAGAAATAGACCGGTTATTGGGACTAGAATTGGGCGCGGATGACTATATTTGCAAACCGTACAGCCCAAGAGAGGTCGTCGCCCGCGTTAAAACCATTCTAAGACGGATGAACCAAACACCAAATACCGGCCCCTCACCAACTGAGTCGGTCTTCATTGATCAGGACAAGTTACTGATCACCCTAAAAGGGACTGTGATAGAGCTAACTCAGATTGAACTGAACTTATTTAAGTTATTACACGAAGAACCAGGAAGAATATTTTCTCGGCAACACATTCTCGACAATATTTACCACGACTACCGTATTGTCAGTGACCGTACGGTGGACAGTCATATTAAAAAGTTGAGAAAAAAACTGCACGATTCAATACCCGGCTCGGACTTAATCAAGTCCATTTATGGTGTTGGCTATAAATATGAGCCCGATTGGCCAGCGGAATCCGAATGAACTCTAAACGCTTTATCTGCCCCCTCGCTCTAATCCTTAGCGCTTGCGCTTCCGGACCGGGAAAGCTCACGCAGACAGAATTTCGCACAAAAATAACGGAGAGCGGATTAAAACACTTTGAACTGAGCATACATCCGGATTCATACCTGAGCAAAAAGATTCAGCCATCTCGCAACAGTCGAGACCCGCTAAAACGGAAGAAAAAACTCACCCGATCGCTCACTAACATCACGAATCAACACATCGAAAACAATCAATTTTGTAGAAGTGGGTTTTGGGTTTTAGAAACCCAAACGTTTAGCCCACGCATTCGCTTAAGAGGAGAATGTAACGAAGTCGCAACCTTAAAAGATCGCAACAACTTTCCAGATACCGTTATAGAGTGGTAAAACTCTAAAAGGAGAGCATTTTATTAGCTCTGTGCAATAGGGGAGCCTTTAGAGCCTTCGGGTAAGGATAGACAAGAATGAAATCGTCTACTGACTTCACGAGCAATATTCATCATCAGAATTCCAAACATCTCTTGATCATAAGCGACGACATCCAACAAACACGATCGAGATAAAACAACCACTTCAGTATCGGCTACAACAAGCGCACTGCCAAGTTGAGGCTGAATTCCAATAAGAGAAGTTTCTCCGAAACAATCTCCGGCCGAATAGCTCATTGTGGCATAGCTTCCGTCATCACGACGAACCTGCAGATTTACCTCTCCACTCAAAACAATAAAAACGCTACTGGGTAGTTGCCCCTGCTTAAAGACATAATGGCCTTTTGAAAAAGAGGCAAACTTGAGATAGGGCAGCATTAAATCCAATTGCCGATCAGAAAGGCCGCCGAACAACGAAATTTTATCCCGCACTTGTTCAAATGCAATTGGATGTGAAACGATATTATCCACTTTCTCAGCCAACATTATGTACCCCCTAACTCAATACCAGTGTTATTTAACCACATGACTCAACCATTAATTCATCACCTTACTAGCTCGTGCACGATCAACCTAGCGATCTGAACACTTACCCTATTAGATAACGCAAAGAGTGGGCCAACCCGTAGATTAAAGGGCTTTGCCAGCACCAAAATCATTTAGTTTTTTGTTAATGAAAAAACAATCGATAATATCGCTATCACATAAGGCACAAGTAAGTGCTCACATAAGGGTGAAAGTGTGATTCACGACAATAAAAATCCATTAGCGACAAAATTTGACACGTATTTTTATAGCGAAAACCACTGCGTAAAATTAATCGACGCAGAAAATAGTATAAAAACAGGAGTAAATAAGGACTGTGAAGACAGAAACTCTATTCAGAAAAAAGAAATTGAAGAGAAAGAGTCAATTACTTGACCGAGATTACGCCAGAAAATGGTCGTAAGAGAAAAATTCAAAAGAAAGTGGAAAGAACAGAAAAATAAAGCTCCCCCATAAAAGAGGCAAGCTTTATTTTGTGGAGTATTTAGATATGTTTTACAGCATCAATCTCATATTCAACGTCGCCACTAGGGGCCTTCACAACAACAACCTCACCCACCTCTTTCGCAATCAATGCGCGAGCAATAGGAGACGTCACAGAAATTTTATTGGCTTTAATATCCGACTCATCTTCACCAACAATCTTATAGGTTATTTCTTCATCCGTTTCTACATTAATAAGATCAACTGTCACACCGAAAATGACACGCCCGCCTTCAGGAATAGACTTCACATCAATCACTTGAACATTGGAAAGCTTTGCTTCAATGTCTTGAATGCGGCCTTCACAGAAGCCCTGCTGTTCACGAGCGGCATGATACTCAGCATTTTCTTTCAGATCGCCATGCTCTCGTGCGACAGCAATGTCCGAAACTATGCGAGGGCGAACAACTTTTTTAAGGTTTTCAAGCTCATCACGCATAGCTTTTTCCCCTTCAACTGTCATTGGATATTTTTGCATTATTTATCTGCTCCTGAATGAAGGTCTTGTAGCGAACGAACTTCTAACTCTTTACCAAAGCGCAAAGCCGTACAGATCGCATTGCCCGCCGCCAAGGTCGTGGTATAGCATACATGGTTGGCTTCGGCGCTACGTCTAATCGACGATGAATCGCTGATCGCTTGCTTCGTTTCAGTGGTGTTAACAACCAACTGAATTTCACCGTTTTTAATCATATCTACAACGTGAGGACGGCCCTCCTGCACCTTATTCACCTGCTTAACGTCAATACCAGCAGCCTGAATCTCTTTCGCCGTTCCACGTGTTGCCACAAGGTTGAAGCCCAGCTCGGACAATTCTCTTGCGACAACCACAATGCCACCTTTATCAAAATCTCGCACACTTAAAAATGCCGTGCCGCCATCCGGAATTGCCGTACCGCTGCCCGTTTGTGATTTAGCATAAGCTTCGGCAAAAGTATCACCAATGCCCATAACTTCACCGGTAGATTTCATTTCAGGGCCCAAAATCGGGTCCACTGACGGAAATTTACTGAACGGGAAAACGGCTTCTTTTACACTGTAAAATTTGGGGATAATCTCTTCCGTAAAACCAATTTCTTGCAAACTTTTACCAATCTGGCAAAGCGCCGCCACTTTTGCCAACGACGTGCCAATACATTTCGATACGAACGGCACCGTTCGGGAAGCGCGAGGATTGACCTCAATGATATAAATTTCTCCATCCTGATAGGCAAGCTGAGTGTTCATCAATCCGATAACACCAAGCTCCAAGGCCATTTTTTTAACCTGTTCACGCATTTCATCCTGCACGTCAACGGGTAAAGAGTAAGGAGGTAAAGCACAAGCCGAGTCACCAGAGTGAACGCCGCACTGCTCAATATGCTGCATGATGGCGCCGATCACGACTTGCTTACCATCGGATACCGCGTCAATATCCACTTCAATTGCATTATTCAAGAATCGATCGAGCAACACTGGCGCATCATCCGATGCTTGTACCGCTTCCGTCATATACGTCTGCAGCTCTTTCTCACTGTAAACAATCTCCATCGCACGGCCACCCAAAACATACGACGGGCGTACAACGAGCGGGTAACCAACACCCGGCGCAACAGCTATCGCTTCTTGGGTAGAACGACAAATCGCGTTAGAGGGTTGCAACAAGCCTAATCGCTCGATCATTTGCTTGAAGCGCTCTCGGTCTTCCGCCCGATCAATCGCTTCTGGACTTGTACCGATAATAGGCACGCCCTCGGCTTCAAGTGCATTAGCAAGCTTGAGTGGTGTTTGACCACCAAACTGCACAATAACGCCCACAGGCTTTTCTTTACGCACAATTTCAAGAACGTCTTCCATCGTAACCGACTCAAAATACAATCGGTCAGACGTGTCATAGTCTGTAGAAACCGTCTCAGGATTACAGTTCACCATAATCGTTTCGTAGCCTGCTTCACGTGCGGCAAAAGCAGCATGAACACAGCAGTAATCGAACTCAATACCTTGACCAATACGGTTAGGCCCGCCACCAATCACCATGATTTTTTCGCGATCAGAAGGGTTTGACTCGCACTCTTCTTCATAGGTGGAGTACATATAGGCCGTAGAAGTTGAGAACTCCGCCGCACAGGTATCTACACGCTTATAAACAGGGAATACATCAAGCTGGTGTCGATGGTTACGCAAGGTCTTCTCGCTCACGCCCAACAAAGAACTTAAACGCAAATCAGAAAATCCTTTGCGCTTAAGCAATCGCATAATATCAACATTCACCTCAGACAAAGGCATGTCACTCAATGCAACTTCTGCATCAATAATGTCTTTGATTTGCACCAAGAACCAAGGATCAATCTTCGACTGATCAAAAACCTCGTCAACACTCATGCCCGCACGAAAGGCATCACCTACGTACCAAATACGCTCAGCGCCCGGCACTGATAGATCTCGGCGAATACGACCTAGCGCGTCAGCATCAGTCAAATCGACTTTCGGCTCAAAACCAGCGGACCCAACTTCTAAGCCCCTTAAGGCTTTTTGTAAAGATTCTTGGAAGGTCCGGCCAATTGCCATCACCTCACCCACGGATTTCATTTGCGTGGTCAATCGAGCATCTGCATCGCCAAATTTCTCGAAAGTAAATCGAGGAATTTTTGTAACAACGTAATCGATAGTTGGCTCAAAGGAAGCTGGCGTAGCCCCGCCTGTAATATCATTGGTTAACTCATCGAGGGTGTAACCCACTGCAAGTTTGGCCGCTACTTTCGCAATAGGAAATCCTGTAGCTTTAGAAGCCAAAGCTGAAGAGCGAGACACGCGAGGGTTCATCTCGATCACAACCAAACGACCGTCTTCAGGATTCACAGCAAATTGCACATTTGAACCGCCAGTCTCAACACCGATCTCACGCAGAACGGCAAGTGATGCGTTACGCATGATTTGCAGCTCTTTATCGGTAAGCGTCTGCGCTGGAGCAACAGTAATAGAGTCCCCAGTGTGAACACCCATGGGGTCAAAGTTTTCGATAGAACAAATAATGATGCAGTTGTCGTTTTTGTCCCGTACAACTTCCATTTCGTATTCTTTCCAACCCAGCAGCGATTCATCGATCAACAGCTCATTAGTCGGAGAAAGGTCGAAACCGCGCAAACAAATTTCTTCAAATTCGTCCCAGTTATAGGCAATACCACCGCCTGATCCGCCCATAGTGAAGGACGGGCGGATAATGACAGGGAAACCAAACTTCTTGGGGACTTCCATTGCTTCTTTAAGCGTGTGAACGATGTCGGCACGAGCACACTCAAGGCCAATCTTTTTCATAGCTTGATCGAACAATCGTCGATCTTCAGCTTTATGAATCGCTTCTTGGTTTGCGCCGATCAATTCAACATTGTACTTGTCTAATACGCCATGTTTATGGAGATCCAGGGCACAGTTCAAAGCCGTTTGCCCACCCATTGTTGGCAAGATAGCATTAGGCTTTTCTTTTTCGATGATTTTTTCGAGCGTTTGCCATGTAATGGGTTCGATATAGGTCGCATCCGCCATCGCCGGATCGGTCATGATCGTGGCCGGGTTCGAATTCACAAGGATTACGCGATACCCTTCTTCACGCAAAGCTTTACACGCTTGTGCGCCGGAGTAGTCAAATTCACAGGCTTGGCCGATCACAATCGGACCCGCTCCAATGATTAGTATGCTTTCTAAATCGCTACGCTTTGGCATGGCTTATTTTGTCGCTCTCTTTAAAATCTCAAATTCAGTAATCAAGCACTTAAACGAGGAATCGCTGTAGCGCTTGAGTCTCTATACTGCTTAACGGTTTGCGGTCATCAACTCGATAAAATGATCGAACAGTTCCGCAGCATCGTGCGGCCCAGGGCTTGCCTCTGGATGGCCCTGAAAACTGAATGCAGGCTTGTCGGTTCTGTGTATGCCTTGAAGTGAGCCATCAAATAACGACGTATGCGTTACCTCTAGGTTTGCAGGAAGAGAGTCGGCATCCACCGCAAACCCGTGGTTCTGACTCGTGATCATCACTTTACCCGACGCTTTAACTTGCACCGGGTGGTTTGCCCCATGATGACCAAACTTCATTTTCAATGTCTTAGCACCGCTTGCCAGAGCCAATAACTGATGCCCTAAACAAATGCCAAATACAGGTATACCGGTTTCCACAATCTGCTGAATAGCTTCAATTGCGTATGTGCAAGGCTCTGGATCACCCGGACCATTGGATAGGAATACACCGTCAGGCTTCATTGCGAGAACATCAGCTGCAGGAGTTTTTGCGGGGACAACGGTCAAATCACAACCACGATCCACTAACATTCTTAAGATATTGCGCTTGGTGCCAAAATCATAAGCCACGACTTTGAATGAATTGCCATCTGGCTTTGCCTGAAAGCCTTTTCCGAGAAGCCAAGAACCCTCTTTCCACGGGTAAAGTTCAGTAGTGCTCACTTCCTGAGCAAGATCCATCCCCTGCAAGCCTGAAAATGACTTCGCGAGCTCTAGAGCTTTCTCTTCGTCTATATCACCTGCCATGATACAGCCGTCTTGGGCACCTTTATCGCGGAGTATTCGGGTCAAACGGCGCGTATCAATACCCGCAATGGCAACAATGTTTTTTGCTTTAAGATATTCATCCAATGAAGATTCATTGCGGAAGTTACTCGCAAGTGCTGGTAGATCACGGATCACTAAGCCAGCAGCCCAAACCTTATCGCACTCTTCATCTTCTAAATTGGTACCAGTGTTACCGATGTGAGGATAAGTAAGCGTAACGATTTGCTTAGCGTAAGAAGGGTCCGTCAGGATTTCTTGATACCCAGTGATCGCGGTATTAAATACAACCTCACCAACCGAAAACCCTTCGCTGCCGATGGCATTCCCACGAAATACACTGCCATCCTTCAGAACTAGTACAGCTGGACGCTGATTACCAAGACCAGGAAAGACAGGTGTTGCTTGCGCTTGCGACAAGTGCTGACTCCTCAAAAACATTGCAAAATTGCATTAACAATTGAAACTTCTCATTGATACCAGCCCCCAATTACTCAGGATGCAGGCCGAACGAAAGAGCCGCACATAACAATACGGGGTTTTGACATCAATCAAATATTTCGAACGGCTACCTGTAAAAAGGCGAAATGAATGTACCTTCATCTCGCTTTTAGGAATTCTGATACCAGAAATTTAGTAGTTTTAGCTGACCAGATCCGACCAGCCTGACTTGAGGGCGGATTCTACGGCATTTTAGGGGGGAATGTCCATCGCCAAACTACACCCGAAGTGTGTTTTAGCGGGCTCAAGTAACTGGCTTTATCCCGCCCCAAAGGCCTATGGCGCTGAGTAACACGTATAAACGGTAGCCTCCAATGGCAAGTCAACAAAATTGGCATGCGCTTTAAAAAATAGAGCCATTGATGGCGCGCTAGTGTGACCTACTGAATAGTCCTGAGCAACATACTGCATGTATACTCAAGACAACACGGATAGATTTACATAGAAAAATGAGAGCCTGCTAAATGACAAGCACAAGAGCACTTATAGTTGATGATTCCAGGACTGCGCAACACAGGCTAAAACGCCTGCTCACGCGCTATAAGCTAGAAGTCGATACAGCCATTTCGGCAGAAGAAGCCCTTGGCTACTTAAGCTACAAAATCCCATCCGTTATCTTTATGGACCACCATATGGAAGGCATGGATGGACTAGCAGCCCTCAAAATACTCAAGGCCAACCCTGCCACTGCCACAATCCCCGTTATCATGTACACATCACAAGGCAGTGGTGATGATGTTTATGCCGGACAAGCGCACGCTCTCGGCGCACTCGACACACTATCCAAAGATTTGATGAAGCCAGCCCGCGTTGAGGAAGTTCTCGCAAAACTCAATATAGTCCCCGGTGAAGAAATTCAACAACCCACACAAATTAAAGACGACACAGGCTCACCATTCGACAGCTCTGGCATAAACCCCAGCCACGCAACTCCCAGAGGAAACGATTCAAGCAAGGGAAATGATTCAAAAATAGGAGCAAATGCTTTTAAAGCTCAAATTGCCCGTCTATTTGAACTCCACATAGCTGATGTCCGCACACAAATATCCGAAAACACCAAATTTGTCGTCCGCCGCCTAGCCGCAGAGATCAAGCACAGCGCAAAAAAAAGTGCGCAAGAAGAAGAGTCAGCCACCATAGCTCTTAACGATGAAGACAGAGAAGAGAAGGGCAATAGCAGCAAAACGACAACCGGAATCTTAGGGCTGATTCTTTTTGCCTTAGCAATAATTGCCTTCCAATTATTCCAAAACCAACAACAAAGCGCCAAACTTAAAGACGACGTTAATCAACTCGCCAACCTCAATCATCAAAGTAATTTGTTGCTCGATGACATTGTCATCACAGCCAAAGCGGCAAAAGAGGCCCTCAACAAACTAGACTCTCGAGTATTGCTAAATACCGTTTCTTGGGCGATGAGCATTGACATGCACTTCGCCTACGGAGAAGAACCTTTAAATGAAAAGCGTATTGTAAATTTACAAAACCTTACCTTCAGGCTAGCTGACGCGCAGTTTAAAGGCTTTATTGAGCTAAACATTCAACTCGGTGATTACTGCCTCATCCAGGTGGATGGCGGCGAATGGGCGATACCACCTGCAGAAACTCCAATCGACAAATGTACATTTATGAAAGATCGTAAACTGGACTTGTCCGCAGAAAATTATACAAGCGTGGCTTATATGCAATTTGAACAAAGCGCAGCGCCAATCGTAAACGGGAAAATTGAATTTTTGATTAACCTGAGCGCCTTTGAAGATTCGCGCTACCCCTATCCGGACCTTCGCCCAACGTTGACCGCTGGAGAGTGGAACGCGATAGCCAAACAGAATCAGCAAGTCACACTTATTATGGATGGCGCAAATTAGCGCCTATCCATATTCACTCCCCCAACTTTTGAATAAACCCAAACGATTAGTCGTTTAAGCCCAGCACATCTTTCATGTCATAAAGGCCCGCATCTTGAGCCGAAATCCACGTAGCTGCGCGCACAGCACCGAGTGAAAATGCTTGTCGGCTAGACGCTTTATGGGTGATTTCAACGCGCTCACCATCAGCAAAAAACGATACCGTGTGATCCCCAACAACATCACCACCGCGCACGGTTGCAAACCCGATTGTATCGGACTTGCGCGGCCCCTCTTGACCTTCCCGACCATAAACCGCCACATCTTTTAGGTTACGACCCAAAGTGCTAGCAACAGCTTCCCCCATACTCAAGGCCGTACCAGAAGGCGCATCCACCTTATGGCGGTGATGAGCTTCAACAATCTCAATATCAGAAGAGTCTCCAATCACTTTGGCGGCCATTTCCAACAATTTAAAACACAAATTGACCCCAGTACTGTAATTAGACGCAAAACAAACAGGAATATCTTTAATTGACTCATCAAACTGCACTTTTTGCTCGCCATCAAAACCGGTTGTTCCAATAACCATTCCTTTGTTCGCCGCAGCGCAAATACGAATATTTTCTAACGTTGCTGCTGGCACAGTGAAATCAACCAGAACATCAAAATCATTCACAACAGAAGACAAGTCTGCCACCACGGAAATACCATTTTTACCAATACCGGCCACCTCCCCTGCATCCGTACCAATTAAAGAGCTTGCGGGGTGCTCAATCGCAGCTCCCAGAACAGCCCCTTCAGAAGCCTGAATGGATTCGATCAAAGCTTTCCCCATTCGACCAGCAGCACCAGTTACAGCGATTCTAATTGTCATAACAATTCTCTTGAGTAAATAAAAACAAAAATTACTTAGCGGGACAGTAAATAACAGCCCCGACAAAAACACAACCTCAACCATCGTACTTACAAAAAAGGCGCCGTATCTTATTTATAAAATACGGCGCCTTTATTCGTCATTAAAATTTGTGCAACCAAACTGTTCATTGCAGCTTTAGCGACACGCACATGACGATAACTTAAATTTTCATATCACCGAAAAAACTTTTCATACCCACAAACCAGCTTTCCTGTTTCGGCGAATTTCTTTCACCCTTCATACTGCCTTTGAGCTCCTGAAGAAGGTCTTTTTGCTTCTTAGAAAGATTAATCGGCGTTTCCACCACAACTCGGCACATCAAATCGCCTGTTGATCCGCCACGCACAGGAGAAACACCCTTGCCACGCATACGGAATAATTTTCCTGTCTGTGTTTCAGCAGGAACTTTCAATTTCACACGACCATCAAGCGTCGGCACTTCAAGCTCACCGCCAAGGCATGCATCAAAAATGCTAACGGGAACTTCACAGTAAAGATTTTTACCATCGCGCTGGAAAATATCATGCTCTTTAACGCTGACCTGCACATACAAATCACCAGCAGGGCCGCCATCGGCACTCGCCTCTCCCTCACCGGCCAAGCGAATTCGATCACCCGTATCCACACCGTGCGGCACTTTCACCGAAAGTGTTTTCGTTTCTTCTATACGACCATGACCATGGCACTCTCGGCACGGATCGCTAATAACAGAACCCGCGCCACGACATGTCGGACAGGTTTGTTGAACTGAGAAAAACCCTTGCTGCATTCTTACCTGGCCAACACCGCCACAAGTAGAGCACGACTTAGGACTGGTCCCAGCTTTAGCACCGCTGCCTTTACAAGGCTTGCACCCCACCAAGGTCGGGATAGTAATTTTAACTGTTGTGCCTTTAACAGCATCTTCTAAACTAAGGTCTAAGTTATAACGGAGATCGGAACCTCTTGTTGGTCCACCGCGTCGACCGCCGCTACCACCAAACACATCACCAAAGACATCGCCAAAGATATCGGAGAAGTTTCCAAACCCTTGTCCGCCACCGCCACCCATACCAGCCTGACTTTCAACACCTGCATGACCGTACTTGTCATAGGCCGCCTTTTTCTGCCCATCCGAAAGCACTTCATAGGCTTCACTCGCCTCCTTAAACTGATCTTCTGCTTTTGGGTCATCTGGGTTTCGATCAGGGTGGCATTTCATCGCAACACGACGATACGCTTTCTTTAACTCTGATGCGGACGCATCTTTTGAAGCACCGAGCACTTCGTAGTAATCACGTTTTGACATGGGTGTAACTTCTTCAGTGTTAACTCAGATGTTAACTTATGTTTTAGTTCAGGCAACAAAGATAAATATCAATACCTTAAACACGCAAAACGCGGGCATTGCCCGCGTCGATTAATAGAGCCTTGAATTGAAAGAGGTTACTTCTCTTCTTTCACTTCTTCAAACTCAGCATCTACAGCACCGTCATCTGCTGCTGATTGCTCAGGCTCTGCAGCTGCACCTTGCGCAGCTTCTGCACCAGCGGCTTGTTCAGCATAAAGCTTTTCGGCCAAACCAGAAGAAGCTTCAGTAAGCTCTTTAGTTGCAGCTTCCATCGCTTCTTTATCGTCACCCTTAACAGCTTCTTCAGCCTTAACAATTGCTGCTTCGATGGCAGACTTTTCGTCTTCCGTCGCTTTGTCACCGGCTTCTTCAACCGTCTTCTTAGTCGCGTGAATCAATCCTTCAAGAGAGTTACGCGCAGTAACCACTTCTTCGAATAGACGATCGGCTTCAGCGTTCGCTTCAGCATCCAGTACCATTTTTTCAATTTCTTCATCGCTCAAGCCAGAAGAAGCCTTAATCACGATAGACTGCTCTTTGCCTGATGCTTTATCTTTCGCAGAAACATTCAAAATTCCGTTCGCATCAATATCGAAAGACACTTCAATTTGAGGCATGCCACGTGGCGCTGCAGGAATTTCGGCAAGATCAAAACGACCTAGTGATTTGTTTTGTGCTGCTTGTTTACGCTCACCTTGAACCACGTGAATGGTAACAGCTGACTGATTGTCTTCAGCCGTAGAGAACGTTTGTGATTTCTTCGTTGGGATCGTAGTGTTTTTCTCGATCAAGGCTGTTGCAACACCGCCCATAGTTTCGATACCCAAAGTGAGTGGCGAAACATCAAGAAGCAATACATCTTTAACATCGCCCGCAAGTACCGCGCCTTGAATCGCTGCGCCCATTGCAACAGACTCATCAGGGTTTACATCTTTACGAGGCTCTTTGCCAAAAAACTCTGCGACTTTTTGCTGAACCATTGGCATGCGTGTTTGACCACCAACCAAAATAACATCTTCGATGTCATCTACAGAAAGGTCGGCGTCATCTAAGGCTGTTTTTAATGGCGCAAGTGAGCGCTCAACCAAATCTTCAACTAGCGACTCTAACTTAGCGCGAGTCAACTTAACAACCAAATGCTTGGGCCCTGTTGCATCGGCAGTGATATAAGGCAAGTTAACTTCGGTTTGCTGAGTTGTTGATAACTCAATTTTAGCTTTTTCTGCCGCTTCTTTTAAGCGCTGTAAAGCAAGAGGATCATTATGTAAATCAACACCGTTGGTGGATTTAAAATCTGCTGCCAAATATTCGATCAAACGCAAGTCGAAATCTTCACCACCAAGGAAAGTATCACCATTCGTTGAAAGTACTTCGAACTGATGCTCGCCATCAACGTCAGCAATTTCAATGATAGAAATATCAAATGTACCGCCACCAAGGTCGTATACCGCTATCGTGCGGTCACCTTTAGCTTTGTCCATGCCGTATGCAAGTGCAGCAGCCGTTGGCTCATTAATAATACGCTTAACTTCTAAACCTGCGATTTTACCGGCATCTTTAGTCGCTTGACGCTGAGAATCGTTAAAGTAAGCGGGGACAGTAATAACAGCTTCAGTAACCGCTTCACCTAAGTATTCTTCCGCTGTCTTTTTCATTTTCTTCAAAACTTCAGCAGAAATCTGAGGTGGTGCTTTCTTATCGCCCTTAGCTTCAACCCAAGCATCTCCATTGTCGGCCGCAACAATTTTGTACGGCACCATGGAAATATCTTTTTGAACCACATTATCGGTAAACTTACGACCAATAAGGCGCTTAACGGCAAACAAGGTATTCGTTGGGTTAGTAACAGCCTGACGCTTAGCGCTTTGGCCTACAAGAATTTCATCGTCTTCGGTAAATGCAACAATAGATGGTGTTGTACGATCACCCTCTGCATTCTCGATAACCTTAGCTTTACCACCTTCCAATACGGATACACATGAATTAGTTGTACCCAAATCTATACCTATGATCTTGCCCATTACTTTTCTCCAATTCTTTACATTTTGCCTATCAGGCCAAAATTTTTGAAAGCTAGCTTAGCCAGCCTCACTTTCGTTAACGTTAATATCTGTCCAAGCCCTACATTTTCAAGGGGCTTTCACTATTTAATCTACGGCTTTCGACACAACAACCATTGCGGGTCGCACTAGTCGCCCGCTTAGCGTGTAACCCTTTTGGAACACATTAATAACTGTATTCGGCTCCACATCAGGGTTTGGCACCATAGACATCGCCTGATGAAACTCAGGGTTAAACGGTTCACCCTCTGGATCGATCGCTTCAACTTTATGACGAACGAGACTGTCAGCCAGAGTTTTTAGCGTCAGCTCAACCCCTTCAATTACAGAAGCAAGCTCCGCGCCGTCAACCTTAGCAGCGTCAATAGAACGCTCTAAGTTATCGGCAACCGGTAGTAAATCTCTGACAAACTTCTCAACCCCAAACTTATGAGCCTTCTCCACATCTTGCTCAGAACGGCGACGAATATTCTGCATCTCCGCTGTTGCACGAAGAGACTGCTCTTTCGCTAAAGCCAACTCGGTTTGCAATTGCTCTATTTGAGAAGCCAAGTCAGCCCCATCAGACCCTTCCTCAGTGCCTGAAGCCTGACTATCAAGTGTCACTTGATCATCTTCCAATTCATCGACGGTGTTGTTTTCCGGTTCTTGCTCGCTACTCACAGTTCTCTCCAGGGTTTCATTGTCTTACTGCCTGACGAGAATATGGGGGCACAAATCAACAATTCCAGGAAATTTTCGAAAAATGAATAGCAACTGTACAGATGAACAGCTAAGCTGTATGAAATCACACACAAAATAAGCCCTAGGACCCAATATGCTCACCCACCTGCATATCAAGAACTTCACCCTAGTGAATCAGCTCGACATTGAGCTCCACGAAGGCTTAACCGCCATCACAGGAGAAACTGGCGCAGGCAAGTCAATGATACTGGACGCCTTAGGCATCACATTGGGCGAGCGAACCGATGCCAACAAAGTGAAGGCGGGCGAAGAGCGGGCAGAAGTGGATGCGAGCTTTGATATATCAAAATTAACTTTCGCGCAAAAATGGCTAAGGGAAAACGATCTCGGCGATAGCGATGAATGTATTTTACGCCGTACCATCACTCGCGAAGGACGCTCAAGAGCGTACATCAACGGGCAAACAGTCACGCTACAGCAGTTAAAGTCGCTAGGCGAAAACCTTATAGATATTCACAACCAACATGAGCACCAATCTCTGCTTTCGCCACAAACACACAGGAGACTACTCGACGATTTCGCAAATGCACGAAGCCTTGCCAGCTCAGTGAAAGAAACCTTTATCCAATGGCTGAGCACATCAGAAAAGTTGAAAAGAGTGCAATCTGAAGGCGCAGAGATGAATGCACGCTTTCAGCTTTTACGCTATCAAGTCGACGAACTGGATAAACTCGACCTGACAGAAGGCGAGCTGGGGAAACTTGAACGAGAACAACGTTTGCTTTCTAGTGTTGAGCAAACGCAGGAAAACTGTCAAAACGTTATCGATATCTGCGGCAGTGACGGAGTCGGCTTGCGGGACCGAATCAACCACGCCCTACGATTACTGCAAGAACTGCCAGAAAAGCCAAAAGCACTGAATGAGGTAGAGCAACTGCTGGAAAATGCGGCCATCAATATCGAAGAGGCCCAGTCGGATATAGAAAACTTCTGTAATGGCTGCGAACAAGACCCGGCCCGCCTTCACGCAGTCAGCGAGCGCCTGAATACGGTATATGAAGTTGCGCGCAAACATCACGTAACACCTGAAGCCCTCACAGAGTTACACCGCAGCCTTTCAGAAGAACTCGGCACCCTGGTAAGTGGGGACGAAATGGTGGAAAGCTTAGAAAGCACTCTTACAGAACAACATTGTAGATACAGTAAGCACGCACAGAAACTCACAAACTTACGTCAAAAAGCCGCAAAGAAACTCTCGACTGCGGTCAACAAAAAACTGGGACAACTGGCCATGGAACGTGCCCAGCTCTGCATTCAGCTGACATCAGCAACAGAAGGGTTGCCCACTCGTTACGGTAACGAAAAAGTAGAGTTTCTCATCAGCACTAACCCCGGCCAAGCCCCTCAGGCCTTACAAAAAGTTGCCTCAGGCGGAGAGCTTTCGCGTATCAGCCTCGCAATTCAGGTGATCACAGCCGAGACGTCGACCACTCCAACCCTAGTTTTTGATGAAGTTGATGTTGGGATTGGCGGCACTACTGGAGATGTCGTGGGACTCATGCTCAGCGAGCTGGGAACAAAAGGCCAAATTTTCTGTATCACGCACTTGGCCCAAGTTGCCAGTAAAGCCCATCACCACTTAAGAGCTGAGAAGCAGGTAACAAAGAAGGGGGCCCACTCAACACTGACAACCGTAGAAGGCGATGAAAAAATTATGGAAATCGCTCGAATGATGGGCGGCATGATCGACTCAAAGCAGTCACTTGACCATGCGAAACAAATGCTAGAAACCGCAAGCTGACAACGACGGGAAAGAAAAGCCCCGCCGAAAAACAAAAGGCTGGACTATTCTTTCAAAGGCTTTACATACAAAACGAGATTGTGACCTGTAATTTCATAACCGAACTTAACTGCAATTTCTTCCTGCAACTCTTCAATACGCTCATCATGAAACTCGATAACTTTGCCCGTTTTTATGCAGACCATGTGATCGTGATGCTCACCATTGTCCAACTCAAAGACAGAATGACCACCATCAAAATTGTGCCGCTCAACCAAGCCTGCATCTTCAAACTGAGTCAATACGCGATAAACCGTAGCCAGACCGACTTCTTCCCCAGCCTCAAGCAAAGCCTTGTACACATCTTCTGCACTTAAATGGCGTTCAGTGGAATTTTCTAGGATTTGAAGGATCTTAACCCTAGGAAGAGTCACCTTCAATCCAACCTTTCTTAACTCTTGATTTTCTATCGCCATCTTTAATGAGCCTCCAGGGGCTTCTCAGATTGATGTGAGATCGGTATTATCCACGGCCAGACTGTTGTCGGAAACCTTTAATAATGCAAAACACCAAATCATTGTGCCTAATTTTATCAATTCTAGTGATCAGCGCCTGCTCTTCGCTCAAATTTCCTGGCGTTTATCGAATTGCCATCCAACAAGGAAACTATATCGAGCAAGATATGGTCGACAAGCTCAAAGAAGGGCAGACCAAACGCCAAGTGAAATTTATCTTAGGCACCCCCATGATTGAAGACACCTTCAATCAAGATCGCTGGGACTACTACTACGACGTAAAACGCGGCGAAAAACATATCGATACTAAGCACTTTATCGTCCATTTTGAAGAAGGCTTGCTCACACGCTGGGAAGGCGACTACAAGCTAAGCGCTGAACAGCTCAAAAAGGAACAGCAAGAAGCGCTCGATAAGACAAAACAACGCGAAGACGCTAAATTCTAGCTATAGACTTAAACGTCCCCGCCCTTATCTGAAGCCCCAAGTAATGCACAGCCATATACACAACACCGTATATGGCTGATAGCATGATTTTTCTGGGCAAGAAATCGCCTAGAGAAAGCTATTTACCTGCCTTTTCAGCAGCCTTTTGCTCTGCCCGACGACGTCGAACCTCTTTCGGGTCCGATATTAACGGGCGATATATCTCCACCCTATCCCCCTCGTTGAGCACGTACTCCTTGGCCGGTTTTAAGCCCTTAGTCCCAAGAGCTTGACCAAAAAGGCCCAGCTTTGCATTTTCAATATCCAAGTCAGGAAAATAATCCGTCATTTTAGACTTACACACAGCCACATAAGCCGTTGTACCCGGCTCCACCAGCAAACGAATGATCTTTTGTTTATCGGGGAGGGCAAATGCCACTTCGACGGGGATAGGTTCAATATCAGTCATATCTTTTACTTTTAATTCTACGTCTAATTAAGCTGAATACGAAGCCGTCAAACAACCCCTCACAGGGGCCAATAAGCGCATTACCGGTATATCGAGCGAGCCCGCTCACACATAGCATCTACCTGCTCAGTCGCCACTTTTTCAAAAACTTTTCCGGCAGTCTTGGTCAGCAATATATTAGAGAACTCAAATTCCAACCAAAATACAATCTTACAGGCACTTTCCGATAACGCGATAAAGCTCCATTCACCGTGTAACTTTTTAAATGGGCCATCTTCAAGATCAAGATGAATACTATTGGGCGCATCCAGGGTATTTCTCGTTACGAACGACTGCGTTATCCCCGCCTTACCTAAAACCAAGCGCGCCACCATACTATGCTCGCTTACCTCGATCACCTCAGACCCGATACAGCCGGGAACAAAATCGGGGTAACTTGCAACGCCATTCACCACATCAAACATTTGCTGACAAGAAAATGGGACCAACGCACTACGCTCTATCCTTTGCACACACTCACCCAATTATTCATCGCTGTCTTCGCCACACCACCCTCCTCCTCACTCACTCCCCAAGTCATCGTCTTACTCTCCAAAGAACGTGTTGTACAAGGTATACAAAAATACAATCACAACCAAAACAGGTGAAACGTAACGAAGTACGAACAACCAAACACCCAATGCGGGATGGCCTGGTGCATTCATTTCAGCCTCTAAGGCTTTCCGAGACATCAACCAACCGACAAAAATGGCGATAAACAAGCCGCCAAGCGGCAACATTATCTGTGAAGTTAAAAAGTCTAAGAAATCGAAGGGCGTTTTATTAAGAAGAAAGAACGGCTTAAAATCAGCCAGAATATTAAAGGATAAAGCACACGTAATACCCAATAGCCATGCAGCCCCGCCTAATAATCCACTGGCCGTCACACGATTAAATTTACCGGATTCTATTAACCACGCCACACCCGGTTCAATTAACGACACCGCTGAGCTCCAGGCCGCAATCGCCACCAAAACAAAAAAGATCGTCCCGAAGATTAATCCTCCAGGCATATTCCCAAAGGCAACCGGCAAGCTTTCAAACAACAAACCTGGCCCACTGCCAGACTCTAAGCCATGAGCAAAGACAATGGGGAAAATACACATCCCCGCCACCAAAGCGACAACCGTATCGAGCAAACCGACAATCACAATCGTTTTTCCGAGACTCGCTCTCGCAGGCATATAAGCCCCATAAGCCATAATCGCTCCCATGCCGAGACTAAGGGTGAAGAATGCATGCCCCATGGCAATTAAAATACTTTCGCTATTGAGCTGATCAAACTTAAAGCTAAACATAAAATCGAGGGCCTTCATAAATTCGCCCTGAACCATTCCATAAATCAACAACAGCAGTAACATCACAAACAATAGCGGCATCAAAACTCGCGCAACCATTGCCAAGCCACGCGTTACACCCGCCATAACAACGGCAACAGTCATCACCGTAAATACTGTATGCCAGCCCAACAAAGCCACATTATTACTCAACAAGCCGCTAAAAAAACCCGACGAAAATTCTGCACTAGCCCCTGTAAAGGCCCCAGATGCTGTCGCCACAACATAATGAAGCGCCCACCCGGCGACAACACTGTAAAAGGCCATGATCAATAAACCGGCCAACACGCCACCCCAACCGATTGCCGTCCAACCAGAGCTCAAGCCAGCCTCACGGGTTACAAACCTCATGGAATTGATAGGGCTCATACGGCCGTGACGGCCAAGCAGCACTTCGGCAACCATAATTGGAATACCAATCACTGCAATGCAAAGCAGATACACTAGGACAAACGCACCGCCGCCATTCTCGCCAGTAATATAGGGAAACTTCCAAATATTACCCAGGCCTACGGCCGAACCTGTCGCTGCCAGAATAAATGTCCAGCGACTAGACCAAACACCGTGCATATTTTGTTTATCCATGAATATCCGCCCAAAATAGATCGTTTTTTATCATTTTCGCGCATTGTACCCACCCATTGAAAATATGTCCTCTTTACATCCCATGTTTCATGGCCTTGGCTCTGGAGAAACCAGCGCCTCCCCCCTATAATGCGACGCTATGAGTAAAAAGAAAAAGCCGGGCAGCAATACCATTGCCCAAAATAGAAGAGCGCGCAGAGACTACTTCCTAGAAGAAAAAATGGAAGCAGGGCTTGTGCTTAACGGATGGGAAGTAAAAGCACTTCGTGCTGGTCGCGGACAGCTAACCGATAGCTACGTGGTCTTTCATCAGGGCGAAGCCTGGCTAATGGGGGCACAAATTCAGCCCATGCCAGAAGCATCCACACACTTCGTTACCGACCCAACACGCAAAAGAAAGCTTCTATTACAGAGGCGACAGATTAATAAATTACAAGAAGCCAACGATCAAAAAGGTTACACCATCGTCGTTACCGCGATGTACTGGAAAAACCACCTTGTAAAATGCGAAGTATGTCTTGCGAAAGGGAAGCAACAACACGATAAGAGACAAACAGATAAAGAGCGAGACTGGAATTTACAGAAGCAACGAACAATGAGAGCCCATAACGACTAGCTCTTCAAACAATTACTCACTCCCCCTCAACTTAAAGCCTAGAAAGCTAATCAGAGAAAAGAGGGAGGGATGATCAGATCAATTGAATGTATGCAAGACTAGTGTGAGCTACCTCGATGAAGGTAAATAGCATTCGAATCAGGCTCTCGAACAACCTCTAAATTTAGTGCCTGTGTCAGAGTACTCAGCATAATTTCAAAATCAGAAACCTGAATAACCGCAGCCACCTGCTTCTGAGCAAGCGCTTCGTCGCCAATTTTTATTTGCTGTTCAAAATAACGATTGATTTGGTCAACGACTTTTTGCAGAGGGTCACCCCGAAAAACAAGGCTTTTAGAGCGCCAGCCCAAGCCTGCAGATGCATCCACATCCTGAACCACTAAAGCCGTTGAAGAGTCCTCAACAACAACCTGCTGGTTTCGCTTCAGTGTCACATCAGCTTCGAAGCTCGCATCTTCACCGCTACCACTTTCTGGCTGCTGATCGACACCAACAGAACCTTCCTGCACAGTAACTAAAGTACTATCACCAGAATCATATACCGTAAATTTGGTGCCCAGTACTCTCACCATGCCGGTATCGGTATAAACATCAAATGGTCGACGATCAGGCTTAGACGCAATACTAAAAAACACCTCACCGGATTCTAGATAAACAACCCGACGATTACGAGAAATGACCGCTTTAACTCTCGAGTTCGTATTGAGAGTCAGCGTAGAGCCATCAGATAGAAGCACATCTCTCTGCTCACCCACAGCTGTCTGATAAAAAACAGTGGTCGGCGGCTGATCAACAAATTGCGAATACCCCATAACCCCAAGGGCCACAAATAGAACACTGGCAATAGCGCCGTATTGCCACGATCCAAAATTGAAAAAGTCTCGCCAGCTTGATTCTTCCGACTGAGCCGCCGCTCGTTGGCGCCTCGCCCTGGCTTGAACCATTACCTTGCCGCGCTCCCAAGTCTGTTCTGCCTGAAGATATGCCGCCTGATGAGCAGGTGACGCTTCTAACCAAACAAAAAATTCTGCTTCGTTTTCAGGTGTTAGATTCGGCGAGCGCAACATCACTAGCCAGCATTCGGCCTGATCTTGATGTTGGCTTGTTAAGCCTCTTATTGCTTTCACGTTCATTGTGTTCTCAATCCAACCATCTTGGCGAAACGAAGGCTACGCAGCCTAAATTTATCGCTTTTTATGGCATATACCTTATAAACACTTAACTCATGTGTTTTCATCAAAATTTTCTCGTAAAAAACGCATCGCACGCATTAAATACTTTTCAACCGAACTTAGAGACACCTCTAACTCATCAGCAATCTCTTGATACGAACTACCCTTAACCCTATGTAATATAAAGGC
Source organism: Agarilytica sp. (assembly GCA_033852175.1). Classification (GTDB taxonomy): domain Bacteria; phylum Pseudomonadota; class Gammaproteobacteria; order Pseudomonadales; family Cellvibrionaceae; genus Agarilytica. The sequence goes on from JAWSUY010000008.1 coordinate 36,848, forward strand.
TTTTTGGCATTTTTCAGGCAAAGCACTCAGGTGCTTTTCAACCACTTTCAGGTCATTTTGAGCCTCAACCGCTCTCGCGGGAGAACGCTCATCTTCCTCGGTATGATCCATAGCAGCATAATTATCGTGATGCCCCTGCTTACGCAGCCGGTTCAACGCTAAATTATGTGCGGTTTGATAGAGATAAGCCCGAGGGTTTTCAAGCTTCTCAGTTTCGGTAGTACGCAGGAGGTTATGAAAGGCATCTTGAACAATGTCTTCAGCATCATGCGGATCCCCAAATTTATGCGCCACATAGCGTTTTAAATCTGTGCTATACCGCTCAAATAATGTCTGTACTAATGAACCTCTACTCATTTACACATGTCATCGCTGAATTTTTCGAAATTGTAGCAGAATCATTCCACAAACACCTTATTCATAAAGGCCTACCAATCAAGTACTTACGCGCTTATTGAAGTAATCCTATCTTTTCTTTCCTTCGCTACCTCGTAGGGCCTTTCTGTCCCTCCAAGCTCAACAAACACAAGCGTAAAAGCTACCTCCCCCCAAAATAAATTACTTTTATTTGTAATCTCCTTGAGGGTTTTTTCCTAGCGATTGTTTTATTAAGTGACAACACGAGAAATTAGGCGGCTTTTTACAAGGTTGTTCATCTAGACACTAGGACAGTACCCCCAACCTCTAAGGAACAAGAGGCTAGAACAGGCAAGACGCCAAAGCCTATGAACGGATTCATTTTCGCCCATAGGAATACAAAAGATCAAAAGGACTCGAAATAAGAATGGACCAGACGGAGCTTTACACTTCAGGGACGTAGTAGGAGTTAGAAATAAGGATTTTGTAAAGAAGGGATTCATATTGACCATCATTCTCGGATGAAGATGTTCATAAATCATACGGACAGATAACCTATGGAGCTTGAAAAAGGATTATTGAGAGAGGTTTGAACACGACCTCTCCCAGCACAATAAATTATCCACGGATGGGTGATTTATTGTTTTTACCTAAGGAAGTGACGGAATACATATAACGGAATAAAGAGTAAAGAAGGAACAGAAACGGAATTGTATGAAAAAACCGCACCACATAAAACTGATGCGGCTTTTGATGAAAAGAAAATAATGATTATTTTCTAAAAAGTTTGAGGTTTTTTGAGCACGGATTGTCTCATTAAGTAAGAACACAAGGAATATACACCCTCATCTACGCCAGGAGGCGTTTACTCCCAGGAAGCAGTGGAGCAAAGGAATGAAAAGCATTATAGGAAGAATGCAAGATGAGAGAATGATTGTACGGAAGCCCAGCACAGAAAGGATTCATTGCGAATATGGAAAGCCATGTTTAAAAGGGACGGAATACCAGGAGAAGGTAACGGAAAAGGAATTAATGGATTAGAGCCACACGGATGTCACACGGATAAGTGAAAAATGGAGAACGACACAGGATCATTGCAAGTAATTAAGATTTAATCTCTTTTATGCAATAAATCATCACAAGATGATTTATTGTTTTTTTTGCCTGGCTCAAATCAATTTCCTAACACGGCCAATCACAAAGAGAATCCCACCCAAAGCACAATCGAAATCACAACCACCCCCAAAAGATTAAGAACAATGCCGTGCCGTATCATTTGCTGAATCGACACCTCCCCAGATCCATAAATAATCGCATTGGGTGCCGTTGCCACAGGCAACATAAACGCACAGCTCGCACTAAGAGCAGCCGGCAACATCATCAACAACGGGTCAGTATTTGTACTGATCGCAGCTACAACCAAAACCGGCATCAATAAACTCGTACTGGCCGTATTGCTCGTCACCTCAGTTAAAAAAGTTACCCCCAAACAAATCAAGACAAGCATCGCCAGCAAAGGCAAAGTTGCCAAGCCAGCAATACCTCCCGCCAAAAACTCCGCCAAACCACTTTCGACGAATCCCTTTGCTAGCGCTATACCGCCACTAAACAACAGCAACATGCCCCAAGGGATTTTTGACGCAGTCTTCCAGTCCAAAAGTTTGCCGCCCTTCCCGTCCGACACAATAAACATCGCCACCACAGCAATGAGAGCAACACTGGCATCATTGGCCTTTGGAAGATCCAGCAATACACGCCACCCACCGAAAGGTTCAGATCGAGTCATCCAAGCGATAGCCGTTATAACAAAGATCAACATCACTCGACACTGCTCAGTTGTCCAGGCTTCCTTTTTGGGCAAACTGAAATCTGTCGGGCCGCCTAAGCCCCGCGTCAAAAACAAACCCGCCACCGGAATAAATATCAGCACAACCGGCATCGACCACATCATCCACGATAAAAAACTAATACTCTGCCCCACACTCTCTTCATATACCCGCATCAAAACAAGGTTTGGAGGAGTTCCTATCGGCGTACCCATACCACCAATACTTGCCGCATAACAAACACCCAATAACAGAGGTACACCCAGTTTTTTATTTTCAGTGGAAGCAATAACCGCTAACGCAATTGGCAACAACATCAACGTCGTCGCCGTATTGGAGATCCACATACTGAGCACCCCCGACGCCGCCATAAAGCCAAACACCACACGACGTAACGATCCCCCGCCAAACGCAGCCAGCATAAAAAAAGCAATTTTCTGATGAGCTCCGCTTTTCGCCATCGCCGTCGATAAGATACAACCACCCAGCAATAGTAAAATTAATGGATTACCGTAAGATTCAGCCACCTGCTGCGGAGTCAAAATACCCAGTAACGGCAATATCGCTAAAGGAATAAGTGAAGTAGCCGGAATAGGAATCGCCTCCAACACCCACCAACAAGCGCACAACGCCGTAATCGCCGCCACCATAGAAGCCTCTGCACTGAGCGCAGAACTTGAGAGACCGACAAAATACACAAACACCGCCAAAAGCGGACCCGCCGCAAGACGCCAGGAAAAATGAGAAAAAGAAAGCATGATTTTTAAGAATGGTTATGAGCTTGGAAGCGTATATTAAGAAAGCAATGACAAGAGGTATATAGCAGGCGCCCAATTAACTGGGTATACTACAAGATCTGCTTCTCCTCCAACGTCATGTTGGCAGAGAAAATCGCATTGGGGGCGTTTCTGGATTCGACGCCGGTAACAAAACTCAAGGTGCATGCCGTGATGGCAGCCAATCACGTAAATCCAAAGCTGTAAACTAATAGTTGCAAATGATGACAACTACGGTGCCCAACTAGCTGCGTAAGTAGCCTGGAAAGCACCATCTAGTGACTTCGGTCGCTAGCGGTCTTTAGCAAGGTGCCAGTATCGCGCTACTGACTGTCATATAGAACTGGACCGCTGTGTCATTATGATCGTGATGGCATTGCTAAACTTAAGCGAACTCGCGATTATCGTCCTGCCCGCCGGGCTGATAAAAGTTAAATTAATTGACGGAAACTAAGCATGTAGAGCCGCGAGCAGAGTGCTGACGGACGGGGGTTCAAATCCCCCCGCCTCCACCAAACTAAAAAAAGCCCCATCAGCTTTATCGATGGGGCTTTTTTTTGTCTGATGAAAGCCAGAGCTTAACTTGCACAGTCCGGGTTGAGCGCCAGGGATGGCGTGAATGCAGAAAATGCAGGAGCAATTTTCGTGCAAATCCCCCCGCCTCCACCAAAAATTAAAGGTC
>JAWSUY010000042.1:0-136523 GCA_033852175.1 Agarilytica sp.
AGTTTGCTGACTCAATCTTAAATTCACTACTAAACACTTTTTTGTTCATCGTTTAACCATCCGATAGATTGAGTGATTTTATCACCTATCGCTTGGCACGGATTCATTAAGCCACATCAATTATGGATGACGGGTGACGGGTGACAATCTAGACGTTATTATTTTTTTACTGTCAAAGCAGTGATCTTGATTAAAATACCGAAATCTCTATATCTACTGTAACTTTAGACCCTGCAACCGAGCGGCTATTCGTGAGACTATTTTTTCGGATTGAGCATCGACATCGATAACAAGATAATATGCCTGCACTGGCCTCTTAGGCTCCACGACACTTCGACGACCCGAAAAACCCACAAGCTTTAATGCGTGTACAAGAAAATAACCCAAAAATACTAACGCCGCCAAACCGGGAAAACCAATCAATCCCGCAGAGAGCGCGACAGAACCAAAGCAGAAAACCCCAACCATGGTTAAAACACTCATTGAAAAATTATTTTTGTGGGGGGAATTTTCTAGTGGGATGCTATTTTTTTTACCGGGGCGGGAAGCGCTGGACTCTTCTAGCGAACGATCACTGTATTCACGACTGAATATTTTTAGACGGCTTTTATCAAAACCTTTCATCTCTAAAGCATACTGGGCTTTTTTAATCGCCTCTACATCCCATGTAAAATATTTTAACTGCTTTAGCATTTTTTCGTACCGGGTTTTGTCGAGTCCTATGATCTACCAATTTTTTAATTTTGATATAACCAATAGGAGCTAGCAATAAGGGACTAGTAGCAAACACCTATCTGCAAGATCCTACCTTCAAGCACCTACCTGAAAGCTCCAACCCCAAACCATTTACAATCAATTTACTGTAAAGAATAACGTAATTGACCTCCTAAACCTTAACATAACCCTCACCATATGATCGCAAAACAATCACAAAATCTGGACCTGGGAAAACATTTTTCACTTAAAAAACCGCTAATATCGATACCTTATTCCAGCAGGTTAGCAGCGATCGAACGTTTAGATAAAAATTATTCAGGAGGAAAAATAAGAATAACAAAGAGGACAACTAAATTTTTGGGCAACAGAAAAGAAATAATATAGCTCTCGAGATAAAACGGAGCATTGCAGAGCAATTTTAAACACTAGGCTTGCACTCACTTATGGGTGGGCGCTACCTAGCCAGCGTACGTATTCCCTGCTCTATTCCAGCAAGAGTGAGGGGGTACATTTGATCATGAAGAAGTTTATTCGCTATACCAATAGAATGGGTATAACCCCAAAAATCTTGCTTCGTCGGATTCAACCAAATAACCCGGTCGAAATGATCAGTTACTTTTTCCATCCACTTTGCGCCGGGAACTTCATTCAGGTGCTCTACAGAACCGTACTGGCTCACGATTTCATAAGGCGACATTGTTGCATCACCGATAAAAATCACCCGATAGTCTTTTCCGTATTTATGCAGCAGATCGACTATGGCCACCATATCGGAAGTGCGACGCAAATTATCTTTCCATACGGATTCGTAAATAAAGTTGTGAAAGTAAAAATACTCCATGTGTTTAAATTCAGTTTTGCATGCAGAAAATAATTCTTCACACACCGAAACATAGGGATCCATTGAACCACCTACATCAAAAAACAGGAGCACTTTAACGGCGTTATGCCGCTCTGGAATCATTTTTATATCCAAAAAACCAGCGTTTCGTGCTGTAGAGGAAATAGTATCATCAAGATCTAACTCTTCGGCCGCACCTGTACGGGCAAATTTCCGCAATTTTTTTAATGCGACTTTTATATTGCGCGTCCCCAGTTCGACATCATCATCTAAATTTTTAAAGCTGCGCTTATCCCACACTTTAGCTGCCGATTTGTTACGGCTTTCTCCGCCAACCCGGATGCCTTCGGGGTTATAACCAGCATTACCGAATGCTGATATTCCGCCTGTACCGATCCACTTATTACCACCTTGGTGACGTTTTTTTTGCTCTTCCAAACGCTCATTAAACTGTTTAATCAATGCGTCTAGTCCACCCAGTGACTTTATCTTCGCCTTTTCTTCATCGCTCAGACTTTTGACAAATTCAGAACGAATCCAATCTTCAGGTATCATTTTTTCGAGTACGCTTTCGAGGTTTTTCACGCCCTCGAAATACGCGCCAAAGGCAAGATCAAAACGGTCAAAATACTTTTCGTCCTTCACCAATACGGTACGTGATAACAAGTAAAAATCGTCCACACTTCCAAAGGCCAAGCCAGACTTAACCGCCTCGATCAACGTTAGAAGCTCTCCAATCGAAACAGGAACTTTTGCGTGCTTTAGCTCAAGGAAAAAATTAATTAGCATTGTATCAAACTAACCTATCGACTATCTTTTCTGCGGGACATAAATGCGAGACGATCAAGCATGTGTACATCTTGCTCATTTTTTAGAAGTGCGCCATAGAGTGGCGGCATAGAGGATTTCACGTCGTGATTCCTCAATACATCTTCAGGGATATCATCGGAAAGTAATAACTTGAGCCAATCAATCAATTCTGAAGTAGAAGGTTTTTTCTTTAATCCGCTCACTTTTCTTATATCAAAAAAGATATCAAGTGCCTCGGATATCAACTGCTGCTTTAGCGCGGGAAAATGAACGTCGACGATCGACTTCAGTGTTTCACGGTCTGGAAAGCTAATATAATGAAAGAAACATCGGCGCAGAAAAGCATCCGGCAGTTCTTTTTCATTGTTGCTGGTGATAATAATAATCGGACGATGTTTTGCCTTAACTGTCTCACCTGTCTCGTAAACCGAAAATTCCATTTTATCGAGTTCAACTAGCAAGTCATTGGGAAACTCGATATCGGCCTTATCTATCTCATCGATTAGTAAGACCACCTGCTCTTCGGCAGCAAAGGCTTCCCACAGTTTTCCACGCTTAATGTAATTTTTAATATCGTGAACTTCATCTTTGCCCAGCTGAGAATCGCGCAAACGCGACACAGCATCGTATTCATACAAGCCTTGCTGAGCTTTGGTCGTCGATTTGACATGCCACTGAAGAAGGCGCATGCCCCCACTACTCGCCAGCTCTTCGGCGAGCATTGTCTTACCCGTTCCAGGCTCACCTTTTACCAGTAAGGGACGCTCTAAAAGCACGGCGGCTCCAACCGCCATTTTTAACTCATCTGTAACGACGTATCGCTCTGTACTTTCAAAAGCCATTCAAAACCTCTAGATAATAATTTTGTAATTTCAACGCTGCACTATAGCCGCGCCCTAACGTCGAATGAAACCGACTCTCCCGACTCTCCCGACTCTCCCGACTCTCCCGATTTCCCGTCACCACATCAGTGACGGGTGACGGGGAACAGTAGTGAATCAGACTACAGCAATGGTGAACGCTTGGTTTGGTCTGAGTTTTACGCTTTTTAAGCGCTTAAACTGTATTTCGCTTGAAGACCGAACGGCATATTAAGGGTTTTAGTCGATGCTTTTCACCAACGCCAAACCTGTAGCACTCGATTTATTCACATCGGTACTCACCCGATAGTAGCTCGCTTGGGCATATTGCTTAGACTCTAGGGACGCTAAGTTGGGTTCTTCTCGAAGCCAACGCTTCGCTTCAGCCTGGTTGAGAATTACCGGCATTCTATGGTGAATCTCTTCGAGTTTATCGTCGGAGTCTTGCGTGATGATTGTGAATGAGAGTTTGTCTTCCCAAGCGTCCCAAAGACCCGCCATAACAACGATATCCTTAGGGATATGGACGACATAGGGCTGCTTGATATCGTTTTCTTTCACCCATTCGTAGTAACCCGCAACCGGAATTAAACACGTCTGTGCGTTTTGCCAAGCCCCTTTATAAGACGCTTTATCCTGAACGGTTTCGGCCCTGGCGTTGTGGGTTGGATACTTGCCCCCGAACTCTTTAGCCCAAGGTGGCACCAAGCCCCAGCGTGCGAGGCAGACGCCTCCCTGGGTGACAATTGGGACCATGGATGCGGGTGAAATATTGTAGCCAGTTTCGAAGTCGGTGGGCCAATCGCCGATGATCTCGACCCAGTTGTGCATTTCTTGTAAATGATTGAAAAATCGACCACACATTGTGTTTTGCCTTAGCGTTTATCCAGGGGCTATTCTAGACAAAAACGGGAGCAAAGATAAGCGGAGTTAATTAAGCCGCTAGTCTGGTGTTCTCAAGTTTCTTGACCACCATTGCATAGCGGTCTTGGGCTTCTTGAAGGTGAAGGCCTTTAGGGAACTTGCGAAGGTAGCCAGTTAAAAACTGCTTAGTGCGCTTGAGGAAATGGTGTTTGGCTTTGTTAGATTCAGCCGAAATCGAGTATTCCCACTGCTCCTCACATAAACCAAAACACTTGTTATCGCGAAGATTAGCCGCTTTTCTTTCCCATACAGGCAAAAGACTTTTAAGAGTGCCATCGTATGGATAGGATTGAAGTGCTTTATGTAACGAAGCCAGTGCAACTTTGGGTGATTTCGTCATATCAGAAAGAATCTTTCCGAGTTGTTTTGCAGGATGAGATAACGCAATAACACCAACTTGGTTTTCGTAAAGCTCGCCGTACTGCACAAAGAGCCAATCTGAAGCGGCTACGGGACTACTGAAGGTGATTTGATGCTTGTCTCGCCCTATTTTATTCACTGTAAATTCGAGTTTTTCGAAGCGACCTTTAAAGCCCATGGTACAGAGGTTAAAGCGAGCATATTCTGGATTGAAGTCCTTTTGATATACAAGTAACTCTAGAGTCTCGTCATCGCGATCAACATATGGCAACTCACTGTATTCTGCATAATCAATTCGATTCGCCGCATGAGGCTCAATTTTGACATACCCAGTGCTGCTCTGGGCATAGAAGCCGTATGTAGTGATGGTGTTACTGGGCAGAGGAAGGCCAATTTTAGACAAAAATGACTGGGATTTAGTCGGTAGTGATAAACCCATGACGGGGAATTTCCTTTTTGTGATCTCGAGTTACTTAGCCATCTATGGCAGAACGCCAGTATTACTCATTTCACTTAACATTTATGTGAAATGGATCATAACCGGTCAAATAGATGAAACAAACACACTTCCGATGAAGGGACAAATGGATGGATAGGCGTGTGATGTAAGGTTGTGAGGAATCGACACTCACTCGATAGCCACTAACAATCGCCATAACTATTAACCATTAACCATTTAATATGTCGGAGTATTGAGATGTTAGAGCCTAAACTTAGGCTCTAGTAGCGACGAAAATGAACCCTTCACAAAGGTTTCTGAGGTAAGCCATATTTATTATTTCCATCGTTTCCGACAGAGAAACCGATCGCCAAAACAGCAATAAACCCCAGGTAGGACATGTAATTCAGATATGGGCTATAGACGAGAGCAGTATAATATTTGTAAAAGAATTCAGCGTCTATGTAGTGGACCAAAAACCCTAAATAATGGACAAGAAAACCGAACCCCACATAAGGTGCAAATACCCATAAACCATGCCATCCAGATAACCCAGAGTCATGCAAGCGCTTGATGACCATCACGATCACAGGCCATAAACACAGAAGTAAAAAGGCATCAACAAACTCACCATAAATTGGGGTAAAGACCCATACAAAATCTATAAACGATGAAATGGCAACAGTTGCAGCAAAGATAATCCAGTAGGTACTTCTATTAACCCGCCCATGGAATGAAAGTAATAACTCCTTGATACTTGGCGTCACAAACGTATCAACACTAGAGTCTTTTTGTGGCTGACCATAATCGTTTGATCCAACATCGCTAGGGGTAAAACCTAGAGCCTTAATACACAAAAGAACTCCAACTACGGGAATTACAGCAATTATCGAACACCATCCAGATTTATTTATGTCGTGCCACCGCTTTGCTTGAATCGCTAAAGAAGCAAAAGAAACCATAATTACGAAAGGGGCAATAACAACCGCGTATATAGCCATAAGCAGATCAGGGTTGCGTATAGATTCCAAAGAATGAGAAATCATCAGGCAAGCGAGAGTCAAGGCATTAGCGACGATAATTGATACCAATCCCAAGCTGAGAGTTGTATACCAATATGTTTTGCGTGTAATTCGACCATCGAAAGAAAATAGGAGTTGTTTGTTCGTGAGGATTTTTCTCGTTTCCGATGAGGGCTTTGATTGGGCTGTACGTTTTTTGGAATCCATACTGTTCATTTAAATATCCGTATTTTAGTTCTGGTTGATGAGGTTATATTGTAATTTCTTGAATGACTCTAGGATTGCAGTCTTTCTTGTCTATTATATTTAGCCCAGACGAGACTGGAATTTTGACGACTATATTCATAGTCCCAAGATCATAATTTTCGCGCAAATACTTTGATAGCATTAGCCCCGAACTTCCGTGTAGTAACAGCTCAACAAAGCATTCTGTGGCGGTTACTGCCGCAAGAAATACTATAGTGGGTAAAAGAATTTGTCCACCGGCATTAATAGAACTACCAGCAATCTCCATCATAAACATGATCATTGCAATTAGGACTAGGCTTACAACAATAATTGCCCACTTAGTCATTATTGCGCCTTTCCAGCCCTTAAAGTAAACAGTATCGCCAATGACTTCTTTGCTTTCCAAGTCAATCGAAAACAAGTTGTAGCTCATCCCCTTTTTTACTTTTCTATTGAGAAGCCGAAATGCAAAATTCCAAAGAGGTGGTTTGCATTCCACGCTGGCCACTTTAACTTTTCTTTTGCAGTCCTGAGGAAAACCTGAGTCAAACACATTTTGATCATTTAACTGATAAACCGCGCCCTTATAGAGTGAACCCACCTGATTAAGAGAACCTCCTGGACTTGAGCCTCTATCATAGTAATCAGCCCTCATCTTTGCGTCGGTAATTGAGCCTGACTCAACAAAAACATTATACAGCTGGCTGATCATTAACAAGTCCTTAATTTAATGTAATTACATAAAAATATATTTCTGAGTGCTTGCAAAACACTGCATTTTCTATCGACTCATGCATTAACCCTTCCTCAACTTCGTTCTCTTGATGCCAGATTCTGAACCGCCATCTATCTGACATATGCAGTAACTGACAGTACAGTAATTCAACGCTATCTGGCTTAGCTACAAAATTTCGCTCTTACAAGAACAATTAGAAAGCACCTTAGGGCCTAAGCGAATTTTCCAACTGATCAAACTGAGTTGAAAAGGATTTCACCAAGCCTTTATCGCCGGTTACCAATATATTTTCCTCATTGTAATCTGACGCACTGCGTGTCCAGTTGAAGCTACCATTTAATAGAATATTGCGGTCGAATAACGCGAATTTGTGATGCATGTGATAACGGGTTTGGTCCAAAATCACATCAACGCCCTCTTCTTTCAGGTAGTAAATATCGCTGCCTCTATCGTTAGCTTTGTCATTGTCACTAATAACGATGACTTTAACTTTTCGTTTATGAGCAGCGAGAATTGCTTTCGTTATCCGATCGTCTGAAATTGTGAACACGCAGATTTCAACCGACTGCCGGGCTTGCTCTATCAAGTCAACGATTTTACCTCGGCAACTAGTGCCGGGGCTAAAATAAGCTGAAGAGGAAATGGCTCCGGAATCTTTCTGGGGCTGAATGGATTTAATTAGGCGCTCTAGCCATTTGAGAACTCTGATGGCTTCGGAGCCACCCTTTTCGATGTGTGGTTGACTTAAATCGAAGGCCTTGTTTTTGATGAAGCCTATTTTGTCTTCATCGAGGTCTTTGGCTAATTGAGCGAACTCATAGCGTTCGGATTGGTCGAGTTTGAAGTCGGTGAGGCTGTTTGCAATTATGTTTTCTAGGTTTATTAGATTCATGGTTAACGCGTTATTATCCTTAATAGACTAATTAATATGAGAAAAAGTCGTTCATAAAAACAAACGACTGTTCAATAAAAGACCTTCACAAAAAAAAGCAGGCGTTTTCATGTCATAAACTTGGTTTACAGAATGAAAACGCGGTTAGTTTACTTGTTTTTTTCTATGCTTTCATGAGCACCAACTGCCGCTTCTATTTCAGGATCTAACTGACCTAATAGTGTTGAATGATCTTCAAGCCATTTATCCACAGCCTTCATGTTTGGCGTCGTAAACTTATCTTTCTCCTCACTTGACGTCGCCGCCTTCTTTGTCCACCAAGGTTCTTTAGGGTCTAGAAATGCCTTTGGAGATTCAAAATTAAATTGAGGAATAAGGTTTTCATTTGATAGACCACCCACCAAGGAACTCATATTTTTAAAACGGTAGCAAAAGTATGGGTCTTCATTGGTCCCTTTACTATCATCTACAACCTTTCCGTTACCGAATGGGCGTATGCTGTGAATTTTCTTGCCATTGAAATTGACGTAGGACATTTTTTTGTAAGCTATATAAGTCCATACTTCTCGCTGAACGAACCGACCATTTCCCTGGCCTCCTGTACTTACTTTGCCACTGTGCAAAAAAGCTGTTTTTTTCAATGCTAACGATTCATCGTCAGACTCGATCATAGAAATTATGTCTTTTAGGCTCTCGGTATGGGCGTGATTCTTTTTCGTTGTATGCTTATCTAGCTCAGCTTGGTCATGCTTACGTTTTGTACCGACCGAATACAGTTCAAAGCTCAAATTATTAAAACTAGGGCCTTCAGTATCATTATTAACATCAAAAAGGTCCCGATTCTCCTCTAAGGTGACTGACGCCCCAAACTTATCGTAACTCTTTTTCTTCTTATTATATGCATCTAGCTTTGGCTGCATCCCATAAAAGACAAACGCAAATTCAACAGAAGAGTTCCAGTCAAAACCATCGAGATTTAAAATACGGGGAGCTTTACCGATCGAACTGGCTTCACCATAGGAATAACCATAACGAGTCTCAACCTGATCTTTAAATGCAGTACTTGTCGATACCCATGGGTTATTTTCACCACCCACACGAATAAGAACATCGCTAATACCACAATCTCTGTTTTCGAATAATGGATCGGGGTTATCACTAATAGCATTACTTCTTAAGAATTTTTCCACCAAAAATTTAGCTTCACCAAAACGCTTACTTTTTTGATTTTTAGTTACCCTTAAGTTAACGGGAAATTCATCTGGAAATTCATCCAAACTCCCCCCAAGTTCACTTTTAGGGCCAATAGGAAGCCAGAAGCTACGATCAGACTTTCCAACACTTACTTTAAATCCGTATCGCATGTCTTCAAATCCGTTTGCAGCAGCATACTTGGCTAAATTTGAGTGTCTTAACCCTCCCCACGCCCAATTCGCCGGGATCATTGGTTTTAAACCGCAAATTGTTTCACTGCCAAACTGGAAAAAAGGATGGATAACACAACCGTAGTAATCTTTGAAATTTTTTCCATCTAGATTGCTGAACGTCTTTAAATCGTCAAATTCTTTTTCTTTTATAGGTCGTGCAACAGACTTGTATTTTGGACCCTGTGCGTTAACGATACCGTCCACTCGATAAAGCTGGCAATTTACAGGGATATAACCTTTCACCTTCTCTTTATCAAAAATGATCACAATCTTCATTTTGCTATAAGGTGTTAATGTGCGCATTGAAGCCAAGGGGTGATCTGCATCAGCAATGGTTCTCCTTAGGGGGAACCAAGTATCCTCTGAATCATTTCTAGAAACGAAAATTTCCGTATGATGGAACATATCCTCATCAAGATCAGGCCATTCAATTTGAAAATCTCGTGCAAACTGCGTCAAATTTTCTGTGTTCATGGCATGAACGGGGAATTCATTATGGAAATCGGCTTTTATATCATTTGGCATTGTCGGGTTAAGGTTGGACATAACATGCGTTACTTCCAATAGCTCTTTTCGAATCGCCTTTTTCCCATCAATAGCTATCGCGGCTATTCTGGCACCTAAAGAATCCATGTGTATATTCTTTGCTAATTCCGAAGGTTTTAGCAGTTTAAACATTTCACCGACACCAAACCCGCTCCGCAATTCTGGATCAGGCGTAGCGTTATCGTCATCATCAAATACACTCCAGTTGAAAGCGTTAACTGTAAACAACCACATTTCATCCATTGTAAATGATGAACGCGTTCTTAAAGGGTACACCCACTGGTCGTTTAAAATAAAGTTTTCAATATATGCTTCAACTTTATAATCATCGAGCATTTGTTCGAGAGTTTTATCAGAGTCTTTATCCGAAGAGCTTGCAACAGCCCGTATCATTAGCTGAAGCAATCCATTAACCGCCTCCGCTCGAACCCTATACTGGAGCTGCGCGATATTCGCAGCAGGAATCGTGCGGTTAAAATAGTCGCCCTTGGTAAGATCTCGAATCAATACTCCACTAGCGTGCGATTCATGCCGGAGCTGCATTACTCTTGATCTTTCATTCAGATCATCCGTATAAACACCATCCAATACGGATTTATCAAAAGCTGAGGCTGCATTTTTTAAAACAGCAGTACCATCTTTAACCGCAATAATTGCTAAAGCTGCCGGAGCCGTAAGAGGGAAGCAAGCTGCTATTCCGACCGCCAGATCAAATACACTGCACATGACGTTAACCACGCCATCGTACTCGGCCAGTTCACTATTTACGGTCATCATTCTATGCCGTTCACAGCTTTGTATTCCTTCACGACAGGGGGCGCCCCGGTGTGTTGTAATTTTATAGGATGATATTACTCGTCGATTTTTCTCTCGCCCTTCGTTCGTATCATTGTCGGCAGTAGGGAATTTAATACCATGACCTTTACATGTGAGGCGACCACCGTCCACATTAAACGATTCTAACTTGGTTTTTACCGCTTCGGCACGCCGCAGGGACAAGTCCAAGTTGTATTCTTCTTCACCTAATGTGCAAGTATAACCTTCAATAACAATTGATTTAACATCTTCATTATTGGCAAGTATTGTGGCAAATTTTTCTAAGTTATCGTCTCCGGCAATGATCACATCAGAATCCAATGCAAATTGCACTTTCAGCTCAACTTGTTCACTGGATTCATAGCCCGTGAGTTCCATATAGCTGTCAACAACAGACTTATAATTACTTTTAGCGTCTGTATTTGCACCTGCAGCACGGGCTAGAGCATAAGAACTATCGACTACTGCCAAGGTATTCACCGCAAGGTCTACAATTGCAAGCGCCTTACCAAAACGCTTGTATACTGCTTCAGGCATTATTTTTGCTGCGTATTTTTTATCAAAGTCTTCAACATCTAAATTTGTAAATGCGTTTTTCGCCCAATCCTTCAAAGACGCAGTTACGAGTCTACCTTGGTTTGATGCATGAAACGCCTTTGCTTTATCCATTGCATCTTGGAATTTTTTTGGTCCACCAATCATGTTGCCATGAAAGCCTTTCCACGCAAATGTGCCGTCGAGAATATGGCGCGCTACAGTATTTTCATCTTGGCTTAATTTGTCGTGTAAAGCCTTTGATAAAAACCAACCGGCAGCACTTCTACTCTCTAGATCACCTATGCCATTCGCAAGATCGCCCCAGGATTTAACCAGGCCCAAGTTTTTAATAAAAGACTGCATGCCAATGGAGTCAACATTCGCACTGGTCTGTATAGCACTTACATCAGCGGTTTGTTTAAAATCTAATGCAGCTTGTACGATATGCGCATATTGGTTTGGGAATTGTGTAATGAGGGTTTCTTCGATGCTGATGGGGTCACATTGGATAAGCGAGAATTCGCCGCCAGTGACTTTATGATCGAACCTTGCCATCACTGACAATGTGTATGAATAAGTATCTGGTGTTTTTTTGCCGCTGGCTTCGTGGCCAATTACGTTGCCGGACCATTTGTTTGATTCGCCTGGTTTTTGGTCGAAAACGACTTTCAACTCATACATACCATTAGGGTATTGCTGTTCAGTACCAGTGCGTAGTGCAATATGGAATTCCCCCCTATCTGTTCCAATAAAATCCGCCGCGGGAATATCTTCTGCCACGCTACTATTTGGCTTTTTCAACTCCACCACTTTTAGAAGATCTATCGCAGAAGATGTAGAAAACGTCAAAAAAACACCTTTAACTTTCGGAAAAATATATGCTGGTATTTTTTTAAGATCATTATCTTTCAGATGCTTTTCTATCCCTTTATAACATTTAGCATATGATTTTTCTTCTGTCGAAACTGGATTACTTGCAGGAGGTGTTATTTGATCTAAGGCCAACCAGGTGGGGATTATTTCCGCTTGTGATGAATCTTTTTTCGGAAAGTTTTTCATGACTTTCAAAAACTCTTCGCCCCAGTCTTTCCCTTCCTCCATTTTTTGCAACGCGATATAGCTCAACGCCTCTACAGGAGGGAAAGTTACCATCAAAGAACCCTGCGAATTACTGTCGCCCGAAAACGCTCGAGTATATGCCCTAGTCACGGTGAAATCTTTATTGTGAATACCCTGAATCTTTCCATTTTCGTTAGTTTTAAGTACAACAGGTTCAGTATTAATGTAATCCACTGAACTTACATCCTGCACAATTAAGGCGGTATTAACTATAGGAGTCGCTTTACTGACAAGCTGCTTTTGATCGTCAAAATAACCACTAAACAGGAAATAATTATAAATTTTAGTCTTATCTGCATTCGCCATTTTTTAACACATCCCTTAATCTAACATCGCATTTTTATTAATAAGTGTCGACCTAAACGGCCTTAAATCTATTTTGTTCTTTTTTGTCGTTATTTCTGTAAGAGGGTTAAACTCATGTAAATAACCGCCTTGATAAAAAAGAATAGAACTATCTAAGCCAGGAAATATACCCCCACCAAAACTCAGCTTTTCACCATTTGACTTCAGGTAATTTACGGTTTTATAAATAAGCTTATCCGTGCCAAGATCAACCACACCTAAACCCATTTTATATCTAAAATACAAATACTGCTCCGTCGTAGAAACATACGAATACCTAATGGAGCTATCAATTTCAAGCTTGACTGTTTTTATTTTTTCCCCGGTATTAATATTATAATAGGAATATGAATTACTCCGAACACCTAGCAAAGTCTTCTGATCTTTAAGCAAAAAGATAAAGGTACCATGCAAATCATCGGACAGCTTAGTTAAGACTTTAGTCTCAACATTGAACTTTTTAACGTCGCCTTCCGACCAAAATATCACGCTTTTACTGTCTGCAGTCCACGTAAAGCTGGGCGGGGCCCCGCCAAAATCCATCCGTTCCCACTCCCCCGACTTTAAGTCAACCAATATACGTGAGAGTCCTGCCGAGGAGCTCAACCCTATTGCGATATACCGATTATTCGGCGACCGGACTGGAGCATGATTAGTAACACCACCCTCTACATCCGTCACAGCTTTAAATGACCAAGCCAACCGAATATCACTACCATCTAGCTTAGATGACCAAATACCTTTCTGATTCTGCGCCTTAATTTTCGCCAAAAACTGCAAGCGAGGCTCAGCCCATTGAGTTGGATCTGTATAATCTTCCATATGGTAAATATCAGATAGCGGCTTCTCCTTTGGCGCAGTACTTTCATCCATTTGTTGGGCCGACGGCTTAGATTCGCCACAACCTATAATCATTACTACTGATGCAATCACTAAAGCCCAGCGGTGTAACATTGTATTCACTCCAAAATTAGTCGGTAATTTTCTTTCGTTTTATTAAAAATAACTGTTTAGTGTGTACTCTTCGTTCCTGAGCTTTCCACACCTTGATATAACAATGCCTGTTTATTGATAAGTGTTTGTCTAAATGGCTCTAGCTCCATTTTAGTTAACTTTATAACTTCTTCAGTTATAGGATTAAATTCAAGGAGGTAACCTCTACTCCAATAAAGAATAGTATTGCCAAGTCTAGGGAAAATTCCCCCACTAAAAAACAACCTATCTCCATTTGACTTTTGATTGTTCACCGCTTTATAAAACAGTTTATCAGTACTTAAATCAACAAACCCTAGACCCATTCCATACCTAAAATGCAGATACTGTTCCGTTGCAGATATTCGCGCAGACTTGATAACTCGGCTTAAACCGAGCTGAACTGTTTTGAGGTTTTTACCTGTTTCGATATTATAATAAGAATATGAATTACTCCCCACACCCAGAAGAGTCTTCTGGTCTTTAAGTAAAAAGATAAACACCCCATGTAGATCGTCTGACAATTTAGTCAGAACTTTCGTCTCAACATTGAACTTTTTAACGTCGCCTTCAGACCAAAAAATCACATTTTTACTGTCCGCAGTCCAAGTAAAACTCGGAGGGGAACCACCAAAATCCATTCGCTCCCAACCTCCCGTTTCAAGATCAACCAAAATACGAGAGAGGCCAGCGGACGAACTTAACCCTATTGCGATATAGCGATTATTTGGCGACCTAACAGGTGCGTGATTTGTCCCTCCATCTTCTAAATCAGTCACAACCTTAAATGACCACGCCAGACGAACATCTGAACCATCTAACTTAGACGACCAAATACCATCTTCGTCCTGCGCCGTAATTTTCGCCAAAAACTGCATGCGAGGCTCAGCCCACTGAGACGGATCGGTATAATCCTCCATGTTGTAAATTTCGGACAAGCTGCGTTCTTTGGGCGCTACGGTTTCAGCTTTTGGTTCTACTGCACGCTTTGATTCACTACAGCTTATGATCATGGCTATAGCTGCAATCAATAGGGACAAACGCAGGAACATTTTGTTTTCTCAAGTTTATTGGATAAGGAAAATTTAGTGCTGTAAAAACCTTTTACAACACTAAACTGCTGATCACTTTACTCGCTTACTGGAGCTTCAGCGCTAGCCGCGCTTTCAACATTCTCGGCACTGCCTAACGTTTGAGAACCTGAGGTACTTTCTGCGCCCGCTACACCATCAGCCCCGCCTTCTGCCCCCTCTTCATTTTCTTCTGGTAATTGCATTTCGGTATCTTCTAGATCAGGAGTGATGCTCGCCAAGTCTTCGTAGGGTATTTCTTTGAATATGGTAAAGGGGTATAGGTCGTCTTTTGGGTCGTGCGTTAGGGTGTACGTCCCGCTGTGAGGTGCGTTTTCAAACTCTAGGCGTACCCAGTCGTATGAAAATTCTCGGAGGTCGCCCAGAACTATTGCTTGCTCATAACCGCCCTGATCCTGCTTGAGAATAAGTTCGTCATTTTTGGTTTCGGGGTTATCGATATCAAACTGATACTCAATGATGATCATATCGAGTTCAATAACTAACTGATTCAAACTCCCAATCGCCATTGGCGCTGGTCTAGAGGCTCCCGCCTGGGGTGATCCCGATTGCGCTGGAGTAGCGGCTCCTGGCGCCGCCGGGGTTTGAGGCGCTTCAGCAGATGGCACACTTGGCGCAGCATCGGCCACTGTTGGCGCCGCATCGTTACCGGCTAAATACTCTTGCGTTACTTCTTCTTCGCTTTTAACTTGCTTGGAGCTGTAGTCGATGTCCATATCGGCCATTAACTCTTCTTTGCTTTTAACTGGTGTTTCTTTTGCGGTATCTAAATAGTCGCTTACGACTTCGGCTTCGCTTTTAACCTGTGTTGTTTTTGCTGTGATATCCATATTGGACATCAAGTCTTCTTTGGTTTTTTGGCCGGACATGTAGTCTTTTACGACTTCGGCTTCACTTTTTACTTGGGTGGTTTTGGCGGTGATGTCCATATCGCCCATTGCCTTTTCGGCAGCGCTCTCTACCGCACTTTGCGCTTTATCTTTTACGGCATCTGTTGCAGCGTCTTTTATGGCTTCTTTACTGGTGAGGCCACTTACATCACCCAGTTTGTCAGCTATGCCAGTTGCGGCTATTGCTGCGGCGGCAATGTCGGCTTTTGATCCGTTTTTAACGGTGTCAACAACGCGCTTAACGGTTTCTACTTTGTCGATGGCTTCTGAGGCTTTATCGACTGCATCACTTATTTTTGAGAATTTATCTGACATAACTTTTCCACCGAGTTTAGATTGATTTAACAACCATAAACTTCTTCGAGTTTTCCTTTTGTCATCGGACCGGGTACACCGTCCACATCCAAGCCGTTGTCAGCTTGAAACTCTTTTATTCCTGCGCGGGTTTTACGACCCATGATGCCATCGGCTACGCCGCATTCAAAACCAAGTAAGTTGCAGCGGGCTTGTACGCCGCTGAGTTCTTGTACTGGGTCTAGGTGGCCGAGCTGTACTTCAAAAACGTGTGTGGGCTGGTCGGAGTTTGCGTCCATAAAGACTTTTAGTTCGCCTCCAGTTTCATCGCCATTGGGCAAATCAACACTGACGACTCCGTCGCTTTCGATGGGCGCATCAAAACTTTGGCCGCCTACAACGAGGCTGACTCGTTTGCCAACCCAAGGTTTACCGGATTTATTTTGTATACGAACACGGAATGTTTCCATTACGGGTTTTTTAACGCGAAAGATGTGTGTCGAGTTGGTGGAACCGGAACCGGTTCTGTCTTCTTTGTCGGGTATGTTGATTTCATCGCCGGGAAAGATGACGTTGGGGTCTTTACGTATTTCACGAAATTCGGCGTTATCGTCGTGATTGTAAATGGTATCGCCGGAAACGAATCGATAAAGCCTTGCAATGCGATTCAGGGTTTCGCCCTGCTGTACGGTGTGTACTGTTGCCATTATTGATACCACCCGTCTAATTCTGGGAATTTAATGTCGCAGTAACCGTCTGTTACGTCTTGCACTTTAGCCATGCCTTCGTCGTCTGTTGTGCCGGTGTATTCATTACCGTCTGAATCTTTGATCCAGTAATCTTGGTTGGCAATGGGTTCGTCGTCTTCGTACATGAGTTTGATTTCGATCCAGCCTGGTGGTGTAGGCGGTGCGAGCGGTACAGGTTGCGCCGTTGGAAGCGGTTCTGGAATAAATTCCATTACGGACTTCGGTGCGGCTGGCGTGTAAGGGATTTCGTAGGCGCGAAGTTCGCCGGACTTAAGCTGTTGCTTAACGATGGCTTTGTTGCCACCGGGAGGTACATATTTGCCTCTCGGCTTGGTGCCACTTTCTTCTAGTACGGAGCCCCAGAATGCGTCTTCTACTTTGACTTTGTTTAGGGCGTTGTCGATCGTTTTATCGTCGACAAATTTGATTGGCGCGGTGTCTTCCGCTGGCGATGGGTCTGGGCCCTTTATGAAGCGCAGTGCTTTGCCTCTGCCGTCTTTGGCTAGCATGGATTTTTGCAGCTGGGGCAGTTTGTAGAACTGAATACGGCCTTGGGTCGTGAGTTTGGCGATTACGCGATATAGATCGACGCCACTGGCGGCAACACCGACAATGTCGGCGAAGTATTCACGAAGTATGCTCCGCCACAGGCTATCGCTGGATGCAAAATCAACCCGGATTAGGCGCTCTACGGATTCTATACAACTGGTATCAACCCGTGTAGCCGTGGCGTGTGCTTTCGCCCCGTTGGGTAGGATAAGTTGGTATCGTTGATGAAATATGCTGGAGATAACCCGCGGGGCATTTCCTTGTGTTTCTACGCTCATAAGCTTTGTGTTCGTCCACTACTTGCTTCGTTTGGGCCGCCTTGCGGTTCTGTTTGTCTGCTGAGTTGAGCGATTGCACTATCAAATCATCAAATTTACAGAGTTAGCGACTATCTAAGCTACTGGCTAAGCGACTATTTTTGCGCTTAGCTGTTCCGTATGAGGCTGTGATGATAAGAGGATTTGTGCGCTTTGCCAACTTTAAGTTATCGGTTGTGTGAACAGTGCCAGTTTTATTAGGTAATCGGCGCAATTTACTGAATTTAAACAACATTGTTGCCTGTTTTGTATCGTAAAACCCGTTTTTTAGATTGGCTTTCATCACGTTAATCTGTTGTTAGCCTTATACGAGCCGCTGTTCTGTTCAGATCATTTCGTGCGGATTGTCATTCAAGAGGCGGATGTAAGCTGGTATATTGCCCGCTCTTCAAATTAAGGGTGCAGTATGGAAATCCAAGACGGTTGCGTGGCAACATTTCATTACACGATTAACGATGACAGCGGTACTGCGGTTGAGTCTAACCAGAAAGGTATGCCGATGGCCTTTATGTGTGGCAAGGGCAATATTTTACCGGGCATTGAAGAGGCGCTTATCGGCAAGAAAGAAGGCGAGCAAGTGAATGTCGTTTTGGGACCGGATAAAGCTTATGGACTTCGTAGAGATAACGCAGAACAAAAAGTGCCGATTAAGCATTTAGCCAGTAAGCATAAACGCTTGCTGCCTGGCACTTTGGTCAAGGTGAATACTGAGCAGGGTGTTGTGGACGCCAGTGTTGTTAAGGCTGGGAAGTTTATGGTGACTTTGGATATGAATCACCCTTTCGCGGGCAAGACTTTGACGTTTGATATTACGGTTTCTAATGTGAGAGCTGCGACTGAAGAAGAGTCCTCCCATGGCCATGCACATGGTGAGGGTGGGCATCATCATTAAGGGGTAAGGGCTGGGGTACGGGAAACTGGGTACGGGATTCGGGAAACTGGGTGCCGGACCGGGGTACTGGAAAGGACTGGGATACGGGGTGCCGAGCTCGGGGTACCGAAAAGGACTGGAGTACCGGGCTCGGGACTTTAGTTCTGGGGGTTCAGTGCTGGGATTGTAGTTTTGCGATTTTGTAGCGGCTGGCCATGTCGACGAAGCGATGGTATTCCATCAGGCTAATATAGCCGTCTTCTAATATGGATTGTTCTACGTAGTCTGCCTGGGGGCCTGGCTGATCGAGCAAGAACGCGACGGTAAAGTCGTGCTGTTTGGTTGAAAAGGAGCTAAAACCTTCGCCCCAGAATACGAATTTTACGAAGTATATAAAGAGAACAAGGAAAATAACGAGTGCGACGGTTTCCATGCGCCCTATTATGCTGAAGTTTTTACGTTCTCTTTCGAGCTGTAAATATGAGTCTCTAAATTTTTGATCTAATACTAGTTCGGCAGTAGTCATAAATATCCCCTTTTACCCTTTGTTGTGTTTAATATCCGTATAAGCCGCTATGTCGGCTCCATATTTCGTTTGATTACTATTTCCTATTACCTATCACTTCTAGCGCTCCGCTGAGCAGCTCTTACGAAGCGGATAATCCTCTCTTGCACGCCAACATGCAACCAATTACGCCACAATTTCGCGGTTGTTTTTTGATCGATGCTGCGATTGCGCAATTGATCACAAATAAATCAATATCTTATTTAAAAATTGAGGTTTTTTTTTGCTTGCATTGATCAATATCAAGCCGCGCTTTGCACTTCTGCTTCACTCTAGACACATCAACTAATGACTAGCCCACCCGTACATTATTTATTGACGGACACACTCAACCCCAATACAACGATCTGGAGTACGACATGCACACAGAAGACAGAATTATCATTACCAACCTTGTTAAAACTATTGTTGCCGGTGTTTTTGTAGCTTTGGCCGTTGTTCTTATAGCTGGCTTAGTGTCATAAATAACCGACACATGCAAAATACAGATTGCAGGTAGTCAAAACACTTACAAATCGCGATAATTACGCCCATGCCAGCGGATCCCCCTCGGCAATCTTAACTCTGGGCACTTATGATTCGACTCCCCTCTGAATGGGAAGCTCACGATGCGATTTTACTCGCGTGGCCAGGTGAGCATACCGACTGGGCCAACACTCTTATTCACGTTCGGCGGACATATCTCGCTATTTTTGATGAGCTACTTAATCACACGTCTATAGTACTTATAGTGCGAAGGGACATGGTCAATGAATTGACCGCTCTCTTCCGTGAATTATTCACCTCACGCAGTAACAAGATTCACCTATTTGTCGCTGAATATAACGATACTTGGGCACGTGACTTTGGCCCTATTGGCATTGAGACAGACGGTAGTGCTGGCTATATTGATTTCATCTTTAATGGTTGGGGCAATAAGTTTGATGCCGTACTGGATAACCTTTTAACCACACGCTTGCGCTTTAGTGGCGTACTTAATTCTTCTGCTGTTACGCCTTCTTCAATGGTATTGGAAGGTGGTGCGATTGATTCAAATGGCGATGGTTGCTTGCTTACGACATCGGCCTGCTTGCTTAACCATAATCGTAACCCGAGTTTAAATAGAGCGACTATCGAGGAAGCTCTAGTCGATTCTCTTGGCGTTACAAAAGTACTATGGCTCGACCATGGTTATTTAGCCGGTGACGACACTGACTGCCACATTGATACTTTGGCCCGCTTTACGTCTGTTGATACGATCGTCTACATTCAGTGTGACGATGAATCTGATGATCACTACCCTGCTCTATTGAAAATGGAGGAACAGCTTAAGAGCTTTCGCAATCAGCACAACCAACCTTTTACGTTAATCCCTCTGCCTTTGCCCAACACAATATCGGGCGAGGATGGCGAGCGGCTTCCCGCTACTTACGCAAACTTTCTGGTCAGCAACGGTGTTGTATTGGTGCCGACATATGACGATGACAATGATGACCTTGCTTTATCTCAGTTTGCTCTGGCTTTTCCTGAGCATAAGGTTGTCGGTATAAATTGTTTGTCGCTTATTGAGCAACACGGCAGCCTGCACTGCATTACGATGCAGTTATTAAAAGGTTCGGTAACTTTTGATAAAATTAGTTAAGGAACGGTTACCAGCTAAGGGGCTAACAATTGAAACCGATAAACGCCTTTTATACTTTCTGCTGCAGACACCTAGCAAACTTTCTGCTTTCGGCCTTTGCATTACAATTAGCACGTTAGGTTTATTTGGAATTATATTATGACAATATTGAAAGCCTCTTTAATCCAACAAAGCTGTGAAGCAAACACCGAGAACAATCTTGCCTCGTCTATTGTAAAAATACGGGAGGCGGCCACCCAGGGTGCGCAGCTGATCATTTTGCAGGAGCTTCACCGGAGTTTGTATTTTTGCCAGCAGGAAGATGTCGACGCCTTTAATTTAGCTGAAACTATTCCGGGACCAACAACCAATACACTTGGCAAGCTGGCGGGAGACTTGGGCATTGTGATTATCGCCTCGTTATTTGAAAAACGTGCTGCTGGCATCTTTCACAATACGGCTGTAGTTTTTGATACGGACGGTAGTATTGCGGGCCAATATCGTAAAATGCACATCCCCGATGATCCAGGCTTTTATGAGAAATTTTATTTTACGCCTGGAGACCAAGGCTTTATCCCAATAAGTACCTCTCTGGGTAATCTCGGTGTACTTATTTGTTGGGATCAGTGGTTTCCGGAAGCCGCACGACTTATGGCTATGGCAGGTGCTGATATTTTAATTTATCCCACGGCTATCGGCTGGGATTTACGTGACTGTAAAGAGGAACAAGCCCGACAGCGTGATGCTTGGATTACTGTACAACGTGGCCATGCGATTTCAAATGGTATTCCCGTTATTTCGGTCAATCGTGTTGGGTTTGAAAATAATCCGACTGGTGATGGCGGCATTCATTTTTGGGGTTCTAGTTTTGCTGTCGGAGCGCAGGGTGAATTTTTGCATGAAGCGAGCCAAGATGAAGCTGAGACTGCACTTGTCGAGATTGACTTAGCAAGAAGTGAAAGTTTACGCAGAATTTGGCCCTTTTTCCGTGACCGACGTATTGATGCTTACAGCGATATTACTAAAGTTTACTGCGACTAACGTCCAATCAAACTTGTTGTGTTTTTTTCGGAGCTTGCACTGCTATTAAATTGAAACGCCTTCAATCGTTCAAATTATTATTATCATTCATGAAACGCGAATGCTTCTAGAAAACCCCATCAAAGCTAAACTTATATTATCCTTCGTCATCGGGGGTATAGCGCTCGTCGCCTATTTGTTTTCGTCCATGCCCTTACTGAACCTAATAGCATTGCCGTTTTTAACTGCCGGGCTGTTTGTAATCACACGCGTTGCGTCATGCAATCTTTGGACTGGGCACATTGCTTGGCTATTCTCTTTGCTGTTCGGTTTTTTTGTTGCGATTTATCGTCCCGATGGTTTTAACTATCCCCTCATCTGGGAAACGTCAGGACTTTACCGTGGTAGTGGCGCCTATTTACTTTTCTGTAATATCAGTAAAGCCGCTGGGGGCTATCTTATTTTCATCTGGCTTCTCGGCTCCTGTTCCGTTTCCACCCTGAATCAAGTTACTCGCCCTCTTCTGAATTCATTACTCATTGCTGCCGCTGGTGTTTTGGCTGTTTTATCTGTAGCTACTACCTTTTTTAACATTGGCTGGGCACCTAAATTATCCGAAGGCATTCTTTATTTTTCTGCCGTTAATCTATTGGTTACAGTAATGGCTGAAGAGGCTTTCTTTCGGCTACTGATACAAGACAGAATTAGTGTGCTATTTTCGAATAAGCGATTGGGTACGGGGGTCGGCATTGCTGTTGTTAGCTTAGTGTTTGCCCTATCTCACACGGCATCGATTGGGGCGATGTTTTTTTTATTCTTGATCGCGGGTGTTGTATACGCCTCTGTATATTCTGTAACCGGGCGTTTTTCAATGGCTCTAACGACGCATTTCGGCGTTAATGTTTTACACTTTATCTTTTTAGAGTACCCGATATTTAAATAACCGCATTGAGGGGCGTCTCAAATTTAATCCGATACGATTACCCTCGGCTTGATCATGCGCAATGCTTCTTACTCGGTCTTAACGCTACACTGCCTGATATTGCTTCGGGCTTATTCGCTCCGTTACTTTTCATGCTTGTAAGCGCCGCCTCAACAAAGGCTTAGGAATCACGCGTCATATCGTGCATTCCTGTTTAGGGCAATATTTCTAACATTGATGATGATAACTCACTAAGATTAAAGTACGACGTGTTAAGTCCGACTACACCTTACTCTTTACGCTTTACCTCCTAAATTAGAGCAAACATTACTTTATGGAAATTTCACTGCATTCAATTGAAGTTCCCTATCTTGTTGAAATTACCGCGTTTTTACTCGGTGTCGTTATTATCGTGCCGTTGTTCAAAAAATTTCGATTAAGCCCAATTCTAGGGTTTTTGGCTACGGGCGCTATTATTGGTCCACACACGTTGGGGGTTGTTACCGATATTGAGGGGGTACAACATTTTGCTGAACTTGGCGTTGTATTCCTACTATTTGCTATCGGTTTGGAATTATCGTTTGAACGATTAAAAACGTATTCGAGGCTAATTTTTGGATTGGGCTCTGCACAGATGGTGTCTTGCTCACTAGCCATTGCAGGCTGTGCTTACATGTGGGGAAACAGCGCTCAAGCGTCTATTGTTATCGGTTTGTGTCTATCCCTATCGTCTACCGCTATGGTTATCCAGCTGCTGAGCGAACGAGGAGAGCTGGCCGCTAAACATGGCCGTTATAGTTTTTCTGTCCTGTTATTTCAAGATTTAGCGGTGGTCCCGATTCTTATTTTGCTTTCAGTCTTCGGGAAGCAAGACGGTAGCATTGTAGGGGATATATTTTATGCGTTTGCCAATGCGGTTTTAGCGATAGCGCTCATTGTGCTATTCGGTCGCTTTGGTTTACGTAAGTTCTTTGAAATTGCCGCGCACACGAAAAGTATTGATGTGTTTACTGCAATGACCTTACTTACCATTCTTGCCATTTCAATGGTCACCGGCATGGCGGGTCTATCGATGGCCTTGGGTGCATTTTTAGCTGGGCTGATACTCGCTGAAACAGAGTTCCGCCATCAAATAGAAGGTGAAATTGCTCCATTTAAGGGGCTTTTTCTCGCGTTGTTCTTTATGTCTGTAGGAATGAACATTGATTTTTCCATTGCGTTTGAGCGTGGAATTTGGGTGATTGCATCTGTATTTGGGCTTATCGCACTTAAAACGATTCTCACGTTCGTTTGTGCCCGGTTAATTGGTATGCGCGCTGAAAACGCCATTCGAACGGCCCTACTCCTGTCGGAAGGCGGTGAATTTGCATTTGTTGTTATCGGCCAAGCCACGCTCACATACAATATTATCAGCCATGATATCGGTCAGTTTATGGTGCTTGTTGCTGGGCTTTCTATGATGCTGACTCCTTTGTTAGCTGCCCTGGGGGAGTATTTTGGTAATGCACTGAAAAAGGAAACGGCTGAGACAAGCGAAACCATAAGCGATGACGAAATACACGATCATGTTGTTATTGCAGGATATGGACGAGTGGGTCAAGCAGTTGCTCGCGTGTTACAAGCCGAAGCGATCCCATATATTGCTATTGACCAATCTTCTGAGCTTGTGCGTCAGCACCAAAGAACCGATTCGTCTATTTTTGTTGGTGATGCAACGCGATCTGAAATTTTAAAACACACGGCTATAGAGCGTGCCGCTGCGTTGCTGATTACAATGAATTCTGAAAAAGATGCGCTTCGCGCCTTGGTCATTGCTAAACGGTACTGGCCTGATCTTACCGTTATCGTCCGCTCTCGCGACACATCCCACTCTGAGGCGCTCATGGAGGCCGGTGCTACGCAAGTTGTACCAGAAACCCTCGAAGCTAGCCTACAATTATCGAATTATATTTTGCGCACTACTGGCTATAGCCGTGATGAAGCCAATAACTGCATCGATGCTATACGACGCCTAGAACCTGGATACAGGGTTTACTAAGGTTTCGCCTTTTTCAAAAAGCCGCCAATTCAACCTTACACATCGACACTTGCAAACAATACTGTATAGGCATACACTGTACATATAAACATAACCGCTCTTCTTCTGAAATTATTTAACGTAGATGCTTTGTTAAGGACGTTTATATGTACGCCGAAAACAGTCGTTCCGCACCCAGACCTCTCTCCCATGGCGATCAAGTTGCCTCACCGGGAGGCCGTTTGTTACTTGTTGATGATGTATTTGTGCCCCGACATAACCATGAAAAAAGCCGTGGTTTACCCGCGAGGTTTAGGAGTTTGAACAGGAAGGTGGTTGTATTTAAAAATGGTAGCATCGCAGCTTTGCGGGATATCCAGATTAATTACCGAGTGCTGGCTTAAGTACTGCTGTACTTAGCGAGACTTTTAGCCTAATTGCATACCAATTTTTTGGGTAGCGGGCAATTTCTAGGTGCTTATTTTCTAGGCAGCTTATTTTGTCAGAATTTTAAAGTAGCCGAACTCTATCGTTTCAGGCCGTTAGCATGGCTGGCTAGATTCACCAACCACGCGACTAGAGTACTTACTCTGCGGCTTTTACTTTATTTATTATTTTCCCCCAGACAGTCACACCACACAAAACTAGTCCCCCCGCTAATGCGCCAACCAATCCTGAAAACAATGGATCAGAAATCGTTGTCAAAACAGTTTCTAGCATTTTCGCCATATTAGCGTGTGACAGAAAGTGATGCACGCTATGCATTGCATCATGCAAAAATGGCAGTGCATGAACGAGTATGCCGCCGCCGACTAAGAACATGGCGATGGTACCGAATACGGTTAGTAGCTTCATCAGTCTTGGAGCGGTTAAAAGAAGTGCTTTTCCTAAGGCGTGTTTTGCTTTATTGGTTCCCGCGTTTTTTATTAAGTATAAACCTGCATCATCCATTTTAACGATACCTGCGACTAAGCTATATACGCCAACCGTCACCCCTAATGCGATGGCACTGACCACGAAAGCTTGGGTTATAAACGCGGCGCCTTTAACGCTACCTAATGCGATTACGATTATTTCGGCAGATAATATAAAGTCGGTTCGGATAGCGCCACGTATTTTTTCTTTCTCAAAGGCAACCATGTCGATACTGGAGTCTGCAACGGCATTTAGCTTTTCTGCATGTTCACTAGACTCTTCGTTCCTGTGTAAGAAATAATGAAGTACTTTTTCAAAGCCTTCAAAACACAGGTACAGGCCACCGATCATTAAAAGAGGTGTAATAAGCCAGGGGATGAATGCACTGATTAACAATGCTCCTGGAACGAGTAGCACTTTGTTTTTTAATGACCCTTTCGCAACAGCCCATACAACTGGCAGCTCTCTCTCAGCCCGCACACCTGAAGCCTGCTCTGCATTTAGGGCTAAATCATCACCGAGTACACCCGCTGTATTTTTTGCCGCGACTTTTGACAGAACTGCGACATCGTCGAGTAGTGTGGCGATGTCATCCATAAGTGCGAGTAGTCCTGCTGCAGCCATGATATTACCTTGTATAACTTAATTTAAAATGTGTGAATAAATGTCGAGCTACGATATCTCGTTGATTTACTTTTGATACGTTATCCGCAGTAAAACGTAGGTTTAAATCTATCGGATATGCCTAAGCTAATATTTAAACTAGCGACGAAGTATTAGTGGCGTTTTTCTCCACGTTTAGCTCGACTGGAGATACCCGAGATAACGGTCGTGTATTTTGCGTACGTATTGCACTGGCTCACTACCCCGGACATAGCCGAAGCGCGCATTTTTATAGTATTTTGGTTTGGCCAGTTTTAGCATCGCCTTTTCGACGTTGTCGAACCATTTATTTTGGTCGTAACCGAGTTTTTTTGCGAGTTTACGGGCATCACGCACGTGACCTGTTCCGGCATTATAAGCTGCGAGTGTGAAGAAGATACGCTCTTGAAAATCTAATTCACCAGGAAAACGATCTTCCAACCAATCCATATAAACAATACCGGCACTTACGCCGTTTACCGGCTCGTAGAGATTTGAATAGCCCAGTTCTTTTGCTGTGCGAGGCATAACTTGCATGAGCCCTTGCGCCCCGGCAAAAGACTTGGCTTTGGGGTTAAACTTACTTTCTTGGTACATTTGCGAGATAAGTAGGCGCCAATCCATTTTATACTTGCTGGCGAGCTCTTTTACTAAATCGTCGTATGGGGATAGCTTACCGTCGGGGAAAACTCGGCCTTGCTGATACTGTTTAATCTTACGTGTATTTTTAAAGTACTTATTGAAAACCACATTATAAAAAAGACCTCGATATTCTTTTTTGCTAAAGGCATCTAGTTCAGTTTTTAAACCGCCCCCTACTTCTTTCTCCTCTCGAATGGCCCAGGATATTGCTGAGGATTCTGTCAACTCTAAACTAACAGACACATTTTGATGATAACTTTTCTCCAAGGCGACTAAGTGGCTGTCAGCTATTGTAAAATCAAATTCCCCTTCGACCATTCTGCCAATAAGCTCCTCAGTGGTTGCATCGTTTACAGCAATAATATTCACTGTATGATCTTTGGGGAGCTTTGCCAGTAGATGCTCATAAAACACCGTATCTGGATTTAAGCCAACTGTGCGACCATTAAGCTCGGCTAAAGAGGTCATCAAAGCTTCTTCTTTTTTACCTACGAGTTGCTCATTGACCTTGAGGTAGCGCCGTGAAAAGGTAATACCTGCGGTCGTTCTTTTATCAGAGCGTGTTAGAGATGCTGCGATCACATCACCCTCGCCTTTTTTAAGAGCTTCGAATAATTCTGGAATACTATTTTTTAATACGACAGCCAAATGTAAGTTGTGCTTATTTGCAAAGGCTTTCATCAGTTCATAGTCAAAACCCATCAATTCACCACGCCACATAAAATAACTCGCGGGGTTGTTTACGGTGAGCATTCGAATACGGCCGCTGGCCTTTATCTCGGTCCAGTCTCTACGCTCAAATAAGTTCGATGCTTCTTTTACGTGGTGAGAGACCAAAAATTCATTGAGTTTTGATAATAAAACAGGGGAATCGGTTCTTACGGCCCAGGCTATGGGGCGATTTTTTTTAATTGTGAATTTCACACTGAGTTTGGGGTAGTCTTTGAGCAAAATACGAGCAATATCGCTATCGAGGACGGTTGCGTCATATAACCCAGAACTGACCCCAGCCAATAACTCGTTATCGTTGCTGTTGCGTTCAACCGTAACAACCGAGCGAATAAGGTCTTCTGACTCAAAGGTTTCTAAATAGGCAGTACCCGCTTCGAGCGCAACTTTTATACCGCTCTTAGTTCCAGAAGTCTTTGCGTCAATATTCTCGCTGCTTTTACTGTCACGCTCATCGTTATTTTTATTGTCACTTTTATTGTCACGCTCACCGCTACTTTGACCCTCACTATTTTTACCGTTAACTCGTAAATCATCAAGGGTCGATATCGATGAATCAGCCCTGGCGATCAACACTTCGGAAACTTGCGCAATCGCTTTCGTAAACCCTACTTGTGACGATCTCCCTTTTGTAACGGTCATGTTCGTAGCAATGACGTCTCCACGTCCACTCACTAAAGCAGGTATCAGTGCTTCAAAGTTATCAACATAGACCCACTCAATTTTTAGATTTATTGATTTAACGAATTCAGCAACAAGACCTTGATAGTCTGAGGTAGAAAGACCGGACCGAGGAAGTGCATTAGCCCCATCGAAGCGAGGAGCAATGATTCGAATTGTGCCAAGCTCCTCTATTCCTGAAAAATCACCTTTATAAACATAAGGCTTAGGAGATTGGCTTACAGTTAATTCTTGAGGTTCTCCATTTTTGAGGTTGCTTTGCTCTGAATCTTTTTGTTTCGTCCCCTCCGAACAACCGAAGACTAGGCCAATGAGAGCCATCCAAAGAATTGTGCGTAGAAAAAAGTGTTGAGTCATAGGTTCACTTAGAATAAAAAATAAACATTGAGCTGGATTGTAACGATATGGCTGATGAGAACAAACGTTTTTTAGGTGTTCTGGAGACTATATAACCAAGAAGTAACACTGGCAGTACGGATGTATAAAATTTGAACCGTTAAAGCTCATATGTGTGTTTTTTAGTACCGTTTTGGTTGAAAACAAATATTTTAGATCCAAATCATCATAACTTGCTGAACTTTAAGCGCGGTTTCCGCTCTGGATACCAGAATACGCTATGTTATAGTAGCGGACAGAAAAAAAGCGACACGAAAATAAGGTAGTTAACAGTATGCTTAATAAGAAACGATCTTTGGTTTCTTTCTTACTCGGTGTAACGGTTTGCATCGGTGTTTACGCCAAACCACTTAGTTCAATCGACTATTCTCGATCTCAATCTGACACTATTCGAGACATCCTATCCAGCTTGCAATCACGCCACTACCGTGACCTTAAAATAGACGACGACCTGTCTAAACGTTTTCTAGCGCGATACCTCGATTCTATCGACCCTTCACGCATGTTCTTTTACGATAAGGACATTTCGCTGTTCCAAAAGAACGCTCTCAAATACGATGACAATTTCAGAACTGGTGATCTAAGCCCTGCTTACGAGGTATACCACCTGTATCGTCAGCGTGTGGTGTCCCGCCTAAAATCTGTACTCGAACTACTAAACGACGAAACGGTCAAGTTCAACTTTAGTACTCTAGATGAGGTGCTGCTTGAGCGAGAAAATTTGCCCTGGCCTGCTACCTTGGCTGAAGCTGACAAGCTCTGGCATAAACGTGTAAAGCTCAGCATCCTGAACCTAAAGATGTCGGGTAAAACGATAGAAGAATCTAAGAAGATCATTACCAAGCGTTATCGCCGTCAGCTAAAAAGAATGGACCAGCTCGACACAGCCGATATATTTGAAACTATTGCTAACGCGCTTACCCTTTTGTATGACCCCCATACAAATTACTGGTCGCCTCGTACATCCGAAAACTTCAACATTAATATGCGCTTGTCTCTAGAAGGAATCGGTGCGGTACTTCAGTCTGACGAAGAGTTTACCAAGGTTGTACGCCTTGTTGCTGGAGGGCCAGCAGACAAACAGGGTCAGCTTAAGGCAGCAGATAAGATTGTCGGTGTTGCTCAGGGCGACCTCGGTGAAATGGTCGATGTTGTCGGATGGCGCTTAGAAGAGGTCGTTGATCTGATTCGAGGCCCTAAAAACACTGTCGTTAAGCTAGAGATTAAAACCGACACCGAACCTAAGATTGTTCGGATCAATAGAGGTCGTGTAAAGCTTGAAGATCAAGCGGCTCAAAAAGAAGTTCTTGAGATAAGCGACGGCAAAGAAATTTACAAACTTGGCGTCATTAACCTTCCGACCTTCTATGTCGATTTTGATGCTCAACGTATGCGCAAGATGAACTATAAAAGTAGCTCTAACGATGTAACGAAGCTTGTACGTGAGCTCATGAAGGAAGGCGTTGACGGGATCATTCTCGATCTCCGCAATAATGGCGGAGGCTCTCTACAGGAAGCCGTAAACTTGACTGATCTATTCATTGATCAAGGCCCTGTTGTGCAGATCCGCAGCCCCGACAATCGTATAAATCGCCATAATCGTTCGCGCTTTAAGGCACTATACAGTGGCCCGCTTGTGGTTTTGGTTAACCGACTGAGCGCATCCGCTTCCGAAATTTTTGCTGGCGCGATTCAGGATTACCATCGCGGCATCATCATTGGCGCTCAAACATTCGGGAAAGGCACGGTTCAATCAGTAAACCCAATGATTGAGGGTGGCTTGAAGATCACCGAATCTAAATTTTACCGCGTATCCGGTGACAGCACTCAGCACCGCGGTGTTATCCCTGATGTTGTGATCCCTCTTTTGATCGACCCAGAAGAAGTGGGTGAATCAGCTTACGATAACGCCCTACCGTGGGACAAAATCCATCCTGTACCTCACTCCGAGTATTATGATTTCTCGGCTATATTGCCGGTCATCAAAAACCTTCACTCTAAAAGAACATCTGAAGATCCAGACTTTGCCTTTTTGCAGGATCAAGTCGGCATCATGAAGCAGAACAAGCAGAAAAAAAGCATCTCTCTAAACGAAGAGAAGCGTATCAAAGAGAAAGATGATTTGGAGCAACTGGCGATGACGATAGAAAACAAACGTCGGGCGGCAAAAAGCTTGAAGGTATTCAAAACTATCGAAGAGTTCAGGGATTACGATAAAGTAGACGAGGAAGAAGTCGAAGCGGAAGCTCCTAAGAAGAAGAAACAAATTGATGTTGACGGGGATATCATTCTTATTGAGTCTGGCAGTATCCTAGTCGATATCATTCGACTAATAGACAAAGAAGGCAAGCAGCAACAAGCTTACGCTTACTGAGTATTTCCACAGTAACATCGCTGACAAAAAAAGGCCGAAGCTACCCACTTCGGCCTTTTTCTTTTTAGGGCAACAATTTAGATCAGGCACCCAGCTCGCCTATCCTCGGATGCAGCTTGAGCTCTGGCGCACTAAACCTAGCGATTAATCTAGAGCTCCACCCTCGATATTATCAATGCAACAGCAAGAACACTCACGCACTGAGCTACACGGGTATGAATCAGCCAAAATAGCCTCCCTCCCCCTGCAACAGCCCTCTCAGCCCCCATCTCCAGTCTGATCTACGCCACAACACCCTCGTGACAAATGAGACAAGCCGCCATCTTCGCAGACTCTCCTTATCTTGCGCTCTATTTGCACTCCGCCTTAAACGGAAAAACCCTCCGCCGCACTCTTACGAGCGCTTCAGAGGGTTTTCACCAAACTATAAAGGAAGTCGTGAGCTAAACGTTACCAAACACGGCTGTCTCCATTAGGGAAGTTAAAGGCATTCAACTCGTTCCAAATATAAGCCACTATCTGGTCATAGTTATTGGCTACGTCCGCATGAATTACTGATGATATTTGGTCTTTATAGCTTGCAGGAGGCTGCTCTTGGTACAGCGCCATGTATTGAATCATTGCGGCCAAAAAGTAGTGCGTTGGTCGACCATGAGGGGCGTTATCTTCAAACAGCTGATCAAAAGTTATGGCTGCTAAAGGCTCAATTTCGGTCAACAAGCCCGAAAGTATCAAACCAACTGGGATAAGCTTTATGGTGTTATTACCACTCGCAGTAATCGACTCATCATGAAGCGTAACCCACCAATCGTGGTAACTGCCTTTGGCCAAAGCGTGATACTCCGCAACTTGTTCGGGAGTTGGTTGGACGGCTGGAAAGTCAGGAATGATAGTCCCGGCATCCGTCCAACCTTCGTAAATGTAGAACTTAGCATCCGGCTCTTCTTGATCGACGTAATCTAACAGTCTCAATACTGACTCAACTGGCGTCGCGGGCATACTGCCTGGGTCGTAGTCATAGGGTTCGGTTGGCGGTTTGTACTGAACGAAGTTTAGATCGGTGTATATCACTGCGTCCATGTCACTCGAAGCAAAATCACTGTCCCACCCAGATGCTGCTACCGAGAACCCCCAGTCAGGTGACGCTGGCAAGGGGTAGTTGCTAGTCCTGAATTCGCCATCTGCGGTGTAAGTGTGCCCCCCTGCTTCAGACAAAAGTGACAACCAATGTGGAATGCTTACCTCATTAACGTCGGGATAATCTGTATTCGTATGAAAGACTAAACTGTGCCCAAAGTAATAGGTGTTAAGTTCCTCTGGAGTAGGCGCCGGAGTTGGAGTCGGTGTTGGATCGACCGTCGGTACTGGCGTAGGTTCTGTAGAAGGCGTTGGAGTCGGTGTTGGCTCGACCGTAGGTTCTGGCGTAGGTTCTGCTGAAGGCGTTGGAGTCGGGACGGATGTCGGTATTGGCGTAACTGTCGGTGCGGGTGAACCCCCAACTGTTATCGTTACTTTTGCCCAGCCAAGCCCCTCATATCCAATTTCATGACCATCTGATACCGTATACGTAAACTCTGCATCTCCTATAAATCCAGCATTAGGCGTAAACACGATCGTTCCCGCAGACTGATCCAGTATTGGTCGACTACCGCCAATCCAGTCATCGACAAAGATAATGTTTAACTTTTCTGTATCGGGATCAATATCGTTTCCAATTAGCTCTCTTATCAGCATGCTTTTCGGTGTTTCATACTCTGTTGAGTATGCGTCATCAACTCCAACCGGTGGGATGTTTGGAACTGGAGTTGGCTCGGGCGTTGGCTCAAAGGTTGGCAGAGGTGGAACCGTGGGCACAGGCAAATCACCAACTGTTATGGATACTTTTGCCCAACCCAAACCTTCATAGCCAACTTCATGGCCATCGGATACCGTATAGGTAAACTCTGCTTCACCAGAAAATCCAATACTAGGAGTAAATGTGATTGTTCCCGCAGTCTGGTCCAGTAATGGTCTATCACTACCAATCCAATCATCAACAAAGATAATTTTCAGTTCTTCATTATCGGGGTCAATATCATTTTCGATTAGATCCTTAATCAATAGCGTTTTTGGCGTTTCAAAGTCTGTTGTGTACGCCTCACCTACTCCTATTGGCGGAGTATTAGCATGTACGTCTATATTTACCGTTACAACATCAGTTATGAACCCATCAGACAAAACATAAGTAAAACTATCGCCGCCGATATAACCCGCTAACGGCGTAAAAATAATTAATTCCCCCTCACTATCAAACTCAACACTTCCACTATCAGCCGGAGAAATACTATCAATTGTTAGCTCATCGCCTTCATCTAAATCCGAATCATTTTTTAATAACTCATCAAAAGAAATTTCATACGCTGTATCAATGTTCGTGCGAATTTCGTCATCAGCACCTTCCGGTGGGGTATTAATAGGCTCTTCTTGCGGCACATTTTGTCGATCAATTTGTGCTATATAAGAAACAAGATCAGCCATGCTCTGAGCAGTCAAATCCATCGCCGTTGTATGTGCTGACGCGCGGGTAATATCATCGACATTACTAACCGTTACATCATCAATAATCACACCACCATTAGACTCAACACCAAACAGAATAATGATATTGTCGGTTCCTGGCTGTAGATTAATACTGATCGCGGAACTTTCAACGAAAGCAGATTGCTCGCCTTCAATTAAAGCCATAACAGGTACAACAACGGGCTCTGAAGTAACGGTTACATTATTCACAACAATATTTAAACTGCTATCCAATGATTCGTTTGTGCCCATAGCGCGAAAACGAATTAACGCTGGACCACCCGCTCCACCGTCAACATCACGAAGAAAGACAACCCCATCAGAATAATCTGGGATTAAAACCGCTCTGCCGGGATTGTCGGCTTCTGAATTGGTAAACGTTCGACGTAAGTTCCCAAAAACAGGTTGCTCGATCACGGTCTCGGGATCAAAAATATAATCCTCTGCCTGGTAAATCGTTCCTCCCACCGTCGAAAACACATCAACAATTTCTGCCGCACTACCATCATGAAAGTACGGTGCAGACTGAAACAACCCCAAGAGTGAGGGAGTACGTATAGCCGATAATTCGCCACCAAGACGACCACCTGAATAATGCCGTAATGTGCCAACATCATGAGCCAAACCATCAGCAAAAATATCACCGGCATGGCAAGTCGTACAATTTTCATTTTGGAAGATCAATTTGCCTCGTGCTCCAGACTCAGTCAATTCTCCCGCATTATCTCGCTCTGGACTGGCTGGCAAGGAATCCTGCTTTAATGATGAGACATAGGCCGCCATATTATCCAAGTCTGTATTCATTCCTTCTTTGGGAGCACCTAATGGCGTATTGGCAGATTCAAATTGTTCGTTCGTTAAGAAGCCTTCACCTAAAAATGCATTGCGTATATCGTGTTCAAAATCCTGAATTTCGTCAAAATTTCCTGACCAGTGAACACTACCACCGCTTACTCCCGATCGACCAACGAGCGAGATGGTGTTACGAAGACCTTCACCACGACCCGTAAAGTCCCAGGTTCGTCCGTCATGTTCACCATCAATATGACAAGTTGCACAACTAATATAACCCTCCGCACTCATCCGGCTGTCACTAGCATGGTAAAAAATACGTTTACCAGCAAGGACTTCAGGCGTTAATTTTTCATTGGCTACTGTCGTGAGAGTCGTAGTCGCTGGGCTCAATGTGCCTGAAGCAAGAAAATCATTGATATCAATTTTACTTACGCTTCGGTCTAAAAAGTTTTTAACAAAAAGATTATTAACGTTGCTATCCATACAAAGCGCTTGAGGAGCTGACCCTGTAGCAAAAAAACCTGTAGTCCGAATAACATTGCCTAGCGCAGTTAACTCTAAAGCCAAAACTTCGTTATTGCCTTGCAAAGTGATAAATAAATAATTCGCCGCGGGCGAAAAGACTAAGGCAGATGGAGAATCTCGATTATCCAACTCAATTCGTTGATCGTATAATTCTTTCGATACGGTTAAATCAACAATGCCCGCAATTGCTCGCACACTATTATCATCATCAAGGTCGAAATTTCCGGTCAACATTCCTTTGTCGGTGTTATCTTTTTTGGAAACAAAATAGGCACGTTTACCTGAGGGCGAGATTACGATCGATGATACGTAATTCGGAACACCACGACCACTGTCTATGTCATCAGGGTCATTACTTTTCGATAGAACAATCGACCCCAAAAGTGAAAAGCTTTCTGTATTGATATCCCAAATTTCGCCGTGCGTGTCTTGCGAAATAAACCGTGTAACCAGAAGGCGACTATCATCGGGTGTTAAAGCCAATGCGCGAGGTGTCGGACCTACCGATAAACGAGCGGTTTCAGCGCGAGAGAACACATCCAGTTTTATTATTTCACCACTGCCGTAAAGCGAAGCATATACAGTTTCACCATTGTGACTTTCGACTAAACCGAAGGGTGCGCTGCCGTAACCGGTAGGAATTTGTGTTTGTAGTGATCCGTCATTACCATATATATTTATCGAATCACTATTCATTGACGAAACCCAAATACTGCCATCGCTCGCCACCAATACATTCCGGGGGTCATCTATATTCGTTATTCCTACCACTAATGAACCTGACTCTTTAGAAATAGCGGATACAAAATCATTATCGGGATTAACGGACCAAACAACATCACTACCTGCTTGGCAAGCCAACTGTGAACTACTGTTTGGCACAATTAAGCCTGGTATCGGCTCTTCGATTGAGCCGACATTAACCACCTGAGCCATTGCGTCTTGATCTTCACCGTCCCGGACCTGAACACGAAATGTGAAGTTTCCCGTCTCGGGGTAATCAATATCAACTGTATTCGGAGTCGCCCAACTCGAGAACCCACTGCCCTGCCCGTCATCAAAACGAAATTCCAAAGGATCGTTGTCAGCATCACTTGCCCCGATAGCAAAATGGACTGTTGAACCAGGCACTATTGTTCCTGTTGGAGAAACAGTAATTGAATCGATAGTCGGCGGGGTATTTTCAGGAGGGCCAGGCAAAACAGACGGGCCGGTAGAAAATGTAAATTGGTAAGTGCTCATGACATTACCCATATAATCTTCTATACCGTTCAGTATCACTTCATAACTTGTATCAGGTAACAAATCCACAAATGGGTCGATAGTCATCACACCCGCGTGCGCAAGCTGATAATCGACACCGATTGGGCTACCGCCCACTGGGCGCACGACTATATTTACCCCTGGGACCAAGGTTAAACCGCGAAGTGTTTCAGGAATACTAATGGAGATCGGAGCAAACACTGGGTAGTTTACTTGCCCATCACCAGGAATATGATATTTAACGATTGGGGCACGCAAATCAGGTTCAGACTGATGAACCCAAACCGAGATCCCTTGTTCATCTATAGGATCACCCGAATCTCGAGTTATACCACCAGCAACAATTAGGTTACCTAGCGGTAATGAAAACTGACTCATTTCAGCGCCATTCGCGAGTTCATCAAAACTCAACACTTCTTCGCATGTTTCAATATTCACTTTAAAGCGATCTACAAAAGCAAATTCGTCCTGAAAATTCACATACATTGGGTCTTCTTCACCAAACTCTATATAGCAGCTTACTCGTAGGTTACCTGGGTCTTCAAAATCAACCACAGTAATTGCACCAACGACTCCGCCCGGCCCGTAAATATCATTTGGGCGGTTTGCAAATACCATATAGTGGCCGTTGATACCTGACGAATACCCGCCAATACCCCGAGGGTTTTCCACTGTCCCATATGTTGGATCCCATTCGGGACCAATGTTCGTGATTTTATCCAGTAGTTGAGGATTTTCAGGGTCAGACACGTCCCAAGTCGCAATACCGCTAAACGCTTGATCACTAGCTAAGATTAAAATATTTCCCATAAAGTGCGGAAAACCGACGATATTGGTTTCAGCCAGTTGATCCCACTCTGTTATTAGTTTGTTATCTAAATACAACTTCCCTGTGTGGCTAGACGGGCCGTAAGAGCCCCAAGCAGAAAATGACCACGGCCTATAAAGGCCTGAATTATTGTAGTATTGGGGGTTGAGGTTCGCATCAAGCTCATCATGACAGCCTGGACGGGGATTTAAGAAACACAGCTCGCCCTTCCAGTCATCTTTTTCGTAATCACCATTTGGTAAAAGAGTTGCACCTTCGTAAGCCCCTAAATCAATTTGAACAGTTTCATCTTCTAAATCGTATCGTTTAATAGTCGCATGAGCTTGATACGGGTGGCGGGCCCCGGCATTTAAATTGTATGGTAATAACACTGGGTTTGCGGGATCCGAAAAATTCCAAATCTGAACCTGCAATAGACTCCCAGGCGTACTACCCGGCCCCTCTGGGATCGTGACAACGTTATCCCCTAAGGAATCCATAATTGCCAAACGACCCATCTGAGCCAATGCGGGATCGACTGCAGGCCCGGTTAAAAATGTGCCTGGAGGCCCTTGTAAGATATTGGGTGCGCGCTGCGCGTGACTTTGGTCTAGCAAGCCAAACCCCATAACAAAAAGAGAAATCAAACTGAGTTTTTTCACTGAAGTATCCTTATGGTAAATAAGTAAAAAGATGCATAGATTAGTTTCTAAAAGAACTATTTCCGTTACACATCATTCAATTGGCAATCTGTTTATTTCACAAAAGCCTTTTTCGACAGGTATCTAGAAACCTATTCAATCCCCATCGAACTGGTTTCTACCGACATTCTGGTTACCCCAACAAAACTGGCTCCATACAGATGTAACACTTTGGAAGATTAAAAACTCAAAAAAAACTAAACAAGTTATATGTTTTATTGGCCGGAGACGGAAGACGGAAGACGGAAGACGGAAGACGGGAGACGGTATAGCGAAAAACAGGATCGACTACCTTATTAACCTACACCACACACTTAACATGTGTATTTATTTTATTTATATTGGCGCGTTATTTAGACGCTACTGTTCTTCCGGCAGGCGGAACTCATGAAATATGACGCATAAAAAAACCCAAAGAGGAAAACCTCTTTGGGTTATATTAAGAGCATTAACCGACTATTTCGTATAGCAGTTAATACCTAAAAACTATTATTCAGGTGAAGGTAAAGGCTCTGGAGAAGGCTCAGGTGAAGAAACGGGAACTTCTTCAATAGCTTCACTTACGAATACACGTGCGTTAACTGAAAGAAACTCGATATTATTACCAACAGCAATACGAATTTCTTGATCAGCTACTTCTTCAGGCAACTGCCAAGTAATAGTATAGGTAGATGGGCTACCTTCTACTGCCGTAGCTAGACATGTATCGTTACCAAAATCATCAGTATCAGTTGTGGCAAAACAAGCGATTTGATCATATTCAGAACGATTCCAGCTAATAACATAAGTGATTATGTCACCAGCAAATGCGTGGACATCAGCAAAAGCGATTTCCTCTGGAGTAGAGTCCTCGTCAAAATCACCATCATTATCTGTACGATTTAATACTGGATAGTCAAGAACGATACGAGAAACACCACCAAAGTCTTCATCAGCAATAACTGCAAAAGTCTCGTTACTGTTAATCGCCACGCCTAGAGCCTTATCTTGCGTATGAATAACCCCTTCAAGCGTCATGCTTACAGGATTACTAGCATCCAAGATCTGA
Source organism: Agarilytica sp. (assembly GCA_033852175.1). Lineage (GTDB taxonomy): Bacteria > Pseudomonadota > Gammaproteobacteria > Pseudomonadales > Cellvibrionaceae > Agarilytica. Next base: position 38,555 of record JAWSUY010000042.1, read on the forward strand.
ACGCCACCAAAAACATTATTAGCAACGTATAGTCGGTCACCCTTAGAAACAATATCTTCGGGGTTATCAGGCAACAAATACGTACTTGTATTTGCTATATCGTCTTTATTCAGCAAGTCTTCCCACTTGTCTTCTGCCGTCTCCGAATCCGTATCAATATTTTCGGGTGAAACTTTAAAGTCGACACTAAGAATACCGAAACCTTCACTGTATTCTCTCATCTCACTATCGCGAAGAGCTGGGCTGTAGCCAAACCCGGCATAACAAACATCAGCGTTGTCATCGTACGTCCCCGAAAAAACTTTACCCGTAGGTACTTCAAAGCCTATCTTTGACCCCCGACTAGAGGTGCCGGCAGCATCAAAAACTTTACATCCTTCGAAACTGTTTTGCCCGGTTCCAATACCAACAATACGACGTTGATCTTCGGTAACAAATGAAAACCTAGGGAATTCATTCGTGATTCTAGTATCACTGTCTTCGAATACTGGAACACCACTCTCGTCAAGAACCCAGTCAATAATATACCCATAATTAACAACAACACCTGAAGAATTAGATGAAAACCCTAAACCAGTACCTCGTCCATTTGAAAAGCTCATAAATGACTCAACCGCAGGCTCATCTGCCATAAGCTGATCATTTCTAAGCACTAGAATGTCCTCAGTTTGGTCATTTAACGGAAACTCTACATACACATCTCCATTGTGGGTCTGCAATCTAATGATTCCTCCAAGCCGCGGTAGGCTCGAATCATGATAACCACTAATATCAATTTCAGAACCTACCAATACCTCACTACCTAATGGAAATATTTTGATATTATTTGAAATATTATCAGGGTTTGAACCTTCTGCTACAATGGCAAACTCACCAACTTCTGGCACTTGAACGATTTCGACAGCCTCTGCACGACCAGGCCTAGTCTCTGATTCGTAATATTTTTCCACTTCATTATCTGCGGTAATTGCTGGAGTAGCCTGCCCCGACAAATCAATTACAGAAAAAGTAGACTCACCAATTACATAAGCCCGATTTCTTGAAGTATTTAACGCAATCTCAACTGCCGACGCTGGTGTCTGATAGTACGTATTCAAACTCAACCCAGCATCAGTATTCTCTATCAACTGAAGACCTTGATCACCACTAGCAAGGTAAGCAAGCCCACTTTCAAATCGAAGTCCCTGCGCATACTCGTTTACTAAGAAACGTACAGGAAGCTCTAGCTCTCCAGTTAACTCATCAACAAGAATATCGACCCTTTCCACTGTAGAATAAAAATGATCCGGATCTGCAACACCTGGATCTGCAGCAAAGCTGACATAGGCATACTCACCATTATCATCTATCGCTACAGAACGCTTGCCTTCCGTGTAACTGTCATTAGGGAATGCAGTGGGTTCAGTCTGAAACGACGATTCAAGCACACCTTCGTCATCAAAACGAATAACCTGAATATTGTCATCATCAAATATGACAGCAACAGAACCGTCGCTATTCACATCAAGTCCAGCAGAAACCATTGAGTCCTGACTTGATGACTCCGCTGTCCACAAATCAGTAATAACCGGAGCTGCAGGGTCGCTTGCAATAGTGATTGACACTAACTTCTGCGTCTCTCCGTAAAACGATGCATAGATGCGTCCGTTACGAATAACCACATCACTCACGGTAGGATCATAGTTGTCCGCTGGATCAACTAAATGATACAGCTCACCATTATCCGTCGGGTCAGGCTCACTAGTAAGGTCAATACGTACCAGTCCTAAAGAATCAGCTTCAAGTGCGTCATCATCATTCCTTAATTGCCTCTCTGCAATATAAGCATATTGAGCAACGCCCTCTACTTCATGTATAGCAAGCTTCATTTGGACTTGATTAGAATTGGTATTGCCATACCAAGTAATCGGATAATCTTGCAACACTTTTAGGTCTTTTTCATCAGAGATATCGATAACCAGCAAGCCCGTAGGCTGAGGTGCGTCACTGTCAACATCGTTTTCATTGTAAGTCACGTAAGCGAGGTCACCCACCACCTCTATATCAAACAATTCATGATCAGTGATCAAGCTATCAAACAATGTAGTAAATGGGTTTCCTTTTAGCTGAACAAAATCACCGTTATAGGTTACTTCAGAAAGGACGGTTACTAACACTTCTTCTGGCACGCTGGAATTAAATCCGTTATTCGCAACTACATTGAATGTTAAAACTGTATCTTCATCAACAGTCGGCGCAGTGAAGTTTAACTTTGAACCAGCTGTCGTAAATTCAACAGCCTGCTCACCAACAGCCAATACTTGCGTCCAAGAAAAAGTAAGCGCACGGTTTTGTGGCTCAGTCGATGGAGCTGCATCAAGCTCTCCAGCAGTACCCTGAGGCACTTCAACATTGTCATTCACAGCAATTGCGACTGGGAAGTCAGTACTATTGATAACACGAATAGTAACAAAATCTTCAGTACTAGCATCTTGACCATCGCCAACAATCAAACCAAAACGGTAGTCTGTCTCATCAGTCACACCACGTGCTACGATTGTACGTGTAGCGCTAGCGAGGTCATCATTACCAACAACGAAACCTTCACTTTCACTGCGCCAGGTATAAGAAGTTAGATCTCGTCCACCGTTAGTAAGAGAAGTTGAACCATCAATTACGAAGGCATCCCCTTCTGTAACTGTTATCGGTCCTGTAGCGACTGCAGTAGGTATTGTGTTGGTTACGGTAACTGTAACACTATCAACATCATCACTGCTTAAGCCATTATTTGTACGCAAGTAAAATACAAAGTCTGTATCTTCACTTACTTCAGGCGCTACAAAAGTCAAAGTTTGAGTATCTGCATTTTGCAGTTCTACACCCTGGCCAGCTGGTTGCGTCCAAGAATAACCGGTGATTGCTGGCTCGTTAATTACGATATCGCCATCACCAACTAATTCGACTGTTGTGCCTTCAACACGAACCAAGTCATCGCCGGCTTTCGCTGACGGGGCAATCGGTATATTTGTAACGGTCACAGTGTAAAGAAGCGGAATACTATCGATGCCGTTATCAACAACGAATTCGAACTCTAGATCTTGATCTGCAATCACTCGGGGCGCAGTAAAGCTTAGGATGCGACTTTCATCATTCACGAGAACAACGTCTGTGCCACCTACTTGAGTCCAGCGATAACCCGTAACTCCAGGCTCGCCGGCATAAACAGAACCTCTACCACGAAGCTGTGTTCCAGTACCTTCTGCCACAAAAGAATGAACAACGGGCTGAGCGATTGGACGGATTGGATCATCTATCAATGAAAATGTTATGTCATCAGATACAACATGTTCTTGATCATCGGTAACCTGTAAACGAAAAACCACGTCAGTATCTTGATCAACATCTGGAGCAAAAATTAATGGGTATTGCTCATCAGGATGATCGATATTAACTTGAGGGCCTGAAACTTGAGTCCACGAATAAGTCGTAATCGTGCGATTAAGGTCAGGAGTAACAGTAGGGCTTAAGCGCTGTGAATCACCTTCAAGAACATTAAATGAAGCACCGGCATTAACCACTGGTGGATCTGAAGGAGTGTGATGATTATCGTCACCACCACATGCCACTAAACCTGCTGTTAGCAAGCCACATGCGATATAGCGTGGGGTTTTCTTTAGAATGGTCATTAATTAATTTCCTTTAATTTCCGTTTTTCCAACGCAATCGAGTACGCCCGCGGGACGAATCTCAATGCGCTATTGATTACCGAGAATGACCAAAAGACAAATATTTTTAATAAAAAGAAAACGTTCGATGACAAACAAAGAGAACTCAATTCCACACTGTAGATGCGAAATGAAATCATCGTAAATTTACGACAATTTAAAAACCTCTATTTATCAGACACGAACAATTCACAAGCCAATGCGAAGCGACTTATAAAATAATAGATGTGGAGTGATTACGAATTATAACTTCCAACATATCCATGTATCCCTTTAAAAAACTTATCAGACTTCCGGTTCACCAATCAGTGGGCGCATGCTAAGTTGTGAGCCGACGTGCTGTCAACTCAATATTTCCCATTTGTCGCCCTGGTTCACATATTGAAAGGATAAGTTGCTGTCGAAAAACTAACCAGAAGCAAATTCCATAGTTAACTCTTCAAGAAACGGTATGTTTCCGGTCGTTATTTTAGATAAAGCAATCGATTTCGATAAAGTAAAGGACGGCGGACGGCATTGATAATAACCACAAAGTAGGGGCTTAAACTCTCCGTTACTCAAGGGGATTAAAGGCACGCAGAAATGCTCAATGAGACAACAAGTGCCTATTAAGACTCATCGATAACTGTACCGGATAAGTTATCGATGAGTCTTAAACATCAATTTAAATCAACGTAGCCCAATACCCAATCGTACTCTTCAGAGTCTTCTTAGGGTTATGCGTCAAATCTATATAGTCATCCAGCCCAAGCTCATAGGCAAAGTCCTCAAAGGCTTCTCTGCCACGACTTAACCCCAAGATTGGCATATAGGTTTCAGCACCCAGTGACTTTTCTTGCGTTCGAATATTGTGAACAAGTTCAGCAACATCGTCGTTTTCGTCGCAGTCAATCATTACGACACGAAAACGTGTTTGCGATAGCGTTTCTTTTACGGGCTTCTTACTGTCTAGCACGACAACTTTACTGCAAATTTCAGTAATGTTGTGTAGGTGACCACTCTCCTGCTCTTGCCCTCCTCCTTCAACAAATAAAGCGACCTCATAAGCAGGCTCTTTTTTACCTTGACTGACATCGTCCAGCTTATATATTTGATGAAACAGACTTTCTATCTCAAATAGACCCGCCGGCTTGTCTACGAAGAAGAAGCCGCTTTTCTCATCAAATCCTCTTTCGCGTAGCTCACTTTGTTGTCGGCGTGTCGCAGCAGCAATTTTTTTGGTGTACTTAAGTTCAGAAATTTCTTTTAATGAATCACAAAACGTAAAGACTGAACCTGCATCGGTATCTGAATAAAAGATCAAGCTTTCAATAGGATTTTGAAATTTATAGCTGTTCTGAAGGGTTTGAATGGCTCGTTTATACTGTGTTTCTGTGAAGACGTTAAAACCGAGAGCATCCAACTCCTGACGTTTAATATCGACAATACGCGGATGATTATGAACCAGTAATACATTTTTCCCAGAAAAAGAACCTTTATGGAAATCGAGCTGGCCGGCATGCTCGGCAATATCAATTTTGGCGTTGAAACGAAATTGCTGCTCCTCTTGTAAGGGCTGATTCAGCTCTATACCACCATCCATTAGCTCTGCAATACCTTGCGCCACAACCAAAGCCAGGGTGCCGTTAATAGAGTGGTCACTATTATCTACGGAGAATAGTTTTTTACTTTTATCAAAAGTACGCGTTATTGTTACGTATAGTTCGCCCGCATTTTCATATTCTCGGAGAAATTCCACCTCGACCAAAACGATGCATCGCTCTGCGTTATCCGTGATGATATTGAGCAATGTACGAATAATCTGAGCCAAGCGCGAAGCATCACCTTTTAGGCGCATGGGCAAAGTAGGCGACAAGCTTGTCTCTATCTGAATGTGGTTACCTTCGGCTTCGTCAATAAACTCAGCCACTAGATGCTGAATTTCATGCCGGATGTTAAACACGCGATCATCGAGGTCGAGCTCTTTCGACAATACGCCGCTAAAGTCCCAGATATTTGTATGCAACTCATCCAGCTCCGATAAGATACTCTGCTTGAAACGAGGATCTTTTTCTTGCTCGGACATTTGAACGTGATCCATAAATCGATCAATGTTTTTGTACAAATGTTTCATAAACTGTTCATTCAGCTTAACGTTAGCTTTGGTGTCACGCTTCTCTTCTTCAATCGATATAGTCTTTCTGGCTAAAGCATAAGTCGCCTCTAAACGCTCCCAGTAATTTTCTGACATCAATCGGCATTGGTGTGTAAGCACCAAGTAGAAAGCCAGCATCATTGCTCCGTAAATATATGCGTTAACCCCTCCTATATAAATGGCAGCGGCTGCCGCCGGTATAAGCCCAAAAAACTGGTAATACGACAGGAATTTTTGATAAGGCGCAAAGGCATGTGCAGTGGCTGAAAAAAAGATAACGGTATAGAGGCATATCAAAGGCCCTTCGGCCTTCATGTCGAGCTTTATTGTGATACAGGCAAGAATCACACCCCACCAAATCGCTCCGGCTAAAGTCGCAACAAAGTACTGGTTACGCCACTTGGCGGGGGCACGAGGGTAAAGGTGGTCAAAGCGAAAGAGGTAAAAACTGCGAACAAGAGTATTCAGTAAAATTCCCGCCGTTAATATCGCCATTAACTCGGGGTTTTCATCAATAAAACGCCCATGAGCTGTACATAACAAGAATGCGAAAAAGTTAAATATCACACCACGTCGACTGTACTTAGCCATACGCGAATCAGTTTCGCGCATAATACGTCGATCTTTTTGAACTTTACTGGCGGGTAGAAAGAATTTAAACATAACGATGGTTCATTGACGCCAAACCAAGGGCCTGGCTAATGTTGCGGATTAAGTAGGTGTTGAAAACATTTTAGCGCGCCCTACTTACAAACGCGAAGAAACTCTTTTAAGAATCGTAGCAAACCCTCTATTCGATCGATATTGAACAACAAACAACCGCAAAAAAGCGTAACAGCGACAAGCCATCACCATTACGCCTGACTAACAACTATCCAATAAGCTTGGTTAACTCAGGTACTGCATCGAATAAATCAGCGACTAAGCCATAATCTGCAATTTGAAAAATAGGCGCGTCTTCGTCTTTGTTGATCGCAACAATGACCTTCGAATCTTTCATTCCCGCAAGGTGCTGAATAGCGCCAGAGATCCCAACAGCCACATAAAGGTCGGGAGCAACAATTTTACCTGTTTGTCCGACCTGCATATCGTTGGGAACGAAACCCGCATCAACTGCTGCACGTGAGGCGCCGACCGCGGCACCAAGCTTGTCTGCCAGCGTGTATAGCAATTCAAAATTTTCGCCGTTTTGCAGACCTCGTCCACCAGAGATAACAATGTTAGCTGCTGTCAATTCCGGTCGATCAGATACAGCGAGCTCTTCTTTCACAAAAGAAGAAAGTCCAGCGTCATGAGCATTTTCTAGATTCTCAACGACTCCCCCACCACCACTGGTAGCAGCAGCATCGAAAGCTGTACCGCGAATGGTTAGTACTTTTGTTGCATCACTGGATTGAACCTTCGCAATCACATTACCGGCATAAATGGGGCGTAGGAAAGTGTCATCGTTTTCAATCGCAATAACATCTGAAATCGACTGCACATCCAATAACGCTGCTGCGCGAGGAATGATGTTTTTCCCGGTTGTAGTGGCAGGAGCGATAATATGGCTGTATTTGTCACCAAGCTCAGCGATCAAAGGCGCAACATTTTCAGCCAAAGCATATTCATAACACGGTTGATCTGAAAGTAAGACTTTTGTCACGCCAGCAACTTGCTTGGCCGTTTCTGATACGGCACCACAGCCTGAACCAGCGATTAAAAGGTGAACATCACTATCGATTTGCGCTGCAGCGGTAACTGCGTTTAACGTTGCGCTCTTGAGTGTTTTATTGTCGTGCTCAGCTATTACCAGTACGCTCATGAAATCACCTTCGCTTCGTTTTTAAGTTTTTCCAATAACTCTTCCACACTGGCAACCTTAATTCCGCCTTTACGTTCTGGCGGTAGGGCTACCGATAAAATTTTAACCCGTGGTGAAGCGTCGACACCGAGATCTTCGAGAGATAGCGTTTCAAGAGGCCTCTTCTTCGCTTTCATAATATTGGGCAAAGAGGCATATCGGGGTTCGTTTAGCCGTAGATCGGTGGTCACAACCGCAGGTAATTTCAGCTCAACTGTTTGCAGGCCGCCATCAACTTCGCGCGTAACAGCAACGGAGCCCTCATTCACGACTACCTCTGAAGCAAAGGTGCCTTGGCCAAACCCGGTTAACGCCGCTAGCATTTGACCGGTTTGGTTGTTGTCGCCATCTATTGACTGCTTGCCTAGAATCACCAACTCAGGAGACTCTTTATCAACGAGGGCTTTTAAACATTTGGCAACGGCTAAAGGCTCAACACTCTCGTCGGTTTGAACGAGGATACCGCGATCTGCGCCAATCGCCATGGCTGCACGAATTTGTTCCTGGGCTTTAGCGGGCCCAATCGATACAACGATGACTTCACTTACCTTACCGGCTTCTTTGAGTCGGATAGCTTCCTCAACGGCGATTTCACAAAAGGGATTCATCGACATTTTAACGTTTGCCAAATCGACATTAGACCCATCAGAATTTGGTCTTACTTTTACGTTGTAATCTACAACTCTTTTTATCGGTACGAGAACTTTCATTAGGCTGTAAGCCTCCATTAAAATCACACATTAAGCGTCTATTGTTTCTTATTATAAGATTAATTTCGACATTCAGACCAGCTTATAAACGGCTGATTTCACAATTATTTTTGGACAAGAACGGTTCACGATTCCGTGTACGCATTTGTCAGTCGAGGAGCCACAATTTACCATGGTGAGAACATTGGAATTTACCTATACTGCGATGTAGGCTCTATAAAAAAATCACATATAAAAAGCTCAATAAACGCACACAATATTTGATACGGGGAAAATGAAATGGAAACGGAAAGAGAATCGATGGAGTACGATGTCGTTATAGTCGGCGCTGGTCCAGCAGGACTCAGCACAGCCTGTCGCTTAAAACAACTCAACCCCGAAATCAGCGTGTGCGTAGTTGAAAAAGGTTCAGAAGTTGGCGCGCACATCCTTTCTGGCGCGGTATTCGAGCCATCTGCTTTATATGAACTTTTCCCCAACTGGAAAGAACTCCAAGCACCTTTGCATACAAGCGTCACTGGCGACAATATTTATCTATTCAACAGTGAGAAATCGGCGCTAAAAATACCCTCACTTTTTGTTCCAAACACGATGCACAACCATGGTAACTATATTGTAAGCATCGGAAACATTTGCCGCTGGCTCGCAACCCAGGCCGAAAACTTAGGCGTGGAAATCTTTCCGGGTTTTAGTGCCAGCGACATTGCCTGGAATGAAGACGGCAGCGTAAAAGGCGTAATTACCGGTGACATGGGCGTTTCCGAACAAGGGGAGCAAAAAGACGGCTACATGCCCGGCATGGAATTACACGGAAAATACACTGTATTTGCAGAAGGTTGTCGCGGTCATTTAGGTAAGAAACTAATTGCGCATTTTGAACTCGACAAAGGCAAAGACCCTCAACATTACGGCCTAGGGATCAAAGAGCTGTGGAAAATACCCGCCGAAAATCACCGCCAAGGCTTAGTGGTTCATACTGCTGGCTGGCCACTTTCCGAATCCGGCTCCGCTGGCGGCGGCTTCCTATACCATATTGAAGACAATCAGGTTGCCGTGGGGTTAATTACAGACCTTTCATACTCGAACCCGCACGTAAGTCCCTTTGATGAATTTCAGCGCTATAAGCATCACCCTAAAATATCCCAATACTTGGAGGGAGGCGATCGTATTTCTTATGGCGCCAGAGCGCTTACCAAGGGTGGAATGCAATCCCAACCTAAAATGCATTTCCCTGGCGGGTTACTTATCGGGGACGATGCGGGAACATTAAATTTTGCCAAAATTAAAGGCTCTCACACAGCAATGAAGTCTGGAATGATCGGAGCAAAAGTTATTGCAGAAGCGTTAGATGCTAATCAAGCAAATACCGATTTAACATCCTATGCAAAAGAGTATGTTAAATCTTCAGTGTTTGTGGAGCTTCGAACTCAGCGTAACTTCGGCCCTGCGCAACACAAATGGGGAAACCTTATTGGCTCGGCCTATGCCTTTATTGATATTAATATCTTTGCAGGAACACTACCCTGGACACTAAAAGATCCCAAACCGGATCACGCGGTATTAAAACCTGCCGACCAGTGCCCCCCCATCAATTACCCCAAACCAGATGGCAAACTGAGCTTCGACAAGCTAAGTTCGGTTTATTTATCCAACACCAACCACGAAGAAGACCAGCCCTGCCATTTGCAGCTCAGTGACGCATCCGTACCACTTGGCATAAACCTAAAGCAGTTTAATGAACCCGCTCAGCGATATTGCCCGGCTGGGGTTTATGAAGTTATTGAAAACGAAAAGAACGAGAAAGTATTTCAGATTAACGGTCAAAACTGTGTTCACTGTAAAACTTGCGACATTAAAGACCCATCGCAAAATATTACTTGGGTATGCCCTGAGGGCGGTGGAGGGCCAAATTACCCCAACATGTAAAACCGTTACGCCAGCATACTGAAGCTAGAACCAACGAGAAATTACTACCTTAAACAAGTAGCCACACACAATGACCGCAAACCAACTAAAATAGCTATTGACCTGTAATCGCCAACATATAGTGATTTGCCGCATCAGGATAGAGGTCTAGAGGAAGGCTACCGTTTGGCGCCAGGATACGCCCACGGCTGCGAACAGACCCAACATCTAAAAGGCGCTTAGTTCGAACTTCATAGATAAGCACCTGAAATACAGCGCGGTCAGGGCCATAACTTGTTAAGTCATTCAGATCTTTGCCTTCTCGCAATTCTTGCTCGGTATTGATTTTATTCTCAATAGAGACCAGCGCAGGCCAAAATAGAAGCTCACTCGCATCTGACTGAGCTAGGCTTAGAGCTTCATCTAAAGTGACCGTTTCCGAATGGGTGGAATAGGCCGGAAATGCCTGCTTGAGGCTTAGATCAAGCGCCTGATAAAGGCTATATAAGTTACGCGGCATAACCTTAGATTTAATATGGACAGGCTGCGCTAGCGTTACTGCGGTGCTAGAGTGAATGACCCAGTCGGATTTCCGTTCGATCACATAATTGGACTTTATCCGAGCATACTGAAGACTCTCATCAGCGGTACTCATAAAATACTGATAACTACAGGCGTTGAGTAACGACAACACCAATAAACCAGGAACAAAGTATATCCAACGCTTCATCGCGTTCTCCACTGTGGCTTTATTATTATTATCGTCTAATTTCGGCGAATATTGAGGAATACCTTATGTATTTGTCCCCTATCGATTTCACTTTAATGGATTTAACCTCATGGAATTAACCATTGACCAGATTTTGAATTTGGAAGAATTAGATACCAACCTCTTTCGCAGCCAGCATCATTACGAAAATTTTCGTAAGACTCTTTTTGGAGGGCAAGTCCTCGGGCAGGCACTCATGGCTGCTTTCGAAACCGCACAAGATAGCCTACCCAACTCTCTACATGCCTATTTTTTGAGACCAGGCAGCAGCGCAAGCCCTGTTATCTATGACGTCGAAAACGTCCGCGATGGCCGCTCTTTCAGCTGTCGGCGGGTAGTGGCGCGGCAAAGTGGTCGACCTATATTCAATATGTCGACGTCATTTCATGCCGCAGAAGAGGGCTATCATCATCAGGTTCAATACCCGGACAATATTCCTCTTCCGGATGAAATACTCAAGGACCGGGGGCATTTTCTAACAGGCAATAAAATTTTTGATGCCGATACAGCGAAACTGCCCTTTCACTTTTTGCCCGTTGACCAATCCATCTTTTCAAGTGATGTCACGGATCCTCCTGAAGGTTATTTTTGGATAAAAGCAAAACATAAACTCCCAGATTCCCCGATAAGCCACTACTGCGCACTAGCCTTCGCCTCTGACATGGGGCTTTTAGCCTGCGCTCTACTGCCACATAAGGCGTCTATATTTGATAAGGACCTTGTTGTAGCGAGCATTGACCATGCCATGTGGTTTCACAGAAGAGACTTCAAAGTCGATGAGTGGCTACTCTGCAAGACTTATAGCACCTGGGCCGGTAATGCCCGAGGCTTTGCGCAAGCGAAAATATTCAACCTAGACAAACAACTTATCGCCTCAACTGCGCAAGAAGGTCTTGTCAGGCGAATTTAAGACTATACTTTTAGTTATAGTCAGTCAGTAGTGCACATTTCGAGCTGGTGATTGCTAAAACTAGAAATTCACTTAACGTGGGGAATTACATATGGAACGTTTCACCATCTCCAATGCCGTTGACACTCTAGAAGACTTATACAGTGCTTTAAGCTCGGCATATTGGGATGCAAATGATGTTTTTCAAAAGGACACGGTGTTCGATATTCTCTCCGTCATTACGGGAGAGCTCAACGAGCTCGGGAAATTGAGCATTGAAGATCACAGCATGGCCTACGAACCCGTGACAACTGAATTCCCAGCGTGTGCACGGAAATTTAAACAACTCCAAAACCGTATTGACGATTGGTTCCCCCGCACAGCCACCGCTCAATCACTTCAATCATCACTGGCAAATGCAACTAACCTCATCTCTCCGAAATATTTATAGCACTCATTCGCGCATGACAACATAGAAAAGCCCCCATCAGCACACTATTGGATAGAGCTAAGCCCGAAAGCATAATGCAGCACACACAATCGTCACCTATTTCATCCTAAGAACCATCCCCCAGCTTTAATTCATTCACTATAAGATTTCGGTTTAAAAAAAAGCAGAATTCGACTGGAAGTTTCCCAATAATGTTCGATACTTTACATAACTGACGGCAAACATCCCCCCAAGTGTTCGATGTCGTCAGGGTGGCTACCTAGTAGCCGGTTAAGGGTACTGACCTACCTTTGATGTTTCACTCCTAATGGTCCTAGCCCGGCGGTCTCCCCCCAGAAACGTCGGGCTTTTTTTGTACCTAAAAACCTCGCCATAAAATTTCAGATCTAAAACTAACTATTAGTATTTCAAGTTAACTTAAATATGTTTTTATACAAGCTTGACTCAGGTGTTGATAATTAAACCCCGACCAATCGTTGTATTTGTAACAGAGCACATCCAATGACAGCCAAACTTAACCGTTATTTGGCGCGAAGATATACGTATAGATTAGTTTTCACTTCTCTTGGTTATAAAAAAAACCCCTTTAAGAGCTTTTTTTTTATTCTTGGCTTTTTACAATTTATCAAGCTTTTTAGTAAAACTTGTTTTCCACATTTACTGTGGATAACTTGGTGGATAGATCCCCTGGAACCCACCCAAAACGTGATATTTACTCGCCCTGCAACAACCCGCCCACTTTTTGATCAATTACATTATTCCCTTATATTTCAATGGGTTACACCCATTTAATAGGGTATTTAAATGTAAGCAGTTCACATTGCTGAAAAAGTGCACGCTTTTACACCCTACACTTTTCAGGTGTGCATAAAAAGTTGGTATCCGCTAACCGTGAAGCCCTATTAGTAACAATTTTGAGGAAATGCAAGAGAAAATATTGGGTTAAAAATAATTAAATTGTCAGCAAACGACTTTCAATTGGCGCAACAAAAAACAAATTACATGCCCCCTGCAGCAACAGATTACAAAACAGCCAAAACAGGGGCATTAAGGACCAGACAAACATGTGCAATCATCAAGCTGATTGACATGGGTTTTGATAATTTTCAAAAAATACAGGCCTAGATTTTGTGATTTCAGGGATAAAAACCTGAATTCTTCCCGTACAATGCGGTCCCTAACTTTTCAATTATCGTATGAGACAAGACATGTCCAAAATAGAAGACTTGAATGTAGTATCACAGGAAGTGTTGATTACACCTGATCAACTCAAACAAGACCTTCCATCCAGCGAAAAAGTGATCAACGTCGTCAGCCAAGGTCGGCAGGTCGTACACGACATTCTCGATCGAAAAGACCCTCGTCTACTCGTGGTCGTTGGCCCCTGCTCAATTCACGACCCCATCGCAGCAATAGAATATGCCAAGCGCCTTAAAGTTCTCGCCGATAAAGTTAAAGACTCGTTGTATATCGTGATGCGTGTGTATTTTGAAAAACCGCGTACCACCGTCGGGTGGAAAGGACTCATCAACGACCCCGATCTCAACGACTCATTTAAAATCCAAGAAGGCTTACACGTAGGGCGTAAATTATTGCTGGATATCAGTGAAATTGGCTTACCAACGGCTACTGAAGCCCTCGACCCAATATCTCCACAATACCTACAAGATCTTATCTCTTGGTCAGCGATCGGCGCTCGCACAACAGAGTCTCAGACCCACAGAGAGATGGCGAGTGGTCTATCGTCAGCTGTAGGCTTTAAAAACGGCACAGACGGCGGCTTAACTGTAGCCATCAACGCCCTCCAATCTGTGTCTAGCCCTCACCGCTTTCTCGGGATAAATACAAATGGAGCGGTTTCGGTCATGCACACACGAGGCAACTCATACGGGCACATTGTGCTCAGAGGCGGCAATGACAAACCCAACTACGATTCAGTAAGTGTGGCCATGTGTGAAAACGTGTTAGAAAAGAACGGTATTGATCCAAACATCATGATCGATTGCAGCCATGCTAACTCAAACAAGAATCATGAACTTCAACCTCTTGTCACTGAAAATGTGGTCAATCAAATCATTGAGGGAAATCGTTCAATCATCGGAATTATGGTGGAAAGCAACTTAGGTGCCGGAAACCAAAAAATCACGTCAAACCTCTCTGATTTAGAATATGGGGTATCCGTAACAGACGCCTGTATCGATTGGGACACTACCGAGAGCCTTCTTTTAAGCTCTGCAGATAAGCTAAAAGCCGCATTAAAAGGTCGCGCTTAAGTTGAGATTTCACTTCACCCAACATTAACTTATCGCCGTAACCCTTTGTTTTTGAAGGGTTTGCGGGTTTCAATAAATCGGTTTAATCGCTTTAACTCATGTTTTTTTGTTATTTCCGTCAAAATTCTTGAGCTAAATTGATATACCGAAAAGCTCTTGTCCATATAGATATTTAGATCTTTCGTTGATAACCTAATCCTAGAGTTGACTGGATTTTCGGCACAACAATAATAAACAAGCCATAACCAGCCTCCGACAAGCAAAAAATAAAAATAATTAAATAGTAAGATATAGGTAGGCAAGACATGAACGCCCTAGAGCCCCTAGTACAATATTCACAAAATACGGATATTTACTCCTTGCTCGGAGAGCCCGAAGACCCCTCATCGGACTGGAATGAACTCCGCTGCGCTCAACTTTCAGGATACGACTACATATTCCTCTCCGCCAAAATCAACTCCAAGCTCGCCAACAAAACTAGCTTGAGCGAATTCATTAATGATGTGTATCAGATCATGCAAACCACACACGAGCGCGCGAAGATGTATATCTACTCGTCTTCTAGCGTTGGAAAGCCCGAGTTCGCAGGGTTTGAAGTAAACTGGAAAGGCGGGATCGTGAGAGACTTTCACGTGAGCCCGATCAAAAATCTCGGTCAAAAAGAGTTTATTCGGACGATATTCGACCATAGCGGAATGCTGGCTGGGGTGGCATAGCCCTATTCAAGACTTAATCACTCAAGCCCATAATACGCTCGACTGAAAATTTTAGCGGCTTGAGACAGTCGCTAGCAAAAACGCATTAAGATCAGTATTTTGGGGAATAAAACAGAACTAGTGAGCAGGTATTCAACTAAAAGATATATCGAGGCTTCAACAGCCTCGATAACAGTACCAATTAATTTACTGTTTATTGATACGCTTGAGATCGATCAGTGTGATCCGTCATGTCACGGACACCCTTAATTTCAGGGAGCTTTTCAATAAGTGTTTTTTCAACACCTTGCTTTAACGTCATATCGACGGCACTACATCCTTGGCAACCGCCGCCAAACTGAAGCACAGCGTACATATCTTCGGTAATTTCAACCAACGTAACATTGCCGCCATGAGATGCTAAGCCGGGATTAATATCATTAAACAGTACGTACTTAACCTTTTCATCTAGCGGACTATCATCGCCCACTTTAGGCATTTTAGAGTTAGGGGCTCGAATAGTAAGCTGCCCTCCCATCTTGTCTGCTGAATAATCGACTTTTGCTTCGTCAAGATAAGGAATACTTTTTTCTTCAAAATACGCGCTAAAGCCATCTAGCTCCATCTTGAAATCACCCTCTTCTTCCTCGCCTGGACGAGAATAGGCAATACACGTTTCTGCTTGTGGAGTACCTGGATTAGAGACGAACATTCTAATGCCAACGCCTTCATCATCTTGCTTTGAAACGAGATCACGCAAATACACTTGCGCAGAATCTGTAATAGTTACGTTTACCATGCGGTAAGAACACCTAATAACCTAGTAATTTGGTCGGATATTCTACGCGATATTCAGTGATTGGTGAATAGCCTAACTGGATTAAGTACGCCTTGCGCTAACCAAACGGTCTTGCATCAATCAATGACAGCAACCCTCGCTTGCTTGGATAGGGCGGCCCTCTGGAAAGTTCTAAAGATGAACCTAGCCTCAATGATAGTGATCGAGCTGGTGATCAATGCGACAGATTACATTCTCGCTGGCGTCGTCTCTCTCACGTGGCGGTCAATTATCCCGAACTTAATTTGCAGGTGTTATCACACCACTGCAAACCAACTACCGAGCTTTAAAGCGCCTTGAAAACCCTGACATTAACGTCGGGGAACCTCATACGGTATACTTTATCCAAAAACCCGACGCTATTAACCCGATCTAACAGTCCTATGCATGTCACTCCCTGCATCTGAACATTAATAATTCGACATTAACGCAATGAATATGAAATCCATAGTCGCAACACTCTTCATGAGTTTCTGCCTGCTAAGCCAGCAAGCCATCGGGATTTCCTTCGCCAATTTAGACTCCAGTGAAACCATAACGCCGAGCGACTCACGGTCGATCCCCTGCAATGAAACAAAAGAAGGAATGCGCACGAGTAACACCTCCAGTTTTGCCGTTTCTCACTACAGGGATGAGGCTTTAGAAACGTCCTCAAGTAACCAAGCACAGGGGCAAGATTGCTGTGAGCAAGACTGTCAATGTTGCACTGGTTGCGGCTTATCCTTTATCAATGATCGGGCATATCGCCTAATAAAGACCTCCAGCATCGTAAGCGAATTTCAAAACCTTTCTCAAACCCCACAATCTCTTCCCCAGCTTTTATTTCGCCCCCCAATACGTCACTAATTTTGTATTAGTCCACTTTTACATTGCGCCAAAGCGAAACATTAGTACGAGGGTACGTCCTTCGTACTATTCAAGACCAATATTTTACGTTGTGTTAACACGAGATTTATGATGAAAAACACATTAACACCCGCACAGAAGCTCTTAAGTGCTGCACACTCAGCCACAGAAACCACTTCGCGATCGACCTCTCCCTCCACCTCATCCCCTAATTCATTGTCACGTAGACGTTTCGTCACGGGAATAGCCACGGGTTCGGCATTGCTTGGTTTGGGTGCCTGTTCACGCACGAGTTTCGGTAAGACAAAGCAACAAATTGGTCCGAACATATTAACGGGCAATCAATTTGAACTCGATATCGGTTACCAAGAGGTGAATTTTACAGGCCTAAATCGAATAGCCACGTCTGTAAACGGCTCTGTACCCGCACCAACTTTACACTGGCGTGAAGGCGAACGCGTGACGCTAAAGGTAACTAACAATCTTGCTCATGACAGTTCGCTTCATTGGCATGGCATTGTTTTACCGAACAATATGGATGGCGTTCCCGGCTTAACATTTAAGGGCATCAAACCTGGGGAAGCATTTGAATACCAATTTGATGTCACACAGAACGGCACATATTGGTATCACAGTCATTCCGGGTTTCAAGAACAAACAGGTGTGTATGGCGCAATCGTTATTGAGCCAAAAGAACCCGACTCTATCTCATACGATCGAGACTATGTCGTAATGCTATCCGACTGGTCTGATGAAGTGCCAGAGCGCGTCTATTCTAAACTCAAAAAACTCAGCCACTATTACAATTTCCAAGCTCGAACCATCGGTGACACTCTTCAAGATATTCAAAAGAAAGGCATAAAACAAACATGGCGTGACCGCTCAATGTGGAATCAAATGCGCATGAGTGAAACAGACATTTCAGACGTAACGGGTCATACCTATACTTTTTTGATGAACGGGGTTACACCCGATGATGGCTGGACGGGTCTGTTTAAACAGGGTGAAAAGATTCGTTTACGGTTTATCAACAGCGCAGCAATGACAATTTTTGATATTAGAATCCCCGGACTAAAAATGACCGTAGTTGCAAGCGATGGTCAAGATATCAAACCCGTGACCATCGATGAATTTCGTATCGGAGTTGCAGAGACTTACGATGTAATCGTCGAACCCGAAGACAATAGTGCCTACACAATATTTGCCCAATCAATTGACCGTACCGGCTACACCCGAGGAACCTTAACACCAGACCATAGCTTAAATGCAATTATTCCTGACATGGACCCCGCTCCAGCTTTAGCCCATCGAGACATGGGAATGGGCCACAGCAACAAGGACATGGCCAATATGCCAAGCACCGGCCATAGCAAACATGGCATGGACAATATGCCTGATATGGGCCAAGGCCAAAAGGATATGAATGAGATATCCGATACGAACCCAGATCATAGTCAGCATCACGCGGGCAACATGCCCAATATGGAGCGCGGCCAACATGACATAAACAGGATGACCGGCCTTGCGACAATGGCTCACAAAGAGCAACAAAATACGTTAGGCAAAGCCGGTTTTGGTTCGACCCGCTCAATTACTCATGTTAAAAGTGAATTTGGCCCTCAAGTCGATATGAGATCAGAGGCTCCCATGAATGGTTTGACAGACCCAGGAATCGGTTTACGAGACCACCAAGATTTGTACTCGAGGCGTGTTCTTACCTATGCCGATATTCGAAACCGATACCGAACCGTTGACCGACGCGAACCTAGCCGCGAAATCGAACTCCATCTCACGGGTAATATGAGCCGGTACATGTGGTCGATAAATGGCGTTAAATTCGCGGATGCAGACCCCATTCAATTAAAGCTTGGCGAGCGCCTACGAATTGTACTCGTCAACGACACGATGATGACTCACCCCATTCACCTTCATGGGATGTGGAGCGAGCTGGAAACTGGAGACCCGGAATACTTGCCCCGCAAACACACAATAATTGTGCAGCCAGGCTCCAAAATTAGCTACCTTGTCACAGCGGACGCTGTAGGCCGATGGGCTTTCCATTGCCACTTGATGTACCACATGCCTGGCATGTTCCGTGAAGTAAGGGTGGCTGAATGAACATTAAGCGCAAGATCAACACATTAGAGAATCGGGGATTTTTGCTCAGCGTAATTGTTGTTTTATTAAGCCCTATGCCCGCTTCAGGCGGCAGTAAAGATGACCCTCTATTAACAATGCTGATGGCAGAGCAGATGGAATTTCGACGTAGCATTAGCGCTCCACCCAAAGACCAAGGACTAAACTCTCACAATAACCATCACCGAAACAACCAACAAAACAACCACCATAATGAACGGAATGCATTGCTAATTGATGGGCAGGCTTGGATAGGTAGAGACCTTTCCAAGCTATGGTTTAAAACTGAATTAGAGATTATCGATGGACTAACCGAAGAGGCAGAGCTACAAGCCTTATACAGCCGTGCATACGTTCCAAACTGGGATATTCAATTTGGGATTAGGCAGGATTACCAGCTTATAAATAATGGCATCGATAGCAATCAACTCACATGGGCAACATTAGGACTTCAAGGGTTGACCCCATATTTTTTTGAAATAGACGCTGCAGTTTTTCTTGGTAAAAGCGGACGTAGCGCCTTGAGAATAGAAGCCGAATATGAATTTTTTTTAACTCAGAAGCTGATTCTTTCGCCCGAAATAGAAATTAACCTATACGGGAAAGATGACCCAAAGGTAGGCATTGGATCGGGTTTATCCGATGTTGAATTAGGCCTTCGACTTCGTTACGAGATAAGCCGAGAATTTGCGCCCTACATTGGCATCAACTGGTCCAAAAAAAGCGGGGATAGCGCGGACTATGCCAGAGCTAAAGGCGAAAGTGAGGCCAACACATACTGGGTTGTAGGCATACGCGCATGGTTTTAATCATTCGCATTAAGGCTCATGACTGCACAGCCCCTACTTCCGGGGCCGATTCTACCGCCCTTCTGCGCCATTATAGATACTCACTGTGAAACGAATAAAATGAAGACTACGAATAAAGTACGCCCCACAAAAACATTGTTATCAAAAATATGCCTCGCCCTTCCATTTAACCTCCTTGCGATGATGTTGGTAGCCTCCAACATCACCCAAGCTGAAGGTAGCGGTGTGCACGATCACGCAGAAAAGAAAGTAGAGAAACAAAAAAGCCATCAACATAGCGGTCACCATGACCACGGGCTACATAAAAACCCAGTAGGAAAACCCGCCCAAGCAAAGGAAGTAAATAAAACTGTTCAGGTCAGCATGCTAGACAGTATGAAATATGAATTTGACCAAAAGCTACATATTCATCACAACGAAGTAGTGCGATTCATTGTCACCAATAACGGGAAAATCATCCATGAATTCTCGATTGGAAACGCCGAAGAACAACGCAAGCATGCTGAAATGATGCGAAAGATGCCAGGCATGCAGCACAAAGACGGCAATACCTTGAGCCTCAAACCGGGGGAGTCGGGAGAAATTATTTGGAAATTCCAAGCTGACGCCACTATCGTTTTTGCCTGCAATATACCAGGACATTTCGAGGCTGGAATGTTCCGCAGGGTAAAAATCAAAGCTCATCAGTAATTAATCAAGTTAGTAATTGAATTGGGGGCATAGAAAACCGCCAGTATCGATTTGAACCTAAACCGTGCCAAGCAGGTACTTCTGCGACGATATGCCACATTCCCTTTTATTCGCTAGTAGCTACAATCCCCGAACTTAAAATTCGGGGGCATTTTTTTGAAAACCATCATTACTTTTGCAACTCTCACTATCGTGACCTTTTTCGCTATCGACGTCATTGCGGAACATTCACACGAAGAAAACAAGCTACCCCCCAGTAAGCGTGTCGAGTTAGCGCACCCCAAATATGAAGAAGTCTTTGTTTGGAGCGAAGGCCAAAACAGTCAGTCGAGTGGATACTCCAGCCCCACCAGTCTTCTGACACAAGCCGACATGATCAGTATCAATGTCGCCACCACTGAAGATTTGGTTAAATTTGAGCCTAGTATCGTAATCCGTCGTAGATTCATCGGTGACTCAAACGGGACACTGGGAATACGTGGAGCAAACATGTTCCAAACACCACGCTCCATGGTTTTTGCTGATGGCGTACCGCTTCACTATTTTCTAGAATCACGGTGGAAAGGCGCCCCACGTTGGACGATGGCTTCAGCAAGTGAAATTGCACAGGTTGAAGTTGTGTACGGTCCTTTTTCCGCCGAATACAGCGGTAACGCCATGGGTGGAGTCGTCTTAATAGAAACAGCCATTCCGCAAGAGCAAGAACTGCATATCGACGGTTCGTTTTTTAGGCAGCAATTCAGTGACTACGGTTTTGATGATGACGGTTTAGACGGCCATAAAGGCTTTATCTCTTACGGAAATAAAATTGAAAACTTTAGCTTCTACCTTTCATTCAACCACTTGGACAATGATTCTCAGCCACAAACATTTCGAGACAGCAGCCTATCTCAACCGAATGAATCCCCCTCCTCTAGCCCCACGCCCTCCCCTATTCCTGTAACAGGTGCTACTTTCGAGAACGATTCGCGTGGCCGTAGCCGTGCATGGTATGGAGATACAGGTACTGTAAAAACGAAAACTGATAACTACAAAATTAAACTCGGTTACGAGTTTAATAATTGGGCGAGTCTTTTGAATATCGCTTATGAAGACAGAACCTCGAAGACCGACTCAGCTAATATTTACTTATCGCCAACAGGGGAAAATGCGGATAATGAATTGATATGGTCATCTCCCGTTATTCAGGACGGCCAGATTTTTGCTGTTGACTCCAGTCGCTTAAACGATGGGAAGCTGAGCCGAGAGAGTTTATCCATTGGCCTACGCCTACGTGGTGAAATTTCTGACTCAATTACGCTAGAGACAAATTTCAACCAGTTTAAGGTTTTGAAAGATGAGAACCGTAAGTCGAGACAGAGCCTTGACGACCCATCGTACAACCAAAGTGGGAGCATTGCCGACTATAAAAATAGCGGCTGGAAAACTGCCGACCTAAAACTTACATTCGAAGATATATTTACCGAAGACCTTGAGTTCATCACAGGTATACGCCACGAGCGTTATTCGCTTAATCTTGATCTGTACGACTCCCCAAATTACAAGACAGGCGAAAAAGGTTTGTTTATTAGTCGATTTGGCGGTAACACATCTCTGGCTGGGGCCTTCGCACAATTCAATTGGGGCTTCAGTAAATATATTGACATTGCGTTCGGCGTACGAAGAGAACAATTCAAAAGTTCAGATGGGTATTTTGACGATGACGACGCAGCAACGCCAACCCATTACGAGTTGGCGTATATCCCCTCCGAATCGAAAAGCAAAACTTCACCAAAATTTTCACTGGGACTAAAACCCGCTGAACACTGGCTAGTCCGCTATTCACTCGCAAAGGCCTACCGGTTTCCAATTGCAGAAGAGCTCTTTAGCCAATACGAGGATTTCAACAGCTCGTCAATCGCTCGTCCCGACTTAAAACCTGAAGACGGCATATTTCAAAACGTAATGATCGAGAGAACCCTTGAAGATGGTTATCTACGAACCAACATATTTATCGACAACGTTCAAAATGCTATTGAGTCTCAGCTCTACAGAAACGTCGATGCCAATGACGAAGACGTTAGAACTTTTTCACCCATTGATCGCGTAAAAACCTTAGGCATTGAATTTATCTTCAATAAATACAACGTCATAATCGACAATTTCGACCTGCGTTTTAATCTCAGCTACACAGACGCTGAAATTGTCGAGAACAAGCTAAATGCGGACACGGAAGGCAACCAAGCACCTAGACAACCAAAATGGCGCAGCCATCTATTAAGCACTTACCACCTAAACGAAGATTGGTCGGTAAGCGGTAATTTTCAATACGCCAGCGACAGTTACGGACGAATAACTAACGATGACAATGAAGATAATGTATATGGCGCGCAAGACGGTTATACAAGAATTGGATTAAACACACGATATAAATTAAACGAGCATCTAGCCTTTGGGCTTGGGATAGATAACATTACAAACGAAATCACTTATGTCGCTCACCCTTGGCCAAGTAGAACCTTATACGTTAACGTTTCATATGATATGTAGCCTGACACTCACCAAAAAACATCGTTTACATAGCCCAGCATAATACCTAGGTTCAATACCCAAGAGTAAAAGGTTCAGTAAAAATGGCTCGAACAAAACTACAGACTAAGCAAGCCGCACTGTACCGAACAATTTGGCGCTGGCACTTTTATGCGGGATTATTTTGCATACCCTTTATCATTACACTATCGATCAGTGGCGCCATCTACCTTTTCAAACCTCAGATCGAGCAATGGAATGAAGCACCACACCAAAACTTGGAGATTGGCAATCAACGCCTACGACCTAACGCGTTAATTAATGCGGCAATCGAAGCGGTGCCAGACTCAAAGTTCGCCAATTACCGCCTACCTCGGTCTGAAGGTGAAGCCATAAAAATCGGCGTCGTAAGTAAGGGAGAAAAAATGTCCGTTTTTGTAAACCCTTACACACAAGAAGTCCTTGAGGTAGTTGCTGTAGAAGAGAAATTTATTAGCATTGTCCGTAATTTTCATGGCGAGCTATTGTCTGGAACAACAGGGTCAGTCCTCGTAGAAATAGCGGGCTGCTGGGCCATCGTATTGATCATCACCGGCCTATATCTTTGGTGGCCGCGCAGCAACAATGGATTAGGCGGAATTCTTTACCCACGGCTAAAGCTGAAAGGTAGACAATTATGGAAAGACCTTCATTCGGTCATCGGAATATGGGCCTCCTGCTTTACATTATTCTTACTCATATCCGGCTTGCCATGGACTCTCGTTTGGGGTGGTGCTTTCAAAGAGATTCGATCGTTTAATTATGAAAACATTAATTTGGACTGGTCCTCGGGACGCAAGCAAGAAAAAGCTGGCTGGGAGACAAATTCCGTATCTATTTTTAACCTTCAACCCGAGCTTATCCTTCTAGCTCAGTCATTAAACTTTAAGGGGCCGGTTGAGTTATCTGTGAGTAACGAAACTGAAAACATATGGAAATTAAAATCCAACACCCAAAACCGCCCGCTTCGTCAGGATGCTTGGCTGGACGGTAACAATGCAACTGTACTAAAAACCCAAGAATTTTCGGACAAGGTCGCGATTGACAAGGTCATTGGTTACAGCGTCGCAGCTCACGAAGGACAACTATTTGGCTGGTTCAACCAACTACTGGGGATTTTGACGAGCCTAGCATTACTAACCATTAGTATAAGCGGTATTGTCATGTGGTGGCAGCGTAAACCCGAATCAACTTTGGGCGCCCCACCTCCGCTCGTTTCACCAGCTCGCTCCAAGGCCGTTATATTAATTACCTTAGCACTGGCAACTGTATTACCCGTTTTACTCATTTCGCTTGTGGGTTTATTTATTATTGAGCAATGTATTTTAAAACGAATTACACCAGTTAAAAACTGGCTAGGCCTAGCCCAATAGAACGCTAATAAAGCGCTTAATTACCGATTAGAAAGAACCGGTTTATGGGCGAATTTAAAACACCACTTACACCCTACAGTATGTCGTTGTTTGGTATGGCCCGTTTTATGGCTGAGCACGAACTATTTTCGTGCAAGAAATATCCCTACCACCATTAACAAAACACCTCCAACTCGCGAAAACGACAGGGATATTTTTTCAGCATTAAATAACGCGAAATGCTCAATAATTACGGCAGCAAGTATCTGACCAAGCAATATAATAAAAATCGCATTCGACACGCCTAGCTTTGGCGCTACCCACGTAATCGACAGCACATAAAAGGCTACCAACACTCCTCCCATATAATAAGGAAAAGGTAGATTAACCTTGGAAAAAGATATGGTCGGCGACTGAACCAGAACCACCACTATAGTAATAAACAACGCCACCAAAAATAAGATACCTGCGGCTAGAGCGGGACTTTCCATTCGAGCGCCTAGAGTACTGTTTAACGTTGCCATAACGGGAATGCCTATCCCCGCGGCCAATGTAATTAGAACCAAGCCAATGCTCTGATGCATTTCATACTCCTAAGTAATGTTGCGTCGTTTGCTGACAGATTCACCGGCGATACCCCAGTTATCCGTTGCAACCTCATCGATAATGACAAACGTGGTTTCGGGGTTTTTGTTGAGTTCATCTTGCAACAGATTGGTAACGCCCTGAATCAACCGTTGCTTTTTTTCAGGAGTCAAACCCTCTGGTGTTAATTTAAAGTTTACATATGGCATAAGTTACTTCCTGTTCTCATAGACGAGAATCGTCTCACTATTAAAAGACGCGAAACATCTCATTTTTAAACGACGAAAAACGTCGAACGATTAAAAGTTTAGAAAAACCGCACAGCTAAAGCCGCTAACGTGGGCTTTTAATACAAATAACATTCCCCAATCAAATCTCGGTCGAAATCTCTCTAAGTGTCGCCACAAAAGTTTTCAATCGATCCTCACCGACCGTATCACACATAGTTGCATACAATTCGTCCCCCAGAACCGTAAGTTCTCGTTCCAAATTTAGAGCTTTTGAACTCGGTATCACCACCTTGCCCCTTAAATCTGTTTCAGACGGATTGCGAACCAACCATCCGTCAGACTCCAACTTACCGACAAAACGAGCAACCGTTGATTTATCTAGCACTAAATTATTCGCAATTTCCTGCTGGGTCAAACCCGGCTGATCCAACACCAGACGTATTAAATAGCCGTGCGATGGTGGCAATGCGTGAGCTTTAAACGCTTTCTCCCATCGAACATTTAGTTTTCGTACAAGAACATGACTATTAAAATAAATACATCGTTCAAACACGTCTCATTCCTCGAAACCTTGATTCAGCTAAATTTGACATAAAATAGACACCCCAAGCACCCACTGCGCTAACGCACCAATAAAAAATGCCACGGTTCTTAAAAGTGGAATGCCGAAACTGTAAATGACGTAATGTGCAAATCGCGCAAAGAAATAACACTGACAAGCCAATATCGTCATTTCACTTTTGTAGCCGATCACTTCCAAACACAAAACAAGCGGTACAAAAATTACAAGGTTTTCGACTGCATTACTGTGGGCATGCTTCATTCGATCTGCCCATTTCGCGTTGGGCGGCACATCAGGGTTCGGGTTTCGCAAGGCCGTCCACAAACCACTCTCTAGAATTCTGTTAACTATATAAGGCAGCCAAAATAAACTGCTCATCATTACGGTTAACACCAGCCAAAAAATGTGTTCTGAATGCTGCATACCCTACCCTCAGTCAGCTAACTTGTAATGTGCAACAAGTTGCACATACAACCACCTTAAGCGAATATCGTTGTATATGCAATCAAATCCTCGAACGGCAGCTAAAAAACCGACTACATTAATCCCAAGATATATCCTTCTTCGAATAAATTTGTCACAATAGACTCGCAAGCTACATCAAAATATATTGATATAGATACCCGCTATCAGGAACACAGAAATGAATGCCAAGCTAGACTCTTTGAATCGCCTAAAGACCGCCCTATCTGAGCGAATACTCGTGCTTGACGGCGCTATGGGCACAATGATTCAGGGATACAAGCTTAAGGAAGAGGACTACCGGGGAGAACGGTTTGCCGATCACCCTCAGGACCTAGGGGGTAACAATGACTTACTAAGCCTAACTCGCCCTGATGTCATTAAAGAGATTCACCTTGCGTATTTAAATGCCGGGGCGGATATCGTTGAGACTAACACCTTTAACGGCACACAAATTTCGCAAGCGGACTATGCGCTTGAACACATCGTCTACGAACTCAACAAAACCTCTGCAGCCTTAGCAAGAGAAGCCGCAGATGAGTGCTCTACGCCAGACAAACCTCGATTTGTGGCGGGTGTACTCGGACCTACCAGTCGTACAGCGACGATCTCACCCGATGTAAATGATCCCGGTGCGCGTAATGTCACCTTTGATGAGCTGGTTGAAAACTATATTGAGGCCGGGCTTGGCTTGATCGACGGCGGCGCAGATACACTGCTAATCGAGACTATTTTCGACACGTTAAATGCAAAAGCCGCCGTATTCGCGACTTTTCAGATATTTAAAAAAATCGGCTACGAACTTCCGGTAATGATATCGGGAACTATTGCTGATTCATCAGGGCGAACCCTTTCCGGTCAAACCACTGAAGCTTTTTACAACTCACTAGCCCACTGCAACCCTCTTTCTATCGGCCTCAACTGCGCCCTTGGTGCTGCAGAATTGAAGCCCTACTTAGCAGAGCTCTCACGCGTATCTCGCTCATTAGTCTCGGCACACCCGAATGCAGGCCTACCCAACGAATTTGGTGAATACGAACAAACACCGGGCGAGATGGCGGAGGTTATCCGCCAATTCGCAGAAAGTGGTTTTCTTAACATCGTCGGAGGGTGTTGTGGAACTTCACCCGCACACATCTCTGCCATAGCTGAGACAGTCAAAGAATTTAAACCTCGTCAGATCCCCGAGATTGAACCCGGCTGTCGCCTATCCGGCCTAGAGCCTTTTGCGATTAAAGCCGATTCACTATTTGTGAATGTTGGCGAACGCTGCAATGTAACAGGTTCTGCTCGTTTCAAACGTTTGATTCTAGAAGGCGACTACAGCACTGCTTTAGAAGTGGCCGCCCAGCAAGTTGAAGATGGTGCCCAGGTGATCGATATCAACATGGATGAGGGCATGCTCGACGGCAAAGAAGCCATGGTGACATTCCTGAATTTGATTGCCAGTGAACCGGATATTTCACGTGTGCCCATCATGGTCGACAGTTCCAAATGGGAAGTGGTTGAAGCGGGGTTAAAATGCATTCAAGGTAAGGCCATCGTAAACTCAATCAGCCTAAAAGAGGGTGAAGAGGAGTTTTTCGAGCGCGCAACCTTATGTAAAGAGCATGGGGCTGCAGCCATTGTTATGGCCTTTGATGAAGACGGGCAAGCCGATACGGCAGCCCGAAAAATTGAAATCTGCCAACGTTCATATGCCTTTTTGACAGAAAAAGTAGGCTTCCCTCCAGAAGATATTATTTTCGACCCCAATATATTTGCGGTTGCCACCGGTATTGACGAGCACAACAATTACGCCGTCGACTTTATCGAAGCCACTCGCTGGATTCGTCAAAACTTACCCCATGCAGGTGTTTCTGGGGGTGTTAGTAATGTGTCTTTTTCTTTCCGCGGCAACAACCCCGTTCGAGAAGCCATTCACTCAGTATTCCTCTATCACGCAATTAAAGCGGGCATGAACATGGGGATCGTAAACGCTAGCCAATTAGCAATTTACGATAATCTACCGAAAGAACTTCGCGATACCGTTGAAGACGTCATTCTCAACCGTAACGACAACGGGACAGAAGCCCTACTCGACTTAGCCGAAAAATACCGTGGCGACGGCTCTACAGCAGAACGAAAAGAAAACCTTGAATGGCGTGAGCAAACGGTAGAGAAGCGAATTGAATATGCCTTAGTTAAGGGCGTTACGACTTTTATCGTAGAAGATACGGAAGAAGCGCGGCAAGCTTATGACCGCCCCATTCATGTTATTGAAGGCCCTCTAATGGACGGCATGAACGTAGTTGGCGACCTTTTCGGGGACGGCAAAATGTTCCTCCCTCAAGTCGTTAAATCTGCACGCGTTATGAAACAGGCCGTTGCGCATCTTCAGCCCTTTATCGAAGAAGAAAAAGGCGAGGGAGCAAAATCTAACGGCAAGATATTGATGGCGACAGTAAAGGGCGATGTTCACGACATCGGCAAGAACATCGTTGGCGTTGTACTCGGCTGCAATAATTTTGAAATTATCGACATGGGCGTAATGGTACCCTGCGATAAAATCCTAAAAACCGCCGTAGAGGAGAACGTCGATATCATTGGCTTGTCCGGTCTTATAACGCCCTCACTCGATGAGATGGTCTATGTCGCGAAAGAGATGGAAAAACAAGGGATTAACAAGCCCCTTATGATTGGTGGCGCTACGACCTCCAAAGCGCATATGGCGGTGAAGGTTGATCCACACCTAAAAATAAACCAAGCCATCTATGTCTCAGATGCTTCTCGTGCTGTTGGCGTTGCCTCGAAATTGCTGTCTCAAGATCGCGACAAATTCGTTAAAGATGCGCAAGACGAGTATGAAAAAATACGCGTACGTCGTGCAAGCCGAACGAACAAGCGTGTCACAACCCCCTACACACAAGCCATTGAGAAAAAACTCTCTCTCAATTGGGACGGATTTGAGGCGACCACACCAACCTTTCTCGGTAAAAAAACGCTGAAAAACTACCCTCTCGAAAAACTCATTGAATACATTGATTGGACCCCATTCTTTATCAGCTGGGACTTGGTGGGCAAATACCCGAAAATACTGACAGACGAGGTTGTTGGCTCCGCAGCTACCGACTTGTTTAATGATGCCCAATCCCTGCTAAAACAGATCATCAGTAAAAAGCAGCTCAAAGCAGAAGCCGTCTTTGGCTTCTGGCAGGCTCAAACAGTAAATCATGACGACATAGAACTTCGCAGCAAAACTGGTGATCACCTTGCAACTTGCCACCATATCCGCCAACAAATATCGAAAAACGGGTCTGATATATTCCCGTCTTTAGCAGACTTTATTGCGCCAGCAGACACCAATATTAAAGATTACCTTGGGGGCTTCGTGGTCACCGCAGGTATCGGCGCAGAAGAGCTCGCAACAGACTATGAGAAGAAAGGCGACGACTACTCTGCCATTATGGTCAAAGCTCTAGCAGACCGTTTAGCTGAAGCCTTTGCGGAACATTTGCATGCTCGTGTTCGTAAAGAATACTGGGGCTACGACCGTCAAGAAACACTCGAAAATACAGAACTTATCAAAGAGAAATATCGTGGCATACGCCCCGCACCCGGCTACCCCGCCTGCCCCGACCACACGGAGAAGTCTGCACTATTTGAACTGCTCGATGCGGAAAAAGAAATCGGTGTAAATCTGACGGAACACTACGCCATGTATCCGGCCGCAGCGGTTTCTGGCTGGTACTTTGGTCATCCTGACTCCAAGTATTTCAATACCGGTAAGATCGCCAAAGACCAAGTAGAGTCCCTGGCTGAACGCAAAGGCATGAGCGTTGAAGAAATGGAACGCTGGCTCCAAAGCAATCTAGAGTATGATGTTTAGTACGGTTACTGGTTACGGGTTACGGGTTACGGGTTACGGGTTACGGGTTACGGCAATCTAAACCTTAGCCCATTACATATGCAGAATATGAGATGCAAAATGAGTGATATTGAAGAGAGTGCGCCAAAACCGAAAGTCGGGATTATCAGCTTAATACTGACCGTGATGGCTGCGGCTATAGGCGTACAAACCAGGAAGAATTTAGAGAAAGACTTTTCTCAATCCAGCCCCATCCCTTACATTATTGCTGGCGTTATATTCACATTTATATTTATGGCAACGGTGATATTTGTCGTGAAGCTTGTTTTGAGCGAATAAAAAAACCGGCCTTAGCCGGTTTCTTATGATCATTTGCAACAACTAAGTCTGAATACTTACTGACCCAGAAGCCAGTAAGTGCAAGTCGTTACAAAAATCAGAATGAGTGCTACCGCCGCAATGGCGTCTGCAAAACTATCACCTTTATCCATCATTTGAATATTATCTTCTTCCATCTTATTCTCCCCTTATATCTGTATTACTATCGTTTATAGAGTATGAGATAGAACATCACCGGTACGCTCGTGACACCAACAACTCAATATTAATAACCCGATCTAAAAACTAAGCGACGAAAACAATCCAAAACCTATAAAATCAGGTACAACTCAAAGTAGAGTGTAACTCAAGATATGAGCAAGCGAGACGTCGACTGATTTTTTACGAATTAATTATTGCGAGCTAAATTTCAACCAAAACTCAGTAGAAACACAACTATTGGACTCAAAACGACTGAAAATCTGTTCAGGCTTGATTCAACCGTACACACAGGTATTAAGCAAGTATTTATTGGCGTTTTAGATAATAATTTTATAACCAACTTAACTTCTTATGTCTTTATTAGAGCTAAGCTATTTTTAAGCGTCAACTTGTAGCTTTTGATGGTCTTTTGTTATTTTATAACACTCGCTGCTTATCCCCCTTTCCGGTATGATTCCGCCCTCATTTGTACCCACCACCTTGATAATTATTACAGGATCCATCCTACATGTACGTTTACGACGAGCATGACCATAAGATAGTCGAAGAACGCGTTCAGCAGTTTCGTCGGCAAACCGATCGATTTCTTGCCGGGGAACTTAAAGAAGAAGAGTTTCTTCCGCTACGATTACAAAATGGTCTTTACGTTCAGAGACTCGCGCCAATGCTTCGCGTTGCTGTTCCATATGGAATGCTGAACTCTACACAGCTAAGACGCATTGCCCACATCTGCCGACAATACGACAAAGGCTATTGCCATATCACCACCCGGCAAAACATACAATTCAACTGGCCTCTCTTAGAAGAAGTGCCCAATATTTTGGCCGAACTCGCTGAAGTTGAAATGCATGCGATCCAAACGAGTGGCAACTGTATCCGTAACGTTACAACGGATCAATTTGCCGGCGTCGCTCCAGACGAACATATAGACCCTCGACCTTACTGTGAAATCATTCGCCAGTGGTCAACTTGCCATCCCGAATTTGCCTTTTTACCTCGTAAGTTCAAAATTGCTGTATCAGGTACTGAAGACGATCGTGCCGCTATTCACTACCACGACATCGGCTTACAGCTGGTTAAAAAAGACGACGGCCAAATTGGCTTTACCGTACTTGTCGGTGGCGGCTTAGGTCGAACACCTGTTATCGGTAGCGTTGTACGTGAGTTCTTACCCGAGAAAGACATACTGACCTATTTAGAGGCTATCGTTCGCGTATACAACCTAAATGGGCGCCGCGACAACAAATACAAAGCCCGTATCAAAATACTCGTTCGCGCTACTGGCATTGAAGCCTTTACCGCTATGGTCGAAGAGGAGTGGGAACATGTCCGCGATACCCAAACCATATTGACCGATAAAGAACTGAGCCGCGCTAAAAGCTTCTTCACAAGTCCAGACTATAAAAGCTTCTCAGAAGCCAAATCACAGACAAGCCTTGATGAACAAGCTGCAGCTAATCCTGCATTCGCTCGATGGCTGGAACGCAACGTCAGTGATCATTCAGTAACAGGCTATAAAGCAGTCACCCTGTCACTAAAAGAAACCGGGATTGCCCCCGGCGATATCACCGACGGCCAAGTTGAAATCATCGCAGACCTTGCCGATCAATACAGTTTTGGCGAAGCACGTACCACTCACCAGCAAAACATTGTATTGGCTGATGTTAAAGCAACTGAGCTTCTTTCTCTCTGGGGCAAACTAACAGAAGCGGGCTTTGCAACAGCTAATATCGGTACGCTCACAGACATGATCTGCTGTCCTGGTGGCGATTTTTGCGCCCTAGCCAACGCTAAATCGATTCCTGTAGCGGAAGCAATTCAGCGTGAATTCGATGATCTTGATTATTTATATGACCTTGGTAATGTAGAGCTTAATATTTCCGGCTGTATGAATGCCTGCGGCCACCACCACATCGGCCACATTGGCGTCCTCGGCGTGGATAAAAAAGGCCAGGAGTTCTATCAGGTTCAACTTGGCGGCAGTCAAGGTAACGATGCATCTTTAGCGAAGGTATTGGGCCCGTCCTTTTCGCGTGCAGATATGACTAGCGTCATACGCAAGATCATCAACGTTTACACCGAAACTCGCACCGAAGGTGAAGAGTTTCTTGAAACCTACCGCCGTGTAGGAATTGCACCCTTTAAGGAGCGCATCTATGCAAAGGCTAATTAAAAACGGGGAGCTCATTAATAACGAGTGGACTCTGGTAGAAGACGAAGACTTTGACCTGGCCGAGTTTTCACAAGGGCAGTGGGCACTCCCATTACCCCTGTATGAAAAAGCCGTAGAAAATGGCTCTGCCGCACTTTCTCGAATGGGGGTCATTCTCAATAGCGATCAAGACGCGCTTAAGCTTCGCGACTACCTCGATAAGCTACCATTGGTGGTTATTAACTTTTCCGCCTTTGCCGACGGCAGAAGCTTTTCACAGGCCCGTATTTTACGCGACCAACTTGACTACACCGGTGAAATTAGGGCCGCGGGCAACTACATGCAAGATCAGCTCTTTTATCTGTCTCGCTGTGGAGTCGACGCATTCCTATTGCCAGAAGGTGTCGTCGTTGAATCCGCAATGCAAAGCCTTGCCGATTTCAGCGACTCCTATCAGGCGGCATGTGACGAACCTCAACCCTTGTTTCGTCGACGCGTCTAAATCACTACCATCGCGGGCCGCTTATTTGGCAGGCCTGCGATTTTCTCCGTTTTTTACTTTTCATCAAAACACCTACAAAACCACCCCTTATTTGAGCGAAACATCTAACAAAATAGAGAAAAACACTCGAAACGGCACTTATCTAACCATTTCTTTAAAATAAATTTGAATTTTAAACAACTTCCTCACATGATTAATGAATAAGTGAAACGTTCTCTCCCTTCGAGTGTGTTTGTCGCCAATGTCTAACATGCAGAAGGCAATACCAGATACCGCTACAACCAGGCTGTTAGCACAACGCTTATAGGTATACAGCTACAATAGTACAATAGAGAGAAGTGATAGCTGCTGATGCAGCAATAGCTCGAAACTAACGGGTCACGTATTAGACCTAACAATTGACCCAATCAAAGAGAGAAGTTTATGGGTGGCGCAGTATTCGACACCTTCTTTTTAATATTCTGCGGCGCCGCTGTAATAGCATCTGTGGCGCTCTATACCAAACAACCTCTCCTCGTTGCCTATATAGCACTTGGCATTCTGCTTGGCCCCTTTGGCTTTGAAGTCATTACACAGGTTAACTACTTACTCGAGATGTCCCATATCGGGATCATATTTCTTTTGTTTTTACTTGGCTTAGACATGCAGCCAAGCTCTCTATTCTCGGTACTCAAACAAGCCACCAGTGTCGCCATCGTCAGCTGTGCTATTTTCGCTTTAATCGGCTTATGTGTTGGGCTTGCCTTCGAGTTTACGCTTATGGAGTCGGTCGTCATTGCCATGGCCTCAATGTTTTCCAGTACGATTGTTGGAATAAAACTGCTACCAACAACCGTGCTTCATCACCGCCATTCAGGCGAGTTAATGATTGGCCTGCTGCTCATACAAGACTTTATCGCCATTTTTTGCCTGCTGTTTTTACTCTCCGGCTCCGGAGGGCAGGTTCAAGCCAAACCTCTCATCTGGGCATTAGTCGCCCTCCCCCTACTTTCGGGCTTTGCTTACATTTTTGTACGCTTTATCCTGTTCAAGCTAATAGCAAAATTTGACCGTTTTCATGAGTATATATTCCTACTCGCGATCGGCTGGTGCTTAGGATTGGCTCATCTCGCAGAACTTATGCACCTTTCAGCTGAAATCGGCGCTTTTATTGCCGGAGTTTCGCTCGCAACCAGCCCCATCGCCCAATATATCGCGCTAAACCTTAAGCCTCTGCGTGATTTCTTTCTGGTGTTATTTTTCTTTTCGCTAGGCGCTCAACTGAATATTGATATTCTGCCCAGCATTTTGGTTATCGC
This sequence comes from Agarilytica sp., assembly GCA_033852175.1. Lineage (GTDB taxonomy): Bacteria > Pseudomonadota > Gammaproteobacteria > Pseudomonadales > Cellvibrionaceae > Agarilytica. The sequence goes on from JAWSUY010000042.1 coordinate 73,324, forward strand.
CCTTGTTTATACCGCTTTGATGCTAATAATTAAGCCCGTCACGTTTTACTTACTATTGAGACAGCAAAGTGAGAAAAAATCCTTGGCTTGGGACGTGGGCTTTCGACTGGGTCAAATTAGTGAATTTTCTCTGCTCATCGCTTTTGTTGCACGTGAGAGCGAAGTGATTGGTGAAAAGGCATCTATGCTGATCCAATGTGCTGCAATACTAAGCTTCATCATATCCAGCTACATAGTCATTTTTAACTTCCCTAACCCTATCGCTATATCGGATAAGCTACGTAGAGATTAAAGCCAGAGATTAGAGGCTTTACGGTGTAATATCACGCTCATCCAATGTTCGATAGATTTCACCCAGATAGTTAGCAACGTTTTGCGCATCGGGGTAATCTTTTCGAAGCACAACGTACAGTTCGAAGCGTCTTAAGACGTGATAGCGTATATCGTTCTTTTGCTTTTCGTCATATACCTTTTTCGCAGGGCCTAAATAGTCCAGAAAAAAATCCGCACGACCGGCCTCTAGCATCGAAAACGCCGAATCGTGAGAATGTGCGGCTAAAATCGATATTTGATTATCCGGGTCATTTAAAAAAGGCCCAATGCTGCCAAATCCATATGTATCGATAGTAATGATTGATCGACCAACCAGATCATTCAAATATGCTACAGGCTGGACATTCGGTAGGTGATATATGCCTAGCTCCATTTGATAAACCGGCAACTCACTGGTGATGCAGCATTGCTGCAATCTTGGCATTTTTATTAATATAGATAGATTGGCTCGACCACTATTCAAGTATTGGTACATTCGAAAGACGGGAACCGGTAAGTTTTCCCATTCCACATCAGCTAAGCGAAACATCTCATCAGCCAAAAGTTGTATCGGCCTATACTGCTCACCACTCGCATTTAGTCTGCTAACAACAGGATCTTCAGGGTAAACGTAAATAAGCGGCGCGGAAGCTTCGAGAGCGCAAGCCGGCGCGCTCAACAATCCCATTGTTGATAGCAGGCTACATGCCCACCATCTTTTTAAGATCATCAATTTCACAAAACCGGACATCAACACAGACTCAAAATTAAGAAAAACAAACAATCTTCCCAGCGATCGAATTTAACCGTCTAACACGCATCACCCACCTTTCAGAATAGACCAAAAGATAAGTAAAAAGATTTGAACTCTCAGGCTAAATTAGACCCCTTTGTACATTTAAAGCGTTCAATACGCCCGCCTGCTTATAACGCACGGGATTTAAAATTCAAAAATTACGCTTTACCTTACCCAGACAAACGTTATGATAATCGCGTGCCAAGCCAGACCAAAAGAAAACATACCCAAATATAATAATTTATTCAATGTTTTCAACCACTTAGCATTCCAGTCCAATCATGGAATGTTTATTTCTCTTATATCTATAGCGATAAAGACCGCCCAATTTGCCTATAAAGGCTTAACGGCGTCGAAGACTTAAAACCATTGAGACAGGACCCACAACCATGGCAACAACAAAAACACATCAATATCGGCGACTGATTATAATTGGGTACTTAAGCCTATTCTGCTGGCTTACATCATGCCCTCTTATGGCCGAGGAATTGATCGTCACCAAACATCACTTCACCACCCATAATTTTACAACAACATCAGGCACCATTCTGCCTACAGTTAATATTGGCTGGGAAGCATATGGAAAACTGAACCAAGCAAAGGACAACGCGATTCTAGTTGCCCACTACTTCACGGGTGACTCACATGCTGCAGGCAAGTACACCAAAAGTGACAAAAAGGCAGGCTATTGGGATTCAATCATCGGGCCAGGCAAAGCAATCGATACGAATAAATACTATGTACTTAGCTCAGATTCATTAGCAAACGGGAACGTTAAAAGCCCAACGGTGTTTACAACCGGCCCTTCAAGTATTAATCCGAAGACTCAAAAGCCCTACGGGCTAGACTTTCCGGTTATCACCATTCGCGACATGGTCAACGCTCAACATACTTTAATTACAAGCTTGGGAATCAAAAAATTCCACGCGGTTGCAGGCGCCTCCATGGGATCTCATCAGGCTCTTGAGTGGGCTGCCGCTTATCCAGAAATGGTGCCAAGGGTATTATCCGTCATTGGGGTCGGCGAAACTGACGCATTTGCCCAAGCCGTTCTCTCGCAGGCAGTAAAGGGAATCACGAAGGCCCCCTCTTGGCACGACGGGGATTACTACGAGAAAGGCGAGCCTACCGAAGCTCTAGCCGGACTTCTTGAAGTCATGCTGCTGCACTCTCAGCACGGCGCCATTCTTGATAAGCACTTCAAAAAGAAACTCAATGACGATCCAGCAACAAAACTGTCCATTAAAAATGAACTCGTTATCATTCCTTGGCTAGAAAAAGCCGCAATGGCCAGAGCCACCCAGCTTGAAACCAACCACATGCTGTATTTGGCTCGAGCCGTTCAATTGTTTCGAGTCGGTCATAAAGCCACTTTAGAAGAAGGTGTCAAGCCCATCACGGCCAAGGTACTTTTCCTCCCATCAAAAAATGATATGTTGCTACCCTCTTACAACGCTAAGAAAATTTTTGACATCATGAAAAAACAGGGTAAGGACGTCGCATACGAGGAGATAGACGGACCATGGGGACACCTAGATGGAATTTTTACTGTGGCTCAAAAATCGGACGTGATAACGAATTTTTTAGCACATTAGCGAAGATAACATTTAGTAAAAATTGGACAGCAATTATCGGACCCTCAATGTAATTGAGGGTCTCATTCAATCCTTAGTACTTCCTCCTCCGTAATTAACAGGCCTCAGTTCCCGTATAGCTTTATACTTTTACGCCCTAAAAATAATTTTTTATTATAACGTTCATATCTTTCAACATGACGCCTTAAAAATATTTTGGTCTTAAGCGAAGAAAATAAGAACATCAAAATAAACTAACCTTATTTATACTGAGGTGTTTTTATGGCTATTCACGTATATATCACTAATAGGTTTATTAAAGTACTTTCGTCATTCCTGTTTCTTCTTTGCGTTTTATCCAACCCTGCACAAACTCAAACATTAATCGTAGAAAAACAACGACTGACTGTTAATGATTTCGAAACAACATCTGGCGAAATTTTACCTAAGATTCAAATCGGCTGGGAAGCCTACGGGAAGTTAAACGCCTCAAAAAGCAACGCCATATTAGTTCCTCACTATTTTCTCGGCACATCCCACGCGGCTGGAAAATACGCTGAATCAGATAAGTACGCAGGCTATTGGGACTCAATCATAGGCCCCGGCAAAGCATTAGACACCAACAAATATTATGTTATTAGTTCAGACACCCTTGCAAATACCAATGTAAAAGATCCACGCGTATTTACCACTGGGCCAGCTAGTATCGATCCAAAAACAAACAAACCCTACGGCATTACCTTTCCTGTTCTAACGATGCGTGATTTTGTAAACGCCCAACACGCACTAGTAAAAAGCTTGGGCATCACACAACTTCATGCGGTTGTAGGAACATCAATGGGGGCAATTCAAACCCTAGAATGGTCAACAGCATATCCCGATATGGTACCTAGAATCGTAGCGGTAACAGGTATGGCTGAAGCAGACGGCTTGACGATCGCAGAACTAGAGAAGTGGGCGATACCAATAAAAGACGACCCGAACTGGAATAAAGGGGATTATTATGGCGGAGAAGAGCCTATCGAGGGCCTAACAAAGGCCATGCGTTCGATCGTTATGATTGCCCATCATGCATATATTTATGACCGCCGATTTAAAGATAAAATGAATGACGACCCTGCTCCACGGAAATCGATTTTGGCAGATTTTAAGATTAATGCCTGGCTAAACCAGTACGCGGCATACCGCGCAGGAAAAGCCGATGCCAACCACGTTTTATATTATATTAGGGCAAACCAGTTATTCCGTCTTGGGCACAAAAAAACTCTCGCTGAAGGCGTATCTCCGATTAAGGCAAAAATATTATTATTACCCTCTAAAAATGACATCCTCTTCCCTCTGTATCATATGAAAAATTTATACACTCAGATGCTGATACAGAAAAAGGACGTCACATACGATGAGATTGAGGGCCCGTGGGGCCATTTAGACGGAATATATGCAGTTGCCACAAAAGCAGACATGATTAAAAGATTCATCGAAGAATGATTTAACGAAAATCTAAATTTGAATCGATCCATAGGTCTTGATCACCCCAAAATCAATCAATCTGAAAAACGGCACACCGACTTAACTATCCAACCATCAAACTAAGGCGCTATTCTGCCGTAGTGCCTATGCGAATAGTAGACTGTACTTTTTTTGAAAGACTACCAATAGCCTTTTCGTAGGACCATTCAATCAGTTCTTTAAGGTATTCTTCATCCATCAATTGCACTTTGACTATCGTAACCCAATGAAAACGATGCATATAACGCGCAGGCTTAACACCAGATTGATCCGTCAACTCTAAAAACCGATCACTACTCACCCTCATACTAAAACGCCATTTTTCAGGATCGCTCGTTTTAAAATAGGCGAACTTTCTCCGCCCAACGTAGTAAGTAAAAATATTAGAGGGATGTCCGCTTTCTCGGTAAGTAACGCCCGGAAAAGCAGCGCAATGATCCTTGAGCTGTTTTACATCCATATCAATGTGAGCCTATTCATTGTTTTAATCCGCCAATACACATATATTTAATTTCCAAATAGTCGTCGATACCATACTTAGAGCCCTCTCTCCCGGTACCCGATTCTTTTACGCCACCGAACGGCGCTGCTTCCGTTGAAATAACACCTTCGTTTATGCCGACAATCCCGTACTCCAAGCTTTCTGATATTTTCCATAAGCGATTAATATCGCGAGTATAAAAGTATGCAGCCAAACCAAATTCCGTATCATTGGCCATATGAATGGCATCTTCATCAGTTTTAAATTGAAATATCGGTGCAATGGGGCCAAATATTTCTTCACTAAATACACGCATAGATTGATCGCAACTTTTCAATATGGTGGGTTCGTAGAATGTCCCACCCAACGCAGATGCCTTACCGCCAACGACCACTTCGGCCCCCTTTTGAATCGCATCATCAACCAATGACGCTACATTACTTAAGGCTTTTTCATCGATCAGTGGGCCTATAGTGACAGCAGCATCCATGCCATTGCCGAGTTTCAATTGGGCCATGGCCTCAGTGAACCGTTCAACAAACTCATTGTAAACGCCCTCTTGCACCAACAGCCGATTCGCACAAACGCAGGTCTGGCCAGCATTGCGAAACTTTGAAGCCATTGCTCCCTTCACGGCTGCATCAAGGTCCGCGTCATCAAACACGATAAACGGAGCGTTTCCACCCAGCTCCATAGACGTTTTCTTTACCGTTTTTGCACACTGAGCCATTAGTAATTTGCCAACAGTGGTTGAACCGGTAAACGTTACTTTTCTAACCAATGGGTTACTCGTCAGCTCGCCACCAATCGCCTCGCAATCAGAACTCACGACAACATTTAAAATGCCATCGGGAAGCCCCGCTCTTCTGCCCAATTCAGCCAAAGCAAGCGCCGAGAGTGGCGTTTTAACGGAAGGTTTAATCACTATGCCGCAACCTGCTGCCAGTGCGGGTGCAGCTTTTCGTGTGATCATTGCATTCGGGAAGTTCCAGGGTGTAATCGCCGCAACAACACCAACGGGCTGCTTAAGCGTAACAATCCTCTTATCGCGCCCATGACTGGGAATAACATCCCCATAAACCCTCTTGCCTTCTTCAGCGAACCACTCGATAAAGGAGGCGCCATAGCTAACCTCCGCCCGAGATTCTGCAAGCGGCTTTCCTTGCTCCGCGGTCATAATCATGGCCAGGTCTTCCTGATTATCCATTATCAATTGAAACCAGGTTTTCAGGACGTTTGCACGCTCCTTAGCTGTATACATTTTCCATTCTTGCATGGCGCGATGAGCGGCATTAATCGCTTTTTTCGTGGCAGCTACCGAAGCATTAGCCACTGACGCAATCACTTCGCCGGTTGCCGGATTATGTACATCAGTGCTCGACAGTATCGACTGCCCTTTACCAACCCACACGCCATCAATAAAGTTTTGGGTCTTCAATAATGCAAGGTCTTTCAATTTGAACATGAATGTTCCAGATGAGGATATTGTTGTCTTAATGCAATACGGGCAACCCGTTAACGAAAAGCTCCACGATGCTTTGTGCTCGTCCATATACCGACCGTAATGAACGCACATTTAAAATATCAGTTTCAGACCACTCGTTTCTTTACCGCATCATTGTTAGCGCAGATCATGACTCTCGAAGACAGCAAACCATCCAAAGATCGTCAACCTATCTGCTCATGGCATGCCTTGTATACTGGGGCGAAACGAATCAACAGCCTAAAGCAGACGCAAGCACCGCTGAGGATTCACTCAACGCTATTTGGGCCTGAGGAAGTGTGCCGAAATTTAAAAAACCGTGAAACATATCTGAATAGCAGGAATAACGAACTTGAACGCCACATGACTCTAACTTTTTAGCGTAAGCCTCTCCTTCATCAACGAAAGGGTCATAGCCCGCGGTCAGTATAAATGCAGGAGGCAATCCACTTAAATCCTCTACAGACAAGACATTGAAACGGGGATCGTCACAATCCTCTTTTGAAATATAATGATGCTGAAACCAGTCTAAAGCTTTTTTAGGGATAATGGCTGCGTCTAGCAAGCGCTCACGACTTGGCGACATTTCTGCCGCCGCAGTCCAGGGGTAAATTAAGAGCTGAAAGACCGGCATTCTTTTACCTTGATCTCGGTTCAATACACAAAGTACTGTCGCTAAATTTGCACCGGCACTATCGCCACCAACGGCCATTTTATCCGGATCGAGATCAAACTGGGCCGCATTTTCTGCTAACCAAATAAAACTATCTTGTGCGTCATTCAAGCCGCCAGGAAATCGCGTTTCAGGTGCCAAGCGATATTCAACAGAAATCACAACCAAACCAGACTGGTGAGCGAGCTGAATACAAACTCGATCATAGCTTTTTACATTTCCAAGACTGAAACCGCCGCCATGGTAAAAAACTAGCGATGCTCGGCTTTCTTTGTGTTCAGTTTGAGGGGCATATATTCTTGCCGAAATCTCGTTTTGAGAGCCTGGGATCTTAATATCAGTTTGATAAACCGAATCAACATTCTCATGCTCAAAAGGGTTGCCGACTGCATCACGCATTGCCCGCACTTCGTGCGGCTCAGACTCTAGCCATGACGGTGCTTTATTGATGAGATCAACAAGAACTTGCCCCTCTTTACCAATGCCTCCAGGAGAAACATTAGTATGGTCAAACACCTGAGAGCCAACACGCTCTACGCTAGTAAAATCATTATTAACTTTAGTCATAGGTTGGGACTTATCAATGGGGTGAGAAGTAATCGTTCGAACATTATCAATAGTACTGAGGATATAGAACTCAGCGCATTGCTATTCGAGTTAGTCATACAAACGGGGAGGTATAGTGATGATTACAGACGATTCGGTCAAGCCGCTAACAAGTAATTGATAAGAACAACAGCAAAGGTTCTGAGATAACACAGGTTCAACCAAAAGATTTTAGTTAATGATCCGAAGCAGAAAGCGCGTCAATAAACCATGCTACCTACGCATCTAATACGGCAGACAGAATAGCAGCAGATTCAACAACCGCCGCACGAGCCTGCGGCATAACACCGAAGTTATAAAACCCGTGAAAAGTATCGGTATAGCATGAATAACGAACGGGTACCCCACTTTCCCTCAGCCTATTGGCAAAGGCTTCGCCTTCATCCATGAGCGGGTCGTAACCCGCGGTTAGCACAAACGCTGGCGGCAAGTGGCTAAGGTCTTCTGTTTCCATAATATCAAAGCGCGGATCATTCGACATTTCCTCGGAAATATAATGATTATGAAACCACTCAATAACCGGTTTCGGTATAACAGGAGCGTCGCGCAAACGCTTACGGCTTTCCGTCTGAGAATTGCCCATTGTACTGGGATAAATTAACATCTGCATCGCGGGCATAGGTTTATCTTGGTCACGATTCAGAACACACGTAACAGCAGCCAAATTCGCGCCCGAACTATCACCTCCAATTGCCATTCTCTCAGCGTCAATTTCAAACTCTTCAGCATGCGCGTACAACCAATTGAATGATGCTTGAACATCCAATAACCCACCTGGAAATGGTGTTTCTGGGGCAAGTCGATAATTAACAGAAACAACAACCAAGCCCGAATGATATGCAAGATGAGCCATCAAACCATCATATAAGTTAATATCACTTAAAACAAAGCCGCCTCCGTGGTAATAAATCAACGCGCCATTTTTTTTCTGTTGATTCGCCTTGGTTTTATAAATGCGGGACTCTAATATCGTAACGGCGCCAGGTATTTGAATATTCGTCTTCTCAACTTCGTTTATGCCCTCATAATCAAAGGGATTCCCCGCAGCGGTCCTCATGTCTCTCGCTGCTTGAGGCAACATTTCAGTTATTGAAGGCGCCTGCATGATCAAATCGGCTATTTTCTGAGACTCTGGTGATAGGCTAGACGCCATTTGACTATAATCGACTACATTGGGGCTTGGACGTAGTACGCTTTGAAAAGCTTCCTCCTGCCTAACTCTCAATGCAATTAATGGCGCTTCTCGAAAGGTATACATTCTTTGATGCCTACTAATTTTAACCAGAGCCTCATCACGCCCACCTACGAAAACATTTTGTTTCTGGACGAGATTACACAGCAGCCGACAGTAACCAGTTTAGAAGCAAATCAAAGTGGCGACTACGTTTCAACTAAATGTACTAAGGAACGAATATTTTTCAAGAGAAGTGCATATAGGTAAAATGAATACCTCTATCGTTAGATAAACGATCAATCGGCTTATTCTACTGCCCTCGACAAGCCACTCCACCGCACTAAAATATCGATATTTTAGACTCTAACCATTTCAAACAAATAAAAATAAAGGCACCAAGACCCGCAACACGTCAGCAAATACCATATAAGGTAGCGACACTTGAGCTTAGAATGCAGTTTCGCTCAGAGCTATAATCAGCAATGCAACAATGGCCCAACGTTACCTACATGCTTTACACCGACAATTATATTCTGCAGGCTCACCTTCACGTTAGAAAAACTAAAAATCGATTTATCTATTGATCCGCTTTAAGCGCGTTTAAGTAAAATCTGAGATCAACTTTTACCATTGCTGACATTTTTGTGACGCAGCCAACGTACCCTCTCTATTTAATTAAGGTAAGAACCTTACGTTAAAGACCGAGCCACTATTCAAAGGCATTACATTGATTTTCAGGCCGCATAACATATATTCATTCGGCGAAGACCAAAACGACATTAGGAACTTTCATTTTGGACTCTAAACGAACATTTCATAATACACCTCAATACACTGCATACGCCCTACACACAAACAACGCTGACCATCAGCTATGGAAACACTTCCATCAAAAACCGACCAAAGATAAACCAATTTAATCCACATCGATATTTTTCAACAATAGAAATATGCACCATGATTACGCATAGTAGATCACTAAGCATGTAACCTCACTTACATATGTCAGCAATATGATTGTTTAGAATAAAAATAGATGAGGATCTAATCAAGATTTGACCTGCAGCACAATTCTAATCAAACATATACGCTAGACTAATCGTCCGGCCGTCAGTCGAACACAAGGTTTATTGATATCACTAGATTAGCCACAACTTTCATATTACCGCTGCTGTTTGCTATAAATTGGGCCTTCGCGGAAAGCGACTCCACCTCTCCGAACATTCGATATGTTTACCCCGGGCAGGTTGTTCTTTCTGCAGAGGGAGGTCCGAAATTACAACATATCACTCCCCTAATTGATATCGCGAGCGCACTATTCAAAGAAGCAAACATTCCCTGGAACAGTAAACGGCTACCCGTTTCTCGAATGTTTCAAGAGTTAGACGATCAAATAAGTGATTTTTCTATCCTAATCAAATCCCCCCGAATACTCGATTGCTGCGTCACGAGTGTAAAACCCGTTTACAGTGAGGAGTTACGTGTTTATCACCACCCTAAAAACCAAAACATCTCATCAGTTAATGACTTAACGGGAAAAAGCATTATCACCATACAAGGATATAGTTATGGATACCTGCATAGTTTTTTATCCAACGATCTCAATAATTTAACGATTTACACAGCACCAACTCACGCATCAGCCTTTGCAATGCTGAAAGCCAACCGAGCAAATTATTTAATTGACTATAAAGGAGCTTCTGTAGAAGCACTAATCAACAACCCAATCCCCAACATCTCGTTCGACGTTCTTGAACACTTTAACTTGTACCTTGTTCTTAGTAAAAATCATCCGAACGCTCTGTCTTTGATCAAACGTTTAGAAAAAATAGCGAGTAGAGCTGCTAACAGTACAGCCCATCAATTTCCCACCTTAAACAAAGCAGAATGAAATAGGAGTCAAGAATCAATACGCGTTAGAAACACCCTATCTCACAAAGAATACCTACAAGCATATCTCAATCAAAATCAATTTCGATCGCCCTCTCAAGCTAACATACCATTATTCACTCGCGATCAACCAAAAACAATTAAGCCGCCAGATCCAGAATTTAACAGTCAATCCTCTTTAGCAACTAACTTCAGATAAACATGTTTGATTTCACCCTGCAGGGATCATCTTTACAATTATTCGTCTAACTTTATCCAAATTTGTGAAATTGATCTGGAATCAATTAGAAAAATGCAGCTTAATTACCCCCTCGCCTATTCACTAAAAGACCCATCGAAAGCTGACATCGAGATTAGAGTGCGCCATTCAACTGCAGTAAATCCGTACTCTTTAATTACACGAAGGTCTCTTACAAAACCACATAGAACATCACTTAACATGCGTACTAACACACCATTGACACCAACGAACTCACAAAGACACCTATATTTTGGATTCTTTCTCACCATTGCTCTAACAATAGTCTCAAGTCCGTTCACTGCTGCGAGCAGTCCTGAAAAAATAAACTACGTATATCCCGATAAAGTCATTTTTAGCGAAACACCCGGGCCAGATGGAAAGGATGGAAATCCTGTTTTACGCCTAGTCTCCGCACTCTTCACTGAAGCCGATATCGCTTGGGACAGTAAGCAACTTCCTATACCAAGAATGCTGCATAAGCTCAGCAATGAAACCGGCAACTTTTCCATCCTGGTGAAATCGCCTACGATAGAACAGTGCTGTATTACCAGCGCCAACCCCGTTATTAATGTCGAACTACGCGCTTACCATCAAAACGGTAGGCCCAAAATAAAAAATATCGAAGACTTGGCTGGCAAAAAAATCATTACCATCAAGGGTTATAGTTATGGACAGCTCCAGTCTTTTTTTATCGACAAAAAGAACAACCTGTCGATCTATGCTGCTTCAACGCATAAATCCGCTTTTGCGATGCTCGCAGCAGGACGTGCAGATATAGTTATCGACTACGAAGGTCCATCCATCAACACGCTCAAAATGCACCCGAATAGCGATCTTAGCTATGCAGTACTGAAAAACTTGAACTTATACTTGGTGATTAATAAAAAGGAGCCCCATGCAAAAATGCTAATCGACCAACTAGCAACCATTGCAAAAAATATGGATACGGATTCAATATTAAATTTCCCCAAGGACTGATCGATAGTAACGTAGATTTAAATAACTCAATTAGCCAGAAATCCTGTGAATTCAACATGCAAAAAAGCCAAAGAACGTGACGCTCTTTGGCTTTTTTATCGTTAATCATGATACCGCTAACGCGGTTAAATAAGCCCTACCCTAGCTAAAAAACCGGGTATTTAGACCTTGCATAACCTTAGAAATCGAACGATCAGCTGCACGTTCAACACTGAGTCCAATTTTTTCAGCGATAGATTTTTTATGTGTAAACTTCAACTCAAATATATCGGCATCGTCCTTCAAGTCGTACAAATACTGATCTGAAGTATCAATACTATCCACTAGGTTTTTCTCAATTGCTCGAGTACCAAACCAAATTTCACCTGTCGCAACGTCGTCTACATCCACTTTATCGCGATTATCAGAAATGAAGTCTTTAAACAGTTCATGCGTGTCCTCTAACTCTTCAACAAACTTCTGTCGACCTTCATCCGTATTTTCACCAAACATTGTCAGTGTACGTTTGTATTTTCCAGCAGTCACCATCTCGTAATCTACATCATGCTTTTTCAGCAGTCTATGAAAGTTGGGAAGCTGAGCAACAACACCAATCGACCCTATTATGGCGAAAGGTGCGCAAACAATTTTATGTGCGACGCAAGCCATCATGTATCCGCCACTTGCCGCTACTTTATCAACACAAATAGTTAATGGGATATTGTTCGATGTAATTCTGCGCAATTGGCTAGCAGCTAGTCCATAGCTATGCACCATACCGCCCGCACTTTCGAGGCGAACAACCACTTCATCACACTCTGATCCGATTGTGAGGATCGCTGTAACTATCTCCCTTAATTCTTCAGTAGCAGAAGCTTTGATGTCTCCATCAAAATCGACAACATAAACGCGCTTGCGAGTTTCATCAGCCGTTGCCGTCTCAGAGTCATCACCAACATTTGCAGTATCGTCAGACTTTTTATCTTTGGCCTTTGCTTTGGCCGCCGCTTTATTTTTCTTTTTCTCTTCTTTATCCCGTTTTTTCTGTTCCTTTTCGGCGAGTTTGAGCTCTTCTTCTGGCAAAACCATAGATTTGACAATATTGGTCAAATCTTCAAACTTGTCATTAATTTTTGTAATTTCCAAATGCCCCTGGTCGTCACTTTGATTTTTCATCCCTGCTGACACCACAAGCAATATAATAACGGCAACGGCAATCACAAACGTTATCGTTTTAGCCAAAAATAGGCCGTACTCACTTAAAAATTCCAAGAAACTTTTCCCCTTTTAAAAAATTAGCATCGTAACAATTCGATACAAAAGTTAAATACAAGCACCTATTAAAAAGTGCTTCAATTACAAACAAACAAGGTGAACAACCAGTGGCGAAATTTTTGTTATTGCCACTGATTAACGGCATCGCGCGCAATACCATTCAACGGCGTCGCAACCAAACCTGAGGCGCTTAATGACACTTGATAAATCGCCCCATCTTCCATCGGCAAAAACGTTGCACTGCCATAGACCGCATCAAAAACAGGTAAAAAACGCCCGTTCTCTTTCGCCCAATCCCACATATCAAGCCAGTATTCGCTTTGTGTTAACTGATGGACCGAGCGTTTCTTTCGCCTCTCATCTTCTAGCGAGTAATAACGACCGCTCAGCCGGTCGAGCCTGTACCCAGGCTTGGTACCGAACATGGCAATCAATCCTCGCCAACGGATGACTCTAGCGTCAATCTGCCATTGCTCGCCATATAGCTCGTAACTGTTTTCAGTGCCCTCTTCTATATATGAGACTGTGGAGGTAAAAATCTGCTCATCTTGTTTTTGAAAACTAATGGTCAATATTGGTTTATCCGAAAGGATGCGTTGATACGTTACCAAATCTAAACCGACAAAAACAAACAGTGCCGCAAACGCTAACAGAGTTAAACCTGCCATTCCCCTCAGCCAACCCAAAATCCAACTAGACCGAAGCAGTAATCGCCCACAGAAAAATAACGCCAGAAGGGCAAAAAGTATTAGGATTCCGGTAAGTACAGTAAACATTTAGCCTATAAACTCCTCTACGAAGCCCTGAATCAATTGTCCCGCGATAGTGCCTAACGGAGCAGAAAGAGGCAAGTTTTCGATATCAAACCACCCCGCCTCAATAATCTCATTCTCATCAATAACAATATCCCCTGCTGCATATTCAGCAAAGAAGCCCAACATTAGCTGTCCAGGAAAGGGCCACGGCTGAGAAGAGCGATATTGTATGTTTTTAATGTCTATCCCGACTTCTTCTTTCACTTCCCGCGCAAAAGCCTGTTCAGCAGTCTCGCCAGGCTCAACAAACCCGGCCAGCGTTGTAAACACACCTTCAGGAGTGCGGGTACCACGGGCCAAGAGACATTCTCTCCCCCGCGTAACCAAGCCAATGACACAGGGAGATATTCTGGGATAACAACGGTTTTCACACTTTAGACAGACCAACGCTCTGTCGCTTTTCGCCTCTCGTGTGGAGTTACCACAGCGTCCACAAAATTGATGGTCACGATACCAACGAGTTATTTGAAGCGCTCGTCCCGCTAGCTGAAAATACACATCTGATACAAGGCCTAACTGGCTACGCAGATCTTGCCACTCATAGCCCGTTAGTTCTGGCTCACCTTCCCCACTAAGGAATACAGCCTCGCAATGCTGATGATCTAAAGCACCCAAATAATGTTTATGATCACCAGAGCCAAATTGCTCTTGAATCGAAACAGGCAGTGGGCTCCAAGCTTGGCCTTTAGGGCACAGTAAACGCCCCCGATGGATCATGACAACTAAATCAACTTCTACCCCTGCTACGCGAGATTCAGCAGGTACAAATACCATAAGGCACTACTCCATTTGCTCTTCATCTAAAACAGGGTAACCAAGCGCTTCCAAACTCTCTTCTGCCAACTTCAGTACAGATTCGTCCATATGTAAACTGGCAGTCGCGGAGTTTAGGTAGTACTCCACTGAAATGATGGAGTCAGCGAAAGTTTCGAGCATCTCTTTCAGTCCCGGCTGAGTATCTTGATCCATCAATATTTCGTCAACAAAAGCGGAGCACCTATCCAAAACAGCCGCAGCACGATCGCATTTCAGCATTAACAAGCCCCCGCGTACAGTATTAAGGGTTTTAGCAATATTACGAATATGACCGGTATCAAAATCAGAATCTGAAAATGAACTCAATGCGCGTTTGGCCAAGGATATTCCGGCCTCAGACTCTGATAGAACAATTCTTTTAGCGTCGGCTAGCTCACCTGATGCAATAACTTCTTGCTGGGCAACTTTATTCGCCATTTGAAGTTTTTCATCGGATAATTTTGTTGTTTCAATCGCACTAACTGTTGACTCTAAATACAACAAAGTATTCGCAACTTCATCCATCTCTGAGAGCTCGATCTCATCCTCGTCCCGCCACCCTTCTATTCGTTTTAACTCGTTTTTCAATGTGTTAGAAGCCGAAACTAATCCAACAATAGCGAGGATTTCAGCAACTTTTTGTAACGTAGCAAGGAAGCTATCCAAATCATCAATACGCTGAATACTACTCTGCGACGCACCTTCTAAAACTTTCTTGGTATTAGTCAGTTCAGTTTGTAGAACACTCGCTAGAGAAGACACTGTATGAGCGCTAGGGCCATTGAGTAGGTCACGCTCACCGGCAAGATCATGATCGGTGTAAGAAAAGCGATCAAGCCCGTAGACAGAGCTAATGGATTTAACGTCTTCTGAATCTGAGGTCGAAAGCGCTACAAGATAAACAAGCTCTTTGATAAGACCTTTCGGCGGGTTCGCCTCAAATGCCTTCATACCATTTTGCTCGACTTGCTTAACGATCCGATCCAAACGACCGAATAACATTTTGCGCGTTTCGATGATCTCCATGGTTTGTGCACTCATGGCTTCGAGCGTTACGTCAGCCAACCACCACAACAAAGCTAAGGGCTTGTCATTGCCACTAATACGACGCAAGCGCTTTAAACCACGACGCATCATTGCTATCGAGTTTTTAACTTGGCTCTCTCGTATAAATCCGAGCAACCCTATTTGATACATATGCCGAATACGGCGAACCGCTGATGTCAGCTCTGCCCCATCAACCTCCAATCTGTCACAAACGGGTAATGAAGGCGATTCAGATAAGTCCACCTGAAAAAAGTGACACTCGGGATAAACCACTTCGCCACGTAATTTACGTAGCTCATTTATTTGAGGAATTAATAATACAGGCACTTTTCGTTCTGTTTGTTGCACATATTCCAGATAGCGAGAGAGTACAAAAAACGTACTGCTTATTACCTCCAGGCAGCGTTCAAATTTTGGCCCATTATTACCCGGCGTTATTTCTTTTGCGCCCAGCAACAACTCTTGAGCCAATAATTCAGCCCCTCGAAATTCAATTAGCTTTAATGTTCCGACAATTTGGGCGACGCTATCGACGCAAGCCTGTAAAGCCTCACCATCTTCCTGAGATGATACAAACCGTTCCAGGTTCCTAGCTGCTTCTTCAATCGTCGCGACAAGCTCATCGCGAACTAGGTTTAGGGATTGAAAATTGACAGTGTCCACAAAGAAATTCCACCAATGTTATTGTTTGATTGAGCTGTACGCGTGAAGCGTTAGAGTGCCCACGATTATCTCAGCTATTTAATCCACCACTTTCGACTTAGTCATTCACTGGATATGGCCTTCTTAACCATACAACTACATGACACGAATTCGAACAGTTAGTTGCTATCGTCGTTCGGTTTAACTATTTAGCTAGATTCAATCTAGTCAACTTCAATCTAGCTAGTTTCAATCAATTTAATTTCAACATATGTAGCCTAGCCTTAGCATTTTTCGTTTTTGAGTGTTTTTCAAACAAAAACAATATTCTTAAG
The DNA here is from genome assembly GCA_033852175.1 of Agarilytica sp. GTDB lineage: Bacteria > Pseudomonadota > Gammaproteobacteria > Pseudomonadales > Cellvibrionaceae > Agarilytica. The sequence continues at coordinate 89,929 of JAWSUY010000042.1, forward strand.
ACAGAAAACACCTCGTAATATTGACTACTTCAAGCAAACGATTACTTACTAGTCAGTATAATAGCTAAAATCAAAATATCTTTAATTTTCTAAGAGTTACCCGACAATCTTAACTCAGTATCTCACTGACTTTCAAAGTCAAAAGTCGCTAAATACAGTTAAGATTGCCGATAGTGATACACAGTTAAACAAAACTTATCACAAGGTAGGTAGCCAACAACACAGTGACCCAAATCACCATGCTGCTGGAAGGACGTGACTTCATCAGAATTCCATTTGGCGCATGCGCACATATAAACCCAAATAATGTCTTTATCGATGCCAAGACGGCAGCGCGAATGCGACCATCAACAGCCCAAAAACAGCGGAAAAAAGCCGACGAAAAACGCATAAATAGACGTCGATAAAACCAATCAAAATCGAGACTCAAGGTTAGCGTCCGTTTCATCATTGGCAACATAACGAAAAAGGCAAACCCAGCAAAAATTAACAGCTGGAACTGAGTTACCAAGTGATCCACGGTATAGGGCTTATAATCTAGCTCATACGGTAATATTCCATACAAAGCTTCAGGGTAAATACCGATCGCTAAACATAAGAATGCAAATATTCCCATGGCAACTCGCATATTCAACGGAGCTTCCGCTGGGCGCATACCCGAATCCTTTTGAAAAAAGACAAACCACGGAAATTTAATACCCGCATGTAAAAACACGCCAGCAGACGCTGCTAACAAAAGGAACCAGACCAAGGTTAAGCCCTCGTGTGCTGCTGCGCTGGTTTCCAGAGACTTGGTAACAAAGCCCGATGTAAATGGGAAAGCCGATATAGCCAAAGCGCCAACGATCCCACAAACAGCAGTAAATGGCATGGTTTGAAATAATCCACCCAAGTGAGAACAGCGCCTTTCTCCGGTTTGCATAACGACGCAACCGGCAGCCATAAGCAACAAGCCCTTATAAATGATATGAGCAAAAGCATGTGCTGTTGCTCCATTAAGCGCCATTTCCGTGCCAATACCAATTGCCACGACCATAAACCCCACTTGGTTAACGATGCTATAGGCCAATATCCGGCGCATATCGTTTTCAAGCAGTGCGTAAATGATGCCGTAAAACACCATATACAGACCGATGTAAATCAACACATCCGCACCAGCGAACACGATCATTAAAGCAAAAACAGCTGTTTTGGTAGTAAATGCAGAAAGGAATACACTGCCACTTGGGCTCGCCTCGGGATACGCATCTGCAATCCAAGCAGATAACGGAGGTGCCCCAGCATTAACTAAGAAACCAGCAAGAATTAACCATGCTCCAATAGAATTTAGTTCGATAAGCGTAAATGCGATGGACCCAGTTTCATGAACATGGGCCACAATCCCTGACATCAATACAACGCCGCCCATCAAATGAACGAGCAAGTAACGGTAACTAGCCTTGTATGCAGAAGAAGAATTTGCGGCCCAGATCACAATAGTCGAACCTATCGCCATAAGCTCCCAAAATACAAATACAGATATCAAGTCACCGCTGAACGTCACGCCAATAGCGGCCCCCGCATAAATAAAGGCGGCGCAGATTTCAGCTTTTGATGCGTGATTAGCCGCATATATCCCGCCCACCAAGCTCATAAGCGCAAATATTGTCGCAAAAACTCTACCGGTTGGGCTCGGAGTTAAAGGAAGTAATTCGTACTCCAAAAACGGTACAAGCAAATTATTGCCATCTGGAACCATCCAGATAAGCGCCAAGGCGATAGCAGGAAAAATAACAATCAGCGTTTTTCGGGTGCGTCCATCTGTCAACGCTAGTAAAAGAGCACCGAAAATCAATATCAGGCCAGGAGGCAACATCGTATTAATCATCGTAATACGTGTCCTTTCGCTTTAAAAATACGCCCAATATCTTGGCTGCGATTACCATCGCCGCGCACGTCAAAAAACCATACCACGCAAAAAAACCCCAAGAAGCATCAATAAAAATACCCTTCGACTCAAAGTGGGCATGGTGATGAACAAAAAATTCAGGAATTAGAACCAGCACAAGAATTACGATTTGAAAAGCCCACAGTTTTTTGCGGTTTTCCTCTCGATATAGCCAATGTTTCTGTGCGCTTTCATTACTATCGCTCACGGCAACGCCCTCACTTGGATCATCTGTACTAACTCAAACGGAATTGTCGGAAAGAAAAATAAAGCGACGGTTATAAATGCCGTCACAGATAAGGCGAGAACAATAGGCAACGGAGCTTCGCCATGATCGACCCCACCAGCCTCTTCTTTTACAAAATAAGCACGATAAACAATCGGCATAAAGTATGCGGTATTCAGTAGCGTCGATAATAAAATCACCACTACGGCAATGATTTGCTCGGCCTGGAATGCCCCCATCAGAATATACCACTTGGAAATAATACCAACCAAAGGGGGAATACCGATCATTGAGAACCCGCCAATCGTAAAAGCGGCCATCGTCCAGGGCATGCGAAAACCGATGCCTTTGAGCTGGCTAATTTCGGTTTTTTTAGACGCTGTGTATATTGCCCCAGCAGCAAAAAATAGCGTGATTTTACCAAAGGCATGGGCAGCGATATGAAACGCAGCACCCATAATACTAATCGGCGCTAATAGCATTGCCCCAAGCACAACATAAGATAACTGGCTGATGGTGGAATATGCGAGCCGACGTTTTAAATTGTCTTGTTGCATAGCGATAATAGAACTCATAACGACAGTAAAACAAGCCAAATACAAAAGCCATTCAGAATAAGGAGCCTCTTTAAGGTGGTCAATACCAAAGGTATAAACCATCACCTTTAAAACCGTGAATACACCGGCCTTCACCACGGCAACAGCATGCAATAGTGCGCTAACAGGTGTCGGTGCAACCATAGCCGCGGGCAACCAACGATGAACAGGCATTACTGCAGCTTTACCAATACCCAATAAAAACACGAAAGCCAGTACAGTTAACATTGGCCCATTGAGGTGCCCTTCAAGTACACCGCCAGCTACAAAATCTGTAGTGCCAGTCAAAAACCACACGTAAATAATGCCAGGTAAAAAGAGACCGATTGAAGAAGAGATTAAAACGCCCAAATAAACCCGGCCAGCTTTCATAGCCTTCTCTGTCCCATTGTGTGTTACCAAGGGGAAGGTCGACAAGGTCATAACCTCGTAAAAGATAAATAGCGTTAACAAGTTGCCCGCGTAAGCAATGCCGAGCGCTGCTGAGATCGCAACGGGGAAAAGCATGAAGAATCGCGTCTGATTTCTCTCATTATTGCTACGCATATACCCAATGCCGTATATGCTCGTCACCACCCATAGAAAACTGGCGACTAGCGAAAACAAAACGCCCAGCGCTTCAACTTCAAATTTTATTTCGAGACCGGGGAAAATTTCAATCCACTGTACTGCGATCTGCTCACCATCAAGAAATGTCTTATAAAGCATGCTAACAACAATGAGAACCGAAATGCTGGCGCTCATTGTAATTGTCTCGCGTAGTTTAGGATATTTACCCGAAAACCCGATTAATGGAGCGGCAATCAAAGGCAGTACTATCGCTAACTGAAGGAGCCATTGAGCGCTCATGGCGCACCTCCAAACAGTGACAAGACAGCTAAGTCCGTAACATTAACGGTAAAGTCTGTATTAAGGCCAAAGTAAATATTTGCAGCCACCAAAAGCCAGGTGGGTAAGAGTATTGAGATAGGTGCTTCTTTAACTTCGATATTATCGCCTTCCTGAAAGCCCTCTGGTTTTTGAAAATACGCTACTTCAACAATTTTCCAGACATACACCACTGCTAGAAGAGAACCCACTAAAACGATAATAACAACAGGCCATAGGCCTTGCTCCAATAACGCTAAAATCAAATACCATTTGCTCACAAACCCTGCGGTTAAAGGCACACCAATTAGACTCAAGCCGCCAACAACAATCGCTGCTGTGGTCAGCGGCATACGCTGACCAATTCCACGTAAATCTTTTACGTTTGCAGAACCTACCCGATAAACAATTCCTGCAATCGCCATGAATATGGCACCTTTAATGAGAGCATGATTAAACACATGCAACAAACAAGCTTGCAGACCCGCCTGGGTGCCCAAGCTAAAGCCCAAAATCATATATCCAATTTGAGCCACACTCGAAAATGCAAACAGTCTTTTAATGTTGGTTTGCAATATGGCGACAATTGACGCGCCAATTACGCCAATTATTCCAAGCGCCATCAGAATATGAGGCAATGGCAAATGTGATAGCGAAAATTCGACGCCATAAATCGTAAAAACAAACCGAACCAAAACATAGATTGCTACTTTAGTAGCCGTTGCGGCCAAGAAAGCGGTAACAATTGAAGGCGCATATGCATATGCGTTAGGCAACCATAAATGCAAGGGAAACAGCGCAAGCTTCAAGCACACACCGACAATAAAAAAGGCGAATGCTGTATACAAAGTTTTGGCTTGAACTACGTCAGGTAGACGCTCTGCCATATCGGTCATATTGAGCGTGCCCGTTACCATATACATCAAACCGATACCGATCAGTATAAATGTAGCGCCAATGGTGCCCATGATGAGGTATTGATACGAGGCCCAAAGAGCCCGTCTATCCGTACCTAAACCGATAAGTGTGTAAGCAGAAAGTGAAGACACCTCCAAAAACACAAAGACGTTAAAGGCGTCTCCCGTTGCGATAATACCAAGCAAGCCAGTAAAACAAAGTAAATACGAGATATAGAACAGAGTGTGCTTATCTTTCGGTATCTCTTTCTGGATACTACTGTTGGCTCCCATTAGAACAACGGTGGCAATAGATGAAACTAGTACAAGTAAAAAAGCACTGAGCATATCTATTCGGTATTCAATACCTATAGGTGCTTTCCAACCGCCTAACTCGTAAATAATAGTACCCTGCGACTGCACGATATAAAGCAGCTGAAAACTGATCAGCATTGTCAGCATGCAAACTATCGTAGCAAACACCCAAACCAGCTTCGATTGCCTTAATAGCAAACAGGTTGGCGCAGCCATTAAAGGCAAAATCACCTGCAGTACTGGGAAATGGCTCAGCACTCTTCGTCGTCCTTCTGTTGAATTTCACTTTCTTCTATCGTGCCGTAAGCTTCTTTAATTCTAACCACTAAGGCTAAGCCAACTGCTGTGGTTGCAATACCAACAACAATCGCAGTAAGAATTAAAACGTGGGGCAAAGGATTGGAGTACACGGTGTAGTCAGAGTCTAGGATAGGCGCAGTGCCGCCGGTAACCTTACCCATACTAATATACAAAATGAAAACTGAAGTCTGAAAGATACTGAGGCCAATCAATTTTTTAACTAAATTGCCATGAGAAATAACGATATAAAATCCAAGCATCATTAAGATGATCACAACCCAATAATTGTATTGAGACATGAAAGTCATGCATTACCCCCATGTTCTTTATCAACACGGCTCGCGAAGGTAAAAAATATTGAAACCATGACTGCTGTTACCGTTATCCCAACACCCAACTCAACCAATAAAATACCGTAATGCTGCCCGTGCAATGGGTCATGAGCTAACACTGAATAATCGAGGAAATTTTTACCATTTAAAAACGATACCAAGCCTACGGAACCATAGAGAAGAACACCGAGAGCCGATAGAATCTGTATAACTGACTGATTGATGACCTTTCGAGCCGTATCCAAGCCAAAAACCATGGCATATAAAATTATCGCTGCCGCAAATATGACCCCAGCCTGAAATCCTCCGCCAGGTCCATAATCGCCGTGAAATTGAACATATAATGCAAAAATTAAAATCGGTGGAATTAACATTTTGCTCACAACGCGCAAAATTTTATGCTGATGCATAGGGGCAACAACACTAACCAAGGGAGTCGAACCGCCACTACTGAACCCAAGTAAAGTCAGCACGCCAATACCTGCTGTAAAAATTACAACGGTCTCACCAAAGGTATCGTAACCCCTATAGCTGGCCAGCACAGATGTGACAATATTAGGCATCCCGACCTCAGCGTAAGAGTTTTCAATAAAGTGGGGAGCCAAATGCAATTGAACCGGCGCGAGAGCATCGCCAAATATAGGCATATCCGTAGTGCCAAATATGAGTAACGATCCAGTAATGAACACAACAACGAAACCCAGTGTTTTGTTATGTCGTGAAGGGTCTTCAAACTGCCCCGTTAACGTGAGCGTAGACAACATCAATATTGTTGAAATACCGGCGCCTACTGAAGCCTCTGTAAAAGCTACGTCAACAGCGTCCATCACAACGAAAAAGACAGCCGACAATAAGCTGTATATGCCGGCAAGCATTACTGAAGCAAACAGGTCTTTAGAAACCGCTATACCAACCGCGGTAATCACCAAAAAACCCAGAATGATAATGTCGATCAAAAATTCGATAGTCATATCCTCAATTATCTATCGTCGCGACCAGCGACAGGCTTCGTCCAAGGACGGAGCCCTGAATGTAAAGCGGCCTTAGCTAGCGCATGACTAGAGGTTGGGCTGGTCAGAAAAATAAAGATTTGAATGAAGACTAACTTGGAAATGACTAGCCATTCAGACGACTGCAAAACCAAGCCCAAAATAATCAGTCCACTACCCAAAGAATCCGTAACACTCGCAGCATGCATTCGCGAAAAGAAATCAGGAAAACGAAAAATACCAACGGCGCCGGAGATACAAAGAAAACCACCGACTAACAAACAGAACCATGAAATGATGTCGATGATCATTCGTGCTCTCCCTCATCAGCTCTCGTTACGTTATCCTTTGACGGCTGCGTGTACTCAAAGAAACGTAAAATAGCAACAATACCGATAAAATTGATTAGTGAATAAACGATTGCGATATCTAAAAAGTCTGGACGGCCCATAAGAAACCCAAGCACCGCAATTAACAAAACCGTCTTAGTCCCAAACATGTTCACAGACAATATCCGGTCATAAAGTGTTGGACCAATAAAGGCGCGCCCTAACGCTAATAACATTGAAATCAAAATAGCAGCAGAGGCGGCAGTAAACATCACTTTTCCAGTTGAGAAACGCGGCGATCCATTTCGCCTTTGGCCAATTCGTTCAGGGCTTCTTCCGTGAGGGCATGAACAGTCACCTCTCCGTCTTGCAAGTCAATAGTGACTGTGCCGGGAGTCAGTGTGATTGAATTCGCGTAGATTACACGCCCCATGTCTTCCGTTTGGGTGAGTTTCAACGTTGCGACCGTGGGACTAATCGAATGAGGAGATAACCAAATACGCTTTACTACATCAATATTAGAAAGGACAACTTCTTTTAGCAGCCATAAACAATAGAACGGTGCTCGTAAAGTTGCATTGATGGGCTGACCTTCGTTATCAACCACATCCATTTTGTGAGCAATCCAAACGACTAAGGAAATGGATAAAACGCAGAGGCCAAGAACTATGGGTGTGTAATGCCCCGAATTTAACAGCCAAATAACAGCTAGAGCTATGGAAAGATAAACCGTATGGCGCATAAACGCAGTTATTCCCGCTTGTTTGATTGTTCGTATTTTTTATGCACGTTATTAGCTGGAGTATAGCATCCGCTCCAGAAATAAATCACGAATTTCGAGGGAAATTAACAACTTAGTGGGCAATAGTAATTAAAAATCTCGGATCAATCTTGCTTTAACCACATACAATTTCCACCTGTAGATTTGTCAATCGACTCCAGCTTTTCCTGGTGCCGAATGAGTTCTTTTTCGCTGGCGCGAATCACCCTTAACTTTGGCCGATTAGCATCCAACCGAATAATTTTTTCTTCGACACCTTCACCGTCTTCCGATGAGGACCCACCTAACGCTAAAAATCTCTGACCACCGGTCATGAGTAAATAGACGTCAGCTAAAATTTCAGCATCGAGTAACGCACCGTGTAAATCACGCTGAGAGTTATCAGCGCCGTATCGACGACACAAAGCATCGAGGTTATTCTTTTGGCCTGGATGCTTTTTGCGCGCCATCACCAATGTGTCGAGCACTTTGCAACGTTGCGTTACATTTTTAAGTGACGGATCGAGCATTCTGAGCTCATGATCCAAAAACCCCAAGTCGAATGGAGCATTGTGAATCACCAACTCCGAGTCACCAATAAACTCCAAAAAGCCCTGAGCGACATCCGCGAATACTGGCTTGTCCGCGAGAAACTCATTGGTGATTCCATGAACCTCCATCGCACCTTCATCAATTTCCCGGTTAGGTTTTATGTACTGATGATAATGATTACCGGTAAGGCGTCGATCAACCAACTCGACACAACCTATTTCGATAATTTTATGACCGTCAGCTGGCTCCAAGCCGGTGGTTTCAGTATCAAGAACAATTTGGCGCACATTTACCTCTGATATTATTAAGCGTTATTGTGACGACTGACTATTGGATTTCATCTAACAGCCTGAATAAAACGTTAGAAAAGACCATTTTTCATGGCAACAATTTCGATACTACAACCCCCCCTATAACTCATCAACCCCCCGATTGGCCAACTCATCGGCAATCTCATTTTCACGATGTCCACTGTGGCCTTTTACCCAGTGCCAGGTCACAGTATGCTGCTTAGAAAGAACCTCAAGTTCCTTCCATAGATCTCCATTTTTTACTGGTTTTTTTGCTGCAGTACGCCACCCATTTTTTTTCCAGTTATGAATCCATTCGGTGATGCCTTTACGGACGTATTGCGAGTCGGTGGTAAGATCGACCAAACAAGGCTCTTTAAGTGCCGCTAGCCCCTCTATCGCAGCTTTAAGCTCCATTCGGTTATTCGTTGTATTTTTTTCGCCGCCAAAAAGTGGCTTTTCTTTGCCATCAAATCGAAGCAACGCTCCCCAACCGCCAGGACCGGGATTGCCTCGGCAAGCTCCGTCCGAAAAAATTTCTACATTTTTCAATTATTTTATTCTCTTAAATATTCTTTGGAATAATTTGCACGCATCAGCAATCGGAAGCAGTGCCAAACTCTATACAGAGCGGACAAGCCTCCAACTATTTTACCTGCGGCCTTTAAAAATCCCGTTTGATTTTTGCTCGAAATGGTAAAACCATGCACTCTTTTGAAGCTTTGCCTTTTATTGCCTGTTTCGCAATTGGCATAGCATTCAATATACCGGGTTTTTCCCATTGTGGTTTGATTGGCGTAAGACCCGCTTTATCTTTCCTGGCAACCATCACAAAGGACATACCGCCGGGCATTTTATTCTTATAGTGAAGTTTTTCCAGTATTTTTGTTGAAGACAAATAACGAGCATTGTTAATAGGCAGATTGTGAAAGACATTTCGTGTATTTACGCAACTAAAGTCCAAAAACTCCAGCCAATCGCGCATACGACCAAGCCGCAGACTACGACGCTTGGATACCCCAGTTGAAGAAAATAAAGTAAAAACCCGCTGTAGCAACCCCGCCGCACTAATCGGGTTAAAAGCAACAATCACTACATACCCTCGCGGCATCGTGACTCTTGCGGCTTCTTTAAGCACTTGATGAGGGTTTTCAGAAAACTCCAGCACATGATGCAACACTGTTACATCAACCACCTCATCAGGAAGTGGCAACTCATCGAAATTAGCCACACCCTCGGAAGGAATCGACCCACCGCCAGAAACTTCTGTGGGGGAAAACGAAAAACAATGATTTATCCGACTAGAAGACGCAAAGTTGGCATTTTTCACCGAACTTAGCTGCATAAGGTGATAGCCAAACAAGTATCGTAACTCCTCAGCTACCGCCTTTCGCTCATGAATTAGTAAACGGCGCCCTAAAGAGGTAGCAAACCACTTAGATACTTCATCATATGACTCTCGAAGAGGATCAATATTGAATCGAGACTGAATAAGCTTCATCATGCCGAAAGTCCAACTACGCTATGACTATTTATTTATTCTAATTCAAATTTCGCTACCTCGCACACAGGTATCCAAAATGAGCGCAATGACATGCTAAAGGTTTTACACGTACCCATATTCTCTGACAACTATGTTTGGATTCTACAATCAAACAACAATAACGAGGTTTGCGTAATCGACCCTGGTGATGCGGCTCCTATCATTGCGTATTTGAAGCAAAACGACCTTAAACTCACAAGAATCTTGATCACCCACTCTCATTATGACCACATTGACGGAATAGACGGCCTTCTTGGTTATGCTCAGGTGCCAGTAATGGGGCCAGATTGCACAGCCATCCCTCAAATTAGCGAAATATTATCCGAAGGTGATAGCTTTCAACTGTGGGGGGCCACGGTAAAAGTAATGCATCTGCCCGGACACCTACCTGAGCTACTTGCCTATGCAGTGTCGCACGAACAATCAACCCAGGTATTTAGTGGCGATATTCTATTTTCCTCTGGCTGTGGACGTATATTCGATGGCACTCACCTGGAACTCAAAACGTCACTCGATCGAATAAAGGCGCTGCCAAAAGATACCTTGATTTATGGCGCGCATGAATACACGGCAAGCAACCTTAGTTTTGCTCAAGCAGTTGAACCTGACAGCCCGCATCTTATCGATCGTACTAAAGTAGTAACTCAATTAAGAGTTGATGATAAACCTACACTCCCAGCACTATTATCAATTGAACTCGACGTTAATCCTTTTCTTCGGTGCAACCAAACATCCGTTATTGCTGCCGCAAAACGTCAACTTAAACGTGAACCAGCAAGCGAACTTGAGGTCTTTACTGAGTTAAGGCTATGGAAAGACCGTTTTTAGAGCCTGCTATTCGGACCCGTAACACTCGAAATGAGATGAACGAATCACAACCTGAATATTGATTTTATGGCGCCAAGCTATAGACTGGCGCCCTCTTAACACCATTGGGCGGTAATAATGAAGTTGTTTAGGACCAGTATCTTTTTCCTTGTAAGCATTTTTCTGATTTCAGCGTGTATCCCAACTAAATCTCCTCATGCCGATCAAAGTCTCACCAATGCAAACACACAAAACCCCGATTACACTCTAGACCCAGACTGCTTTGTAACACAGGAAGAGCACGAAGCATCTGCTCCGCTCGATGAAGTCAATTTATGGGAACGCATTCGTCGTGGCTACAAAATCCCCAGTACGGACAATCGCCGCATCGAAATGGAGCTTAAATGGTACGCCCGACACCCAAGCTATATGAAACGTGTCAGCATGCGGGCAGAGCGGTATATGTTTCATATCGTAGAAGAGCTCGAAAAGCGTAACATGCCACTAGAAATCGCCCTTCTACCCATAGTCGAAAGCGCCTTTGATCCTTTTGCTTACTCTCACGGTCGCGCTTCAGGCATGTGGCAAATTATTCCTGGCACGGGGAAAATGCTCGGGTTAAAACAAAACTGGTGGTATGACGGACGCCGAGATGTCGTGGCTTCAACCAATGCTGCTCTCAACTACCTCGAAAGCTTAAATAAGCGCTTTAAGGGGGACTGGCTACTCGCCTTAGCCTCATATAACAGCGGCGCGGGAAATGTATCTAAAGCTATTAGGAAAAACAAAAAACGTGGTAAGCCCACGGATTTCTGGCATTTAGACCTTCCCAAAGAAACCTTAGCCTACGTCCCACGGTTGCTCGCGTTAAGCCAGCTAATTGCCAAGCCTGCGGAACATAGCGTAACTCTGACCCCAATTTTTAACCGCCCATATTTTACCTCTGTGGCAGTGGGCTCTCAGATCGACCTGGCCCAGGCCGCCTCTCTTGCTGACATCGACATGGATGTTTTATATCACTTGAACCCGGCATTTAACCGCTGGGCTACTGACCCGCAAGGACCGCACAACTTACTGATACCTGTTGAGAAAGCCGAGGCCTTCACACGAAAAATCGCCACTATCCCTCAGAATGATCGCGTTACTTGGAACCGCTATACGATTAAAAATGGCGACTCTCTCTCTACTATCGCTCAAAAATATAAAGTAAGCGTCGCCTCTTTACAGTCAATCAACCAACTTCGCGGAAATTCAATTCGTGCAGGTAAAACCCTAATGGTGCCTGTCGCCGCAAAATCAGGAAAACACTACAGTTATAGCGCAGAAGAGCGCGTGGCCAAGCGTTATGCATCAACAAGCAAACGGGAAAAAGGCCAACAAATAGATTACACCGTGAAACCTGGTGATAGTTTATGGACAATAAGTCGACGCTATAACGTTACGACAGGCAAACTTGCTAAATGGAACAGCATGGCCCCTCGCGATCCGATCAAACCAGGCCAAAAGCTTAAAATCTGGACTAAAACTGCAGTAGCGCCTAGTAAAAATGGAGTGATACGAAAACTCTCTTACAGAGTGAGAAACGGTGACTCTTTGGCTCGAATAGCTCAAAAATTCAGTTTAAACATAAACGATATTTTAAAGTGGAACCAACTAAAGCGCTCAAAATACCTTCAGCCAGGTCAGCGCCTAACCCTCTTTGTCGATGTAAAAGCAGGCTAATATCGTCGCGGAGCAGGCCGTCCTCCAGATTTCGATAGCAAGGTTAAGCTCAGCTGCGCTTGCTGGCAAAAGTGGGTAAAGCTCTCAAACTGCGATTCTGAAAGATTGCCACCAAAGGTGTAGCGATCTGCGTAAAACAGAGCGGCTCGACGCCCATCAACTTCTAGTACGTAAACAAAACTGGGGACTTTACCCAGGATAGTAACCAGATCAGTAGGATACAGTTCTGGCTTTTTTTGTTGAGTATCCTGAGTAAACCAGTGCGGGCCTCCAGCATCCATAGCCTGAGTAAAAATATTGTCCGAAAAAGGGCCAACATCCAACAAGAAACTTGTTCGCCAATGCTCGGTCCCCTCCCCCAGCACATACTTTGCCGATAATTTATGTCCCTTTATAAAAGCAATACACACCCTTTCTAACCCAATCCCTCTGTGCATACCCTCTAACACCATTTGAAAGATGGTATTAACATCCAGTCCTTCTTGATTCGCATTAGATAAATCACGCAAAATATTTAGCTGTAAACCGGCATCTCCTTTCATTATTTTATCAATCGGCTTAGGTCTCTCCATCACAAAATCTTCCATGCTATTCGGGATTAAAGGGCAGGCTTCTGGAACACCGTAACTCAGTGCTACCTGAGCCGCTTGGTCGCCAGCTTGCTTAACCTTTTTCAAAGCCTCTTCTAAGGGCATTCCCGTATAGTCAGCAACTTCCTTCAAAACTTTTTTGAGCTGGGGGCTTTCCCAACCATATAGAGATGCGCGACTTAAGCGCTCCCCAGTTACCACGGCTTTAACTTTTAGACAGGCATTTTCTCGCGGATATAAGGCGTTTTCCAGCGTCTCACCCAACTTCCATTCTTTAGCTAATTGATGTGTTATCGCCTTAAAACTTGTGCCTAGAATTTTTTCCATTGCTGCTCGGCGTATCTTCGCTGAATCACTGAACAGTTCCCGATTGTTTTCGTCAACATCCTCGGTCATCCAAAATGCCATTTCTCCCAGATTGAAAAGTAAGGCGCCAACGAAAACCTCCTCCCCCATATCAGCTTCACCATCTGTATTTTTCAGCAAATTTCGCGCTTGGGTGGCCGCATGAAAGCCCTGGGCTACTAAAGCCAGAACCCGCTCTTTAGGCTTGTTTTTAACCAGTGAGTCCATAGCCATGGAAGATATACAAATCGCGCGCACGCCTTTTAACCCGATATGAACGATTGCGCGGCTGACGGTATTAATCTGGGTATTGGCATAGTTATATTGCACACTATTGGCCACTTTAAGAACGCGAGACGTGAGGTTCGGATCCTTCAAGATGACCTCAGCCAATTGATTCACATTAGAATCTTCGCTGCCAGTAATTTTATTCAGCTCACCGATAACATTGCCCAAAACCGGCAAATTTTTGTTTTTTAGCTTAGTAACCCAATGTTTCAAGCCCGCGTCAGGCATTAGCACTCCAATAAAGACAAAAGTAATTCACTAAACACGATTAAATTAAGACCAAAGTAATTTGGCCAACTATATTAGTCTAGCAGTAACTCTTAACTTAGCTTCTTAGGTGTGAGACGCGATGATGAATGACCGATAGGACATGATTGAAGGGACAAGTTTAACCACTAACTCAAAGCATAGTGCGGTCACATAGCAACAAAGACTAGATCCAACGCCTAACACGACACTTAAAGGAGGTGTATTCAGCACCAAAGATTCCCTCTAGCACTTTTTCTTCTGGCTTAATTTGAAGTCGGTTTAGTACCACAACAAATAATATTAACGAAAAAACTCCTGATAGAGCGCCATAAAATAGAATTGCAGATGCGATGATAAGAGCCATCCCCAAGTACATGGGGTTTCGGGTATAACGATATAGTCCAGATGTTACAAGTGACTTGGTTTCTTTTAACGCAAAGGGGCTTATGGTTGTTTTTGCTCTTAAAAATCCAAAAACTGAGTAAACCGCTAAAAGCATCCCCAGAAGAAAAATAGCAATACAGACATACAGTTTGAAAGGAATAGTAAATTCGATGATTGGAATATAACGCTGAAAGAGCCATACCAAACCGACAAAAAACAACATAATAACAGGGGGAGGGATTTTAATTTTCGACATACAGATCGCTTATCATTCATCTGACTTATAGAGTTTACTATGGTAACCCAAGCGCTACAGTGCACCAAAACTAAAGTTCAACAACAATCTCAAAAGTGCAAACTCGGTCGCGCCCTCAAAAGAATAGGATATTCCACTTAGACATATAGTCGAGCAGTTGAACGTAACGATATCGGCAGCAACAAGTTGTCGATACAAATAAGCTTCACATATCGAAACCGCCGCTACAGCTTAATACTTGCCCGCTAATATAATCTGACTCAGGTATGCACAACAAATAAACCGATGCAGCCGCTTCTTTCGGCGTACCAGGGCGCCCCAGAGGAATTAACATTTTAGACATTTCGAGTATTTCAGGAGAAACACCCACTCCAATTTCCTTACCATCGACCTGAATCGTTTTATCATTTTCGCTATTACCTAGTGTCAACCGAGTCTCGATAAAACCAAACGCAACAGCGTTCACATTCACACGATAACGACCCCATTCCTTAGACAAGGTTTTCGTTAAGCCAATAAGTCCAGCTTTTGCGGCCGCATAGTTGATTTGGCCAGGGTTCCCATTCATCCCCACAACAGAGGAAATATTAATCACTTTTCGAAACCCCTCTTTTCCTGCGTCGTTCTCATCCTTGGCCCGCTGTTTAAAATGGGGTTGTGCAGCGCGCAGTATTTTAAAGGGCGCCGTTACATGTACATCTTGAATCGCTTCCCATTGCTCATCACTCATTTTTTGAATAACGTTATCCCAAGTATAACCAGCATTATTGATCAGGATATCAATTGATCCAAACTTATCTATCGCAGCACTAATAAAGCGTTCAGCAAAACCCTTTTCCGTCACACTCCCGACTAAGGCGAGAGCTTCACCTCCCATTGCTATAATATCTGCAACCACTGAGCTGGCCGGCTCTTCATCCAAATCATTCAGTACTATTTTCGCTCCTTCACTGGCAAGTTTCAGCGCAATTTCTTTTCCAATGCCTCGACCGCCGCCAGTAATTAACGCGACCTTATTCTCAAGTTTTCTCATGACGACCTCCAACTACGAACGCTAAGTTACAGCTCTCGCTTTAAAATAGAAACGCAACTGGTTGCCCCGCTTCCACCAACGTTAACAACTGCTCCATGTTCGGCATCCCTCATATACTTTTCTCCGAGAGGATCACCAATTAACTGACGATACAGATGTAAATGCATGGATATACCTGTCGCTCCAACAGGGTGTCCTTTGGCTTTAAGACCGCCTGACAAATTCACACCGCATATTGGATCTTCGTGGCTAAAACGACCACTCAAAAAATCTTCGCCAGCACAGCCATCGCTGGAAAGCCCTAGCGCTTCGGTACAGAGTATTTGATTAATTGTAAAACAGTCATGCACCTCTGCAACATCCAAGTTAGACACGGAAATCCCCGCCTCGTTATAAGCACGCTGAACCGCGACTTTAGTCCCAGCCAACTCATGTAAATTATTTCTTTTTGATAGAGCCATATGATCCTGCGTATGACCAATGCCCGCAAAGCTCACAACTTTGCCTTTTTGACTGCGTACCGCGTCTTTACGACTAATGACAAGTGCTGCAGCACCATCGGTAACCAGACTACAATCGTGTAAACGAAGAGGGGGCGCGATCATCGGGTTTGACCGACCGTCATCTGTTGGCAAATCCAAAATAGCTTGTGCGGTTAGCAGATTTTTCCTCTCCGCTAGCCCTCCTGGGCCAAAATGTGCAATTTCATTTTTAGTCCCATATTGATATCCACGAGCGGTGATACAAGCCAGGATTTCACGCAATTTATCATCACTAATATTATATTTTTGCTGATAAGCCTTGGCCAATTCCGCGAACAATCCGGGGAAGGTCACTCCTTCAGCACCTTCTTCAGGATAATAAGAAGAGTAAGACAATATACGCGTTACATCAGGCGTACTGCACAAATTCATCTTCTCTACACCAACAACCAACACGTTATCAAAACGTCCCGATTCCACAGCGTAAATGGCGTTATACAAAGCAACACTGGAAGAAGCGCAGGCAGCTTCAGAACGATTCATGGCCTTGTACAACAAATTATCTGGATCTATATCTACACCAGCAGCAGCCAAGTGTTCTTGCCCTGTAAATAGAGCTGGGGAACATGAGCCTACCCATACCCCATCTATGTCTTTGGCGCGTAAGCCAGAATCAGCTATAGCACCCTGGCCCGCTTCGTTAAATAACTCATATATTGATTTTTTATCGGTGACTTCACCTGTTTCTCTATTTTTATCAACAAACGAACCGAACTTAGTGTGATAAGCCCCCATAATTCCGACATCAGACATTTTCTTTATCCTCGAAGACACTCGTTAGGTACGGTGTACATTTATATGATTTATATGTTATTAAAAAATTTAGAAATTACAGTAATCGTAGGTTTATCATCGAGTAGTGGCGCATGGCCAACTCTAGGTACTTCATAGGTATTCAAAACATTATCGTATTGCTTAAGCTCTTTAAAGCAAGATAGGGAAAACACATCTGACATTTCCCCCCGAATAACTAGGAACGAACAAGCACTGGCAGAATGAAATACTGGCCACAAATCCATTGGTGAAGATTCGACATCAAAATCTTTGTGTAGATCAGAAACACCAGGGTCTAATGTTGAAACTGGAACCCCATCATTATTCTCTTTAAAAACATTGACCGTATACCCCATCCATTGCTCTTCAGTAAAATCAGGATAAACCAATCTGTTTATCTTTTTTAAATGAGCGACAGCATCATCCCAGCAGTTAATCTTGGGCTGAATCCCCATTGATTCAAGAATACGCTTTAAACCAAAACCATCGACCTTCGGCCCAAGATCGTTAAGAACCATAGATTTGACAGTTTTCGGTTGCATCGCTGCCATACTCATACCGACAACAGCTCCCATTGAAGTTCCGATAATGTGCACTTCGTCAAGATCCAAAACTTGGATCAATTTGAACATGTCGTCAATATATTTTGCAGGGTTATAGTTTGCTGTATTGCTGTCATATTCTGACAGCCCCCTTCCCCGCTGATCAGGAACAATAATCCTGTATTTTTCAGATAGAATCTGAGCCAAGGGCTCGAAATCAGCAGAGTTTCGCGTAAAGCCATGCATGCAAATTATCGTTTTTGCGGCATGTGAATTTTTGTAATCACGGGCATAAAGCGTCAAATTATCATTACTTTGATAATACACATCTTGATAAGCTTTACTCATATATCAGCATTCCTCAAACATAGTACGTCTAGCTCAATTACTAACAGCGCAAAGTGGGTACCACCAGCACTGCTTTATCAAACTATTTGACTCGGCTATACGATTAATAATTAGGCCGCTTCAGTCAATAGAAGCGTTTATTATCAAGGTATGTACCAAAAATTTAATGTTATTCAACAGTCTAAACGACAACAATCAAAAACGATATGAATGTTGACGTGCGAATACGACCAAAAGTGTAATTAGTTGCTATCCATAAACTGGGTCGGGGCGAAATCGATTTTAAAATGTTAGGTTGTGCGCCACAAGATAGCGGCTTGAAACCACTCAAGACAACGATTTATTGTCGTGTAAAAACGGCATCTTAAATTCATTCGCAATAGGCCCATATTTACGGAAAGACACTAATCAACGCTCAGAACAACAATTTGACTTAACATCACGTTAGAAGGACACAGCTCTGCGTTAAAACACTCCTTTTTCATAAAAGAAGTGCTGCAGACGCTTTTCCAAAAGGGGGACTATGACATCCGTATCATTCTCCTGAAAAAGCGTCTGCAAACCCTTTGTTGCTGCCATTTTATTAAATGACAAACAAATCCATAAATTCATTCACAGACGTATTCTCTAACGCTGACTGATCCTTACACAGACTGAATATATCGTCACAGCGCTTAGAAGGAAATCGTGTAGCTAGGTTAGATTTGAACTTAGCCTCCAAAACCGGAATCCCCTCTTCACGACGACGTAAATGCCCTAAAGGATATTCGACCACTACATTATCGGTACTGCTTCCGTCTTTGAAGAATATTTGCACTGCACTGGCAATGGAGCGTTTCTCCGGATCATGGTAATCAGCACTGTAGCGAGGCTCTTCTAAAATTACCATTTTGTCACGCAACTCATCAATAAGCGGGTTTTCGACATGAAAATCATTTTCATAGTGCTCAGCAACAAGGTTTCCGAAGATCAAAGAAACAGCTGTCATGTACTGAATACAGTGGTCACGGTCTGCTGGGTTAGCCAACGCGCCAACTTTCGAAATTATCCGAATCGCGGATTCATGTGTGGTGATCACAATCTTTTCAATATCATCCAAACGATCCTTTACATCAGAATGAAGCCGAACCGCAGCCTCGCAAGCTGTCTGAGAATGGAATTCAGCAGGGAATGAGATTTTAAAAAGTACGTTCTCCATCACGTAACTGCCGTATTCACGCTGAAATTTGAATTTACGATCTTCTTCGCTCTTAAGCGCTAGGTCATTGTTCGTTTGACTGAACAATACATCGTAAAAACCCCACTGCGGCGCGGACAAAACACTGGGAATACCCATTTCACCGCGCTTCGCCATATCCGCTAAGCGCACACCCCGCGAAGTTGCATCACCAGCTGCCCATGACTTACGTGAGCCCGCATTAGGGGCATGTCGATACATACGCAAAGAGGAACCATCGGCCCAGGCATGCGATACAGCTGAAAGTATCTGTTCTCGATCACACTCCACCATATCGGCAACTACAGCCGCTGTGGCAACACGAACCAGTAGAACATGGCACAAACCGACGCGGTTAAAGCTGTTTTCTAAAGCTAAAACACCCTGAATTTCATGCGCCTTCACCATGGCAACTAACACCTGCTTCATGGTGAGCGGTGCTTTTCCTTTAGAAATATTCACTTGTGACAAATAATCTGCAGTCGCCAAAATGCCGCCGAGATTGTCTGATGGATGTCCCCACTCTGCAGCAAGCCAAGTATCGTTATAGTCCAACCAGCGAATAATACAGCCGATATCCCAAGCGGCTTTCACTGGGTCCATTTGTAATTGTGTACCCGGTACACGCGCACCATGGGGTACAACAGTACCTTCAGCCAAAGGCCCTAAGTGCTTGGTACATTCAGGAAAGCGTAACGCGAGTAAGCCGCACCCCAAAGTGTCCATTAAACAATTACGAGCGGTATCTATGGCATATTCAGAAGTAACCTCGTAATTGATAACGTAATCGACGATATCTTGAATTTCCTTATCGTAATCAGGTCGTTCGTTTACATCAAAATTTACAGACATTTTTTACCTAACATTAAACTTGTAGAATTTGGTTTTCAATATGACTCGGCTAGTTTTAAATTAGCGATTGGCTATCGAAATCACCGGTCTTGACTCTGGGCCAACATATTCTGCCGAGGGCCGAATGATTCTATTATTCGCTCGCTGCTCCGCAATATGGGCCGACCAACCCGACACTCGAGACATAACAAAAATCGGCGTGAACAATTTCGTTGGAACACCCATAAAGTGGTAGGTCGATGCATGGAAAAAATCTGCATTACAAAAGAGTTCCTTTTCTCTCCACATCACCTCTTCACAACGCTCAGATACGACAAATAACGTTTCGTCCTTCACTTGTTCAGATAATTTTCTAGACCAATCTTTTATCACAATATTTCTTGGGTCGGACGTTCTATAGACAGCATGGCCAAAACCCATAACTGTTTCTTTACGATCTAGCATTCCAATAATATTGGCCTCCGCTTCTGCCGGGGACTTCCAGTTTCCGATCATATCCATTGCCGCTTCATTTGCGCCACCATGTAAGGGACCCCGAAGCGTACCTATTGCACCAGAGATACAACTGTGAAAGTCAGAAAGCGTCGAAGCACAAACTCGCCCCGCGAATGTTGACGCATTAAACTCATGTTCGGCATATAATATTAGAGATACATGCATCACTTTTTCATGTAATTCGTTGGCAGGTTTTCCTGTTAGCATTTCAAGAAAGTGTCCACCGATGGAATCGGCATTTGTAACCGTATTAACCCTTACACTGTCATGGCTATAACGGTACCAATAACAACAAATAGCCGGTAATGCTGCCAAAAGACGTTCAGTTTTGGTTTCCTGTTCAGAAAAATCCATTTCTGGCTCTAGATTTCCAAGCATCGACACGCCCGTTCGCATTACGTCCATTGGGTGAGCTGAAGCGGGTATTCTCTCAAGTACTTCGCATAAGGTTTGAGGTAATCCTCTTAAGGATTTTAATTTATTTTTGTATTCCATCAATTGAGAAATGGTTGGCAGTTCACCTTTCTGCAGTAAATAAGCAACTTCTTCAAACTCGCAAGCTTCTGCTAGATCTTTTACATCGTATCCACGATAGGTTAAGCCTGAACCTCTTTTTCCAACCGTACACAGCGATGTTGTACCCGCTACTTGGCCGTGTAAAGCTGCAGGTTTGTCTGATTTTGTAACCATAACAACCGCCTCAATTTTTATATTTTTAATTAGTCTGTTCTATTCTTATAGATTTCATTCAATATGCATTATAAGTTTTTACCTTCCGCAAAAAGAGAGTCTAGCTTATCCTCATAATCGTTATAATTGAGATAAGCATAAAGTTCTTTACGTGTTTGCATAGAGTCGATGACAGAATTTTGATCGCCGTCCTCTAATAAAACTTGATACACATTTTCGGCCGCTTTATTCATGGCTCTAGTTGCGGTAAACGGATAAAGCACCATATCCACTCCTGCACCTGCGAGATCTGTTTTAGAAAAAATAGGTGACTGGCCAAATTCGGTCATATTGGCAAGTAACGGAACGTTGGATCGATCTTTAAAAACTTCATATTGATTTAACGAATTCATCGCTTCAGCAAAAATCCCGTCCGCTCCAGCTTCGATGTAGGATTCTACTCGTTTTAACGCTCCCTCTAACCCTTCAGTAGCATAAGAATCTGTTCGAGCCATGATGAAAAAATCTTCATCTGTCCGAGCATCAACAGCGGCTTTAATTCGATCTACCATTTCTTCAGTACTAACTATTTCTTTGTTAGGTCGGTGACCGCAACGTTTTTGCGCCACTTGATCTTCAATATGGACGGCGGCAACGCCAGCCCTTTCCATTTCTCGAATTGTACGAGCTATATTAAAAGCCCCGCCCCACCCCGTATCAATATCCACCAGCAAGGGAGTTCCTACTGCCGATGTAATTCTACGCGCATCTTCAATAACATCCGTCAAACTGGTCATTCCTAAATCAGGAATACCGTAGGACATGTTGGCGCAGGCACCACCGGAAATGTAAATAGCTCTATGTCCCAGCTGTTCTGCCATCATTGCTGTATAGGCGTTTATAGTACCGACGATTTGGAGAGGTTTAGATTCAACTAAGGCGAGTCTAAATTTGGCGCCTGGAGATAAAGTCATGATCGTAACTCTCTTATATTGCTGGCAATGTCGTCACGAGCGCGAGCGATATGACGACGCATCATCATTTCAGCTAACTGCTCGTCTCGCTGCTGGATTGCAAATAACAACTGCTCATGCTCAATTAAGGCAAGACTGGCTCGGTGTTCAAAGCGTGCAGAGCGGTAGCGAAACATACGCACCAAGTGGTATAGGTCTTCACATAACTGTCTAATCAGAAAACGGTTTTTGCTGCCTTGAATAATTTTGTAATGAAAGTCGAAATCACCGTCCGACTGCATGTAGGCACCGGTATTGGACTGGTGCTCTCTGTGAACGTGCATAAGAAGGGACAGATCTTCTATTTCATCATCTGTCATATTTATTGCTGCTAGTGCTGCCGCCTTTCCCTCAAGAGCTTCGCGAACATGGTATATCTCGACTACCTGCTCTTGGGTTAACGTTATGACACGAACGCCTTCATGAGCTACATGTTTGACTAGCCCCATCACTTCCAGGCATCTAATCGCCTCTCGAATTGGGCCGCGACTGGTCTGAAATTGCTCAGCAAGTTTAGGTTCACTCAACTTAGTTCCTGGAATGATTTCACCCCTAACAATACCTTCACGCAAAGTTTTTGTGATTTTTGTCGTTAGCGTCTGATCTTTCTTTTCGCTCATATTGTCGACAATCTTATGTTGGGATGGCTATTTACGAGCCAATTATTGTCTTAGCGTACAATATTGTCAACATATTTATACGGTTGTTGAATTGACATGAATATTGCATCACTTGTTGATATGTGTTTTTCAGACTGAAGAAAGACACATTTTTACTGAGAAAAAGTTTTTTATTTCTGGCGCACGATGTCGAGAAACTCGACGAGGCTGTCAACAATATGTTCAATTATTGTCATGGTTTATTCTCCAGTATCAGCCCGATAGGACTACAAACACGGGCAATTGCAGAAGTAAAAATGAAACTCTCCAATGAATTGGACGCGTCTAACAGTCGTTGTATAAAAGCATTACGGAAGAATGGGTTGACAACAAATGAGATTATTGTGAAAAAAGAGGTTTAGAGAAAATTAATTTCAGACGAGATAAGAACTATAACGAGAGTGAATTTAAAATATCAGATAGCCTGAACTTTATATGTGCATCGACTCATTACAAGGAACTATTATTCTGGGTGTAAAGACAGCGCTTTAAGTTGGTTTTCTGTAGCCCAGGATTATAGGCAATTGGGGTCTAAATCAACCCGACTTTTTCAATGGCATCATAGCCGCACGCTCATTAAAGGCAAAAATATACTCAATAATATTGCGATCCATACCATCCCGATAAGCATATGTTTTGTCCATACCGAATGATTCAAGTAACCGCAAAAGACTTACACCCGTAACGCTTTTTAACGAAGAAAATGATGCCGAAGTGGTTGATATTGAAACCCTGCTTCCATCAACGACTTCAAAACGGCTAGGCGTGCTCGGATGGTTACGCCCGGTATACATATAAGAAAGTAAGAAGGTATCTGAGTGACTAATAGATGACAATGCTCTGTCCAACTGCTGGATTTGAGCCGGAGTGCAGTAATTAAATAGATCCCAGACCAAAATCACGTCAAACTTTTTAGTCATCTGGTAATCAAGCACCGACAAATTGAGAGTCTCGGTTTTCTGAGACCGGCATAGCTCTAACATTGAAAATAAATCAACACGAAAATATGAGCCCGATCGTTTTACAATATCATCTTCCGGCCTGTTTGCAGGTGCTCCCAAGTCCAGAACCACAAAATCATCATCACTTTGCAACAAACTCATCACTTCAGCAATTGACGGGGATAAATGTTTTTTTGTTCCATATACCGCTGGAGGTTTAATCAGATCAGTTCGAGTTGTTTCAGATTTACTGATCAGATGTTTTGATTCTGCACTGGGTAAAAACCGTAAAACATGCTCAGTAATTCCCTTTAACATTCCAGCCTGCCCAAGCAAGGTGTCTTGCAAATAATACCCAGGCATAGAACGAAGAAGTTGCATAGTACTGTAGTGAGGCATTAACCGAGGACGCACATCATCGTCCGACAACTCTAATAAATACTTATCTTTAACAGAAAACTTACGAGGGACATGAGGAATGTTTTTGTCTGCATAGCGCAGCATATAGACTAAAGTATTAGGCTTGCAGAACGGACGTAAGTAGTCGAAAAATTGTGTGACTTGACCTAAGTTAAGGTAATTGAGTAAGTCCCAAACAAGAATAACATCAAATTTATCATCCTCTTTGTAGCTAGCTAAATTTGAAAGTACATCAAATTCGCTAATATCACTTTTAGACAATAAATGCTCACGTAAACTCTCTGCAAAATTCTCAACTTGAATCTTGCAACTTAATTTTGAGAACAGCTGAAAGCAGCCCCCACTCATGGGACCAAGTTCAAGAACCCGATTCCGATCTGAGTTCTTGATTTCATTGTATATCGCAGTAAATGCGGGAGACCGATGTAACGCCATAATAATTCAGGTTAGAGATTCACCAGCGTTTATAGTATCACCAACAACCATACACTTTGAACACATTTTACACACCTTCTTCCGGTTTTTTAAAATGCTTTTCTTTTGATAAGCCGGTTCCCTTAAGTTGACTAGACATAGCCTTTACGTCGTTAATTTTATCGTCACTGAAATCCATATCCATATCGATCGAACCTCTGAACTTAGCCCCATCCTCCAAGATAACTCGCTCGGCTTTGATGTTGCCCTGAACATGACTTGAGGCTCTTATAGCAACACACTCTTCACCTAGAAGATCACCATCCACTCGACCTTCTACTGTAATTGTTTTAGCTGAAACATTTGCTCTAAGAACGCCCTGTTCGCCTACAGTCAGATGATGACCTTTTAGATCGATAGTACCTTCTACCTGCCCCTGCACTAGCAAATCTTCCTCACCCACTAATTCGCCTTTAAATCGAATCTTTGGCCCAATAACCGCAGTGGGTACTTTTGTTTCCACTTTCTGCCGCATAGGTGCTGAGTTATCGACAGAATATACATTTGGCTCTTCCTGCTTTGCTTCAGAGCGATGATTTAGCATACGAGACTCTCCAGGGGTTGGGCGCGTTACTTCTTGACCTTGACGGACATCATCTGAAAAATTAAATAGCTTTGGGAATGTTATGTCCATTAATTACAACCTAGCTTTTTGGGCAAATAACGCGCATAAAAACATCAAAAATTTAATGAGCCTCACTCTTTTATCGATAGGCTCACATATAAATCTACACTATTTTTAGCAAGCCAAACGTTTATTTTGAGTCAAATTTATAAACAATCTAAGCCCTTATTTTTAATTCATAAAAGAATGATGGCATAGCGTTTTTAAGTTAAAAAATTGATTAGACAGACCTAACGACATCCATTTCCCGACCAGTAAGTTAGCTGCTAACCCGTCATTCGATCGATTTTGCGACAGACTTCACAAAAACAACTATGCAATTAGCCGCCCACACCAACAACAACAAGTTGGCAAGATAATTGGCATCTTGCTCATAGACGGGGAAATTAAAACGCAACAAAGCAGCTTTCCACGAACAGCCTCATCAAACGTATTCCACCCACATAATTTATACAAAAAAAAGCCCAGCTTAAGCTGGGCTTTTTTTACAAGGAGTTTAAAACTCCCCACACTCTAAATTTATATTCGTCTCAAATTTGAATGTTGATTTAACAGTATGCCGCTCGGCATAGAACAAATCAAACGTGTATCGATTACCAGGCTCAATTCCTAAAGACTCTGCAAGATCAGGCAGATAAATAGACCTAAAAATTAAACCGTGAACGCCACCAATATCAATTGCAAGCTTACCGTTAATAAATACCCAAAGGTCATCATCCCCACCAAACAAAAAGTGTTCATGACCTTCATAATCAAAAACCAAATGAGACTCTAGCGTAAAGTGATAATTATGGCTTCGCCCTTGATTTCCCCAACCCATGTCATCAATAGGGAAGAAGTCAAAGTTGCGATACCTCCAAAGGCCACTTTCTGTCTTAACCATATCAAACTCCATCGGAATTCTAGAGTTCACCCCTTCAACATCTCGGTACCATTGATTAAACGCATCTACGCCATTTGTCGTTACAGTCGTTCCATCTGGATTTGCATAAACAGGTAAACCATCGCTTCCGAGATCCTGCTCAACTATGCCCTCTTCATATGCAATTACGTACTCAAAGTCAGGATGCGTATCCTTAAAATCACGAATTACCGCAGGAAACTTACGAGTAGTTACATCGGAATAATCACACTCAAACGTTTGCTCTTTTACAACGATGGTCACAGTATCGCTATCGGTAAATTCACCATCATCCACAGTCAATTGAACAACATAGGTACCGGCAACATCAGGCGCAAAACTGGGAGACATTTTAGATGTGTCTTCTAGCTCAACATTTGTGTCATCAGGAAGACTTGTGAAGCTCCATTGATAGCTCAGCTCCATACCTTCTGGGTCATAACTAGACGAACCATTTAGCACAACACTATCATCAACTTCATAGTCGGCATCTTCACCGGCATTGGCAACCGGCGCTAAGTTCTCAGAAGTAATAATAAGCGAATCTGGAACACTATCTTGGAAACCATCATTAACGATGAGTTGAACAACATAATCTCCAAAAGCTGACATTTGAAATGACGGAGTTGAAGACGTCTCACCAGTCAATGCAGCACTTCCACCATTAGGCTGACTAATAATACTCCAGTTGTAGGTCAATGCATCACCTTCAGCATCAGAGCTTAAAGAACCATCTAAATCTATTAGTTGGTCAAGCAGAGCACTGCGATCATCGCCTGCATTTGCAACAGGAGCAACATTAGAGCTGTCAATTGTCATCAGATCAGGATCTGAATCAGTAAAACCATCGTTCACAACAAGCTGTATCGTGTACTGACCCAACAAATCAGGTTCGAAACTGGCGCTCACGCTACCCGAATTACCGATTTGAGAGGCGCTGCCTACTGGTGCATTCAAAACCGACCAAGTATAGGTCAGTAGATCGCCATCAATATCAGAGCTACCCGCTCCACTCAAAGATACCATCTCGCTAGGGAAGCCGGATTGATCTTCACCGGCATCTGCAATAGGAGCTATATTACCCACATCTAGAAGTACCTCATCAGCGCTACTATCTTCTTTGCCGTCGTTCACAACCAATGCGATCTTATATGTACCCAAGCTATTAACACGAACACTAGGACGAACATCTGTCGTCGACAATAGCTCGATTCCATCTTCATCTGAAGCCTCAACAATAGACCAGCGATAAGTTAAAGCGTCACCATCCGCATCAGTACTAGCAGAACCATCCAGTGTTATTTCGGAACCTACATGTACAGGTTGATCATTTCCGGCATTAGCTACTGGAGCAACATTACCGACACTAACCTGAACTTGGTCTGCAACACTATCATCTTGACCATCATTCACAATCAGCTGTAATACATAATCTCCCTGAGCATTAATAATTGCACTTGGAGTAGCGCTTTCTATTGATGAAAGGCTTATACCATCAGGAGTAGACGCCGAAGCTATTGACCAAGCGTATGAAATTTCAGCGCCGTCAGGATCGAATGAGCTGCTTCCGTCAAGCAGGACTTCGTCTCCAACATTTGCAAGTTGATCTTCACCTGCATTTGCGACTGGTATTATATTTCCAGCAGAAATCTGAACAAAATCAGCTTCGCTATCCACCCAGCCATCATTAACAATTAACTGTATTTGATATTCACCCTGCTCTAACACTTCAACTTCTAGCACCTCACCGTGCATATCTCCAAGCAATATACCGTCTGCAGGGCCATCGACGACTGACCAAGAGTAAGCGAGAACATCGAGATCCATATCAATACTGGCGCTACCATCAAGTGAAACCGTCTCCCCGACAACAGCAACAACATTTTCACCAGCTTCTGCAACTGGAGCAGAGTTTCCAATAGTAATTTGTACGAAGTCAGGTTCGCTCTCAACCTCCCCATCAGAAACGACTAATTGAACAACGTAGTCGCCTCGACTCTCAGCTACAAGAATAGCAGTCACTGAATTAGCCAAAACTAGTGTCAAACCATCACTTGGGTCAGCTTCGCTAATACTCCACTGATAGCTTAATACGTCACCATCAGGGTCTATACTAGCATCGCCATTTAAACGAATTAAATGGGCTACAAATGTTTCAATATTGTCACCAGCATTCGCTATAGGCTGAGCGTTTATTGGTTCGGGCGGTAGCGTAGGCTCGGGGTCCGGCGTCGTGGTTGGTGTTGGCTCAATGGTCGGAACCGGAGTCGCTGTTGGTTCAATTGTTGGCGTTGGATCCGGAGTCATTGTTGGTTCAGCAGTTGGAACCGGGGTAGAAGTTGGCGTTGGCGCAATCGTTGGAACTGGAGTAGAAGTTGGCGTTGGCGCAATCGTTGGAACTGGAGTAGAAGTTGGCTCTACAGTTGGCGTTGGCGCAATCGTTGGAACCGGGGTAGAAGTTGGCTCTACAGTTGGCGTTGGCGCAATCGTTGGAACTGGGGTAGAAGTTGGTTCTGCAGTTGGCGTTGGCGCAATCGTTGGAACCGGTGTAAAAGTTGGTTCTGCAGTTGGCGTTGGCGCAATCGTTGGAACAGGGGTAGAAGTTGGTTCTGCAGTTGGCGTTGGCTCAATTGTTGGAACCGGGGTAGAAGTTGGTTCTGCAGTTGGCGTTGGCGCAATCGTTGGAACCGGGGTAGAAGTTGGTTCTGCAGTTGGCGTTGGCTCAATTGTTGGAACCGGGGTCGATGTTGGCACTGGCTGAACAGTAGGAATAGGCGTCACCACCACTGTTGGAACCGGCTCAAGGGTAGGAAAAGGTGTTGGCAGTATTGTTGGGCCAGGAGTTTCAATAACGACAGGCGTAATTGGTGGTGGAGGCTCAGTAGGTGTCGGCACAACTGTTGGTGTAGGCAGCCAAGCTGGAGGGGGCGTAGGAACTACGACGACAGAAGGGTCGTCACAAAAAATCTGCGAACTATCCAGGTTATCTTCAAAATCCGCATTGAAAGGCTCATATGGAAAATCGCCGTTTGCTTGAGGCTGAGCAATAGCAATATCGGTATACACAGTGTTTGACTTTGTTTTTACGATGGGAAGCATCTTCTTGTTATCTAGCACCCATAAGCCATAGCGACTATCAATATCATCGATATTCGAATCATCGCGGCAAAAGGAACTGATATCTCTGTCGTCTATGGTGGTACATTTTGACCAGCTCACCAAAGCTCGATCAGAGCCATCACGGTATGTCTCAAGTGCACTGTACCAACCTTTAACTGAAACTTGGTTGGGGTACAAATCCACTTCCCCATCAATCACAGACTGAGGGGAAAACCCTCCAAATACTTGATCCGCATTTCCCGATTGAGGAGACTGCAACTCAACGGGATTACCACCAAGAAACTGGTTGTACTCATGCTGAAGAATCGCGACGAGCTTTCCGTTCTCAGCCTGCTTGATTTCACTAATAGCCAAAAATGCTGCGTCTGAGCCACCAACGCTAACAGTGTCATAAAGCTGCTCCATACCGCCTCCAGCTGGAGTCATACGCAAAATAGTGTAATTATTCGTTGCAACCACAGCTCCAACTGGAGTTTCAATCGCGTACTGGCACATTGCGTCATCAGACCAAAGTTCAGGCTTAGATAAACCCGAGGCTTTTTGCTGAGAAAACAAATCATCATAGCCAGCCTCACGAGACATAGGCTTTTGGAAATTGACACCACACTCCTTCACTAACTCATAGCTACGAGACCAGCGTACAAAAACGATTCGCCCATCATTCATTGTCAAAGGGTGAATATCGTGGTTATTTCCATACGTTAACTGAAGAATATCACTGCCTTCAAGGCTCATTGAGTGCAACAAAGAAGGTCTTTCGCTAGGGCTTACTTTAAAACAGTTTTCACCATCTTCCTCATCAACAATATTGTCTACAGGGCTATTAGGGTTGCCTGCCGCTCGGTCTGAGGAAAATACAACCCCTCCGTTGTCCGTATAAGTGGGATCAGTATCCTCACCAGCATTCGCAACACCATTATCCTCAATTAAACGACGAATTGATTTTGTCTCAAAATCGTATTCGTAGACATTCCAGGTGTAGTCTGAAGAATGCCCATCAGGACCATGTGCAGCAAAAAGTAATGTTGAGCCATCTTCAGATGTTTTCAGATTTTTAACATCAAATTGGCTACTACCAAAGTACGCCTTCAACACTTCCGTTGACAATGCATCTATGTCGAGACTGGATTGAACGACAAGCTTTGCACCAGGACGAAAATCGTACGGAGAGCCTACATTTAAGGGAGCGTCGCTTTTTTGAGAAAGGGCTTGTGTGTATTTTTCAATGTTTGCCTGGGACTCAGCGCTAATGCTGCGCTCAACGTATGCAAACGTAGTGTCGTGAGACAAAGCCGCATCTTCATCACTGCCAGAATCTTCGCCACCAGAACAACCGAATAGCGCCACAGAGGCAAAGGATGCCAAAGCGAAAGTCTTACTTATTTTGGACAATTTAAATATGATCATAATCACTAAACCGCACCACGAATTCTTTTATCAGATACGATCTATTATCTCTAATACAAAAGCATTAGTCTGGTAGCGGTTCTCAAAACGAGGAAGAGGCACGAAAGAAAGGTTAAAACTGTGAGGCAGTTACTGCTTATAAGCATCAATAAACTTAGTTTGACGCGTCTATCTCCCTGTAATTAAGAATTAAAAAAAAATTGCAGGCTCACTATTGCGTAAAAGAATACACAAGCATGTACATACCGATAGAACCGATTTGACGCCTAATACTTTTATCTGGAAAAATGAACTCAACCAAAAAAGCATTACAAAAGCATTAGCTTGGCTTCAGGTGAATTAGACAGCGGTATCGAGTATATCGTTTTCTTAAGCGTATAACGTACAGTATTAGGGCATTATTTAGATTTGGATTGAATTTAAGCTAATCTACCGAAGTCTAAAACTGAATGTATTAATTGTATTAGAGGAGACAAAATGCACACCAAAAACTGGTGTGCATATAGATTTAAAAAGTGCGCGTATGAAAGACAGAAGAATTTTGCACATTAAACCAACTTTAGACCTTCCACAACGTTTCTGCTGACACAGCAAGCTTGAAATACTGGCTAGCCAGGCAGCAAATTAAATTTATAACTTATGCGCTGTGACGAAACCTCCTGAACACCAAAATTCAACTTCTGAATTGTCCGAAGGATTTTTTTCTCAAGCTCTGGAGAGTTTAACTCACTTGAAACAAGCCTTAACGCTGTTACTTCGCCGCTTGGCTGAATAACCAGCTCAAACACAAACACACCGGCTAGCCCTGGAGAGATCCGCAACTCGCGCTGATAAAGCATATTCACCCGACTCTTGCCTGCCTCAATAATCCGCCGAATAGATTCAGTTGAACGATACCCCTTAAGATCGGAATAAAAATTGGAACTGTCAGTTAGCGGAGCACCATCATCAAGAAACCCATCTAAAGTTGCTGACTTATGTGCAGCCAAAGCAACATTTTCGTGCTTCATCATTGACTCGTCGACAATAATCCCCTCGCTTCTCTGATGAAGCTTATCATCCCCCAAAACCGTACTATCAGCTCGAGTGATTTTACCGCCAGTACTGGTAGAAACATTTTTTTTCTGTAATTTTGACAGATCTAACGATTGCCTCAAAGAATTAAGCTGGCTCGACAATGCAGCCAAACCTTGCGCCTCTACAATAGTTTTCTTTTTTTTCTGTTTCGCAATAGTCTTTGCGTCTTTTGGCTTAGCATCTTTCTTTTGTAAGGGCTGATTTATTTGTTTCGGTTTGCGTTTTGGCTTAACGGGCGCGGGCTCAGGTGTTGACTCAGGCTCGACAACAATGGGCTCAAGAACAATTTTCATTTTTACAATATCAAGTTCACGCTCTTCATAATCTTTTTCAATAATCGGCAACCATGGGATTACCAAAAACAAAAGTATTAGAGGGACAACGAATCTTAAAAGCGTTCGTTTGAACTTTTCTTTCTGGCGTTCATCTTCCTCCCACGGTAATTGTAGGTCGAGAGCATAAGGTGAGTTAACAGATAAGATCGTCATCACCCCTCACCGCCCCCGCTGGAACCAGCATTGGCGGGAGAGGCTATAAATGGAGAAGAAGAATCTACCACCCTGTTGACGGCAAGAGAAATATTAAAAAATGACTGTTTACGGCAGGTAGCCATGACGCTTTTCAAAAGAAAGTAAGGCGCCTCTTTGTCTCCCATAACGATCACTGCAAGTCCATTCTTTTCTTGGAAAGGCGTTAATTCACCGAGCTTTTCACGATGCTCTATTAACTTTGCCTCTAGAGCAACTATAATGTCTTCCGGACCAGTTATCACATCCGCGACATTTGCTATTTTTTCTTTGCCAACCCAGATTTCTTCGCGATTGACCCGAATCATAAGCTCTTCATGAGGCACTTCGCCCTTAGTGGAGTTAGGCAGGTGCACAAACTTCGCGTCGTCAATTTTTTGCGCTTCACCCGAGTTCAATAATAGAAAGAAGACTAGAATGGTAAAAATATCCATTAGAGCCACCAAGCTTAACTTAGGTGACCCAGAGACTTTTTTCCTGGGATAGAATATGGTTGAACTAATCATTGTAATCGAGTTTTAACCACTGTTCGTGAATCGTCTAAAGAAATTTCTGGGAACAACTCAATTTCAACAACACTGGCCACTACAACGGTACGATAAGACTTTAAAGTATCCATAGTGCCAATAATATATTGATAATCAATATCCAATTCAGAGCGAAGTAAAACATCTCGCTTTTCACTGACCTGCAATTTAATGGCCTGCAAAACATAAGATAACTGTCGATAATCGTAGATTCTTGTCGCTTCTGGTACAGAGGTAAGCTCCCCTTTTTCGTCAGTATCAACTGAGCTCAGCGTAGCCGAATCCTCAGCTACCTGAAGTAAGGGAATATCTTGAATCAAGGTATTCTCAGGATAAAAGACTCGAAACCCGGTCTCAGAGATTTCCACCTCCAGCTTTGATTGAGGGTCATCCGTTTGAAACTCACCACCAGTAAGCTCTGGCAACTTCACTTCAAGAACTGTCGTTTGTGTAAATGTCATGCTCAACAATAATACTGGCACTAACACGATCATCAAATTCATGAACGAGGTAACATCAATATCAGCGTCACTTTCGACTTTATGCTTATATTTAAAGTTCATCTGATGAAAAACTCTTAATTAGTCTTTTCCGATGAGTCGTCATCCTCACTAGGCTCGGCTTGCTCGTCACTAACATCGTCAGGATTTTCTTCTGACTCTGGATTAGCATCATGCTGAGCAGGCTCGTCTTGAGCCACTTCCAGTTCTGCAGGCTCTACCGCAAGCTCTACTGCAGGCTCTACCACGGGAACAGGCGCTTCAGGTTGAACCTGAGCGAAAGTGCTGGCCACGCCAGGTCTTGGCATTCCAGCCTCGATCAGACGGTGAATCGTCATGATATTTAGAAATTTAACCGATGCCATTTCTATGCTGGTAACAATTTTACTGGTCTTGCTTTGAAGAACGGCATGTAAAACGAGAAGAGGTATTGCTGAAATCAAACCAAACGCAGTTGTATTCATCGCAACAGAAATAGACAGTGATAATAACTCAGACTTTTCAGCAGGATCAGCATTTGCCACAGCCGTAAATGCACCAATCAAACCAATAATAGTTCCAAGCAACCCCAATAAGGTCGCAATATTCGCCAACACTGCCAAATATCCAGTTCGCGCCTCAATACGAGGCATAGTCTCGAGCATACCTTCACTCATAGAGTTTTCAATATCAGCTCGCTGCTTAGAAACCTTCATCATATCGAGGCCACAGCCAATAATACGAGTAACTGGAACACTTACTTCACGCGTGTATAGCTGCATTTTCTCTAAATCGGTCGTGCGCAACAATGGCAAAAAATCACCGAATGCTTTTATATTACGATAGCGTTCACGCGTCAGGTAGACCCAGCGCTCTAAAGAAATTGCCAGTCCAACGGCTAGCACGAACGCAATAGGGTAAATGAAAAAACCGCCGTCCTGAAAAAAACGTGCGATTGTGCTGTATATATCAACCATGACTTTTTCTCTTTAAATCATTAACTAGAAAATCGTGCTCTCCACATGGAGCCGCTACTCACTATTATTCTTTTCCCAACGTATTTTCCATGTCGAGTTCACCGTAAATTGACATAGAGCGCACCATGATATCGCGATCAATCAACTCCAACGTTCGGTCATTTTTTTGCTCTATATTCCAGTGCAACTTGTCCGGCGCTCCGGTCTCTTTCCAAGGAATAAAATAACTGACTGTCGGCTGCTCTTTGTCACCGATTAGTGTCGACTCCAAATAAAGAGTTGGTTCTTCCGACACATTAACCGTTTTAGCAGTCTTTCTATTCTCGTCTTCAGCAAAACCGATCGGAGATACTACACAAATCAATATTAAAAATCGCTGAATTTTCATATTAGTTAGCCGAAATTGAAGGCTCTGGTCCTTGCCGCTGCTGAGAAAGGCTAGACGCAACCCCTGTTCTCTGCTGAATCTCTTGCAACCAGCGCTCCACAGTCGCATTCTCATCTTCAGCCAAAAACACATACGCCTCCATGTGCTTTTGAGCTCGTAACGGTCGATTCAGATAAATATCATACAAAATACCCAAGTTTAAATGAGCCTCAGGAAAATCCTCCCAAACACGTAAAGCATCTGCATAAGTGTTTTGCGCCATTATAAAGTCTCCCAATAAACGTTGCGTTTTTGCGAGCCGGATATAAGCATTTAAATTCTTCGAGTTCACTTTAAGGGCTTTTTGATAATGAGTAATAGCCGCTTCCAAATCGTGGTTTTCTGTCGCAATATCGCCTCTCATCACCCAGGGGCCGGAGAGAGAGTCATCAATTACAACAATGTCAGCGAGCAAACTCTCAACATCATCGTATGCCTTTGCCCGATAAGACCGGCGCGCATCTATAAACTTTGTTACAGCTTCCCTCTTTATCCGGCCTTCTAGCGCCAAATAGGGATTTTCTTGAGCCTCATAAGGGAGAAAACTCTCCGTCTTCTCATCGTACTCCTGTACTGGCAAATAACCGCTCGTATCAATCAACTCAGGCGCTATAGCGACACCTAAATCATCCTTGGTACCAACGCCACCACAACCGAATAGTAAAAGTAGCGAAACTGCGGTAAAAACTGCTTTTAACATCAACATAGTTTTCATCACCTTATCTCTTCACCGTAAGTCACACCAACTTCCTGCTTGTTGTAGCGATCCGGATAAAGTTTGCTCAATGCACCAAAACTCTGTGCAATCCATGAATTAAAATGGCCTTCCCATGCTTTGTCTAAATTTGCTTGATGAACCTCAACCGCAAGCGCATCAAATGGCGCCGCTTGTTCCTCGATTATCTCAGAATAGAGCAATGTATCGCTACCACTAAGGCCTGATGGCTTAGGCGCCCCCCTTAGGTGTGTAGCGAACGTTTCGTACAGGATACCGATTTTGTAGCTCGACATTGTGACAAATTCAAGGATTCCATAATCAGCTGCTTTTTGATATCGATCTGAAGCATTTTTAAAGAATTCCTGCTTTTTTGGTAAGCTACGCTGTAATGGCTGGCGAAGCTTTTTCTTCCGAAACTCAGAAGCGAAATAGTCTCCGTATTTTGCATTCGACCAAGCACCAAGCCAGCGGCTTCGTTCGGTTCTAAGATCTCCCGCCTTAGAATCACCCGCGATAATGCGCCTCAACCAATACAGGTGCTTCCCAATCTCATCTATCAACTCATAATTAGTCGCCAAATGAAATCGAGCTTCCATACGTGTATCGAACGGCTCTTCATAATTATAGGCGTAACGTTTAAAATACTTGATAGCCAAATCATAATTTGTCGCTTTTTCAAACATCGTCGCCGCTAGAAACAAACCTTCTCGCTTTATTTCCGGGTCTGGATCACTTTTATAAAGCCCCAGATAAGTATTCGCAGCCTTTGTCCAATCGACATTCTTCTCAAACGCTAAAGCGAGCTTACGCGGAAACTCAACCGCTAACTCATGATCTGGGTATAGGAGAGAAAGTTCCTGAAGCTCTTCTATCGCCAGGCCCCACTCACTGATACCTAATAGAATTGTTGCTGCATCATACTGAGCGGTAATTCTTATCGGTGAATTAGGCGTGAGCGTTTTCAACTTTAGCAGTTCAAATGCTGCGGCTCTCTTACCTAACGTCAACTCCACGACGGCTGAATTTTTAAATACTGTCGCAGCAATGCGCTCAGATATTTTGGTATATTCCTCTGACTCCGCCGCAACTAAACCTCGCTGACTCACATAGCTGTGCTCGGCATCCACATATCGTTCTAACTTAAAATATGAATGCGCCATTATTCCAAACGCAGTTTTCATTAAAGTTTTATCGAGGGATTCAGCCGAGACTAGGTCTTGCGCGACACTTATCGCTCTTTCATATTGATTGAGACCAAACAAGTACTCAGCGGCATTTGTTAGTACTGTTGGCGATCGTACATCCGCATCAAACTTTTTAGAAAAGCGCAGCATACTTTCTACAGCAACAGCACGAAAACGTGCAACCTTCCGCTTGCTGTTTTCAATCGCCGGTGAATCGATATGATTCTGGTACGATAATATAGCGGCGTAGCCAGAATCCGCAGCATCTTCTTCAGCACTTGAGCCTATTGGTGCGTATGCTACCCGCTCATAATCTTCAGCCGCTTCAATATATTGGTACGCTTGAAAATGAGACTCCGCCTTTAAGAAACGAACAGCATCAACACGCTCATCGAGAGGAAAAGTCTGAATATATTCTCCGTAAAAGCCCGCAGCACGCGTAAAGGATACAATCGCATCTTTCGAATACGACTCGATTTTAACCAAATCGATATTATCCTTTTTCGATTCTTTTTCCTTTTTTATCGCTCCAATAAGCGTTTGACCTTCAGAGTAATTAAACGTCGCCAACTCATCCAGAAACACGATTAGTTGAGAGGCTATTTCTTCGCGAATACCCTCTGTATTTCCAGGGTAAGTGGAATTAACACCATAACCACGGATATAGCGTTCCTTTTCAACTAAGGCCTGACGCGGAAACTTACCTTTTGTGTACGATTGAATAAGCTTGTAATGCAACGACGGTGCTTCTTTAGATTTAGGGAATAACCTGACAAAGTGCCTAAAGGTTTTAGCTGACTGCTCGTATAGTTCTTTTTCGAGATAATAATCACCCAAGTGGTCATATAGCATCCACGAGTAGTATCGAGTCGCAATCGATGGAATTTCCGCAATAGCTTCTGCGCCGCCAATTTTATCAAGGGTCAAACTCATCGAATGAATTGCATCATCTACCAGTGGCCTCTCAGCTTTATCTAGCGTAGCTACATCCCGCCCATCAATTAAAATAGTATTTAATACAAAGGCAAACGCGTTTACTCCGGGTTCGAAAGCTAGCTGTTTGTAATGAACCCAACCCAGCATGTAATAAGCATTTAAGAGTATACGCCCCGTCGATAAACGCGTTACTGCCATATACGATGCTTTAGCCTGATCGTACTCTTGCCAATTAAAATGGATGTCAGCTTTTCGAAAATGAGCCTCGGAGATGTTTACATAGCCAGGATGACGCTGAACCAACTCAGTTAACATGCCCATTGCTTCGCGCTGCTGACCTTCTAGATCATATGCTTTCGCCAACTGATAAAAAACTTCAGCGTTATCGGGAGAATTGGGGTAACGTTCAAGAATATTGCGATATGCTTTTATTGCAGCAACATACTCACTAATTTCTCCGTCATCATCTTCAGAACTCGAATCAATTTGATCGTCAACCGCATCCATCATGTAAACATCTGCGATTCTTCTTTCTATCCGCTCTTTAAGCTTTTTATCTTCAAATAAGTCAATCAGCTCTTTGTATTCTTCTATCACCTCTTCATGGGTGAGATTTTCAAATTCAATTTCTTGCTCAGCCTCTTCTTCATAACGAAGCTGACCCAAAGTTTGCGTATTATTTGATGTGCAGGAAGAAAGCACAATCAGACTCGCAATGCACACGCACCCTCTTAGAAGAGTCTTATTCAGAAATATTGAGCGTATCAATTTTTACCCCTTTGCTCAGAATTCAAACTGCGCTGCGCATCTTTTAATGTTGAAAGAGTCGTATCATAGAGACGCGCCTTAGCTAAGCGAGATTGCGCCCAGTAATAACTCATTCTCTCTTCATGCTTATCAAGCTCAGCCTTCACTAGTTGGCGCATAACAGGCTCTAATTTGACAATATTCAACTCTGTTTTTTGCAACAACATTTTCACTCGTCTATGCAAAGAATTAATTTCAGAACGATAACTGCCAGGCAAAACATACACATCTTCAAGAGAATCAAACAGTTTCACCTTTTCGTCAAATACAATCAGCTCATCACTCGTTGACGCTAGAAGAACATCTATACGCACTTGATCATCTTTTTCCAAGGCTAGATTCAACAGACTAAGCTCTGCTTTTTGCTCTCTAAAACGTGCTTCAAATTTGACACTATTTCTAACTAACTCATGATTTTTATCATTAAACGCTTTTTTTGTAGAGTTTTCCATGATGACAAGGTGTTCACGCCCCTGTAAAAGCCAATATTCTAAGTTTTTACGTAAGTAATATAAATCAGCCAACTCTCTCAAAGTTTCGTTAAATGGATGGCCTGACATTAAGTCGATCAAAAATGGCGTAAGATTTTTATAATCAACGCTTGGCGTGGAGCTATGCCAATCTGAATCATCGACAATCGCCTCCATATTGGTAATAAATTCTGCTGGAACATCTTTCTTGTCGATAATGCGGCGGGCCTCATCCACCATCGCCACACCAGCTTTAAAATCTTTGATAGCGAGTAAGTTTGCCTTCAATGCTTTGCGAGGAGAGCCCTCCTGCTCGTATAAATGAGCAAGCAATACTTTAGCCTCCTGAACTTCTGGGCTAGCAATGTTGCGCCTATTTAGTAACTTTAGTGCCGCAGTTGCGTCAGGAAAACGTTTTACCTTAATAGCGGCCCACGCATAATTAAGTAATGCTCGATTAGAATATAAGCCTGTTGTGCGAATTTGAGTGAGATACAACCATGCCTGATCAAACCGCCCCTTCTGCATCGCAATTTGCGCCAGCGCCAATTTCGCCCTATCGGAAAGCACCAAAAATTCTTCTTCAAGACCGACATAAGATTTAACTGTTTCAAGATTGGCAACGGCGTCAACTAACTGCCCCACCTTTAACTGCCCTATCGCTTTGTTAAACAATAGATAAGGGTATTGAGTTGATTGCGCTATAGTTTCGTCAAATTCATCTTCGGAAAGAGCTTTATTTGACTTTATTTTGACAAGAGTAGAAAGGTAATAATAATCAAAGACCAGGTCTTTTGGTATCTCACCACTAATGTAGCTTAAGGCACGAGTAGCATTAGATATATCAGATTTATTGTAATAGAAGCGCGCCAAAAAATACCACGCTCGATTACGAACCAAGGGAGACGCCTTGCCCTCCAAAAGAGTCTCAAAAATATTGCGAGCATCATCAGCCATACCATAAGACAGCATAAGGCCACCCTTCAGTAACTCTCCATCGTCACCAAGAGCTATGGTATTTTCCTTAGCTACAGAATAAGCATTCTCGACCAATGACGGGAAAAACCGCTTCTGGAAATATTCGTACAACACTAAGCCATACTCAAGTTCAGCCGTAGACTGAACATGTGAATCAATTATCGCGGCACTAGAAACAGGAGCAAACCCAAGCCCCAAAGAGAGGACAGAGGCCAGCCCAAACTGCCTTAACCGAAAGATAGACATCAAATTCATATCTACCACAACTTCATTTTAAAGGTTGGTTCTTGCGCCACAGTGTCGTCGCTGATGGCTATTTCTAAATATTGACTACCCGGTCCTTTTTTCAACCTCAACTCCGACGCCCTTTTGTAAGCTCGATCCCCAGGACCAACACCGGTAAAAAACGCAATAATGTCGTGCTGCCCCTCTGACAAGTTAGTGATAAAGAGCTTGTGTACACCGCCTCGCAATAGAGCTTCACGTTGTTTTTTTGAATAAATGTGCGTTGCTACAAAACGCCCATCTATTTTCAATTTGACGCTTTCCATCTCAAAAAACTGTCCGGACGTGGCTGAGACAAAAAATGAGACTTTAGTGCTTGATGGAAACAGAAGTTTTTCTTCCATCAACGTTAGATCCTTATTAAGGTCAATAACTTCACCTTTTAATATCTGGATATCTCGAGAAATCTTTTGCACTTCATTCAGGGCGGATCTCGCACGACTTTCTGAATCGTCACGTCCAAAGTCGATGTTAGTATCTTCTACAGATGCAGCCCAATCTTCGTTAACATCAACGCTAATATTCGCATCTATAGCTTTGGCGCCATCATCAACGCCTTGTTCAACTTCTTGAGCTTGCAGGCCTATATAAGCAAAAACAAGTATCAGAGCCAATGATATTCGACTCAGTAGTATGTGCATGAGCTTTACGCCTAAACTTATTGAAATGATTACAAAAATATACAACATATACTCAACAATAGTTACCCTACTCACGTAAAAAATAGCTTATTTTGACGTCAACTCTCATACTCATTTGCGTAAACCCGCGAACAGGTCACACTATATCCAAATCTCCCCCATTACAGAGTATCGAGTTGATCGATTACTCACTGTACGCTACCCAGCCACCAATTCCCGTTACATGTTAAAACTGAGATCTATTCGCGTTAATTGGATCGATGCCCCCCTAAATTTTCAGTACAATGACCCAATAACAGTAATGACTATGGATATCACATGCTTAAACTCCCCACCTCTTTCGCATTTATGTGCTTCACCGCACTATTTTCAACAATGGCTCACTCAGAAGAGAGCAAATCAAGCATTAAAGTCATTGATCCTGAGAAGAGAACCGCAACAGCCAATGTGGCAGCGCTGGATACTGAGCATTTTGAAGTCGGGTTTCACGCGGGCATGCTTTCTGTTGAAGACTTCAATACAAACCCTGTATTCGGGGCATCCCTCCGATATTATTTTAATGAGAAAGTGTTTTTAGAGGGGAGTATTGGATCTTCCGAGACTGAGCAATCAAACCCTGAAGACTTCACCGACCAAAACTTTGTGAGCGACAGAGATTTTTCGTACCTAGGCATCTCAGCGGGATACCAATTATTAAAAGGAAGGTCATTCTGGGGGAAAAAGCGTAAGTACAATACCGGACTTTACGCTGTAGGAGGAATTGAAAGCGTTGACTTTGCTGACGACACTAACACGGGGATAGTGATCGGCATCAGTTACAGGACAGCACTTACTGACTGGCTATCGTTAAATCTAGACTTCAAAGATCACCTTGTAGCTAGAGACATTTTAGATGACGATAAGATGACACATAACACTGAAATCGCGCTTGGAGTAAGCTTCTTCTTTTAAGAAATCGAGACTGGAGGGGGTATCAAAACAGATACCCCATTCCCACACTGAGCTGATTACTCTGTACGGTCGTATCCTCGCCTGAAATAATCGCAGACTTATACAAGTAGTCCCGATAGTCGACTCGCAAAACATATTTTCGAAAAAACTCTATTTGGTAACCAACACCAAAGGTATAGGTAAAGCTCTCTTCTCCGCCAAAATCAGTATCTCCAACACCACCAACAACATACAAGGACGACAAATGGGAACCTCCTTTACCAGCAAAAAACTCTCCCTGAAAAAGATTATATCCAACCAATAGATCATAGTGGCTAAAACCTCTATCAACCCCGTACACCAGCCCACCCTGCTCATGAGTAGATCTAGAGATATCCGCCTGCACATAATTATATTGCAAAAAGAATGATTCAGAAGCTTTAAATGTCACACTCGCCCCAACAAGAAATTCAGCAGGAAAGTCTTCAAGGTTGATAATTCCAGCAGTTAAACCAACATCAAAAAGCTCTGAATTAACCTTTAGCTCGCTGGCACTTGCGCTTTCAGCCCCTAGAAAGAGGGACACTGCACAGAGACCCACGACAGTAAAGGGTTTTAGAAAAATGTGTTTAAGCCGATTTTCCACGCCTGTAAGCTCTCCGTCTCATCATCGGTTGATACTGAATACCACCGGTACTCAGCTTTGATTACAAAGTTACGCCCAAGGTAAAAACTCGTACCCAAGCCGTAACTGTTAAAATTTGAACTTTTTTCGGAAAAAGAAATAAGCTGAGGCTGAGAGCCAAGACTCAACTCACCAACTCCCAACGCTACATATGGTGAAAATTTCCAATCTGAGAAAGGCTCAAGATATACGTTCGCGGCATAATAATCGCCACTAGCATCAGAGCCGAACAGGCGCCCCAACTCAACATCAGCACCAAGCCAACTTAAGAAACGATAACCTCCCGTCACACTAAAGGTTTCATAACCTTCTAGAGCTCCGTCAGAAAACTGCCCGGTCGAAAACCCAGTGACCCAACTACCCTTGATATAATCTCCATAACCTACAGAAGGTAAATCTGCCGGCTCACCAGTAGCCTGAATCGTTCGGGATATTTGTGCCGCTGTCGTCCAACCAACTCTACCGTTTTCTGCACGCACCTCATACCAACCAGGGCGACGTGTAAGTATCTCGACCTTTTCTCCCTGCTCTATTGTATAAAAAACTGGATATCCGCGCCCCGGACCAGAATGCACATCGGCATAGGCGTCAATCACTTCCAGCGAAACGCCGGGCTTCATATCCTTAGAAATTGCAGGCTGCACCAGAAAAAAACAACAGACCGCCAACAGCCAATTACATTTTTTTAACATTGCCGAAATACCATTCTCATCGATTTACCCATACCTGGAGATCTAGCCAATAGTATATTGTAGGCAAGCAACAATGATAGCCTTAATTGCCTCATCTTGTGACGCACTGCGCCAAACCAAGCTCGCCAACAGAGCCATAATGACTTTTAGTGTACGTAGATGCGCAAAACGAATGTAAAACAACCACATCACAGTTGCAAAATGCCCTGCTAAATACCCCGCCATCTGCTACTATTCCAGCTAAAATAATGTTGGAATATCACGACAATTCATGCGTAAACTTTCTCTCTTTTTAAGCACTTCTCTTTACTCTCTATCAAGCCATGCCGGTTTTATTGATTATTTCAAAGATGAAAACAACGAAACAAAATGGCAATACGTTGCAAACTTTTCGAGCTCGGTCTTAATTGCCGCTCTGAGCATCACGCTTGTTAACCTATTTTTTAGCCATAGGCGCCAAATAAAGGCCAACAGGGCTCTCAAAGAAATACGCGACGCTTTAGAACAGCGTGTTCTCGAGCGCACAGCTACACTCGACAAGTCCAACCACCTATTAAAAGAAGCCAATTCGGCATTAGAAGGTGAAATAGACCAGCACAAAAAAACATCGCAATTACTGCAGTCATCTGAAGCCTACATAAAGAACATACTTCAGTCACTGCCATCCATGCTGATAGGCCTAAACGGTGACCTCAATGTCACACAGTGGAACCGTTGCGCGGAAGACATCACCGGCATTGAGTACGATAAAGCAGCCGGTGCAAACCTATGGGAAATTTACCCAACAATTACGATATCTCCTGAACAAGTTAAGGATGTACTGGTCAGCGGCTTGCCTACAACAATCAAACACAGCCAACGAGGCCAATATTACTTCGACATCCTTATATTCCCACTAAAAGGCCAACTCGACCGCGGAGTGGTCATCCTAATAGACAACGTCACACAGAGAACCCTGGCCGAAAACCAGCTCATCCAGCGAGACAAGATGTCATCAATGGGAGAGCTAGCGTCAACGATGGCGCACGATATCGCCATCCCTTTGCAGGCAATTTCGGAAGATTTGTCCACGATTAAAAAATCGGCCTCTCTTCTAGAGAACACCGCTGATTCAAATGAATTGAACGAAGTATTAAGCGACGCCACTCTCCGAGGTAAGCAAGTAAATTCCGTCATTAATAATTTACTGGAGTTTGCACGCAGTCATGGCGACAAAAAACGGATTGCCTACATGCCCGACATTGTTGAACACGCAATCGAGCTAGCAGAAAACACACTTTCTGACCCGACAGGCTTGCGCTTCCTAGATGCTATGATTGAGC
Organism: Agarilytica sp.; assembly: GCA_033852175.1. Classification (GTDB taxonomy): domain Bacteria; phylum Pseudomonadota; class Gammaproteobacteria; order Pseudomonadales; family Cellvibrionaceae; genus Agarilytica. The sequence continues at coordinate 134,185 of JAWSUY010000042.1, forward strand.
GAAACTTTGAGCCTAAACTTCCTAAGATTCCCTGCTATATCGCAGAAATGCAGCAAGTATTCCTAAGCCTATTCAGGCATTGCGTACACGCGCTAGCGAAAGTAGAAAAAGATGACTTTACGCCAACCATCAAAATAGAGATTAGCGAGTGCTATGACGCACTATGGATAAAAGTTCAGCATAACGGCCTTGGATTAAGCGGTGACGAACAACACGACATTTTCGAGCCATTCTTCAACTCATGGCCTCACAAGACGCAATCAACTGAAGGGGAAAACAGATTATCGTTTACCCACTTCATTATTGCAGACCACCATCAGGGGCAAATTGCGATCACGTCCGACGTTAATGTTGGCACAACCTTTCATATTCAGCTGCAACTTAACTAAATAGAAATTGAACTCAAAAAAACAGACGCTAAAATGATTTATTCCGGAAGCTGCCACTGCCAAAAAGTACGGTTTGAGGTAGAAGCGCCAGAAAACTTAGAAGTCGAACTCTGCAATTGTTCGATTTGTAAAAAATCAGGATTTCTACATTTAATCGTTCCCCTGAGCAAATTTACAATTACCTCCGGCGAAGAACAGCTCAACACATACACGTTTAACACAGGTGTGGCACAACATACCTTTTGCCACACCTGCGGAATAAAACCTTTTTATATCCCACGATCCAATCCTGACGGCATCGACGTCAACGTAAATTGTTTCGATACCCAAGGGAGCTCTATCGCTATTACGGAGTTTGATGGCGCTAATAGCTGGGAAAAAGATGCCGGCAGGCTTACACACAAAAGCAAAACCAATTAGCCCTAACCAACTCTTTAATAAGCCACACCCCAAAGCCAACAAAACATAGCTGACAGAATATTTCCTATTACAGAAACAGAAAACCAAAAAACCAAAAAACATATGCGTGGCACGCCCCCCACACCTAACAGAACCTCAACCCCATTAAAAGCATGATACAAAGCATATATCACCGCCCACCAATCTAAACAAAGAAGGCGTCCTACCCAGGGCTACAATACGATCCTCTCACTCCGAGATCGCCTAACCCAACGATCCCAATCATCCTGCATAACTCGCAAACCGCCAACATAATGCTCATCCGCTGGATAAGCGCTAAGAATATTACTGCCCCGCTCATAAATATGAACCAAACGAGTAATAAAACTTTTGCCCGTTTTTTGTGACAAAAACATGCGAACCAACTCCCCTGCATGAACTTGATTCGGGCTTCGACCTTGTCGCTGCTGCTCTCGAAATTTCGTACTCGTTAACGACAAGAATTTCTTTACATTCAACATACGTCCCTGTTCATCAAACCAGCTCAACGAGCTATAGTTTTCCTCATGAGGGCCAACGTAGAAACCCTCACCTTCAGCGCTGCCCTCAACCCCAACAACCTCCATATTTTCTGCCAAGCCCTCATTTAACCAGGAAGGGATAAACGGTGTTAACGTATCGACAATCGCATGACTCGTCTCATGCTTTATCGTAAAAAATGTCCGAAATCGCTCTGACACATTCAAGTAAAGAACGATCTCATTAGTCGACGAAAAATAAATACCTCGAGAGTGCTTACCGTTTGTTTGATACTTGCTCGAAGTATACTTTTCGTAATCGTTTTTCATTTCAAACAGGCGAATTTTGACGGGAACAGTTTTATAAATATCGAAATAAAGGGATTTATCGTAGAACTGATATACATTATTAACGTCTTTTTTAATCTGCGCCCTTTCTTTGGCCGTTAGAATTCCATTAATATCATTAATTTCAATCTCGAAGGTTTTCCATGTGGGTTTATGAGACCTAACCTGCACCTCCTTCTGGTTAACACCTTCAAGCTTGCGATCGCCATAATGCATTTTCCCAGAGGCATCCTTCCAGCTATATATTTCTGCCATTACCGCTGACGATAAACACAAACACAAAAACAAACACACCAACTTTCGAGAACCACCACCCAAATCGTCCATTAAACCCTCCCTAACTTAACCATTTTCCGAGAAACCAAAACCCATATAGAAAGCAAGCAACCCGGTACAATTCATTTTTCCGCAACAAGCACAGCATAATATCGCCAGAAACGTAAAGTCGCCAGAAAGCAGAAAGAAATCATTATTTGTAATAAGCTCCTTGAAATCCATTACCAACGCCTCAAATACAATCAGCCACAACGTTTTTGGCCGCACAAACAAGGAAAAACGCTAAGGGATTGAAACAAATGACAGAAATTGAAAGACTGACAAAAGACAAGGCATGAAAAAATGTAACAGCAAGCGCTTTTACACTATGTGACATATTGACTATAAAGGGAAAATTGGGGTGAGCGAC
>JAWSUY010000043.1:0-59185 GCA_033852175.1 Agarilytica sp.
CCGTCAACATCTCGCAAGGTCAGAATATCGTCGCTGTCATCAACCGTAGCATTTAGGTTAAAGGTGTCTATGTCGGCTCCGCCGGTGATCACGCCCGTTAACTCAAAATCAATATCAAAAGTATCAAGCCCATTACCGCCATTTAAATCGGCTGTAATTGTTGCAATAGTTACATCAAACTGATCATTGCCAGCGGCACCAAAAACCGTTGTAAAACTGTGACCCAAAGTAAACTCATCAGCACTACTGCCACCTTGAAGATTTTCAAAACCGTTGAATGTGATCAATGGAGAATCAGCATCTGCGGTATCACCATCGATCGTACCGTCGCTATCTGCCACGGATACCCAAAAAGCCGTAGCATTGGGGCCAGTCAACGTATCGTCAGTGGACGACGAACCGTTAACGATGACGTTGGATGAAAGGAACGCACCATGACTTAACGCCACACTGCCCTCGGTGGGGCTAACGCCTGCTAGGGTTAAAGTGACGCTACCTGCTGTGCCGTCACTAATACCTGTGCCGCCTTCGGTATTAATATCCCCATTGATTTGAATACTGGGTGTGCCATTGTCTTCAACAGCGTCTATAGTTACTGTCCCTCCGGAACCGCCATTACCTGAAATTGCATTGCTTCCATTGGCATTGATGGCACCCACGGTGATATCAACACCGTCAATATCAACATCCCCACCGATCAAGCCTCCACCTGTTGTCACAGCTCCGGCGAATGTATTGATACCGCCATTAATTGTCACAACACCGGGATTAAGAAATCCGTCCGTAAGACCGGCATTAATCATGGTTTCGATATCCAGTGCTCCCCCCCCTTGATCCTCATTGCCGGATAGATCGATAGCACCCATCGTGATAGCGTGGCCAATCAGGGTTAATCCGTTGCCGTTGCCCGTAACATCACCAGTCACTGTAATGGTATTAGAGCGAGCGGCTTGAACGACAGAGCCACTAGTAACTAGCCCGCTGGACGTGGCATCAATGGTGATATTTGTGCCAAGCACCACATCACCCTCTAACAAAATGGCACCCGCAAGACCGTTTTCATCAGTCGTTGGGCTAGAATCAACCTCTCGAAGCCCGCCGCTGGTATTCACTCCTCCATTGAGCGTGATGACGCTACCACTTGCGGAGGTGATCGTCACAGAGCCACCATTACCACCCGCCGCATGATCTGGATCAGTAGTCTCACCACGATCGCCGACGCCACCTTCAGTGGATATCGCTCCAACAGTAACGCCCGCGTTGCTAGATTCGATAGAGACCGCGCTGCCTGCCCCACCATCAGAATCGAAATCTCCATCTCTTTCACCGGCTGACCCTTGCGCCAAAATGGCTTGCACGAGAATCGCTCCACGCCCTTCAATCGTTACTGTACCCGCATTGAATCCATCCTGATCCTCTGCCACCCCACCATTTGTGGTAAGCGTACCTGTAGTGACTGAGCTCCCGGTAGATGTGATATCAATATTGCCGCCGACAGCATCGGCTGCACCTATCGTCGTTATATCGTTTAAGGTAACAACACCTGCAGCAGTGATCGTCACAACACCAGAAGCATTACCTGACCCAGCCGTAGTGATGATATCGCCCACATCATCTAAATACGTTTCCACTGGATCGGAACCACCAATAATGCCACCGCCAGTAAAAGCGCTCACAAAACTACCTACGGCCTCAGTACTATCACCCACGGTGAAACTACCGCCACCCGAGGTGATGTCGTCATAAAGATTCACGGCACCGACAGCATTAATAAAAACATCGCCATTACTTGTTGTGATTGACGCGGCACTATTTACCGCTGTAGGTATAGGAGCTACTTCATAATCTTGAAAACCGAGATTAAAATTACCGCCAATTTGTTGCGTAGTTACTGTAGAACCACTAATGGTACCGCCCACCACAAACATTCCCGCACCGGTTGTAACGGCGCTAAGAATATTGACGTCATTGTCAACGTTATAAATATTGAAGTTGCCGTTACTTGTTTGGATAGCGCCGGAAATATCGACATTCGTTGCACCTTGGATTGTGAAGGAGCCACCATCGGTTTGAACGGTTCCTGAAATGATGACCGCGCCGTCCGCATCAGCCATAAAGTCACCGCCTCCAGTATCGATAACCGAAGTGCCCGTTATTTGAATTTCGTTTCCTGCGGTTAGCGTAAGAGAAAGCTGGTCTTGACTGCCGGTTGTAATACTTTGGTTGTCAATGACGATGTTATTGTCTGCATCGAGGATTAAGGCAGCAGAGTGAGCATTATTCCTAGTAAATAAAGCATCCGTTGACAAAGTTATATCACCATCCCCTCCACTACCATTTCCTGTTCGAATAATTGCAGTATTTGCATTATTCCCATCCAGCCAATCCTCTAAAGTCGACCACCGAATCTGTGAACCAAAAGCACTTGACTCGTAGGTTCTTGTTCTACCTACTTCAGACGGTGTTATTGCCAATCCCGTATATGAACTAACAATACTTATATCATAAGGATCGATTAACCAAACACCCCCACCATCAACAGAATCAACGTTTGGAGAACCTAAAATATCGATCCCCCTTAACCCAGAAGTTTCAACAAACCCGCCCAAACCACTATAAAGCCCACCGCGAGCCGTTAACTCACCATAAATCCGTGCAGTATCTTCCGCAAAAGTAATTAACCGTCCACCGTCACCATTAAACGTTGCATCTACACTAACCCGAGAATCTTCCCCCAAATAGATAAAATCCGCATTGCGAATTTGATCATTGGCCCCAGTTTCATCACCACCCACCAAGACTTCACCACCAGCGGTTGCACCGTTCGCTTCCACCACAGCGTTATCCAACACGCCCACATTGGAGCCCAATACTTTAATATCGCCGGCACTGCCATTTGCGGCATTTGCCGTAGTCACACTGTCGCCTGTCAACTCAGTTGTCACAACACTATGTAATTCAATCGACCCTGCAGCTTCCCCAGCGACACTGTCCGCCCTAATCTCCCCACTTGAAGCAATATTTTCTCCAATGACCACCACGGCACCCCCTGCATCCCCCGACGCAGAGAGCACCCCAGTGTTCACAACATTGGCACCTGCACTTAAAGTAAAGGTACCGTCTTCATCCACCACCACACTGGTGGCTTGTTTTACAACTCCGGAATTCACTGCTTGCGAAAAAATATCTTGGCTGGCGCTGGCGCTTAATAAAATTTGGCCGTCTTCGGCGGAGATTTCACCGTTATTAATAACAGCCGCATCCACACCAATATCGTCTTGTAAAATTGATTCCGTGATCTGTACACCCAATAAACCTTCCCCGTCGAAGGTCACAATGGCTTCTTTACCCGCTGCTAACGTCACAGAACCCAACTGCGCGGAGATCATCCCATCGTTTTGAACCTGCTGACCGATTAATGCAACATTCCCCCCGGTGGCTGCATTAATGAGGCCCGCATTAATGACCATGCCATCGCTGCCTTCGATGGATTTAAAAGCATAATCCCCATTCATAAAATCGCTTGGGTCTATGGAAAGCCCACTGGCTAATATGCCCCCGGCATTCACAACGGAGTTTTCACCAAAGATAATACCGTTGGGGTTAATGAGAAACACTTGGCCATTGGCATCGATGCGGCCATGGATTTGTGAACCGCGATTGCTCAAAATTCGGTTGAGAGAAACCGAAGAACTATCTGGCTGCACGTAGTTAACGCGCTCATTGGCATTAACATCGAAGCTTTGCCAATCGATAGCCATGCGATCAGTCGCTTGGTTAATGGTCGTTGTATTGCCCGAACGGCTAATCGAGCCATTACCACCAACAACCTCACCACCTTCTGGACCCGCGCACACGGCGCTAGGAAAGGCTGCAAGACAAGCGGCTTGAATTAGGGAGTTACGAAGAAAAGAAAGGTTAAGAACACGGCGGGGGAAAACGCGTCTCATAAAGTTAGTTCCAAGTTAAGTTACTGCATCCAATCGAAAATACGATAATATCGATATAGTCTTAAAAAAAACATATCTATACGAATAAATTACTAAAACTGCCGGGATTGTACGTTAATCACTCAAACCCAGCCAAGAACTTAATACTCAAGTCTGTATCTACGTCACAAGTTTTTGGCATATAAAGCCGAAAAATTCACAGATGACTGAGCCATCAAGCGCAATAAGTGCTCATACAAAAGCAACGCAGCGATTAGATCGGTTTGAGCATTAAATAATATCAATAGAAAATAGGTTATTCCCTACCTAGGCTTTGCTTTAAAAGCAGTCTCTCCTGGCTGTACAACGCAGCGTTTAGATAGGAGTAAAGGCTAGTTATTATTTAGCGGATTTTGACAGAAAAAGACTGTTTGATCTATAAGGCTAAAGACAATTTTGCTCGTTGCGATGTTAACCATCCGGCAAAACGTACCGGCTATCATCAAGAGATACACCCAAACCTAAAGCTAGCGTTGAATCTCACTCAGGTAGATATGATAGCCGACTAGTCTACCTTTTCAATTAGCCCAAAAGACTTCAACATACTTTCAACCCTGGAAGCTTTAAGCCCAACAAAATATGGACCAGTCAACACACAAAGTTTAAGGCGATCCTCCTCATACACAGATATAAAGAAGCCGCTCTTACGGTAATAACCAGAATTCAGGCCTTCCGAAGGGTCAAACTCTAGCGTCTGTATCGGTATGAAAAACCAACGATCAACCATAGAGTGTCGCTTACCGGATATCGTGAAGGTGTGCCCATTAAGCAAAACAATCAATGCAGACAACAATACCAAGAAATAAGCTACCTGAGTCTGCCGAAAAATGACAACAACCGAAATAACCACAAAGACTAAAATCGATAGGATTTGATATTTAGGTACAGGAGTAGCGTTTATTTCGAGTACATCGCTCCCTCCCGCCAAAAGAAAAGCATCATGCATCGCGGCCATTAGAAGAGAAAACACTGCGACCAAAACAATGAGAACACTTACTTTTATTTTCATCCTAGTATTTAAACCCAATACCGACCACGTTAGTCTTATTCTTTACTCGCAGTAGCTTTAGAATCGAACGCTCTTTCACTCACAAACAATCTTAAAAGTCGCTGCTTTTATTCCATAATAAAGCGTCAACTACGATCCAAATATCGCCATTTTTTTGAGCCATAATGTTTGCACACAAACCTCAGCTCCCCAGGAAACCTCTTTTATCCAAACAGATTGAGAGTCAACCGCGGAATCAGGAAACAACACAGCAAGATTTCCTCGAAACTCAGATATGACGGTATTACGCAGATCAAACTCATCCTCACTGGAATAAGCGCCCAGTTTTTCAAGCGCTTGCGAAAAGGACTGACCCAACCATTGAGCACTCTTATTATTCGAAGCACAGGGCGCACTCCCTAAATCACCGGCTGTAGAGCAAGAAGAAGTGCCCAACATTATTCATCATAATACCCACCACCCCAACCTTCTTATCGAGTAGGCTTTTTTGTTATTAACCTTTGAGCTGAAATTTCTGGAGCAGTACGCGGATAATGACGTACTGTTTTTGCTGCTTGAACAATGGCTCGTCGCCATTGGTTCGCATGGTAAGGTTTTATCAATATTCCTTTTCCCATCACATCACATTTGTTAGCGTCAGATACACTGTAATATGGTGTGGCGCTAGTATTTACCATTGGGAAATACTGGTCTTTCGCCCTCTAAGTCACCACAAACTATTTTAGATATTAGCATCCCATTCTTTTTCATACCCATTGTTACGTAAATACGCCCGAATTGATTCAAACGTATATTCTACAATAGCTTCTAGATCTAAATTCCCATGGACCATCACCCCCTGACTTATATCGACGACGGTTTGGTCAACCATTCGCCAAAAAAATTTGGAAAGTTTATCGGCCTCATCTGAACCTAAAACATGACCCCGATTAAGAATCACCTCCACCCCTGAATCGTCAAATTTAGATGCGTAATAAAGCAAAAAAAGTTTTTCTTCTTCATGACTGTATTCAATCAAAGCAACTTCCTCGCGTCATATATCTTCGTCATACGGTCAGACAACCAAGTCAGCTTAGATGCGAGCTGATGAACAGGCATTTTATTCGTTATTGTTAACAAATAGTGCTGTTTGTCACGAAGATCGGGCTCAAACTTCAAGCCATCAGGAAGATCAGCCTCTTCCAACACCCAATATATATTAACATTCTTATCTCCAGCAAAACGCCCCTTCAATTTAACCTTATCTTTTAAATGCTGCCAATGAGCCGAAAAAGACAACCCTTTTTGACTATGAGGTAAAACCCACTTTTTACAGGTAGAAAAGAGATAATCCTTCTCACGAATTCCGTGAAGCATTCTACCTTGAGAATGGTCCAGATAGAGGGTCGGGTGTTCGTCATCTATCGTTGGCCGAGCACAAAACTTACCAAGACTTTTAACATAGCTTCTCAGGTCTGCCATTGTTTTAAATTGATCCATTTATTTCCTTCCTCACAACCAGGCTCATATAATATTCCATAATAAATCTGGTGATATATTCCTAAGCACTTCCAAAAAACAGAGAAAAAAATCATCTTTTAACAAACAAAGTGAACCCCTCCTAGCCTTCACTTCTGCACTTCACGTTATAAAAATACGTTTGCCCGTATAGCTAGAACGGATACAGGCTATAAATAAGACCCTAGCCAACAATAAGATATTTCTCGTTAAAACCACCTGGGTTATTACGTGTTCAATAAGACTCATCTACAGAGCACGATTTTACAACACGCTCCGCAGTTACGAAATCAACCACGATAACGCCACTAAACAGGACAGAAACAACAAGTGTGTCTTATAAATTAAAAGGGTCACATCTAGCCTTCAGAAAAACATAAAGAGACAAGCTTCACACTCTGTTCGGATTTACCTCCCCCCTTCACACAACTCAAATAATTATGTCCCGTTTTATTTTTCGTTAGAGCGTCCCTTACCCGCCATAAACCCACAACCACTAAAGAGACTTGGAAAAAATCACCCGCTCACCGGAAATTAAGTCCACAGCAAAAATAGACATTGCACTATCAAATACATAGACAACACGTGCATCTTCGTCTAGACCAAGGCCAAGAGGACAATCAAAAGAGTTAAACACACTAGGAAACGAATTATTTGAAATCAAACTTCTCTCACCGGTCTCTATGCTAGCCTCGTAAATACCATTTGCCCCACAGCGACTCATAATCAAGCGTTCGGCCAAACCATCTAAAACCAAGTAAGCTGCACCGCTGTTAACTGGAGAAATGCTAAGCGGCTCAGGCTCTAAGACCTCATCGCTCAAATCAAGATAAAAAATATCATCAGACTCTGGCCCGACGTATAGAATATTATTCATTGCATCAAAATATATAGCCCCCACACCAAACTCAGCAGAACCAATATATAAAACCTCTCGTAACCCACTCACCTCGTCCACTGCCACCACCTTATTGTTTTCAGCATCGCTCACTATAAGCCTACCTCCAGCACTATCGTACTCAAACATATAGATATCAGGCCCAATATTTACGTCGCTCAATGCATTTGAAGAAAGAAGTGTACGCACCTGTGAATTTAAATCCGTCTTCCATATTTCACCATCGAAACCAGCATCAGAAGCAAAAATAGTATTTTGATCTTCTATGAACTCTATTGCAGCAATAGTGGGTATTGTAAGCACATCATATGGTGGAGAATTGTCAGAAAAAACTGTACGTATGCCGTTGGCGAGATTCACTGCTATCACTTTTGAATCACTGTCAAAACTGTCATCATTTAGACTAACCAACAACCTCCTATTTTCTATATCAATCTCCATCTCTCGAACATCGCCACCCAACGGCACATCATTACTCGGAAACGCCACATTGATAGCGCCTTGCGTCACGACCACCTGATCTACGGTTTCATTTGCTTGCCCTGCAGCATCTTCAACGCTTAACACCAAAGTGTTGTCACCCGCCGTTAAAACAACCGATATTGTCCAGGTTGCAAAATCATCACTAGACGTAACATCTTCCCCATTTAATTGAACACGGGTAATATCGCTTAATGCATCTGAGGCAACGCCTCTAACAGTGATACTTGTGCCTTCCGTAAGTGATACGGCTGGAGGGAAATGAATAGCTGCAGTTGGTGCGGCTTCGTCCGCAACGGTCGTCACGGTATAGGTACCCTCAATCTCCGTACTATCGACCGGGTCAGTAATAGTCACGATTGCAATAACACTGTCTTCCAGGGTTGTTGAAACATTCGCCCGCACCTGCAAAGTCTGTCCATTTTCAATATCCCCAAAATCTTGGTACGTCGTGCCGCCATCCACGCTGTATTCACCGTTAGTCACTACAACGCTTTGCGTACGACCAAAATCAGCAATCGCCACAGTGGTGGCCGAAACAACTTTGCCAGCGGTGGGCAGCTGATCATCTGGACTCTCGAATGTTAGCGCCGTGCGCACTGTAAAAGTAGCGCTTTGACTATCGTCTCCGGTGCCGAGTGTGAGTGTGACTTCGGTTACCGCTAATGGTATTGCGGAGGCGTTTAGCCTTACACGTATCCGCTGTTCATTTGTGACGGTTCCGGCTGTGCTGGTAAAGTCGCCATCGACTATGCTGTCGAGGCTGTACGTTGCCCCAGCAGATATGGTGATAGCCGTCGCGTCGTTGATACCAGCCACAGGGAAGTCGTCGGAGGTGATCACAGCCCCCGCTCCAGCATCTAACACGGCGACAATACTAAAGACATCCGGCGCAATATCTTGCTCTTCCGTACTAATAGAAAAAGTACTTTCTACCCCGCCGATTGCAACGATAGCTGATAAATCAGTATCAAATGCGTCTCCAGCGTCTATACGAACGCGAACGACATCATCTTCAACAACAGTACCTGGAATACTCACAAAATCGTCGGCATCTTCGCTGTTAATACTGTAAGACACACCGCTTGAAGGTGAAACAATCGAGATGGCTGCAGGTGCATTGATTCCCACTACCGTGTATGGATTCGACGTCACAGGGGAACCTGTGGGCTGGTCCAATTTGGAATCAATGGAAAAACCACCAGGTTCCACATCCCGTGCAATTGTTACAGCAGAAAAAGAAGCCTCGACACTGCCAACCGTAACAAATGCGCTTGTTGTTGCCGAAAAGCCACTGCCCGCAGTTACGCGAACCCTTACTTCATCAAGGACAGAGACCTGGCCAGCCGTGGTCACAAAGTCTGACTCCTCTTCGCTATTAATGCTGTAAGTTGCGCCCGCGTCTGAAGTCTCTAGGTTAATTGAAATTTCTGTATCATCATCAACTCCCGCTACTACGTAAAACAATGACGTCACAGTCGCGCCGTCTTCCTGCTCATCAATAGTGTCAAAAGAGAGAGTGCTCGGCTCGATATCTTTCAGCCGTGTTGTGGCGGAATAAGAACCGCTCACACCACCAATGGTTACCGTTGAAGTAACCTCAGTATCATATTCTGGAGAGGCTGTCAGGCGCACTTCAACCGTCTGCCCTTGGCTAACGGTACCTGTTGATGAGGTATAAGTGCCCCCATTAATTCGATATTCACCATCCGCAATTGAGATACTGACAGCTTTATCAATACCGCCTACGGTTATCGTACCGGACTCTAGGACCTCATCACGCTCAGCGGTCTCTTCAGCTGAAAAGCTAAAGTTGTCCGGAGTAAGGTCTGAGGATCCACCTCCCCCGCCTCCACACGCTGCAATAAAAAGTGATACGGCAAGTAGAATAAAAATTGAACGAAGAGATTGCGAACGCGTCATTGATGACTCCATGTTGAATCGATTTGGCGCTGCCAGTAAAGCTGGCTTGTAATGCGCCCCAGATGATTAAATTGCTGGGCGGGATTGTGTCAGAAAGCAGGGAGGAGTTCTATGCGCTGTATGAGGTTTTGAGAGGTTGGTTTGGGGGTAATGGCACATAGATCTTCATTTTGGATGCATGAAGCATTATTTGTGCTTTTAGTAAGCGGGATTGCGGTTGACGTGTGTAACAGCGACAACAATAAATATGCCCTCACTCACTTTATTTTGATCGCGGATTTCAGTCACCAGTACAACACATAGCACTGGCCACTGAAGTCCGCAGCGATATTAACTGGGCTAATCCCTAGTAAGATTATTAACCTCCAAGGCCTTCAATAAATCAAAAGGCTTGTCACCGCTAACAGACTCAAAATAACGTCTCTTAGGCACAGACATTTTTAAATAATTAACCTCATACTGAAGTTCCCTGCTTGACGGATATGATATAGCAGACTGCAGATCTTCAACGGAACTAGGGTCAGCATTCAGCTCTCTCTTCAACGCCGCCATTGTTCCCAAATAAAAAGCCAGCTCTAAACGTGTTTGTCGCTGACAAAGGAAATCATTATTAAACTTCAAAAAAGCCACAGCGGCTAACACATCGTCCCTTGACACTTTCAACAGAGCAAGGTCCTTTGGATCAAATTCTGGAGGGTTATTTGAACTCTCTAACTTATTGCAGTGATCAATACGATCGCCATGAGAACTTGTCGCCTTCAACACATTTCTAGATACATGATCAAAAACCTCTATTGACTCAACATCAATATCTGAATGGCACGCAGTCCCAAATAATATGCCGCATACAAACAAAACAGGCCGAAAAATAATGATATTACCGACACCCATGTTTCATTCCTTTCCAGAACTGAACATGTTTATGATCATATTTCCCGATATGATAATGAACGATCATCATATTAATCTCTTTTTGAATGACATCCCGTTGAATCTTAGGTAGGGCTGACATGGTTTTAGCGTATAAACTCCAATCAGTCTGAGTGATATTTAAAGCTACTACAGGAGATTTATTTTTTGTGAAAATACTATGGAATACACCCGCAGTAAAACCTACAGAAAGCAACTTTGCTAAACTTTGATTATTATTTATTCGCTCTAGAGCAGCTTTGCTCTCTTTATCGAGTTTTAAACCTGCTATTGGACCACATGACATGACAATTCCCTTTTAATTTAAGTCGTATTAAAGGTGTTGAAGCCTACGCCCACTCCAAGATATTGCCAATGCCCCAAGTTCAGATATAGGAAGCGTGTCACAACAAATTCAACAGGAACAAGTTTTAAACAGATCGATATAAGAGCAACAACAAAGAAGAATTTGAAGAAGAACTGAACGAAGAGATTGCCGACGCGCCATTGAAGACTCCATGCTGAATCGATTTGGCACCACCAGTAAAGCTGTCTTGTAATGCGCCCCAGGTGATTAAATTGCTGGGCGGGATTGTGTCAGAAAGCAAGGAGGAGTTCTATGCGCTATATGAGGTTTTGAGAGGTTGGTTTGGGGGTAATGGCACATAGATCTTCATTTTGGATGCATGAAGCATTATTTGTGCTTTTCCCAGTAATCTGGCCTGCGATGAAGGTGCGCGATAGCAACGATAATAATTGTTTCCTCTTCCTCTGTGTACTGATATAGGACTCCATAAGGAAACTTGGAAATTAAACATCTTCGTACACGCTTGCTCAATAACGAATAGGCACAGGGGAATTCCTTTATTCGCAATATCGCTCTCTGAACCTCTACTTTAAAAAGATCTCCAAGCCCTGAAAGTTCAGCCTCGTAAAAACGTGCCGCCTCATCCTATTCATTTTCGGCCGGCTTAAGAAAATGGATTTTCACAACGACTTTTTGTTGTTTGCAAAAACCTCACTCAGTGGTACCGAGCGTATCTCGCCTTTTTCAAAGCCGTCCAAGCGGGATTCAGCTTCTTTCGCCCAAAGTTCATCAAGCTCATCAAGCTCACAATCAGGCTGATCCAAGCTTTTTAGAAGCTCCTCAGCCAACATTATTCGTTCTGATGCAGGTAATCCCAAAGCTTGGCTTGCCAAGTTTTTCACTGTATTTTCCACTTATACCACCTCAAAAATAAGCACTAACCCGAGGTTAACATTTTAACCTTTCACCATCAAAGGTGATGATGGCTTCTTTACCCACGGCTAAAGCCACCGAACCTGATTACACTCTGACCATTCCATCATTTTGAACTTTCTGACCGATTAATTCAACATCCCCCCCAAAAAATACCGCATTAATGAGACCTGCGCTAATGATCATACCATCGCTGCCCTCAATGGATTAACAGCTCATAAAGTCTCTAGGATCGATGGATAAGCCTCAGGCCAATACCCCCTGGCATTAACCACTGAATTTTCACTAAAAATAATACCTTCGGGTTGATCAGGAATACGTGACAGCTAGCATCTATACGCCCATGTATTTGAGAGACTCGATTACTTAAAATTCAGGTAAGTGAAACCGAAAAGTCGTCGAGCTGCATGTAGCAAACACGTTCGTTGACGTTAACATCGCATCTTTGATTGTCGATGGCCATTCGGTCGGTAGTTCGGTTAATGGTCGTTGTTTTGCCCGAGCGACTAATTGGGGTTTTGAGAGGTTCGGTTGGGGTAAGTGGCACATAGATCTCCTCTTAGGTTTTCTATAGCATTATTTGTTCTTTTTTCAGCAAGTTGGACTGTGGTAAAGATCAGCGATAACAACCATTGCAGTTTCACCGCCCGAGAAAATGAATTATCACGAAAGCTTAGCTCGTTTAGATAAAACATCATTCACATATCAAACTTTACACTCCCCACCGCAAAAAAAGGGGCGCGGCCTCACTCAGTGGTGATGCATCAAGTTTTGGCCCTGCTCGCCGAGGCTTTTTAGGCAAGGCAATTCCAACTCAGAATTCGCCAAATTAATTACTGGACTTTTCACTCGCACAGCCTCTCACTCTACCACCCGCAAAAGAAAATGAGCATTCCGGAAATTTTCAAAAAACCGGCCAAGGGATATTTTGCTAAATAGTTACAAAACAAGTTACAGAAAATGGTTTCCATCAAACCATTTTTGACTATCCACTACTACACAACCTTCCCTACTGAAAAACAAGGGGTTAAACTCAACCTCAATCAAATCACATTTCAATACTTTCGTATGATGATCCGAATTATCGATCATTACACCGTATGAAATGAGCCAGAATTTAGAGTCCGGATCCGAGATAACAACGTCGTGCATATATAAATCCTGAACAATATCGATGACACCAAACTTAAATGGCTGGCCCGTACGCGTAGCATGTTTAATACACGCTGGAGCAATTTTCTTCATCTTTTTTCTGTCATTAGCATTTAGTAAGTCGTAATGCCCACAGTTAATAGCGTTCAGCCCTGAAGTCTCATTTAAACGGGGTACAAGTAACGGATGGCCAAACGCTACCCACCCACTCTTATCGACAACTAACGGAGCACTTGCACAGCCTACAAGCAGGAAAATGACTATTCCACTAAGTAATTTCATCATGCACCCTTTATATAAAGTGCGGCTATTCTAGCCTTGTCACTGGGTAAAAATTTGCGAGGATCTCGTTTGTATATTTTTTCATTCCAATAATCCATCATCCCTAGATCTGACCTATGGCTTAATCCAAGCTTATGCCCAAACTCATGAGCGTCCGTCATTTTCCAGTAAAAATTCGGGGTGTAAGGGTTTAAGAGGAGTGTATCACCCCACTTATAATGCTCATATGAAGGTGCCCACCCACCGATATTCAACATACCCTCGCAAGTGCAAGACTTCAGCCCAGTAGCTAATTCGGCCAACGTTGCCCCGTGAATGCGTAAATCATGCCCCTGTGAAACCAGGGTAAAATTCACATTAACATTTTGCGAGGCGTAAATTTTTTTAATGTTATTAATTGCTGATTTAGCTCGGCGCATATGTCCTGTTAACTGGAGTCTGAGATCAATCAGCATACTGTCCCCGCTCAGCGTAATTTTACCCTTATAACCTGGAGTCACACGATCGACTCTATGCGTACCGGCTGGATTACCCATCCTGTCATCAATAGAACTTTCAGTAAGTCCGCAATTACTCACAGAAACTGACGCACACTGTCTCAACTGTCTTCTTATTGCCTTATCATATCGTGGCATTGTATCCCTCCAATCAGTAGGTAGTAGGCGCACATAGTTAAGCATTAATGCACGCCCCACAACCCTAAGACTAAAAGTCGAACAGAAGAACAGGGAAGAAACATATAGAATGAGAACTGAATCACAATAGTAATCAACCCCAAATACACGCGCCAAAGCGCCCGCAGCTAGAATCTAACATCAAAGTAATACAGCCCCCACCCAATAAAAGCCAGAAACAAGTAAAGCACCAATAACAAAAGCGACCTTAATATTCACCTACTCAATACAATTATGATTAGATATAATTAACCCCTTACCTTTTCAGGTTTTAGAATAATTATTACAAACGATGGAGGGCTCTGAAAGTACGCGCCTAAGCCATGTAAAAAACCAAGATATAAACGGACGTAAAGCAATCATTACGTCACTCTCAGATACATATGACAACCAACTAGCCTGACTTCTTAATTAGCCCGAAAGACTTGAACAAACTGTAAACCTTCAAGACTTTAAGCCCAACACTAAACAAGAGGCTTTCACCTCCCACCTACGATTTTCTAGCGATTTACCTCTGAGAACAGCTGGCCTTACTAATATTCTGTCAATATAAATTCTATTTTCCCATGAAAAAAAAAGATATTTTTGTCACCTACACGTTTTTTCAATAGCTCGTGCTCATCACCGGTTAAGCCGCACTGACTAGACTCGCTTGCACTTTTCAGCTCCTCAGATAAAATAAAGCTCTCGATTGATTCCAGCTCTAACCGTTCAAGCCACTTCCCCGATACAGAACTAATTGACAGTTTGTTTTCTGAAATAGCATTAACCCACTCTTTGAGCGCTCCCGAACTGGATAAAAAATTAATTAAAACCGCTTTGCTTTCTAGTGCATTTCGAGGTGCTGACGGTGAAGTAATGGACTTATTATTTTTGATTGCAGTCAGATAGTGTCGAATTGATCCACAAGGAAGATCCTGAACCTGAAAATTCGATACAAGAAAATAAACAGACACCCACGCCGAGTCGATTGCTAAGCAGCCCTTAAATAACACCAAATCCTCAAGTGTGGCACCGTCCCCGCCTTAACCTGTTCTTAAATGTCACCAAAAGATTCAGTCCAGCGCCTTACACAACATTAAAGGTGAGTGTCCGGTTAGTAACATCTGCGTGTCTATTCTCGAACTTATCCGTATCCCCCATAATAAGTGCACGGTTCCACCGTCAGCCAGATGTACATTATTCCGTAGCACCAAAGCTCGCGGCCATCTCTTGGCACACCCCGACGTCTTTCACATAGACAATCGTTTTCGCATGCAACCACTGGCTAGAAGCTTCCTCGCAAACGATATAGGTATTCTCTTCAATAAAACGGCCCATATAAAAGTGCATCACCTGAGGAAAAACAACCATAACAATAGCCCCGCCAACAGCTATTCGCATCAATCGCTTGGCTAAGCGTCCCTTAATCACAACACTAAACCAAAATTCAGACACCGAAAAAAACGTAAAAACCCCAACAGCAAAACCAGCGCCACACGCATAATAAGAACCTTTAGAGAAGCTAACACTTTCAGGCAATGATGACATATCACGCAAATTAGAAACTAGCTCACTGAAAAACAAATAAGCCGCGGCAAGTGTTAGCAACATCATAAATAGCGGGAAAAAAATCTTCATCACTAAAGGCACGCGCTCTGACTCACTCATTTATCGTAACCCCGGCCTTATCAATCCAGTAATCTGCCGCTGCGCCCAATTTACAGTGACACTCACTGCGGACTCGATTGCATAATCTATCGCAGATCCCAACACTTCAGCGGTTGAACGCTGAACCTGATTCTTTTTCTCCGTAATGTAACCAGTAATATCTCGACCCATTTCATCTAAACCAGCAATCACTTTATCGGTAAGCCCGAACTTTTTATCAATTTCCTCAAGAATCAATGAAGTTAATACACCAACAACGACAACCGCAACTATAGGACCAATAGCAAAAACGGACAAACCCACCATCATTGCAACGCCCGCAGCAGCCGCAACAGATGCTCCGGTTGTTATGCCAACCTTCACAACATCTGTCGCCAACGTCCCTATCAATTGACTCAAAGTCGCTTCATCCGTTAAGAAGTAATCCGCTACACGATATACCGTTAATAATACGACGGTTAAAATACCACCTTGCTTAGCCGCACCGATTGCTCCAGCCTTGCCCAGCCCCATAGAGATCACTTTTGGGTTTTTAATTCCATATTTTGTCCCTACCAATATTTTTCTTAAACCCGGATATCCCTTTAAAATAAGGTGCGGCTTTCCGCCGTATATTTTCACAGACACCTTCGCGCCAATCCCGCCAAGATCACCCGCCAGTTTCGACAACGTCACAACATCATCGATAGAAGCGTAATAGCTTGCTCCAGCATTTAATTTACTTTTCATCTTCTGCCAAGATTTTTGCACACTTGGATTATTACCCCGGGAAGACGAAGCAATAATTTTATCCATCTCAGCAACAGAAACTAAATAGACTTCATGCTTATTTGATTGAATTGCATCTTTCAAATTCTTTTTTTCTATATCTGTCAGCATCCTTCACTCCATTTCTTATTACATGAAATTAACTCTAAGCTCATACGTTTTATATAAGCCTGGCTTCACCGTCGCAAGGAAAATACATCCTACATCATGACGCTATAAGCAAATGATAAAGAGTCGGTAAAACAATCATTAAGACACACACCCCTCCCATTGCAAAAACTAATATTACCATGGCAATATCAATTACACCCAGACTATATCAATTGCACCCTGGCCATATTAAGAAAAAGAACATGACAAACCACCTCGCCTTCGATGGCCATACAGCCCTTATCAGCAGTAACTTGCTGGCGGTAGCCAGACACTTAAACAACATCAAGAATCCGGCAACCTCACTCCAGTGCTTATATTTGATGAAGATACGGGCCGCCAAATGGATATAGACATCAGTGGGAGTGATAAAGACTTGCTTGCTCGCCTTGACGAAGGGCCTGCAAACGATAGTGGCAGCGAAGCAGCGAAGCCCGGCAAACGGGGACGCCCTAAACTCGACGCTGTGGGACGAGAAGTCACCCTACTTTCTCGGCATTGGGAATGGCTCGACAGTCAGCGAGGTGGTGCTTCTGGCACACTGAAGAGACTTATTGATCAAGCAACATTAAAGGTGAGTGTCCGGTTAGTAACATCACATAACGGGGTGTTCAAATTTCCGGGACCACCTCTGTGTTTGGGTAACTCTCGATCAGCGATGAATATTTAGGTAGTCCCTCTATTTGCCCCAACGCCAAATTGGAAATGATATGACAGACCATTGTCTCCCCTTTTTGGTGAACACTGTATTCATATGCAGTATCATTTTATTAGGCTGAGGATTAAAGTAGATCCGCAAGCAAATACTTAGTGTAACTTTAATCAACGGCTGCAACCTCGAGCAATTAAAGGCGCACTGAATTCTAGTTGAATACGCATAAGGAACGTGAAATGACCACCAAAGAAACAGCGGTAAAAGCTCAATTAAAGAAAAACACTCAAGTAATCGATATTTTTTCTACAGAAGACCTCATTAGGGCTTGAGAAAAGACCACGGGAAAAGATATAGCTAAAGCGATAGGCAATACCGCTCGCTTTAGCGCCAACTATGCCGCTGTCGTACTAGACGCTGACATCGCGATAAAACTTATAAAAGATCTTGGTATTGATGGACGAGTCGTACTGAAATCCGTAAATGGAAAACAACACGTAATATTTAAAGGATATGCAGGCACCCGCTCAATCTTCACTGCTGTGCGCTACTTGGCAAGTAACGTCAAGGTAGTAGATATGGCTATAGGGAAAACTGGCGTGAATGGGGCCATAGTGTCGGGAGCACGATTAACTATTTTTCTTGTAGTGCCATTGAACATACTAAATCATATTCTAAGCGATCAGCAAACGATGTCACAATTGATCGGATCTACAGCAACCGACCTGGTAAAGGTTGGCGCTGCAGCTGCTATTGCATCCATTGCCGCCACTGCGACAGCGGCTCTAACCACATTAGTAGCTGGGCCAATTATTGTCGCTATCGTGGTCGGCGTTGCAGCAGCATTGACACTTGATGCTCTAGACAGAAAATTTGGAGTGACCAAGGCGCTCGTTAAAGCTATAGACGATGCCTATGACAGCACTGTAGGAGAGGTTGGGCGACAAGTTAAGCAGGTAGAACGACGATTAAAGTGGCAAATGATGAATGGACAGCCAGTAGGGCAGGGAATTTTTTATTAGCGAATGAATAAGACCTCAGCACACATAGTACTTGCTGTATTTGATATTGCAGCACTCGCTGCTTGCTATTACGTTTTTACTGAATGGAAAAACATCGGTGAGCTGATAAGTACGAATTCTAATAGTGTATCGATGCAGAGTCACTTTGGTTTTTATGCGATATTAATAATGGTGCCTACAGTTCACGCTATGTCAGTATTTCGATGGCCAGATTACGTTAAGAAGTGGTGCAATCGTTTACTTGTCGCTCAACTCCTATTATTAACAGCTAGTGCATTTGCTTTAGACCTCTGCCTGGAGGACAAGCTACGCTCTGCGGGATATCATTACTGCCCAATGCAGAGCGAAGCCATGTCTTTTTCCGAGTTTAAAACCTACCGTAAAGATAATTCCTCATGCTCAGAATAAACCACTTAATCGGTTTCTTTTTAATTGTCACATCATTTAACTTATATGCCGAAAATCAGACAAATAGCGATATTTCACTCAGGTTGGTTTGCAATATTTCATTCAGCGACTTTTCGAATATCGAAAATACTGCAATCACAAAAAAAATAACTCTTACGAAAATAAAGCACAAACCAGGCGGCATGAAATTAGTTACTCAAACCAGTAATTATGAATTTTGGGCGATGATCCATGGAGTGCAAACTATAAACGGCCAACAATTTGTGAATAACTTTCAAGTCGCCATAAAACAGAAGGCTGGTCAGGTATTCATGCATGCGTTAAGCGATACGAGCCACACAGCTAGCGTTCGACCAAAACATGCAAGAGTCAGCTTGGTGAACTATCGTCCCGAATCGAACATGGAAAAAGGCGAACTACTGTTTGAATGTAGGCATATAGAATAAGCTTATACTCAAGAAAATAAACAGACACCCACGCCGAGTCGATTACTAAGCAGCCCTTAAATAACACCAAATCCTCAAGTGTGACGCCATCCCCGCCTTAACCTGCTCTTAAATGTCACCAAAAGATTCAGTTCGACGCCTTACCCAACATTAAAGGTGAGTGTCCGATTAGTAACAGTCAACCTTAGAAAATTCCCGATTTTATGTACGCGGACTTAATGATCCAGGCAACAAACAGCTCAAACTACAACACTTTAAGAAAGTAACAACAAGAAATGAGAACCCGTAATCATTATTGCATACTGCCTGCTTTTACAGCTTATGCAATCCTACGGTCTAAATATATTTAAATGGAAATAATGGAAAATGGCTCAAATAAACACGGTAGGCTTGGGGCACGGAAATAGAGTAGAGCACTACCTTGGCGGCACCACGATCCGCTACAATGTATTCTTAATACGCTACGCCTGCAGAAGTCTCTCGACTTAAGAAAATAAAACAAGCAGCTGACATAGTAAATAGGCTCGACAAAAAAATCAACCTATATGGATCCTGTAACAAGTACTTTAAAAGCTTACCTAAAGGTAGATCTTTTAGTGATTTCTGGAGAGACCCCGGGCTCTTTATCGATTTCTCGCCATCAGTAAGCAAAGGTTTTTTTGGCGCTACCCACAGTAATGACAAAGACATTTGCATATCAGCATGGTGTTTAGATACCCACAACAAGCGGATGATTGCCGCAACTATTGTACATGAGCTTGCTCATGTTGCAGGCGCTCCGGGCGGGGCCTCTCATGCAGCAGAAAAAGCTACTGATAAGTGCGGTTTCAAACCCCAGTACGATCCAACCATATTAGGGTCCATTAACAGCCTAGGAAAATATCTTGAGAGCATTGCATAAAACACTTTTTTTTCTTGTTGCACCCACACTCTTCAATAATGCTTGCGCATTAGAGGGCGATGCTAACACTCCGCATCATTTTTTAGAGTCTGCGGCCAACGCTATTGGCCAATCAAACAATATCGAAATGGCCAAACTACAAGTCACAGGTTTTGAATCAGCAAGAAATCTTGCACTAAAAAATAAAACCGAAATTATCGGCCACCCTATTTCTGGGACGGTGCTAACACCGCCCTCAGACAAGAATGCCTATTTAAAAAACATCCTACTAAACAAGGGAAACTACATAAAGGTAAGAGCACGGTGCAAAAACGAACACTTTATTGGTCTAAGGTTCAATTCCGCCGAGGATAAAATAGCGGAATTTGCATTAGGTGTTCCGTGCAACCAAGCCTTGTGGGGAATCAACGTTAACGGTGAAACTGTATTTTGGGGATCTACCTTAAACTCTGACTCATCCAACGAAATAAAGACTATGTTTGAATCTCTTCGCGATCAACTTTGACAACGAAAAAAATTCGTCAAGATATAAAACATTAATTCTGCCTTCAGGTCTGACCTATACAGAAAATAGGCGATTGAAAACACACGATTCTGACAGACATACCCCAACCTTACTGAGCAAGTGACTTCCACCTCCGATTTTCTAGCGATTAACCTCTGAGAACAGCTGGCCTTACTAATATTCTGTCAATATAAATTCTATTTTCCCATGAGAAACAAAGATGTTTTTGTCACCTACACGTTTTTTCAATAGCTCGTGCTCATCAGCGGTTAAGCCGCACTGACTAGACTCACTTGCACTTTTCAGCTCCTCAGATAAAATAAAGCTCTCGATTGATTCCAGCTCTAACCGTTCAAGCCACTTCCCCGATACAGAACTAATTGACAGTTTGTTTTCTGAAATAGCATTAACCCACTCTGTGAGCGCTCCCGAACTGGATAAAAAGTTAATTAAAACCGCTTTACTTTCTAGTGCATTTCGAGGTGCTGACGGTGAAGTAATGGACTTATTATTTTTGATTGCAGTCAGATAGTGTCGAATTGATCTACAAGGAAGATCCTGAACCTGCAAATTCGATACAATGCTCGTTAACCCACTACCGAAGTGCTGGTTGGATTTTCTAACAATACAACTTAGCATAGTTTGATAATCAAACGCCGTGTTTGCTGACAAAGGCGTGTGATTTTCGCCACGGACAAAAAGTGTCGTATCTTTTTTATAAAGCGATCCAGCAGAAATATTTTTGGAATCTTTACTTTTCCAATCAATTCGATCAAGCTCGTTCGGCTGAGAAAAAACCAGCATTGCACATGACGCATCTTTTTCCGGGGCAGCCATACAGGAATTACATAGCAGAAGTAACGTAACAATTAATATTTTTTTAGACATCAAAAAATCCAAAACCTTACGTTATAGGACCCTGTCGTAAAAGCATCATCTATAGTTTTTAGACTGTTGGCTTCCCATGCTGTCGCATGGCTGGCACCCGGCGCTCCTGAAGCGCCCAGAAATAGAACGATTCCTTGCTTCGTACCAACCTTGGAAAGCATATTGGCGTTCGACCCTACAGGCCATTCGATATCCGGCAGCCCGTATTTAGCCTCCAGATATTCACTCATTTTATGAACGCTACCGATAAGATTTTTACGCTGTGGCCTAAACCCGTACCCAGGGCCAACAGGGTCACCAGACTAATTCATTGCGATTGAAAGGCGAATTGCGCAGGCATTGGACAAGTTATTGTCGTTAACCTGCTTGCTTGTAAATCCCGCCAGGGTGTACACATCCCCACTAAAAACATCTTGCAACTCAATAAGTCGTTTAACCACCTTTTTGAAGTTCAAATTCTTACGTTTGACATGGTTTGAGCTGATTGGGGCCAGGGTCGCACTCTCAGTCATTTTTACATTTCCTTATACAGTGTCTATTAAATATTTATTGATTAGCCAAATTTGCATTAATAAGATTATGTGGTGGCTTACGGTTACTCAAGCTTGACAAAATGCCAACCTAGCTTCTAGCAAAAAATGGCCGAAATGCCGAACGTGCCCGAAATTGGCACCATATTCACCGCAAACATAATGCAATCAAACCATAGTTCTTTATCGATCCGTACATTTTGCGTTGAGATAACCCTCATGAGTGACAAAAAGATTACACATAGTTATTTACAGCGTCTAATTAGGTGCTCAAAGCCAAGGAAACGCCATCCTCATAACCCTTCCACCATTAATTTAACCTTTTCGACCCACTTTCAAACACATACAACAAACTACCCAACCACTACAGAATCCACCTCAACTTCAACTGAACCCTCCATTTCACCTTTTATCTCAGACCGCCAAAACGCTATCTTTTCAACCTCACCATCCGATGGTTCATTACCCTCAAGAATATCTAAAACCCCCATCGCGTCATCATATCGCCCTAAACAAAAGCTTGCTTTTGCGATCGATTCCCCCAAAGAGAAACGATGTTTTTTAGGGTTGTATAAAGGACTGATCATCCGAATAACATCTTCGTACATTCCGCATTGTCCCAAGCTATCCGATAGTTTAGTCAGGACATCGGAACTTGGTTCTTTCGATTTCGACAACATTTTTGAGTACTCAGACAGAGCTTTATCTTTCTCGCTTTTTTGGAGGTGCATTACTGCTAGGTACTGGTGAGACCGCCAGCTTTTAGGATTTTCGGATAGACGCTTAAGTAACAATTTCTGCCCAGTTTTTCCACCACGAGTGTCCCCCGTAAAGATCATATACCAATCAAGCCAGTTACTATGGTTTGGCTCTAACATTAAAGCCTGATCATATAGCAGTCTGGCATTTTCATTATCTCCCTTTAGCTCAGTAAGCCTCGCAGAATGGCCTTTGAATCGGTCAGTATCAGTGGTTTGAGACAGTACCTGCTCAGCCGTTTTTATGTTTTCGCAGGCTAGCAGAACATGAAGATACAAGTTTGTAGGAAATTCTTTATCGTCGCTCAACTCATAATATCGTCTAGCGGCATCCTCCATTAAGTCAACATAGCCGTCTTCAATATTCATACGAATCGAAATACTGAGTTCCTCTGCATCACTCCAATACTCGTTAATCTCGGGAAGTAAGCACTTTTTGTAGTAACCTTTGCGCGTCATATACAAGATTGAACCATCATCAGCATTCTCAGCCCACTTAACCATGCCAGGATTATTTGATTCATACTCTTCAACCATGGAAAGCTGGATAGAATAAATTGTATTATCCGCCTGATCTTCAAACCCAAATAACTTTTTAAAAAAACCTTTCATTATTACCAAACTCCCTATTTTTATTTCTCGTCACAATTAACAACAACTGTATGTGCGACAATATCGTGTCCACATTGATGCTTATCTCCAAAAATCGCGATGATATTGATCAATGAAAAAATCGGACCGATCATCGGCGCTAAGCCAATCAAAAAATACACGGAATACCGTTTCAAAATCTGCTTAGAGCTGAGATTCAATCCAGAATCGACATCCACTATTTTTATATGTAAAGCCGCCTTTCCTAGGGTTTGCCCCTTATAAACAAGCAAAGCTAAATTGAGAAAAAGGAAAATAACGACGGAAACACTCATCACGATCAAGGACCGAACAAATTCAGACCCCACATCGTGCTCAAGAATAAAAAACCAGTTTGTAAAATGTATAAACGGATAAATAACAGCAAAAAACGCCAACGAATCCAAAAATGAAGCTAGAAGTCTACTGCCTTTACTTGCGAGATCAATTTCAGTATCGAAAGATTTATTTTTATGGAGGGTCGGGTTGATTTCCGTTCGGTCATTATCGTTCATTTGAGGGGGCAATTCAGGTGATGTGATCGATCCATTGGTCATGATTCAAACTTCCTTTTAACGTAAAAATGACTCGACCAAACCGGCCTATTCATATAGTCAGCGGGAGAGTCTTAAGCAATGGAAGTTTTTCAAGCGGAGGAATGCGGATAAAGAATTATTCACCATCCTGTGATTGAGTCGCTTCCGTTGTGTCAATTATGTGGGGCGATTATACATAGAAAGGTTTGCGTGTCTATTCTCGAACTTATCCCTGCCCCCATAAATCAGTGTAATGCTCCACTGTCAGCCATATGTACATTATTGCGCAGCACCAAAACTCACGACCATCTCTTTGCACACCCCGACGTCTTTGACATATACAATCGTTTGCGCAAGCAGCCACTGGCTAGAAGCTTCCTCGCAAACGATATAGGCATTTTCTTCAATAAAACGGCCCATATAAAAGTGCATCACCTGAGGAGAAATAACCCCGAATTCAACACTGAAGTGCATAACAGTTTAAGCCGCATTTGCAGCCATCTAGTTCAACGTCACTAGGAACACCCATTCAACATCATGACGCTATAAGCAAATGATAAAGAGTCAGCAAAACAATCATTAAGACACACTCCTCCCATTGCAAAAAATAATATTACCATGGTAATATTATTTTTACCAAGCCAATATCAATTACACCCTGGCCATATAAAGAAAAGATCATGACAGACTACCTCGCCTTCGATGGCCATACAGCCCTTATCAGCAGCAACTTACTGGCTGTAGCCAGACATTTAAAACAACATCAAGAATCCGGCAACCTCACTCCAGTGCTTATATTTGATGAAGATACGGGCCGCCAAATGGATATAGATATCAGCGGGAGCGATAAAGACTTGCTTGCTCGCTTTGACGAAGACTCTGCAAACGATAGTGGCAGCGAAGCAGCGAAGCCCGGCAAACGGGGGCGCCCTAAGCTAGGCGTTGTGGGACGGGAAGTCACCCTACTCCCTCGACACTGGAAATGGCTCGACAGCCAGCGAGGTGGCGCTTCTGGCACGCTGAGGAGACTTATTGATCAAGCGCGTAAACAGAGTAGCCAAGCGGATGAGGTGCGTAACGCTCAGGACAGTACGAACAGGTTCATATCCGCAATCGCTGGCGACCTTCCCGGCTTTGAGGATGCGACACGCGCGCTATATTCGGGAAATGAAGCCGCGTTTAAAGAGCAAGTCAAACACTGGCCCAAAGATGTGCGCAAACAAGCACTGAAATTCGCAAGCGGGGCTTTTTAAAATGGCGCCGCTATGCCCTAAGGGTTGCGCGATGGTCACGACTATTCTGCGATCACGGTTGTTCTGCGCTCACGGCTGTTCTGTGCTCACGGCTGTTCTGTACTCACGGCTGTTCTGCTGCTTACCCACAACCACGTTGTGTTCACGGCTGCCAGCCCAAACCAACAAAGAGTAAAACGCCATCGTTACGCAGCTCCCTACCATTATCTGTAATGACCAAACACTCATACCGTGTGGCGAATTTTGATTTACGTTCTCTAACGACCTATTTCTGGATGGACGTTAAATAATGAACGAGCGCTAACACGAACGAATACCCAGCCCTTCCGGGGGCAAACACACCATACGAGACTAAAGATGAACAACGCACTTATTTTTGACATTGCCTCGACCAGCTTTGTGCTGGCTTGGCTCGGTATCCTTATCGCCAACTTTCTGCCTCTTACGTCACGCTGGCGAATCGGGCTGTTGTTTCTGGGCGGAAGGGTTACTCCTATCCTCTTCCTTGTTGCGTTTGCTTGCGGGGTCATCATCACGAAGCCGATGGCCCCTCAGGGTGACATCTTCACCTACGACGGTGTTATTACCCTGCTCAGCGTTCCTGAGCGCATATTGAACATATGGATAGAAATCCTCGCTTACATGCTGCTCGTTACCCGCTGGATTCTCGACGATGCTCAAAAACGCGGGATGCCAACCCTCGTTAGTGGCTTTTGCTTGCTCCTATCATTTATATCCGCGGGGATAAGCTTGCTGGTGTATTGCCTGATACTAGGAGCCTCTTACCTGATTTTGAAAGCGCTCCACGCAGCCCCGTCAGAACCCCCGAAAGACAATTTGTAGGATATGTCTCACACGCACTACCCACAATGTCGCCTTCCGCTGTAGCCGTCTTTGCTTGATAATTCGTTTCAAGAAGTGAGGGACGAGAGACGGGAGACGGGAGACGGGAGACGGGAGACGGGAAAGTAAATTCCATAGACTTGCATGAAGCAAGTAAAAGGACAAAAGGATTTTGAGATCATATAAAAACATTCAGGATGAGTGTTTTATTGAGAAGATAAGGACCAACGCTCACAGGAATCGTGAGCCGCCATGGAAATGGAGACAGGGATCGCACTAGGCGACACAAGGATTAAAAAAGGCCGAGACGTTAAAATCTCGGCCTTTTTGTTTTCAGAAATTAATTCTATTTTTACAATCCCAAACCCTCAACGCCTAACCCCTACCCCTTCAACATAAATATTTCATTACAAAGACAAAGATATTCCTCGCACAAATATTGAACCGCAAAAAACATACAGCTGTTATTGAAACAGGACAGGTCGCACCAGGCGATATAAAAATTAAAAACCGAAACACATTAACGCCCCCATCTTTTGATTAAAATTTACCATACTTTAAAACATTACCCTCCCAGACACATCTCTTGCAACAGCCCCGTCACCCGTAACCCGTAACCCGTAAACCCGTAAACCCCGTAAACCCCGTAAACCCCGTAAACCCGTCACCCGTCACCCGTCACCCGTCACCCGTAAACCCATCACCCATCACCCGTAAACCCCGTAAACCCATCACCCACCATTTCACCAGCCGTCTATTACCAGTGACAAACTCCTACCGCCTGTAGGAAATATCTCACAGACATTACCCACAATGTCGCCTTTTACCGAATTAAACTGTAGGGAATAATACACGTCATCGATTGAAGGCCAAGGTAGGAACAAAGGCGATAAAGGAAACAGTTTTCAGACCATATTAAAGGACTATATTGGGGGGGAATAATGGACGCCACTCATCAGGATGATGAGTCACCAAGGAAACGGAAACATGGATAGGAACAGGTGATAAAGGATTATATATTTTAGAAAAGCCGAGACAGAAATTCTCGGCTTTTTTAATTCTCGATTACTCATCAACATCTCCCCGCATCAACACCCCTCTTTCAATTTTTCAAAAATCATCATTAGCGCTAAAAAATCAGATTGGACATTCCATCCGAAAAATAGAACCCGACACCCACAGAAACAAATAACGCCCATAAAATCAGCAATACAATTATTAAGCAAACAAAACACTACACGACACAAGACAAAACCCACACATTAAAACCTCGGATTATTTTCTTTTGACGCTTGCATTTTAAAATCCACCAACCTCTACAGTCACCCCTTACCCGCCCCCGTAACCCAACCCGTCACCCGTAACCCGTTACCCGTTACCCATCACGCGTCACGCGTCACCCGCCACCCGTCACCCGTCACCCGCCACCCGTCACCCGTCACCCGTCACCCACTCACGTTACCCAGTGACAAATTCCTACTGCATGTAGGAAATATCTCACAGACATTACCCACAATATCCTCTATTGCCAAAATCACTTTTCGTGAATAATACGTTTCATCGCTTCAAGGACAAGTTAGAAGCAAGGATTCAAGGACGACAACGGAAACAGTTTTTAAACAAAATTAAAGGACTATATTGGGGGAAATAAGGGAATTTACTTACCAGGACGGTGAGTCACCAAGGAAACGGATACATGGATAGGAATAGGTGATAAGGGATTATTAATTTTTAAAAAAGCCGAGACAAGAGTTCTCGGCTTTTTTAATGCTCGCGTTTTCATTATCCAGATCAACCTCAACAACCCTTCCAGCCAAAAACAATAAATCAAAACATTCCCTAACGGAATGGATCATATAACAAGCGCACCCACCCCGATTTACATTTTAATGACGCCGCAATCTGTAAATACGACCCGTTCAAGGACAGCAAAATTACGCTTATCAATTAAGCCACTTAATTACGCGTAATGATCCACCCCATAACCCGCGTTAACCTCAACCTTATGAGTGACAACTTGTTCCTCTTCAGCAGCTACAATTTCATTGGATTGCCCTGTTTGAGATTCAGACTCCGCATCGGCATCAGCGTCTTGAGAAGCTTGATCGGAGACATCAACATTCACTAAATCCAAACCCTGCTCTTCTAACATTTCTTTCAGCCGGACAAGGCTTTGATCCAAAGCCTCTTTTACTTGGGCATTCGAGGCAACAAAACTCACGATTGCCTGGTCTTGATTCACACTCACTTTCACCATCAGTGGCCCCAACTCTGGAGGATCGAGTTGAAGTTCAGCAAATTTAATCGACTGCGCCGCCATCATCGCAGAACGCTCGGCAACCATATTGGCCCAACCACTTTGGCCAAAGGTGATGGATACGGGTAATTGAACACGTGCATCAGCCGCAGCCGCTAAACCACTAACAGAAGCGCCTGGTGCAACTCCAGCAGCGGCTTGCGCGAAAGGCTGAACCTTTCCTGACGACTCAATTTGATCGGCAAAATTGGCCAAAGTCTCACCCACTAAACCGCCGTCTTTCGAAACCAAAGACAAAGGCTTTTGAGAAGCTGAAGTCATATTACTCATGAAATTACTGGTGACAATTGACGGGCTGAGTTTTTTCCCTGAATCCGGATCAGCCACAGCAGAAGCATCCGTGACATTACTACGAGCGGCAAACTGTTCAATTGAACGACTGAAAAAGCGACCGGACTCTGCCAGCTTATCGCCTACCAGTTTATCGCCACCCAGCTTATCGCCACTCACTTCTAACACAGACAAAGCACCTGGTTTATTCAAACCCTCAAGTGGCGAACCCGTTAGCGCAGTGTTGGTTCCGGCTTGTGCAGCCAGATGAGCAGAAGCCCCAGAAGGCATCATTGGCCCATTAAAACCACTACCGCGCAAATCCCGCAAACCGCGCGCATCCACGCCTTCCGTATTTCCAGCCAACCCCAACATGGAAACTTCGGCAGAAGGGGTATTTTCCCCAAGCTCTACAGAAGCGGTATTTTCCCCAAGTACAGAAACGGCTTCGCCTTCAATTCCCGCATCACTCACCTGCCCCGACGCGACAACTGAATTCAGTATTTCGCCAACAAGGCCTTGCTCCGCACTCTCGCCATTAAGCGACTCGGGTAGCACTGGCCCAACCAGGCCACCATCATCATCTGAAGATTCAGAAGTTCCCTCCTCAGTACCCGCAGGTGGGCCATCTGAAGTTTGAGCTTCCGCCCTTACATCTTCAGACGCTGGAGTTTTTGCAGCCCGAGACTCCGTTACAGCTCCGGCTTTCTCTTTCGTTTTCGTATTGCCTGCTGGCTTTGATTCACGCTGTTCTCGAACGCGCCCTTCTGCAGGTTCCGCTTCCCGCGCAGGTTTATCTTCGGCTTTAGCCGTTTTTTTCACCTTCGCCTGCTTGTCGTAAGCCTCTTTAAAACTTGGGCCAGAATCGTCAGCCGTTACCTCCTGCTTAGCTGCGCCACGAATAGCAAAGTCTGTATCAGAAGAATTTACGGTGATCGGTGGTAATAATGGATTCATTCGTCCCCCTCAGAGAGTGTCATGAAAGCGCACATGGGGTTCAGTAAATGACAGGCGCTATTCAGTTACACATAAGCTATGCATGAGCTATGCCACAGATAAGAAGGTACTTTTGATAAAGAATAACTGAGAAGAAATATTAGGGAATAACAGGGGGTAAGCGGGCGTAATTGTGTGGAAATAAGAGTAACGACGGAAAAGACTAAAGAAGAGCCTTTAATTCAGACGTAACAGCGGCAAGTTTTTGCGCGATAGCGGCCAATTGTTGCTGCCCATCTTGAATCGAACCGGCAGTAGCCTGATCTTCCAAAACGGCGCAAATATCGCCCAAAGGGTTCGCACCAATATTACGGCAACTGCCTTTTAGGCCATGAGCAGCATGACGGACGACCACATCATCTGCATCACCCAAGCCAGAAGTCATCAAACTAACACGCTCGCTAGAGTCTTTTAGAAAGGTTTCAATCAACTCACCAAATCGTTCGCCAAGTAAATCTTTCAGCATATTGAGGTTATCTAGGTCTAGCTCATCGCTCATAAACACACCTTAAGTTTCTTCTTTTTGTTTGTGTTTTATCTTGCTCAATAGTTTACTGAAGTTTGGCCGACAGGACGTCTAAAGACTCACAATTATAGTAATTCAATTGAAGCTAAGGGATAAATTTAACGTTTACAGCCAATCGTTACAAATAACTGAATAACTGAATAACTGAATAACTGACCTTTACAACAGGTTTGCGCTACTGACGTTTAAAACTAGAGGCTACAGCCTAGTATTACAGCAAACAAAACAAGCAATCGTCACAACCGGTTTTCGCAGCTAACGTTTACAATCAACGTACAGCCAACACTTACACCTACGGATACAGCCACGACTTACTCAACTAACGCACCGCCAACCGTCACTATAAACACCACCACCAACGTTTGCAGTATTTACGGTAATTAATCTTCACGATCCCAGCGATAATTAACTTCAATACTATTGCCCGGCTCATGAATAATGATCGACTGCGCCAACTGCTTGATAAGCGTCAGGCCACGACCAAATAAATTAGGTTTATTATCTGACGTTTGTTTTTCTTCAAAGCTAAAGCCATTACCCGAATCGACCACACGGATATTGAGCAGACCGCCTTTCTCATCGGCATAATGCGTTAAACTGAACGTCACCATGCCTTTTTCAAGACCGCGTAAACGATCACCGCGCTCATTGTAATAGTTCGCAAAACCATCGAGAGATGATTTCAAATCAGACGACAAGCCCAGAACGCCATGCTCAAGCGCATTGGTATACAGCTCCGCCATCACAGTATAAAGCGGTGTACGATGCTGGCGTAAGCCTGGCACCTCAGAAATAATATTCATCAGCATAGGCAAAGGGTCAAATTCTTTTAAACTCGACTCAGGCAATTCGAAATCCATGTGCCAGTCCGACAAACTGCCCTGCTTCTTCTCTGTAACGTGCTCAACTTCGGCAACAACATCAATGTCTTGCATTTCAATTTCGACAAGCGACATATCATCGTCTTTTTCAAATGCACCGATATGATCGTGAACGCCCGTCAGAATATTTTCAAATAGCTCCTCCTCACCGGCATGATCGTACAACACCTTGTGTAAGCGCTCTTCGCCAAACATGTCGCCATGGACATCACGGGCCTCAAAAGCGCCATCCGACCACATAAATAACTTATCACCATACTCCAACAGAAAGTTTTCACTTTCGCCGTTAAAGCTATTATTCGGCAATACGCCTAAGGGGAGGTTTTTTGAAGGCAGTAACTGATAATCTTTCGTCTTCGAGTGATACAAAAATGCTTCTGGCAAGCCACCATTCCACACTTTAATCTGCCGCTCTTTGAAATTAATATCCACACAAATGGCGCAACAGAAAAAACCAATCGGCAAAATATCGTTCAGTTTTTGATTAATTTCGCTCAGTATGTCCGACATACTGAAGCCCTTACGAACCATACCGTAAAAGGTAGAAGCCAGCGGCATAGAGCCAATAGCGGCCGGTAAACCGTGACCAGTGAAATCGCCCAGCATGACCATCATATTGCCGTTAGGGCTTATCTCAGAGACCAACACATCCCCATTAAACACCGCCATTGGCGACATATAATGACGGATATTACCCATATCCAAACAGCCGGTGTGTGCGATTTTATCGAACACCTGTTTGGCAACGGTTTGCTCTTGAATCAGGTGACGGTTATTTTCTTCAATTTGGAGTTTTTGCGCCAGCAGCGTCGAATGCAATCGACGTAAACGTCCAAACGCTTTGATTTTGGACTTGAGCACCGCTTGGTTATAGGGCTTGGAAATGAAATCATCGCCGCCCGCATCCAAGCATTCGACCAAAGATTCTTGATCGCTTAACGAGGTAAGGAAAATAATGGGGACAACGTTTTCTTGATCATTCTTACGAATGGCGCGCGCAACATCAATTCCGCCCATATTGGGCATCAGCACATCGAGTAGAACTAGGTCGGGGTGTTCTTTCTCGTAAGCTTCTAAGGCCTCAAGGCCATCGCTTACACCGATAGGAATGTGACCAGCTTTGGAGACGATAGTCTCCAGAATCAGCCGGTCAGTCGCGGAGTCTTCGGCAATCAAAATTTTGAGAGAATCAATCGACTCAGAAATCAAAATATTACCCCTTCCCCGTTAGTCGGCCTAAAGGCCTATTGAATGGTGAAGAGTTGTTCGAAACTCGAAATAGCGAAAATCTTTTTTACTTCCGGCGAACAATTTTTAATCGTGATGTCAGCTTTATCACCACCGGCATGATCGCGTAACACAAGCAACATACCCAGTGCGGAACTGTCTAGATGGACGGTGTCAGCCAAATCAACTTCATAGCGCTTAACATCACCCGATTCCAGATTTTCGAAACTACGGCGAAACTGCTCCAATGAAGAGGCATCGAACCGCCCTTCGATTGATATCGTTAACACTTCACCGTTATCAGCTAGAGAAGATGTAATGGACATAAAAAACGCTTCCTAAAGTTATGTAATCATTAATGCAAATAGTTTGGTGATTCATCGCGTCTGCTTCTAACTAAACGCTACAAGCGATCATATCGATAACAGCCAAACCGTTAGGCGCTCATCATAGAGCAAGTTCACACAATTGTCCCAATCAGAACACCTATTTACTTCTACAAGCATAGTCTATTTTATTTAAAGGAAGCAGACAAAATCGCGCTAGCAATACTATCCAATGGCAATACTTTATCGGCGGCGCCAAGAGCAACAGCAGCACCCGGCATTCCCCAGACGACACTGCTCGCTTCATCCTGAGCAATAGTCAAACAGTTCGCTTCTTTCATGCGCAAAAGCGCCTCAGCGCCATCCGCGCCCATCCCTGTTAACAGCACGCCCATGGCATTATCTTTAGCTATATCAATCACAGAATCAAACAAAACCTCTACAGCGGGTCGATGACGATTAACCAAACCAGAATCGCTTAAAAGACACATATAACCTTTACTAGTACGCGTAATCGATAAATGCTTATCGCCTGGCGCGATATACACAGAACCCGCCACAATCGGCTGATGGTGTTCCGCCTCATAAACGTTCATCGCCGAATAGCTATCCACTCGCGCCGCATAAGATTTACTAAAAGACTCGGGAATATGTTGAACGACGACAACAGGCGGAGAATTTTCTGGCAAAGCCGTAATAACCTCCTTAATCGCTTCGGTCCCACCGGTAGAGGCGCCAATTGCAACAATAAAGTTATGTCGCAGTTTTTTGGTTCTCATCAGCGAAGCGTTTGTCTTCGCCTTATTTTTTAGTTCAAGCGTCGTGGGCTGGTCCTGCACGGTTCTAACATGTGCACGCGAAGCATTAACCACCTTTTCGATGATCAAATCCCGAGACTCTTCAAGCCCGCCTTCTTTATCTGACCTGGGCTTGGCCACAAAATCCACAGCCCCAAGTTCTAATGCTTGTAACGTCGCGGGCGCCCCCTCTTGCGTTAGCGTCGAAATCATCACCACGGGCATGGGGCGTAAACGCATTAAGTTTTTAAGGAAAGTAATGCCATTCATTTTTGGCATTTCGATATCGAGAGTAATCACATCAGGATGATGTGCTTTAATCAGGTCGCGTGCTTCAAAAGCATCTTTTGCGCATGCAATCACTTTCAAGCGGGGGTCAGATTCTAGAACCTCCTGCAATAAAGCACGAATTAACGCCGAATCATCAACAATCAAAACCTTTATTGTCGATTTTTTTGAATTCATCAAATATGCCTATATAGTCAAGTGTTAAAACCGTTTAACACTGTGTAAAACTAAAATAATTCCACATCACCCACATCTGGTTTTTTCGCCATAGTATCAAAGTACTCGCGCTCTCTCTGTTGAATCGTATCATTTGCCGTTGTACGCAAACGTTTTAATTTAACAGCTCCAGTATCGGGAAAATATAGAACCTTTCTCGGGCAATCACTGCCCACATCTTGGGATTTCACATCAAAGCCCTCCTTTTTCAAAAACTCCATAACAAACTCAATATTACGTCCACCAATGTCAATTTTATCAAAGTTCGACAACACCCTACCACCACCAAATATTTTAACTTCCATATTTTTTTTACTTCCTCCCTGCTTTAATATTTCGTTCACCAAAAACTCCATCGCCCAATTTCCGTAAGCCAATTCAGCGGTGATCGCATGACCATTTGTCTGCCCTGAACTAACCGGCAACATAAAATGATTCATGCCGCCAACTCCCGTCATAACATCACGAATACATGCCGCAATACAAGATCCCAAAACAGTGACAATCATTTCCCCAGTTTTACTCACATAACATTCACCCGGCAATATTTTTGCAGCAGGCTGACCCATACGAGGGTCCCAGTAGCGATTAATATGTTCGAAGCCTTCAATCGTCGGCGTCGTCATTTTTTGCCGCATAGGGTCAATCATCCTTAGTGAGTTTTTTCATAGATAGTTCGCCCTTTTGCCTCAAACCGATTTGTCACATTGTGCAAACTTTCAGAATGCCCAATAAACAAATTGCCATTCGGTGTAAGTAATTGAGCATAACGATCAAATAGTTTTTTTTGAGTCTCGAGATTAAAATAGATCACAACATTGCGACAAAATATAATATCGAACGGCCCTTTCATTGGCCAACTCTCAAGAAGATTCAATTGTTTAAATGAAATAAAATCACGGATAGACTCTTTTACTCTAACTCGCTCATTGGCCTTATCAACATCCAAAAATTTTTTATACTTATCCGGAATACCATCTGCACGATCTTCGTTATAGACGCCCTCGCTCGCTGTTTTCACCACATTGGTATCAAGGTCACTTGCCAAAATTTTCACATCCCAGTTTTTAAGCATCGTGAAAGTTTTGAGCACCATTGCAATCGAATACGGTTCTTCGCCAGTTGAACATCCAGCAGACCATATACGTATACGACGAGAAGACGCGTTACTCCGAATCAACCCAGGAATAACGGTAGATACCAAATAATCAAAATGATGATCCTCGCGAAAAAACGAGGTTAGATTGGTTGTAATTGCATTGATAAATTCCGTCGTTTCATCGGTATTATTATTTTCAATTAATTCACAATAGTCAGCAAAACAAGCAACGTTTAAACGACGTAAACGACGTGACAGGCGCCCATATACCATATTGCGTTTATGGTGGCTAAGCGTAATGCCTGTCAAATCTAATGTAATACCAACAATGCGGTTAAAATCTTTATCAGTCATAGGGAATTCTCGTGTAGAGAAATCCTTAGACTCACTATCTGATGCAACACTCATACTTAAGCCTTAGCTTGCCTCAGGTCCGGGTTAAAACTCTTCCCAATCATCATTACTCGCAGAACCGCCAGACGACGCTCTCGGTGCCGCTGGAGCCGCGCGATGAACTGGAGCAGCTGCTGCCCCCCCGCCGCTACCCGATGACGTGCCGCCATCATGAGAGAAAAAATCCACCACTCGATTCATTGACCTAGCCTGGTCGGACATTGACTGCCCAGCCGCTGAAGCCTCTTCCACTAAGGCCGCATTTTGTTGGGTCATTTCATCCATTTGCGTAACCGCTTTATTCACCTGCTCGATACCACTGCTCTGCTCTTTCGCAGCCGAAGCTATCTCTTCCATGGTAATGTTCACTTTATCCACCGAATCAACAATCTCAGTTAACACTTCGCCCGACCGGTTAACCAGTGACGTACCGTCTGCCACCTTCTCGACGCTGTCGCGAATCAGATCTTTAATCTCTTTCGCTGCACCGGCTGATCGTTGAGCCAAGTTTCTGACCTCACCGGCCACCACAGCAAAGCCACGACCTTGTTCACCCGCTCGTGCCGCTTCCACCGCCGCGTTCAGTGCCAGTAGATTAGTTTGGAAAGCAATTTCATCGATCACACTAATAATGTCCGAAATTTGTTTGCTCGACTTGTTGATCTCTTCCATTGCTATTACGGCTTTTTCGACGACTTCGCCGCCCTCTTGAGCCAGTGACTGAGCACCGCCAGTCATTTCATTGGCTTTCTCAGCATTGTCGGCACTCTGCTTCACAGTCGATGTCATTTCCTCCATGCTTGCCGCTGTCTCTTCCAAAGAGGACGCCTGTTCCTCGGTACGCTGGCTCAGACT
The DNA here is from genome assembly GCA_033852175.1 of Agarilytica sp. Classification (GTDB taxonomy): domain Bacteria; phylum Pseudomonadota; class Gammaproteobacteria; order Pseudomonadales; family Cellvibrionaceae; genus Agarilytica. The sequence continues at coordinate 36,185 of JAWSUY010000043.1, forward strand.
CGCATTGCCTTGGGCCACCTCATTGGCCGAGGTCTCAATTGAAGCCGCTGCACTACGAATACTGCCGATCACCTCCGTCAACTTATCCACTGTCGAGTTGGCATCAGATTTCATTTGCCCGAAGGAACCTTGATAATCCCGAGTTATACGTTCGGATAAATCACCCTGAGACATCGCGCCCAACATTCTAATAATGTCGTTAAGCGCAACTTCGACAGTACTGACCAAGCTATTCAAACCATTCCCCAAGTTAAGGAAGAAGCCCTCTTTGCCGTCAGTGGTAATGTTAATCGAGAAGTCGCCAGTTGCAGCGGCCTCAACCATTTGGTCGATTTCTTTTTCGATTTCCAGTTCAGCGGTACGGTCATTCCACTCAACCACCGTTCCGGCACGTTCACCGTCTTTGAAAACCGGATTGGCGATAACGGTAAAGGTACGACCACCTGTTGTCGCGGTGCCGCTATAGGTGCCTTTCAATTCGCTCAACATATTGCGTTGATAAGAGGGATTTTTATGGAAGATATCAATATTGGTGCCCTGCAAATTATTGACATCAAAGTGAGGCAAATCTTTCTTAATATCCTGCTCGGCGATGCGCATCATAGACACCACCGCTTTATTAAGGTAGATAATATTACAATCGTTATCCGCAATCATGACATTGGCCGACACATTATCAAGGGCTTGTTTGACCCGCTCATTTTCTGCAGCAAGTTTCCTTTCTTCCTGCTCCGCGGCCAAGCGCTCGGTTTTATCCTCCCACTCGACCACCGTGCCTAACCATTCCCCGGCGTCATCGCGAATCGGCGTTGCGGTTAAGCCAAAGGTTAATCCCGCCAAAGGCAAATCGGTAGTGTAAGTATTGGTTAGGTTTTTCAACATATTGCGCTGATGGCTTGGGTTTTTATGGAAGCTATCCACGTTGAAGCCCATCAATTTATCAACATTAAAGTTGGGCAGAGCTCCCTGTAATTCGCTTTGTCGGCCTCGCAGCATGGTTTGCACGGAATCATTCATATAGATGATGTTCATATCCGCATCAGCCATCATCACCGAGGTATTACACACATCCAACGCTGTTTTAATTTGCTCATTGGATTGCGCAAGGGTTCGATCCTTCTCTTCCTGAGCTAATCTCTCAGTTTTATCCTCCCACTCGACCACAGTACCCATCAAATTGCCGCTGTCATCACGAATGGTAGTGGCGATTAAACCAAAGACTAAACCGCCGACTGGAAGATCCGTTGTAAAAGTGCCGGTCAAGTCCGCCAGCATTTTGCGCTGTTTACTGGGGTTGACGTGGAAATTGTCGACGTTAAAGCCCATGAGTTTATCCGCATCAAATTGCGGCAATACCGATTTTAACTCTGACGAGCAATTGCTCATCATGGTTTGTACCGATTCATTCATGTAAATGATGTTCATATCCGCATCGGCCATCATCACCGAGGTATTGCACACATCCAGTGCCTTTCTAATGCGGGTATTTTCTTCTAAAATAACGCTATCTTTATTAGATTTCGCCACCTCTTCCGTTTTATCTTTCCATTCCACTAAGGTGCCAAGACGCTTACCGTCTGAATCAGTCCAAGGTGTAGCAATTAAGCCAAAGGTCAAGCCTGCGACCGCAATGTCAGTGGCGTATGGGTCACTTAACTCTTTAAGCATTTTACGCTGATGATCGGGGTTCGCATGAAAATCATCTACGTTCGTGCCAATAACACGATTAACATTAAAATTGGGTAAAACACCTTGCAAGGCCTTTTGATTATCCCGCAGCATGTTGGTTACAGTTTTATTCATGTAGACAATATTGTTATCGTTATCGGCTAACATGACATTCGCTTGACACAGTTCAAGCGCATTGGCGAGGTGCGAATTAGATTTATACGAAGTTATGTCGGTTCCGTACTGCACCACTTTATAAGGCTTTCCGGTTTCATCCATCAATGGACTAAACGAGCCTTGAAACCAAACATCGGCACCAGTTTTCGACACCCCTTTGGATTCAGCCACACACGGCATCCCCCGCCCGAGTCCGGCCCAGAGGTTTTGGTAGTCAGAGGTCACACGTTCCGCAGCGCTGACAAACATACTCTGATGTTTCCCAATCACCTCGTCCAAACGATAACCCATTACACTTAAGAAGTTATCATTGGCGTGCAGCACCGTCCCCGACATATCGTATTCAACCACTGCTTGCGAGCGGTTTACCGCGTCAAATTTATCGGCTAGTTCTTTACTAGCGCCGTCATCACCTAACCCAAGAAGACTCATTAAACCTGCCATTACCTTACCCTTCCGCCAAATTTTCTGACTGTTCGATTTGCTTACTAAGATTTGAAAGATCTGGTATGTCATCGATCGTCAACAACTTATCGATGTTTAACAAGATCACCATTTTTTCATCCACGTTGGTCAGTCCCTTAATAAAATCCATATTCATTGCAGCGCCAACATCTGGCGCCGGACGCATGTCTTTTTCCGACAGCGCATAGACATCCGAAACCGCATCCACAACAATGCCCATAATGCGTTCGCCTTTATCGGTATTCACTTTTAATACGATAACGACGGTAATGGCCGTGTATTCAATACTTTCCATTCCAAAACACTGACGCAGCTCAATAATCGGAACAATCGTGCCGCGCAAATTAATCACGCCTTTAATATGCTTGGGCGCATTGGGAATGGGCGTGGCCTGTTCCCAACCGCGAATTTCTTGCACACATAAAATATCCACACCGTATTCTTCGCCCGCGATAATAAAGGTGAGAAATTGGTCGGCGCCGTCAGATTCCATACTTATACCTCCAGCACCAGCACCCGCCATAGAACGAGACTGGTCGTAGGTTTGTTCATTATTGCTCTGTATTTGCATGGGAACCTCGTGTAAAACACCTTAGTGCTGTATGTGATTTTGTTGCTGCGCCGCAAGGCCCTGTGCAGCGTTTTGCATGCGGGCATAATTATCACCGGCTAGCCTGACAATCCCGGGAATATCGATAATTAACGCCACCGTGCCATCGCCAAGTATGGTCGCACCGGATACACCTTTTACGCGGCGGTAATTGTGCTCCAAACTTTTGATCACCACTTGCTGTTGGGCTAATAGCTCGTCGACCACAATGCCCACTTTTTCACCTTCGGATTCGACCACCACCATTAACGATCCGTCGAGGTCTTTATCTTCATAGGGAATATCGAACGCTTGCGCCAGGCGAATAATCGGTACGTATTCTTCACGTAGCCTAAATAAATTACAGCCACCGGCAATGCTGTTAATTAGTTCGGCTTTGCATTGCAACGATTCAACAATCGACACAATGGGGAATATATAGGTATGGTCGGCAACTCTGACTAACTGACCGTCCAAAATTGCCAGCGTTAACGGCAGGCGAATGGTAATCGTCGAACCATGACCCACTTCCGATTTAATATCGATAACACCGTTAAGGGCTTGTATATTGCGTTTAACCACGTCCATACCAACGCCACGGCCAGAGACATCGCTGACCACTTGCGCGGTGGAAAATCCGGGTGCAAAAATCAGATCGAAGGCTTGGGTCTGCGTTAACATCGCCGCCGCTTCTTCGGTAATAACGCCTTTTTCAATGGCTTTTTTCTTGAGCATCTCGATGTCAAGACCTTTACCATCGTCCGACACTTCGATAACGACATTGCCGCCTTGATGAAATGCATTGAGGCAAACGGTACCGTGCCCCGACTTGCCCATCGCCGTGCGATCAGCGATGGTTTCAATACCGTGATCAACGGCGTTACGCACCAAATGCACCAGCGGATCGCCAATTTTTTCGAGAACGGTTTTATCTAATTCGGTTTGGTCGCCCAGAATTTGCAGATCAATTTCTTTGCTCAGCGCCTGGCTTAAATCGCGCACCATGCGAGGGAAACGGCTGAAGACAAAGCTGATGGGCAACATGCGAATGCGCATGACGCTTTCTTGTAACTCACGGGTGTTTTGTTCGAGCTGAACTAAACCTTCTATCAGTTTTGGCAGACGATCTAAATCAAAATCAGTGCCTAACTGCCCCAACATACTTTGGGTAATAACCAGTTCGCCCACCATGTTGATTAGGCTGTCGACTTTGTCGATGCCCACTCGGATGGATGTAGATTCGGTTCCGGCGCTTTTTGATTTTGCCGTGCGTGGGGCTTTAGCAGGCTTGGGCGCGACCGCTGGCGAGGCAGAGCTATCTGCTGCAACCTTTTTCTCAGCCGATTCTGCGGCTATTTGTTTCTTAGCGGGCTCTTGCTGGTCTGCTGTATCCGAAATCCTGACGACATTACTGGAGTCTGTTGTTTCTACTGTCGCCTCAGTACTGGCGTCTGCACTCTCTGTTGACTCAGCCGGGCTGTCCGAGAATAAGCCGCCAACCGATTTAATCTCGATTTTGGCTTCGTCGATAACCCACTCAAAAATGTCGTTAATTTTCCCGGCGTCACCTGCTTTACCGTCGAACAGAATATCCCAACTCATGTAACACAATTCAGGGTCCATGGATAAAAAGTCGGGTAAATCGATGTGTGCTTCTATGGATTGAATTTTGCCGAATTTCTCAAGCGCAACAAACAATTTACAGGGGTCATTACCCGTGCGTAAAACTTCATGTTTGGGTTCAAAATAAATCGACCATAGGGCAAATTCATCGGCATCAACAACCTCTACGGGGTGCAGATCATGCTCTGCCTCTGATTCTTCAATATCCGTACCGCCGACCAGTGATATTTTGATATCGGCATCATCCATCACCCACTCAAAAAGCTCTTCAATTTCTTCTTGGTGCGCCTCTGACGTCAGGAGAATTTTCCAGCTCAGATAAATTTTCTCAGGGTTCAGTTTTGGAAGCTTAGGAAATCGTTTGCGTATGGTTTCGCATTCCACGTCGCCCAGCGATGACAGTTCGTTAATAATCCGAAGCGGATCATTACCGGAAGCCATAATGTCCTTGTTGGGCTTGAAATCAATCTGCCAAATTTTAGGGTCGGTGATTTCTTCTGGCGCTTCGGGTTCACTGGCAGTTACTGTTTCCGCCTCATCCTGAGCAGCAGTATCATCGCCAAGTAATTCCACGCCGCCGACATCGGCTTCGGCATTGGTTTCTAAGTCTGCCTCAGGCCCCGCCACTTTAACCGCAGTCGCTTCACCGCCATCTAATATTAATTTAAACTGGGCCAGTACCGCTTGCGACATTTCTGTGTCGCTATCGTCACCGTCTTGCAAAGAGCTGAGCATTTCCCGCATACAGTCAACCGACTGTAAAAACAGGTTAATATCACTGGTGCGCATTGCACGTTCACCCGCACGAAACTGATCGAGCAAGGTTTCGAGAACGTGGGTAAATTCCGTAATTTTGACAAAGCCAAAGGTCGCCGCACCGCCTTTAATAGAGTGTGCTGCACGAAAGATTGTGTTGATATCTTCAGAGTCAACGTCTTCGATATCGAGGTCCATTAACGAGGATTCCATGATATCCACGTTTTCGAAGCTCTCTTCGTAAAAGACTTGATGAAACTGTGATAAGTCGATAGCCATAGTAAACCTAGATATTGAAGGTGGCTTTAACCGCCGCTACAAATATTATATGTATCGCTTCTTTATATAGTGCTAAGTAATAATGCTAAATAGTACTAGCGGTAACGCTAAGAACTGGCGCCACAAAACGTAATAAACCGTTATTACAAAACCTTATTGATGGTTGCAAGTAACTGGTCGGGATTAAATGGTTTAACAATCCACCCCGTGGCCCCCGCCGCTTTACCTTCAACTTTTTTATCACTGCTCGATTCCGTTGTTAGCATCAATATGGGTGTAAACTTAAAGTCGGCCAAAGAACGTAATTCTTTTATCAAGGTAATGCCGTCCATATTTGGCATATTGATATCCGAAATAACTAAGTCAAAACCGGACTCTGCCTGCGCTGTTTTCAGCGCATCAACGCCGTCTTCAGCTTCGAGCACATCATGCCCCGCACTTTTTAGCGTAAAACTCACCATCTGCCGCATAGAGGCCGAATCGTCGACTGCTAAAATTTTTGCCATGGATGTTTCTCCGTCTATCTACTCAGGTAGTGGGTGTTAGTGAATACCGAGAGCGTTCTCTAAACCGAGTACGCTAGCTGCCGTCAAAAGTTTTTCCGAAGGGTCGTGCCAAGCCAGCTCAATTTTGTGTTCTTTGGCTGAGTTAACAAAAGCAAGTAACAGTTGGACACCCGCCGTATCGGCGCGTGAAACAGCACTTGCTTGTAAATTAATATGGTCGTTCCCCTTGGCTGAAACCAAGGCCTCTAACTCTTCATGCAAACCGTGTACGTTTGCGATGGTTAGGTTTTCGGGAAGTTGAAAATCTACTGATGTACCCACAATATCCTCCAAGGCGATAGCCACCTTTATGCTTCTCCTCTTAGTCTAGACACAGATTTAGAACTTGCTACAAATTATGCGGCTTTGAGCACACACTTTTTACCGAAGCACAAATCATTTTTTTCATTAGAATTTATTCGGTTATAGAGTGGAATGAAAATAACCAAAAAGCATTAAAACGAGGACGGTTTAGCAAACTTAGCGATTTGACGTAAACAGTCTGAACAGAGATGGTGTATTTACTGGAGGGGACGATGGTTCGCCACGAAGAATGTGCAAACCACAATATAACCAAAACGCATTAAAAAGAGGGAATTTAAGAATAACTAAAGATTACTTACGGAAATAGACTTGTGACACCCATTCATCGACACTTTTTTGTTCCTGCTTATCTATTCGCGCCAACTCTTCCTTTTCCAATTGAGCAACATAGCCTTGCAGGCGCTCATATTTCAAGTGACATAACCGCCATTCATTAATGGCGGCGTCAAACTCTTGCTGCATTAGTTCGACTTGAGAACCCTGTAACTCGCAAGACAAGGCCAACTGATGAAGAAAATTTCGCTTCGCAGCAAAGTCCTCTGCCCGCATTACGTTACTGGCTTTTTTAAAACTTACATCGTATTCCGCGTAATACTCCTTCAAATCGCCAAAACGCTGCTGCTCATCATTAAGCGCTTGGCGTTTTTTATCCAAGCGCGCAGCAGACTCATCCTCCGTTTGTTTGGCCATATCCACCACAACATGTAAACGATCAGCCCGCCCCTTCATTGAACTTTACCCAGGTGCTGACGTTTAAGCGTACTTTGTGGCGGGTTTAATACATTATTTAACATCGCCTTGCTTTCTTCATAAGCGGAAGACTCTCGCATTTTTTGCCCGATAAATTTTTGTAAATGTGGAAAGCGTTCGATCGCGACATCAATAGCCGGGTCATTACCTTTACTGTAAGCACCAATCGTAATTAGATCTTTATTAGTTCGATAAGTCGCCAGCTGCTGCTTAAACTTCTGCGCATTGGCAAGATGAAGATCATCAACAACATTTGGCATCACCCGGCTAACAGACGCTTCAACATCAATCGCAGGATATAATCCTTGATCGGCTAAGTCTCGCGACAAAACAATATGCCCGTCTAAAATCGCACGCGCCGCATCCGCGATCGGATCTTGTAAATCATCGCCTTCAGTCAGCACCGTATAAAACGCCGTAATCGAACCACCGCCTTGTTCCGCATTACCGGCACGTTCAACCAATTCTGGAATACGCGAAAATACCGAAGGCGGATAACCCTTGGTTGCCGGAGGCTCACCAATGGCCAATGCAATTTCGCGCTGCGCTTGAGCAAAGCGCGTTAATGAATCCATCAGCAATAAAACATTTTTACCCTGATCGCGATAATACTCCGCAATCCGAGTCGACAACTGCGCAGCCCGTAAACGCATCAACGGCGCATCATCCGCAGGGGAGGCAATAACGATTGCACGTTTAAGCCCCTCCTCACCTAAAATCTCTTCAATAAACTCACGCACCTCTCGGCCACGTTCGCCAATTAAGCCCACGACAACAATATCCGCCTGGGTAAATCGCGTCATCATTCCCAACAACACACTCTTACCCACACCACTACCAGCAAACAAACCCAAGCGTTGCCCTTTGCCCACGGTCAACAAACCATTAATTGCCCGAATCCCCACATCCAATGGTTCTTTAATCGGACAGCGGCGTAAAGGGTTAATCACCTCCCCCTCTAACTCTACCTGTTCGCCCTGTTGACCACTGACCGATGCTAAACCATCCAAAGGTTGCCCAATGCCGTTTAACACTCTGCCAATTAAATGATCACCCAGCGATATTTTTTTATGCTCCGCAATCGGAATAACTTTAGCACCCGGCTGCACACCTTTAATCTTTTGAACCGGCATTAAATAGGTAATATTATTATGAAAGCCCACCACCTCGGCTTCAACCTCATTACCCTCCGACATAATCACTCGACACTGCCGCCCCACCGAAACGTTTAAACCCACCGCCTCCAATGTTAAGCCCACCATGCGGGTTAAACGCCCTTCGGCACACACCGGCGCACGCAACAATTCAAATCGACGATATTTATTTAAACGGTTTTTAAGCGTGAAATCAGGCGTCTTGACTGGGGTCATCAGTTTCACCTTTCGTCGGGGGATTTTTTTCTGCTGCATCACGCGAATTTAATTGTTTCGTTTTAACGTCAGCATCGGGGGTTTTTGAATCACTATTTTTTGAATCGCCACTTTCTGAAAGATTGATTTCGGGACTGATAGATTTTGATTGAACAGCTTCGAAACCATCAAGAATAGAATCGATAGAATCGGGATCGACAGTTTCGAATTCACTAACAATTGAATCGATAAGGTCCGAATCGGTAGGTTCAGAAGCATTCATTTCAGCATCGCGAGAACCTTCTTCTTTTTTAATCCCACCTGACTCAACGCTTTCTTTTTCGGGGGATTGTTTTTGTAAACCCTCGACAGCAGGAATCGCAGATTCGTTAGGTGTTTCTACTAAAGGCTTTTGTTCGGTGTTAATTTCTGGCTCTATATTTTTTTCTGCTGCGGGCTGCACTGCTGCTTCTGGTTGCACTGCTGCTTCTGGTTGCACTGCTGCTTCTGGTTGCACTGCTGCTTCTGGTTGCACTGCCGCTTCGGGCTGCACTGCTGCTTCGGGTTGCGCTGCTGCTTCGGGTTGCACTGCTGCTTCTGGTTGCACTGCTGTTTCTGGTTGCACTGCCACTTCTGGTTGCACTGCTACTTCTGGTTGCACTGCTACTTCTGGTTGCACTGCTGCTTCTGGTTGTACTGCGGCTTCTGGTTCAGGCCGTTCAAATTCAGGAACAGGTGATACCTGAGACTCTTCCACATCCCCTTGTTCACGGATATGTTTTAGAAACTCATCCAAGCGATGTTCACAACTAAAATCCACCAAACTTTCAAACGTCTCAACCCGACACCCACCAGAACCTAAAGCCGGATCAACCTTAATCTTCCAATCCCGATTCGCCTCAGGTAAATATTGTTCCAACAACTCGCCGTCCGTCGCATTCAACACCACCGAAATATTATTCGACCCCGCGGGCAACGCCAACAAAGCCCGCTGCACCAACGTCAACAGCACTTGAGGATTCTGCTGAATTTCCGCGCCCAAAATCTCTTTCGCAAAACTCATTGCCATATCAACAATAATATTTTCGAGCGTTTCTTCTTGCTGTTGCATCGGCACCAACAATGTACTCGACACTTGATTCAAACGGTCAACTTCACCAATCACCATTTGTTTCGTTTCGTTATACGCTTTTCGCTGACCGTCTTTATGACCTTTCGCTGTACCGTCAGCTAAGCCTTTCTGCAGACCTTCTTTATACCCTTGGCCAAACCCTTCCTTTTTTGCATCGTCGGTAATCGCCTTCAATTCCTCAGCCGTAATCGGCTTAGGTTTTACCTTACTCTTATATTCCTCGACGATTTCGCCCGCACCGGGCTTTCTTTTTTTATCCTGCTTGGCATTAAAAACAAGGCGGGCCTTCTTCTCAACCGAGGGGAGACTCCAGCCCGATACCGCACCATCATCGAGTGATTCGAAGGGGATTCTGCCGGTTTTCTGTTTGGATTTTTCAGTCATATATTATTGAACTTACTTATAAAATATATTTTTAGATTTAACTTCGATGAAGATCTCTGGAAGTGTCTTTAGCATTACCACACGGATGTGGTGTAGTAGAGCAATGCAGGAGCAATGCGTTCTGGACAAATATTTCCACAAGGAACAAAAATATCAGCTAACTGGAAAATCCGTTAACGGTGGAAGACGCCTTCGGCTTTTCCACCCTACATCATATCTTCGCCACCACCACCAAGATTAATCTCACCAGCATCCGCCATACGCCGCGCAATCGTAAGAATCTCCTTCTGCGCACCCTCAACCTCAGAAACCTTAACCGGCCCCTTCGCCTCAAGATCATCACGCAACAATTCTGCTGCACGCTTAGACATATTCGCAAAAATCTTCTCGTTCAAAATTTCGTCCGACCCCTTTAAAGCCAAAATCAACACATCCGAAGAAACCTCGCGTAACAAACCTTGAATACCTCGATCGTCCACCTCCTTGAGGTTTTCGAAAACAAACATAAGATCCTGAATCTGCGTACCCAAATCCTCGTCGATCTCCTTGATCGAATCCAACAACTCCCCCGCTAAAGAACTATCCAAATTATTGACGATCTCAGCAGCGACTTTAAATCCACCCATATCCTTCGTTTGCGAACCCGCATTACCAGAGAACTGCTTCTCAAGGATATCGTTTAATTCTTGCAGCGCACTCGGCTGCACCGTATCCAAAGATGCTACCCGCAGCATTACATCCAGACGCACCTTCTCCGGGAAAAAATTCAAAATCTCCGCCGCCTGATCCGAATCCAAATACGCAATCACAATCGCCTGAATCTGAGGATGCTCATTGCGGATGATATCCGACACAGAACGCGCATCCATCCACTTCAAGGTATCTAAACCCGTCGTATTACCGCCCAGCAAAATCCGATCAACCAAACCATCGGCCTTATCTTGGCCCAACGCCGTCACCAACATATTCCGAATATAACTGTCCGAACCCATCCCCAAGCCCGTCAACGTTCGAACTTCGTCCATAAAATTCGAAATGACAACTTCAACTTCTTGCTGCTGAACATTCGCCAAACCCGCCATCGCCGTACCCAGACGCTGCACCTCCTTTGGCCCCATGTGCTTCAGCACCTCAGCCGCCGCCGCTTCGCCCAAAGACATGAGCAAAATCGCCGCTTGATCGATCTTCGATAAGTTAGATGCACCACTAGGTGGTGCATTAGGTACCGCAGGAGCATTCATTCTTCATTAATCCAACGTTTAATCACCTGAGCCACACGCCCAGCATCTTCTGCAACCAAACCTTTAACCGAATTTAATTGCTGTTCATAACTTTCTTCCGGACTTGGCAGACCTAAAGCATCACCACCGGTTAACGTCACCGTCTCATCCGACAAACTATCGAAAGAATCTATACCGGCAGCTTGTAAAGCTTCCATTTCTTTTTGTTCTTGCATCTCACGGGATTTAACACCCGAACCCGCCAACGTTTTGAGAACCGGACGAACCAACCCCATCAACAAAGCAATAATGACCAACGCGCCCGCCAAAGGCTTCAACAAGGTTTTTAACGCTTCAGATTCCCAAATAGGGACTTCTTCTTCGCCGGCATCAATTATTGGAATCGGGAAAAAGCTCTCATTTAATACATTCACGCTATCGCCACGCACCGCAGAAAAGCCTACCGCGCCTCTAATAAGTATAGCAATGCGTTCCAATTCATCATCCGTCCAACGCACCTTTTCCTGTGTTTCATTGGTAAAATCGAACTTATCGTCTACCACTACCGCAACCGTTAAACGACGCAAGCGGCCTTTTTCAAAACGGGTATAACTGACCGTTCTATCCAGCTCATAATTAACCGTTGATTGCGAACGATTGCGACCCGACTCCCCTTTTTTAGCACCGCCTTGAGCCCCCCCAGCAACTTCCGGCGCTTGCCCAGCCGCAGGCGGTTGATTCGTCAAAGCACCCGGAATACCACCGGAACCACCCGCTCCCGTTTGAGACTCATCAGATTTTTGTTCGCTGCGAATAGCCGGAAGATCGGGGTTAAAACTTTCTTCCGCTTGCTCGACTTCAGTAAAGTCAATATCGGCAGAGACTTCCGTTTTAAAATTCGCGTCACCAATAATCGGCGTGAGTAAACGCCGAATTCTCAGTACCATATCGTCTTCAACTTTACGCGCGTAATCCAAATGTTGAGCAGCAATCACTAAGCGTTCATCTTCGGCACCCACGGATAATAAATTGCCTCGTTGATCCACCACACTCACATTTTCAATATCCAACTCAGGGATACTCGACGCCACCAAGGTTGCAATACCGCGCACTTGCTTGGTTTTGATTGGACGACCAGGGAATAATTCTAAAAATACAGAAGCACTCGGCTTACGGCCATCGCGCATAAAAACACTGCGTTTCGGTATCGCAAGATGAACCCGCGCACCTTTAACCGTATTAATACTGGAAATTGTTCTTGCCAACTCACCTTCCAATCCCCGGCGGTAGCGCATGGATTCAATAAATTGACTCATGCCCAAAGGCTGCTCACCTTCTAACATTTCTAAACCGAAAGATTTATCACCTTGAATGCCGTTTTCGGCTAATACAATACGGGCTTTATGAACATCACCAACCGGCACTAATAAAGCACCCGAAGAGCCGTCTATTTTGTATTTGATTTCGTTAAAATCGAGTACTTGGCCAACTTCAGCAGAGTCTAAACGATCGAGGCTACCGTAAAGTGGTTTGTAATCTTCACCCATACTCCAAAGCGCAATAGCAACACCAAAAGCAACACTGGCCGCCAGCCCAATCATCAACCCACCTTGACGTATCAGATTAAGGTTGTTGAATCCTTCGATGACGTTATCACTTGAGCCATCGTTTGCGAGTTGCTGTGCCATTCTTGACTACCGTTTAATTTTTTGAAAACTGCGCGTTCTAATTGTTATTGTTAACCGTCGTTTATGGTCATTTAAATAGGCATATTCATCACATCTTTGTAGGCTTCTACCAGTTTGTTTCTCACTTTTAACATCGCATCAAATGCCACACCGGATTTTTGTGAAGCAATCATTACATCAGTAATATCAACATTAGGGTCGCCTTTTAAGTAAGCCGTTTGCAGCGCGCCGGAGGCATGCTGAACATCGTTCACTTTATCGATCGCCTGCGTCATCAACTCCGAAAATTTAGGCCCATTCACCTTAGCCGCTTGATTGGCCACATCTTGCGCCGCCATGGAACCGCCACTAAACGCTTGCGTCTGCGATTTGAGTGCGCGCATTTCCATCATTAATCGGTTGATGTCCATCCTATCGCTCATAGGGTTCGCCTCGGTTAAGTGTGGTAATCAGTTCAATTATTCAAATTCTGTTACTGCGACGAGTTTTTGGCACTTAAGGCATAAACTCTGGCTTTGTATAGGCTTGTGCACAAACTAGGCCAAATGTTGCCGGGGGGAAAAGGATTGCCAGTTAACAGATGGGGAAAGGACGGGGGACGGGGAACAGACGGGGGACGGGAGGAAAAACGGGGGAAAAACGGGGGGAAAACGGGAGACGGAGGAAAAAGGGAGACGGGATACAGAAGACCGGAGTGCATGCAACGCCCACCGCGCTGAGTTAGTGTTAGGGGTTGTCCATTTAAAATCGTCATTTCAGGATGAAATGCCGAAGCGCCCATGGATGGGTTCACGCGTTTTTAAATGGACAAGCCCTAACGCTAACGGATCGAAGCCAAAGATTTTCAAAAGCGAGAGACAAGTACTGGGAACGGGAGACGGGCTACAGAAAACCGGAATACCTTCAACGCCCACCGCGCTGAGTTAGGTTAGGGGTTGTCCATTTAAAATCGTCATTTCAGGATGAAATGCCGAAGCGCCCATGGATGGGTTTACGCGTTTTTAAATGGACAAGCCCTAACACTAACGGATCGAAGCCAAAGGCCTACAAAATGGGGGAAAACTGCGGACGGGAGGGAAACAACAGGGGACGGGGGAAAGAACTGGAGACGGGAAAAGACGGGTGACGGAGGAAAAACGGGTGACGGGATACAGAAGACCGTAATACATTCAACGCCTGCCACTCTGAGTTGGGGTTAGAGGTTTACCATTTCACGCACGTTAAACTCCGCCGCCCCTCTTCCACTAAATTAGCATTCACTTTTAATGGGTGTTTGATTTTATCCCAAGCCGAAATTTGCCCATCCGAATTGAGATGCGGAAAAACCCTTTCTTTTTCTTGTGGTTCTTGTTGTGGTTCTTGTTGTGGTTCTTGTTGTGGTTCTTGTTGAGATTCTTGTAGAGGTTCTCGAAGTTCTTGTCGAAGTTCTGGCAGCGAACCTGTTCGACTGGGTTTAACGCTCGATAAAAAATTCAATAATTGATCGTAACTGCCAGCATCCGCAATATCGACGGATAAAAAATCATTCGGGCGCGAAGAGAAATACGCTTCAACACCTTCTTGATGTTTGAAAAAACAACGCGAAAGAAACGCTTCTGAAAGCGTTTCGCCCGCAATAAATCGAGCAAAAATCGCTTCGTAACAACTCAATAATAATGGGTGAAAAGCATTCGCGTTGCGCTCATGCTTTTGATTTATTTTTACCAATAAACGTTGAATAGACGGCAACCACTTTTCCAGCGGCCGCGACAGGTGAATAAATTTAGAATTCGGAAAAGCTCGATCGAGCTGTTTGTATTCACTAAAAACCGGCGTATCGGCAACTACATCCGCCCGCTCAAACGCCAAATCGGTATACGCCGTATGCGCAACACTGTAGCCCAGTTCCAACAACGCCGCACACAAACTCGTCGTACCCGTTCGCGGCAAGCCCACAATAAATAATTTACCCATGCCCGCAGTTTAATTCAAACCCACGCCAAAATACCCTTTTATCCGTCATAAACTGGAGTCGAATGAACGTTACTGTCACATGGATGCTCTTGTCGATATCAGCGGATGGCTAGGGAGGTAGAAAGAGAGACTACGAAATAGAGCCACGACATGATCGAGAGAAAGCGCAAAAACACGCCATAAACGTTCATCTGAGTCCAGCTTATGGCGCCTAGTTGTTCGTTATAGGCCGCTTAGGAATTTAAGAACAAAGCCTTGTTGGGCATTGGCTTGGGACTGCATGGCGATGGCAACGTTTTGCTTGATCTCGTTGGCCGCCAGTTCTGAGGCTTCTTTGGCTATGTCAGCATCGTCTATGCGTGAGCGTGAGGCTTGGGCAGAAATCTCGCTGGCGGCTAGGTTGGATATGGTGGAATCCAGCCGATTCAAGCCCGCGCCGATTCCGGCAAAACTTGTGTTCACTTCATCTTGAAAGGAATCCAAACTACCGAGGGCGGAACTTGCCCCCTCGGCAGTGGAGAGGTCGATGTCTGCGAAGCTGGTATCTTCAAGAACCTGCTCAAAATCGCCTACCGAAACATCTAGTGTGTCACCCTCTCCAGGCCCTACTTGTAAGGAAACCGGATCGTCGCTTTTATACAACGATTTATTATTAAATTGTGAAGTATCTATTGTGCGCGTTAGCTCGTCTTTAATTTGCTGCGCTTCTGAATTAAGTGCTGAACGGTCTTGATCGGTCAACGTTCCGTTGGACGCTTGAAGCGCCAATTCTCGGATACGCTGAATACCATCGGTAACGGATGAAAGCCCTGCATCGGCTGTCTGTAAAAATGAAATACCGTCGTTGGCATTACGAGATGCCTGGGCAAAACCATTGATTTGAGAGGTTAATCGGTTGGCGTTTGCTAAGCCTGCGGCATCATCCCGCGCGTTATTAATGCGGCTCCCTGATGAGATTCGTTCTGACGATCGATTAACGGCAGACGTTGCTCGGTTAATCTGACTGCTGAAATTGGTGTTTATACCGGATATACCCATAGTGCTAACTCTACTCAAACCTTTCGGAATGGACGTGCATATTTAGAACATTGTTACAAATTAGTGACAATGTACTCATAAGGTAGAATAGCGCCAAACCCGCACTTTTTGAACGATTTGTATTTCATAACAAACCACTATTTCGAGCGTTTTTGATCTTAGAATAAAGTGGAATCAGTATTCCATGTCTTTGGGGATGTTGGGGTTTCTGGGGTAGTTCGGTTTTTCGCTTTGGCCTTTTCGGAATTCTCGAAGTTGGAAGACGTAGGCAAGGACTTGAGCGACGGCGAGGTATAGGCCTTGAGGAATGGAGTGTTCGACTTCGGTGGTGTGGTAGATAGCTCTGGCGAGGGCTGGCGATTGGACGAATTCGACGTCGTGGGCGCGGGCGATTTCGCGAATTCGCATGGCCATGTGGTCGACACCTTTGGCTAAGAGTATGGGGGTTTCCATCGTTTCGGGGTCGTATTTTAGGGCGACTGAAAAGTGGGTCGGGTTGGTAATGACCACGTCAGCTTCGGGGACGGCTTGCATCATGCGCTGCTGCGATAGCTGTTGCTGCATTTGTCGGATTTTGCTTTTGACTTCTGGCTTGCCTTCGGTGTCTTTCATCTCGTCTTTAATATCTTGACGCGACATTTTGAGTTTTTTGGAGTATTCATGAATTTGAAACGGGATGTCGATGAGGGCGATCAATATGGTGGAGGCCGATAACCACACCGCAGCCATCACGCTTAAGTCTAAGGAATGCAGGATCCCAGCTTTGAGGCTTTCTTCTGACAGACCAAGTAATTCCGCTTGGGTCGAGGAAAGCAAAATATAAGAAACCGTGACGATGACGCTGACTTTGCCGATGGCTTTGAACAGCTCGACAAGGGACTTAACCGAAATCATGCGTTTTAAGCCTGCAATGGGGTCCATTCGGCTGCCTTTTGGCATGAGCGATTTAGCACTGAATAACCAGCCCCCCAAGGCAATTGGACCGGCGATAGCGGCAAGGATCAGTACGGAAAATATCGGCAGTAAGGAGAGTAAGGCTTCGCGAAATGAAAGCGCTAAGTGCGCGATCATTGCATTGGTATCAAAAATTGTTTCGCGGTTAAGTGTGAAATTATAGGTAAGGACATCTAATAGCGTAAGGGCTATTTCCCCACCAAAAACCATAAGCCCAAGCGTGCCGGTGAGTATGACGGCTGTGGTGGTCAATTCACGGGATCGGGGGACTTGCCCGTCTTCACGGGCCTTTTCAAGTTTTCTGGCGGTGGGTTCTTCTGTTTTTTCTTGTGAGCTATCGCCGGATTCTGACATTAGTGGGGTATCCCCAATAATGTCTCGGTCGATAAAAACCCAAACGAGATTATGCGGTCGAAGGTGGGAATAAAGTTAACGAGTCCCATCCAAATGAGGACTAAGCCCATGACCAAGGTAAAGGGGAAACCGATCGCAAATATATTCAGTTGCGGAGCTGACCTGCTCATAATACCAAAGGCGACGTTGACAAATAAAAGTGAGGTTAAAATCGGTAAGGCAAAAATAAGCGCCGACGAAAACATCCAGTTGGCCATGCTGAGGAGTTGCGTGAACATGTCGCGGGTAATTACCCATTCGCCCGGTGGTAAGGTCTCAAAACTGTCGACGAGTATTTTAATTAATACGATGTGACCATCGATGGATACGAACATCATGGTGACGAGCATTAGAAAGAACTGCGATATAACGGTCGTTTGTACGCCGTTGCTGGGGTCGTTCATGGAGGCGAAACCTAGTCCCATTTTCATGGCCATAAACTGCCCGCCCAAGACGAAGGCCTGAAATACGATTTGAAATATAAATCCGGTGATCAGGCCTATGACAAGTTCTTGGGCAACAAATACCGATGAGTTTAATGAAAAAGATTTTACGGGGGGTAATTCGGGAATAAGGGGTACAACAAGAATCGTGACCAATACTGCCAGCGAGGTTTTGACTCGCATGGGGACGGTGCGCGCACCGATGATCGGCATCACCATAAACATGGCGCTAATGCGAAACAATGGCAATGTGTATTGCTGTATGAACATTGCGATTTGTTCGTCGGTATAAAACATAGCTAGAGCCGCGTTACGCCAACATTATCGGAATTTGTGCGAGTATTCTTCCGAACAAATCCATAATACTGCGTAAAAGCCATGGTCCTGCGATCATAATGGTGGTAAGTGTCATCATTAAACGCGGCAAAAAACTGAGTGTTTGTTCGTTGATTTGGGTCGCGGCTTGAAAGGTACTGACGATTAAGCCGACGGCTAAGCTCGGCCCAACAATGACGGAGACCATCATCATGGTCAGAAGGAATGCGTCGCCAAACAGTTGTAGTGCAAATTCGGGTGTCATATTACACCTCCGTTATAAACTGGGGTCAGATGAACTGCGTTACGTGATAACGATTTTGTTGACAGTTAAGTCTTGCATTTTAGTTCGCTGCAGTGATCGGGAGATGTTTTCAAGACACGCCACGAGTACGTCCATGTAGGCTCTGCGTTGCCTTCCATGGCAACGCAAGGTCTTGCAAATATCTCCCAACTCCTACAGCTACGTGCTTGTAGTTGGTTTTGGAGATGCTATATTTTTCATTGCTGCGGTTCTAGACTGTGCAAGCTTTGCGAATCCGCTCCCCTCGTTTCTATACTATTGTTTCTATGCTCTTGATCTATGTTCTCGTTTCTGGCTTCCTGCTCGCCCTACGTCCCCCAATCACTGGAGTCGCGCGTGGGATTGTTTACCGCTCTATAAACTCCCGCACACGGCATGAATATAAATGGTTTTTTAAATCACGTTCTGTATGTCTTACCACGGGGACCATGGGAACCAGAACAAGCAAAGCATTTAACATTTTCAAATACCGAAGCTGGACGCTAAGGTGCCGATTATTAGGCCCCAGCCGTCTACGAGTACGAATAGCATGACTTTAAATGGGAGGGAGATAATTAATGGGGAGAGCATCATCATGCCCATGGCCATTAGTACACTGGCTACCACAATATCGATGACTAAAAATGGAATAAATATCATAAAGCCGATTTGAAAAGCGGTTTTTAATTCTGAGGTAACAAATGCGGGCATTAGGATGTTAAACGGGATGTCGGCTGTTGATGTGACGGGTTCTATTTTTCCGATACGGAAAAATAGGTCGATATCGGATTCCCGTGTATTTTTTATCATAAAATTATGAAAGGGTTTTTTGGTGAGTTCTATGGCCTGGCTCGCATTTATTTGTTCGTTTATATAGGGTTGAAGTGCGTCGTTATTCACTTTTTCGAGTACGGGCGACATGATAAAAAAGGTTAGGAATAGCGCTAATCCAATTAATATTTGGTTGGATGGCGATTGCTGTAAACCAATGGCTTGCCGCATGATAGAAAAAACGATAATGATGCGGGTAAATGAGGTCATCATCATGAAGATGGCGGGCAGGAATGACAGCGCCGTCATCAACATTAATATTTGCAGGGTGATGGTGTAATCTTGTGAACCGTCGGCGTTGGTTTTGACGGTCATCACGGGGATTGCTTCTACGGGGCTAAAGCCTTTTGATGCGATTGCTTTTGTGAATGCTTGCGCGTCAGAGGATGATTCAAGTGCTTGGGCGTTAACGGATGCTGCGGCGAATATTGACGCAAGGGATAACGTCAAGATTATAAATAGTGTGAGGCTCTTTTTGGCTAAACGCTGGCAGTGTGTCTGGCTCATCCACGACTACCTTCGGGGTTGTTTTCTGAAATTTTTTCTAACTCTGATTCTGAGCTGTTTATTCTTACGGGCTCAGGGCTGCTTATTCCTGCAGGCTCAGGGCTGTTTATTCCTGCGGGCTCAGGGCTGTTCCCCAAATCGTTATCTGCCGTCCCCCGTCTCTGTGCGTCTCCCACTACCTTTTTAAAGTAACGTGTAAAGTCCCACTTTTCATTCAATTGGGTGTTGTTTGTTTGTATTCCATTGGTCTGACTTTCCGTTTTATCTTCCTCTGTGTCAGTACTTGAACTTTCTTCTGAGGCACTGAAAACGTGCAAGGAGGATATATTGCTGGGTGTTACGCCTAGCAATATTTTTTGGTTTTCCACTTCGATTAGTATCACTTTCTCTCGTGTTCCCAAAGGCATAGTCGACAGTACTTTCAAATTTCGCTGCTGTAATAAATGCGTATTTCCCAGGCGTTTGACGACCCATGCTAAAGCAAATATTGCGGCGGTGACAATCGCAAGAGCGATGAGTACTTGAATGATCATGTTCGACGTTGAGACGGGAGAAGCCGCCACCAATGCTTCGGCACCTTCCTCTGCTGAATATACTTTCACCGAAAGAGAAAAGATAAAGAGTATGAGTATTTTTCGAATTATTATCAGCATAAAAAGCCTACGCAAAGTGTGTACGAAATCAATCTAGTGTCTGTTTTGTATTAACGTGCTCAGCATTAATGTGCTTAAAATCAATGTATCTAGCATTATTCTGTCCAGCATTAATATTCTAGAGTTAATGATTTAGCGCTAAACAGCCTTGTATTAGCGGGTAAAAAACAGACGATGCCTGTTGTAAATATTTTGAAAACGCCACCTTTACAGAGCTCGATTTCGTTATTTTAAATAGTCAGGCGTCTAAACCCTGTGATGACAATCTACTACTTGAATTCGCTCTCGCTACCGCCCTATTTTGGACGGTGGATGAGTATTAGCTAAGCTTTTTAATACGTTCTGAAGGACTAATTACGTCGGTCATGCGAATGCCGAATTTTTCATTGACGACAACCACTTCACCGTGCGCGATTAATGTGCCGTTAACTAAAACATCTAGCGGTTCGCCCGCAAGCCGATCGAGTTCAATTACTGAGCCTTGGTTAAGTTGTAAGAGGTTTCTAATGGTTATTGCGGTTCTTCCCACTTCCATTGATATAGATACGGGGATATCAAGAATCACATCCAAATCGGGGTTTCCATTTGTATTTGATTGCGGAGCAACCATATCAAATTCTTCAAAATCGACGGAGTCGGCTTCCATAACCGGTTCGGCCATTCCGGTCTCACCCGCCCCTTCTTCATCTTCTTTTGCCTGCTCTTCCATTGCGGCGGCCCAGTCGTCGGCCATCGCTTCTTGGTCGGGGTTCTCGTCTATGTCGTCATCACTCATGACTCGTTTTCCTCTTCTAACGTTCCTATCGTGCTTTTCAGATTAGGTCGCTCTATCATTTCAAGAATTTTTAATGCCAGATTTTCATTGGATTGCCCAATCGACGCGCGATACATTGGGACACCATTTGCGGTGACCATTTGGTAGTCGGGCATATTGATTGGGATGATGTCTCCTGCTCTTAGGTCTACAATATCGCGTAAAGAAATCGTTCGTTTTGCCACGTTAACTTCTAGATCAATATTCGCCTCCATAACATCTTCTTTGAGCGCATTCACCCAGCGGTCGTCGGCTTCATCGGTATCGGATTGCAAACCCGCATCCAGTACATCACGAATAGGCTCAATCATTGAGTAGGGCATGGTGATGTGCATTTCACCACCACCGCCATCTAGCTCAACATGAAAAGTACTCACCACTACCACTTCACTTGGGCTGACAATGTTCGCCATGGAGGGGTTAACTTCTGAGTTTATATATTCAAACTGAATGGGCTTAACGGCTTTCCAAGCTTCGTGTAAGTCGACAAAAACTTGTTCCAATACCATTTGCACAACACGCAGTTCTGTCGGCGTAAATTCACGACCTTCGATTTTTGCGTGGCGACCATCACCACCAAAAAAGTTGTCGACGAGCTTAAATACGAGTTTTGCGTCAAGTATGACCAATGCTGTCCCGCGCAGTGGGCGAAACTTCACCATGTTTAAACTGGTGGGCACGTAGAGGGTATGAACGTATTCGCCAAATTTTTGAATTTGAATACCACCAACGGATACATCGGCGGTGCGGCGAAGGAGGTTGAACATGCTGATACGGGTATAACGGGCAAATCGTTCGTTGATCATTTCGAGCGTTGGCATTCGCCCGCGAACGATACGATCTTGGCTGGTTAAGTCATACGATTTAATCCCCGAATCATCAATATTATCATCGGTTTCGATGTCGCCATCGTCCACACCGTGGAGTAAGGCATCAATCTCGTCTTGGCTTAATAGATCTTGCACGTTTTAACTCTTGTTAGTGAATCTCTTAGCTTTATTGAACAATGAGGCCTGTAAACAGGACTTGTTCAATGCCAGCTTTACCCGTTTCTTTTTCAATCAAGCGTTGAAGTTCTTGTAAACAGTCAACGCGTAATAATTCTTTGCCTTCTGCGGTTTGCACTTCTTCGTATGTTCGGCCTCCAATGAGGAGAACGAGCGCGTTCCTGATCATTGGCATATGTAACTCTATTGTGGCGACTATGTCATCATCACGGGTTAGCAATGTGATATCCGCTTGCAGCAAGCGTTGCCTGCCACGACCCTCGAACGACACCATGATGGATGGCTTTATTGGGTAGTAGATAGCGTCTTCGAGGATTTCGTCTTCGCCATCTTCACCGCCCTCTCCACCTTCCATGCCGTCCATGCCTTCTTCATCTTCGGATACCATTGGTGCTTTGTCTTCACCAAACATTGTTAGTGCGGCAATTGTTCCTCCTACTGATACACCGACGAGCAGTAGCCCTACGACGATCATGAGGATGAGTTTCTTTTTTCCGCCTCCACCGTCTTCTTTCTTACCGCCGTCTTCGCCTTCAGCGTCTTTTTCTTCTTCGTCGTCTGCCATGCCAATTTTCCGTCACTTTTGGCTCTTATATGAGTAAAGAGCAAGAGATATGCCAGAGTAACTACTCTGCCGGTAAGGAGAAGCTTATGGAGTTTCACCTCTTACTTATAATGTAGTCGTCTCTTAGAATTTTGTGGCATGAAGGGAGGTTTTGTTTGGCGTTTTTTCGGGAGTGTGCTTATTAACGGGGCGGGGGACGGGGGACGGGACGGGGGACGGGGGACGGGAGACGGGAGACGGGAGACGGGGGACGGGAGACGGGAGACGGGAGACCGGAGTGATGTGGTCAAGCTTTT
>JAWSUY010000089.1:0-901 GCA_033852175.1 Agarilytica sp.
ATACGCAACAAATTCAAGGCAAACATGTACCGCAGGTACCTGAAATGCGTCGAGTTAAGTGTATTCATTTTGTCGGTATTGGCGGTGCAGGCATGGGCGGCATTGCGGAAGTATTGCTCAATGAAGGTTATCAGATATCGGGCTCAGATATTGGTGAAAATCAAGTGGTTAAACGTCTACGTAATTTAGGCGCTAACATCGTTATTGGCCATCACAGTGAAAACATTACCGAAGCTAGCGTTATCGTAGTATCAACAGCGATAAATGCTGATAACCCCGAGTTGTTAGCAGCTCAAGAATTACGTATCCCTGTGGTTCGCCGCGCTGAAATGCTTGCTGAATTAATGCGCTTTCGTCATGGAATTGCAATTGCAGGTACACACGGTAAAACGACAACGACTAGCTTAATCGCGAGTATTTTTGCTCAAGGTCAATTAGACCCTACTTTTGTTATTGGCGGTTTGCTCAATAGTGCAGGCACTAATGCACGCTTAGGCTCTAGTCGTTATTTAGTCGCTGAAGCCGATGAGAGTGATGCATCATTTTTGCATTTACAGCCAATGGTTGCAGTGATCACGAATATTGATGCTGACCACATGGAAACTTACCAAGGTGACTTTGAAAAGCTTAAAGACACTTATATCGATTTTTTACATAACCTACCTTTTTATGGTCTAGCCGTTGTTTGCATTGATAATCCCGTAGTACGTGAGTTATTACCGCGCATGAGTCGCCAAGTGATCACTTATGGTTTTTCTGCCGACGCTGATGTACGTGCGGTAAATTATCAACAAGAAGGTAGTATCAGTTACTTTACCGTAGAAATTGATGGACAAGCACCATTAGCAATGAGTGTTAATTTACCAGGGCAACATAATGTACTTAATGCACTAGCGGGTAT
>JAWSUY010000090.1:0-5136 GCA_033852175.1 Agarilytica sp.
GATAACAGCTTGATAACGCCAGAAACAACTGTATATAATGCCAGCGTCGATCACGGAGCGACGACTATGCCAAAACCTCGAAAACACCTTATCTCCCTAGACGCTACACCCTACTACCACTGCGTTTCGCGCTGTGTTCGGCGTACATACCTATGCGGCTTTGATCGACTCACCAATACAAGCTATGAACATCGCCGCCAATGGATTGAAGACCGTATTCACTTATTGGCGCAGATCTTTGCAATCGACGTCTTCGCATACGCAGTAATGAGCAATCACACCCATCTTGGCTTGCACATTAATAAAGCCAAAAATCTAGCGTGGAGTGACATGGAAGTTTGCCAACGCTGGCATCAAATCTATAAAGGAACAGTTCTTACGCAAAAATACCTGAGAAAAGAATCGTTAGATGAAACTGAACTTCTAGCTGTACGCTTACTATTAGATAAATGGCGCATACAGCTGTGTGATATTAGTTGGTTTATGCGAGCACTGAATGAGCCAATCGCCAGACAAGCTAACGCCGAAGAGAATTGCACCGGAAAATTCTGGGAGGGACGATTTAAGTCACAAGCGCTATTAGACGAAAAAGCCCTTATAGCGTGTATGGCCTACATTGACCTAAATCCCGTTCGCGCCAAAATGGCATCCACGCCCGAAGAATCAATTCACACTTCCGTAAAGCTGCGCTGCGACACACTTAAAGAAAATACAGCGCCAGATCAACCCGAATGTTTAATGTCCTTTGTCGGCAATCCCAGAGAACCCATGCCCCAGGGGCTACCCTTTCACCTAAAAGATTATTTAAATTTGGTCGACTGGAGCGGAAAGATAATTCGTGAAGGGAAAAGAGGAAGTATCAATCAAACACTCCCACCGATAATAGACCGCTTAGATATAGAGCCAGAAACATGGCTGATTTTAGTCACGAAATTTGAAAGCCGATTTAAGAGCCTTGTTGGCGCGAAGGAAGTACTGAAAACGGCGGCACAGAAACTGGGGTTTAAACGAACCCCTGGCCTCGCCAACTGCTTTGCTCTTCTGCATTAGCAATTCTACACTCCCCACCACCAAATTTTTCCACAGATTACAGACAAAGCATTGCCATGCCTGTAATTTCATATTTATTGGAATATCTTGAACTATCAGTAAATATTCGCAGAGAAAATATATCGAACCCTTTTACACACCAGATAATCGAAGGGTTTTTGAGTAGTATTTTTTCTTTTTAATTATGCCTGTCTTATTAATTTTCGCAAAAAAGAAGACAGCTTACGGAGGTCAGATTTGCTGGCTTTGTTATAGTAAATTACGAGTTTAGTGCTTGAGCTACAAAACATTGCAATAAACCTTCATCTTCATATAATTCTCGGTACTCTGCTAGCGGGAGATTTCCTTCGTTGTATTGTTTTTCAAAGAAAATCCGTAGCCGCCACTCATCGGGATCTGGCTTATCAAAATCGAAATCGATGCCACCAACATCCGCGGTTCGATAAACATTAACGCCAGCACCGTGCGTAACATACATCCAATTTGTTCCTGGAATTGACTTTCTTCCTCGGTTGTCTTTTTGAAGAATATCCACTGCGTTTTCTAAATCAAAAGCGCGCTCAAGCAACTCTTCAGCCCAAGCTTTTTGTGCATACCACAAGGGTATAAGCTTCGATATTTTTTCTAAGTTATCCATGCGAACCTTAAACTATAACGCAGAGCTAACTTGAAACGCGTTTTATTGCGTTTTCAAGTTTAGCGTATTGTTAGAATTACCTATTTAACTGTATCGCTAGAATTTCACACAGCGAACCATTATTAGTTACGTATACCGTGGTATTTTTTCCCGATACCTGAGCCGTTAATAGAATAGAGAGCAGATCTTTTTTACTTTCGCCTTCTGGTAATTGTAAATATTTACCGCCATAAGCCGCACAAGTTGACGTTAATGCGGACTCATTTCCAGATGTCTGGATCAGGTAAGTTCCACTTGCTTTTAAATAAATTTGATCAATCGTGACGTCGGTACATGAAGCCCCAGAACAGTCAGCATGTGAACCAACTGAAATCAAGCCGATAAAAATTAGGCCGATAATATATTTCATTAACTTCTCCTTGTGTTGCATTCTAACGCCGCTATAGCCAGCCCCAAATGTTGAGCTGTTTTGTGCAAGAATGCGCGCAGCGGATGCGCAAAATTGCGAAATATTTGGGGTCTGGTTAATAGCCTGGTTATGAAAGCGCAACCGCGCTTGGCTATTAACGGTTTTACACCGAACCCCGCTAGAACGACAGCAAGAATAGCGTAAACCCGTACCTGACTAAACCCTATTATGGGCACCAGGGAAAAGAAACCACCCTAGATGCCGCAACTTACTACCTTACAGGCACGCTATCGATAAAAACGACATTGCCCGTTGGGTGCTGAATGAGAATGTGCCACCAAGGAAAGAAAACAGAGCCGTATTTTTTACAGCGTAAAAACTATAGATACCTGTGACTTTCCTTTGCACTTCCTCTGTGTAAATTTAAAACTACTTATTCCGTTTTTGATCGCGATAACGCCGCTATAGCCTGCCCCAAATGTGGAGCTGTTTTGTGCAAAAATGCGCGCAGCGTATGCACAAAATCGCGTAATATTTGGGGTCTGGTTTATAGCCTGGTTATGGCCCTGGGAGAAACTGACTAATCTTACCTGTATTTGCACTAATCTTGTAAAGCACTGTATCCAAAGTGACGAACGAATTTGGTTTAGTTGGGTAAATATACCAAACCCCGTCATTGTTCACCGGCCTTACATTCCACTCCTTTCCAAACGCTCCAACTACAGATATAAATTGCCCGTAGAAGAATGCGATACATTTCGCATCATTCACAGTTTTAGCGGCCACACCAACACACGCTGGAGGTTCTACACCCATGATCTTCTCGGCACTTACAACCGCAGAAAAAAGCGATATTAATAGAAGTGTAAGAATTTTCATTTTCTTAGCCATAACGCCGCTTATTTGCGGCAAATTTTTGCTTTTAGTGGCGCAGCCACGGAAATTTGTCCAGCACCAGCTTGCTGGTGCGATGCAAGATAGCATTGTTATAACGGTTCATTTATTTCACTACTAAATATCGCAATAACCAAATTTGTATAGTAGTCTAATATTTCCTTTTGCTTAGGATTCTCAATATCCCCGGGCTCGTACTTATACCCAACACCAACTTCTACATATGTTTCACCGGTAATTGCATCGGTATGATGCTTCGTCCTCAGCACGATAATTGACCCAGCCTTCCCATTCAGAGAAGGAAACAGTTCGTTTACTTTCCCGTTATGCTCACCACGCATAAACTGCAAGTGAAATTCGAAAGATTTGTCTTTTGTTACGTTTTGTAGAGTTATATTTCGATAAGT
Organism: Agarilytica sp.; assembly: GCA_033852175.1. Lineage (GTDB taxonomy): Bacteria > Pseudomonadota > Gammaproteobacteria > Pseudomonadales > Cellvibrionaceae > Agarilytica. The sequence continues at coordinate 3,398 of JAWSUY010000090.1, forward strand.
AGTTTTTGTACAATCTTCGCAAGTTTTTACAGTGTAAGCGCAATAGCTTATCAACAATACTACCGAGAGCAATAAGGCCCACCACACAATTTTCACAGCCTTAGATGGAGGAATTTTTTCTGCTGACTCAGTGCTATCCCGATATTGTCTTATGGCAGCCTCTAAGCGATTAATCTCATCAGTACTACCTTTAGATTTCGCGAGATCCAATTGATCATACATCCCCACAATATCTATAGCACTATCGCTCATTCGCTTCCCTATTAGTTATAACGCGTTTATAAGCGTCCGCAGTAGGGACAAAAAAATGCACGAAACTTAGGACGGTTGCACAGGACAAGAGCGCGGTACGCTTGATAAACCTTGTTAAATTCCTGGCGGCCACGATAGTCGTGACTGTTAAAATCGCCGCAAGCGCTCTATGGCTATTCAACTCCATTTCGACACCCATTCTATCCTCGTTACCCCAGACTTTTTAGAAACTGTAGTTTGCATGCAACCCCCTTTATGAGTCAATTTGTTTTTAACACGCAGGAGCTGGCCCACAGCCCATTTCGATACCGTGCAATCGAATCAAATAAGCGTAAGGACGCTAGACACCTCATCACTGCGACTTAGCGGCAACCCGCATTCCTTGCAGCTTGGGAGCTTATCTAGCCCACCCAAGTAGTCCTGCCATTCCAGCAGCTCTCTCCCTGTAACGGCTTTTTGCCCCAAGCTTCCTCGTGCCGTATTCAAACGACGCCTTAATGCCGACGTATACAGGCCTCCATATCGCACATTAGGCTTACCCGGCGTCAGAACGTGCTGCACCATCCGAGAGACAAACTCATCAACAGGAAGGCTTAGCGTTTCCTCTCTTTTCGTTTGATGGGACTGGTAGCGGAACCGCACAACCCCCTCTTTAGCCATCGACAACTGCGAATTATTAAACGGGCCTCCTTTTACATACCGGGCTAAGTATTTAGCAACACCCGAGGCATGCTCATAACGCTCACAGAAATGCACAACCCAGTCTTTTCGACCCAGCTTGTTCAGTAGGTTTTTGAGATGCTGCGCTGTTGTTGATTCAGGTAATCGTACTTCGCCTTGCTCTAAAGCTTTTCGGACCAAGGCACGGAATTTACCTCTATACACCAGCATCACAGGTTTTTGAGGGAATAAAGTTTTCTTTTTGGGCTCAACCCATTCGCCTTCGGCGTTAATGCCACCATGACTGATAAGACAATGAATGTGCGGGTGTAGCGATAAGTTTCTTCCCCAGGTGTGTAGCACCATTAAGGTTCCTGGGGTAGCCGCTAGATATTTTGGGTCTTTAGAGAATTCTTTTAAGGTGTCTCTAACAGCCTGAAAAAGCAGGTTAGTCATCAACTCTCGGTTAAAGCGCCAAATTACATTAAGCTCTTCGGGCAGAGTAAAAATAACGTGATGATGAGGACAGTCTAATAATATTTTTTGCGTGTTGCGCAACCATTCTTCTTTAGCCATGCCTCGGCACTGAGGGCATGATCGATGTTTGCAGGAGTTATACCAAACTCCATTCAAATGACCCGCCTCGCAATATTGGCTATGACCACCCAGGGACTTGGTTCTGCAAACGGAAAGGCGTCGAAGGGCTTTTATCTGAAACAATGGGAATTTATGACGAGAGAATATTCCGTCAAGATGTTGCGCCAAAAGACTCTGTGTCGTAAGCTTTTCCATAAGCTTCGTTATAGCACCTAACTGTGTTTAAATAC
>JAWSUY010000091.1:0-3610 GCA_033852175.1 Agarilytica sp.
GACCACGGCCTCGGTTCATGACGTGATAAAAAGCGTGATCATATTGTATTCGGGTTGGTCTTGGCATGAGATAAGGGTATCACGTAACTGTCACTTATACCCTATTAAATGAGCCTGACCCCTTTTTTTTCACTCTCTGACCGAAAAATTAAACGTTGGTCTTCCGGAATTTCATCAAGCACATCATCAGACAAGTAGTACCTCACAAAGTTATGATGATCGTCTTCAGGCTCGAAACTTCTAACGAATAGGGGTCATGCCTATTTTATAAAGTTAAAAATCCGCTCAACCTTTCTCAACTCGACATTCAACGCCCCCACCATCAACCGCTTCCGAATATTGCTAATCACGGAGGGCACACTACCAATATGATTGAGTTCAAATTCCTTTGCTATTTCCTTCAGTGACAAGTCCCCATAGTTCTGGCAACAGTATATCGCCACCTTCCTCGGGTCATTTGCAAATTGACGGCCGGATTTTCTCTGGCTTACCGATAAAGAGCTAACATTAAAGACTTTTGATACTGCCTGAACCACCTCCTCCGCTGATGGTCTTTCCCGTATCGCGAGAGACAAATCTCCGTTAACCGTAATATCCTTTACATCTTCTGTAAGGGCCTCTTTAAAGTCATCCCCTCCTAGCACACCAGCAAGATTGCCCTGACCGTAAAACCGTTCAATCTCATCATCAACACCAAGCTCAACATATGCTTTATAGCCCGCATATCGACGACGCTGCCCCAACATTTGATACGTCTTTTCCCGCTCCAACCAAGGTTCAGCTTTCGCTTTATTGATAAATGCTAAATAACTCGACCATGGATAAACATCCAATACTCCTACCTCAACGCCTTTAACGTCAATAGGATTACGATGAATATAACGACTCAACTGCAAGAGGTAAGCATCTTCCTCAACTAAAATTGCCTTATATCTTCCGCGAAACAGCGTACCGTCCGTTTTTCTTAATCGATTATAGCGCTGGGTATACAGGCCATTAATATGGCGCATAATTCTGCCAAGATTGCCGCGTGGGGTTTCTACAAGTAAATGATAGTGGTTACCCATCAAGCAGTATGCATGAACCACGGCGTCAAATCGTTCACTTGCCTCATTTAGCGTTTTCAGAAACGCTTTGTAATACCTTTCATCATGAAAAGTTATTTGGCGTCCTCTACCTCGATTCATTACATGGTAGAAGGCATTATCGTATTGTATTCGCGTTGGTCGTGGCATTATTAGAGGTTAGCATGGTTATGACTTTATATAATAGACTTGACCCCTTTCTTGACCCTTTCTTATCGAGCTTTCGTTCGAGACAGAAAAACCTCGTATAGAGCTTTCCTTTCTTCATGTAATAGACAGTACGCAATGTCTGTTACTCCGGATGTAACACAGCGCTTTAAAAATTCCGCATTTTGGAGGGGGCGTCAGGAAGCGTGAAACTTTCGCGTTGCCCACTATACGAAACGCTAGAAAAAACAACGCTCGATAAGACTAGGCTTAACTTTATCCCAGAAATTTTAATTTTTAACATGGCTTTTCCCTTTTATGAGTCAAATTCATGCATCTACGCTCGCTCTTTCCATGGAAATAAAAGACACGACATACAGCATCGTTCATATTTAGTAGTTGAAGGGAAGTTTGTAGATGCTAAATTCTGATGAGCAACCTAAACTAGGTTAACTCTGACAATCTTGACGCCTTAAAATTTGCATACTAGCAGCCGGTACGTACTGCTTCCGCCCCAGCAGTTTGTAACAAGCAATCACTGCCCGCTTTAACCTCTATACGTTAGTAGGTGGATTTTTTTGCCTTTTTTCCAATTCTCTACGGTGCTTTAAACTTGCCTGACTAGGTTTTCTTTGGCGTATATCAGGCCGGCGTACTCCTGGCTTTTTCTTGAGGTACGGACCAAGTTCATTCTCATCAGTTAATGCGGCTTCTGGCACTAGACTCCAAAATTTTTCTGGAGGAGGAGTCCAGCCCTCGTCAATCGCATGCCTTCTTGTCCACCCCCACGAAAACCCTTTCAAATAATCCCACGCATAATCCCTCAAACGTTCGTACGTTTTTTCTGGCATATTTCGAAAAAGAAATTCCGGTCTACCGTGTTTTTTGTCCCAGGCAGCAGTCACAGAGTCTAGCTTACGATAAGGTTCTAATACGGGTATATCAGGCATTGGAGAACTTTTATCCATATAAGCTTGAAGAAATTCCCACTCCATATAGACTTTGTCATTATTGGTATGATGAAGGCCCAAGCGAAACCATAAGCGTTCAGTATGATGACAAACCCATAAATCGTAGTCCTTCTGTCCGCTTTTCCTCAGATAGGTGTTTCTATAGCCTTGAAACTCTGCAAACGGTCTTTTAATCGGAGAGCTACTGGACTTCAGAAAGCTCCATATTTGACCATCCTCCCTATTAGCATCAGCCATTAACCTTAACTTACCAAATCGTGAATAGGCCAATGCCCGCCCAGAAAAACCAAAAATTAAAAGTCCACCATACAGAATCAGAGTGTCGACACTAAAAAAGGGACCTAAAGAATTATCCAAAAAAAGAAAAATTACATCTGTCAATATAGCAAGAAAAAAGAATCCAAACCCACCATAATGCATCATACCAAAAAGTAACAACCACGATATAGGATTATGATACTCCACTCGCTGATGGGTATAGCTTGGTTCGCCATCCAGGAACTCACCATTTATTCTTTTTTGCTCTGCCTCGATTTTTTTTATTTCGCCATAAGAGTAATCACTAGACGCCAAAAAAGCACCGAAGTTGATACCATTCTTTAAGGTAACACAATCAAATGTCGGGCGAACTGGGCCGCTAGAATTGATAAAGTAGGTCATAAAATACTTACCCCAAAAATTATTTAGGTAATGAGTTTTTTAGCTTTCACCCAATCCTGACTATATTCCGAGATATCTTCATTCTCAGAGGTTGAGCGCTCAGCTAAGCCAGGCTTGTATTCACACGGCAACAGAAATCCATTCGTTTTGGTTTGGCCATAGCTTCGCCACACGCGAATATCTGTCGTTATTTCAATTTCATAATAATATTTTATTTGATGTAAAAATTTACTATCCGGGATTTCTTCGTACGCAATACGATAAAAGACTTAGGGGGTCAAAAAAACTTAGGGGGTCAAGTTTACTTTATATGACATAAATACTTTTCCAGCGCCCTTACCTCCCCCACAAACTCACCCAATAGCAGCCTTCGCTTAATATCGCTTACCGCTGACGACGCGCCACCCACTCCCACCAATCCAAATTCGTCCGCAATAATTTTCAGAGGGATATCACCATATCGCTGACAACAATACATCGCCATCTTTCTTGGTATATTTGCGCGCTGCCTACCAGATTGCCTCTTTAGCAATGATTGAGGCAAAACATTAAACACCATAGAAATGGCCTGTATCACCACTGCGGCGGAAGGCCGCTCCATAACCGCTTCATACAAATCACCTGAAACTTTAAGGTCTGCCTCGCGCTTCACTAGCCCCTCTTTAAACTCATCCCCACCCAGTACCGCCGATACATTACCTTTGCCATAGAAATTATTGATCTCTTCATCAACGCCATTAGCAACAA
>JAWSUY010000044.1:0-20555 GCA_033852175.1 Agarilytica sp.
GGATTCATTAAGCCACATCACTCCCGTTTTCCCGTCTCCCGCTTTCCCGTCTCCCGCTTTCCCGTCTCCCGTTTTCCCGTCCCCCGCCCGCCCCCCGTTTCCCGCTTCCCGTCTCCCGTTTCCCCGCCCTACCCCTACATCTGCTTAAACTTTTCAGCATAACTCCGGCTGACTGCCGGCTTAAACCTCACGCCCATTAACTCTAAAACCAACCTCCCGGTTATCCCTCGTTCGATCTTAACGACTTTGGAGACTTGAATAATCGTACTGCGATGTACTCGCCAGAACTGATCCGAGTCTAACTGCTCTTCCAAATTTTTAATCGCCATACGAATAAGAAACTCACCGTCAGCAGTCATCACTTTGGTGTAGCGGTCTTCCGCCTGAAAACAAACAATATCGTTCACGTTTACCAAATGAATATCTTCGCCTTTTAAAGCTTTTACCCATTTTAGGTTCTCACGTCCTTCTGGTTTTTTTAACGACGCTTGCAATAAAGCTAAGGCTTGCGAGATGTCTTGGGGTTCGGTTTCCGCTTGCAACTTTTCTTGTAGCCGCTGGACCATTTTATCGATGCGTTTTGGGTCGATGGGTTTCAGGACGTAATCGATGGCCGCATGTTCAAATGCCTGCACGGCGAATTCATCGTAAGCGGTGATAAATACAATCAGGCATGTGCCGAATTGACCGTTCTTCGATAACTGCGAAATTTTCTCTGCGACTTCTAAGCCATTGAGACCCGGCATCTTGATATCGAGAAATGCAATATTGGGCGTGTGCTTTTCTAAGGCGTCAACAGCTTCTATGCCATTAGCGGCTTCGGCCACGACTTCTAACTCGGGCCATGCGTCTGCCAGCTCTTTCTTTAGATGAAATCGAAGTAAAGGCTCATCGTCTGCAATAATGGCTGTGTTCATTTATAAAGAGCTCACGTCTGAGTTTAAGTTTATATTTAAATTTAAGTCTAACGGTCCTAGATTCAACTCGACGATAACGCCTGAGGGTTTATTTTCTTTTACGTGCATTTTCCCTTGCTCACCAAATACAGCCTTTAAACGATTACGGGTATTTTCCATTCCGATTCCGTTGCCTTGCGTTGTTTCTTGCAAACCCCGGCCATCATCAAAAACAACAATACTCACAACGCCGTCGTTTTCGATTACGTTTATTTCCACCTTACCACCGGATATGCTCGGTTCAATGCCGTGGATTACGGCGTTCTCAACGATGGGCTGTATTAACAGGGGCGGAAAAGGCAGGCTTTGAAGGTGATCAGGACATTCAATACGGTAACTTAGTCGATCGCCGAGTCGTTGCTTTTGTATCGCCAAATATTTTTCTACGATTTCAATTTCTTGATGTAATGTTGTATTGCCTTCTCGACTTCGGGTTAGGGAATGACGAAGTAAGTCGGTAAAATTTTGCAGCATTTCCTTGGCTTTCACTGAATCGGTGTCAATTAAGGCTTGTATATTGGCCAAGGTATTAAAAAGAAAGTGCGGCTCTATCTGTGCTTGTAAGGCTCGCAGTTCACTCTCGATTAAATCTTTTTCGTGTTGTAAGCGCTGCTGCTGTGTTTCGATCAACTCCGCTTGCATAACATGCACGCGACTGCGGTTATACAGCATATTGCACCCGATAGCGCCAAACACGCCTCCCGACATGATTAAATTGAGATATAAGTACCATCGATTAATATCGTTAAACGCAGGCACTGTGGATAAAATCAATACCGCAATATAGGCCCCCACTACCACACCGGCCGCTTGCCCAATCGCCAAATTTACCCAGTGTCGACGATTGGGAAAGAGTGCTAAATTCAGACAGATAAAAAAGTGGGCGGATAAACCAAAGCCCAACGAGATACCTAAGCCAGTAAAAAAATAGGCCCCTTTACCTTTAACAACTGCAATACCCACACCAATCAGGATACTAACGGCGACAACAGCCACCAATGACCGCACCTGCGTATAAGCCGTTCGAAATTCAGTCACGTTTTGATTGTTATTCATTAATTAAAAACCATTTATTTAAAAAGTAAACGTACCTTCCCAGCTGGCATACGCTTGTTTGTCTATTGGCATGGCCCGGTACGCCGAGTTTTTATCACCACCAAATATTCGTACACCATAGGACACACGATGCCTATCCGATAATTCTGTCACCGCTCCTAAACGCAATACAGTCCCCTTATCTAACAGAGATATTTGCACATCGATACGGGGACTGGTTTTCTCGCCATCATAACTCAGGCTCATCACTAAGTTGTCTTCCAAGCCGTTTCTCTGCGCAAAAAACTGGTTACTTGCCGCAATATTGCTGTTAATCGTTGTTCGATCTCCCTGCGTAACATTCAATTGTCGGGCTGCATGCTGGGCTTGTGTTAACGCTCTCAACTCTTTCCACTCCTTGCGAGTATAGCTGCTTTCATCGTGCCAAATTTCGAAGAAGCCTGTGAGGCCAGAGGCCCAGGTCATATTGAAACCCAGCAATACCTTGACTCCGTTTTCTTTTTCGATCGTTTGTATGGGGCTGCCCGTCGTCATTACGCCCGCAGCAACTAAGTCGACTCCGGTAATTAAACCTCCTTCAGAAATTAAATCCTCCACCTCCACGAAGCCCTCCGCCCCAGCCAAGCTAGAAAATCTTTGCATGTAATGGCTTTGATACAGCACCGACCCATGAATCTCTAAAGACTCCCCGCTCACCAGAGAAAAGCCCGCACCGATGCCTAAGTCCGTTTCATCATTGCTGTATACAAGCCCTTGCAGCTCCACATTACCCATTAACGCGTAGGCACGTCCGGCACAGGTAGGCTTTCCGCTGTAGAAAGACTCTTTGTGATAACCAACCGGTTTGCCACACAGCAGCGTCCATGCACCACTCTCGGTGTATCGCTCGACGGCCAACATAGGCAAGCCTTCTTCTATCGGCGTCACTATGGTTAGACGTGGTGAGTGTAGTAATACATCCAGCGGGCGAAAGGCGTAGCCCACCCCCCAACTGATGCGCTTTTTACCGAGGGTCAGATCAAAGTCGCCTACTGTAGCTTCCCAATAGGCTTCGTTTAACACGCCTTCATATTGCGGGCTGCTGTCTTCCTTTAGCGTTTGCAAACCGGTCCATTCAAATGTTAAACCCGCTCCATGCGCATTCAGAACAAAGTCTTGCCGCGATCGTTTTTCTGCATAAATACCCTCGACAAAAAATGCTTCCTCTTTATTTTGTTGGAGGAGTGGCTGAATGCGAACTTTTGCCGAGCCATCCCATGCACAGAGCAAGGGACTCATTAGCGTTGAGACAGTTAATACAAGCAACGAAATTGTCCACTTCATCCACTCCGACATGTTAAAACGTCTCCAATTTATTTTTGATCAGGTACGCAGGGTTGTAAACTTTTCCAGGTAACGATTTTTCTTCTATATCCAGATTCGTCATAACGGTTTTTCGGCCCGGTTTTATACTGTCACTAAAGGTCATGGTTTCAACGACTTCTTTCCCGCGAATAAAGCCATAGCCATAACTCACTTGCTTCGCTAACTTGCCAGAAGTTAAATATAAATTGGCTTTGATCGGCCGATAGTCTTCTGCAGAAACCCACAACTCGATGCGTTTATACGTTGTTCCCTTCTGCTGGCTATCCAGGTTGAGCTGAACGGTAGCTTTGCCATCCGTCATATCCTCTGCATTTATAATTTCCCCCTGATAGTCTTCACTCCAACTTAAGTTGGCGATATCGCCGGTTGAGGCTTCACCAAGCAACTTCTGCATCGGCGTTATTCGAATGGGCCTGCGTGAGCGCGGCATAAACAGCCAAAATTTGTCGTCGAGTATTAGGGCTTTTTGACCCACTTCACTGTTGGAAGTAAATAAAATTAACGACCGTCTATTGGGTTTACTGTAGACAGTGTAAGTTTTTGTTCGATCAAGTTTGCCATTTTTATACAATTCGACTTTGGACAATATTTTTACTGCACTGGAAGACGCACGAAACTCATCCGCGACCTGCAATATAAATTCGGCACTGTCCAATGCGAACACCGAAGACGACAGCAGTAAACTCGCACTCAAAAATAGTATTTTTTTAAACATGAGAAAGTGCTCCTACGATAGATTGTTTTGATCCTTTTCGGGCAGCTATCCAAGAAGCGATAACAGCAGAGACAATCAATATCCCGCTCGTTGCCACAAAAAACACAAGAGACATTTCAAGCCGTAATGGATAGGATTCCGAACGCCCTGGTGGCGGTGGCATGTGGACATCGAAAAGAATCACGCCGCCACTGAACAGCATGGAAACAATCATACCGATCACAGTTCCGATTACGCCCATAGCCATCGCTTCCAAAATAAAAATGCGGGTAATTTGACCGGAGGTTGTGCCTAATGCGGCCAATGTTCCTATTTCACGTGTACGTTCAACCACGCTCATTGATACGGTATTCGAGACTGAGAAAAATACCAGCACTAGAATAATCACACCCATCACGCCAAAAATTAAGTTGTAAAGGCTTTTGACTTTATGATAAAACGGCGCATTATCCCACCAGGGTTGAACCGCTAGACCTTCTGACTCTGCGAGAACTTCACTGTGAAATTTCGGCGCTCCCTCAGTTTCATAAAGGTGTATGGCTAGACTACTAACCTTGTCGGTTTGCAACAGCTCTTGCGCACTGCCAATATTGGTATACAGTAATCGTTTGTCGATTGCGGGAGTCCCCACCGAGAAGATCCCTCGCACTCTAAAATCAAAGGCATTTAATGCCCCTTCGCTGGTTGTGCTCAGTAAGGTAATATAACTCCCGACACTGGCGCCCATAGACTTTGCCAAACCGTTCGCCAACATCACGTGGGGTTCGGCATCTTTTTCAAACGACAACACCTTGCCTTCGTGCATTTTCATAAAGGGGCCTTTTACCTGCATTTCTTTGGGTAAAACACCGACGCCAATAAAGGTCACGGATTTTTCACCATTGGTGATCAGCCCATTAAAATTAATACGTGGAAGAGTGACTTTTACGTCGGGGTGTTCCATCCACTTTTCTGACAACGCGTCATAATTGGACAAGCCAAATTCCATGGCTTTTTGTTCGTCTTTATTAAAATAATCGGGATGTGCAAGCGTCACATGACCAGCCTGCCGAGCACTGGTTTCCGTTAAGGTACTGTAAGTAGAAAAAACAAAACCCGAACTGATCAAAATGGCCATGGTGCCAACGATGGTAATTAAAATCGTTACCGATGAACGCCGTTTATTTCGGCCGATATTCTGCAATGCGTATTTAAGCCATTTCATACTAATACTCCGTCTTCTAATCGAATAATGCGTTCGCAGCGATTAATCATGCGATCATCGTGAGTGGCCACCACAAAGGTCGTATTATATTCATCACTAAGATGATGCATAAGGTCGATTACTTGGTTGGCCGTATGGGTATCCAAATTTGCTGTTGGTTCATCCGCAACAATAAGTTCGGGTTTTTTAATGAGGGCGCGAGCGATAGCGACACGCTGACGCTGCCCGCCTGAAAGTTGATCGGGGCGCTGATGAGAAAAGCGACTTAAGCCAACCTGCTCTAGCACCGCGTCTACTTTTTGTTTACGCTCAGCCTTGCTGTAATTAAATAGCCACAGCGGATATTCAATATTTTCGGCAGCTGTCATCACGGGAATCAGATTAAAACTCTGAAAGATAAAACCGATGTGTTTTTTACGTATTTCAGCTAAACGATTTTTATTGCAATTTGATATCGCAATGTCATTCAAATGGTATTCACCGTGATCGACGGTATCTAACAAACCGCAAATATTCAGCAAGGTGCTTTTTCCGCTACCGGATGGTCCGGCTAAGGCGACAAACTCCCCTTTATTGATTTGTAGGCTGACGTTGTTGACTGCTTTTACCCGATTATTGTCATTGCCGTAAGTTTTGGAAATCGACTTTAGGCTAATGACGTTTTTTTGATTGAGGCGTTTGGTGATCTGAGATTGGCTGTCTATTAGCTCAGGGCTGTCTATTGGCTCAAGCCTCGTTGTTTGTTCAGGGCTGTTCATAATAACTTTCCTGTTTATTTTTTTGTGTATTTAAAATTAAAGTTCCGTATGCATTCCCTTGGGGGACAGTGGGATTGCATACGGTATTTCGTTATTTATTTACAATTGGTCTAAATTTTCCTGCGACTCTTTCCCATAAGAACTTTCAGGGTCCATCTGAACAACCTGCTGAAAAAGTTGCTTCGCTCTATCCGTTTGCTTTTCTGCTAATGCCGCTTTGGCCGCGTAAAAATAGATATAACATTTACGTTCTGGATGAATACCTTCCATGCGTGCATCGTTCAGTGCCTCATTAATCAATAAAACGCCTTGATCAAATCGATTCGTAAACCTAGGAACTTTCGTAAACGCGACCCCAGCACCGGCTTTTAATTTTAAATCGACCGGAATACCTCCCACGCTCTGGTTCGCGTGTTCTGGCTTTAACAAAGCCAAGGCTTTGTCCATTTGCTGTAAGCCCCGCTCTAACAGGCTCACCTTTGCCCATACCTTCCAGGTGTACTTGGCTTTGAATGTGTTGGTGCTTCCCAGATAGAACATGGCAACGGGGTCAGCGCGATTCTGATCCACCAAGGCCTGAAATTGCTGGTTCGCTGCCGTCAAAGAGGACTTATCGCCGTCCTTAGCAACCTTTAGATAAAGTGCATACGCGCTATCGAATGTTGGCGCTTGTTCCGCATGGGCAACGAAGGGAGAGACGCCCAGTGCCATTAATAGAGAGATCAATAAGCTCTTCATGTGTTTTTCCGTTGTTTGCTCACCCCATTGGTCAGCTTGACCGGCAGAATACGGAGGCCCAGAACCCACGTCAGAGTGATGCGATGAAATGCATTTGGCGCGGTTAAACCGGATATGGGCGGAATGAAAAGCATGGAAAGATCGGGGCGAGACTGAAGATTTGGATCAAAAGCGTAAGGTCCGAGGCCCAAATGAGGCGTTAAAAAAGGAAACACATGAGGAAAGTAGTTCGAGGTTTAGATTAGCCCCTTTCTTAGGAAATAGACGCAAGGCTTGAATGAGACGTTCGAATGAGAGGCTTAGCCCAAGAGTCTAAATTACCGTGAAGGCCCCACCCCACGTGCTCTAAGGGCCCAACAACGCCTCAATATCACGAAAAATTCGCACGAAAACCGTAGCTAAACTTGCGGCATAGCCATCACTAGCACACCAGAATCCAGTATCGATTTAGCGTCAAACACTCAACAACAGTTGAAGTCACACCCCAAATGTCGCTAAACTCCCCCCAAAAAAGCAGCGTTATAAAAAAAGCACCGAAAAACTACGACCCTTGACCATTAAGATCTTTCAATAGGAGTGGAGAATTACCATGAAATGGATTCTACGAATAATACTGTGTATACCCGTACTTATCGGCCTTGCAGTAGGGGCTGCCTATGCCACCGGTAACGGCGGTATAATCACCTTTACAGCCAAATTACTACTCAACCGCCCTGGCGAGCCTTTTAACCCTAAAGATGCCGTGGCAGCGTTAGATTACGCCTCCCCCACTTCTTGGGCAGCATTGCCGAATAAAGATGACCTCGCCGATATGAGCCCTGCCGGCACACTCGACATGCTCAGCCAAGGCTCGGCCCCAGTGGATGTGTTCTTTATCCACCCTACTGGCTTCGTCAAAGGCACCAGCTGGATCGACACCCTGGCATCCGGTACCGTCACAGAAGAAAACACTCAGTGGATGCTGGCCAACCAAGCCAGTATTTTTAACGGCTGCTGCAATGTGTATGTACCCCGCTACCGACAAGCCAGCATTTTTGCGTTTTTTGAGTCGGTAAAAAAGCGCGATAAAATCCTGGATTTTGCCTATCAAGATATTGAAGAATCATTTCAATACTACTTAGACAACTTCAACCAAGGGCGCCCGTTTATTATTGCCAGCCACAGCCAAGGCACGATGCATGCGTTTCGTCTATTAAAAGACGTGATCGATAACACGCCTCTCGCGGAACAATTAGTGACCGCTTATATTGTCGGCGCTCAAATCAAAACCGCACAAATTGAAGCACTGCAGAGCATCAGTGTCTGCACACACGCCAGCGACCTAAACTGCGCTGTCACGTGGGATACGTTTAGCGAAACGGTTATCGATAAAGAGTTTCCCTTGTTCGAAGACAACATCTGCGTGAACCCCCTTTCGTGGGAATTAGACGGAGGCTTAGTCACGGCTGAAAAGCACGTGGGTGGTGTACCCGCTTCTGGCGAATTTCAATTTTCAATCTCCGGCGACAATGCCGCCATCGGCGTTGAGTTTGAACCACTGGCTGCACCGGTCACACAGTTGGTGAGCGCTCAGTGTAAAAAAGGCATTCTGTTTATTTCTGACCAATCAAATACAGCCTTTAAAAAGATCGGTGTTGGTTTTGTAAAAGGCAGTTACCACTTACTCGACTTATCGATATTTCATTTGGATATTCGGGAAAATGTGAAAGTGAGAATTGCGGCTTATTTTGATGAGCAGGACAGAGTTAATGTGTCGTTAGCGGATTAGAAACCCTCTATAACGGCCTTACTGCTTTATTCTCTGCATCACATCAAAAAATCAACATTAGCGTTCCCACGGCTCTCGGCTTAGCATCTACCTGAGCCGATCTACTTTCCCCATCCTTGGGGTCGTGCGTGGGAACGCAAACCTTCACATAACACCCTTCCCAAAATTAATTTCTGAACAAATCAATTTTGATCCCGTGGTTCTACGCCACGGTATTAACAATCAACATCGTCAAGCGTTATCACTAAGGATGGTAAAAGCTGAGCGCGAGAAGGGCTTGCAGTTTTTCAGCCCAATCAAGTTCGAGCGGCTCACTAATAGTCGCTATACTCTGACAACGGAAAATCCAGCCAAAAGAACTCAGTAAAGACCCCCATATAATGAACTTAAGTTGTAAGACAGATTATTGGGAGAAAGCCGCTCCCCTCTCAGAAGAAGTGATCAACTTTTTCACCGCGATGGACAAACACTTTACCCCTCCGTACTCAGCAACAAATGGCATCAGCAACACCTTACAACTCATCGCAGAAAAAGGTGGTGCGTTAATCAAAAAACGTAACGACCGCATCATCGGCCTTAGCTGTTATACACATGGCGAGCCGGTTAAAGACTACGAAAATAAAGATGTGCTGTATGTGATCTTCACTATTCTTGACCCGAACGAAAGAAACAAAAAAAGCATTATAACGGGCTATTTACAATCACTTTTCTTTCTTTCAGAAGAAGAACACCATACAGAAATTCGCTTCAAAGCAAGGGAGAGTAATCCTTTATTGAATAAAATGTACCAAAAAGTTGGCCGAATTTTGTATCAAGAACATAATCTCAAAGGCGTATTATGTAATGTCTATACAATAGACAGATTCGGGTTGAATAATTGGCTGGAGAGGATGGCAAAAGATCGTGAGGAATTATCACCAGCCTAGACTCAAGCATGCACTCAAATCGAACTTTATCAGCAATATAACGAATAAAACGCCAATACATACAGTCACCATCATAGCCTGACGATTGAAACTTGTTTATTTCTATGCTCTAGACCGTTAAAGTTCCACGCATCTTTGAACAATATTGGAAGCTACGATAAGGATCATTATGAAATTTATTATAGGAATACTGAACCTAACGATGATCCTACACTGCGGCTCTGCTATTGCAGCCGACCTCAGCCTTGGCTTGACTGCAGTGCAGCACAAATCTGATTTTTTTGAAGTCTTTCAACAACAACGAAATCTCCTATTTACAGTCGGCTTCCCTGGAGCAACAACAGACATCAATCAAATCAAAGATGAAAACAGCGATAGTTTCATATTGACCGGAGGCTATCATTACAATCGCTACTTTTCGATCAAAGCGAGCTATCTTGCAAAGTCAGAATACTCATTAAAATCTGATTTCACCTATGACATCCCTGACAACAATGGTAACCGTATTCGCACGGTAATAGGAAACGATAGTATTAAGAGTAAAGTCCGCGGCGCCTCAGTCGGGCTTTATGGTGAGCTACCCATTAGAGAAAAAATATTCATCGGTAGCAATATTGGCGTATTGATATCCCGGATAATCACTGAGAGAAAGATACAAACTCAAGTCGACTCCTATACTGGCAATACGATTATTGAGAGCAAGCCGATCTCAGCGAACAAGCGTCACACTTACTATGATATTAACCCTATAATTGGCTTACATGCAGGCTTTAAATATTCCGAGGCATGGCACATAAACCTTCAGTGGAACCGATATTTTAGCTTAGGGCACAATGAGAATTACCCTGGCGTGGTTGACCTGGAAGGTAACATTGTTGACATTAAAATGAGTAACGAAACGCATATTGATAGCTACTCTTTGGGCTTAAGCTATTTATTCTGAAAAACCCCTAACAACTGTCGCAACACCTAATACAAACGACAACAACTTTGGTTTTTTATGGTTAAGAACATATGTAACTGCGCGATCATTCTGTACCTTCTTTCCGGCTGCAGTGGTTTCTTGGCGAAAGATCCAGAAATTGATGTAAGTAATTTCGGTTTCAAAATTCAAGGAGGCTTTACAGAGAAAACCCGCTGCTCTGGATTTATAATGTTAGGCTTCTACGGTAAAGCTTCAAACAATAGCCAAACAGACAGCCTTCGCCTTCCCTCGACGGTGAAGTTTTCTCATCAGCTTGGTTTCAGACCAGAGCAAATACGTGTTTATTGTGATCACAATAAAGATATGGCCCATCAGGTAGATGAACCTTTAGAGGTCGTTCAAGTTAACTATGGAACAGCTGAACCGACAGCGTCCATTAGCATTATCATAAATTTGCCCCAAGAAAATTCGACAAATTATGAAGTTTCGACATATAACCCAAGCACGTTTGACTTCGGTTACAGTAAAGCAATCCACTCCAGAATACAGTCACTAACGAGCCTGGATGATCTACGGTTTTCAAGAGCTAATGTGAAAGTCGGCTTATTGAAACCCCTTCACTTTAAAAATTCAGGCCTGTCTGGTTTATATATTCCAAAGAAATATTCCCAGAAAAAAGAAACCATTATATTCATTCACGGTATTGGCGGTTCGCCATCGGACTTTATCGACTTATCAAAAAATTTAGACTCACAGAAATACCAGCTGTGGTATTACTACTACCCCTCTGGATTTTCTCTGTATGATAATAGCATTGAACTTTTCAATCTTATTTCAACGGCAAAACAAAGGTATCAATTATCCAAAGTACATATTGTCGCGCATAGCATGGGTGGGTTAGTCTCAAGAGGCTATATTAATCTCTGCATTGAATCCGATAATTGTAATCACATCAAATCATTTACAAGTATCTCAACCCCGTGGAATGGACACAACGCCGCCAAAATGGGTTTGAAGTTTGCCCCATCTGTTCTGCCGGTATGGCACGACATGGTCCCAGGAAGCCCTTATTTAGAAAGTTTATTTGAAAGCGTGCTCCCCTCCAGCATTCCACATTACCTTGCATTCAGCATTAAGCAACGGGATATGCTTGTCTTCGAATCAAACGACGGAGTGGTGAGCATAGACAGCATGCTAAAGCCTGAAGCACAGAGTCAGGCACGAAAATTAATTGGCATCAATGAAGATCATGTGAAAATATTATCAAGTGAGCAGCTAATGTTACACTTCTCTGAAATACTGCCATGAACACAGAACAGAAATACGGTTACAACACGCAACTTAGGCGGCTGAACAACAGGAAAAGCAATGAAGCGATATGGATTCAAATTTGTAGATATTGCAACTCAAAACCGATGGACTCCCGAGATACGGTTTTTCATCATCATCGCGTCATTCATTGCCCCAGCCTTTGCCTGGGTTGCCGAGCATAATATTTATTTCGGCCCCTATATCGCGATTTGTTTTTTATGCATTATATTCACCATGCTTGCGGATATAATTTCAATATACATCCTCGGTGTACTGGTTTTATTGGGTTTATCTGCACCAGTATGTATTTTCACCATTTTTGGTGCCGCAGAATTTACCCAACCGGAGCAACGAATTTTTACAGCGTATGCTGTGTTTATCGCGTTAATTAGCGCTTACCCATTGTATGTAACGATCAAAGAGAACAAGAGGAAGGGGGGCTCACTCACCCCAAACGCACATGCCCAGGGAACTCAAAATGATCCGAGAAGCAAGGCAAGAGGACGCTGAAGCGATAGCTGAGATTTATCGCTACTACATACAGAATACGGTGATTACTTTTGAAGAAGGTGACATCGATGCGATCGGCATAGCTGCCCGTATCAACAAGGTGCAAGAATCGGGGTTTTCCTGGCTAGTCGCGGTAGAGAAAGAAGACGTTATGGGTTATGCCTATGCGTCTAGCTGGAATGATCGTACTGCTTATCGGCATACAGCGGAAATCACTATCTACTTATCGTACACAAGCCAAGCCAAAGGCTGGGGGACAAAGCTGTATGAGGCTTTACTTCAGAGCTTGCGCCACCAACGTATACACTCTGTGATTGGCAGCATCACGCTTCCCAACCCCGCTAGCGTAGCTATACATGAGAAATTTGGGATGGTAAAAGTCGGCCATTTTAAGGAGGTTGGTTATAAATTCGGTAAATGGCTGGATGTAGGTTATTGGCAGATGCAATTAAGTCCTGAACACTCATCTTAACGTTGGCTTTGGCAGTGTTACACTGACCATCTGTTAACATTGAAATTATACTCGATGGGAAACTATCGCTTTGGCCAAGGTTAAATTCAAGACACGGCTGTCACATAAAAGTTGGGTTATAAAAATCGTGCGCATGTGATGTTTTAGTTCGATGTAATCGCTTATAAAAAATAAAAGCCACACATCTGGCCAGCAAAGATACATTTTTTATTAATCGACACACATTCGTGCAGACAATTATTTTCTTGCTAGATTTTTCTAGCAACAACAGAATAAATATGCCATTGGTGTGGAGAACCTTGTGGCCCCTCCCCTACCACATTGTGCTCCGTGATTTTCAAAATCTCGAAATCGCCCAGGCACACCCTAAGCTCCACTTCGTTGAATACTAGAACATGCTCCCAAAATGATTTTTTATCAAAATCTGGACCAGCCATTGTGTCATTTGGCCCAAGGAAAGAACCACAGAATATTCCGCCTTTAACAAGTGACGTGAAAATACTGCTCCAGACCTTGACAAATTCGTCTGCTGGGCAAAAAAACAAGCTAGCATCCGCGACCAGCAATGTGGATTGCGGATAATCAAAAGAATTGAAGCTTGCACAAGATAAGTGGATATTTTCGTCATTACCGAAACGCTCCCGACATAAGCGAATCGACTCCTCTTCAATATCGAAGGCGTGAACCGTAAATCCTTTATCCCTTAAGAAGGCTATATCGGCCCCTGCACCACAGCCACAATCTACGGCTATCTTCTCGCGCCCTATCAGTCTTTCTGCAAAGACCAAGTCTTCGCGAACGTCTCGATTCGTTGTATCGCTGTAGTATTGAATGATTTCTTCAGAAGTCATATGCGGTCAAGTTACAATTTTAATTAATTTTTTCTCTACGTTGACTGATTGTAACGCTGACAGATATCCCTCGAACAGTGGCGCCACGGCCTATACCAATACCTATTTTTCACTTAGATATCTATTCTCATAATCGGCAGTTGGCAGACTGCAAAAATCGTACTTACCAAATATTGCGTACCTGTTTAAAGCAATACGATCATACAACCAGTCTCTTAAAAATTTCGGAATTATTTTGAAGATGCAGATTAAAGACCATGGCATACCCAGCACCTGTATGATTTTGAAGAATGCATCACTCTTTTGATAGTAGCGATCGCCGTCAACGTACAGCATCGTTTCAAAGTGATCCGTTGGAAACTTAAAATGGCTAAGAACCTTCTGCCCCTCAACGGACTGAACACTGCATAATTTAAACTGGCGCCTCTTATCATTTTTTATAATGAAATTGCTCCAAGCATTACACAGCTTGCACACACCATCAAAGAGTATGACCCGATCATCTTTTTGTACATTTGGAGGTAGTTTCATTCAACAAGCTCCATTTTCATATTGACCAAAGACAACGTAAAAAAAGTAACGCCAGCACCACCCAATAGAAATAAAATGGCTTTATCTACACTTGCGAAGCCTAATGAGTTCAATGTAGCCGTTACGGCACAAAATGCCATTAACGTAAGCCCCAACATACTTAAGAATTTAAATCGTTTCCCTGCTTGAAGCCAACATTTACAACTCGGGCATTTAAACTGTGCCGAGAACTTACCATAGATACGTTCTTCAACAGGTACCTCAAGCATTGTAAATTTGTTCCCGCACTGCGTACACCTCATAACGCCACCACCCTATTTAGCGCCGCAAGAATTACCGATGTTTTATTTTGACTGAACCATTTACTGCGCAATAACACTCAACACGCATCACACACATTACCAATAATTTATGGTTTAAAGCACTCCAACAACTCTGCATTTGTATCATATTTTTCAAGTAACGCAACAAGCTTCTCAGCCCCATCTACAGGCTTAAGACTGGTAAGCGCCCGCCTCAAAACTCTTGCGCTTTTGAGGTCCTTCTCATTCAAAAGAAGCTCTTCACGGCGCGTACTGCTTTTCGGGATATCCAAAGCAGGATAAATCCGCTGATTTGCAGCTTCCCGTGACAATACGATTTCCATATTCCCCGTGCCTTTGAATTCCTCAAAGATCACTTGGTCCATCTGGCTTCCGGTATCAACGAGTATGGTCGCTAGAATAGTAAGCGATCCACCGTTCTCAATTTTTCGTGCTGCCCCAAACATTTTTCGCGGTATTTCCAAAGCTCTAGCGTCAACGCCGCCCGACATGGTACGACCACTGCCCTTCCCGGTGGCATTGTGCACTCGAGAAAGCCTTGTGAGAGAGTCAATGACAATCATTACATCATGACCTTCACCAGCTTCTTTGCGAGCGATCTTAAGAAGATCGTCGGCTACACGAACGTGCTGTTCATAACGCTCATCAGAGGACGAGGCATGTACTTGTGCCGGCACGCTGCGCTTAAAATCCGTCACTTCTTCCGGACGTTCATCAATGAGCAATGCATAAAGCTTTATCTCAGGATAAGCTTTCCCCACCGCCTGGCAAATATGCTTTAACATCGTCGACTTTCCGGAACCTGGAGGAGCAACAATCAAGCCCCGCTGGCCCCGCCCTATTGGCGTAAGCAAATCTATCGCTCGCGTAGTGAGTTCCTGAGAACCTAGTTCCAGGCGAATGCATTGATTCGGATTGATGGCTACGCCATTTAAAAAACGCTTTTGTGGATCATCATGAGATGTATCCATTACCGCCTCATCTGCTTGTTTGGCGTTCTTATTTCTTTTCACATTCAAACTTAATATTTTTCTCTTCATGACATCTGTTTATGGCTCTAGATATTTGAGTGACTTTTGATCTGCCTACAATAGACTAACGTAAAAATCACCGAGTGCCGTGGAACGACTACGTCAGCGTGCTCCGCGTGCATTGTGTTTGTTACAAGCAATATTCATAACCTGTAAATTCTTTAATTTTGTTAAAACATCCCCTACCTACAAAGTAGAGAGACTTTTTATTTTTAGGGTTGCTTTGCTAAGTACTTGATCCATCTCGGTTAGAGGACCGGCCTGCTTAACAAATAGATCGCCATTCATATTAATGTCGAAAACCAAAGAAACCTGACAAAACCACTATTGATGCAATGCTCGCCATTCAAAAATTGGGGCTTTCATTTTGTCGGTAACTCTGTCGCTGAACACCAATGTAAGCCGCCCACTGGCTACACAATAATTTGCACAGATTAAGCTGCTGGTATCTTTGCGGATTCCTGAGAACGGAGTAGGTTACTGCACACAATCGTTTCTCAGCCTTCTACCATCTCGATGGGACCTTCAGGCGGCATCACACTGTTGCAAATCGGGGCCGCGTATAGACGCTTATCCTCTTACAAAATCCTACGCCATTGATCAAAATGGTTTTTATAATTTCAACTTTCCGTGACGAACTAAAACTATATCCATTGATGATTCTCAAATACTGGTCGAACATAACAATTGAGAAAGCGGACGCGAACACACGCGTAATGCGTTTGCGGTACTGAACTTGGAATGACCGATCATAAGTGCCGACTTATGTGCGCTTAATATACACAGAGCACTGCTCGCCAACAAAACCAATTCATTAGATTTGACTCTATTTTGACGTGACGGTATAGATTGATTGGTCAGAGATCATGACACTTGTTCGGGACTAACTGCAGGGACTTTGAATCACTTCGATTTTAGCATTTTCCAATGGCTGATCATGCTGATCACCTACTTGCCTTTTTTTCCTTCTTCTCGGCACGCTTTTCTTTTAATGTTTTTTCAGGCTTCTTTTTAACTGCTTTTTTTGAATCTTGGCCTTTAGCCATAAATCTCTCCTTTAGCTTTATTGATAAGGGAATAAAAGCACATAACAAGCGCAGCTGCGCTTGTTATGTGCTGCCGCCTATACTAGATAGGAACGACTTTATTTGCACAAGGGCCTTTTTGACCTTGGCCAACTTCAAATTCAACGGCTTGGCCGTCATTCAAAGTTGCGTAACCGCCACCAGCTTGGATTTCTGAATGGTGAACAAACAAATCTTTGCTGCCATCTTCAGGTGTAATGAATCCGAAACCTTTATCGGCGTTAAACCACTTAACTGTACCTTTACTCATGTTCTTTACTCGTAATTGTTGGTGAAATATAAGATTTATACCCGAATTCACCAGTTCGAATATAAAATAAAATCTTCGCTAAAGGCGCGTAACGCCGTTAGCGTGTGCCTTAGATCACGGTTGACCGAGATCCGACCGAAGGTAATTATACCTAAATTTGTTATGTGTGTTTTTCATGCATTGAAATTATTGTTTTACTCGTAACTGAGTTAGCAAAGTGCCTCTTTTGGACGTCTAAATACTCTGGATTAGAGAAAAAACCATCCATAACCTCTTTACTTGGGAACTCAATAGTGAAAACACGATTAATCTCATCATCAGCCTTTGAAAGAAGAACCTCTGAAACTTTAAAATCAAAGCCGAAAGAACCTCCAATTGAATGTAAAACAGGCATCATACCTTCACGATATCGTCGATATTCGTCATCATCGCTAACATAAATACCCATAATTCTTTCAAACGTCACCTATCGTCCCTTTTCTGAAGACTTCACCCACATAACAGCTAATTCAATAGCCCCAGCGACATTCCTCAGCCGGGCCATCCATTAACTTGGGCAACACTATACAGTACATATCTCCCGACCTAAACCCCATGCCACATCGGCCCTTCATGCCTAAATAACCAAGGACGGGCACTCCGCCAAATAACGCCCCCCCTCTTTCGTCGCCATATTCAACAGAACAGCCCCAAGACACTGACTACCACTGAACGCGGCATTTCTATACAGCACAGGGAGTCGAACGTAATAATGGACCTCAGATAGTTTTTATTGCCGATAAAACAAGTATTTTAGATGGTTTTTCAGTCATTTAAGTGCTCTCAATACTAGCTAAACGCAGGAATTGGACGCAGAAACCGACGTTAAACGCCTAAGGAGAGAGGCTCACGAAAACACAGACTGTATAGCTAGAGAGCCCCATAATGACTTGAGCGTTCGGTTCACGAGTATTATGACCATGCTAATGCCCTCCTCTTTTAATGGACGTAATGAGGGTGATGGGAGTAAAAAGTGTAATGATTGAGCCCCGTAAACAAAAAAAACACTACAGAGCTAGACCGTCATAAGCTCACTCTAGCATCGTGTATGCCCTCATTACGCGGCTACTGCCTGGCCCTCCAACAGCCCCAGCCAAAAACATGTGGCTCAGAGCTTCTCGTCCATTGATTCTAGGCATTTGGAGCCAAATAAAAAGTAATCTATACTCGCGGCCTGTTTACTCTGTTTTCATACCTCAAGCGGAGTCCAACAGCCTGCTGGACTGGGCATATAAAGGAATACTCGTTGAATTTATTTTCACTTATAAAAGAAGACTGGCACTCCCACGACAGAGACTGGACCCGGCCAGGGTTTCGGGCCGTTGTATTTTGTCGTTATGGACAATGGCGCATGACCATTCAAAATCGTTTTTTACGAGCCCCCCTCAGCATCCTCTATCGCACACTTTACCGACGCGCCCGCACTATTTACGGCATTGAATTACCTTATTCAGTCGAGCTTGGGCGTCGAGTCGTGATAGAGCACCAAGGCGCGATCGTGATTCACGGAAACTGTAAAATCGGCGACGATTGTATTATTCGTCAGGGAGTATCAATGGGCATTAAAACGGTAAAGTATCCACACCACGCTCCCACACTAGGGAAACGAGTCGATATCGGTGTCGGCGCAAAATTAGTCGGCAATATCACCATCGGCGATGACGCAATAATCGGTGCAAACGCAGTTGTGACGCGAGACGTTCCACCTGGTGTGACAATGGTGGGCATACCCGCTCGCCCAATCACTAACGATGAACTCTACGGGGAATGAACAATAATACCCACATAGACCTCTCTATTGTAGTGGTCGTTATCGTTAACTATGGAACGCCAGGGCTCACCTGCAGAGCCGTTGACAGCCTCGCGCATGAACGACAATTTCTACCCAACCTAAGCCTTGTTATTGTTGATAACTGCTCCCCCGATGACTCATTAGACATAATTGAGAATCACCTGAATAAAAATACGTTTAAACCTTGGGCAACGGTACTCAAAGCAGGAAAGAACGGAGGCTTTGCTTACGGAAATAATTTAGGCTTTTCCTATGCAATCACAAACAGCCCTAACAAACCCGATTTTTTTTGGATGCTCAACCCCGACACCTACCTTCGTGAGCAAGCTGGGCTAAACCTAGTTACACATCTTAAAAGCATAGGCCCCGCAATCGTCGGCAGCCGACTTGAGGACGCGGATGGCAGCGTGCAAGTATCCACGTTCAACTTCCCTACATGGAAAAGTGAAATACTATCGGGGTTCTGCCTCGGCTTTCTTGACCGCTGGTTTTCAAGCTCTCGCGTCGCAAAGGAAGTTACCCTCGCGACGGAAAAAGTAGATTGGGTTGCCGGAGCATCACTAATGATCCCAGCCAAAGTATTTCACGCCGTGGGGCCAATGGATGAAGATTATTTTTTATATTTTGAAGAAGTCGATTATTGCTTCAAAATCCAACGCGAAGGCTTTGATTGCTGGCACCTTCCATCGAGCCGCGTGGTACATGAAGTGGGTGCATCCACAGGCATTTCAGATTTGAGAAAAGCACAGCCTCGTAGACCACAATACTGGTTCGATTCAAGAAGGCGGTATTTCTTAAAAAACCAAGGCAAACTTCGCTTGCTCTTAGCCGATACTGGGTGGATAGCAGCGTATTCGTTTTGGCTTTTTCGTAAACTACTCACCGACCGAGAAGATGTCAAACGTCAGCCCCCAAAACTTCTGAGTGATTTTATTAGGAACAGCTGTCTTAATCCCAAAACTTATTGGTGATAACTATACTGTTTCTAATCCGGGATTCAGATCTTGCGGTTTGCTTTCGCAATAGCCGAATGCATCAAAGCTTATTACATATATTTAAATTCACTTCGTCATATGGGTAGATAAAAAATCCAATACGTTATTCTTGTATAGCTCGGGTCTTTTAGAGTACACATCTTCGTGCCCCACCCCTTTAACAATCCACAGTTGTTTTGGCTCGTTTGCACGCGAAAATAACTGTTCCGTCTCTTCCTTAGTCGTGTGCACATCATCACTGCCAGAGATAATAAACACAGGACTGTTAAGCGTTCCGATTTTATCAATAGGCGCTAACTCTGAAACGTCAAAGCCGAGACGTGGCTCCAATTGGAACAATAGTATTTCTGATGGTATTTTATGTAAAAACCCCAACTTGGCTTTGATACGATTAACCACTGCCGAGCGTATATCTGGGTACGCAGATTCAATAATAATAGCGTCTATATTTTGAGGGGAAGCTAAAATAGTTGACGCTCCCCCTAATGACATGCCAATTATGCCAATGGGCTGACCTACATGATGAGATTTTGCATACTCGATAGAGGCCAGCACATCATATTTCTCAAGGTATCCGATCGTAATATTTTCCCCAGTGCTTTCACCGTGAGCCTGAAAATCAATTAGGACAACTGAAAATCCATTTTCATATAATAGTGTTGCCCTTTCAAACATAGACTCCCTATTCGCTCTGACACCATGAAAAAGAATTACGACCCCCTTATTATTCCCTGCATCAATATGCCAACCCGCTAACAACGCTCCCGACTCACTTGCAATCGTAAACTCTTCAATAGGAATATCCGTTTCTGGAAGCTTTACATCAACACGCGCAGGAGACACCAATTGTCCAGCAACTAGCCATGAAAGCAGAAGCCCCACTAAAAGACCTGAGCATAAAAAGAGGGATAGTTTTTTCATGGTGAATTCCGATTTCATTTAATATTTTTGTAA
>JAWSUY010000044.1:20569-28166 GCA_033852175.1 Agarilytica sp.
AATTTTCGTAATTTTCGTAATTGAGCATAGCGAAAATATTAAAACTGATAAACTTGCTAGGTTCACTACGAGCTATTTCCATCATTACGTTTCAACATAGTTTCACGAAAGTTTTTTACTCCGCCTGAGACAAGCGGTCGGTACAGATAACGTAAAACCCAACCAGGAACCCATCTGCCTCGCTCTTCTCTTCGTACACGCGCTCGCGGATGATCAAGTAAAGCACGTATTCCGCGCTTTACTATAGGCATAGTCACGTAAAACTCAATTTTCGTCAAATGTTTCAAGTTTTTGTAACCATAGTGCTCCGGTGCTACCAGCCTCAGCGGAGCCCCGTGCTCAATCGAAAGAGGTTTACCGTCAAGGGAATCAGCTAACATTACATCTTCCTTTAAAATATCCTCTAGAAAGAGTGTTGTCCGATAACCATCTTGAGCAGTTAGAACCACACCAGCAATCTGGAGATCGTCTGTAATCAGTGGTTCAACATGTTTCTGAAAGAATTCTCTGAATTTTACCCCACTCCATTTAGCATCAGAATACGTCCAAGTAGTCACGCAGTGAAAATCAGCTTGCATTGTAGTTCGAGGTAAGTCAGCGAGAGCGTCATCAATACTGATTTCCCCCATTCCATTTACCTCTATCGAAATGGACTTATCCTCAGGGCGCGATGGAAATCTTTTCGCATATGCCGGAAGTCCAAACCTGGGGAAATCTGCTCTGTTTTTTTGACCGGGGGGAATAGTCATATTGCTCCATTAGAATTTAATTTTACGTCTAACGTCGTTATAGTAAGCCAGCATAATGTAGACTCGTGACGGTCATTAGTGTTTATATTCCTCGACAGAATTCAAACGTTACATTGCGGGTCTTTATTCACAACCTTCTTAGAAATTTAGAGAGTCGACGTTTTATTTGAATTGATATTAAGTCTTGTTACTCTCTTTACGTAATGGCCGTATTAGCCTAATGGAGAATCGTAATATGAGAACACCCGAAAGGCAATAAAACATCAAAAACAGGTAAACTAAATAAGGCAAACTATGTTCTTTTCGTTCAGGTGATGGGAATAAAGATTTACGCGTCATGATGAAAAGTAAGGCCGACTCACCTATGTAAGGAGCATCTGCCAAATTGGAAAGTAACCTTGGGATCAGCAACGTCCCGTTAGGTAGTGGCCAGGATGCAACCAATGCTTCGGTAGCCAGGGGATAAGACTGCTTTACCTGATTATTAACTCTTGCAGCTCCAATACCAAACGCACTTGCCGCCACACCATAGCCACTAATTACAGGCCCCGCATCCACATCAAAGAAAAACGAATCCATGTCACTACTTCTCAAAAACTCGTAAAAACCTGAAATTATCGGCCCTTCACTCCAAAAATGTTTTTCGTATTGACTGTACCAATTACTAGCAGTGTCTGGCCATAATTCTGGCGCCCATATAAGCATGTAAGATATACCTACACCTCTAGCAGGGCCATAACCATGACCAGTTTGTGAGCTTGCAGCGTAAGCCGGAAGACCGGTTTCAACATCCAACCGATCACCTTCAAAGGCGCGCAAAGAACGATTAATGAAATCAGTTTTATCAATGCCAAGTAACTCTCCAGCTCTTTTAATCACTGCAATAGCAGGCAATATATCAACCGGGTAGCACTCACCCGGATAATCATCCAATAGACCATATGGGGACTCAGCAAGTTCTTTTGACAAAGACTCAACTTGATCTATTAACAGCTCCGTATACTGTTTATTACCCAGTAATTTCTGGTAACTTGTCAATCCAGCGATAAGCAACATCCTATAAAATAGGTTTTCGTTGTGTAAATAGTTTTCACCCCAATGCTCTTTAACCCATGATGCATTATTTGGATCTACTATCAGTCTTGTCGCTGCTTCAATCGCTGTTTTAGCGTAGACACTGGGAGCCTTTTCCGATGCCTCAGGATTGATTTCCCAGCTTTCTTGCAGAGCTTCAGTTGCCCACAAATAAAAAACGGCACTAAACATTGGCCACTCGGTGCCTGATATATTATCAGTCATTAGCCCGGACGCCTTTTTGGAATCAACTCGGTTATTGGCCCATGAAGATATTTCATTAGTTAATCGGACATGCCAACGGTATGCGAATCTAGGGACTTGATTAGTATGCAGTCCTGGGTCGCGTAAATCATGAATCAATATTCCAGCTGGTGCTAAAAAGAAATATAGAGAGATGAATACTAAAACAACGGCCCCCAGATATCTGATTAAGCTAATTCGTTTATGCTCCATTAAAATAAAACCTCTATAATTTTCAGCTGAAAATATGTATAAGGCTAACGTCTTTAGCATAGGCCGTAAGTAAATGGCAGCTTTTGTACGGGCTTGTGCACAAAAGGTGACAATTGTCGGAGGTCCATCCGAAGGGGAACCTAACTTTGTTATACGTTTTCACCCAAAGCCTTTTTAATAAGGACAAATGCTCGACCTCAGCACGCATCATCTGCGAGTTTACTCAGTCGAGCGGCCATATCAGCTGAGGCGCGAAAGCGAAAAAATGCACCTGCGGCATCAGCGCGCTCTTCAAGTACTTCACAGGAGCTAAAGATCTCGCCGCGCAGCTCCTGTGCGGACCAAGGTAAAAAAATCTCTGATTCAATCAGATTCTTTTGAAAAACCTGCACAATCGACTGATGTAACTGCGTTATATCGTCCTGACAGCGCGCGCTAAGAACAATACAGCCGGGATATTTGGCTTGCAGCTCCGCAGTACGCTCTTCTTGAGCGACAGCGTCGGGCAAATAGTCAATTTTATTGAACACCCGAATGCGCGGCACACTATCGGCACCAATTTCGGCCAATACTTTATCGGTTACTTCAAGCTGCGCCTCAAAACCCGGGTCGCCTGCGTCAATAACGTGCAGCAACAGCGATGCGCTAAGGGCTTCGTCCAATGTTGACTTGAACGAGGCAACCAGCCCATGGGGTAAATTTTTGATAAAACCAACAGTGTCACTCACCAGCACCTTAGGCACACTTTCTGGCTGCAAGGTGCGTACCTTGGTGTCCAACGTGGCAAACAGTTTATTGGCCACTAGTATTTCTTTGCCGGTCAAAGCGCGCATCAAGGTGGATTTACCCGCGTTGGTATAACCGACCAGCGCCACCTGTGATACCTCCTCTTGTCCCAGGCGACGTGCTCGCTGGGTATCGCGACCCACCTCCATGGCATCAATTTCTTTTTGCAGCTCGGCAATACGATCGCGAACCTTTTGACTATCCGTCTGACTGCGCGACTGCCCAGTACCGCGCCCGCCAGTACCGCTGCGCTGTCGTCCTAACGGTCCCGCGCGCTTGGCCGCCTCACGCAGGCGCGGCGCCATGTAAGTTAAGCGCGCAATCTCAACTTGTACCCTGGCTGCGTGTGAGCTGGCGTTTCGATGAAAAATCTCGAGAATGACCACCGTGCGATCCATCACCTCGCAACCGACTTCATTTTCCAGATTGAGTGCCTGGGAAGGCGAGATTTCATGGTCGACTAGAATAAACTCCACTGAATCACTAGCCGCTAGAGGGTCAACCTGCGACAACGGTTCCGAGTCAGCTTGAGGGCTTTGTAAAAATTGTCGTATTTCCTCCCGTTTACCGACGCCCACATACGCCGTTGAATCGAAAGACGAACGCTTTTGGGTAATTTGACCGACCACCTCTAGCCCTAAGGTCTTTGCCAGATCAGCCAGTTCGGCCAATGATGACTTAAATTCAACATCGCTAACACGATCTAATTGCACGGCGACGATAAGCGCACGCGGAATGCGTGGTTTTTCGGGGTTTGACATAGAGTGATTTCTCATGAGGTAGGGGGCGCGGACTTTTAAAAATAGCGTCACACAAAGTGCAGTGTACACGGCATCTTGGGCGAGCACCTAAGATGTAGGCAGAATCCCCCTTTAGCTTTAATCTAGAATAAGTAAAATCCAGCGGGCAATCGCGAACTTGTGGTTGATAGCTGCATTACTTAAGTAAACGCTTACGGACTGTTATTTTGTTTTTATACGTTTGCTGGTTTATAGCCATAGTATATTTTTGAGTTGTTTGGGCCAACATTCTTAACTGTATGTGTTGAGCCAGCTGGAATAAGAACTTCAGTACCACCTGTTTGCATAAATGACTCCCCATCAATAATGAATTCGTATTCTCCAGATTCAATAAAAACTAATTCGTCTTTATCATCGTGGACGGATTCGTCAACAGCGTCTCCAGACTTAATCGTTCCAACACCAAAAGAAAACCCTCGGCCTATCCAGTTTTTCTCTAGCTCATCTATATTCATGATTTCTCCGATGAGGCTTGCCGGGGCTTATCGCAACGAGTTAATCAGACACTGTAGTCCGTTAAACACTTTTTATACACTTAGTTTGTTAACAGCGCTTGCCAATTTACTGCCAAGCCCCAGTACAGTTTTTTGATTTCTTTCATCACTAAGGGACCCATCTTCATTGAAAGCGTTAAACGCTCCCGGGATCGATTTTTGATCGGGCAGGACAATAATGCCTATATTTGCTAGTAACATTCTCAAAAAAACAAGCCCTCGACTCCCTCCAAGCGCGCCTGGTGATGTAGACATAATTACAGCTACCTTATTTTGATATGCTGCCAGAGGCGATTCCTCTTTCGACTCGGCTCGTGATGCCCAATCAATTACATTTTTTAATAATGGCGAAAATGCACTGTTATATTCTGGTGACGCAATCATGATAGCGTCATGCTCCATCAGAAGCTTTTTAAACTTAAGAGCATTCTCAGGTATTCCTTCTTGAGTTTCTAGGTCCTGGTCAAATAGTGGCATCGGATAATCAGCCAAATCAACCACGGTAACACTAGCCCCGGCTTCCTCAGCGCCAAGCGCAGCAATTTTTTATTAAAATAATCTTTTCTACAACTGCCTGCAAAAGCTAGTATTTTTGACATATTCTCTTGATCTCTCTTGTGCATAGCTTTCTGATAAACCGCGCCTGCGGGTGGTTATCTTGCTTTTATAGCCGCATGCTTTTATTTTCGACCGACCCTATAAGCAACTTTCATTATAGGCGTATTGTGCAAGAGCATGATGTAGTTTCATAAATGCCTTCCTGTACCCGCACGCCAAAGAAATAGTATTTCATGCCTATCTTATAGCTAACGCCACAACTACCAACTATGATTTCTTCTCGTTCAGAAACTCCAAGTTGAGCAGATTTCGCTCGCCGCTCTCTTACGCCATGCTCAACAACAGTGATATATTCTAGATCTCCATATTCCATAGTAGGATTAATTAAACTGCCATCTTCGTGAATACCGTCGAATTCCAAAACCGGGGAAAAGTGTTTTACCTTCAGAATTTTAGCCTTAAACGCTTGCAAATATTTCGTGTCTTTCTCTATTATCTCTATAACCGCAACCAAACCATATGACCTATTATTCAAGCATGATCCCCCACACCGGCATGCAAAGGAGTCGCTTGAACACACTATTATCAGCAGTACGAATAGGATTCTCATAGTTTATAACATCCCCAGCATAGGCCGAGTGAAGCGAGGTCATTATTGCTGGCTTTGTTAAGAGTTTTCAATACTTAATACCAGAAAGAAAAGTGACCAACTCTGTTGCGACTTCCCCCAAGGACTTTGACACTGCTTCAAGTTCTGCTTTTTTCTTAGTTTCGTTAAAATTTGTATCCGCCGGGTCCTTTATCGTTTTAAATTCATTTGTCGAAACCGAGGTAAAAGGAACTATTCCTTTTCGAATATCTAGCAAAGCCGCCTCCACACTACAGTAAGCCTTTGTTTCGTCTGGAGAAATAAAGCGATACTTTTGATATGAACGACAACTTGTACGGTAGACCAGCAACAAGTCTGCCTGATAGCGAGCCGCCGCTTCCCTAAGATAGGGCACAGTTCGCCGTTCAGGAACCAACATACTAGGAAGGAAAGACGCGTCGTAAATCTTATCCGACTTGATTAATGTTTGAATAAGACTTTTCGAAATCGAATCCGTTAGTTGAGTAAAATCGTTTGAATAGTGCTGCCAGTAGCTATCTTTAGACAGTTTGAGAATAGCTACTCTGTTCTCTTTTGGAAGTTTTAACCTGTAATTCAATATTCGTTCGATATCTGCATCCGAGAGTAACTCACCGGAACCAAAAAAATCAGTATTATCATCGGTGGCCGGAGCATTTGAATAATAAGAGTCTGGCCTATGCAAAGTTGAATTTGAAGCGCACCCGCCAACCAAAACTATCAAGGATATTGCTACTAAAATTTTCATACTATTCCTTTGGTTCGTTTTATTCTTAACGCCACAAGCACAGGCGCGATAGCGTCCAGCCCGCAGGGCGAATGAGCCTTGTTTTGTTATACATTTATTTGCCTACAGTAAAAGTACTAGATGTACCTAGAATTTTATAGTACTGCTTTTGTTCAGGGTTTTTACCGTAAATACTAATCTGGTATTTACCTAATGATACTATATTACAGTTATCATTTTTAAAATCCCAACCTTCCACCTTTGTATCATTAGAATTTAACAAAGTAGGTGATTTTTTACATTTCACACCGCATGTGCAGCTAGCATCTGTTCGAGTAAGCTCCCATTTCTTATCAATTAACTGGTGAACTTTGACTTGAAAATATTGGGCACCTGCACTGGAAATATTTTTCACATTAACTTCGAAATCATCTATAAGAGAGAAGTTATTGGTAGAAAAACTCATCTCGAGATCATCTGCAGCCAATGCATTAAATGCAAATAGTAGTGAAAAGCAGAATAGATATTTCATGGTTTCCTTCTTATATAACGCCCATAGCGGGTGCTTTTATGTAGGTGGTTATTTTATGCCAGCGTAGCGCCCGGCATAAAAAATCGCCGGAATAAATGTCAACCCTCTAGGTAGGAGCCGCCCTCTCCGCCCCCCCACAGCCCCTGAATTGAGCTTAGCACCTTAATGAGACACTCACGATAACAGCTCATCTTTGTCTAGAAATTTACTCATTTGAGACATACTGCTCTGCAAATGTAGCGCCTCACTAAAGTGCGCGTGTTTTGCGTCACTTTAGTGACTTTCTAGATTGCTCAGTGTTTTCCACTACCACTACCACTCCTGTAGTTGTCTTTTGAGATTAACTCTTTAGCCTTTTCTATTTCCAGCTCTTCAATTGGTGAAGCTAAATAGTATGGCAATGAAATCGCGCTATCACTAAGCTGTATGATGTTTCCTTCCGCCAGCCTCTCAATTACTGAGTGTAATGTCTTCTCCAAATTCGCTGGTGCTTTATGATATTGCTTGCTTAGGTAATCGATTAACTCTTGTATTGTATGTTGTCCATCGGCAAGTAAAATTACAGTACCCAACCACTCCTCCAACGGAGAGGTATTTTCGGGCTGATTGATATCAGCCAATGCTACCTGATTATTTCTCCTCGTAAAAATTACTGTGCGGTAAATATACTGTGAATTATCCATTTGTTTTACTCATTGCTCGCTGACACCTTAATGTGACACTCACGATAACAGCTTGATAACGCCAGAAACAACTGTATATAATGCCAGTATCGATCACGG
The DNA here is from genome assembly GCA_033852175.1 of Agarilytica sp. Lineage (GTDB taxonomy): Bacteria > Pseudomonadota > Gammaproteobacteria > Pseudomonadales > Cellvibrionaceae > Agarilytica. Next base: position 28,156 of record JAWSUY010000044.1, read on the forward strand.
AGCGACGACTA
>JAWSUY010000045.1:0-46685 GCA_033852175.1 Agarilytica sp.
CGCCGGGGAATGAACGCTTACAAGGAAGTAGCACATGTGGCCCGCCTAAAATGTATCGCGCACCCAGAAATAGAGGCTAACTCAGGGGGAAAGGTATTGCCTTAACAATTGTTAAGGCCTAAAGATCAACATTAAATCGACTAAGGAGGAATAAAGCTTGGAAGTATCGGGGGATAAACGCAGATTCAGGTTTAATTAAACCTGACGCCACACAGATTCGATCACGCAAAATATTGATAACGCAGAAACAAATTTGAGAACTATCGTGTTCTTCTGTCCCAACTCAAAAGGACTGCGCATTATTGTCGTAATAGCTCAGCATTGTCTTTTTGACGCTCTCAAGATAATGGATTATTAGTCACGTGTCAGTCTTTCTTCTCAATGGTGATGTCGATTGATTTTGTCGTACCGGCAAACCATTTTTGGACATATATGGAGCCCATAATAGGCGCCTTCCCCTCTTCTGGGACTTCTTTATAACGCACGCTGTTCTTTGTTTCTTTTTCGAATTCGAAGTGTACGGTGACTGTTGACATAACTACCCTTAATTAATCAGATCTAATTTTCGAACATCGACTAACGACGTCACTTTTACTCTAAGAGTTTAATCCCATAAAACGACGACGAACGTATCTTTTTGGCATAAACTTATAGAATTGTTAGGCACTTTCACCAAATTAGAACCATTTTCCCTACTATTCTATCTGAGGGCACCATGCCCCACATTCGGCTATCTGACGAATTATCGCGATTATCACCCATAACAAAATAATGTCCCTCAGGAACAGTTACAGCGACGTCTCTAAACCGGTTATTTTCGTTTAAATATTGAACCCTGTAAGTGGTATCACCTATAGATTCCTGAATAGTATTCGTTCCCTTTATGGCCTCCGTCTTGATCGGTACTCCATTTATTACTATCTGCTTGTTTGAAAAACTAACTTTGTCGCCTGGGACCCCTACAATTCTTTCAATAAAGACGCTGTCCCCATGCGGTGGGTAAAGCACGAAAACCTCACCTCTAAGTGGTTTTTTATTATCAGAGTCAGATTGGTAAAGAGTCAGACCGAATGTACCATAAAGGCCATAACCAATTTTATTAACGACAACGTGATCACCAACTTTTAATGTAGGAAGCATTGATTCTGATGGTATTTCAAAAGGCTCAAATATGAATGACCTAAAAAATAATATAAACACTAAAAACCCAATGGGAATAGTTAACACTCCCCACCAACGGTTGAACCATCGTTCACCGAAACCATCATGAATGGAATTGCAGATAGTTGCAGAATGCAACACCGCGCCGATGGACAGCATAAGTCCACCACCTGAAATTGAAAGGTAGCGATCCAGATAAAAGTCTAAAACTCCCACGATAATAATTAAAATCAGATAGACAGCTGCCCAGCTCTTCTTCGATAGATATAAGAAAGCTAATGGAGGGACTATAAAAGCAAGAATTCCAACAAACCATCTATTTGGCATATATTTTCCTATTTGTGCATTACGGGCCGAAGTAAAATAGTCTAGGTAAGTGGCCACAAAATTGTGAGCACTTACGGATTACGCTGAGAAAGTTCTTTATTTATAAACAATGCCATGCTGAACAAAACAGTGTACAAACTGCAATCCGCGAACAGTAGGACTTAGGCCGCTGGCACGCTAAATTACCCGTCTGTTTCTTGCAATTCAACGCCGTCACATTTATACCCCCGAAAAACGGGAAGGCAGGCTATTATCATGGCAACGTTAAGCTCTGTAGATTTTATCGTTTAAATCCAGAGATTCTTGCGGGGAATCATCCTCATGGAGATTATTTTTCAAATGTTGAAATATACAAACTCTCTACCTTGTCTCTAGCCCACTGAGTTTTGCGCAGAAACTTAAGCGATGACTTGATTGAGGGATCGCTCTTAAAGCAATTAACGTTAATTCTCTGAGCCATTCCATCCCACTCGTAATGCTCCACCAGCCTCGTTAGAACTTTCTCCAAGGTAATACCATGCAATGGGTTTTTTGGTTGCTCTTCACTCATACTTTACATATACCTAAATTACGTTTGGCGCCTATAGAACATAAGCATTGATTTTAACAGCCACAATCAGGTTGCAGAGGGCGTTGCAGGCCAAACTATGGAATACTTAAGTTTGAATACCTATTTAGATGCGCTGAATATTGGCAGGTCGCCTCTCACCAATAAAGCCAGCTCATGCGCTTTGGCTCGATTTTGAAGTGGCTGTTTGAATGGTTGTTTGTATTAGCGTGTCAGGCCTCATGACACTTGCTTAGAGCTAATCCCAGAATTTAGATTCTACGAATTATCATTGATTTCAGCATTGCCTCAATGAGCGTCATGCTTATCGATTATTCGCCTTTTTTTCCTTCTTCTCAGCACGCTTTTCTTTCAACGTTTTCTCAGGCTTCTTTTTAACTGCTTTTTTTGAATCTTGGCCTTTAGACATAAACCTCTCCTCAAATGTTATTGATAAGGTAAAATTCCTACCAATTTCAGGAAGTTCGGACACATAACAAGCGCAGATGCGCCTGTTATGTATTGCCGCCTAAACTAGATAGGAACGACTTTATTTGCACAAGGGCCTTTTTGACCTTGGCCAACTTCAAATTCAACGGCTTGGCCGTCATTCAAAGTTGCGTAACCGCCACCAGCTTGGATTTCTGAATGGTGAACAAACAAATCTTTGCTGCCATCTTCAGGTGTAATGAATCCGAAACCTTTATCGGCGTTAAACCACTTAACTGTACCTTTGCTCATGTTCTTTACTCTTAATTGTTGGTGAAATATAAGATTTATACCCGAGTTCACCAATTCGGATATAAAGTGAAAACGTTAGGTTAAGACTCGTAATGTCTGAAATCTGCCCCTTGAAGATATTTAATCTCCGAATGAAAACTCGAAAGCCAAGCGGCCATAATACCGGCAACTGATGTTCCAATATAGGCCATATCGGCCCAAGCTCGATGAGCCTTTATATTGCCACGACGAACGGCGATATAGCTCGAAGTAATATATATGATGTTAACGACTGAAAATATGTGCATCCAACTGAACGTACCATTTGGCTGAATAAAGAATAAGGCGAAAGGAGTGACCAACATCAATGGAATCCAGACTCTTCCAAGAAACTTATGCAACGAAGTTCCTTTCTCTTGAGCCAGATTCACAGCACCGATAACAAGCGCGGGCAACACGCTAACTAAATGTACTGTGATTGGTAATGTTAATTGCATATCGGTTCCTAAAGCCTAACATCTATAGTGCAGGCTAAGGTATAGGCTAAGATGCTGCTGAACAGCGTTTCTAGATGCCCAGACCGACTCTTCTTACACGTGTTAAATATATTCATCGTACTCTGCCCAGCGCCACTCGTTTGAAGCTTGTAAATTATTTTTGGCGGCCAGCTTATCTATTTCGTTAACTGGACCCTCAATACAGCCTTCGGTCCAATTGTCCCACTCAAAGGTCAGCTTACAACCATGGCCTTTAAGCTTTACTTTTCCATAATCTATCCACGCTTCAAATCCCCCATAAACATAAGCCTTCTTCCATCCGGAAGATAGTAGTGACTCGATAATCTGGTTGAGCTGATCGGTAAGAATATCCTTGATAGTTGCGTACCCGAGTATTTTAAACCTCAGCTTTGAGATAAATCGCAGGATTTTCGCGATGGTATTCATTCGGGCCTTAACATTGGATTATCGCGCCCTAGTGGCGCCGTATTCCTAAGCGCGCCTATTTTTTTTTGCTTTCAAAAACAGCACCGCTCTAAAGCCCTCACAGTAACTGACTTTGCACTACATAAGCAAACGACAAGTCCTGAATGTACCGCCCTAACGCATTTCATCATAGGAACCGGCGAAACGTCTAAACCATTGATTTTACTCAATATTTCATACGTACATGTGAAATCAACCGGAAACCCAACCTAAAGAGATCGTTTTTTGACCGATTTATCTAAGCCTATTGAAAGATTTCACGCGTACCCTGCTAGCGAGAGCAGTACATAAAGGTGCAAATAAGAAGCGACGTCAACGAATCAGGGAGCCAGAAAAATAGGCTGTTAAGAACTGTTGATCTCAGAGGATATCGATAGCGCCGCCCTCATGACTCTTCACGTGACCAGTGAATAGCGTTATTAATCGCGCGTATCATTCGTTGATGAATCATATCGATATCGTAGCCATAACCATCATTAGAACCGGCTGCTAGCTTTTTCAATTCATCCGGTATTTTACTGAGTTGTAATATCATACTTTTAGGGACTTCATGCCCTCTTGATTTGACATTAGAAAGCTTTTCTATTGCTTGATCTAATTTGTTTGCTGCAACAATTAGATCCTTACTGGTCGCATCGGGAATCTCTAAAGGTTGCTGGCGCCGCGTTCCTTTTCTGGCGTTAACTAAAATATGGACGTTAGACAGAAACAAGGTATTTGCAGACAATATGAGTTCCATCTCTTCTTTTGCGATTCGATTAACCCCCTCTTTTTCCATGAGGGTATCGAGGCCTGGTAATTTAATCGCCATACCAATATTCAGCTTATGAGAAGCTGTAATATTGTTGTGAGTCATTACTATGCTTGAATAATGGCGATTGCCATACCGAGTTCGAGCAATATCCCAAAGGGTGTCCCCAGACTTCAGGGTATAAACATTGAGTTGATTAGCAACCCCCTCCTTATTATCAGCATAAGATAGATGGATAGGAATCAACATTACCAAAGTAAATAACACCATTAGAATTTGATTCATGTCATTCCTACCTTGTTTTCCCTGGTCATATCGACAAGCGCATTTAGCTGTCGTGAGGAATCTTTTCATGGGCAACTATCAAGTGCCAAAACGCTATTGCACGGCCCTCCATGCCGTACAATATCCCATGCTAAGTGCCGTAAACGATCATGTATTTATCTTCACTCATAGGGGAATTCCTCCACTTGCCCAACATTTTTATATCTGTATACCGATATAAGCATCAAATCAGCTTGCCGGTGTGGTCTTTCTTGATGTGAAGCCTATACGCAACAAGGAAAAAGGGAAAGCTGACGTACAGCCCCTTTGGTGCCCCTTAAAGGCATTAAGATCACTTCTCGGGAGTGGAGTCCGCGTCTTGAGTGGAACCCTCGGCTAATTTAGCCCGGTCGGCTTTGCTAACATATTTGGGTTTTTCTTTAGTGGACAATTTTGCATTAGCCTTTTTGGCGCGAGCCTTTAAAATCTGAATGCCTTTTTTACGACGGTTCATACATACCTACTCAATCTATCAACACTTCCATAATACCAGTTTAGAACATGGAGCCAAACCATATAACGTGTCCCTCCTGGTCCTGGCGTACCCCCCCGTGCCAGGATAATGTGGAGCACCGCGAAAACTGACTCGCGCAATGACTATTGCCGCATTTAAAACTTACAATTTTGCGCCCCTAAAAGATCAACCCTCGAAGTAAGTACTACATTTGGCTGAATCAGCCTGCCTGAACCGTTAGAACCATATGCTAAATGTGGAGGAAGATAGAACTCCCAAGAATCGCCAACTTTCATCATTGGTACACCTTCTTGCCATCCGAGAATCATATTTTTTAAAGAGAATTGTGCAGGCATATTTCTTTTATAGCTGCTGTCTAACTCATAATTTGATCTGGCAAGACGCATATTGTAATTAACTTTAATAACAGAAGTTTTATTCGGACTACAGGCACTTTTATTGCCTGCAGACAAGACTCGGTACTGCAATCCTGACCTGGTCTGAAGTACTCCCGCATTTTTTAGGTTTATTTTTAACCAAGCATTTGATTCATGTAGATTCTTGTCGGCCAAAGACATTTCTACACTACGGGTAGTTGAACATGAGACTAAAAAAATGCTTAGCACTACGATAGCTAAAGCGAACTGTTTCATATGTTTTCCGTATGATTAAACAAACGTTTTTCAAGAGTGGCAGTCTGATTTAATTGCTATTTCCAGACCGTGCGTGGCAAGAACTGAAAACCTCCTACTTTTTCATGTATTCATGCCTTCCCTGGCAATAATGCCGCAGCCGAGCCCTGGGGGCTCTACCTGCACTAACTCAAAGGCCGAAATAGAACTCTACTTGCGTCCTTTTTCAAATAGCACTTCAATCCCATCGTAGTACGAGTTTACCCAATTCTTTATCGATTCATCATTGACACTAAGACGTCCTTTGTAGCCAACAACCTTGCGACTCTGATGATCAAAGCGCCCACTATAGACGGATTTTCCTTTAGCGTTATAAATTCGAACGACATTTTTGGTGTAGGGCTTACTTACCTTAGCCCAACGCCCCGTTACAAAAGTCCACTCAGAATAAATAACCATCATAAAATCTGCACCAATAAGGGATTGTAGTTCTAATAATTTATCCCTATCGATGGCCGCCTTAACCATATGTTTTCGCTTTCGGCCAAGTAGTGGCATTATGCTGCCATTAAGCACGGGTAACGCAGCTTCTGGAAGCACTTGTCCTGCGAGATATTGAAAAGCTGGGAAAGATACAAAATCACTCGCGCGCTTGATTTTCCAATCCGCCGCAAACAAATTTTCAGTATAGGCCAACATATTGGTGAGTTCGCCACCCATTAAATTTCTAGTCTCAAATGAATTCCAATTCCCAAGAGCATTTTCATAATTGGAAGCTGACAAGGAAACAATAGCTAAAGACTTCCCTTTATTTTTTTCTGCCAACTTTGCCAGCGTTGTTCCTGCGAAAACAAAGGCTGGAAACATTGCTGCAATAAGCACCACGCAACTACAGATCTTCTTCATAATATATCCTCGTAAAAATGTTAATACCTATTTAGATGATTCACTATAACTCGTTTATTTTTTCTTTTTTCTTGAGTTCGTTCCTTTTTTCGAAATTCAATTTCTTTGCTTCTCTTACTAAAAACCCATCAGGGCGAATACCCCCACCAACAGCATTAAAATAATTATCGTCGAGAAACCCCACAACATCATCTGCGATTCGAACAATGATATGCTTATCTTTGCGAGTGGTTTTAACGGTATCTTGAACGACGCCTATAATTGCTCTCTTAGTAGGAACAAACATACGTACCCCCCCTATATCACCGATCTCATCTGCCCCCGTTGTTCGAAATAAATCTGGAGCGCCAATTACCTTTCCGCTCGCCTTATCAACGAACATCACTCTTAGATAAACCCACGACGAACCAAAAAACTTTGCATCACCGCTGCCAATTCTTGACCATGCTCTCGCTTTGACACCAAGGTATTTTATGGCTTCTATTTTCGGTCTAATTACCAGAGTCCGCCCCTCAGGGTTCGTAACCCAATCAAACAAGTAGGGACTTATTCGTTCCTTTAAATTTCTGTCGAAATCAAGTAACACATGTTTGTTGCCATCATTATGCTGAAAGGCCACACCTAAGGTGACGGGCTCAATTTCAAAGTTTGTGAAGTTGGAAAAAGGCTCTGCAGGAGGAGGGTTCTTTCTAATTTCTTGATCACCGACGGATACGTTTGTTCCGGCAATACCATTTTGACTCGCGTTTATTCTGGGTTGTGAGTTTGAGACCTGAGCAGAACCATAACCGATATTATTCCGAATCGCTCGCGCTAACTCTCGAATCCATGCATTATAATTTTTATGGATGTAGCGCTTCCCCCTTTTTTCTTTATAGTTCATATTTTCACTATCGACATAGGAGAACTTGACTGAACTTAGATCATATTCTAACCGAACGGTAATCGAGTGCTTTCTCTGCAGAAGCTCGACCTCAACAATATGAGGGTCTTGGCTTATAACATTTTTCAGTTGCCAGTCTTCTTGTTTGATGGAGGCTTTAATAGCTCGCTTAACGATATCAATATCATCAACCTCTATAAAAGACACTGGGCGCGGGTCCTTCAACTCCAAACTGCTACCTGCATAAGTTGAAAAACTGATGCAAATAATACAAACACACCAACACACTTGATTTAATATTTTCTTCAATTTTAAGCCACCTCTCCGATTTAACTCCTGACACATAATAATCACTCTACAAATATACGAGGTATAGGAAGCATAAGAAATATTATGAATGACTGCCTGTTTTAATATCTTTTTATCCCTCATATCACTTAAATCCGGAAAAAGTAGCCACATTGGTGAAGACATTGTCGTTCGGTACATTTTTATATTCCTCCAAAAAGACAGGAACATCGACATCACTCCCATCCCTAACATTAAGGGAATACAATCCTCCCTCCGCTATCATTACTATATTACCAATATAATTGACTCTGCCCGCGACAACATCAAACTGGATAGAAAAGTGATTCATCGATTTTTGATAGTACCCCGCTTCCGGTAAAGTCCATCGAAAGAATTCGTATTTACCAGCCTTTAACTTGAATGGATAAATAACTCTACCGTCTATATAGATAAGATCATTGATCATGTCTGTTGTTGAGATAAAGCTTTCATCAAACCCTTTGATCCCTTTGCTTCTCTCAAGATTTCTGTACATCCATTTGACCACCTTAAAGCTTTGGTCAAATGACACGAGAACAACCCCAGAACTGTCACCAGGATCAGGTTTATAACTAACTGGAACTGTAAACGTCGCGCACCCAGACACCAAAAACAAAACAAAACTAAACTAAACTAAACTAAACTAAACTAAAATGATTTTCATAAAAAACCGTCTCCGTATTTTTTAACAATATCTATATTGTCGATTTGTTATTAGCCAAAAACTATTATTTAGTTTTTTGGAGTGCCTGTCTCTTTAACGGCCTTTTTTCTATGAACATTAAAGTACTCCTTAAATAACAAAATCAATATAAAATTAAACACTCTTACTTGTGCCTAACGCGTTTATAAACGTCCGCAGTAGGGACAAAAAAATGCACGAAATTTAGGAAGTTTGCACAGAACAAGAGCGCGGTACGTTTGATTAACCTTGTTTGATTCCCAGCGGCCGTAATGGTCGAGGCTGTTAGAATCGCCGAAAGCTCTCTATGGCTATTCAACTCCATTTCGACATCGATTCTATCCTCGTTACCCCAGACGTTTTAGAGACCGTAGTTTGCATGCAAGCCCCGTTATGAGTCAATTTATTTTTACCGCGCACGAGCTGACTCACAGCCTGTTGCAATGTCGCGAAATACAGCAAAAAAACGTATAGACGCTAAACACCTCTTAACTACAACTTAACGGCAACCCGCATTCCTTACTTCCTAGGAGTTTATCGAGTCCACCCAAATAATCCGGCAATTTCAGCAACTCTCTCTGTGACGGCCTTTTGCTCCAAACCTACCCTAGCCGCATTTAAATGCCTATATATACAAGCCACCATACGGCATACTTGACTTGCCCAGCGTCAGCTCGTGCTGGACTAGGCTCTGCCTACATCGTTTTTAGAGCGGTTGGCTTGTCGAGCTATATTCCAAACTACTTCTTGCCTGTTTTATGGTCAGCCTTAATACTACCGTTTATTTCCCAAATCCCTAAAGAGCTATAAATTCTATCTACAGCATCAGCATTATTTTCCAAATTTTTCAGCGTCTGGTCGCTAATGGGAAGAAACTTATTAAATCCATGTTTTTCTGAAATATCTTTCATTATTGGGCTGTCGTTAAGTTTCAAAAATGTATCCATTATGTTTTTTGACTTAACTTTGAGTTCCGGGCTCACCAAAATATAGGTAGCTGCTGATTCTTCGCTAGTCGCCAACACGTTAAATTTATTGTGCATAGACTCAACCATAAACAAAACGTCAACATCCGCAATAAATCCCGCTTCGGACTGCCCCCTTAACACTCCAAGCAAAACATTAGAAATTCCATTAACATCAACAATATTTGCGTTCACATCATTCAGACACGACCGCCCCAAATACGCAGCTGGATCATATGGAAATGGTGACAAAATAGTCTTCCCTTCCAACTCTCGAATAGAGCGATACCCACGCCCTTCCTTCACGATAACCACGGCTTTCAACTCAGTGTCTTTTACAAGTATAGGAATATATCCATACTCTTCAATGAGAATCCGAGCATGGAGGACTGTAGCAAAGACCACATCAAGACCGCCCATATGAAGCGTTTCATAAAAACCCTTAAAGTTTTGAGTCTTAACATACACCGAATTTTTATAGCCTTCACGCTCCAAGAATGATGTTATTGGGCTAAATTGCGCAGCCAGAATGGCGCCCTTTGTATAGGGTTCGTGAGTGATTCTGAGAGCACTTGCACTGTGCGAGATAAAGACCAATACGGTGATAGCTGTTATGTATTTAAACATTTCTGTGCCCTTGCGATTCCCCTTGATGTATATTTACTGTAGTCGAAATTGCTTTTTCTACTATCTATTTAGAACTGGATGCATAATCTATTTCATCTTTTCAATTTTCAGCGCAGCCAGTCGGTACCGCTTAGACAGGCAGTCGATACAGCTTGGTTACGGTAAAGTATAAATCAACACATCTCCAGGGCTATTCTGACTCTCCCCCGTGTATTGCGATACAGCCAAACGCGAGCCATCTGCTTTCACCACAAACCCAAATCCGTTATTCGCTTCGGGGGATAATCCCATAAAAGAAAATACATCGTTTTGCGTAAATACACCCGCTCCGTCTTGGCTAAAGACGTGAACGATACCGCACTGACTATCTTCATTAATGCAGTTTTGTTTTTGGTCACCCACAACCAGTGAACTTCCGTTTAAGCTGACAGAGACACCGAAGTTAAGCGCCGGCGTGCTGGCCGCTTGGGTGGGTGATAATAATTGGTTAGTTTCTGTGGCGAGATCCCACGTTTCACCTTCGGTTTTTTGATACATGTAAACAACACCATCTCCGCCATCATCATTGGTGGGGCCGTCTTCATTCGGGGCTGTGGGGTCACCAATGGCGAGGGTGTTACCTGAAATACTCACGCTGTGGCCAAAGGCACGTCCTGATGTGCTTACATTACCGCCTATACTGCCTTCAAAATCAAAGCTTGTGCCGTTGTCTCGATAAGCGTACACCCCGCAATTAAAAATGCAGGTGCTGCCGACGGCGCCAGGTGCACCGACGATGAGTACATCATCATCCGATGCTAGCGATGAACCAAAGTGAAAATTCATGGTGCTTTGCTGGGGGGAAGCGATAATTTGGTTAGCCGAAACAGACCATGGAAATCGGTAAACGACGACTTCTCCGCAGGTAAAAATATTGGTGTCGCAGTTATTCGAGTCGGGTTTACCAATCGCCATCCAGCTATCATTTAGTTCAACAGTTTCTGGATATATTCCTTCAGCATATTGTTCGAGTACCCAAATGCCGTTGTTATAGACTGTTTCAGCCGGAACATTTTCGCAACCGGTTTCATCCGTTTGACCGTTACTGTCATCGTCTATGTCGTTGCCGCAAATATCGGCAATGACTTTTGTATACGTGGCAAGCCCACCTTGACGTTGTGCATTACCGAAATTACTTGAAGCATCGCTGCCAGCGGCAATGCGGTAGCTATTGTCAGCAGCGTGATGTACGTCTAAGGCTTTGCCCCACCAAATTTGTCGGCCAATCAAAGTTTGTGTAAGTATCCAAACATCGCTTATCAACTCGTAAACACTTACGTCTCCTGTACTCGCGTAGGCATCATTTAAAGTGTTGCGTACAACCAGCACGTCACCATCGATCGCCATGCGGTTCCCAAATGCGGTATTGGCATCACCGTTGAGTATTTGCTCGCTGACGATGGCCTGCGCACGCGACGTATTGCTTATTCCACTTTGCTCACCAGAGCCACTGAATATCTGTGCGGCAATGTTGTAACGCGAGTTGAGGGTCACGCCGGTAATAAGCGCATCACCGGCGCTACTCGCCGTTGAAGATAAGGTTTCTGGCGCACTTGGCTCGATGATACTTTCCTTTGACGCGTACACCACGGTGGGGTACTCGTCTCCAATAACGGTTGTTTTTATATTGAAGTAGGCCGTGTTGCCGACGGAAGACGGTAATTCACTGGTATACACGTAATCGATGGACGGTACGGGTAAAGAAATCGTCAACGAATATTCAGCGCTTACAGGTAAGTAAGTGCCGTCACTAGACCGTGTTGCCGAGATAGTGGCGCTGCCGGGTGCTTCAAAGGTCACTTCGCCAGTGCTGCTATTGACTGTTGCAATCGTGGTGTTATCACTTCTATAAATAATGGGTGAAGCCGAGTCTCCGCCGACAGCGATATTAATTAACGTGTTATCTGTTAACGTTACCCCTATCGGCCCGGCATCATTAAAATTTAAGGGTGATTGTTCTGCAAGGATTTCAAACATGTAACCAATACTGTCTATACCCATTGCGTTTTCTGCTGTGACAGTAGAAAAATATTGACCGCTGCCGGTGGGTGTGCCGGTAAATCGTCCGAGAGTATCGTCGAAGGTGACGCCGGTGGGGATGTCTCCGCTGATGCTCCACGTTACGGGATCGGGTGTGCCGGAATCAACGATAATATCAATATTTTGGTTACCGGGGCTCTGTATAACACAGCCAACTTCGCCAAAATTATCGCAGAGGCCAAAGTTATTATTGTTAAATAAATTGGGTGCCTGCGGTGGCTCCACAACCGTAATTTGCATAGAACGCGTGTAGGCATCTCCCCCTGAGGTATCACCGCGCAAATCGAAATTTTCAGTTTGTACTTCGGAGGGTATGCCTGTTATGGCGCCGCTGCTGCTATTTAAAATGAGACCGGTAGGCAGACTACCTCCTGTAATTTGCCAACTTGCAATCACAATGCCATTGGCGACAGTAGGTACAAAACTGTACTGCATGAACAGAAAAGCTGTTTCAGGCGAGCCTAAAATAACGCTATCCGGATTAACGTTGAGCGTAAAATTGGCGCTTTCAGCTAGGTAGTTTGCATCTTCAGCTTTAGTGACTGTGATCGTTGTTTGACCTGGACTTAAAGGCGTCACAATGCCGCTCGAACTGCCGACTGTTGCCACCGATGTATCCGCGCTTTGATACGTTACAGCACCGGTTCCGGATCCTCCTGAAACCACGTTAGCAAATGCTGCGTCACTCTCACTTTTTTCCACGGGACCGCTATCACTAAAGCTCAGTGGAGATTGCTGGCCTTTGCCAATGACAATGATGATGGGTAACACGCTGCCTCCACCGGCGTTAGTGGCAGTGATGTCAGTGCCTTTAATTATTCCTGCGGTTGTGGGTGAGCCTGTAATGCTGCCGTTACTAAAGCTCAGACCGCCAGGTAATCTGCCCGTCAAGCTCCATTGGTTGACGGCGCCGCCGGTGTTTGTGGGCATAAATATAAAGCCGACACCAACCGTTCCTACTGAGGGCGATCCGCTTAGCTGCGGAGATTGAACTTGTGCGATAACATCGATAACAAAAGGCGATGTTGCGCTGCTGCCGCCAGGATTCGTTGCGCGAAGTAGAATATTTTCATAGCGCGCGATAATGTTGGTAGTCCCGGATATTTCACCGGTATTCGGGTCGAGAGTGAGCCAAGTGGGTAGGTTGTCGGCTTCCCAGATATCGGGCGTTCCCCCACTATTGATGGGCGTCGCGCTAAAGTTTTGTCCAACCGCCACTGAAAACTGATTGCTATCATTGATGTCCGCAACGACAGGTGGGCGGATGCCGACCTCAAGAGTAAACGTGTGGGCGCCGCCGCCGCGCACGCCCGGAAGTGAGGCAATCTCTGGACCATATGCACGCATAAGGACTTCAGAGGCGACGCCAACGTCTGATCGACTTGGCACACCGGTGATTTCACCAGTGGTGGTGTCTAAACTGGCCCAGGCTGGAAGCTGTGGGCCGTTCTCCCAGTATTCAATCGGGCCTTCTGTATTACTTAGAGTAAACGAAAAGTTTTCTCCGACGATGGCTGTTTCCGGCTCACCTTCTAGTCGTGGTGCCCAGATCGTGGTTTGCGAGTAACTATCGGATGCTGTGCCACAGTTTTGATCGTGGACTTCCACCTCAACGTCAGCGCCGTAAGCCATCAGCGGAGTACCGTTGAGATACAAGCGGCCCGGTGTGCCGGAGAACGATACGTCTTCTGAATTAAAACGCATGCCCGGCGGTAGCGCACTGGAAGGTGATTCGCGAAAGCTATACGCTTCTAAGCCACCGTCGGCAGAAAAGAAATCTATTAATTCGACTTCGTAACCGACTTGAAGAATGGGGATTATACCCGGTGGTTCAATTTCCAGTTCGGGTGAAACATCGATATCCCAGATAACAATATCCCATTCGCCACGCTCACCATTCACGTCTTCAGCGACTTCAATTTGCACTTGGTATTGTCCCCACATGGTGGGGGCGCCTGTTACCGCGCCATTGGGTTCAAGCGTCATTCCTGGCGGGAGTGAACCACCAACAATGGCGTAAGTAATCGGGTAAGCGGATTTTGCTTTCAGGCGTGGTCTGTCGCCGCATGCGCCATACGCAGTTTGGGCGGTTGCTGTCGGGCGTAAATAATTGTCAACTTCAAAGTCGACTCCGTTAATATCCACCTCAAGCGTGATGGTGTCATTTTCCTGTAGTACTTGGCAAACCTGGCTGGATTCGACATAGAACGGGGAACCATCGTCAAGAAAAACATTGCCAGCAACGTAAAAACACCATGATCCTTCGAACACTTGTGCAATATCGCTTTGCCCGATGATGGCTATGCCTGCCTTATTAAAACCGCGCGTATTGATATGAAGACGAACTTCTTTACCATCAAAGACGGGAGTGGGCACACCATTTTCGTCCACGCCTATCACGTTGACGGTTATCTCAAAACGTTCCTCTTCGAGCGGATACCAGTCGGTATTCCACCAAGTAAAGTGGCTTACCTCTGCACGCATGGCCAAGCCAGTAGGGGATGCAGGCTTACTGATAACTTCACCGACGCCCTCCTGTACCCAAATGCCGCTTGTTTCGTTGAGTGACCATAAGGGAATCTCGTCGCCAATTTCCACTTCACTGCCGTCAGGGTAGGTAGCAATATAAATAGGCATATCGATGACGGCGGTTTCACCTTCAGCGAGTTGTAGCTCGTTTCCATTTTGGCTAAACGTAAACTCGGTGGTGCCTAAGCTCACGATACTGGTCTGCGGTGAGCCGTCTACAGGGATGCCCGAAAAGGCCCCCGGAAAAGCTTGAAGGCCCGCATCGGTGCTCACATCAACCGGTGTCATTTGAAGACTGACTTCGCCAGTAACAGGGTTGCCAGATGCATCAACGAAGGCGTTAGCGCCTACGGATAAATATGCACCGTCTTGACCATCCAGCTCTGCTGCTTCGTCGGCGTTAAACGGTTGTGGCGTGCCTTTTAAAATCATGACCACCTCTAAGGTGGCCAGCGCATCAGATTGCGGTGTGGTGAAGGTTTTCACTTGGGCCGCGTAGCCGTCTTTCTCAAACACAAATACCACATCGCTGGTCTCTGGCACATTGGGAACAGCCGCATCCCCGCGCTCACTGCTCGATGCAGTTGCGGTCAAAATTGCTGATTGATCATCACCATTGCGCGTGCTGATTTGCACGTTTTCGATCGGTGCGCCTTGGGTATCTATTAAAGTTACCGTCACCGACATGGTTTCAATAGGCTTTTGAGGCTCTGGCGGCGTAGTTTTCCCCGGTCCACCACAGGCCGTAATGCCGAACAGCAGGGCGAGCAGCAATAGTGTTTTGATGTGTGAGTACCTCGTAAACATGGTCCGTTCCTTTTAAATCAAAGATTGAGCGTTCATTGCTCACATCTTAAAGAAAGTCGCATTGCCTCCGCGTACCCAGAACTAGGTACTCATTAGGGTTAGGTTCGTTTTACAATAGGAAAAACCGAACAAAACCCTTAGGGCCTGTTAACCAGCCCTAAAAAGGACCCAAATATTATCTTATGAAAAAGACCACGGTGACTTTAGTTGAGGACGATAACGAAACCCGAGAACGACTTGTGGAGATCATCGCTTCCCACAATGCCTTTGACTTGCTGGATGCGGCCAGTACCTTTGAAGCGGCGAAGGCAGTATTAGTGCAGCAACAGCCAGATGTATTGTTGGTGGACCTAGGGCTGCCAGATGGTTCAGGGATTGATCTTATCAAAACGATTTTTGAACAAAAGCTGGATACCCAAGCGATTGTGATTTCAGGCTTTCACGATGAGCACTCAGTATTTGAAGCGCTAGAAGCTGGCGCTCAGGGATATATTTTAAAGCACGACAAAACCCAGAAAATTACGGATGCCATTGATCTAATGCTTTCTGGTGGTTCGCCGATTAGCCCATTGATTGCACGAATGATGTTACAACGATTTACTCAGCCAAAAATTGAAGTGTCGTTGCCTGAAGCCTTGACCCATCGACAAGAAAAAATTCTTCAGTATGTCAGCCAGGGGTTTTCATCCAAAGAAATTGCAGAAAAATTAAGTTTGTCGTATCACACAGTAACAACTCACATCAAAAACATTTATGGCAAGTTACAAGTAAATAGCCGGACGGAAGCTATTTTTGAAGCAAAACGATTGGGTTTAATAAAATAAAATTTTGTTAAGGGTTAGTATGAAATATTGGTTGTATGTATCTGTCGTTGCCACGGCAATCTTATCCTCTCCTGCCTTTTCCGCTAGCTATTGCAATCTTGAAGTGCATTACGGCTTTGCTGGAAAAAATAAAGAAATTTCAGTCGTCCGTTCAGGAAAAACAAAAACCCATATTCGTTCACATGTAAGACGCGTATATAACAAAGGCAGTAAGGACGCCGAAATTCTTGTTCAAGGAGGTTTGGCGCAAGCCGCGTGGCACAGAATCAATGTGAATGAAAACTATGTTGGTTTTGTCGATTTCAAAAAGATTCGTTGTTTAGAAAGTGATGACGGAGCACGTAACCCGATTGAACAGTTGACTGACCGGGCACGGACAGAAGCTGAAATGATCGGCGATACAGGCCAGACTGCCGTTAAAGATATTCAGCAGCGCGTTGCAAAATCAGTAGGCGTGGTAAAAAATACCGCAGCGGATTGGCTTTACGATGTGACTGCCCAGCAATGGTTCTCTATAGGGCGGGCGGTATTCTGCGATGCATATTTGGGCAATCAGGATAATCAACGGCTATTAAATTTGGCTCCGCTACAATTCCGGGGTGCTCGTGGAAACGCAAACAAGTTTGATAATGTAGACGTGAGCAGCGAATTTAGCGCGATGAACAATTACTTGCTTATGCAGGCCGCTAATAAAACGTATTACCATCAATTAAAACACGGGTTCGATGCACAAAAGCGCATATGGAATAAAGCCAATACCGAACGTGAATTTCGTTGTGCGACTCAAGAGCTATACCGTTATTGGGGGTTTGATGACGTGCTGTTTGTGAATGGCGCGTTAGGCGGCAATGCTGTGATTGGAATCGATGAAGACAAAATTATTATCGCCGTTAGAGGGACGCAAAACCCTGGCGAGTTTACCAAACTGGCTGATTTTGAAGACAACCAATCTGGACCGTCAAACGTTAACGAATTGATTGACGAGTCCTCAAAGGGCGCTATGGACATATTACTCAATATGAGCCACTACAAAATGCCCGCGTTAGCACTTGGAATTGCGGATGCCGGTGAAGTACATGGCGGTTACGCAATGGCAGCAATGGAGCTGCACGGCTTGATCGACCTCGTAGCACCATTATTGGCGTTAAAAGAAAAACCCATGTTTGTGACGGGCCATAGTCTTGGTGGAGCCACAGCCACGCTACTGGCTAAACGCATGAAACGTAACGGTTACGATGTGTCTGCAGCATATGTATATGCACCGCCGAAAGTAGGTAACGCTGCGTTTGTACGTGAATTACGTGACCATCTCGACCTTTTTGTGACGTGGAATTATCGTGACCCCGTGCCGACGTTCTTAAATTCCGAAATGCTCAAGATTGGTGACTTTAGTATTACCGGCATCAATAAATTTCGTTTCACATGGGAAGGTGCAGATACCTTTATCTTCTTTGATAAGGAGCATACTGCTCATACGTACGAGCCCGACGGCGCAAATCATAAATCGATTTATTTGGACCTGCGTGAAAAGCAGGGAGCGCCTTATCCCGAAGTATTGCTGCGTAACGGACCTATGTCAGATGAGTGGTTCTTTCATAATGGTAATTTCTACACCGCGTTTACTTACAATGAAGTCATTCGTCAGGGTCTTTCTGCGGGGGACGACAGCGCTATACAGCCCGAGTTTATTAAAGAGCCTATGTGTTTGTTTTGGTCAGATAGCTTCACTAAACATCACTATGACTGGAACGCGAATTATAGGCGCTTTACCGGCGACAAGCAGGGTTACCCTATGCAGCAATGCATGTGGTGATCGCCCTTTTTCACTCTTGTTTTTATCTTGCCCACTTGTGAAGACGCCTAAAGGCTCTTAAGATCAACTCACAACGATCTTAAGAGTCCGTTATGCCGATTAGATTATTCAGGCGCGTTTCGACTAGCGATACTTCACAGAAAGCACAGCAAACCGACGCTCCGCAAGGGTATGCGCCTCAACTTATTGCCTTGGGGCTTCTATTCCTTTTAGTTGGTTTAATGGCGGCGTTAGTATTTCTGCCGATTCTCCATGTTTTTGCCCCTTCAAAAATAGCGCCGATTGATAGCGTCTTTGTGACCCAGAGTGACGCCCATTCTTTGCAGGCATTGCATGATGCATCATCTTCACAACCATTAGATAAGGAAACATGGGATGTTCAACACTTACCGGATGATTGGTTCCTTTCTGAGAAAACCGCTCAGCAATATTGGTATCGATACAGTTTTGTAATCGATGCACCACCGATGGTTAACCTGGCCGTGTATTTACCCATGGTAAGCCACAACGCCGCCGTATATGTGAATGACATTTGGATTGGCCAAGGCGGAAATTTTTCATCGCCGGTTGCGCGCAATCATAACCAACCATTGATCTTCGAATTTTCGCCGGGTTTATTGCGTGCTGGTGAAAATAATATTTATATCCGAGTGAAAGCAGAGACCGCTCTTCTAGGATTGCTGGACGAACTATACATCGGCCCGCAACACGTGCTTATAAAAGCACACGCATTCAAGACGCTTGTTCGCGTGAGCTTGGTGAAATGGATAACGGGAGTAATGACTATCATGGCTGTCGTTCTTGGATGTTTTTGGGTGTACCGCCGCTACGATTCTGCTTATGGGGTTTTCTCTTTAGTGCTCCTATTTTGGGGAATGCATAATCTCAATTTATTTATTGTCGATGTGCCTATTTCAGCAAAGCATTGGGAAACGATAGCGATACTGACGTTGGGGTGGACCGTCTGCTCCGTGATATGGTTTAACCATCACTATCTCAATAAAGCGCGACCGTTAGTAGCGAAAATTATGGGCCTGCACTCTGTTGCGGGTTTTCTTCTATTCCTCACTCCCGATTATGCCAGCCTACTTTTTTGGGGGTATAAAGTTTGGCACGTTTTTTTGGTGCTGTTTGGTTTATATGCCTCCTGTTTTTTGTTCTCTGTATATCTGCGAGAAAAAAGTTTCGATGCCTTTATGATGTTGCTGTGCGGATCAGCTATTGTAGTTTTAGGTGGGCATGATATTTTGATGATAAATAATCATTGGTCACGATTCGACGGTCTTATTATTCAATACAGTGCCCTTCCTGCGGTTATCTTATTTGGCTGGTTTTTATTGCGACGTTTTTTGCTTTCCCTTGAAACGGCAGAAAATTTAACGCGCACACTAGAGGAACGCGTGCGCGTTAAGCAACAAGAGTTAGAAACACAATACGAACGTTTGTACACCCTGGAAAAGGCGCGCGTTTTATCCCAAGAGCGAGAAAGGATGATGCGCGATATGCACGACGGTTTTGGCGGTAGTCTTGTTTCGCTATCGAATATGTTTCAAAGACAAGGTGGTGATGTTTTTTTAAAAGCGCAGGAGAAAATACAGAATTGTATTACCGACTTACATCTCGTTATCGACTCCCTGGACCCCATGCTGGGCGATCTAACCACTTTATTAGCGACAATGCGTGTTCGGCTCATTAGTCAGTTAGAAAACGCGGGCGTCACGCTCGAATGGAATGTAAACGAAATTCCGCCGACACAAGCGTTCAGCCCCCAGCGCAGTTTGCATATTATGCGCATTATTCAAGAAGCGATTACCAATAGCATTAAACATTCTGGATCGGATGTCATAACGCTCACTACCACCATTGAATCTGATTCGCGCATTGCTATTCGCATTAAAGATTATCAAGATAAATTAGGGGAAGATGTCGCGGAAAACGAGGACATAAAATCGTCCCAGAGAGGAGGTGGCCATGGTTTGGATAATATGCGATGGAGGGCTGCCCAGATAGACGCTCAGCTACACATAAATATAGACAGTCAAGGGGCAGAAGTTACATTGGTATTACCTTCGAATTTCATTTAATCGAACACCCACCTTAACCAATCACCAAACGACGCAACATGTCGCCGTAACCCATATGAAAAGCACCTGTTTTGTTTATTACTTTTTTGGGATGTACTCGGAGGTTCAGCGCCCTTGTGAAGGGATAAATTACATTTTTAGCGACGAAGTCACGTTAAATCTGTCCGGTAACGAACTTGCGGCATTGCTCAGGTTGCTGACTATTGGCAATTACTCTTCACTACGTCACCTCTTGCGAGGGAAAAACAATGAGAGCTTACCTTCAGCTAAGCTCTTTTTCTATCGAGTTTTATTTTTGTGTCTCTCGTCATCAGCATGCGACCTACAGGATCATATGCCTTGCTAGAAAGTGATTGAGGGCTCATTTCCCTCAATAAAAACTGTAGTCCCTCGCTTAATTTCAGCACGTCGAACACCTATTCCTGCTCAGTTTGCCCATCACGTTAACGTGAGCATTCGCATCCAACACCTGCTATTCTGGGCTTCATTCGGACAACTCTGACCACTATCTAACACTTAAATCGCTATAACGGTAATCATAACGGCCACTATGAAAAATTCGCTAACAGAAACCGTCCCGCAGATAGTTAACATGTCCGACCGTCAATGGCAAAACGTCGGCAAGCCAGGTCTGTATACGAAGAGCGCCCGCGTAAATCTTGATTCTGGTGAGTTTCTTGGTTTGTTACGTTTTGATCCTGACACAGTGAGTGGCGTCCATCGTCACCTTGACATAGCCGCTACTTATATTCTTGCAGGTTGTGTTAGCGATTATTCAGGGACTTTTCGACAAGGTGATGTCGGCATTAACCCTGCTGGTGATACGCACGATGCCTTTTCTTATGAGGGATCGGTAATGGTCTCTCGCATTGAGGGGGCGACTATTTACCCTAACAATGCGACGCAGCTTGAGGAATTGAAGGCTTTGCACCCTGGGGCGTATCGGGATGAGCTTGGCGAGATCGAAAGTGCTCGAAAAAATGAGGTGCTGCCGTTTGCGGTTGAAGATAAGCCACTTGTTGCAACGGGCTGCCCCGGTGTTGATTATCGCTTAATTTTTGATTACAAAACCACTGTCTACGATTACCGGATGAGTTCTGTATATTTTAAACCGGGAGCTAAACTATCGAATTTTGTGACCGATAAAAAATTGGAAATATTTGTCGTGGCTGGTGATATTCAGTGCCCTACAGGGCGGGCGATGGCCAATCACTTTTTAATTATTCCATCGAAGTCGACGCTTCACCTAGAAAGTCACTTTGGTTGTCATTTTTTAGCATGGAGCGATGCACCGATTCGCTGGCTGGACGACAATGAGGATTTAATTGATCCATTTGGGTTTTGATTCAGTTTTGAGCTAACTTCATCCGTGGCACCCCAAAAGCTCCTACCTTTATGGCTACAACCAGAGTTCTTACGATACCCTCTGAGGTATCAATCCACGTTTCGAAAAAAGCAAATAAAACTGAGCCAACAAGCTTTAGATAGTCTCCGATTGAAAGGGAAAGTGCTAGCCATTTTGTTCGGCTTTAGTTTGAGGGGTGCTCATATTAGATGGATACCCTTAACTATCAGACCTGCTCCTGCTATCTAAATCAGGAGTTGGGGCAAGAGCCCATCCGGAACTATTTATTCAAATATCACATAAAGGTCGCCACTAAGGGTGTGACGAGATTCATAAACCACTGTATTTATACGGTATATAGCCCGCCCATACAATTTCCATTGACCTAAATCAATAGCCGCACTCGGCTTTTGGACTAAGTTTCAAGCATACAAAACCCACAAAAAGAAAGACGAAGTACTCGAGCGTCACAATGTTTTTTTTCCGCACAGCTATACTTATTTTCTCCCTGCTCAGCTCACAGCTTAGCGCCGCAGAATCTATTACATCACAGTACAACGAACTACAAGCAAAAGTAGAGGCTGGAATTTTTAACATCCAGATCTACACCGAATCAAGCAGTATTCCTTTTAACAAAATTAATACATGGCGCCTGCAGATAACAGATAAGGACAACAAACCAGCGCTTAACCTAAGTATCTCTGCAAAGGGAGGAATGAAGCTTCACAAGCACGGGCTTCCAACATCACCCCAAGTTGAAGCGGGAACGTTACCTGGGGAGTATTTTATTCATGGCCTAAAATTTCAGATGGACGGTGAATGGTTCATACAGCTTGTACTGTCAAAGCAGCACCAAGAAATAACTGAAGCCGAATATATTTTTGAGGTGAGTTACCAACAACCTCATTAGAACACGCAGCAATAGAGATACCCTTTTGAAGAGCACAACCATTCAAAAAAAAACACCAACAATGCAATATATTTTTATTGCTATCGCACTACTACTCATACTCGAATCGTGCCTAATCTACAAAGCAACATTTACTGAAAAGATTTTGTGGGACGATGACGAAATTGCAGTCTTGAAGTCACTTCACATTGAGAATTTACAAGAAACCCCGTTATCAAACAATAACGCTCTGGCGAAATTTGGTCAAATCTTGTTTTTTGAGAATGAGCTAAGCAGCAACAAAAATGTCTCGTGTGCCTCATGCCATGAACCAGAGAATTATTTCACGGATAAAGAACCGCTTCCGACCAATGGGGTAGGAACTGCAAACACACATACCCCAACGATAGTAGGCATCAGCAACAGTAGCTGGTTTTTTTGGGATGGTCGAAAAGACAGCCTGTGGTCACAAGCTTTGGGTCCGCTGGAAAATCCTGTGGAACACGGAACAAATAGAATGCAGGTTGTGAAAACGGTATTGCGGAAATATGACACCCTATACAGATCACAGTTTGGAGATATTCCTGACTTAAGCAATAACGATCACTTTCCTAATAACGCCAGCCCTCTAGGTAACAACACGACATGGAAGAAGAACTGGAAAAATATGAGGGAAGATGACAAGGTATTGGTTAATCAAGTCTTCGCCAATATAGGTCGGTCAATTGCTGAGTACGAAAAATATATTCAACCCGGAAAGTCAGCATTTGATGAATTCGTATCAGATTTAGGACACTCGAACACCAGTGACAAACTTTCACCAGAGGCTCAATATGGGGTAAAGCTTTTTTTAAATGCGGAAAAAACCGGATGCATCAATTGCCATAACGGCCCACTATTTTCAAACCATAGCTTTCAGGCAACAGGTATTTCAGCTAACGAAGACAGCCCAGAGAAAATAAAAGGCGGAAGATTATCTGGAATAGCAAACGCAATTTCCGACGAGTTCAATTGCTACTCCCAATACGCACAAGAAGACTGTTCAGAACTCAAATACGCTAAAAAATTAGGCACCGAGCTAGTATCAGCATTTAAAGTCCCGACGCTACGAAATATTGGCGAAACGGCGCCTTACATGCATAACGGATCGCTAGAAAGCCTCAAAGATGTACTGTCTTACTACAACAAAGCGCGTCCAAAGATCGGCGTTCACATGGAACTCCGACCACTTCGATTATTCCCTCATCAGCTTAAGCAAATACACGCTTTTCTACAAACGCTAACAGCACCACTTGCGTCAGATCGTCAGTGGCTAACTAACCCTCAGAATTCTCATCCGTAACCCTGGGATAAAAACGATGAAACGCCTCATATTATTAGCTTTATCCATGTTGCCTATTTCCGCGAACGCTCATGTCCGCTGGTTTGTCGACAGCGATACAATCCCTAACGTCCCTTTCACTATCAATATGAATACCGGGCTCGGCTTCCTATTCGTTTTGCTATTTGTTTTGACGATTATCGTATTGGAACAACAGGCACGCAAAAAAAACAGCCTACTTTTCACCACCTTAAGAAGCGACTGGGGATTCACCGAAAAGATACACTGGTATATTTTGGTAGGGCTTCTCAACATAGTGTTGATTAACAACCTAATTTTAGGCGAATATCTCGCCCCGAACCTTCTGCTTCCGGCTTCAATAGTCCCGATCGGTATCGTAATACAATCTGCAGCACTAATACTGATGCCTTTCTCTATTACCCTCGTAGGGATAGCGTTAGTGCTTGTTGCTTTTCTTAACTTTGCATTTTTTACTCCCGGTATCGCTTTAGACTACTTTTTTGAGTTCTTAGGAGTAGGGTTAGCCTTTATATTTATCGGGCCTAAACTATGCCGCTTTGACAAACGCTTTCTTTCATTTGTCACCCCTCAAAATTGGAACAATGAAAACGCTGCTGTATCTTCATTAAGACTAGGGCTGGGATTACAACTGTTAGAGTTAGCGATACATAACAAATTTGTTGAGCCAGGTTACGCCCTGATGTTCGTCGAGACTTATAGCCACTACAACTTTTTGCAACTGATCGGTTGGAGCAACTTTAGCCACACAGACTTTGTCTTTTTTGTTGGCTTTTTTGAAGCCACCTTCGGCATACTCCTCATTACAGCCTACTCTCCTCGCGTAGTCAGTATCTCATTGGGAATTATATTCATGACGACCGCAATCGTATCGGGGATTAAAGAACTTGTCGGCCACCTGCCCATACTCGGGGTACTGTTGATACTAATCGTTAAAGAAAAAACCGGAGAAGCCAGCGCACAGATACCAAGCCCACTAATTAAGGCCACCTGCTAAACTCGCTCTCCAACCCACCCGTCCTTTAACGCCATCTTTTGGAAGGTTGGAAGGTTAATCAATTCAAGAAGGCGAAATGGATAGAAATAGCGTCAAGGGCGACCAATCCATTAGCGTCATTCCGCCAATTAGCGCAGCGTTTTAATAACATAAACACACAAACCAATGAAAATGGCGCCACCAAACAGGCAAGAAAAACCAGACAGCAGATTTACCCGCCTAGCAATTGATATGGATCAATTGTGTTTCTCACCGACATACGATTATATAATCATATCAGCGATGCCTTCCCCCCCAATAAAAACAAATAGGAACATACCGTGGCTCTCGACACTCTTTACAGCGCGACACTCCGCCCACATCGAATGTTCTCACCATTGAGCGTTAACGAATTTGATCAACTTCTCCAACACGCTAAAATCGTATCGCTATCAAAGGGGGAACACCTATTCACGCAGGGTGATCCAGCACACAACTTTTATTTTATTGTTAGCGGACAGGTAAAATTGTTCCGATTATTAAAAGATGGGTCTGAAAAAATCATTCAGATTATGAACAAGGATGAACCTTTCGCCCACGCAGTCATGTTCAAAAAACAAAAAACATTCCCCGTGTGCACACAAGCTATTGCTGCCACGGAACTCATTAGCATTCGGAATCAAGATTATATTGACTTGATTAAAACGAATAGTGACATCGCCCTAGAACTCCTCGGCAGCATGAGCGCGAATATGAATAACCTCATTCAAGAAATTGAGATCTTGTCATTAAAAAGCTCCACCACTAAAGTGGTTCAGTACCTCCAAACGCTAATGGCCGATAAATCTCCGCTCAATTCCACGTTCGCTCTACCCGCCGCAAAACATATGATTGCGTCCATGCTGGCAATTCAGCCAGAGACACTATCCCGAATTTTTTATCGTTTACAGAAAAAAGGGCTCATTCAAGTAGACGGCGCAGATATCACTATTCTCAGTCCTGAAGAATTTAAACTACACAGCTAAACAAACCGTTATTTGTTTTATTGATTCTAAAGCCCGAGACTCTCTAAAAAGTAAGCCTTACCACGTAAGGCTTTGAGAGCTTAGGGCATCAACATCACTTTAATGACGAATAATACGCTGCAATATTGTCAATATCCGCATCACTAAGCGCCGCAACCATTCCATACATCATTGGGGCTTGCCCACCCGATCGATTTTTGTCTTTATACGCCTTAATTGCTGAAACTAAATATGGTGCATTTTGGCCTGCCAAATTTGGGTAAATACCGACACTTGCGATACCTGCGGCACCGTGGCATGCACCACACATTCCCGCCTTTGCCTTACCGGCAGCAACGTCGCCCGCCAATGCTTCCGATGATAGAAATACTACCGCCGCAGCACTCAGAACAACCTTCAAACTCAACAATGACTTCATAGCTTCCTCTTTTTTTAGCTTTAATACACATACACGACATTAAAACCGCTACTTTCATGGTTTGTATACTTGATTTACCGTACAGGCTACCAGCAAATCTAATGAATTTACTTGACGATAGTCAATCGAAAAAAAGTCAAACTTCGATAGACTTTCCTACACGCCATAAACAATTCTGGGCTATACGCAATCAGTTCAAGCTTATCCCGGCGGACACAAAGTCAGCAGAGTGTAAATATGCAAAATACCGCAATCAAAACAGAGGTATCAAAACCGGATACTCCTTTTTACCATCCTCAACACAATGAGGTTGCCTTATTTAACTATGCCTGGGAGCAGCAACTGCCGGTATTAATTAAAGGTCCTACAGGCTGCGGAAAAACTCGCTTTATTGAACATATGGCCAAAAAACTCAAGCGCCCACTGTTTACCGTATCTTGCCATGACGACCTCACCGCTGCTGACCTTGTTGGCAGGCACTTGGTTAGCGCCGATGGCACCTACTGGCAAGACGGACCCTTAACACGTGCCGTTCGCGAAGGGGGGATTTGCTATTTAGATGAGGTTGTCGAAGCACGAAAAGATACGACTGTTGTTTTACACCCCTTAGCCGACGACCGGCGTCAGCTCCCCTTAGAGCGAACAGGCGAACTAATCGACGCGCCCCCAGGCTTTATGCTTGTTGTTTCCTACAACCCCGGCTATCAAAACCTATTAAAAGGGTTGAAGCCAAGTACGCGGCAACGCTTTGTCGCAATGCGATTTGATTACCCCAGCAGCGCTGATGAAATCACGATTATCTGCCACGAAGCAGGCGTTCCCAAAACGCTCGCAGCACGTTTAGTTGATCTAGGACACGGCTTACGTCGACTTGAACAGCATGACCTGGAAGAAGTCGCTTCGACACGCTTACTGATATACGCTGCGCGTATGATACACAGCGGTATGGAACCGATCGAGGCGTGCAGAGCTTGCCTAGCAGAACCACTTACAGACGATATCGATACTATTGAAGCGCTCATGTCTTTGATCGAACTGCATTTTGGGCATGACTGATACAAGCAACAAAAACATTGAAAAAAAGGCACATCGCGTCGCCATATGCGCCGCATCACTTTATCTTGCGAACTTATTATTACTCCCCATAATCGCATCAATTTTATTGCTAGCCCTTTACAGGCATAACAGAGTGCTCCGTTCACATCTCGCAAATGAGCACATGGAGCATGCGATCGTATTTTCTTTCACCGCAAATGCTTGTCTACTTAGCCTGCCTTTATTACAACTCTTCTCACCAGCAGACCTCATTCTATTATTGAGTATTTCCATTACTTGGCTCACGTTATTTGCTGGGTTTTCAATACTCGGAATACACGCTCTCGCACAAGCGATAAACGGAAATCTCCCTTGGAAAGCAAACGCTATATTACCCCCGGTTAGAGCATCATATTCTGCCTACCCTTGACCAAATTGACTGCGGTCAAGGGAGATAAAACGTCCTCCCGCCTATAATTGGTCACCATCTCACAGGAGAGCCGACATGCCCGAAAAATTCACAAAGGGAATGGCTAGAAATATTTATTATGGGGGTAGTTTATTTTTCATCCTTGTATTTCTTGGCCTTACATTCCATACCGTAAGAGAACTACCTAAACGCGATCACCGAGAAAATATTACTGAAGGCGTAGCCAACGGTAAATTGCTTTGGGAAGAAAACAACTGCGTTGGTTGCCATACCATATTAGGCGAAGGAGCCTATTTTGCACCAGAACTCGGTAACGTCTATCAACGACGCGGGGGAAGCGACCCCGAAACCTTTAAAGCATTTTTTTCCGCATGGATGAAAATACAACCAACTGGTATTGAGGGCCGCCGACAAATGCCACAATTTAATCTCACTGATGAAGAACTTGACAACCTGGCCGACTTTCTAAAGTGGACAGCTGAAGTCAATACCAGTGACTGGCCACCGAACGTGGAGGGATAACAATGAGTCAACTACTAAAATATCAGTCACAAAGTGTTGCCAAAATATACTTCATATTTGCCTTGATTTTGTTTACAGGCCAAATAGTTTTTGGTCTTATTCTAGGCTTGCAATATGTCGTCGGTGATTTTCTTTTTCCTGAGATTCCATTTAACGTAGCGCGTATGGTCCATACAAACTTGCTAATTGTTTGGCTATTGTTTGGCTTTATGGGCGCGGCTTACTACATGGTACCCGAGGAAGCTGAAACAGAACTGTACAGTCCAAAACTCGCCATTATTTTAGCCTGGGTTTTTGCCGCAGCCGGCTCTCTTACCGTTATCGGGTATCTTGCAGTTCCTTATGCAACACTCGCTGAAATAACAGGTAATGACCTGCTTCCGACTATGGGCCGGGAATTTTTAGAACAACCAACCATTACTAAAGTCGGTATCGTTGTCGTCGTGCTCGCATTTCTTTTCAATATTGGAATGACAATGCTTCGTGGCCGTAAAACGGTTATTAACATGGTTTTGTTCGCAGGCTTATTGGGTCTAGCAGTCATGTTTCTATTTTCCTTTTACAATCCAGAAAACCTAATACTCGACAAGTATTTCTGGTGGTGGGTTGTGCATCTATGGGTTGAAGGTGTTTGGGAGCTGATACTCGGTTCAATCTTGGCTTTTGTTCTCATTAAAACAACGGGAGTCGACCGCGAAGTTATTGAAAAATGGTTGTATGTCATTATCGCAATGGCGCTTATTACGGGTATTCTCGGAACGGGTCACCATTACTACTGGATAGGAACACCAGAGTACTGGCAACCACTCGGATCAATATTTTCCGCACTGGAACCCCTGCCGTTTTTTGCGATGGCCCTATTTTCATTTACTACCGTTAGCCGTCGCAGACGCAAGCACCCCAATAGCGCAGCTGTACTTTGGGCGTTGGGGACCGGCGCGATGGCATTCCTTGGTGCAGGGGTTTGGGGGTTTTTACACACCTTGGCACCCGTTAACTATTTAACGCACGGTACTCAAATCACATCCGCACACGGGCATATGTCTTTCTACGGCGCTTACGCCATGATCGTGTTATGCATAATTTCGTATGCAATGCCGATACTGCGCGGGCAAGGTCAAGCCGCCAGCTCGCGTACTCAGCATATTGAAAAGTGGGGATTTTGGTTAATGACCACCTCGATGGTGTTAATAACGTTAGCTCTAACGGGCGCAGGTATCATACAAGTCTGGTTACAACGCCTCCCTGAAAGTGGAGCAATGAGCTTTATGGACACGCAAGATCAAATGAGCTTCTTCTTTTGGTTTCGTGAATTCGCAGGAGTGGGGTTCCTACTCGGGCTCATATGCTATTTATCTAGCTTCTTTATCTCTGGCGGTAAAGAGATCGATCTTAACTAGCATCCATAACATGGGGAATAAACGCTTAGCGTTTATTCCCCTACATATGGGCATATACTTTTTGAAAATATTAACGAAGCTGTATAAACGAATACTATTGGCTTCGACACACTATTCAGGTTTCCATCACCAAAGATAACGGCTTGGCCGCTCCAAGTAATGATTGCCCTGCGGGGTAAACCTGGCATTTTAAATTCATCAAATAAACGCAATTTTGGGCGGCGCTCCAAGTAATGTAAAAGCGCCCACGAAATTAAATACATCCTTTGAATGAAGCCCAAACAAAATGGTTAAGATCCCAAGCAGGAATTCGTAATGGAAGAATGGGTCGGCGCGCACTGGCATCGTTTTATTACCAATAAAGCATCGGCGGAATATCCCGACGCTCAAGTCGACCTAGAAAACGTCAGTAAATCTGTAGGTATTTTATTCCGTGCCTTAGGGGGCGAAGCCTCACTCAGAATTGAAGCCGCTAGCCCACGCGACTATATTGTTAGAAGAACACTGCTGCAAAAATTCGCAGGTAGCCACCCACAGCAGAGTGTCGCATGGCGCGATAATAATAGCCTTCGATTACCATCTCACATATCACTATTTCCGAACAAATCACTTAACCGAGAGCTTTACCTCTGGCTAGCAATGCTAGCTGCACAGTCATCAAATGAATTTACACACTGGGGGCGCGATAATCAGGCGATGGTATCGCAATTGATCACACGATACCCCACCATGGCGAACCGCTACCAAAAACTTGTCTCAGCATTAATTCCATTACGCCCGAAACCCGCTAGCCTTCCTGAAGACGAAGGAAGACTAGAACTCATGATTCAGAAGGCTTTACGAAACCCAGGCTCAGTTGAAGACTTCCCCCGCAGCAACCACGCACCAGCACCAGTCCCCTTATGGTTGTACCCCTCTGCAAATATAGAGACCCCTAGCGCTAACGATTGTGACAACCCAAACGAAGAGGGTTCACGCTCAGAAAAACAAAAAAGACAGCTTGATGAAAAAAAACAAGCCGAACGAGAAGAAGAGGCAGCGGAGAAAGAAGGCATTCTGTTATTTCGATTAGAAAGTCTATTCAGCTGGTCTGAATACCTCAATCTGCAACGAAGCCCTGACGACAGTGATGAGGACAATTTAGAAACAGCAAAAGACCTGGACAAAATTACGCTCTCAAAACAACGAGACAAAAAAAGCAGCGCAATAAAACTCAACCTAGACCTCCCAGCAGCTGAAAATGATGATTCGCCACTCGGTCCGGGGATCTATCTACCCGAGTGGGATTGGCGTAAACAATCATTACAAGACAAATACGTATGCCTTCAATCCTTTTTGCCGCGAAATGGCGACCCAGCGCCACTGCCAAGTTATTTGAGCAGGGCTGCGCGCAAAATACGTAACCAATTTGAACTACTGCAAACCCAACGTTGTTGGTTGCGGGCGCAACCCCAAGGAGAAGAGCTAGACCTAAAAAACTGGATCGACTTTTTTTCCGAATCACGCGCAGGCCGCTGCCCAGAACAAGGGCTTTATCAAACTTTTCGAGCGGTAAACCGAGACCTAGCAACCTTGCTACTGGCAGATTTATCCATGTCGACTGAAGCCTATCTGGATAACAATGCCTGCGTTATCGATGTTATCAGGGATGGCTTACTGCTATGTGGAGAAGCTTTAAATGCCATCAATGACCCATTTGCGATATACGGATTTTCTTCCGTTAAACGTCATCAAGTCCGCTATATGTTGCTCAAAAATTTCAAAGAAAAATATAACAATAAAATACGAGGGCGAATATCTGCAATACGCCCAGGCTATTACACACGAATGGGGGCGGCTATTCGGCAGTCAACAAAAATATTGAGCGAGCAAAGCCAAAGTCGACGTCTATTACTCATGCTAACAGACGGCAAACCCAATG
This sequence comes from Agarilytica sp., assembly GCA_033852175.1. GTDB lineage: Bacteria > Pseudomonadota > Gammaproteobacteria > Pseudomonadales > Cellvibrionaceae > Agarilytica. Next base: position 31,750 of record JAWSUY010000045.1, read on the forward strand.
ATATTGATCATTACGAAGGTCGCTACGGCATTGAAGACACACGCCACGCAATCTTAGAAGCCAAGCAAAAAGGTCTACAAGTATTTTGCATAACAATAGATCAAAAAGCAGGAGAATACCTTCCCTACTTATTTGGAAGTGACGGATTCACTGTATTACAGCACCCCACACACCTCCCCACTCGCCTCCCTGAGCTCTACTATCAATTAACACATTAAAGAAAGAGAAAATGCTTACGGTATTGAGCGGGGAAGATACCACATCATGTAAAAGCAAAAAGCAACGACGAAGAAGAAAAACCATAAAAAAGGTTTTTTAAGTCGCTTGCGATCGCGGAGATCAACCTCAGGAAGCGGCATACCACAATGCGAACATTTTCCAGAAGGACTGTCTTCTGGCGCTGTCTTCTTGCAATACAAACACGTTGCCATTATTTACTACTCCGGGCCTTTGATATGCCCTCATCAATATTTTTAGCGGGAATGATTGACACGTCTTTTTTACAACGTTTTTTCTGGCGTTTTTCTTGCTTAAGACGCTTTGCTACCAATGGAGGACAAGTGTGCTCATCCCAATATAACACTTGGCACTGCAGACAATAGTGGCATTCCGCTTTCACAATTTCGCCGGTAGATTTTAAAGCGCCGATCTGGCAGATCGCAGCACAAGCCTGACAAGGATGGCCACAATCATTACGCCGTCGCAACCATTCAAAGATTTGGTAGCGCCCCATAATACTCAGCGCCGCCCCTAACGGACACAAATATTTGCAGTAAAACTTACTGTTAAACAGCGATATCACCAACAAACCAACAGCATACAGAACAAACCACCACTCACGCTGAAAAGCCAAACTAAAAGACGTTTTGAATGGCTCTACCTCAACAAAAATCGCCGCCGTTCCAATCGAATCAAGTGAAATACCAACAAGTGCAATAAGGATAAAATACTTAATCGCCCACAGACGCTCGTGAACCATAGAAGACAACTCAAAACGGGGAAGACCTAAACGAATTGCCATTTTATGCAGAAGCTCTTGTAACGCACCAAACGGGCACAACCAGCCGCAGAACACGCCTCGTCCCCACAATAGAATTGACACCGCGACAAACGCCCAAAGCAAAAATATTGCGGGGTCGATCATCAACGTTTCCCAAGAGAATTCGCCACTGATGCGAATGAAAAACGTCAACATATTCATAATCGATAACTGAGCACCAAGATAGTAACCAATAAAACCCACAGTAAAGACAAGATAGGTACTTCTCACAATCACAAACATCTGCTTACGAACGACCAACAGATCTTGAAAGAAAAGAATAACCAGCAGCACAAAAAAAGCGATCATTAACAAAATAAGCGGAACCGGACGCTCCTTCCATATTTGAAGCCAATATTCCATTTCAAGCCTTTTTTCCTCCTCGCTGTCAATGCGCTTTGGCTGCTTTTCGACATCATCTAAAAAAGCCTCAGTGACCATCCTTACGGATTTCATCACAGAACGATTAATAACCATCAGACTAATCGTAGCCCCAGTAATACCATCAACCCCAACATAGCCCTCCCGGCCATGCGCATCGATTCTTACGCGGTCGTGTACATTCAACCCACTATATTGTTCGGTATAACGTTGCAAATCTTCTTCTGAAATCCCGACAACCAGAATCGGTTCTTCTTGATAGAGAATCACTGCGCCTTTAATTTTTCGATCGATACCAACCCCGATGAGAACCGAAACCGGCTTTCCAGAATATGCTGGAATCGGAGCGAAATCGGAACTGATAAATACATAGCCCTCTAAGCCTCGCCTTCCGAATACGGCTCTGGCAGGAATATCCTTCGCCGCCTTCGCTAACAATTGCATCTCAGGGAAAAAGTGCTTTGCATCCTGACTTGTTAACTCCGACAAAATCCTTCGATCAGTCTGAGCAGATGCATTCCCCCCCATACAGGCAACGGCCATAAATAGTAGCCATAAAATGCTCAGGTGAAAACGTTCACAAGAATAGCTCATCGATCCACCCAAAAAACGTTTATACGCCCCATACTCTTCACCAAAATGACTAAAACAGTAACGAACCTAAATTGTAACGGGGAAATATTTCTGAGCGATTGATAGTCGTCAAGTAAATAATTTACCGAGTAATTGATAATATAAGTACGGTTCGCAAAACACTCTCGAACCCGTCACGATCACAGCCTTTATGAGGGTAGTTCTATGACAATGGAAAATTTGATTGCACATAATAACAAGAACACACTGATCCCCGGAGAAGTTCATCTTGTTGGCGCTGGGCCGGGAGATGTCGAGTTACTCACTCTAAAAGCTTGGCGAATACTAAAATCTGCCGACGTTATCGTCTACGACCGCCTTGTAAGCAAGGCTATTATGGACGAGGCCAACCCAAAAGCTGACCTAATTTACGTAGGTAAACAAAGCAACCACCATTGCGTACCACAAGCGCAAATCAATAATCTGCTGATTCAGCAAGCACGCTCAGGGAAAAAAGTTCTTCGCTTAAAAGCAGGCGACCCCTATATTTTTGGTCGCGGTGGTGAAGAAGCACAAGAACTTGTAGCAGCCAATATTGCATTCCACGTAGTTCCTGGTATCACCTCAGCATCTGGGGCTTCGGCTTACTGTGGAATTCCATTAACACACCGCGACTACGCACACTCAGTAACATTCATCACCGGTCATTTAAAACAAGGGGAACTTGATGTCGATTGGCGGTCCTACGTAAAAGCGAAACAAACCCTTGTGATTTATATGGGACTTAAATCTCTGCCCCACATATGCATTCAACTGGCCGACCATGGGATGGGATCAGATATTCCCGTTGCCATCATCCACAAAGCCACACATAACTCTGAAGCGGTCGTCACCGGAACACTATCCAATATTTGTGAGCGTGTTGTGATGGCAGAAATTAAACCGCCTGCAATCATAATTATTGGCGAGGTTGTTAAACTGCGAGAAATTATTTCCCCATCAAATCAATATACAGGTCAATATGCAAGCCAGTAAATGTTAGAGCGAAGTTATACGCGGAAAAGGGGAAACTAACCTAATGACTAGTCCCCTCTTCATAATGAGTTTTATTATATACGTTATATTTCCCTGATGGCTTATTCATCGGCACCCGCTTAACTTCTTTCAATGTTACCGCGTCATAAACAACGATCGCACCATCGACATCCCATACGCTGAGCAATACATGACTGCCATTTTTTGTAAACTCAACATGTGCAGCTGTTTTTCCAGGAGCAGGGATAATCGTTTTTACAATTTTTAATGATTGTTTATCGATAACATGAACCTGATCCTTATTCGGACCAAAAAACACATCTACCCATGCGTAAGGGCTATTCGCATGGCTTCGCATAAAGAAACCCGGTCCGTTAGTCTTAATGCGGTCAATTGTTTCCCAGGAATTCATATCAATAATGCTTAGAACTCCGTCCTTAAGATTCGGAGTCGCTAATAACCGTTCTTTACCCCGTAACCAAGTGATTCCAGACCCTAGATGGGGCATTCCAGCCAAATCCAAATTTGCCACTTTTTTTCCTGTATCTAAGTCGATCACCTGGCCGCCAGACGGTTGGTCTGTATCATTTCTGGCTGACCCAATTACATGCTTGTACCCAGGGTCGAAGAAAAAATCATCCAAATAACCGTCCGTCTTTATTTTCCTTGGCGTAAACTGACCATCGCCAGCAGTGTAAGGCAGCTCCCATATTTCGGTTGCATCTTTCATTGCAACAATAAAACTATTTCGCGGAGGAGCAGTGTATACCGCACTCACTCGAGACTTTTTCCCTTCAATGCTTTCGGTTTTTATTTCAGTGACAAACGACAAATCTTTTGCAGATAGTATCACCAAGTTGTTCGGAAGATAATTTCCAACAGCGACATATTGACCATCATACGAGACAGCTGCATTACGCGTATTAATTCCTGCACGCACCTCCGCAACGGTTTTTAAGTTATACATATCAAACTTAGATATCCATCCATCCCGAGAGGCAAAAAATACATAACGTCCATCCTGCGTATATTTAGGGCCACCATGGACAGCAAACCGTGTTTGGAAACGGTGAATGGGTTCAAAAGTATCGCCATCTAAAACTGTTGCGTGATGGTCACCTAGCTCAACGACAATAAATAGGTTTTGCATATCTGCAGAAAAAACCGGTTTATCACCCAACTCACCATCGGGGTAATGAATAATGTGACTCTGACGGATATCCCGCGCTGACCACTTAGGGTCGACCTTAGGCTCGCTGTATATCCATTGCGTTAAACTCTGAATTTCAGCACTACTGAGACGATCTGAAAATCCGGGCATCTGCGTTGCATCTCTACCATTTTCTATAACCCCCTTAGCTGCGGGTTGGCGCAAGCGCTTCAGATTTTGCGGCAGTAAAGCCGGCCCCATCCCCCCCAAGCGATTATCGCCATGGCAAACGTTACAATACGTTTTATAGAGTTTTTTGGCATTTGGTTGTACAGCTTCAGAAAAAGCCATCGATTGGAATAAAACTGAAATAAAAAAAACAAAAAACAAGCGAAGTAATTTTTTCACATTCAACCACTCATACGTTGTCGGCTATAGGGTTTCAGCTCTACACGTTGGCCTTCCGTCTTTATACCCAACTCGTCATCCGTTAAATAGCAAGCGGGGTCCTCCTGCCATGGATCTCCCGTTAACTGATAGGCACGAACTCGCGTATTCCCCCCACAAATATCAGAATGAGGGCAAACGCCACAACGCCCCTTTAAAGGCCGCTTCGATGATTTAAGCCCTGCCATTAGCGGATCACTCGTATCCTGCCAAATCTCAGAGAAGGGTTTATCTTTGACATTGCCAAGATGGTAGTCCCACCAGAATGTATCTGGGTGAACGCTACCAAGGTTATCGATATTAGCAACATTCATCCCGCTTGAGTTCCCACCCCAGCGCCTCAGAATACGCTGAGCTTCATCCACAAGATGAGGAGCATGCTTTTGCAAGTAAAATAAAAGATACACGCCGTCTGCATCATTATTTCCGGTTACATACTCTCTAGTTGGCTTACCGCTCTTTTTCTCTTCTTCTATTTCCGACAAACTTTTTTCGATAAGTAAATCTAGAGCCCATCGTGTAATTTTATGCACAACATCATCGCGACGATTTCGATTCCCTCGACCAGCATAGTTGAGGTGTGACAAATAGAATTTACTGATGTCCATTTCATCACATAAGTCTATCAACTTCGGAAGTTCATCAGCATTATCTTGGGTAATGGTAAAACGCAATCCGACTTTTATATCATTTTTATGGCACAGCTCAATAGCGCGCATCGAAGCGGAAAAGGCGCCTTCTTTTTGCCTAAATTCATCATGGGTCTTTCCAATACCGTCTATGCTAATACCAACATAATCGAACTCAGTTTGTTTTATTTTGGGGATGTGGCTTTCATCAATTAGGGTTCCGTTTGTTGACAACCCCACATAAAACCCTTTCTGCTTTGCGTACCGACCAATTTCATATATATCGGGACGCATTAGCGGTTCACCGCCAGAAAGTATTATTGCCGGCACTTGAAACTCTTTAAGATCATCCATTACGGAAAAAACCTGGGAAGTATTCAGTTCACCCGGAAAATCAGTGTCCGCGCTAATCGAATAACAATGCTTACAACAGAGGTTACAACGTCGTATAAGGTTCCAGATAACAACCGGACCTTTTGGTTTTTTTAAAAACCGTTTACCAGGCGATCCATTTACTGCCTGTAACATTTGAGTAAGTCGAAACATGCTTGTGCCTCTATCGGCTGAACGAGTTAGTGGTCACCCACTCTTTAAATTCTTAAACCAGTTTTCTTCAAAATTTTGGTACTGCGAAGACTGCTATAGTCAGTACAGGTATCCCCTAACAACTCACAAATTTGTTGCTTTTGAATATCGACTTCGGTTTGTGTTTTGCCATGCACCATCGCAAATAAGTTATAAGGCCAGGCATTAGCCCTAGGCCGCAGATAACAATGACTCACGAAACACAACTCACCAACCTTCTGCCCTAAACGTTCAGCATGAAGATCATCAACATCCCATACCGTCATAAGATTATGGGTGTAGCCCAGAGCGTAATGATTCGGAACAACGCCAATACGTCGAATACTGCCGTCCCTAAGCATTCCCCTTAACAAATTCATTAATTGTTTCTCGGAAATTGACAACCGATTTGCAACCTCACGATATGGGCGGTCAGAAAGGGGCAAACCACATTGCAATTCAGACACTATTCGAGACAATAATTCAGGGGTGGCGACATACGCCCCACTAGCATCAAGTTCCAATTCAGATATCAAAGTGTAACCCCACAAAAAACTCTCTACGCTTAGGCAGGTTCATACTCGGACAATTCACCCGAAACACAATATTATCGAAGCAGGACTGCAAGGATTCTGGTGATTTTGTAGCGAGTACAAACCACATATTCCATTCGTGATCCCGAGCATAATTATGTGCAACCTCATCATAACTATTTACAATTTCTGCTACGGAATCAAAACGCTCGCTAGGAACAGCTAGCGCACACAGCGAAAAACAACCGCCCAGCTTTTCAATATCAAACAACGGTCCAAACCGTGTTAAAACACCATTTTCTTTCAGGGTGGCGATAGCATCTTTTATCTCTTCAGAAGATGAATCAAGACGACCCGCCAACGCCTCAAACGGCTCCTCACATATGGGAAAATCGCTTTGCAGCTGCTGAATCAGGTTCCGTTGATAGGTACTTATTTCCACTGAATCCTGAGGTATTGACGACACTTGAGCACTACACATATAAGCCTCCACGCTGTTTAAAACGTTGCGTACTAAAGAGAATTTCGTGTGCCACGTCTTCTAACCCATACTCACTCACCAGGCGATTGACAACGTCAATAACAGACTCCCTGCTTTTACCGTGGATCATGCAATATACGTTATAGGGCCAGCCATCTCTGCGAGCCCGCTGGTAACACAAAGTGATTTTTGGTTCTTTTGCGAATACGCCACCCAGATAATTAACGTTGTCGCTCGGTATATCCCACACAACCATTCCGTTGTGGACAAAACCAAGTTCGCGATGGCGAACCACTAACCCAAGCCGTTTAATGATTCCCTGATTATTAAGCACATCCACTGCAGACAAAACATCCTCTTCGCTCACATTAAAGCGTGAAGCGATTTCTGCATAAGGTTTTTGAACCAATGGCAAACCTTTTTGAAGTTCACGCCGCAGATCAACAAGCAACCCTGAAGATATGGAATAGTTTTTCATCAGATTGAAAACCCCAGGTCAATAAAGAATGATTTTTCCATGGGCAAATCCATAAGAGGGTATGAGTAACTGTCCTGCAATATAAAAATCACTTCATCAACTTCTTTTTGGTTCATAGCCGTTACAACAAACCAAATATTAAACTCATGTTCTCTTAAATAATTGTGATTAACCTCATCAAAACAATTGATACACTCGACAACACTCGCAACATCCGACTCCGGAACAGACATTGCAACAAGCGTACTTGCCCCGGCTCGCTTATGGTTAAAAACAGCACCATAACGACTAACGATCCCCGCATTATCAAGTAACTTTAACCGTTCGATCACAGCGTTCTCAGTCATATTGAGCTGCACGGCCAGCTCCAAAAATGGTCTGGCTGTTACAGGTTTATAATTCTGAGCAAGATTAATTAAAACCCGGTCAACCTCGTCAATATCTTTGTTGTATGCGCCCATCACAGTCCAATCCTTCCACTTCTGTTCGTGAAGAAAATGCCACTCGGTTTTATCGCAGATATAGATCGCATTAGCTTTCGAGACCCGACATCAAATACCTTGATGGTATCTTCATCTCTAACCGACACCCACACGTTATCTGCTCGAGGCGTAAATTCCATGTGTAAAACGCCCTTGCCGATGTCAAGCGTATCGACAACAGTCATACTTAGGGTATCAATGACCTGTATCCATTGGTTGTCAGGAAATGCAAAGTTTACCCATACGTAACGCTCATCAGGGCTAACCATCGCAAAAACGGGTTGGCTCTTCACGGGTATTGTTTTTTTCATTTCCCAAGTATTTCGATCCACGACCAATACTTCATGCTGGCCAACACCGGGAAGAAAGGCATTTTCATCTGTTAACGCCCACCCTTCTAAGTGAGGCATTTTATAAACCGGGCGTTTTTCCAAACCTTTCCCGTAATTGGGCAAAATACGTTTAACGCCTTGCTCTGGTTTCCATAAATCTAAGAGCGCTAACCCATTTTCACCAAACAAGCCCGCGATATAGTAACGTCCATTTGAGGAGATCAGCCCGTCATAGGGTTGCTTACCTATATTACGAAATCGCGTAATTTTCGGCTTACTGATGTCTTTCATCTCGACTTGCCATATTTCACCGAAGTCAAAAAGGCTAAACACAAATTTCTGTCCAGGTGCATCGACCAAGCCAACTGTTTTTGATGCTTTCACCTGAGAACCCAAAGGCAAGCCATTTGGTGTTGCCGGTATATCAGCCACCTGAGTCAAGTTGTCTGTTGTGAATATGCGTACACCACCGGGAGAATAATTTGATACAGCAACAAGTTTCCCATCCTGAGAAATTGCACCACCAATCGAATTTCCTCCTTGAATGATACGGTGTGTGATTTTCCCGCTCAAAATATCTAAACGGGTTAGGCCACCGTCACGCCCAAAAATAAAAGCAAAACGTGCATCTCGCGAATACACAACAGAAGCATGCGATAAATCACCAAACCCCTCCACCCGACAAAGAACGGACCCTTCGCTGTGCTCAACAATAAGAACACTCCCCGTGGCGCGCTCAACAATCACGCCTAAATCGCCGGTACCCCGAACATCGTCTTTGTCACACGCGGCCATCGCTAGCGGGGTAAGACACAGAAAGGATAAATACACGAGGGATATTAATCCGCTACGGATCATATTGTTCAATCTCCGTCGCTATTGATGCAGTAGACTCTTTGGTTTGTAGGTAATCCACCAAAAATGTAATTTCTTCGCGACCTAAAATATTCTCCCAGGGAGGCATAGCCGTCCCATTAATACCTTTCGCGATAACTTCCTTTAAATAGGGCTTTCCTTTTTTGTGAAGATTCTTCCACATAAGGCTTGGGCCAAGCCCACCCTTCAATTGCATGCCGTGACAAGACCCGCAATCCTGCTTTAAAAGGTACACCAACTCATTCTTTCGATCACCCGTCAATGCTCTGGTAGAAGTAGAGTGTGCAATTAGGACGATTAAAAACAAAGTAACAAGTACTGTCCCAAATACAGGGCATTTTGAACCGATAGCCTTAGATATTTCCACTTTTCTTAAATTCGACTTAGACATAAATCCATCCAAGTTCTACCACAACCCCAATCAAACATAATGCAATGAGGCAGGTAGAAAATATTGAGAAAAGGGCGCATCCAACAAATAGATGCGCCCGCACACGTTAACAATCTAAAGATTCAGTACACATCGTGGCGAGTATTGTAGTTATTAAACTTACCCGTTGGCGTTTTTAGCCGCGGATCATTAATAACCTTTTTCAGTTTGCGAGTTTTGTCATCAACAACAACAATCGCAGACTGTTTATCCACACCGTTCCATACAGAGAACCAAACCTCATCACCTTGTTTATTGTATTCAGGCTGAACAACTCTAGCGGGGCCTTCATTCTCAACACCAGCCCACTTCGCAATGGGGAGAACTTCGTACCCTGCCTCTAGGTTATCAACATCAAATACAGCAATAGACTGGCTAATATTAATGTCAGGGTTTAGCGTTGTATCAACCCAAAGGTTTTTTGATTTCGGATGTGTTTTCACAAACAACGATCCACCGCCCTGGCCTTTTAGCACTTTTACGACCTTCCAAGCATTTTTTTTGTATTTTTTCGGATCAGTACCAATAAAAGTAATTTCGTCACTTCCTAGCGCACTCGTCACCCACATTGGTCCATCTTTTTTGTTGAAGACATTTGCGCCACGACCCGGATGCGGTATTTTTGTAGCGTCAACTAAGGCTTCAATATTGCGATCCTTAGAATCTACTACCGCAATTTTATTCGACTTATTCGCCGCCGTTAAAAAGTATCGCTGCGTAGAGTCCCAACCACCATCATGCAGAAATCTTGCAGCCTCCAACTCAGTTATTGTTAACGCGTTCAAGTCACTGTAATCAACCAACAATATCTTTCCGGTTTCTTTTACGTTAACGATAAAATCGGGGTGCTCATGCGAGGCAACGATTGCCGCTACTCGTGGCTCAGGATGATATTCCTGTGTATCAACGGTCATACCGCGCGTAGAAACAATTTTCTTGGGCTCAAGGGTCTCGCCATCCATCAATACAAACTGCGGTGGCCAGTAAGCACCTGCAATCGCTATTTTGTCCTCATAGCCTTTATATTTTGATGTTTCAACCGATCGCGCCTCGGCACCCACTTTAATTTCCGCAACAGATCGTGGCGTCTTCATATACAAATCAATCATTTTAACGACGCCATCACGTCCAATCGTAAACATATAACGACCGGAACTTGACGGGCGAGAAATATGCACCGCATACCCCGTATTCACCACTGTAATAATTTCTTTACTGTCCCCATCGATTAATGCAACTTGGCCCGCATCACGCAATGTAACAGCAAAAACATTATCGATATCAAAGTTGCCCTGTGGTTTTTTCGGACGGTCATCGGGAGCAATATGAACCTTCCAACTTGCTCTCACCTCTTTCATGCCAAACTCGGGTGGTGCAGAAGGTATATGCTGGATATAACGCGCCATTGCATCTATTTCTGCTTCCGACATGACACCGGACGTCGACCAGTTAGGCATACCCCCTGGCGTACCAAAACTGATCAGAGCTTTTAGATATTCTGTGCCCTTAGGTTGTGTTTCGTTTGGTGTTAACGGTTTCCCGGTCGCCCCTTTACGCAACACGCCATGACAGCCAGCGCAACGCTCAAAATACAATTCCGTTGACCTCACCCACTCTTGCGACGAAATTTTCGGTCCCTTGGGATGCAGCGTCATGTCAACACTATCCGCCATCGTCGGCGCCCCCATGTAGCGCACTTCCGCACCCGACGTTCCAGGATGATCCGACTTCTCCTCAGCTGTAACGCCCGCAGTCGAAACCCCAATTAAAGTAGTGGCGCCAACAATTACTGCAGACTTCATAAAATGATTCATTCTCATTCCCCTAATTTTACTGAAAACGATTTTACGAGGACACTACCGGTTAATTGATGCAATATGACGGCGCCCCGTTTTCGTAAAACCAAGTTTCGCGTAACTTCAATATAATGTTCTTGACGATCGTCAAGGTAAAATTAATTAGAGTTTCAAAACAAATTGCTAGCGAAAAATAAAAAGGAATCACAAAGATATAGGGAAAAACAACCCACAACAAATACCACCAACAGCCATTAAAACCTCAAAATGTCGGGACTCAATTCGACAAACGTTCACATCATAAAATTTTGAAAATCAGCTAGTTTGTACCAGTCCAGAAATGGCTCATCACGAGGGAAAATAAAACACTTAGCTTTACGTCACTACATGTGGACGTTTACTTACTGCAAACATCTGCATGTAGTGGCGAAAAGATGAGTGTTTTTCCGCGGTAGTATCCTATTTATGGATAGACACTCGTTAACACCAATTCTCATATTATTGACGACCACAAGAATAGCGTTGCTACATACCTAGTTTGGAAAACGAAATTTCAGATGAGCGCAAACCCAACTACTCATAAGTAGGTACCACGAAACTAAATAGAAGCATTTACTGCCTAGGCAGTAAATTAGCTGGCAATTTGGAAATTGTGTTTCAGCCCCCGCTCTGTTGACGTCTGTGGCGCAGGGCGATAATCTACTGCTTCGCATACGAGAAACCAAAAGGGAGTTTGTTGTGCCTTTCACACCAATACATATGGGGCCAGGCATATTACTTAAGGGCGTATTGCAGGGGAGCTTTAGCCTGATGGTGTTTGGATGGACGCAGATTGTTATGGATATACAGCCCCTGATCGTTCTTCTTTCAGGTGAGGGGCATCTTCACGGTTTTACGCATACTTACATCGGCGCAACGTTAATTGCCTTACTATCTGCCGTTACGGGTAAGTATTTGTCTCAGATTGGCTTGCATGTGCTTGAACTTACGCAGAGCATTCATCAGAGCATTTCGTGGTGGGTGGTGTTTATCAGTGCGTTTATCGGCAGTTATAGCCATGTATTGCTTGATAGTATTATGCACGGTGATGTTCAGCCGTTTTTTCCTTTTACGCTCTCTAATCCATTGATGGGTGTAATTTCTGCGGGCCTACTCCACAAGCTGTGCCTGTATAGTGGGTTGCTGGGCGCAGGGGTTTACTACTTTGTACTGTGGCGTCGTCAGTTAAAGCGGGGGCAATAGTATATATTTGATAGTAACGGATATTACGAGACTCGCAAAAAATGCCTACATCTATGTAATAGCTGTAAACTATTTAGATAAATATTTGGATAATTAAATGACTATGGACAAATTCTCTCACCTCGAAAAAGCTGGTATTGTTTTAATTTTTTTAATGGCGGCCCTGCAGGGGTTTTACGCTATTTATGGCTATATCGATCCTCTCTCGTTTGCCACTCTACGGGGTTCTGAGCTTAGCTCCGCTGCGGATGTTCAGTGGGTTCAAATATATGCTTCTAGAACGCTCTTTGTCAGTTTGATCATTGGCTTTTTGCTTTATAAACGTAACTACCCCGTTTTAGTCTGGGCGGCTTTGTTCGGTGTGGTAATGCCGGTTACGGATGGGATGTTAGCTTACGAGGCTATGGCCCCGATTAAGGTGGTTATTAAGCATGTTGTCACGGCGCTGTATTTGATTACGGTGGCTTTTATTTTGCGCGCGGTGATTAATCAAAACAATGCAAAACTCTAGTCAGGATTTTCTCTAGTGGAAAACAGACAAGCCGATAACGTTACTGTTGTTTTAATGCCAGGGCTGAATGGAACGGAGGGGCTTTTTCAGCCCTTGTTGGACCATGCCCCTGAGGGCTGTAATGTTGTCATCATTTCTTATCCGACGCATGAGAAGTTGTCGTATACGGAGCTTGTGCCTTACACGCTAAAAACTCTGGATGCTATTCGTGGTCGCTACATTTTAGTTGGCGAGTCTTTTTCTGGGCCTCTGTCTCTGCTCATTGCCAATGAAAAACCCAGTGGACTTGTTGGAATAATTTTGGTCGCTTCGTTTATATCCGCGCCCAATTTTAAAGTCGGGCGTTTTCTTCCGTGGCGAGTCGTTTTTACTCTGACAAAACCTTTGTATGCACTCAGAATTTTACTGAGCAAAAAGGAGAGTTCGTCGTTTACGAAAGCCACGTCAATTGAGTTGCAAAAAGTATCGCCAGCGGTTCTCGCGGATAGGATGAAGTCGCTATTTTCGGTGGATGTATCTGAGGAACTCAGAACGTGTTCTGTTCCGATTCTCTATTTTAGGGGAACGAAAGATTTTGTTGTTCCCCGAAAAAACCTCTGCCGAATTCTCGCGCTGAACTCGCATGTCTCTGTTGTGGAGTTTATGACTCAGCACTTTTTACTGCAGGCTGCTCCTGGCGAGTCTTGGAAGGCCATAAGCGCCTTTATCACTGATATACGCTAAAGGCGTACTCAGATAGTTTTGTTCATGATGTATTTACTTCGCGGTTAATATCATTGAGTACTTAAAAGTGCGCGCCGTTATACTGAAAATAACATAAAAAACCATCACGGCTCCGCCACCTCTTCAGAATGGAGAGTAACGTGCCAATTCTAGGCGGGGTATTCATTATATTTTTAGTTGTTCGTTAATCCACTACATCAATTAGACAAATGTCACCTAAACCTCAAAACTGGCACGCTAATAACGTGTTTTGTGGTGATATCTCTGTGTATTGGGCCAGTAGCCCTCTAAAACCCTGTTTTAACCATTTTAAATTCCACACCTAGATCAGTAAAAATTGTCTTTAGTTTGCAATTTTTAAAAACACTTATCTCTTCAGGTGTCCATTGTGTATTTCAAACGTATTAACAAATAACGGGCACTATAAAAAAATTAAGCTTACGGATTAGCATTAACCCTTCGTGTATTTTAACGCAGAGCTGGTATCTATTCGACGTTGGTACATAACAACAAGCATAGCCATAGAGCTATTGGAAAAGATTATGATCGATGGAAAAATAACAAGAAAAATAAAGAAGAAAGACAGTCAACTTATTATTAGAATTAATGGTATCGACAGAGATCAATTTGTCAGCCAGTGTAGCGAAATGGATACTAGCGCAGCGCGTGAAATTCGGAAGTTTATTCGATCGTTTATGGACGATAATAAGGTTATCGAAATCAGCAATATTCATCGGTCTCCTCTCGTTGCGAATTCAGAGACGATTTCCTTTAGAGGTCATGCTTACGAAAAGTAGGTCGATAAAAACCTGCTACGGTTTACTGGAGAGAAGCTGCCTAACTTGATGTGGGTGCTTCTCATCTGCTTTATGCTCGCCTAACTCTACTTTAGACACACAGTTTTTCTTTTTCTCAATCTTTCACCTTTCACCATAGTAAAAGCAATACGCGATCATATTAATATTCATTTCCCCCAGTTAATTTAATGCAGACCTGAGTATGTTGATTGCATTTAAATTGAATGTTGTCGATCGTTTGGAAAATCCTATAATTCTGATTGATTTTCACTTGTGGTATGCATTCCCAAACTGAACAATCGCCCGGTCATCCGTAACCCGTCTCCCGTCTCCCGTTACCCGTTACCCGTTACCCGTCATCCGTCTCCCGTCTCCCGTCTCCCGTCTCCCGTCTCCCGTCACCCCTCACCCCTCACCCTGATGTGGTCAAGCTTTTC
>JAWSUY010000046.1:0-1221 GCA_033852175.1 Agarilytica sp.
CCGAGTTAAGAGAGTAAAATCACTAACGAGGTGAATTATGAGTAAAACAAAACAAAGCCGGAAGAAGCATGCCGACGAGTTCAAAGCAGAAGCTTTGAAGCTGGCCGATCAGGTTGGTGCGGCCCAGGCTGCTATGGATCTGGGCGTATACGCGTCGCAAATATATCAATGGCGCACTGCTGCCGAGAAAAAATCCAACTCCAGTACACGTGAAGGTACTCTGGCGACCGAGGTGGCCAAGCTAAAGCGGCAACTTGCCGAACAGACAGAGGAGATATCCATCTTAAAAAAGGCGGCTACCTACTTCGCGAAAAACCAAAAGTAGATCGCTTTCGTTTTATCCATAATAGTCGTGCGGAGTTCAGCGTGACTAGTATGGTTAAGATGTTGAGCGTCTCGCGAAGTGGGTATTATGAATGGCTCAAAACCTTAGCTAGCCCTAGCCCCAGACAGTTACAGCGTGCTCAGCGTGACGAACAGGTAAGGCTAGCCTTCGGCGTAGCAAAGAAGCGTAATGGAGCACGCCGCCTGCAGGTGGACCTTGCTGATCAGGGCTACCCTTGCAACGTTAAAACGATTGGGCAAAGTATGGCCAGGCAGGGTTTAGTCGCTAAAGCTGCACGTAAATTTAAAATTACTACCGACAGTAATCATCAAAAAAGTATCTCGCCCAATCTTCTGGGACGTGAATTTACGGCTGATGCACCGAATCAAAAATGGGCCGGTGACATTACTTATTTATACACAACCGAAGGCTGGCTGTACTTAGCAGTGGTGATTGACCTTTACTCACGAGCAGTTGTCGGGTGGTCTATGAGTCCACGGATGACAGCTGATCTAGTCTGTGATGCCATGAATATGGCATTGTGGCGGAGGGGCTTTCCGCAAGGGCTAATCATCCACAGCGATCGTGGAAGTCAGTATTGTTCAAGGTCTTACCGAGAAATAATTAATGAACACAAGCTTAGACAGAGTATGAGCCGTAAAGGAAATTGTTGGGACAACGCCTGTGTAGAGAGCTTTTTCCACTCGCTGAAAGTTGAAGCTATTCACGATGAGCCATTAATGGATCGAGAAACGATGCGGAGCACGGTTTTTGAATACATTGATGTTGATTACAATCGCCAAAGAAGGCACAGTACTTTAGGCTATTTAAGCCCAGAGAAATTTGAACTAAAAAACGTAGCTTAACCAAGTGTCCAGTTTAAGCGGAGCGGATCA
>JAWSUY010000009.1:0-54282 GCA_033852175.1 Agarilytica sp.
CATTAAGCCACATCAGGTACGGATGACGGATGACGGGGTACGGATGACGGATGACGGGGTACGGATGACGGATGACGGGGTACGGATGACTCGGTTGGGTATTCGTTAAAATGGGAGTGTGGGTAAGAAGCGAAAAATGCCCCTCCAGTTGGTAGGAGGGGGGTCTGTACAAGAGTATGACGTCGGGTTTAGCGTGTAGCGGCTTTGTTGATTTCGTCTAATACTGAACGAGCAGAAACTGGAATCTTGGTTCCCGGTCCAAAAATGCCTTTCACTCCGGCTTTGTAAAGGAAGTCGTAATCCTGTTTCGGGATCACTCCGCCAGCTACTACGATAATGTCGTTAGCGCCTTGGCCCTTAAGAGCAGCGATTAAGTCGGGTATCAGCGTTTTATGGCCTGCGGCCTGAGAAGAGACGCCAACTACGTGTACGTCGTTCTCAACGGCTTGCTTAGCGACTTCGTCTGGAGTGGAGAACATTGGTGATAGGTCGATATCAAAGCCTACGTCGGCAAAGGCTGTGGCGATGACTTTGGCGCCTCGGTCATGGCCGTCTTGGCCCATTTTACAGACCAGCATACGGGGTCGGCGGCCATGCTCTTCTTGAAACTTTTCGATATCGCCTTTGATGCCTTGCCAGTTTTGATCGCCTTCGTAAGGGGCGCCGTATACGCCTGAAATCGTACGGGCTTGGGCGTTGTAACGACCAAACTCTTCTTCCATAGCGTCAGAAATTTCGCCGACGGTTGCGCGTAGGCGGGCGGCGTTAATGGATAGCGCTAATAGATTGCCTTCGCCAGTCTTAGCCGATTCTGTAATCGCGGCGAGTGCAGCTGTCACGGCTGCAGTGTCTCGGGAGGCTTTGATTTCTTTTAGGCGTTTAATTTGAGAGTCACGCACGGCAACGTTATCGACTTCGAGAATGTCGAGTTCATCTTCTTTTTCGAGGGTGTATTTATTGACCCCAACGATGACGTCTTCACCACGGTCGATGCGGGCTTGTTTTTTCGCCGCTGATTCTTCAATGCGCAGTTTCGGCAAGCCAGCATCAATTGCTTTGGCCATTCCGCCTTTTTCTTCGATCTCTTCGATCAGTGCCCATGCTTTATCGGCCATATCTTGGGTGAGGCTTTCCATCATGTAAGAGCCGCCCCAGGGATCGACGACTTGGGTAATGCCGGTTTCTTCTTGAATAATAATTTGTGTGTTTCGTGCGATACGGGCCGAGAACTCGGTGGGTAGCGCAACAGCTTCATCGAGTGCGTTGGTGTGCAACGATTGGGTTCCACCGAATACGGCCGCCATGGCCTCGATGGTGGTGCGCACAACATTGTTGTACGGGTCTTGTTCTGTGAGTGACCAGCCAGAAGTTTGCGAGTGAGTACGCAACATCTGCGATTTTGGGTTTTTGGGATTAAAGTCTTTCATGATGCGAGACCACAGTAAACGGCCTGCACGCAGCTTGGCGATTTCCATATAGAAGTTCATCCCAATACCCCAGAAGAAGGATAGACGTGGTGCAAAGGTATCCACTTCTAAACCTGCTTTTAGCGCTGTACGAACATATTCGCGGCCGTCGGATAGTGTGTAGGCCAGTTCCAGTGCGGCATCGGCTCCAGCTTCTTGAATGTGATAGCCGGAAATTGAAATCGAATTAAATTTTGGCATCTCGCCAGAGGTGTAGGCAATAATATCGCCAATGATTTTCATCGATGGTTCTGGTGGGTAAATGTAAGTATTACGCACCATAAATTCTTTGAGGATATCGTTCTGAATCGTACCCGATAGCTTATCTTTTGCTACGCCTTGTTCTTCTGCGGCCACAATGTAGCTTGCCAAAATCGGCAACACTGCACCGTTCATTGTCATGGATACAGAAACTTTGTCGAGGGGAATGCCGTCGAACAAAATTTTCATGTCTTCGACGCTGTCGATGGCAACACCGGCTTTACCGACATCGCCAGTTACGCGGGGGTGATCGGAATCGTAACCACGGTGGGTGGCTAAATCGAAGGCGACGGAAACGCCTTGAGCGCCTGCCGCTAAGTTTTTACGGTAGAAGGCATTGGATTCTTCTGCGGTAGAAAAGCCTGCGTATTGACGAATAGTCCAAGGTCGACCGGCGTACATGGTGGATTGTGGTCCACGTACAAAAGGTTCAAAGCCGGGCAGGGTATCGGCAAACTCGAGGTTTTCGGTATCCGCTTTGGTGTAGAGCGGTTTGATGTCGATATCTTCAGGCGTTTGCCAGGTCATCTCTTCGGGCGTTAAGCCTTTGGTTTGTTTGTTGACCAGTGCTCGCCATTCGTCGAGGGTAGGCGTTTTCGGCTTGTAAGGACTATCAGACATACGACTTACTCTTTGACTGCTTAACAGGTGACGTGAGCGAATTGTTTGCGCTCGTCTTTTTAATAACAAGTAGCAAGTTGGAATTTACAACTTGCTACTTGTTGTTCGTTGCTTTTTGCGTACTACTTTGAGCTGATTAGGCTGCTTGCGTTATTCATGATCATCTTGAGGTTGATTCAGCTCGATCAGAACGCCATCACAACTTTTAGGATGAATAAAAATCACCCGGCAATTGTGAGCGCCAATGGTCGGCGCATCGGATAAAAATTGGTAACCTTTTTCAGTTAATCGAGCAATATCCGCATCTAGATCATCGCTGCGAAAACACAAATGGTGCATGCCGCCGCCTTTCTTTTCTAAATACTTGGCGATGGGGCCCTCCCCATTAAGCGGGTGTACCAGTTCAATGCTCGTCTCGGGCAGCGGGAAAAAAGCGGTGCTTGTTTTCGCGGCTTCAACGTGGTCTGTGCCTTTGAATGTCAGGCCAAAGTCATTCATAAAACGCTCAATAGCTTTGTCCAAATCGGGAACAGCTATGGCGATATGATCAAGTGCTACAATCATTGTCGTTCCTTTAAATTTTTTAAATCAGCCTGTTTGACCACTTGGTTTTACGCTGGCAGTGGCTCTGGCGAATACTCGGTTGTGGCTGTTGTTAGCTCATGGCTGCTCGTTAGCTCATGGCTGTTATTCGCTCATGGCTATTGTCAGGCGGTGGCTATTTAAGCAGTGGCTTTATATTGATGATGGCCACTGCTCATGTAATAGCGACAGTTTCTCATTCACAGCCGGACAGCGCAGCTAAAAATTCACCTGTATTGACTTGGCGGCGTGTGGCAATGGTTTCTGCCGATTCCTCAATAACCACTTCATCTGGCTTAATTTTAAACAAGGCTTGGCCTTTTTTAATGATACTGCCATCGTCTTCTGCGAGTATTTTTTCGATAGTACCAGCAAATGGCGCATTAACCTTATTGAACATTTTCATTACTTCAATAATGTACAGCGGTTCGCCAGCTTCGAAGTGAGACCCTTCTTGAACAAAGGCATCCATACCGGGGGCTTCACGTGCGTAGAACATACCGCCTGTGGGGGCCAAAATCTCATCGGATTTAGCGACGGGTGGCGGTACGAGCACTTTTCTCATGGCGGTTTGCAGTTCACCATCCAGCAATTTTTCAGGCAGAGTAATGGTAAGATCTGGGTTCACGTTCAGATCAAAGAATCCGGTGTTAAAACCGATGTAAGGTAAAATGGATAAAAGTTCATTACCCACTTGATAACCCAAATGTGCGGCTTGGATGCCTTGCCATTGCTCGTTGCTGATATTTTCACGAGCTGAGCTAGGTGCGGTGCTTTCTTTTAGTGCTGCATTGATAACCGCGAAGTCATTCGTGCCTAACTTTTCTTCTAGTGTGTCGTAGAAGCTAAGCGCATCGCTAAGGATTTTTTGGTCATGGTCCCAAATCATATACGCGGCATATTCGCCAGCACGGTATTCCATACTGAGAAATTGGTATAAGTCAGCCAGTACTCGAATGGGGTTTGCAGTCCACGAAACTTTGCCGTCTTCTAACGTAAAGTTCTTTTGGTTGATGCTTAACCAGCCCGCGAGCTTGTGCGGTTGATTCAATAGTTCTTGTATGGGGCGTGTTAATAAAATGCGTTTGCGATCCAGTGCATTTTTTAAGGCTTGTGCGGCTTCGGTTTCGATTGCTTGTTCTGTGGCGTCGTTCGAAATTTGCTTGTAGGCATAAAGCAGGTCTAAATTGTTTGCGTTTTGCTTTAATAAACCAACAGCGGTTAGGTAGGGCACAATAAAGCCGGTGGTGGGGCGGGCATTAATATTGTTGCCTAAAAACCAATTCACTAAACCGTAATGAAATTCAAGATTCGTGGCTAAGTCTTTACCGCGTAAGACTGTGGTGCGCAGAATTTCTGCCAGTTTCGTGTAGCTATTGGTTCGATTGTCGCCAACGGTCAATAGCAGCGCAATGTTACTGTCGTAAGCACCGGCTAGGTGATACTTCATAAACACATTGGTATCGGGGTTTTGTAAGCTAATGCCTTGGTCATCACGAATCTCGCCTTCGCGTACGTCCGACCATTTTTCGATAAGGCCGCCAGCATGAGGCGCTAATGCTTGGTTGGTTGCATTTAAGCGGGCTTCTACCGATGCGGTATTACGCAATTGGCGAACAGGCTTTGGCAGGCGTGGGCCATGTGCAGCCAATAAGACCATGGCTTCAACTAAAGAATTAACAACGAAGCTTTCGTTGGTGTTTTCGGGGTTAGTAAATTCTAGGGCGTAACATAGCTCTGTTACCCGGTGCTCTACCTGAATACGTGTGTTCATTTCCATAAAGAAATGTTTGTCGCGATCAACAATACATTCAAATGTCGAAACGGAATCTAGGCCTACCGCTTCGCCGAAACGTTCGGATTCCGATTCCATGGCTTGCAATGTTTTAATATCTTGCGTTAAAACGCGAAACTCATCTTGGTTATCGGTTTGCTCGGCAACTTTTAATGCGGCTTCTAAGTCTTCTGTAATAACCGACACTTCGAGTAGTTTTTGTTCGTGCATTTGCAAAGAGCAATCACGGCCACCCATGGCCAAGCACCAGTCGCCATTACCGATGACTTGAATTTCTTGGTGGCGAGTGGTTTCAATATTGAGCTCAACTAGAATGTTCTTATTCTCGCCCAGTCCGGTGGCTTTTACTTCGTTAAGAATTTCTAACACAAGTGCTGGAGCTTTTGCTGCGGCTTGAGATAAACGCGATTCGAGGTCGCCTTCATAGGACGCGGGCGATACCAAAATACGTTGGCCTTTACCGCCACCACCACCGATGCATTTTAAGCGAATTCGGTTGGAGGGGTATTCGCGGCACATGACAATGACTTGCTCGCTAATGGTCTCAGAGAGTTCGTCAATTGTGTAAAGGTCGACGCCTTTTGTGTAACTTGCGGTCAATACAATATCGGCCTTGTCTTCGAGGATAATACTTTCGTCGTCTAAGGTCGCTGGATCAACGGCGAGTGATTCTGCACTAACCAGCGCTTTAAGTGCCGCAACATCTTTATGTTTTTTGAGTAGAGTCAGCGCAGTTGCGTTATTAACGCCTGGCGTTACGCTTACGCCCACTTTTAATGCTGTGCGTTTGGCTTCGTCTTTGAGGCCTGCATCGTGAACGGTTTTCGAACAGGGGCCAATAAAGTTTAAGCCCGCTTGTTCCATGGCGCGGACCATGGTTTCGTCTTCGGCCATAAATCCATAGCCGGTAAAAATAGCGTTATAGCCATTGTCTTTAGCAATGTTAATAATCTGCTGGATGCGAACGTTGCGTTCTTCTTTATCTGCTCCGGTGTAGTCGGGGACGCGATGAACGCGATTAGGGTCTGTCAGCTGACGCAGTTCTGGTGCCAAAGCATTTTGGTAAACAATCGAATCTTTTTCCGATAATAAAATACCGTAATGACCAATGCCCATTTCTTCGAACACGTCCATGGCTTCTTTACGGATCGGTCCACGGCAAATGATGAGGGGTTTTATATGCCCGCAGTCAAAACTTTTGACCCAGTCGGATGTGGAATTTCCCAAACGGCGGTCTTTATGAATCAGCGGATTATTTAAGTAATTATCGTTGCTCACAGATCAAAGTCTCTTAATAGGTGTTTCTATTTCAGTGCTGTGTGTGACAGCACCGTAGTTGAAATTCTTTTTGTTGTTGAATGCTCAGCCATTTCTGGATGGACACTAACTAGTGAAATTCGCGTTGAATGCTATTGAATGGGCAGGGTTCGTAATGCCGTAGGTGGAAGTTCATATTTTCTGTGAGCACTTGGCGTAATTCGGAAGGCATAACAATTTGAGAAATAGAACCGAGGCTTAACGCTTCGTTGGGGTTCATTAATTCTTGTTCGTACTGTTGGACCAGTACGGCTTCTTGTTCTTTTCCCCAATTTTGCGCAGCGCTGCTGGCGGCTTCCTGTGCTTCTTCTGCATCCATTCCTTCGGCGATAAAATCTGTTTTTAATGCCATCACTTTTTGTGGAACCGTACTGCGAATGCGTTTTAGTTCTTTCTTATAAACGAATTCAATTCCTGCAGGGCCCATAACGGCGGCTCGGGTTGATGGCAAGGCAATAACAAAGTCAGCACCCGTCGGGTAATTATTGTAAGACGCATAAGCACCGCCAAAGGCGTTACGGATAAGCAATAAGAAGCGGGGGGTGCGTAAATCGATAATTGCATCCAACATCGCTCGGCCAGCCTGAACGATGCCGCGCGCTTCTTGATCTTTACCGGGAAGAAAACCGGTGGTGTCTTCCATAAAAATAACGGGAATATTATAAAGGTTACAAAACCGAATAAAGCGGGCGTTTTTGTAGGCGGCATCAATATCAATTTGCCCGGAAGATACGGCACTGTTGTTGGCCACAAAGCCAATGACGTTGCCGCCCATTCGACCTAAAGCACAAATCGTATTGCGCGCGCGTTCGGGTTGGATTTCGAAAAAGTCACCGTGGTCGCATAATTGTTGAATCAAAATGGATACATCAATGGGGGTGTTAAAGCCGCTGGGCGAGTTAAAGGCTTTTCTTAATAAAATGTCGATGTCCCACGTTTTACGATCTACCGGATCGGACGTGGGCTGAAATGGCGCCAGCTCATTGTTATTGCTGGGTAGGTAATTCAGCAGTTCTTTCACTTTACGTAAAGCGCTAACTTCATTGGGGACGACAAAATCGGTGACACCGCTTTGGCTGTGAACGCCGGGGCCGCCGAGTTCGTCTGCTGTTACATCTTCACCCAGTACCGACTTAATAACTCCAGGTCCGGTTAGGCCAAAGAAGCTTTTGTTCGGCTGTATAAGAAAGCTGCCTTGGCGAGGCAGATACGAGCCACCGCCCGCGTTAAAGCCAAACATGCACATAATAGAAGGCACGACGCCGCTGATTTTGCGCAATGCGGTAAACGCTTCGGCATATCCGTCCAAACCGCCAACGCCGGCAGGTACGTAGGCTCCAGCACTGTCGTTAAGACCGACAAGTGGGATTTTACGTTTTGCGGCAAGTTCAAATAAGCGCGCGAGTTTTTTACCGTTTGTGGCATCCATAGAGCCTGCTCGAACGGTAAAGTCATGGCCATAAAGGGCCACATCTCGGCCATTGATCTTCACTATGGCGGTTACGAGTGAGGCACCATCGAGGTTTTTACCCCAGTTTTGGAATAAAACAGTTGGGTCTTCATCGGTGAGTACAGAAATGCGCTCCCAGATGGTCATCCGATTCTTTTGGTGCTGACGCTCAATGCTGGGGACGCCAGCAGAGGTTTTTGGCCGCTGTATGAGGTCATGCCCCTTCTTTAGGGTTTGTTCGTGCAATCCTGGCACGCACGATACTTGGCCTGGTACGCAAAATTCGACTTCAGCCTCTTTTACAAAAGGGTTGTCTAATGATGCCGCTGGCAGGGCCGTGGCAGAGGGTTTTTTGGCTATCTTTGTCATGTGTCTGCAATTCCAACTCGTTGTGCCGGGTGGGGAAGTTTAGTGACTCTGCCACTCAAATTCAACAGTTATTGAAGTTTTGGGCGGTAATTTGGTTGGCGTATAATTAAACAATGCTTCTGACATTGTCGACAATATCGTTTTTATCGAAGTCTGCTAATTGTCTTCTATTTACTGAATAATAGACGAAAAATAGCGCCAAAATTTGATTTCTGAAGCCCTTTTCGTGGGAGTTTTTTGAAGTGCGGCGTGTTCATCGTTTGTTGAGCGTTTCCGGGAGCTGTGGGGTAATGGAGGTGCTCGGTTTGGGGGGGATTTTTTCAACGTGCTAGGTGGGTAATCGGAGTTGCCAAATCTACAGAATATTTACGCGATGTCTTAAGGATAAGTTCACGAAAATCTCGACGGATTGAGAGGATTTTGTCGACATTCTTAATATGGTATAAAACTCCCCACGTTACGGCGTGATCCCCCGTCTCAATCACCTTGATCTCGATATGCGTGTTGGATTCCATGGGGATATTGGCATCTAAAGCACGCTGAAAAGCATCTTCAAACATGTCCTTTATTTTAGTTTCGTTTGTGTCGTAGCCAATATTAAAAGTGAGGCATTCGCGTAAGCCTTTCGCTGAGGCAAATTTAGAGAGGTTGTGGATGGTTTTATCTCGTAGGTGCGAGTTGCGGATCATAATGCGGTGATTGTTACTGATATTGAGGATTTCGGTGTGAAAGAGCCGTGTTTTGTATACGCGTCCTAGAATTCCACCGTCTGTCTCTATGATGTCGCCTTCTTCTAGCATATCGCTGTTGAGGATGATTAGGCCGCTGATGATATCGGGTGCCCAAGAGCTCTGAGTCAGGCCGAGGAATACGCCAATAAAGCCGATCACGCCTCCGGCTTCGAGCAGGGAGTTAAAGCCCAGCAAGTGAACAATCGAGACAATCGCGATAATGCTAATGAATACGACGCTTAAAATGCTGAGCAAGCGGGTCTGGTAGGTTTCGACGTAGATTGTTCGATCGGCAAGTTCACGCGCTTTGCCGTATTGCTTGTGAATGATGGTCTGAAGGATAAAATTCACGACGTTGGAAAGGTAGAGTACGGACAATATCGCGAGAATTTTTATGCCGCCACTGGCGCCGCCGGCGGGCTTATATAAGTACACATAACCGTAGACAAACAAGATGATGAAGTTAAGGCCTCGTAAGAGGTTAACGCGCAGGTTGTGGGATTTTTGTGTGGCGGTATTGGATGACAAGCGGTTTAGAATGGGGTGAGCAAATAGGATCAGCAGCGCATTTACGGCAATTACCGAATAGTCGAGTAGGGTAAGCGAATCAATAAAATTCTCGATCAAGGACCAGCGCATGATGTTTTCATTTCCCTTAAGGGTGGCGATATCGTGCCACGAACGAATGACTGCATGCTAACATAAAGATAATAGTATCAAACCCATGAGCACGACCCTTTATGCCCAATCTGAACCCCGACAGCGGCTTAACACTCGATATTATCCGCCGAATAGAAGCAACGCTTCCAGAGCTGGATACATCTGCTGTGATATCTTTTGCGTCGGTGGATGAGGATTTACAGTGCTATTTTGATACCTATGGTTTTGATCGTTTAGCGTGTGAAGCGGATTATTCTCTTGGTTTTTTAACGTTCGCGACAGAGAAGGTTGCTACGCATTTTTGGCATATTGAAAATTCCTCTGCGACGGTATTTGTCGCCCACGGTTTATTTGATCATGTGGGCCTGTTTCTTGATCTCGTTGAGGCCCTCTTGACGACGGGTTATTCGGTAGTCGCGATCGATTTTCCTGGCCATGGTTTAAGTGAAGGTGAGCGAGCGGTCATCGGTGACTTTTTAGAATACGCGAATGTAATCAACGAAGTGATGGAGCGATTGGCCGAGAGTATGCCGGGGGATTTTTATGCCTTGGGGCAAAGTACGGGCTGCGCGGCGATCTTAAATTACCTCTTGGTCAAGAGAGGTAACGCGTTTAAAAAGCTTGTGTTATTGGCTCCACTTATTCAGCCGAGAGGCTGGCGGAAAGTAAACCTTTCTTATTATTTGTTACACCGATTTGTTCGTTTTGTGTCGCGTAGTTTTACGACTAATTCTCACCGTGAAGGGTTTTGTGAATTTCTTGCCGATAAAGATCCGCTTCAACCGAGGCATATATCTGTGGAATGGGTCGGGGCAATGATCAAATGGGTAAAGTTGTTTGATTCTTACGACAGTGTCGAGATAGAAACGATCGTGATTCAGGGGGATGCGGATGAGACGGTCTACTGGGAGAAAAATCTACCGCGAATTGAAAACAAGTTTCCGCAGTGTCGTACGGTAATGGTTGAGGGTGCCATGCACCACCTTTGTAAAGAAGGGGATGCATGGCAATCGCAAGTGTTTAAGCAGGCGATTGATTTTTTACGTGTTAGCTAGCACATCCCACAATTGGGGGGTTAGTAAAGTACGCGACAGCTAATCGTTTCAGGGATTGACTTAAGGTGCTTTAAAGCCGCGTCACTGTACTTCGAATCCACATCGACAACCACGTAACCAACTGCTTCATTAGTTTGTAAGTACTGGCCTGCAATGTTGATACCGTTTTCAGACAAAATATTGTTAATTGCGGTGAGCACGCCCGGTACGTTTTTGTGAACATGCAGAAGGCGGTGAACGTTGCGATGAGCAGGCAATGCCACTTCAGGGAAGTTAACCGATGATAAGGTTGTTCCATTGTCTGAATATTTAATTAATTTTTCAGCTACTTCAAAACCAATGTTTTCTTGCGCTTCCATTGTTGAGCCGCCGATATGCGGGGTCAATATGGTGTTGTCGAATTTACGCAATGGGCTTTCAAAGGTTTCTTTATTGCTCTTGGGTTCCGTTGGGAATACATCGATGGCAGCGCCAGCAAGATGTCCGCTTTCCAAAGCTGCGGCCAACGCGTCAATATCGATGACTGTACCGCGTGAAGCGTTAATGAGGATTGAGCCTTTTTTCATGATCGCGAGTTCTGCTGTCGAGATCATGTCTTTCGTATCGGGTGTTTCGGGAACGTGCAAGCTAACGATATCGGATTTGGCCAATAACTCGTTCAAAGATTTACACTGAATGGCGTTACCCATGGTGAGTTTGGTGACCACGTCGTAAAACATAACGGTCATGCCGAGCGCTTCAGCAAGTACGCTGATTTGGCTTCCTATCGACCCGTAACCGATTAGGCCAAGGGTTTTGCCGCGAATTTCAAAAGAGCCTTTGGCTGTTTTTAACCAGCCGCCACGGTGACAGGCTGCGTTTTTACTGGGGATGTCACGCAATAAAAGAATCGCTTGAGCTAGCACTAATTCTGCAACACTTCGCGTGTTGGAGTAGGGCGCGTTAAAAACAACAACACCGTGATCTTGAGCGGCTTTTAAATCCACTTGGTTAGTGCCGATACAAAAGCAGCCAACCGCGATTAATTTAGGCGCTGCTTCAAACACTTCACGCGTGAGCTGTGTGCGAGAACGGAGGCCGATAAAATGGGCGTCTTTCACTTTATCTTTTAGTTCGTCACCGGTCATTGCTGTGTGGATATAATCCACATTGGTATAGCCCGAATGCTCTAGGCTGTCGACGGCTGACTGGTGTACACCTTCAAACAAAACAAATTTAATTTTATCTTTTTCTAAAGAAGTTTTTGCAATATTCATGTCTATCTCGTTCTATGCTCACTCGCGGTCAATCCCGCGAAAAATTGTTAAAAATCGTGTTGTGGGTAACGCGCGCTATGGCTTTAACGCAGGTAGCAATGTTTTTACACCATCGCTGGTACCCAGCATCAATACGTTGGCTGGGCGCAGGGCAAATAGCCCGTTGGTGATGACGCCCGTAATTTGATTGATCTGTCGTTCTAGGGTGGTTGCATCGTCAATGGCTAAATCATGCACATCGATTATTTCTCCACCATTGTCTGTAATCACGCCTTCGCGAAAGATCGGGTTGCCGCCCAGTTTTTTGAGTTCTGCAATGACGTGCTTTCGAGCCATCGGAATCACTTCCACGGGCAATGGAAAATTACCCAAGGTATCTACCCATTTACTGCCATCGGCAATACAAACAAATTCGTCTGAGCAGGCCGCGACGATTTTTTCACGGGTGAGGGCCGCGCCGCCGCCTTTGATCAAATGTAATTGAGCATTGGATTCATCAGCACCGTCGACGTAGATTCGAACGCGTTCAATGCTGTTCAAATCGACCACTTCGATACCGTTTGCACGAAGGCGTTCTTCTGAAGCGCTAGAGCTGGCAATGGTCGCCTTAAAAGCCGCTTTGTGTTCGCCCAGCAAGTCGATAAAACAGTTGGCTGTGGAGCCAGTGCCAATGCCGAGGATATCGCCTGGAGACAGGCGTGGAATGACGTAGTCAATAGCGGCTTGGGCCACGGCTTGTTTCAATTCGTCTTGTGTCATGCAGATGCTCGAATTTGATTGCGGTCAAAAACGCGCATTCTACCCTAATTTTGAGCGCCTATGCGGTCTAGAGGGGAAAATGCGAGCAATTTATGAAACCTTCATGACTTGGCTGTGGCTATCTATTAGTATTGCCCCCCATTTGTGCAGTGTGCACATCTTGCTGAATTAAACTGAACTGAAAAGACCATGCCGCAAAACTACTTAAAACGCATACTCGACGCCCGTATCTACGACCTAGCCATTGAAACGCCCCTTGATAGCGTGCCATTGATTAGCAGCCGTATTGGTAACACCGTCTTGCTTAAGCGCGAAGATTTGCAGCCGGTGTTTTCGTTCAAGCTTCGCGGTGCTTATAACAAGTTGCTACGGCTTAGCGATGAGCAAAAATCTGCCGGTGTTATCGCAGCATCTGCGGGGAATCATGCGCAGGGTTTGGCTCTTGCGGCTAAGCACCTTGGTATAAAAGCGATTATCGTGATGCCGAAAACGACTCCGGCAATTAAGGTCGACGCAGTACGCCGTCGTGGCGCCAAGGTGGTATTGGTTGGTGACGCTTATGACGATGCAGCCGCGCATGCTAACGAACTCGTGAAAGAAAAGGGGATGACCTATATTCACCCTTTCGATGATTCCGATGTGATTGCCGGTCAAGGAACTGTGGCGATGGAGATCCTTCGCCAGCATTCGGGCCATATCGACGTGATCTTTATCCCCGTTGGTGGGGGAGGCTTATGCGCAGGCATGGCGGCCTATATCAAAATGGTGCGCCCGGAGATCAAAGTGATCGCCGTAGAATCTGAAGATTCGGCTTGCTTGAAGCTTGCAATGGATAAGCAGCGCCGAGCGGTGTTGCCTCATGTGGGGATATTTGCCGACGGTGTAGCGGTTGCTCAGATTGGTAAAGAGCCCTATCGCCTGATGAAAGAACTCATCGACGGCGTGATTACGGCCAATACCGATCAAATGTGTGCAGCGATTAAAGATATCTTCGAAGATACTCGCTCGATTGCAGAGCCTGCGGGCGCTTTGTCTTTGGCGGGTTTAAAGAAATACGCAGCCGAGCATAATTTACAGGGCCAAACATTAGTTGCCATTGATAGCGGTGCGAATACGAATTTTGATCGCCTTCGTTATATCTCTGAGCGAACAGAAATCGGTGAAAAACGCGAAGCGATTTTTGCGGTCACAATTCCGGAGAAAGCCGGTAGCTATAAAAAGTTCTGTAAAGTCATTGGCAAACGGGCCATTACTGAATTTAATTACCGTTACTCGGATAGTAGTGATGCGCATATCTTTGTTGGTATGCAAATTTCTCCCGATGGGAATGATCGAGGTGATATTGTCGAAGCGCTCGATAAAGCCGGGTATCCTGTCGATGATATGACGGATAACGATGTGGCGAAAAACCACATTCGCCATATGGTGGGCGGGCATTCGACTGGCGTTGATAATGAAATTGTCTATCGTTTTGAATTTCCAGAACGTCCGGGGGCTTTATTAGAGTTTTTAACTAAGCTGGCGGGCCGCTGGAATATTTCGATGTTTCATTACCGTAATCACGGTTCGGCATTTGGTCGGGTGTTGATTGGTTTGCAGGTGCCAAAAGGCGAGCGTAAAGACCTCGAAAAGTTGCTCGATGAATTGCAGTATAAATATTGGGAAGAGACGGACAATAAAGCCTATCAATCATTTTTGGCTTGATTGCTTTTAGCCTCTTTTTAGTTTCGTCTTTTTTTAGGTCAGCCTGTTTTTAAGTCAGCCTGTTTTTAGTTAATCGCCCTTCCTCGCTAATTGTTATGTACACGGATGAAAAACTTTCATCGGTGTACATTAAAAACCTTATTTAAGTTGTTGTAATCATGCCAAACACTTCCAATAATCGAATTCTTGATGTTCAGCCGGTGGTAACGCCAGAAGATATCATTAAGAAAATACCTGTAACGGCCAAGGTCGAACAGCTCGTTGTTAAAACACGACAGCGCGTGAGCGATATACTGCATAAGCGTGATAAACGTTTGCTTGTTGTTGTAGGGCCTTGTTCCATTCACGATGTTGCCGCAGCTCATGAATATGGTGAGCTGCTATTAAAGGCGCGGGAAAAGTTTCAAGACCGTTTAGAAATCGTGATGCGGGTGTATTTTGAAAAGCCTCGAACAACGGTTGGCTGGAAAGGCTTGATTAATGATCCTGACTTGGATGATAGCTTTAATATTAATAAAGGCTTAATGCTGGCGCGACAGTTGTTGGCGGATTTGAATGAAAGTGGCTTGCCTGCAGGGTCTGAATTTTTAGATATTGTGACGGGTCAATACTATGCTGACCTCATTAGTTGGGGTGCGATTGGCGCGCGCACGACCGAAAGCCAGGTGCATCGAGAGTTGGCTTCTGGTCTGTCTTGCCCTGTGGGTTTTAAAAACGGAACAGATGGCAATATTAAAATCGCTTTGGATGCGATTAAGTCTTCTAATAGCCCGCATATATTTCTATCTCCAACCAATAAAGGCACAACCGGTATTTTTAAAACGGCGGGGAATACTGACGCTCATCTGATTTTGCGTGGTGGTAAAGCGCCGAATTATGATGCCGAGAGTGTAAAAGAAACGGTGGGTGGTCTTGCTGGTCGTTCTGTGGAAACTGGTCTGATTATCGATTGTAGTCATGCGAATAGCAGTAAACAATTTGCTAGGCAGAGTCTTGTCGCTACGGATATTGCGGAGCAAATTCGCAATGGCCAAGACGCGATTAACGGGGTGATGATTGAAAGTCATCTGGTAGAAGGGCGGCAAGATGTTGTGGCTGGCAAGAACTTGGTTTATGGGCAGAGTATTACGGATGCTTGTGTTAATTGGGCTGCAACGGAATCTATTTTGGAAATGTTAGCTGGTAGTGTGGATAGCCGGTATTGATTGTTGGCTATCTATCTTTGGTGTTTGGGCGTGTTGAGAGGGAATAACGCGTGAACAAACGTCAAATCAAAAAGGCCCTCGATGTTCTCGTCGAGCGGGATACGCATCTTTGTGCTGCACTCAAACGTGTTGGCTACCCTGAACCGCGTATAAGCCCAAAAGGGTTTGAGGCGTTCTTAACGGCGATTATAAGCCAGCAAATATCCATTCGTGCTGCTGCAACAATTAAGCAGCGAGTTGTTGATGCCTTGGGTGAGGTCACTCCCGAAGTTCTGTTATCCCTCCCCATAGAAACCCTGCGTTCCGCAGGAATGTCCTACAGAAAAGTGGAGTATGCACGTGGCCTTGCCGAGGCTATTGTCTCTGGTGAGTTTTCTCCTGATGCTTTAGAAAAAATGGATGATCAAGAAGCGATATCACAAATTACACAGCTGCGCGGTTTTGGTGTTTGGAGTGCAGAGGTGTATTTGATGTTTTCAATGGGGCGGCCAGATATCTTCCCTGCAGATGATTTAATTATTCGGCAGTCTTTAGAAAAAATGAAGCGTAAGCGGAAGAAGCTTACGGCGAAACCAGCGAGGGAATTGGTTAAGCACTGGGCGCCGTATCGTAGTGTGGGGAGTTTATTTCTTTGGCATTTGCATCATGTTGATAAAAAATAGGAATATTTAGCCTCCTCTATTTTTTTGTAACGGACCTCTCCGGCGCAGTATCAAACGGCACATTTCTAAAGAGTTTCCGTACAAAAAAGTTCACCGCTGGCACTCGATGCCTTGCCCAAACAAATGTATCGACAGGTTTTGCTCCTAAGCTGGCTTTAGGCTCCAATGCTGTTCGACCGAATAATACTTGTTTACATCCGATATCAATGGCTCCTTGAATGACCAACTGCAGCAGCCTAAAGTAGATGGGGTAATTCGAGTTAATCTCGTAATTCAGGCCGACGTAGTAGGCGACGGCTTTGCCATGGTCTTTGATTATGGTGACAAAACCAGCAATCTTATTTTCATGCTGAATTGCAAAGCAGGCGAACCTGTCTTTCAGTGCATCTTGAAGCGCAAGAAAATAGCCTTCAGGTAGTGTGGCGAGTCGCGTTGCTGATTTCTCTTCGACGGCCAAATATAAGCGGTGAAGTTCTTTATCAATCTCTTCCGTGATCGTGATTTTATTGCATTCAAAATTGGCCTGATCTAGCGTTTTTATGATTTTCTTAATACGGCTGCGGTATTTAGACGTGAGGCTGCCGAGGTAATCATCAAACGATAATATATCGCTCGACAGATCCAAAACCATATCGGGATCTGTTTGTATGCGTCGATAGCTAAAGCGTTCTATGATTTGCGAGGCTTCTAACGCTTCACCCTTGAGGTCCTTAATAAGAATAAAGTCAATGTTGCCGGATAACTTTTCAGCGCGGCGTATTTTATAAAGAATCTCGGCTACGATTTTCCAGCCCGTTTCTGGGTCGATGTCTTTGGAGAATGCAACGCCGTGAAGTCCGCTTGATACTAAGTTTCCGCAAACTAAAATACGTTCATTAATTGTTTTGGCGACGGTTTCTTTGAGCTGGTTATCTGTTTGCATCAGGTT
Organism: Agarilytica sp.; assembly: GCA_033852175.1. Taxonomy (GTDB): domain Bacteria; phylum Pseudomonadota; class Gammaproteobacteria; order Pseudomonadales; family Cellvibrionaceae; genus Agarilytica. The sequence goes on from JAWSUY010000009.1 coordinate 16,822, forward strand.
CTCACCGGAAATCTCGGCAACCTGACAAGCAACAACTACGACAGGATTTCCTTCGTGGTAGGCCATCGCGTATTTTTGTGAGGTATTCTCTGGCGAATTGTCTTCAATGGCTTTTAGGTATTGTCGACTTAAAAAGATGCTGGCTTCTGAGGCAATTTTGTCCCAGTCAACTTGATTGATAAATGCAATGCTGTCAGAAAAAAGAAAGTGATAGCCGAGGCTTGTGTGGCGTTCTTTGTGGCGGGCTATTTTATCTTTAACGTTGTCGATTATTTTTTTCATGGCGTTCGGTTCCTTGAAGGCTAGAGAAGGGGAGAGCGACGCCGAAACGTTCATCTGACCCCAGTTTATGTCAGTTTAAATCAGCTGCGAATTTTTTAAGTAGTTCCATTGGGACGATTTCGAGGGCTTTGATATGTGTTCTTTGGAGGTGGACCCTGGGCGCCATTCCGTTTTGTTCGGCTTCTAGCCAGCGGGCTGCGCACAGGCACCAGCTATCTCCAGGTTGTAATCCTGGGAAATTAAATTCGGGAACGGGAGTGGATAGGTCGTTGCCTCTGAATCGAGAGTGCTCTAAAAAACGCTGGGAGGTTTCGATGCAAACGGTATGCGAGCCGACGTCGTCTTTGCAGGTGTTGCACTTGCCGTCGCGGTAAAATCCCGTAACTGGGTTTTCGCCGCAGCTTTCAAGTGGTTCGCCAAATACGTTAATCGACTCGTCCATTTCCATTTTTATTGCCTTTGACTCATCTGTTTCTTAGTGATTTATTAATGCTGTGAATTAAGATTCGATGCGTGATTAATATTTTAAACGCCAGGCTTCAAAGCCCTCATCAACACTATAAACTTCTGTGTATCCTTTGCTCGCGAAATAGTCTGCTGCGCCTTTGCTGGTATTCCCGTGGTAGCAGTAAACGACGAGTGGCTTATCTTTCTCTGTTTGAGATATAAACGCTTCAATATTACCTTCTAGCACGTTAACGGAGTTGGCAATGTTCGCTTCAGTAAATGCGCCTGGGTCTCTTACGTCTGCTAGGGCTACATCGCCTTTGTCGATAAGGATTTTTGCTTCATCAATCGATATGCATTTATACGGCATTGTATTCTCTCTAATTAAATATCAATTAGTTTTTCGTTGGGCTAGTCGAATTTCAAATCAAGGCTTACTGGGCAGTGATCGGAACCAAAAATATCATTGTAAATGTCAGCATCTTGAATATTCCCTTTTAACGATGGAGATGTTAAAAAGTAATCAATCCGCCAGCCCACGTTGTTGACTCTAGCGCCAGCTCGGTAGCTCCACCAGCTGTATTTGACCTCTTCGGGTTTTACCTGGCGAAAGGTGTCGATAAAGCCAGCATCCATAAGGTTTTGAAAGCCGTCGATTTCTTCCTGCATATACCCAGCGGATTTGTTGTAGTTAGGCTTAGGGCGGGCTAGATCGATGGGTTGAAAGGCAACATTAAGGTCGCCGCATACAATGACAGGCTTGGTTTTTTCTAATTCTTGCAAATAGAGGAGGAAGGCAATATCCCAGCTCTGGCGATAGCCGAGTCGTTTGAGCTCGCTGCCTGAGTTTGGTGTATATACGGTTACCAGAAAGTAGTCTTTAAACTCTGCGGCTACTACACGACCTTCTTGGTCGTGCTCTTCTATACCCATATCAATGGTGACGTTGATGGGTTCTTCTTTGGACAGAATCGCTGTGCCAGAATAGCCTTTTTTAACCGCTGAATTGACGTATATATGGTAATCATCGATCTCTTCAAGGGCTTCGAACACTTGGTCATCTTGGGCTTTGGTTTCTTGTAGGCAGAGCACATCGGTTTCCATCGAATCGAAGGATTTTACAAAGTCTTTTTTAATCGCAGCACGAATGCCGTTTACGTTCCAAGAAACCAAGCGCATAGGGTGTAACCTTCAGTATAAATTTTCGTGAATGGTAGCAATTCCGGGCTAAAAAATAAACGGGTGCGTAGAGTAGTTTAACTGTTTGGGTGTTTTGTATCCTGAGTCAGAGAGGTAGCGGTTTGTGTGCTTTTTGTTCGGTTTGGGGGCTGTTCAGTGGGTGTTGTTTGGAGCTTTAAGAGTAGGAACCTACTAGCGTGAAACTATTGAGGGTTAATGGCTAAATTCGGTATGTTGCTCTGTTAGATTAGGGGGGGGGAGGTATTCCAAAAAAATATGAATCTAATGAGCGCGTATGGGGTCTGTTTATCTGGGGCTTTCAGCGTGATGTGGTAACGTGCATGCTCCGTGAGTTAGTGTGGTTTTGCGGCCTATTGTAATTAAAGGGGCGTGGTATCTGTATTGTGCTCACTTTTCTTTTTGCGCGGTTGACGTTTGATGTTGGGTTTTCGGTTCAGCGTTGATCGGTATAATTGATGTCGATGGCTGAATTAAATGGCCGAATGTCTGCAGGAAGTCATAATTATAAATAGGAAGTAAAAATGAATAAGTTCTTTCAAATTTTAGTGTTTATTGTCGCGGCTGCTTCAAGCGCTGCGCACTCAGCAGAATATTTTGCTTGGGCAGAGCTGGGGAACGGTGATGTTGAATTCGATAAGGTTTATTATTTTGAAGGGTTTGATAGTGACGCCTCATTTTCATCTGTGAATATTTTAGGGGGATATAAGTTTGACTCTAAGGTGGTAGTGGCTGCGCATGTTGGAATGTCTGGCAATGTAACCCTGTTTGGCTAGAGTGATAATTATCAGTTATACGAGGTGGGTGCTTTACTGGGGTATTCGTTTGATATCGCTGAACACTTTCGAATTGTTCCTATGGTGGGAGTTAGTCGTTGGGAGCTGGATCGTGAAGAGGGTGAGTTTAATAACCCTGGCCCTGAGGAGTCGAGGGAAATTAACGGCACAAATGCTTATTGGAAATTAAACGTTGAAGTGCCCATAAATGATTTTATTCAATTGAACCTGTCATATACCCGTGGCCAATTAAAATTTGGTAGCGTAGAAGCATTAAGGTTCGGGGTGAAGTTTGCATTTCAAACTGGTTCGCAGTAGGGGGCCGTTTATGTCCGGGCGTTAACTATTGCTAGCCGCTCTATAAATCAGAGCTTAAAGTTTTAAGTGAATAGGGGAACTTGGATATATGTTGATTCTCATTCTCCCCTATTCTGATAGTGTTATTTACTTACCTACGCTTTCTTCCCGTAACTTTCCCTCTGCCTTTCCTCTGCGGAACAGGGTGTCGTCCACGAGAGCGGCTACTTCTTTCGGGTGGCACTAAAGCATTTTCGCCATCACCAATTAAATCGGGGCGGCCCATTTTAGTAAATTCTTCGCGTAGCATTGGCCACGTTTTTTCATCATGGAAGCGCAGTAACGATTTTTGAAAGCGGCGACGTTTTAAATCTTTTGGGGTTTTTACTTTCCCACTTTTATAGCTAACACGATGGAGTGGGTCTTTTTCTGAATAATACATGGCCGTGGCAAGGGACATGGGCGAAGGGTAAAACGTTTGCACTTGGTCGAGTCGGTATTTGTTTTTCTTTAGCCAAAATGCCAGGTTGATCATGTCCTCATCTTCGCAACCAGGATGGGCGGCGATAAAGTAGGGGATAAGATACTGTTTTTTACCCGCTTCTTTTGAAAATTTATCAAAAAGCTTTTTGAAATGATGAAATGTGCCGATACCTGGCTTCATCATTTTATTTAGCGGGCCTTCTTCCGTATGTTCAGGTGCTATTTTCAAATAACCGCCGACATGGTGCGTCACTAGTTCTTTGATGTATTCTGGGTCTTCAAGGGCCAAGTCGTAACGAAGCCCTGAAGCAATGGCAACTTTTTTGATGCCTTTTATATTGCGCGCTTTTCGATACAGTTGGGTGGTTGGCGAATGGTCCGTGACTAGGTTTTTACAAATACTTGGGAATACACAAGAAAGTCGTCTGCAACGCGCGTGTATTTGAGGGTCGGCACAGTTCAGTTTATACATGTTGGCGGTAGGTCCGCCAAGGTCCGAAATAATACCGGTAAAACCCGGCGTTTTATCCCGAATATCTTCAATTTCTTTGAGGATCGATTCTTCTGATCGGCTTTGAATCACTCGACCTTCATGCTCCGTAATTGAGCAAAAAGTACAGCCGCCAAAACAGCCTCGCATAATATTGACGGAGGTCTTAATCATATCAAATGCGGGGATTTTCGCATTACCGTAGCTTGGGTGTGGTACACGTGCGTATGGCAACGCGAACACTGAATCCATCTCGTCAGTTTCGAGGGGAATGGGCGGTGGGTTGATCCACACATCTAAAGTTCCGTGTTTCTGTACGACTGTTCGTGCATTTTGCGGATTGGATTCAAGATGCAAAACTCGCGAAGTGTGAGAATACAGCGCTTTGTCAGTACGAACTTTATCGAATGAGGGCAAGCGTATGGCTGTTGTGGCATCGTCCAAATCGTATTGGCGTTGCAGTGGAAAAGGGATGATTTTAATCACTTGTTCCGCGTTAGCATCTGGTATGGCATTACCTGAGTTAGCTTCTGATTTACACTCGGCTGAACCGAAGCCTTCTACATCATAGGGGTTTGGAATGGCATCTATGTTCTTGGGCCAGTCGATACGCGTTGAGTCAATCACTGTCCATCCCTTCGGGACGGTTTTTTTGATGACTGCTGTACCTCGAATACGATCAATGTTTTCTATTTTTGTGCCCTTTGCGAGGGTGCATGCAACCTCAATAATCGCCCGCTCTGCGTTGCCGTATAGCAATATGTCGGCACCTGAATCGAGTAGGGTGGAGCGTCGCACTTCATCACTCCAGTAATCGTATTGAGCAATACGACGCAGGCTGGCTTCTATGCCGCCAATCACTATCGCTACGTCTTTATAGGCTTCGCGGCAGCGTTGGGCGTATACCGTTACTGCGCGTTCTGGGCGTTTGCCGCCTTCGTTATTGGGGGTGTAGGCGTCGTCGCTGCGTTGCTTTAAGTCAGCGGTATAACGGTTGATCATGGAATCCATGTTGCCCGCTGTTATGCCAAAAAATAGATTGGGTTTGCCGAGTATCTTAAACGGGTCGGCACTGCGCCAGTCTGGTTGTGAAATCATCCCTACGCGGAAGCCTTGAGCTTCTAGTAAACGACCTATTAACGCACCGCCAAAGCTGGGGTGATCAACGTAAGCATCACCATTTACCACAATCACATCGCAGCTGTCCCAGCCTAATTCGTCCATTTCGGCTCGGCTCATGGGCAAAAAGGGTGATGTTTCGTAGCATTCGGCCCAGTATTTTGGAAACGACTGTAAATGCGGGGCTTTTTTGATTTCTAACATGTGATTGCGTGGTACCGGAGTGCTTATGTGGCGTGTTCCTCAATTATACCTCAAATGCGGTTCTCAGATTGACCCCTAGGGCGGGTTTCGCGGCCTGCTTATCTTTATCCTGTAGTGGACGCTTACAGCTGGAGTCTGGAGGAATAGCCAAGTTATGAAATTAAGTCGTGATACCTATGTGGTTGAGCTATCCTTTAAGCTCAAAGTACCCCCTATGAAAAGTCAGTTTCCGATGAGGCAAGCTTATGTCTAACAAAGCAGTTGACGGTATATTGGATGAGCTAGAAGAGCACTTTCACTCGTTTCAAGACCGCTTTATAAAAGCAAAAGATAGCTATATTCATAAGCACAGTAAAGAATACGAACAAGCACAGAAGAAGGTAAACAGCGCTAAAAAGAAGCTGGATACTGCAAAAGAGCGTGCAGCTAAGGCGACCTTGAATGCAAAAGCCAAAGGGACAAAAACGGCGCATGATCAGTTGGAAAAAGCGAAGGCTGCAATGAGGGTAGTCGGTGAAGCTTTTGGTGAAGCCAAAGGCATTATGCTAACAGCAGAAAGCAAATTAAAATCGGCTAAGCCGTTTGAGAAGAAGTTGGCGGCAAGAGCAAAGGCTCTGGCGGCTTTTGAAAAAGAATGGACTAAAAAAGAAAAAGAAGACGAGAAAAAGAAAATCAAACAAGCCGCTGAGCGCAAGAAGAAAGCGGCAGCGTTGAAAAAGGCCAAAGCTGCCGCTAAAAACGCGGGTATTGCCGCGGAAGAATGAGGCAATCCAGTAAGCTAAAATAAGCGACTCTGAGTCTGTATGAAGGGCTTTTCGTTATTTTAGGTTAGGTCTTGCTCAGTTGATTGTTCGCAATGACTAATCACTCCTTTGTTTTGAAACTCCAGACAATATTTGCATCGTGGCTGCGCCTAAAATAAGAGCGCTACCGATAACCGCTAACTTCGCCAGTTCCTCTCCGAATATCAGCCATCCGCATAATGCGGCCATAAATACTTCTACGCTGAGAAGGGCGGCTATGACATGCCCAGGAATAAACGCAACGGACTTCCCCCACAGCAACCAAGGAACAGCGGATAGTATTCCGAATATCAATAAGTACCCCATTTGTGTTGACGTGGGTATGGGGCTATTGAATGCAAAAGGAGCAAGGAAAATACAGCTCAACAACCAGCCGATGAGCATAGCGTTTAAAATCTCATGATTACCATTATGACGCTCGCTAAGGCGTTGCCCAAAGAATATATGCACGGCAATACAAAGTCCTGCTAATAGCGCATAGATATCGCCGATGGTTCCTTTGCCATTGATTCCTGCGCTGACAATCATCACGATACCAATTAAGCCTAGTGAGAGTCTAAGCAAATCACCTCGCAGGGGCTTCGCTCCTTTCGTTATAAAATCTAATACGATAGTGACCCAGGGAAATATGAACATCAGTACCACTGCGTTAGCGGGGGAGGTGTAAGTACTTGCACTAACAAATAATAAACTATTGAGGGCGAGAGGGAGGCCACAAAAAAATTGCAACCAAGGTGACTTTGCGGAAAAGAACCCGTTAAGATGGATGTACAGGGCCAGCACAACCGCACAACTGATGCCGCGTATCCACGCGGTTCCAAGTGGCGGCCAGTCTGCAAGCTGGATTAAGACTGGGTGTGTTCCCCATAGGCATGCAGCGATTATCATAAGGAAGGAGGCATGTCGTGGGTTCATGGTAAGACCTGTAAGTTTCAGCTGTACCTGTATGTACGCCGTTTAATTCATATACGGCTGTGGATTCTATCAAAAAGAGGATTTTTGTGTGTTAAATCTAGACGTAAAAAAGCTGTGTTCGTATTGCCAAATGTCACCCCTTAGTTTTTCTGCTCAACCGCACTGCGGTGCATTGTCGTGTCAAATGGAATGGCATAAAGAAAAGCAGCATAAAACTGGGGATTATTGGAAAACTCTTGAAGCTAAGCATCAAGAAAATATTCAAGGGATTGTGGAGAAGTGGGGGAATATTAAAGACATACCCGTCGAAGATATTGCCCTAGTCGAAGTTCCAAATTGTAATGCTTCTTTAGAGGAGGCTCCTGACGTACGCAAAGACGGGTTTGAAGAGCATTTAAGAGGCCTGCTTTCTGATTTGGATAATGTAGGCCAAGAAACACTTTTAAGGGCCCCTTTCGATACGGATAAAAATAGCAATGTTTCTCATCTGTTGGGCTCGATGTGCGCGCTTTGCAATGGTAAATGTTGCAATAAAGGCCGGGCGAATAATGCATTTATTCAGCGTTCCACACTTCAGCGAGTTATCGATAATATTGATGAGGTGACTGAGGAGAATATCGTTGAAATTTATATGCAACATATTCCTGAGAAGTCGATGGATGGAAGTTGTTTGTATCATACTGACAAAGGTTGTTGTCTCTCGGGAGAGCTGCGGGCAAATATCTGCGATGAATTTTTCTGTTTAAATATTAGTAAGTTTATCGATAGTTATCATGATCAGCCTGCACCTAAAAATACAGTGGTTGTTTCTGCTCATGAGTGTGAAGTGCGGAAACTTTCTGTTTTTGAATCGTCAGATGAGGGGTTTGAAATTGTCAAATTGAGGTGAGTCTCACGGCTGGTCAAGACCGTGTGGAGCACTCTGTGGAAATAATTAGGGTTTTAGAAGAAAAAGTAGACGAATAGCTAAAAAACTAAACCTTCACTTTGTAATTCAAAACGGCTTCATCGCCTGTAATCCCTCGAAAACCAAAATTGCACCCTGGTAATTCGCTAATCATAATTTCAACATCAACCGGCGCTATTTCCACGTCGGTTTCAATTTTCGAAAACAGTGTGCGGATCAATAATTTCCGCGCTTCTTCTGATCGGCCTTCCATCATGCAAATTTCTATGACAGTGTAATTATCTGATCGGCCTTCTGGGTAGTAGTAGTCGGACTTATCCATCGGGAAAAATCTGTGGGCGCGTTTGTTTTTTGGGAATTTTAATGCTTCGACCATGCTTTGGTTAATAGCATCTGAAAGCTTTTCTTTGCGCGGGTTTAAGCGCTCTTTAATGCCGTATATCCGTATCATTTTATATTACCTGTGGTTTTTCTATTTATATTACATTTCATCTAGTCGTAAGTGCCAGCGTTAGGCGGCTTTAAGTCTCTAAGACTCTGCTACTATTGTAAACCCATCTTCGCCACCATACTTTTTTGACTGGATTGTCGGTGGATACCATTCTGCTTTGTGGTCGTAAAAATAGTCAGATGTTGGTGCAGTAATGGTGAAGTTCTTTAATGTGCCAGCCCGAAATGCAACAATGTTGGGGTGCCGATTATCAAGGGCATAGATGCTGGTTCCACAGTTTGCACAAAAATATGTAGAGCCGTGCTCTCCAAATTGATAGCTTGTTAATGCTTGGTTCGGGGAGGGAAGGTTAACCTCTACTGAGGCGATTGTAATCCAAGTTGTAAAAGCGGCACCGGAATGGATTCGACACATATTGCAGTGGCAGTTTATTGCGTTATGCTCTTGGCTGCGGATTGAGACAGTACACTTTCCGCAGTGACATGCTGATTGCATATTAGTCATTTTTAATGGGCAGTTTGTTACGGTTCTTCTTTTGGGTGGATTTTTATTGGCCGGCTATACACCCTTAACGTTTTAAGGGCGTAGGCGGTGTTGGTTCAACTACATTCTTTCTATTGCATTAATGCCCAGTAAATCTAGACCTGTTTTTAGCGTTCGTGCCGTTGCTTTGGTTAACTGGAGTCGGCTGTTTTTGTCGTCTTCAGATACGCCATCTTTAAGCATGGGGCAAGCTTCATAAAAGGTCATGAATAAACTGGCGAGTTCGTATAGATAGTTACACAGTGAATGCGGATAAGCGTCTTCACTTGCTTGCTCAATAATGTTGGTAAGCAATAGAAGTTTTAATGCCAGTGCACGTTCTTGCGGCGCTTCAATTTTTATTGCACTATTGTGCTCTTCTAGTGAAATGTTTGCTTTACGGAAAACACTGCAGCACCGTGTGTAAGCGTATTGCATATAGGGGCCAGTATTGCCTTCCAAAGAAAGCATTGCTTCCCAATCAAAAATATAATCATTGGTTCGTGTTTTTGAAAGGTCGGCATATTTTACCGCACCGATACCGACACTGGTTGCAATGGCTGTGATTTCTTCATCGCTTAAATCGGTGTTCTTTTCGCGCACAACGGCGCTGGCGCGTTCGACCGATTCTGTTAACACGGCCGCCAGTTTGATTGTGCCTCCGGTACGGGTCTTAAACGGCTTTCTGTCTTTACCTAACATTTTGCCGAAGGCGTGATGTTCTAGCGAAACGTGTTCACCAACAAATTCTGCTTTGCGCGCGACGGTAAATACTTGCTTCATGTGCAGGGATTGTCTGTCGTCGATAAAATATAAAATACGATCGGCATTGAGCTGACTCGTACGATAGCGCATGGCTGCCAAATCACTTGTGGCGTAGAGAAAACCGCCGCCGTTTTTTTGAATAAGAACAACGCTTGGGTTGCCCTCCTTGTCGGCAAGTTCGTCTAAAAATACGACCTGGGCGCCTTTATCTTCTACGGCAATTTTTTTGGTTTTCAGTATGTCGACCAGTACCGCCAAGTCATCGTTATATGCACTTTCGCCGTGGACGTTTTCTGGCGTCAATGTCACGTTCAATTTTTGGTAGATATCTTGATTGTGTGCAAGTGAGATTGCGCGAAACTTTTCCCAGAGGGCGAGCATTTTCTCATCGCCAGATTGAAGTTTGACAACGTACTCGCGGGCGGTGTTAGCAAAGTCCTCGTCATCATCGAAATGCTTTTTGGCGCGTTGGTAAAAGCCTTCCAAATCTTTAAGTGCAAGTTCGGCTTGTTCGCCTTCGCTTAATTGGGTTTCCAGTTCGGCGATCAACATTCCAAATTGAGTGCCCCAGTCGCCTACGTGGTTTTGTCGAATTACTGTGTCACCAACAAATTCTAATATGCGGGCTATCGAGTCACCAATGATGGTGGAGCGTAAATGCCCAACGTGCATTTCTTTTGCGAGATTGGGTGAGGAGTAGTCGATTACCACCGTTTTGGGCTTGTCTTTTAAGGGGATGTTGAGACGCGCGTCGTTAGAGGCGGCGGTCACCTGGGCTGAGATCCAGTCTTGGTCTAAAAAGATATTGATAAAGCCTGGCCCTGCAATTTCAATTTTTTCGGCGATACCGTCCAATGAGAGCTGCTCGAGGATCTTCTGCGCGAGTTCACGTGGGTTGGTCTTGAGAGCCTTGGCGGCGCCCATCGCGCCATTGGCTTGATAATCACCCAATTTTGGGTTTTTGCCGAGGCTGACGAGGGGCTTAAATTCTTCGGGTATTCCCGCAGATTGCATGGCAGTATGGACGTGTTGCGACAGTAGACTTCTAATATTCATTGCAGGCTTTTTAAGTTGTTTTATATCGTTTGGAAAGATGCAGGATTGTAGCGGTCTGTCCGTGGATTGTTAAGTGAAGATTCTTGCCTTCCTCCCTGCTAGGGTTTCCTAAGTCGCTCTATCGACGAGATTTCTACATATAGTGCACCATATTCATGGCGATGCGCGATCACGGACGCATCTCCCGAAGTTCTATAGCGAGACCAAAAATCATATAAAGGATAAACCCGTTTAATGAGTGATCTAATCAAAATTCACGAGGAAAACAAAATCCTCGAATTGGCGTTTAATCGTCCTGAAAAGAAAAACGCGATCAACTTGGCTATGTATCAAACCTTGGTCGATCAAATAGCCGCTGCGCCAAAAACTGGGGTGAGGGTGATCGTGCTGTATGGCGTTGGCGATTGTTTTACCAGTGGCAATGATATGGCTGATTTCGCAAACGGGTCGGATCTCAATGCCGATGATAACCCGATTATGGCGTTTTTACGTACAGTGTTGGCGTGTCCCATTCCTATTGTTGTGGCCGTTCAGGGCCGGGCTGTCGGTATTGGAACAACATTGTTATTACATAGTGATTTGGTAGTTGCGGATAATACTGCACAGTTTCGTTTACCTTTTGCTAATCTTGGTTTGTGTCCTGAGTTTGCTTCTTCTGTGGTGTTGCCCCGCTTGGTGGGCCATGTAAAGGCAGCGGAGTGGTTGATGTTGGGTGAATTTTTTTCTGCTGAAGAGGCTAAGAATGCGGGTTTAATTAATGCTGTCACAGAGGAGCCTTTGGTTCTTGCGCGTGAGTATGCAATGAAACTGGCGAAGCAACCTCCAGCAGCGTTGCGACACACGAAAGCCCTAATGAAAGGGCGCGCTCGGGCGGAACTAGAGTCTGTTATTAACGATGAAATTGAAGTGTTTGCGGAGGCTTTAAAAGGCCCTGAGTTTGCTGAAGCGGCGACAGCGTTTTTTGAAAAACGCGCGCCTGATTTTTCCACATTTGAATAAGTGAGGCTGGGTTGATGACATTGAATATTGGTTGTGAAGGTAAAAACGTAGTCGTTGTTGGTGGTACGAGTGGTATTAATCGTGGAATCGCAGAACTTTTTGCAAAGAACGGCGCCAAGGTGACCGTCGCTAGTCGGAAACAAGAAAAAGTTGACGATACGGTGGCAGCATTGCGTGCATTGGGTGCCGAGGCCTTGGGCTTTACCTGTGATGTACGTAAGCAGGAAGAGGTGATTGCAGGTTTCGAACAGGTGAAAAGCAAATTTGGCGAGATTGATGTGCTAATTTCTGGGGCTGCGGGAAACTTCCCCGCTTTCGCTAACGGTATGTCTGCGAATGGGTTTCGCGCGGTAGTGGATATTGATTTGTTGGGTACGTTTAATGTGCTGCAAGGTGCTTATCCTTTCTTGAAAAAGCCGGGCGCTAGTATTGTGAGTATTTCTGCTCCACAAGCCTTTTTGCCAATGTTGGCTCAGTCTCATGTGTGCTCAGCCAAAGCTGGCGTGGATATGATTACTCGTTGTTTGGCATTGGAATGGGGGCCTGAGGGTATTCGAATCAACAGTATTGTTCCTGGTCCCATCGAAGGCACCGAGGGAATGCAACGTTTAGCACCGACAGAAGAATTGATGGAGGCTGCTAGAGAGTCAGTACCCATGAAGCGTTTAGGGCAGCCGGAAGATATTGGCAATATGGCGTTGTTTTTGGCGTCACCGATGGCGAGTTATTTAACGGGGGCGATACTGCCTGTTGATGGCGGTTGGTCATTGGGTGGAGCTTCTAGCCTCAGTAATACCTTGGGCGAAATACTCAAATCGTTTACGGACGCTGGTGCTTAAAGAATTCCGTTCATCAATAAAAAGCGGTTTGCGTTACATGTTTTCAACGTTGAGCCACAGAGCTGAATTTTGTTGATAGGCCGCATCGCTAATATTGGGGTTTTGTATTCGGAATATTTTGCGTGATTTGAAGTTGGATTTCTCAAAGGCGTTTCGGACCAGCTCGTGGTTGAAAAAGAGTTGGTCGAAACTGCCGTCCTCGATGGCTGCACGAAATCCGGTTTCAATCGTGTTTTTGAGCGCCTGGTTCTCGTGAGCGACAAAAAAGTACATTGCGTAGGGGTATACCAGAAGTATCTTTTCTTCGATTGCTAAGGGAAGATTATGATGGTTTTCCACCTCACTCCAAGGTTCGTGCACCGCGCGAGGGAAGTAATCAAAGCGGCCCCCCTCTAGCATTTTAAAAAGGGTTTCATGTTTTACTGGGTCGACCACTTTCATGTTGGCGTGTTTTAAAATCGCTGTATATTGAGTAAAGCGTGCTTGCCCTGGTCGCAACCCTTTCAGTTCATCAAGTGTTTGGATCTCATCAAATAGCCTTTGGCTGCCTTCTCGAATAATAAATATCCTGTGGCCGAGTAATCCTTTCAATATAGGAATACGAATGGGAGTCATCTTATTTTCTGTCTGTGCTTGGGCTCCAGACCACATCACGCTTAGATTACCATTTTGAATTTGCGTGATTTGTTTGGCTTCGGATGTATACCCCTGCGCTTCAAATACGTACAAGTGCCCTTGGCCGCTTTTGCGTATGGCAAGGTGAAGAGTGTCGAGAATGAGTGAGTGCTGTAAATTGCGGGTTTCTGGGTGATAAATTGTCGTTGTTTCCGCTAGAGCGAAACTAGGATTTGTTAGCCATACGGCGATAATTATTGCGAAAGAGCATCTAAAACGGCAAGTGCTACGGCATATGTTTGAGGTCGAGAAAACTTTGGGGAGGTTGTTCCGCATCATACTGGTTACCTAAAAATCATGGTGTTGGGCGGTTTGAATGGATTGCGGTGCTTGCCGAGGAGAATACAGGTATAAGTGTAGTCGGACAGGTCGAAAAGCACGCTATCTGGTTAACGCTTTGATGGTTTTATATACGGCTTTGTCTTGAAATAATGTCTAGCATCGGTGGGCGTTATCTCGGATACTCGGGTTTAGCTAGTTGTGTAGAATGGGGTGTTCCAAAATGCCCCATAACGAGAATAGGAATTTCAGATGTCGACAATGGTAGAAGAGCTGGTATTGAATTTTAGCTGTAAAGATCAGCCTGGAATCGTGGCGGCAGTGGCGGGTTTGTTTTCGCTACAGGGTTTCAATATCCGAGAGTCGTCTCAGTTCGAAGATGTACGTGAGCAGCGCTTTTTTATGCGTTCGTTGTTGGAGTCTGTTGAAGGCCCGAAAAATTTGTCGGACGTGAAATCTGCTTTTCGTTCCGTAGCCGATCGTTATGGCATGGATTGGCATGTATGGGAAAATAAACGGAAAACACCGGTACTTATTGCGGTGTCTCAATGGGGGCATTGCTTAAGCAGCTTGTTAAACGCTTGGAAGGCGGGTTCTTTGCCAGTTGAGATTGTTGGCGTCGTGTCCAACCATGAGGAGATGCGATCACTTGTGGACTGGTACAACCTTCCGTACCATTTTTTACCTGTTTCTGCCGAAAATAAACCGGAGCAAGAAGCTGCAATGTTCCAAATTTTTGAATCTAGCGGTGCCGACCTTTTGGTGCTTGCGCGGTATATGCAGATTTTGTCGGATGATTTATGCCGTCGTCTTGCTGGGCGTGCTATTAATATTCACCATTCTTTCTTACCCGGTTTCAAGGGGGCTAAGCCTTATCATCAGGCCTATGATCGGGGTGTGAAATTGATTGGCGCAACGGCACATTATGTGACGACTGATTTGGATGAAGGTCCGATTATTGAACAGTCAGTGGAGCGAGTAAGCCACGCGAGTATGCCGGATGAGTTGGTTCAAATTGGCCGTGATATCGAAGCCGTGACCTTGCAACGTGCGGTAAAGTGGCATTGCGAGCACCGAGTATTATTGAATGGTAAAAAGACTGTTGTTTTTAACCGATAGTTAAATTTCGATAAGGAGGATTCTTGCGTATTTCCTTATCGTGTATTTTTGCATTCTTAATATTAATTATTGAAGGTCACTTTCATTGGTGATCTTTTTTATTATTTGTTTTTCGATAGTTTAAGTAACGTGGATTCAAATCTGAAGGGCATCAAAATTTAAGCAATTTGAGTGGCCATAAAGGTTACCCATAGGCTGGTTAAAATCATTCTTGTGGCTAATAGGGTTAGAATGATTTTTAACATTACAATAAATCGAGCACCGTCGATGCGTCGACGAATCTGTGTCCCAAAGTAAGACCCCACAATCGCTCCGCTGCTCAATATCAGCACTTCTTTCACGTATTCCATGTATTCAAACCCGATAAACAAAAATAGCGCTATTTTCGCGATATGAGAAAATGACATCATGATTGCGTTGGTCGCGACAATGGCATCGCGCGAATGAAGTCTTGCCATTACTAAGGTTGTCGTGAGAGGCCCGGTAGCCCCAACAACCGGGTTTAGGCCTGTTTGAAGCGCTCCGATAATAAAAAAGTTTTCGTATTTTGATACTGCTTTTTTAAACTGAGGCCACCAGAGATGACAGAGAATATAGAGACCGATAAGAAAGGGTAGCCATTGGGCATTTATGAGCGAAACGATTTTCCAAGCAATGACAATACCGAGTAGTGAGCCGAGGATAAACGAGGGTAAAAATTGCCAAGCTAAGTGACGAATCGCCAGTACCGAACGTGAGAAATTGCTGGCTAATTGAGCGACGCCGTGGACCGGGATTATGGCATGCAGTGGGAGAAAAAATGGCAATGAAGCGAGCAATAGCATTCCGCCACCTAAGCCCGTAATACCGGCAAAGGTTGACGTGGCGAGAGCGGTTAATCCTAATAAAACATCATTAAGCATTGTGCGGGTTTATCTGGGTTTCTTGAGCCTTGCTTTGGCGTCTTTTATTTTAGTCTGTTGTGTGTTTTCCATTCTATACTGGGTCGGTAGTCAGCCCGAGCTATTACAATCAATAGTGAATATGGTTGTGATGAATAGTAATCGTTGCTGGACGGGAGACGGGAGACGGGAGACGGGAGACGGGAGACGGGAGACGGGAGACGGGAGACGGGAGACGGGACGGCGGGGTCTAGATTGATTATGACGTCAGGAATGAGACGTAGTCCTCTTTTTTGGATAAAACATATGTTGGGTAGAATTTGATCGGAGAGGCAAAAGTCGGTGTTCAAATTGCGTTTACAACGCGTGTGTGCCTGGCCTTGAGGATGGATTCTAGTGCGATAATACCCGTGTTATCGATTAGCCTCGGGGTTTAATCGCTAGCGTGAAGATCTTACGTTAGGGTGGTGAGGTCTGAGAGAGAGGGTTTTATCGGGATTATGGTCGGGTTGCCAATTTGGACTTATTCTGCAGTTCCCTTGTATAATCCGGCAGCTCTATAGCTACCTTAGCTCTACTGGTAAAATAAGACTATATGCTAGACGACGAAAGACCTAATACGCTTATCAATTCCGATCTACTGCAAAAAGTAGAAGGCAAGTTTGTGCGAATTGAGATGTTTCACAAAGGTAATGCTTATCGGGTGACAGAGGCGGATTTACCGTTTTATATTGGGCGAGACCCTAAGGTCAACTCACTTTCTGTGGATAAGGAACTTGTGTCGCGTATTCACTGTGTTGTTGATATCAAAGAGAAGCAAATTGGTATTCTGGATCGTAGTACTAACGGTACAGTGGTAAAGGTCGGTGAAGCGAGTAGCGTGATTATCCGCGATGAGTTTTATCCTTTAACCGGAAAAGGTTGCTTGTCGCTGGGAGAACAATACAGTTCTGAGCAATCCGATTTAATCTTATTTAAAGTCGTAATAGAAGCGGTGTAACGCCGCTAGCCAGTCGTCCGTGACCAGCTATCGATTTCTACTATAATTTTCCGTCACCCGGCACCCGTCACCCGTCACCCGTCACCCGTCACCCGTCACCCGTCACCCGTCACCCGTCACCGTTATAAAACCGCATCCGGCTTATCTAAGTCATTGATCACTTCCCATGCTCCACCGCCCTGTGCCACCTTCGTTTGCCAGTGAGCGACTCGATCTAAATACACTTGAGGGTTTTGATTGTCAGCTCTCAACTTTGTAACGTTCAGTGCTTTGACAGTAAAGCCATCGAGTAACAAATCAAAATCACGAACAAATCCTTTGGGCAGCTCTTCCTTCAGGTCTGAATAGATCATAATGGTTTTTTTGCCGACTTTGGCTTCATTTAGGTATTCGATTCCCTGTAATAATCCGCCGGAGATGTCGGTGTATGCGCTGCTTTGAACATCCTTCACAAATTGATCAATTGTCGCAGCGAAATCACGTTTTTGTTTATTTGCCATTGATGGGCGAGGATCGAGTACGACTTTGGCGATAATGTCTTTTTCACTAAAACTCCCACTATCAATGCGCGCAACGGCAAACGTGTCTCCGGGTTCTAAGCCTGCCAGCATGTAATTTATCAATTGCTGGGCTTTGTTTAGTTCCTGGGTATACGTTCCAGAAGTGTCGAGCAGCAAATAAATCCCTTTTGAGTAGCTGGTATTTTGTCCGTTCTCACTGCACCCGCTGATCAATAGCGTTAAAAACGATAGGGCCAGGAAAGAGCGCCATTTATATGGTGAGCCTTTTCTTTTTGTGTTGTTAGTTTTTATCTTTTGATTGTTTTTCATGATTCTACACTCCCTTTACTGGGGAACTTTTTGTTGTTGTGAATGTGGTCGTTTTTGGGACTTAATCGGCCGCTATGTTGTTTGACCATGGCTTCTACCCACAGCGGAGCTGCTATCAGAAAGTCATAGAGATGAATCGTAAAGTGCCCTATTTGTCGAACACTACTGGACAGTATGCGTAAAACAATCGTTAACATACTCAGTATCAACTCGATAATCCCACCGAATACAGTACGTCCTGTTTGTAGCAAGTACTCAAGAGGGATTGCAATCATGGTTAAAGCAATGGGCAATATAAAACCGAGTGTCATATTTGCCACCAGCGGTATCCACTCATTAACTCCGCCAGAGGCTCCGGCTTCAACACCTGCCAATGAGGCTCTGAGGCTGGCTAAGTCATTAGCTATTTGATCGCGCATAAATGCCAGTGCAGACTCGGTTGAGGCCAGTATCAGTAACACGGCTGCGGCAGATATCATGATGATGCGTCGCATTTTATCGTCCATCGACCCGATTAGCGGAAACAGTTTGGTGATGCGTAAGCTTTCGAGCAAAAATATACCTGCGGTCATTTCCAGGCAGATGATGACCAAGGCCGATAAATCCGCAACTTTAACCCCGCCAATACGCTGTGTAGAACCAACCATTTCAGACATGGGCAGTGCAATCAGGTGGAAGTTAAAAAAAGCGCCGCCCGCGGCAATCACCACTACAATAAACGCAATTAAAAATTGCGTGAGAGACGAGGCCCGTAATGCTCGAACTGCGCTATCACTGCCATTATTAATTTCATTGAATTTCAGCATATGTTTATCGATATTCTGGCTACGTGTGACGATGTTTTTGAGTCGATCTCCGACTTCGTCCACACTGTCAGACAGTTTGCGCCAGTAGCCGGTCATATTTTTGAGGCGTTTGTGCCGCTCGCCTGCATCTTGTCTGGCTTGCTGAAGTTGATCCTTATGCTGTTGTTCCGCGGATTGATGAATCTGCTCTAGGATTTTAGTGTTTAATGCCGAAGAGTTGTCGCTAGACTTTATTTTGGCGACGGACTCCACCGCTTCAACCCACTCGGGGAGGGCGGCAGGAACTTGACCGCTGGCTTGGTAATCATCGTGAATGTGAGTAATCTCTTCTTGGATTTGGCGTTGTAATTGCGGATAGCCACCGAGGTCTCGCTGGACGAAGCGGCTTACTTCAAAAAACTCCCGTTCGAGTTCGCGTGAGACTTGTTCCTGCCCTTGCTCCAATAACACTTCTCGATTCCGAGACTTTAGTTGGCGCCGAGTTGAATCACTGGCGTTAGCCGCCAAACGAAAAATTGAGGCTAGCATTCGGCTTAGCCCCATAATGGCTTGGTGTGCGTATGCTCGCGCGAGGTAGAGTACGAATACCGAAACGACGAGCATTAACGAAAAGGTCCGCCAGTCACTGAGCCATGATGTTGTGCTGAGATCATTCATAATTATCACCCTTGAGATGTTGGCGAAAAGGGTTTTCCCGCCGACTTATTAATCACTTTATCAGTGCTTTTGAGGCGAAGGCGTGCATGGATCACGCTTTTTCAGTGATCAATTATGGGTAAATGTGGCGAATTATGGCAGCTGTAAGTCATTGAATTTTATAGAGAAAAATTATTTGAACTCTAAGGGGGATAGCTGTCTCATAGCGGAGGATATTGGCTGTAAGCCTTAAATGTGAGCTTGCTAGTACCTGTTCATAAGCCGGGTCGTAGCGAGAGCGATTTTAAAATGTCAGGTTAGCGCCTCAATATATGGGCGTTTGGTCATTCCAAACAACGATATCTTGTGGTGTGAAAATGGCGTTTTAAAATCGTTCGCAGTAGACAGGTGTTTGTGGATGGGCACTTGCTTACCTCACTTTACTCCTACTGCGAATACTAGTACCTTGTTCGACCTCATCGAGAGTGCCATTTTACCTGGGGTTTGGGGCTTTTCTCATTGTCTTTATCGGTTCACATAGAAATTCACAATATGATATTTTTAGGTTCAAAACACATGATGCAATACACGATACAGCGCTGCCTGCTGATTAGTCTGGCCGTCTTACTATTTGCTTGTAGTGGTGATGATGAAATTACCGATTTTGTGGATGCTCCGGACCTTCGATTATCATCTATAGAGATATTATCCGGTGGGACTCTCTACTTTGGTGGAAATGTGGTTGAGGAATTTGATCCGGAAGTGGCTGGGCCGTATAGCGTGGCGCTGGACGAAGCCTCTACGAGCATTACCCTGAGCGTTTCTCTTGGCGAGAATGAAAATGTGCGGCTCGAATTGATTGAAGTGTCAAATGATGAAGACGTGAGTGATAGGGTTACAGCGATTAATGCCGACGAGAGTATTGCCGTAGAGATAGAGGAAGGTATTAACTTTGTATTCCTTCGTGTTTCTAGCCTGTCTAACGCTGCGGTATTGGGTTATTCCTTACGAATAGAGCGAGAGTCGTCGTCAGCCGAATTGCAAGACGTTGTTATTGGCAACGTCAAAGCAACGAGTTTGGACTTGGATGCTTTTAGCCCTGAATTTTCGCCGGAGACTTTTGAATATACTATTCCGTTGGATAGCAGTACGTGTGGGGTTAGATTTATACCGCTACCTGAAAGCCGGTTTGCAAACATTACATTTCAAGGTGAGTCTCGGGATTGGACGGAATCAGTTTTTCTTCCTTTGGAAGCGGGAGAATCAGAATCTATAGCGGTGTCTGTTGTCTCCCAAACAGGTGGCGCCCCCCTTACTTATACATTTAACTTTTCTAGAGAAGAAGAAAGTGCAGAAGATGCAGAATCGGATACGCGTTTGAGTGCGCTCACCTTTTCCGGCGGACGCGATACAACGGCTTTCAATTGTACGGCTGGAGTTGGACCAACTATTGCTGCGAGTTATCGGCTTAGTACTTCGGCTGAGCTCGGTCTTACCGCTTCAATGTACAGTGGTCGAGATGGTTCTGTAATTACCCTTGGTGTGGATGATGCTCAGAATGATGCAACGGTTATTGATGAAGATACCGCCGTTGTTTTAACGTCAGGTACAGAATATACGGGGTCATTATTTGATGCTCTAGACGCTGGGAGTAATGAGTTTTTATTACGCGTCGATTCAGCAGATGGAGAGAACTCGTCTCTTTATGCCATTAGTGTCGTGGTGGCTGAAACAAAGGAAGTCTACGTTTCCACTGCTTCAGAATTACAGGCAGCACTTCAATCGGCTACACGTAACACTGAAATTGTTGTCGCGAGTGGTGAATATGAAGGAACAGCCTCTGTATCTGAAAGTGGTCATGATAATGCACATTTCTATGCTCGAGCCGATATTGATGGCACTGCTGACGAGCCAATCATTGTAAGAGCCGAAAGCGGTGAGGTGGTTTTGACTGGTGGTACGGAATCTGGCAGCTCAGTGTTGTTGATAGAGGGCGATTATTGGCAAATTGAAGGGATAAAGATATCTGGTGCACGTAACGGTGTTGTTGTTGATGGTGCAAATGGCATAACACTAGAAAATATTGACGTTGATTCCGTTTCAGAGCGAGGAATCGTTTTTCAAAATGAGACAACTAACAGCCACATTTTAGGCGGTTCTATCGATAGAACAGGACTGAATCCACGAGATGGCTTGGGCGAAAGTTATGGCGAAGGGATTGTCATCGGTATTGGTGACGGGGATAGCCAAAATAATAGTGTTCGAGAAGTCGTATTTGGTCGCAATATTAGCAATGAGCATATTGAACTAAAAGACAAATCGATAGATACGTCGATTCAATTTAATATTTTTGAAAGTGATAACACCTTGCTTCGTTCATTCGAAAATCGATCACTAATTTCCGCCGGTGGCTCCGCCGAAATAAGCTACAACGAATTCGAGTTTGATAGCATCAGTGGTGGAGCTGATGATATTGAACAGATTATTAATGTATCGACGGATAATGGTGTAAGCGTTGCAATTTTTCAGAATTATTTTGACCTTGATGATCAAGTAATCACGGCAATCAATAATGATGGCGCTGGTACAGTAACGGTTGCCGATAACCAGAGGCGCGATAGCGGTACGATTACGGTCTCTGGTTTTGTATTGGCTTCTGAAATTCCAGTTTATCAAATTCAATCGACGAAAATAGATGCTCAGCTGTGTTTGTCTATGCCCGATGAGGAAGAGACCGGCAATAATATTATGATTATGGCCAGCTGTGATTCTAGTCTTGTAGCTCAGCAATGGGTGTTTTTACACGTCGAGGAAGGTTATGTTCATCTGGCTCAGAATACTGCGGAGCGCGATATTAAAGGATCATATTTCCACCCACAGAATTCAGATACAGATTTTTTAGTGTCTTTAACGGATCTTGAAGACGATACTGAATTTCAAAACCTTTCGTATAATTTGCACTGGCGTATTCGGTTTGAAGAGGCGAATGTTGTATTTTCTAGTCGAGTGAGGCCTACAGGACTTGTCATCGAAATTCCTAGTGACCCTAGTGACGAAGCCGATGAGTTGCCGTCGGTGTATGTTGGCAGCAATTCAGAGGATGCATCTTCTGAATTTAGGTTGATTGCGTTATAAGTTAGCTTCTATTCTCATTCGTTTCTTATCTGACGATAAACCCAATTCTGCTCAATGTTATCGCATGCAATCAGTTCTCGACTGAGTTGCATGCAGCTTTCTATACTCTCAGGGAAGTTGTTGCGGTAACGTTGTTTAATTCCCATCGTTCGACGTTCCTTTTTTAGCAGCTCATACATCTCCGCAAAACGCATTGAAAAATCTTCGCCTTGTTGAATTGAGGTATCGTAAATTGCGTTAAATTTCGTAAAAGAAACGGTGGAATCTCCCAGTCCAATCATTAACATTTTTTCAATGTAATGGGGGTACAGATTGGAAAGGTATTGAAGCTGGGTTTGGCCGTTCGGCATGTCAGGCAGTGTTAAACGGTTATTATCATTAAGGACATTTTGACCAAGCCGATTTGTTGGAAGATTGACGGCCAGAAAATATCGACGATTATTACAGTTGATTTGTTCTTTATTCAATGAACAATCTGTTAAATCATTTTCAGGCGTTTCTCCTGTACTTGGGCGCGAGGGAACGGACACCGTCGCAGGTGTGTCGGTCGATTCTGTTAGTGGTTTTTCTGTGGCGGGTGAACGAGATATAAGGCTGGTTTGTGATGGGCTTTCGTGAGCTTTAGGGATGGTGACTCCTGTTCGCGCTGCCCCTCGTTTGAGTAATAGCCTTTGCATGCTTTCTTTGTTGCGCCGAAAACCAAAAAAATCAGGCAGAGTACTTCCTTGTCCTTTCTCAATAATTTCACAATAGGTAAATTCGAGTTCAGTTTTGGCTGAATTTTTACACGCCTTGAGTCCGATGGCTTGACTGTTTTGAGAAAATACCAGAAGAGAGAGGCTCATAATGGACACTAGGAAAAGTGGTGTTTGAATTTTCATTGTGTGAGTAAACCTATTGTTGGCCTCATTGTCGTCATCTTTATTAGGCCTATTATTTTTTGTTTAATACAGCCGCGTCCTGAGCTTGCAGCCATTGTTCTTGGGTGTTTATGTTAAAAAAAGGATCGATGGTTGTATCATCAAACGTTAATGATTGGTGATTTAATGTCTGAATAAAGCGACCTACGCTACGGCCACCTTGCTCAGTAAAGAGTTGCAGTTTTGGTGCTATGTTTTGAGCCCATAAGCTGATAATAAAATGATCACGTCCATGACTACGGCAGAAGATGACTTCTGGGCTGTTTTTGTCTATATCTTGAGGGTTATCACCAAAGCCGACTTCGACTGTATCAAGTAAAGACGCTAAGAGATTCTGTGGAAGAAAAGGACTATCTCCAGCGACTGTCATAAACCAGTGTGACTGTGGATGGTTGACAAGTACGTGATGAGAGGCGCTTAGCAGCCCTCCCAAAGGACCAATAGGCGTTTCGCATTCATCCTTAATAATCGGTAACGTATTGGTGTTGAACCGAGAGGCGTCACCGTTAATATTCAGATAGACGTGCCTGGACTGAGATAGAAGGTTCTTTGAAATTATAGCCAATACGGAAGAATCGCCGAGGGAAAGCAGGCATTTATCAATACCCCCCATGCGCTGGCCCATGCCACCGGCTAAGATAACGATTGGAATATCGGTGCTTTTTTCAGTCATGTTGGTACGGCTTTATGAGATAATCCAAAAATAGCATCTTAGCAGAAAATCATTCGTAGACCTTAAGTTGGAGTAGGCTCAGTGGACCTTGAAGATGTACGTCGAGAGTATTTAATCGGAGGCCTTCAGCGAGAGGATCTATTCGATAGTCCTTTTAAGCAGTTTGAAACCTGGATGGCGCAGGCCATAAAAAGTGAAATCGCCGACCCTACAGCCATGACCTTGGCGACAGTGGATTCTGGGGGGCAGCCGAGCCAGCGTATTGTTCTGCTCAAACATTTTAGTGAGCAGGGGTTTGTCTTTTACACAAATTATAATAGCGTGAAGGCAAAGGAGATTGAGGGTAACCCTAAAGTAAGTGTTCATTTTCCATGGCATATGATGGAGCGACAAGTAAAGGTGATGGGGACGGTCGAAAAGGTGTCCACTGCGCAATCCTTAAAATATTTTTTAAGTCGTCCAAGGGAAAGCCAAATAGCAGCTTGGGCATCGAAGCAAAGCGAGGGTATCAGCTCGCGCTCCATGTTGTTAAACCAAATTGAATCGATCAAACAAAAATTTCAGAAAGGCGAAGTGCCTTTGCCTGATTTTTGGGGAGGGTATCGTGTGAAGCCTGTTCTTTTTGAGTTTTGGCAGGGTGGAGGTAGTCGATTGCATGATCGTTTTCAGTTTCGCCTAACGGGTGACGAGTGGGGTATCGAACGGTTAGCTCCTTAGGGTGAAGCCGAATAAGTGTATTTTAATGAGGGAAATGATTTCGTGCCGATATCATCAGTTTTTCTAATAGGTATGCCTGGAGCAGGAAAAAGCACCCTGGGTGTTTTACTCGCCAAGGCTTTAGCCAAGCCCTATTTGGATACCGATCTTTTAATACAGCAGCGTGCAGGTATGACGCTACAAGCTTATTTGGACGCAAATGGTTATATGGCTTTGCGCCAGCTAGAAGAAAGTGTTTTGTTGGAGAGCGAGCTTTCTGGCAGCGTTGTCGCCACGGGAGGGAGCGTTGTTTATAGTCAGAGCGGAATGGAGCGCTTGGGGTGTTTAGGGTCGCGAATTTATTTGAAAATTTCTTGTGAGACGATGAAACTACGCGTTTCTAATGCGGGGGATCGGGGGTTAGCATGCAAATCGGGCACGAGTCTTGATGACTTATATAATGAACGATTTTCGCTTTATCAGCAGTTCGCGGATGAGACCTTGGTCTTGGATAATTTAAGTTTTGATCAATCCTTGAGCGCGCTTTTGGCAGTTTTGTCGCGTATTTAGTTAAATAGCTGGCTTTAATACCGAATGACAATATTGCGGGTTTTATTATTTCTTTTTAAACCAAGCCTCTGTCGTCTTATGCGCTATACCTAAAGGTAAGAGACGTTTGTTGCACACTGTGAACTTTTCCCTCACCTGTAAAAGTTAGCAGTACCCCCTATTGATTTATACGGCTCTTATTCTTAGTTGTTATCGTTGTATTAAGTGTGTTTATTCCTCATTTGGCCCATCCTTTGGATGGGCTTTTTTATTACAGGATGTAATGTATGCCGAGATTGCATGGATGCAAAGGAACGGCGTCTCCCAGTTATCGATTAAAACCGTTTAATGAATCCATGCAAAGGAACGGCGTCTCCCAGTTATCGATTAAAACCGTTTAATGAATCCATGCAAAAGAGCGGCGTCTCCCAGCTACAGATAAGCTTTGCTAATGAATATATGCAATAGAGAGGCGTCCCTCAGTTATCGATAAAAACCGTTAGATGTAATGTATACCGAGATTGCGGATGCCTACAACGGCAAAGCCGTCGTATATTTGACCTGTTTCAAGGCAAAAACCGAATTCACAGAAGCCACATTAGGCAGATGAACTAAGCGCTTTTTCAGCAATGACTCATAGTCATCAACCGTACTCACCACCATCCTCAGCAAATAATCCTTATCACCTGTTGTGCTGTAGCACTCGACGATTTCGGGTACTTCTTGTACTGCGGATTCAAAAGCGAGTAATGATTCTTCATCATGCCTTTTGATCGTGATATAGGCGTGAACCGAAACATTAAGCTGAAGCTTCGCGGGGCTGAGCAGCGTCACCCTGCGTTTTATATAGCCTTCTTCTTCAAGGCGTTTAACACGGCGCCAGCAGGGCGTGTGAGAAAGGCCGACTTTATCGCCTAAATCGGCCATTGAAAGATCCGCATTGTCTTGTAGGGCGATCAGTATTTTTTTGTCGTGGTTATCGAGGTTTCCGGTCGTAGCCATTGCGGGTGCTCTTGTTTTCAGTAGGTGCTTTGGCCGGGAAAAAGCGTGATTTCCTTTGTTGAAAACTCCGAATAACTTTTATCGGTAAGGCGCCCGCTCACCAGCCAAATTTGATGCTGCTTGGGCTATAATCCCACGCTTTCACGAATTACTGAAGTGTTATCCTTTTTTCGTTTTCGCTACGACCCTATTTATGGAATGGTACTAATTAAACGTTCGATTCCTTGAATTCATCAATAGAGCTTTTGACCATGTTTGAAAAATTACAGCATATTCCCGCTGACCCTTTACTTGGAATTATTGAAAAATTCCGCAAGGAGACCAATCCCCAAAAAATTGATCTTGGGGTTGGTGTTTACAAAGATGAGCTGGGGCAAACACCGGTTTTAAAATGCCTGAAAAAAGCAGAACAAAAATTAGTCGATGAGCAGGATTCTAAAATCTATGTTGGGCCGTTGGGTAACCAAAAATTCACGAAACTCTTGAGTGAGCTCGCTTTAGGTGACGACCTGGCCAGCTCGGTTGGTGGGCGGGTCGCGGCCTTGCAAACTCCAGGGGGGTGCGGAGCGTTAAGGGTTGCTGCTGAGTTAATTATGAGAGTGAAGCCTCAGGCAAAAATATGGGTGAGTGATCCTACGTGGGCTAACCATGTGCCTTTGCTGGGGGATGCGGGTATCAGCATAGAGTCTTACCCCTATTATGATTATCAATCGCAAAGTATTCGTTTTGATGCCATGAAAGAATGTTTACTTCAGGCTGATCCTGGGGACTTGGTGCTTTTACATGCATGCTGCCATAACCCTTGCGGGGCCGACTTGTCTTCAGGGCAGTGGCAGGAAATCGTTGAATTGATGATTGAACATGGCCTTATTCCTTTCATCGATATGGCATATCAGGGTTTTGGTCAGGGGCTTGATGAGGATGCTGTAGGCTTACGCTTGGTGGTGGATCAATGTCCAGAAGCTGCGTTTGCTGTTTCATGTTCGAAAAATTTTGGTTTGTATCGAGATCGTGTGGGTATGGTGGGCTTTCTACTGAATACTGAAGTCGAAGCGAAAACGGTACTCAGTAATTTGACTCAGATTGTGCGAGGCATTTACTCAATGCCTCCTGATCATGGAGCAAGCGTCGTGGAATGCGTATTAAGTGACGATGCCTTAAAGACTGAGTGGTTGAACGAACTTAAAACCATGCGCGAGAGGATTCAGCAGACGCGAGTGCAGTTGGCTAAAATTTCTGCAGAGAAAGGCTGTGGTAACCGGTTTGATTTTGTGTCTCGTGAGAGCGGGATGTTTTCTTTTCTCGGCATCAATCCAGAGCAGGTGGCTGTAATGGCCTCACAGTTTGGCATATACATGGCGTCGTCCAGTAGAATCAACGTTGCAGGGTTGAATGAGCATAATCTCGATTATTTTTGCAGCGCGTTGCATTCTGTATTGTCGTCCTGAATACAGTGTGAAAAAAGTTCTTAAAAAACCGATAGAAGGACGTAATTCTTCTAATGTGAAGCCAAGGCGCAGTTTGGATAAAAATTGCGATTGGCTTGTCCTATACTTAACTAAAGTTCATCTTTTACATTATAAATGGGCTGAGTGTTGGTTGGGGTCTTCATCTATTTATTTGCGTTTACGTGGTTATTATCTGATGAGATCATCTTATGATCACAAGATTTGTGTTGATTGTGCATGGCTAATATAAAAAAGATTTCAGTGTGCGACCTTCGTATTGGGATGGTCGTCGCTAAGCTCGATCGAGATTGGCTTGATACGCCATTTTTGATGCAGGGCTTCAAAATTCTAGACCGTGAAGAAGTGCGAGTTGTTACTCAGTACTGCGAGCACGTCTGGATCGATACCGATCTGTCGCCAGCTAGTGGGCACAGCAGCAGTGAGGGTTCTGCCAGTTCTGCGTCTTCCCCTGTATTTGAGCCGGAATGCTCCGTTGAAGAGGAGCACAAGCGAATTCAAGAGGAGTTCAATGGTTCTCGTAATCGAACGCGAGATTTACACGACAATATTCGTTTGGGCAAGGATATTGATAACGACTCTGTTCGACGATCTGTTGATGAGTGCGTGAATTCGGTTCTACGAAACCCCGATGCTTTGCTTTGGATGTCTAAAATCCGGGAGGAGAGTGAATATACCGCAGAGCACAGTCTGAATGTGTGTATCTTGGCTGTGGCGTTTGGCCGATACTTGGGGTATGAAAAGAAGGATCTTGAAATGCTGGGATTGTGCGGGTTGCTGCATGATATTGGCAAAATGCGCGTTCCTTTAGATATATTAGAAAACCCCGGCAAATTGACGACTAAAGAAATGAATATGATGAAGGCCCATACAGTTCATGGGCGTAATCTTCTATTGTCGTCGCCGAGCATTGATCCTTTGGTGATCGATACCGCATACAGTCATCACGAACGTATTGATGGCGCGGGTTACCCGCGAAAAATGGCAGCGGAAAAAATTTCTCAGTTTGCGCGAATTATCTCTATTGTCGACTCGTATGATGCTATTACGGCAGATCGCTGTTATTCGAAGGCGAGACCGTCGACGACAGCGTTAAAAATTATTTATGAAGAGCGTGGCAAGCAATTTGATGAAGAACTGGCCATTCAGTTTATTAAAGCAATAGGCTTATTCCCTGTTGGCAGTGTTGTCGAATTGTATACGGGTGACATTGGTATCGTTATCGAAACCAGCTTAGTTCGTCGCCACTTACCTCGGGTGGCTATTGTCTTGGATGAAAATCACGAAAAGAAAGATAAAACCAAATTTGTTAATTTGGCTTTTATTGAAGAGGGTGATTTATCGAAGGATTTCCTGATTAAAAAAGTGCTACCTGATGGCGAGCACGGTGTATTTCTTCGGGAGTATCAAGAACAGGGTATTTTGATTGTTTATTAAGTCAGACGGCTAGCCAGTTCGGTGCTCTATCTTACTCCTCATCTTTTCATATTCTCAGCCCTGCGTGTTTGGTTTCTCATAGCGAATACAGGCGATAATGTAATTTTTATCTCCCTCTGGAGAATGGAAACAAATCTCATCGCCTAATCGTTTTCCTAGTATGCATTTGGCCAGTGGTGAATCCATGCTGAGCTTATTTTCTCGTAAATTAAATTCATCCGGCCCAACGATGCGGTAGTGTTTCTCATTTCCGTTATCGTCTTCCAGCGTTACCCAGGCACCAAAAAAAACTTTCTCTTTGTCATCCGGTATTCGATCAACAACATTTAACTCATCAAGACGCTTTGATAAAAACCGTACACGCCCATCAATTTCGCGCAGACGTTTTTTTCCGTAGATGTAATCGCCATTTTCAGAACGATCACCGTTCTTGGCTGCTTCGTGGACGATATCAGTGATTTTAGGTCGTTCAACTTTCCAGAGCTGGCGCAGCTCATCCTGCATTTTTTGAGCGCCTTCAGAGGTGATATAAGGAGAGCCTTTTATTCTCGGTGGTCGCCAACGTCCCATAAAGTGCCTTAAATATTGTCTATAGAAAGCGGGTATAAAATAGAACCCGCGTCAAAATTAAAAACTTTTGAATAGAACTGAAGCTCACTGTCGAGCATGTGTTCGATCGTTTCGGGTTGTCTAAAGCCGTGAGCTTCATTGGCGTAAGTCACATAGGCAACGGGTAAACCTTTTTCTCTCACTGCATTGACCATGTCTTCAGCCTGGTTGGGTGGGACGACTTTATCGCGTAACCCCTGAAAAACGAGCAAAGGGCAATTGATTTGATCCACATGATGAATCGGGGAGCGTGAACGATAAATCTCTGCGTTTTCAGGGTAAGGCCCGATGAGTTTATCTAAATAACGCGCTTCAAATTTGTGTGTGTCGTTTGCAAGCATCTCAAGATCACCAATGCCGTACAAGCTGACGCCCGCTTTGAATGTGTCTCGATACGTAAGCGCAGCAAGAACCGTATACCCGCCAGCGCTGCTGCCTTTGATGATGCATTTGTTTTTATCGATAAGCCCTTGGTCGGCCAGATGTTCAACTACCGCACATACGTCGTCGACATCGTAAACACCCCATTGGTTAAATAATCGATGGCGAAACTCCCGGCCATAGCCAGTACTGCCGCGATAATTGACATCAGCAACGGCAAAGCCACGGCTGGTCCAATATTGTATCTTGAGGTTTAAGCTGCTTTCGCTTGCACCTGTGGGGCCGCCGTGACTAATAACAATTAGGGGCGGCAATGAATCGGTATTGTCATACTGTGAATTATGGGGAGGATAAAAGAGCGCGCGTGCGTGTTGGTTTTCGCTGGTGTTAAATTTAATTGCATGTGGCCGAGCGTAATCATCGGGGCTTAATGTTGAGTCGGAGACTGACGGATTTAGCGTGTGAAGTTGTCCGTCTGTGAACAAAAACAGTGATTTCGCTTGCGTAGGAGATGCACCAATACACGCGGCAATACCGGATTCTGCGCTAATATATTCAATGTCAGTGAGCGTGCTTTCGATATGCTCAACTGAGATTTTTTGTTCCGTGCCTCCTTCAGTAGGCGCGTTATCGCTGGGTAAAACTATTTTGACCAGCTTCCAAGTACCGTCTTGAGTAAACGTGGCAAATATCGTTTTGGCGTCGATAAAGCCGTAGGTCGACATTCCAAAGACCCATTGTGGCGTGGCAAATTCAGCTTCAATTGCGTACGTGCAGGTAGATACTGGTTTTTCGTTAATCAGAGACTCTCGTTTAATTGAATATAAATTCCACCAATTGTTCCTGTCAGAAACAAAATAAATATCGCCGTCTGGCGACCATTTGGGTTGAAAAATACTTTCTGCTCCGTTGCCTGCGATGAGCCGAATATTATCAAGTCCAGTAGCGTTTATCTCCGCCAGCCATAGCTGCGTGTTATCCCAGGGCATATCGGGGTTGTCCCAAGTAAGCCATATGATTTGATCGCCGTCGGGGGAAATGCAGGGGTTTGAATAAAAATCATGCCCCTCCGTTAGACGGGTTAATGAGCGTGTAGAGGCGATTGTCGTATCGGGGACAGAGGTCTTTGTTGGGTCATCGGACGCTTCACTGAGCGCTTGGTTTGAGTTTTCTGTACTTACAATCGGTATGGATGCGAGATAATTGTCAACGCGTTGCTCCGAACCCGAAATGTGTTCCTCACATACGGCAATAATGCGATGGTTTTTTTTGTCGACGACCAAGTCTGCAAATCGAAAATCCCCTTTTGGAGTTAAAGCTACCGGTGTAAATTCTGATTTCGAAAAGTCGCCAGCATAAATACCTTGGTCATCATCGAGTACAAAATATAGAGTGTTTTCGTGAACGGTATAAGATGCTCCACCGTACTCATGCACTCTGGATTTAGCGCTCAAAGGCCGGGGCAAAATACACTGGTGCTGATTTCCGTCGTGCATCATAATGGCCGAGCGGCCTTTTTCTGCTGCGATACTTTCTGACCAAAACAAACGGCCGTTATCTATTAACGTGTCGAATATTTTTGGTGTTTTACCGGCCACCATTTTTGCTGTGATCGGTGACTGCCAACTTCCAAAAGGTGCCTGAATTTTCATAGGTCTGGGCTTTTATTGGTTGAGATATGAAGTAGTTGTGAAAGAGTACTGAAGCTAATAATGCTTAAAATCATGTGAAATATCAGACACAAAATTAGCTGAACATAATACTGACGAAAATCGCGATACACTTATAACCATGAATCTAGACGGCATTCTACAAGAGATTACCGAACATTTGCGCCCAAATACCAAGCTTTGGGTGGCATACAGCGGAGGGATGGACTCTACGGTTTTATTGCATATGTTAAGCCAGTCGTCTCTATCTTCCCGTGTTGGAGCGATACACGTCAATCATCAAATTTCGCCTTTTGCGGTTGAATGGGCCGGGCATTGTGTGAAAATTGCTCAAGAGTTCGGTGCTTCGTGTACTGTAAAAACAGTACAGGTTGTTAATACTGGCAAGGGGATCGAGAGCGGGGCGCGTGAAGAGCGATATGCCGTATTTCAAAAACTGATGGGGCCGGGTGACGTGATTCTCTTCGCACACCATAAAAATGATGCTGTTGAAACGCTCGTGTTTCGGTTGATGCGCGGTGCTGGCCTCAAAGGTTTGGCGGGGATGCGCGCAAAACGTCCGTTAGGGCAAGGTAGCTTGTTACGCCCCTTGCTGGGGGTGACCAGAGCTGGCTTGTTGCGCTATGCCCAAGATCATCAGTTACGCTGGGTGGAAGATGAGAGCAATGGGGACACTAAATACGACCGTAACTTTTTGCGGCATGAAATTTTGCCAGAACTTAATAAGCGCTGGCAAAACGTTGAGGATCGCATTTACCGTGCGGCAGGCTGGCTCCAAGAGGCAGACGACTTATTAGCCGAATTTGCAGAAGACGACTTGGTTTCTTGCGAACGCAAAAAAGAACGCTTTGGCGAAAGTGTGAGTCTAGATCAATATACCGCTCTATCGGCCGCACGACAAAAACATCTATTACGGTCGTGGTGTGATGGTCAAGGTTTCACTCTTCCCGATGCAAAGCATTTGGCAAAAGTGGGTGAGGTTATCCATGCTCGAGAGGACGCTCAGCCCAAACTCGAATGGGGTGAGTGTGTGCTGCACCGTTATCAAGGCCGCCTATTTTTGATTCGCCGTTTCCGCGTGGGGATGGCCCAGTCTGCGTTACCTGTACCTCTTGCCCTCAATAGGCCAATCACCCTTAACGATGGAAGCCGCTTGGAGTGTGTAGGTCTAGACGAAAACGCCGGCTCAGAAATGGTTTTTGACGTCGCTTATCGTTCTGGCCAGCAGCGTTGTAAGCCAGTTGGGCGCAGTCACTCTCAAAGCCTGAAGAAATTGCTCCAAGAATACCGTTTAGAGCCATGGCTTCGCGATCGTATTCCCCTTGTATACTTGAACGGAGATCTTGTCGCCGTGGGGGACTTATTTTGTTGTGCATCCTCTACAAATCTCCCCGCGGGTTTTGCCGTAAACTGGCATTGCAATACCAGTGGCTAAACCCTGATTAAGCCCTAGCAGCACGGCCTGAGCCCTGCAGCTAAAATCCCATTTCAGTTTGAGTCGTCGACCCTTTTCTGGTAGTCTGGCGTCCCATCTCAATAGCAGTAGAGAACTCCGTCTAGGAGCCTACTTCTTCGAATAAATAGCAGACTGTTGGCGGATCTCTCCGCGAAACATCATTGAACTTATTGACACAGTTCCCGCGATAGCCGGGCACTCCAGAATTGCATACATAAAGGGTTGTTATGACGCGTTATATCTTCGTTACAGGCGGTGTGGTCTCATCATTAGGAAAGGGCATCGCTTCAGCGTCTTTGGCGGCTATCCTAGAAGCCCGCGGTCTTAAAGTGACCATCCTAAAGCTAGACCCTTACATCAATGTTGATCCGGGTACGATGAGCCCCTTCCAGCATGGAGAAGTGTTTGTAACGGAAGATGGCGCTGAAACAGACCTTGATCTTGGCCATTATGAACGATTCGTTCGTGCAAAAATGACGCGTAGCAGTAACTTTACCACCGGCCGTGTATACGAAACTGTTTTGCGTAAAGAGCGACGTGGTGACTATTTGGGCGGAACTGTTCAGGTGATCCCGCACATAACTGATGAGATCAAGCGTCGTATTCACAGTGGTGGAAAAGATGTTGATGTCGCATTCGTTGAAATTGGTGGCACGGTTGGTGATATTGAATCACAGCCTTTTCTAGAAGCCGTGCGCCAGATGAAGGTTGAGCTTGGAGGCCAACATGCGTTGTTGATGCATTTGACCCTTGTTCCCTATATTGCAACGGCAGGTGAAACCAAAACCAAGCCCACGCAGCACTCGGTTAAAGAGCTTCGCTCGATAGGCCTACAGCCAGACATTTTACTTTGCCGGTCAGAGAAAGAGATCGATATCGATTCGCGACGAAAAATTTCCTTGTTCACCAACGTCGAAGAGCGAGCGGTTGTTCCATTACCGGATGCTGAGACCATTCACGCAATTCCCGAAATGCTCAAAGGTTACAATCTAGACCAAATCGTTTTAGAAAAGTTTGGGCTAGAAGCGCCAGAAGCCGATTTACATGAGTGGCATGCCGTAGTTGAGCGAGAGCTTAACCCCGAGCACGAAATAACCGTTGCCATGGTAGGCAAGTACATGGAATTGATTGATGCGTATAAGTCTTTGAATGAAGCGCTTAAGCATGGCGGAATTAACAATCGTACCAAGGTGAACATCAACTACATCAATGCTGAAGATGTTGAAACAAAAGGCACATCAATATTGGAAAGCGCTGATGCCATACTCGTTCCGGGTGGCTTTGGCGAGCGTGGTTTCGAAGGGAAATTAACAGCCGTTCGTTATGCTCGGGAAAACAAGGTTCCATATTTGGGTATTTGTTTGGGGATGCAAACCGCTGTTATTGAATTTGCACGTAATGTCTTGCATTTGGATGACGCGAACAGCACCGAGTTTGATCGTAAAACACCGCATCCGGTGATTGCGTTGATTACGGAGTGGGTGGACAGCGAAGGCAAAACCGAGACGCGTGATGAAGGTGCGGATCTTGGCGGCACCATGCGCTTAGGCGCTCAAGAATGCCATTTAGAAAAAGATTCTAAAGTGGCTGAAATATACGGCAAAAGCGTCATTCTTGAACGTCATCGTCACCGTTATGAATTTAACAACTCATACCTTGAGCAAATGCGAAAAGGCGGTCTACGTATCGGCGGCTGGTCATCTGGGGATACCTTAGTTGAAGTTGTCGAGCATGAGGATCATCCGTGGTTTGTGGCGTGTCAATTTCACCCTGAATTCACATCGACGCCTCGTGAAGGGCACCCTTTGTTTTCTAGCTACATTGAAGCCGCGCTGGCTTACAGTAAAAAGTAGCCGTCCATCTTAGTAGGGGAAAATAGATTGCAAAGTAAAACGATTAATGTCGGCGACATCGCTGTAGCGAATGATCGCCCCTTTGTCTTGTTTGGCGGCATGAACGTGCTGGAGTCCAAAGACTTAGCGCTTAGAATTGCCGAACATTATGTAAAGGTGACCACCAAGCTTGGCATACCTTATGTGTTTAAAGCTTCTTTTGATAAAGCCAATCGCTCATCAATTCATTCCTATCGCGGCCCCGGAATGGAAGAAGGTTTAAGAATCTTCGAACAAATTAAAAATGAATTTAACGTCCCTGTTATTACCGATGTTCACGAAGTTGCTCAAGCGGCTCCAGTGGCAGAAGTGTGTGATGTTATTCAGTTACCGGCTTTTTTAGCCCGCCAGACAGACTTGGTTGAAGCGATGGCGAAAACGGGCGCGGTCATTAACATTAAAAAGCCCCAGTTTCTTAGTCCCGGCCAAATGAAAAATATTGCCGAGAAATTTGCAGAATGCGGCAATGAAAAGCTATTAATCTGTGAGCGCGGTGCTTGTATGGGCTATGACAACCTCGTTGTCGATATGCTGGGCTTCCGTACAATGAAAGAAGTGACCGGTGGATTACCGCTTATTTTTGATGTGACTCACGCCTTACAGTGCCGTGATCCTTTAGGTTTAGCCTCAGGTGGTCGTCGACACCAAACTGCAGAGCTGGCACGTGCGGGCGCGGCGATTGGTTTGGCTGGGCTTTTTCTCGAAGCGCATCCCGACCCAGATCAAGCGAAATGCGATGGTCCAAGCGCCTTGCCGCTGGACAAATTAGAGCCCTTTTTGGCACAGATAAA
Source organism: Agarilytica sp. (assembly GCA_033852175.1). Classification (GTDB taxonomy): domain Bacteria; phylum Pseudomonadota; class Gammaproteobacteria; order Pseudomonadales; family Cellvibrionaceae; genus Agarilytica. Next base: position 52,277 of record JAWSUY010000009.1, read on the forward strand.
AGCCGTGGATGATTTGACTAAAAGTCTTCCGCCTTTAGAAATTTTATAACTTATCAAGATAGAGAGTAATTCTTATGAGCAAAATTGCTGATGTAGTTGGGTTTGAAGTAATGGACTCCCGTGGCAATCCTACCGTAATGGCTGAGGTAGTTTTAGAGTCTGGAGTCGTTGGCAGTGCATGTGCGCCGTCTGGCGCTTCAACCGGATCACGCGAAGCTTTAGAGCTGCGTGATGGCGATAAAAGCCGTTACCTAGGTAAAGGTGTTCTTAAAGCTGTTGCGAATATCAACGATATCATTAAGCCATTATTGCTGGGTCAAGATCCAGCAGCTCAGCGTGTTATCGACGGCATTATGCTCGACGCTGATGGCACCGAAAACAAAGAAAAGCTCGGTGCGAATGCCATTTTGGCGGTTTCATTAGCGGCTGCAAAAGCGGCAGCTACTGATAAAAAAATCCCACTGTATCAGCACATTGCTGAAGTGAACGGAACCGCTGGTCAATACACCATGCCAGTTCCGATGATGAACATCATCAATGGTGGTGAGCACGCGGACAACAACGTCGACATTCAAGAATTTATGGTTCAGCCAGTTTCTGCGCCAAACTTCACTGAAGGTTTGCGCATGGGGGCTGAGATTTTTCATCATTTGAAAAAAGTACTTTCCAGTCGCGGTTTGAACACTGCTGTTGGTGATGAAGGCGGGTTTGCTCCAGACTTACCGTCAAATGAAGCCGCACTTACGATCATTGCTGAAGCCATATCAAATGCAGGGTACGAATTGGGTAAAGACGTTACTCTCGCATTAGATTGTGCCGCGACCGAATTTTATAAAGACGGTGTGTATGACTTAGCAGGCGAAGGTAAAAAGTTCTCACCTGAAGAGTTCGCCGATTACTTGGCAGAACTAGCGGGTAAATACCCGATTCTATCCATCGAAGATGGTATGGATGAAAGTGATTGGGGCGGTTGGGCTGACTTGACCAAAAAACTTGGTGATAAGATACAGTTGGTTGGCGATGATTTATTCGTCACCAACACTAAAATCTTGCAAGAAGGCATCGACAAGTCAATTGCCAACTCCATCTTAATTAAGTTCAACCAAATCGGTACCTTAAGTGAAACTTTAGACGCGATCAAAATGGCGCAAGATGCAGGTTATACCGCTGTTATCTCCCATCGCTCAGGTGAAACTGAAGACACCACGATTGCTGATTTAGCCGTAGCAACGTCGGCAGGCCAAATCAAAACCGGTTCAGCGTCTCGCTCTGATCGTATTGCTAAATACAACCGTTTGCTGCGTATTGAAGCTGAGCTTGGTGAAAAGGCTCCTTACCGTGGGCGTGCCGAGTTTAAGCAAGGCTAGCCTCACGGCCCTGAAAACACGCTTAAATCCAAAAGGCCAGTTTTACTGGCCTTTTTCATTTCGTTGATAGTGTGTTATTTTTAAATAAAGTATAAAAACAGAACCCTCGAATCTATGAAGATTCTTCTCGTAATACTGGCAGTTGTCACATTGGGGCTTCAATATCGCTTATGGGTAGGCGATGGTAGCTTGGCTCACGTGGTTCGGCTCGATCGGGAAATCACCAAGCAGTCAGCCGAAAATGATCGTTTAAAGGTGCGCAATGGTTTCCTGGCTGCGGAAGTTGACGGCTTGAAGAGTGGGACCGACAGTATAGAGGCGAGAGCTCGTCACCAAATGGGCATGATCAAAGAAGGCGAGACCTTTTTTATGATTGTCGATGAATCACAATAGGGCACCCCTAAAATGTACTTGTTCTGCGATGGCAGTGTCAGTTCTATTCTCGGAGACCTAAAGCGGTTCACCGGAGATGGTTTCCTTATCCCGCGGTTCTCGGTTCTGGGGTCCTGCGCCGCTCTAGTACTTTCTTGCATGCATGCATGCATGCAGGTGTCCGTGCGGTACTTCTTTGCCCTCACAAAAAAACACTATTTTTTGAAATGTCCAATAATCGTATTTAATGCCGATGACCGATCAAGC
>JAWSUY010000010.1:0-225736 GCA_033852175.1 Agarilytica sp.
ACGGAATACGGAATACGGAATAAAAATACACGAAAAAAAATGGGCCTACAAGGCCCATTTTTTATTCTTCATTCCAGCAGGTCAACTCAAGTAAAAAACTCAATCATCATACTTTTGAATAAGCGAAAGTAGCTCTTTGGTCTTTTCTTCCATTAAAGGAATGTCAGCTCTAGATTCCACGTTTAAGCGTAAAACTGGTTCGGTACTCGACATGCGAACATTGAAGCGCCATTGCTCGAAAGCCATCGATAAACCATCAACGGTTTCAATCGTCACCACATCCTTTGCATAATGCTCCTTGATTGACGATAAAATCGCAGGGGGGTTATTAACCGTACGATTAATCTCGCCACTACATGGAAAGCAGGCCACACGGTCAGCAACCATTTGAGACAAAGTTTTACCTTGAACGCTAATTAACTCCGCCACTAACAACCATGGAATATTGCCATTATCGCAGTAAGCAAATTGCTTAAAGTAATGATGCGCGCTCATTTCTCCGCCGTAAACAGCATCCGCTTCTCGCATAACCGCTTTAATAAAGGCATGTCCCGTTTTACTCTGTACTGGCACCCCTCCGGCCTCGGTTACTTGAGCAATAGTATTCCAGGTCAACCTAGGGTCATGAACAATCTTCGCGCCAGGTGTTTTTGATAAAAACGCCTGGGCCAACAAACCGACTAGGTAATAGCCCTCAATAAACGCGCCCGTCTCATCAAAGAAAAAACAGCGGTCAAAGTCGCCATCCCACGCAATACCAAAATCAGCATTGTGCTCTTTTACGGCATCAATCGTTACTTGTCGACGTTCAGGTAAAAGAGGGTTCGGAATTCCGTTGGGGAAAGAGCCATCAGGTTCATGGTGAACTTTAATAAATTCAAAAGGTAAGCTAGCTTCCAACGCATCAACTATTGCGCCTGCACCACCATTACCGGCATTACATACGATTTTGAGAGGCTTTAAGTTTTTCGGGTCAATATACGAAAGCAAATGCGGAATATAATCCGTGCGTATATCTCGATACTCAACAGTACCTTTACTCACAACTTCAGCAAAGGTGCCCGCTTCAGCAATGGCCTTAATTTCATTCAGGCCATCATCACCAGATATCGGGCGAGATCCTTTCTTTACCAATTTCATTCCATTGTAATCCATTGGGTTATGGCTGGCGGTTACACAAATACCGCCATCAACTCCCAAATGGAAGGTAGAGAAGTAAACCTCCTCTGTTCCACACTCACCGATATGAGTCACGTCTGCCCCGGCATCCGTCAAGCCTTCGACCAAAGCTGCCGTCAAGGATTCGCTTGTTAGGCGAATATCATGGCCCACAACAACTGTTTTGGCATCGAGGTACTCAACAAAGGCTCGCCCAACTCGGTAAGCAACATCTTCATTGAGCTCGCTCGGAACCTTTCCTCTAATATCGTATGCTTTAAAGCACTCTATGCTAATTTTCACCGGAACCCTTATTGGCCGTATATGTTTTTGTATACGTAGTTGGTCGCTTCTACAAAACCTGCAACGCTTCCGCAATCAAAACGTTCGCCTTTAAACTTATAAGCCAACACGCAACCATCTGTTGCTTGCGTCATCAACGCATCGGTTAATTGAACTTCATCGTTTTTGCCTGGAGGCGTGCTTTCAAGAATATCGAAAATATCAGGCGTTAAGATATAACGACCAATGATCGCTAAGTTACTTGGCGCATCTTTAGGGTCAGGCTTTTCCACCATTGTATTGACCTGATATATACCGTCTTTAATCTGCTCGCCACCAATAATGCCAAACTTGTGAATTTCTTCTTCAGGCACTTCCTGAACAGCCACTATGCTGCAGCGGAATTGCTTGAATAGCTTCACCATTTGAGAAAGTACGCCCGTTTCAGCAACACAAAGGTCATCGGATAACACAACGCCAAACGGTTGATTGCCAATAAGGCGACGACCGTTAAGAATAGCGTCCCCAAGGCCTTTCATTTCTGCTTGACGGGTAAACGAAAACGACCCTTTTCTCATCACGTCACGAATTGAATCGAGATACCCTTCTTTCGCACTGCCTGCGATTTGGTGCTCTAACTCGTAGCTCACATCGAAATGATCGGCAATAGCCCTTTTTCCGCGTCCCGTAACAAACCCAACTTCGGTTAATCCCGCGTCAATCGCTTCTTCAACGCCGTATTGAACAAGTGGCTTGTTTACAACAGGAAGCATTTCTTTCGGCATTGATTTAGTTGCTGGGAGAAAGCGAGTTCCATAACCCGCTACAGGGAATAAACATTTAGATATCATGAAATTGTCACCTTGGCGTTGAACTTGAGAGCATAGAAGCTTTTATTTGTGAGTACTACAGCCTCTTATGCCATAAATATGAGGGCCTAAAATCAGGTCGGAATATACCACAAAGCCGGGAGAGTACACGGTCTGTTATGGCACAGATATCGATTAATCACATCCGCCTGCTTAGGCAAGATTAACCGTTCAAATTAACGAAAGAGATTACCCACTAAAAACAGAACGAGGACAGTGCAAATATCAAACAAGCCGCTGTAACAGCGCCTAAATACGGCGATTTTACGTGAAAAGACAAGATTTCTCGCTGCTTGCTGGACAATCGACTTCAAGGCGTTAGAATGTCGAGCTCGCGAATACTGCGACTATGTGACCAAGCCAGGTCAATACAGACAATTAGAACTAGCGGAACCCTCGAAAGATGCATAATTTCGAAGCACAACCTTCTTATTCAAAAGACGAGCTCATCTCCTGCGGAAACGGAGAGCTTTTTGGGCCAGGCAACGCACAACTGCCAATTGACAACATGTTGATGCTCGATCGTATCACTCACATTTCAACAACCGGTGGTGAGTACGGAAAAGGTGAAATCGTTGCTGAACTCGATATAAACCCCGACCTGTGGTTTTTTGACTGCCACTTTCCTACCGACCCCGTTATGCCAGGTTGCCTAGGCCTAGACGCCATGTGGCAGCTAGTAGGCTTCTTTCTTGGCTGGAAGGGCAACCAAGGTAAAGGGCGCGCATTAGGAGCCGGAGAAGTTAAATTCAAAGGTCAAATATTGCCTACCGCAAAGAAAGTGACTTATACCATTAGCTTGAAACGCGTCATCGAAAGAAAGCTTATCATGGGCATCGCAGACGGAAAGATTTCGGTCGATGGAAAAGAAATTTACTTCGCCAAAGACCTGCGTGTCGGTTTGTTCTCCAATACGGACGCCTTTTAAAGCACCAGAGCCTTGCTCTCTGCAATAATGGCATTCGACAAGAAGCTAAGCAAAGTTTAGCGCTGTAATAATAAGCGCCTTATATTTTAGAAGGCGCATAGCTATCAATTTTTCCGACGAGGTCAACTATGAAACGAGTTGTGGTTACAGGCATGGGCATTGTCTCTTGCATAGGCAATGATAAAGCCACTGTTTTGGATTCACTTAAAACAGGTAAATCCGGAATTACGCACAACGAGTCTTACGCTGAGCAAAAATTTCGCAGTACCGTTTCTGGCTCTGTCAAAATAGATCTAAAAGAACATATAGACCGTAAAATACTGCGCTTTATGGGCGACGCCGCTGGCTTCAACTACATTGCCATGCAGCAAGCTATCGAAGATTCCGGTCTCACAGAAAGCGAAGTCTCTAACGAACGTACGGGCATCATTGTAGGGTCTGGCGGCGCATCAACGCGCAGCGTAGTAGAGTCTGCCGATATTATTCGCAGCCGTGGCGTTAAGCGCGCTGGCCCATACCGTGTTACACAGACGATGGGCAGCACAACTTCGGCTTGCCTAGCGACTCCTTTTAAGATCAAAGGTGTCAACTACTCGATTTCATCTGCATGTGCCACCAGCGCTCATTGCATTGGTAATGCGATGGAATTAATACAACTCGGCAAACAGGATGTCGTCTTCGCTGGCGGCGGAGAAGAAGAGCACTGGAGCTTAACCGGCTTATTCGATGCCATGGGCGCCCTATCCACTAAATATAACGATACACCTGACAAAGCTTCTCGCGCTTACGATGTAGACCGAGATGGATTTGTCATTGCTGGCGGAGGCGCTTGTTTAACAATTGAGTCCCTTGATCACGCCCTTGCTCGTGGAGCCAAAATATATGGCGAACTCGTCGGCTACGGTGCAACTTCAGATGGATACGATATGGTGGCTCCTTCAGGTGAAGGCGCGGCACGCTGCATGAGAATGGCAATGAACACTGTCGACGGCGACATTGACTACATCAATTCTCACGGAACCAGCACTCCTGTTGGCGACGTTGCAGAATTAAAAGCGGTTAAAGAGATTTTCGCTGAGAACTCCCCCTACATCAGCTCAACTAAATCATTAACGGGTCACTCTTTGGGTGCGACAGGCGCACAAGAAGCAATATACAGCCTTCTGATGATGGAAAATGATTTTATATGTGCCTCGGCTAACATTGAAAACCTTGATCCATTAGCGGCCGATCTGCGCATTGCAACAGAGCTCGTTAACACCAAGCTCAATCGCGTTATGTCCAATAGCTTCGGCTTCGGCGGAACCAACGCTACCCTTATATTTCAACGTTACGAAGCATAACGGCTTCGTGCTTGATTGTAGAATAACGACGTGCTTCTAGAACCCCACTTCTTTTGATGTGGGGTAATTTCGTCAAATAAAACAGCAAAACGATAACTGCCCTTCAGCACACCACCCCTTCTTTAAATCCCCAGCTCTTATTCACAACACTGAAACACCTCATCAAGTCGGAAATTTGAACGCGACTTAATCATTACAACATTTTGATTATTCTGTATTGGCACCCAACCTAGCAGGGTTACGCTCAATGTAATTTTGCACAAGCGCCTTAAGCCCCTTACGCCAAGAAACACACTGAACGCCAAAGTTCCGGGTAAGCCTATCGCCCCCTAACATGGCATTCCCAGATAAAAGCCGTCCGTTATCTCCGATTTCAGATACTGAAGGTAATTCAGCTAGATACGAAAAATCTGACTGCAATATCCTCACAAGAACATCAGAAAATTCAGCTTCAGAACATTTATCAGAACTGCGGATATGAAATACGCCCCAATTTTGAGCGCCACAAAGCAGCTGCCTAATTACGGCATGGACAATATTAGCTAACGAACCCACGCTAACCGGTCGAGCAAAGTCATGATCTGAGACTATTGCCTGCTGACCTTTCATTACTTGAGGAACAAAGTGATCGAGCGTATTTTCCTGCTCGCCCCCTAGCACCCAACTTAAGCGCAGAATGAGATGCTGACTTGCTGCCGCACAAAGTTTTTCGAGAGACTGTAGGTGCTTCCCGTATTCATCTTGAGAATCAGGAATGGAATACTCATCCAGCTCACCCTCCTCAAGCTCTCCATCAAACACACGATAAGAAGAAAAATGAATAATCGGGATGGTGCAATCGGAACATACCTGCGACAAACTATTTAAAGCTTGCTCTTCTTCACTAAAACAAGAAGAGCCAGGACTGTAATTAACAACAGCGCAGGGTAGCACTTGCTGGCAATACGCCTTTAGCGCAGGCGCATCACTCCAATCCAGGTCATCGGGACAAATAAGCTCGAGCGAGCTCTCTTCAAACACTTCTTTCAAAGCGCTGTGAAACTCTCCCGGCAAACTGCGTAAAAGTACCTTAAAGCCCAATAGATTAGCCTACCTTAAAATGGGATATCATCATCAAAACTATCCATACCTGGAGCAGGAGCCGCCGCGGGCGCTTGCTGAGGCTGTTGAGCACCACCTTGTTGCGGGGCGTTGTTTTGATATGCTGGTTGAGCTGGCTTCTGAGGCGCGCCGGAATTTGGTGCCGGATTATTTTGATAAACTGGCTGCGGTTGCTGTTGAGGCTGCTGTTGAGGCTGCTGTTGAGGCTGCTGTTGAGGCTGCTGTTGCTGAGCAAATTGCTGAGGAGCGCCTTGACCTCCACCCTGCTGCCCAAAGCCGCCACCCGGGGCACCTTCTCCACGAGAATCCAACATTTGCATTTCGCTAGCAACGATCTCGGTTGAATAGCGGTCTTGTCCACTTTGATCCTGCCACTTACGTGTCTGCAGTCGGCCTTCGACGTAGACTTTACTTCCCTTTTTCAAATACTCGCCAGCTATTTCTGCTAGGCGATTAAAAAAGACAATTCTATGCCATTCCGTACGCTCTTGCGTCTGCCCCGTCTGCTTGTCTTTCCATGAATCAGAGGTCGCGACACTAAGATTTGTAATCGCTGACCCACCAGCCGAGTACCGAGTCTCCGGGTCTTGACCACAATTGCCGACGATAATGACTTTGTTAATGCCTCTGGCCACGAGTTCTTCCTCTTTGATTAATTAATATTCACTCATAATGAGGGTATTCTATCGACTTTTAAACCGTCGCGCTCGGTTTCAAACCACTTTCAGATCGACAGCGTCTTACGCATAAAATTTCTGCAATGCATCCGGGTCCAATACCATACGATCCACCTTCAGATAGAGTAGCGACTCTTCCTGAGAAAAGAACACTTCTTCAACACCAGAAATGCCCTCAATCTCGCTTAAATCCTCATTATCACTGTACTGCAAACAAATACTGGATAGATGCCTCGGAGGCGACATGAACGAGGCTACAACAAACCATACGGCAGCTATACCGGCTGAAAAACCAAAAACAGCCGTAATCGAATATGTTTGCATCACCCAACCACCGATAGTACCGCCACAAAACGCACCTAAAAACTGACTGGTCGAATATAAGCCCATTGCCGTTCCTTTCGTGCCAGCCGGAGATATTTTACTCACCAATGACGGCAGCATTGACTCCAGCAGGTTAAACGCAACGAAAAAACCAAACACCAAGAGCACCAAGGGCAATGCTGTTTGAGAGTAACCAACTAATAAAAACGAACAGACCGTAAGAAGCCCAACCGCACATAGAAATACAGGCTTAATCTTTCGCTTCTTTTCCGCGTAAAGCATAAACGGAAGCATGACAACAAAAGCTAAGCCCAATACGGGTAGGTACAGCATCCAGTGGGCATCACGAGACAATGAAAGGGAAGCCTCTAAAACCGACGGAATGCTGACAAAGCTCGCCATCAAAATACAATGTAACGAAAAAATGCCCCAATTTAGGCGCAGCAGCTGAAAGTTCCGAATCGTTTTATAGACAAGAGCAGGCGTTGTTGCCACATCCCGATGTGCGGCATTAGCTTTGGGCGTCGGCACTAGAAAAATCACGATCAATATCCCAACCGCAGATAGCAGCACCGAAAGTGCAAAGATGCCCGAGAGACCCGACGCCGAGGCTAACGCAGGCCCTAAAATCATTGCGACAGAAAACGATAAGCCAATTGACGCCCCTATTGCCGCCATCGCTTTAGTGCGGTTTTCTTCGGAGGTTAGATCTGCCACCATTGCCATGATAGTACTGGCTATTGCGCCACTACCCTGCAACGCTCTTCCGAGAATCAAGCCCTCTATGCTAGTTGCCGTAGCAGCAACAAGACTTCCTATAGCAAAAACAATAAGACCCGCAATAATCACGGGCTTACGACCGATCACATCTGAAAATAAGCCTAGGGGTATTTGAAAACAAGCTTGAGTCAAACCGTATATCCCAAGCGCTAAACCTAGCAATAGCGGAGTGGCGCCTTCATATTGCACGCCGTAAAGCATCAATACAGGCAAAACCATAAACAGGCCAAGCATGCGAAAAGCATATAGCAACGCGAGCGATATAACGGTGCGCACTTCTGACAATGCGAATTCTCCAAAGATAAAAAGCGAGTGATGTTAGCAGCCTATAAATCGAGAGAACAGAAAACCTTGAGCGTTTGAACAAATAAAATATAAAGCCGCAAAGTAAATACAATTTTCATTGCCCTTACGGCTGATTCTTCGGCAAGCACTTCCGCGCACAGGAACGACTTTTCTCGTTTCACTTAGGCATTTACAGGGTTGATTTTATTCAGAACAGCAAGATGCCTCGACCGCTTTCTTCATCTTGAGTGTCGATTTGCGTTACAATATGAGAACTCATCGCAGTTCGTATGTTTTTCACCCAAAACCAACCCGGCACACGCCAGCCTTTGCACGCGTGATGTATAAATTTAGGTAATGACGTGTCAAATTTTATGCAGGGTAATAAACCTTGAGCCATATCACTTTGTTTTCGAACAATGAAAGCTTTCATACGACGTTGCTGGTCAAGTTTCTTGAGACTCAACTCGAAAGTACGTGTGATACGCTCAAATTAGGTACTAGCCCACCATCCCCCGTAGATCTAGCGCTGATCGACTGCTCCTATGCTCCACTAGATTTGTTAAATCGACAGTTGCGTGAATTGAGCGTTGAATCAAAGAATTATACTGCCGCATTACTCAATGCCGAACACATAGAAGACCATGAAGATTTACTCGACTGGCCATGTGTTTCGGGACTGTTCTACATCGACACATCTGAAGATCAACTTGTTCGAGGAATCAAGCAGCTACTCGACAACGATTACTGGGTCCCACGTCGCTTACTCCACCACTTTTTTGATAAGCACCGCCAAACGATCAATCGTCATGGCGTCGGCCCTATATCATCCATCCAACTGACTAATCGAGAAAAAGAAATTCTCCGCATGATTAAGGATGGCATGAGTAATTCCGAAGTTTCCACGTCCTTGGAGCTGAGCGAGCACACGGTGAAAAGCCATTTGTACAACATCTACAAAAAAATTGGAGTCAAAAACCGAATGGAGGCCAGTAATTGGGCTCGAGATCGCCAAGAATTGGACGCCCTGTAGCAAAATTTGGACACTTTAACTTTTGCATTAATTTTTCTACTGAAAACCCCGTATACTAGTCCGTTTTCTGAGCTGTAGGTCAAATCTGTGGAAAACATCGTTGTACGCGGCGCACGCACGCATAATCTCAAAAATATTGATGTCGATATCCCTCGCGACAAATTAGTTGTCATTACGGGACTGTCAGGCTCAGGTAAATCATCATTAGCGTTTGACACGCTCTATGCGGAAGGCCAACGACGCTATGTCGAATCGCTTTCAACATATGCTCGTCAATTTTTATCGATGATGGAAAAACCTGACATCGATCACATTGAAGGCCTAAGCCCGGCCATCTCCATCGAACAAAAGTCCACATCGCATAACCCTCGCTCCACAGTGGGAACTGTTACAGAAATATACGACTACCTCCGTCTATTATTTGCTCGTATAGGCGAGCCTCGCTGTCCGGTTCATGACGAGCCTTTGTCTGCCCAAACAATAAGTGAAATGGTCGATGTTGTAGTCGCGCTACCCAAAGACTCGAAAACCATGTTGTTGGCACCGGTCATTCGAGAACGAAAAGGGGAGCATCTGCATATATTTGAGTCATTGAGGCGTGATGGATTTATCCGAGCTCGCATCGATGGGCTGGTCGTCGATTTAGATGAAGCCCCTGAACTGGAAAAAAAGAAAAAACATACGATTGAGGTTATCGTCGATCGATTTAAAGTCCGTGACGATATCGGAACGCGTTTAGCTGAATCTTTTGAAACCGCCATTCAACTTTCTGGCGGCATTGCAATTATCGCTGACATGGATGGCAAAAAAGACGACCAAGTGTTTTCGTCCAAACACTCCTGTCCCGTCTGCGATTATTCGTTAGCAGAACTCGAGCCTCGATTATTTTCTTTTAACAATCCGGCGGGCGCTTGCCCAACCTGTGACGGATTAGGCGTCAAACAATTTTTCTCTGAAGACAAAATCGTTCAATACCCTGAATCATCCTTATCAGAAGGCGCCATTCGCGGATGGGACCGTCGCAATTTATATTATTTTCACATGCTGAAATCACTCGGTCTTCATTACGGTTTTGATATCGATAAACCCTGGAATAAGTTAGCTAAAAAACACAGAAACATTGTTTTGCAAGGTTCAAAAGACGAAACCATCGACTTTAGCTATGTCAATGATCGCGGAGATACTTACCAACGCAACCACACCTTTGAAGGCGTTATTCCTAATATGAAACGCCGGTATCGCGACACAGAGTCGGCCTCTGTGCGAGAAGAACTTGGCAAGTTTTTATCCACGATGGACTGCACAGAATGTGGCGGCAGTCGACTGTGCTCTCAAGCTCGGCATGTATTTATTAAAGATAAAAATCTAGCAGCAATTACGGAGATGCCTGTTGGAGATGCTTACACCTATTTTAAAAAGCTGAAGTTTACCGGTGCAAAACGGAAAATAGCCGATAAAATATTAAAAGAAATAGGCGACCGCTGTAGTTTCCTAATAGACGTAGGACTCAATTATTTAACGCTAAACCGAAGCGCAAATACTCTGTCGGGAGGAGAAGCTCAGCGAATCCGATTGGCCAGCCAAATTGGCGCGGGTTTAGTGGGGGTTATGTACATTCTCGATGAACCCTCCATAGGCCTGCACCAGAGAGACAATGACCGCTTACTCAATACACTTTCACACTTACGGGATTTAGGTAACACCGTTATCGTCGTTGAACATGATGAAGAGGCTATTCGCGCCGCCGACTATATTATTGATGTTGGCCCTGGCGCAGGAACCCATGGTGGCGAAATTATCGCTCAGGGACAATTTGCTGATATTGTAAAAGCAAAACGATCGTTAACCGGCGATTACTTATCTGGCAGAAAAAAAATTGAAATCCCTACTAAACGCCACGAGCTTAAAGAAGCAGAATGCCTAAAACTGATAGGAGCGACGGGTAACAACCTGCAATCTACCACCCTTACGATTCCCTGCGGGCTAATGACCTGTGTTACTGGCGTTTCAGGCTCAGGAAAATCAACGCTCATCAATGGCACTCTCTACCCACTTGCAGCAACACACTTAAATGGCGCCACTACACTTACGCCTCAAGAGTATGAATCGGTAGAAGGGCTGGATAACTTTGATAAATGCGTTGATATAGACCAAAGCCCAATTGGCCGCACACCCCGCTCTAACCCCGCTACTTATACGGGGATTTTCACACCAATGCGTGAACTTTTTTCGGGTACTCAAGAAGCACGATCGCGCGGCTATAAGCCGGGCCGGTTTAGCTTTAATGTTAAAGGGGGTCGCTGTGAAGCCTGCCAAGGCGATGGTGTGGTGAAAGTAGAGATGCACTTTTTACCCGACGTCTATGTGCCTTGTGATGTTTGTCATAAAAAACGGTACAACCGAGAAACGCTAGAAATTAAATACAAAGGCAAAAGCATCCATGAATGTTTAGATATGACTGTGGAAGATGCTCGTGTATTTTTTGATGCGGTCCCCAGCATTTCGAAAAAACTGCAGACACTTATGGATGTAGGCCTTTCTTATATCAAGCTTGGTCAAGCAGCCACCACCCTGTCAGGTGGAGAAGCCCAGCGAGTCAAGCTTTCCAAAGAGCTTTCAAAGCGGGATACGGGTAAAACACTGTACATATTGGATGAACCCACAACCGGCTTGCATTTTCACGACATTCAACAATTACTGAATGTACTTCACCGTCTGCGTGATCATGGTAATACTGTTGTCGTGATCGAGCATAATTTGGATGTAGTCAAAACAGCCGATTGGGTAATTGATTTAGGACCGGAAGGTGGAAGTGGCGGAGGCGAAATTATTGCCGAAGGAACTCCTGAGGATATTTGCAAAGTGAAACGCTCTCACACTGGCCAATTTTTAAAACCTATGTTGGCATCCAGCAAATAGATTCAATCTAAACGAGTTTAAACTGACACTCACCAGGCGCGTCATTGTCATTTGACATTGGCGTGTCGAAACCTGAAAGGATGATAAAAGCACGTTTCATTGTACGGCCTGTAATTTCTATTTCAGTTGAAACTGTATTTTTATCAATGCACGACGTTAATGATCCGTTTGCAGACAAATCAAAATAAGACACCGCTAGTTTAGACGAGTGACTAAAGTAGACAAACCCTAGTGCCAGAAGGAAAAATAAAGACGCTGAAAAAGCAAGATGCTTGTATTCTTGAAAATATGAAGATCGTGTTATTTTTATATAGGTCTTTTGCATGTAACGACTGCCTTCTGTTTCAGACCTGAATTCTAAAAGAATTATAGTAAAACCTCATATATTCAATTCACATTGCTCAAAGAATTTGTCGATTAAATGTAGAAGTATGAACTGCTGCACACTTCTAGCGCGCAAAACACCCGGCGAAAACCTCACACATGCAGATCATGTCGTTATTATCGTTTTTGTTTTAAAGCCAATTGGCGCCAACGCCTCTGCCCTTACTGCCGCAGGCGCCGAATATACAAATGCTCAAACAATCAAAACGATTAGATCGCTCTCACACCCTATCATCGGACTCTACAATTGCTCGCTCGCTTTCATATAGCGCCCAAAACACTCGAACATGCCAAGCGTATCTCAAGGTCCTGCAATGAAACAGACGTTAGCTCGTATTAGTACGTTCAAACGTGGAGCGATCTAACAATACCCCAAAATCCTCAGCCAAATACTCAACGAAAAATATGGTTTTGAACATAACCCCGACACACTCAGAAATAAGGCTAGCTCTGACGCTCTATGGACCCAGCGGTTTCTTTTTATGACTTTATGACTTAATGACGATGTCCATGAACGTAGAAATTTTGGCCAGCTAGCAAGTAAAAAATAGGAACAAAAAAGTCAAGAACGCCGCTTAAAAGAGTTCGTATGCTCTAAGTCGCCTTATATGTGGCTTTACAGGCCAAAATCCCCGACAACCACTGCTTTTCCAGCTAAATACATTTATCATCCCAACCTGGGGGAAGGCGCTTTAAGTCTATATTAAAACGCTTGTTTGAATGGGTAAATAAGGAGGCGCATCATGCAAAAAGATGATGCGCATGCCTATTGTTTTATTTCACATTAACAAACCCCCGCCTACATATTCTTAACACAATAAGCTCGAGGGATTATAAGATGCTCAAACTCCGCTTCTCCAGTTTTCTGCTCGCTTCGGCACTCGGCCTAAGCGCATGCGGCGGCGACAGCCCAACCATTAGCAATGATGCTCCGATTAACAGAACGGCAGTTATTTTTAGTCCTTCAACGGCTGAATTACCTGTTCCAAGCGATCTGCAGTTTTCTTCAGAACCTGCACGAGACGGCACAATGAATGCTGGGACCGACCCAGAAAACCCTGTCATTACGGGAATAGATGCTCTCGACGGTAACTCCGTACTGGCTCCTTTTGATATCGCTTTTGATGCTCCATTAAATACCGCACAGGCATTAAGTGCTGCCAACTTTATAAGCGCAGGCTCATCAATAATTCCTAACTCTGGGCAAAATGTCTTTTTATTACCACTCACGTACCCAAGTGGTGACGGGTTATTGCAGGCAAGCATTGAAGGCTTAAGCGTTGAAGTACCCACTTTCGCCGAAGCACTTTCCTATCAAACTGCAGTTGCAACAGCAGATGTTGCAACTCTGAGTGCTTTAGCTCAGCCTACAGCTCGAGCTGAGATTATTAGTCTCGATGGCGGCACCAATAACATCCTCAGAATTACACCACTCAAACCACTACAACCAAAAACTAAATATTTAGTTATTTTGACCGATATTGAGGACTCAAACGGAGTCAACACTGTCGCTTCAGAAGCTTATGACTTTCTTAAAGGTGAGGATACAGACACAACCGAATTTGCCTCAGACGCCTTACTCGGCTTGAGATCGGCGATTCAAAATTGGGAAACCCTTGCTGCCGGCTATTTCAATTTTGTGCAAAGCGTATTTGATGCTGCTGGAGTTGCCGCGACCGCGCCATCCCCTAGCGACATTATATTTTCGATGACGTTCACAACTGGCGGGACTACTGACGTACTTACATACATTGCCGCGCCAGAAACGTTTTTTGATGATTCGCTAAGAGCTGGTTACAAGAAAGACGCAATTGTTAAATTGGTGAGTGGTGAATATTCCTTAAGTACGGATGAAACACCAACCGACACAGACGGATTTATTGAAGCTACCATCATCCAATATTTAACAACAGACAGCCCAAGCAATCCACTTTACAACGTAACAATAGCTGAAGCGATCGCCCAGGGGGCTAGCTACTCAACCATCGCAACTGATGCAACTGCGGCCTATATCATGCAGCGCGCTGCTGCCGAAGCTGCAATTGCGGTTAACGATGAGGGCGGTGCAATATCTGCAACGGCAGCTGGTGCGGTTCTAGCAATGATAGGCGAAAGCCCGGCTAGCAATGTTTTTCCTGTCCCGGCTCCGCGTACCACTAACTTTTTCAGGAGGGATATAGCCAGCGACCTCAACTCATCATTAGTCGCCCCTGCAATTATTTACCAAGGCGAGATTACACTACCTTACTACCAAACCGAACCCACAGACCAAAGAGAAGAAGATATTACACAGGACTTTACCCCTGTAAAGACAAGTTCTTGGCAAGCGGATACAACCATTGGCGGTTTAACTCCCCCTTCGAACATGATTACTTACCGCTTCCCTTTCCCGGAAAAGAAATCTGACGTCACCATACCGATACTTGTTACTACTCCAGACGAAACGACTCTTGGCGCATGGGGTTACACCAAGCCTGATGAAGGCTGGCCTGTAATTATCTATGTTCACGGCATTACAACAGAACGCTCGACGTCCCTACCTATGGCCAACGCATTAGCTTTTGCTTGTATTGCTCGCGACGAATCAGGTGCACCCACAGGTCTTTCAGGTGCGCCCTGCTTTGCCACCATTGCTATCGATCAACCTCTTCACGGTATCGCTCCAGCCAGCGGGCCAGGGGGGCAAGAAGGAAGCATTGTTCCCGGGCTATACAGTGTATTAGATGCCGAAAACGCCGTAACAACGAATATTGGCTCAGGCCCTGCCGCAGATGCTAGTGGGGAGCATGCGGCTATTAGAGAAAGACATTTTGACCTTACAGCTGATGCAGCAACCAACCCAATCCCAATGGACTATACAGACGGAATGAAAAGCGGTATTTCCGGAAGCCTATTTATCAACCTAACCAGCTTCACAACCTCCCGAGACAATTTGCGCCAGATGACTGTGGACCTTTTGAATCTCAATGCTTCACTAGATTCCATTGATCTCGACAGCGACGGCACACCGAATGACCTCGACCCCGATAATGTTTATTTCATTGGGCATTCTTTGGGCGCAATTAACGGCCTACCATTTGTTGCCATCAACAACTCAGCCGAAGTTCAAAACGGTGCATTTACTTCTCAACCCAACGTTAAGGCTGCAGTGGGCTTGGTTACTGGCGGCGGAATAGCAGAATTACTTGCGAACTCACCTAGCTTCGCTCCTAGAGTTTTGGGAGGACTAGCTGCTGCTAGCGACGCACTCACTCAAGGTAATAGCGGGCTAGAGTCTTACTATAGCGTTCTACAAGGTGTATTGGACTCAGTTGACGTGATGAACTTTGCATCCAGTCTATCTGATGAAAACTCGTCGACGGGTATATTGTTAACAGAAGTTGTCGGTGACGGAACGGAAGAGAACCTTGCAGATCAAACAATACCCAATGCGGCTGACTCAAGCTTAGGCACTCCGCCATTGAACACAACTGTCCCTGAAACAGGCTTTGTAATAAACGGATTTCCAGCTCCACTAGCAGGCACAGAACCACTCATCACGCAGTTTGGAGCTATTGCGACAGTCACGGCAGATGATAGCGATGGAGATGCTGCTGTTATCGTAACTCGCTTTACCCAAGGCACACACGGGACTCCAGCCTCAGCCGATAACCTCGCTGTATTTTCAGAAATAGTTTCTGAAACAGTATCGTTCTTTGCTGTTGATGGTCGAGTTACTGGCTCTATCGTTAGCAACACAACTGTTGTTGAAGAATAACTGCTTAGTTAAGCCTTAACAGCGCATGCTAAAAGCCCCGAATTTATCGGGGCTTTTTTTACTTGCGTTTTGCCCCAGAAAAAATAGATGGAGACACTGACAGCACGCTAGTACAAAGCTACTCGAGGCTCGTCTCCACTATTCTCCCAGCCCATTGATATCAAATTTTATATGTCCGCCCTCAAGTAAACAGCTTGGCAAAACCCCACGATACAAATAATTACGCCTCTCAAATACGCCCCAAAAAACCTCTCTCTATGCTTCCACAATTCACACATGCATTTTCCAGCAACATCAGGCAAAGCAGAAGTACAACCCGCATTAAGGTGGACGCTAGAGAGGAGTAGTATGAGATTTTCAGATAAGTTGCGTTGAGCCAAGCAAAAGTCGCGCGAGCAAGAACATCATATATCACAAATTTCAGGCAAAAAAATACCGGGCCAAGCCCGGTATTTACGATTTAAACTATGTAACTACTTAGTCTTCAGCAGCAGCTGACTCATCTTCCACAACAGGTTGAGGACGATCAACAAGCTCTACGTAAGCCATTGGAGCTTTATCACCGGTACGAAATCCACATTTCATAATGCGAAGATAGCCACCAGGGCGACTTTCGTAACGTGGGCCAAGCTCGTTAAAAAGCTTACCGACACTAGCTTTGTCACGTAATCTGTCAAACGCCAAGCGACGATTAGCCACGGTGTCGTTCTTAGATAAAGTGATCAACGGCTCTGCAAAACGGCGTAATTCTTTTGCCTTAGGCAGAGTAGTCTTGATTAATTCGTGCTCCACAAGGGAAGACACCATATTGCGAAACATCGCCTTACGATGCGAGCTGTTTCGATTTAATTGACGTCCACTTTGACGATGACGCATGACAATAACCCTTTAAACTATTGCTATCACAGCAACGTAATATAAGGATCAGAATCTCACGACCCTGATCTATTCTTAATTAGTCGTTTTTCAAACTAGCTGGAGGCCAATTTTCTAAACGCATTCCCAAAGACAGACCGCGGGACGCGAGCACATCTTTAATTTCAGTCAGTGATTTCTTACCCAAGTTTGGAGTCTTAAGTAACTCGACTTCAGTTCTTTGAATAAGATCACCGATGTAGTAGATGTTTTCTGCTTTTAAACAATTCGCAGAACGAACTGTAAGCTCAAGATCATCCACTGGGCGAAGCAATACCGGATCAATTTGGTCTTCTTTATGCTCAGGTTCTGCTTCTTTCTCGCCTTCAAGGTCTACAAACACGGCTAGTTGATGCTGAAGAATAGTAGCCGCTCTGCGGATAGCTTCCTCAGGATCAATTGTTCCGTTAGTTTCTAGATCTAAAACCAACTTGTCCAAATCAGTACGCTGCTCAACCCGCGCACTCTCAACACTATAAGAGAGACGACTAACAGGGCTATACGAAGCATCTAATCGAAGACGGCCAATAGCTCGAGTATCTTCTTCTTCTTCAGTAGCGCGAGCATCAGCTGGCTGATATCCACGTCCACGAGTTACAGTTAAACGCATCTCTAAAGAAGTATCACCAGTAATAGTGGCAATTTCACATTCAGGGTTGACCACTTCAATATCGTGATCGAGCTGAATATCACCCGCAGTTACTGGACCAGGACCTTTCTTACTCAACGTAAGTACGGCCTCTTCTTTACCGTGCAAAATAACGGCAACGTTTTTAAGATTAAGAAGAATCTCGATAACATCTTCTTGAACGCCCTCAATAGCGCTGTATTCGTGCTGCACACCCTCGATTTCGACTTCGGTGATGGCACAACCAGGCATCGACGATAGTAGGATTCTGCGAAGCGCATTACCTAACGTATGACCAAAGCCTCGCTCAAGCGGCTCTAAAACCACTTTAGCGCGAGTAGGACCGATCTCCGTA
The DNA here is from genome assembly GCA_033852175.1 of Agarilytica sp. Classification (GTDB taxonomy): domain Bacteria; phylum Pseudomonadota; class Gammaproteobacteria; order Pseudomonadales; family Cellvibrionaceae; genus Agarilytica. The sequence goes on from JAWSUY010000010.1 coordinate 17,739, forward strand.
ACGTCAATATGACGAGGAGTTAAAAATTCATTTACAGCAATTTGCATAAACGCACCTGCCAAAATAGTTTCAGTTTGAAAAACGTAACGAAATCGAAATTATTTCGAGTAAAGTTCAACAATCAAGTTTTCGTTAATCTCAGCCGGCAAATCAGCACGATCAGGAACACGTGAAAATACACCTTCTTTCTTCTCTGAGTTTACGTCTACCCAATCAACTTCTGTCCGTTGAGCAGCAATGCCCAAAGAGCTTTGAATTCGCAATTGAGTTTTTGATTTCTCGCGAATAGCAATGAGATCACCCTGCTTTAGCTGGAAAGACGGGATGTTTACCGACTGTCCGTTTACTAAAATAGCTTTATGGGATACCAATTGACGTGATTCTGCACGAGTAGAGCCGAAGCCCATACGATAAACAACGTTATCTAAGCGACATTCCAACAACTGAAGCAAGTTTTCACCAGTAGCACCTTTTTGGCTAGCGGCTTTCTTATAGTATCCACGAAATTGCTTTTCGAGAAGTCCGTAGGTACGACGTACTTTTTGTTTCTCGCGAAGCTGAACACCATAGTCAGACAAACGACCACGTCTCGCACCTTGTTGTTGTCCAGGTTGAGTATCAGCTTTACACTTAGACTCTAACGGACGAATACCACTCTTTAAAAATAAATCTGTGCCCTCACGACGGGAGAGCTTACAAGTTGGGCCTATATAGCGAGCCATCTTTTATACTCTCCGCTTCTTGGGTGGACGACAACCGTTATGTGGCACTGGAGTTACATCAGTGATGTTAGTCACTTTAAACCCGAGGTTATTAAGTGCGCGTACGGCAGATTCTCTACCTGGGCCTGGGCCTTTAACTTCAACGTCTAAGTTTTTGACGCCGTAGTCTTGAGCAGCAGTACCAGCTCTTTCCGCAGCAATCTGTGCAGCGAAAGGTGTACTTTTTCGTGAACCGCGGAAGCCTGAGCCGCCAGAAGTGGCCCATGACAGGGTATTTCCCTGGCGATCTGTAATAGTCACAATGGTGTTGTTGAAAGAAGCATGTATATGCGCAACGCCATCGACTACGGTCTTTTTGACCTTTTTCTTTGTCGAACTTTTAGATGGCTTAGCCATGATAAAATTGTCCTAAATATCGATGTTTAGTTTGAATTAGCAGCAATTAGCGTTTAATTGGCTTGCGAGGACCTTTACGAGTACGAGCGTTTGTTTTTGAACGCTGGCCTCTGACAGGCAGGTTACGTCTATGACGAAGACCACGGTATGCACCAAGATCCATCAATCGCTTGATGTTCATTGATACTGCGCGTCGAAGATCGCCTTCAACCTGAAATTTACCAACTTCAGTCCGGATACTGTCTATCTCGGCTTCTGTCAGCGCACTAATTTTTGTCGCTTCTGCAATTCCGGTAATAGCACAAATTTTCTTTGCAGTGCTACGCCCTACGCCAAACACGTAAGTTAGGGAAATCACGGCATGCTTATGGTCTGGTATATTGACACCAGCGATACGAGCCATTCAATTTACTCCACTTGATATGAACTTGAGTGTTGACAGCGGGAAAGCCACTATTCACCACACATCTTTCAGAAAACGGTTGTCTCCCGAAAGGCGCGCAAGGATAGCGGCAAACCTACCAAAAATCAATAGTTTAGAAGTTTCCCTCCAAACGACAGTCAACACCTCTCAATTTATTGAGATTTGAAATCTCAAAAGGCTCTCCAAATTAATAATAGAGCACCAAAAACTTTTTCGAAAACTAGGGTGATTACCCTTGGCGCTGCTTGTGACGCGGTTCTGCCTCACAAATCACTCTAATAACACCTTTACGTTTTACAATTTTACAGTTACGACATACTTTTTTAACTGATGCTCGTACTTTCATTTTCTTAAAACCTCGATTCTAATTTCTTCGTTCGTTACCGCTTAGCTTAGCGACCACGTCCGTAGCTTTGTAAATTGGCCTTTTTCATCACCGAATCGTATTGGTGAGTCATAAGGTGAGACTGCACTTGCGACATAAAGTCCATAACAACCACAACAACAATAAGTAAAGATGTTCCACCAACATAAACCGGAATGTTAGCTGAAGCTGTTAGAAATTGTGGCAACAAAGCAACTGCTGCGATATATACAGATCCGACTACAGTTAAGCGTGTGAGTATATTATCGATGTATTTCGCTGATTGCTCACCTGGACGTATACCCGGAATGTATGCCCCACCCTTTTTAAGGTTGTCGGCAACTTCTTTAGGGTTATACATCATCGCTGTATAGACAAAGCAGAAGACGATAATTAACACACCAAATAAAACAAAGTTTAGCGGCTGCCCAGGACCAATTGCTCGAGCAAATTCCTGCAAAATCTCTCCACCCTCGCCTTCGGATGAACTACCCATCCATTGAGCTATAGATGAAGGGAACAAAAGAATACTACTAGCAAAGATGACCGGTATTACGCCCGCCATATTGATTTTTAACGGTAAGTGACTCGTCTGTGTTGACACTTGTCCATGTCGACCTGCTTGGCGCTTAGCATATTGGATCGTGATGCGCCTTTGACCGCGCTCCATTCGAACAACAAACCAAACAACAGCAACTGCAGCCAGAGCAATAGCCAAAAGCATTAGAGGGTGGAGGTCTCCCTGCCTAGCGCTCTCGAATGCTGAACCAATAGCTGAAGGCAAACCTGCAACGATACCGGCGAAAATCAACATCGATATGCCATTACCAATACCGCGCTCTGTAACTTGCTCACCCAACCACATTAGGAAAACAGCGCCAGTAACCAGAGAAATCACAGCTACAACATAGAAGCTCAACGGAGAGTAATCCGCATAAGCCATACCTTGTCCAGCGAGTCCTTTTACCATTACAAAAGCTTGAACCAGCGCCAAAGCGACTGTTAAATACCTTGTATATTGGCTTATTTTTCGTCTTCCGGCTTCTCCGTCCTTTTTAATCGCTTCTAAGGTTGGAGTCACCGCTGACATCATTTGCATGATAATCGACGCGGATATGTAGGGCATTATACCCAAAGCCAGGATGCTCATTCTTTCGAAAGCGCCTCCTGAAAACATGTTGAACATACCAAGCATCGTGCCTTGGTTACTGTCTAACATATCGGCAACAGCCTGAGGATCCATACCGGGCACTGGTATATGAGTACCAATGCGATAAATCACTATAGCCAGAAACAAAAACTTTAGGCGAGCCCAAAGCTCGCCTAAACCTTTTTGATTGCCAAGAGGTGAAGTACCTGAGTTAGCCATCGATTTTTCTCGTCCGAATTATTCTTCGACTTTGCCGCCGGCTGCTTCAATAGCTGCCTTGGCACCCTTAGTCACTGAAATGCCTTTGAGGGTAACTGCTTTCTTTAGTTCACCCGACAAAAATACTTTAGCGCGCTTAATGTTTTCGTTTACTAGGTTAGCTGTTTTCAAAGCGTCTAGATCGATCACATCTGCTTCTACCTTGTTCAGCTCAGCCAAGCGTACTTCAGCTGATACTTTGCCCACTCGACTTGTAAAACCGAACTTAGGTAAACGTTTTTGCAAAGGCATTTGACCGCCTTCAAAACCTGGAGCAACCTTGCCGCCTGAACGAGCTTTTAAACCCTTATGACCACGGCCTGCTGTTTTACCATTGCCGCTACCGATTCCTCGACCGACACGTTTCTTTGCTTTAACGCGACCAGGTGCAGGACTTAGTGTATTAAGATGCATACTATTCTCCTTCTACCGTAATCATGTAATGTACTAAATTGATCATTCCGCGTGTTGAAGGAGTATCTTCCACTTCAACAGTATGACCAATTCGACGCAAACCCAAGCCACGAACGCTCGCTATATGATTTTTCAAGCGACCGGTTGTACTTTTCGTTTGAGTAACTTTAACTGTTTTCTTAGCCATCGTCTCATTTACCAACTGTAAGATATCGTTGCACGATATCTATTAATTCAAAATGTCTTCTACTGATTTGCCGCGCTTAGCAGCTACAGACTGAGGTGAAGCCATCACACGCAAAGCCTCAAACGTAGCACGAACTACGTTTACAGGGTTTGTAGATCCATAACATTTAGCAAGTACGTTTTGTACCCCAGCAATTTCAAGAACCGCTCGCATAGCACCGCCTGCAATTACACCAGTACCTTGAGATGCCGGCTGCATGTAAACTTTGGATGCACCGTGACGACCTTTTGTAGGATACTGCAACGTATCACCGTTAAGCTCAACTTGGATCATGTTTCTGCGTGCTGCTTCCATCGCTTTTTGAATTGCGATTGGCACTTCACGTGATTTACCACGACCAAATCCGACCTTTCCGTTTCCGTCACCTACAACTGTCAACGCAGTGAAACCGAAAATACGTCCACCTTTAACCGTTTTTGCTACTCGGTTAACTTGAACCAATTTTTCTTGCAAGCCTTCGGCTTGATTTTCTTCTCTTTTAGATTGCGACATAGTTAAACCTTAAAACTCTAATCCGCCTTCACGTGCGGCGTCAGCTAGCGCTTTCACCCGACCGTGATATTTATAACCACTGCGATCAAATGCTACTTGAGTTACACCAGCATTTTTCGCACGTTCAGCAATTAATTTCCCAACAGCTTCAGCCGCCGAAATGTTTCCTGTTTTACCGCTACGTAAATCTTTATCAAGCGTCGAGGCGCTAGCAACAACATTGCCACTTTCAGACGCGATAATTTGCGCATAAATATGTTGAGGCGTCCGATTTACACAGAGACGAGTAACACGTAACTCGCTAAATTTAGCGCGTGAACGTTTTGCACGTCTTAGTCTCGATTGTTTTTTAGTGTTCATATTTAATATACCTGATCCGAAAGTGAACTTTCACTTTACCGACTACTTATTTTTTCTTCGCATCTTTGCGTCGAACGTATTCATCTGCATATCTCACGCCTTTGCCCTTATATGGCTCAGGTGGACGAAACGCTCGAATTTCCGCAGCGGCTTGTCCAAGTAACTGCTTATCAATACACTTCAATACGATTTCAGTTTGGCTTGGTGTTTCTGCCGTGACACCTACTGGCAGAGCATATTCAACAGGATGAGAAAAACCCAAAGTTAGATTCAAGGTCTTTCCAGCTGCTTTAGCACGATAACCAACACCATTAAGCTGTAACTTCTTCTCAAAACCCTTAGTTACACCATGCACCATGTTATTAACAAGAGCGCGTGTTGTACCAGCTAGTGCGCTAGACTGCTTGCCGCCGCCTATTGCTGAGAAATGAAGTGTTTTATCTTCTTGCTTAACATCAACTTCGTTGTTAACAACCAGAGACAAGGTACCCTTGCCTCCCTTAACAGTAATTTCCTTACCGTTAAATTTGATGTCTACACCTGCAGGCAAATCAACAGGACTTTTTGCTATTCTAGACATAATTAGCTACTCAATAAAAACTTGTCAATTTTGTTCTTAGAAGACGGTGCAAAGCACTTCGCCGCCAACACCTGCAGTACGTGCTGCTCGATCAGTCATCACGCCTTGGCTTGTTGACACAATAGCTACACCCAGACCACCGCGAACTGACGGTAACTCGTCTTTGCCTGAATAAGCGCGAAGACCTGGACGACTATAACGATCGATTTCAGCAATTACTGGCTTACCGTCGAAGTATTTAAGAGCAATAGTTAGCTCCTTTTTAACACCTTCAGAAACAGTAACGCTTTCAACATAACCTTCGCTAACAAGCACATCGGCTACGCTTTTCTTGATTGTTGAAGACGGCATTGTCACTTCGGTTTTACCAACCATTTGCGCATTCCGAATTCGAGTTAGCATATCTGCTAATGGATCTTGCATACTCATAATTTTACTCCTACCTACGATCTACCAGCTGGCTTTAACTAGACCTGGCACATCGCCACGCATAGCCGCTTCACGTAATTTGTTTCGACACAAGCCGAATTTACTGTATACGCCGTGAGGACGACCAGTTATTCGACATCGATTGCGTTGACGTGCCGGACTTGAATCTCTAGGCAACTTTTGCAATTTGATCATCGCTTCCCAAACTTGCTCATCCGATGAATCAGTACCGGTGATTGTTGCTTTAAGTTCAGCACGTTTCTGTGCAAATTTTGCCACACTTTTTGTTCGCTTAAGTTCACGAGCAATCATTGATTTCTTAGCCATTCTATTTAGCCCTAACCTTTAAACGGGAAGTTAAATGCTTTCAACAGAGCACGACCTTCGTCATTATTTTTTGCTGTTGTTGAAATACAAATATCGAGTCCGCGGATCTTATCGATCTTGTCATAATCAATTTCTGGGAAAATGATCTGCTCAGTAACACCCATAGAGAAGTTACCACGTCCATCAAACTGCTTGGGGCTGATGCCACGAAAGTCACGAATACGAGGGATCGAAATACTAATCAAACGATCCAAAAACTCATACATTTTTTCGCGACGAAGCGTAACTTTACAACCGATAGGCCAGTCCTCACGAACTTTGAAGCCTGCGATTGATTTGCGTGCCTTGGTGATTACAGCCTTTTGGCCAGCAATCTTTTCCATATCACCTACAGCGTGCTCGAGAACTTTTTTGTCCGCAAGCGCTTCACCAACACCCATGTTAATGGTGATTTTAGTTATGCGAGGAATTTCCATCACATTTTTAAGACCTAGCTCCTCTTTTAGCTTTGGAGCTAGTTCTTTGTCGAAAATTTCTTTAAGCCTTGCCATTTCTATTTACTCAACGTTGGCTGTTTAATAATGAAAAACCGTCGCGTTTTACGCGTCGATCGCTTCACCATTAGATTTAAACACTCTGATTTTTTTACCGTCTTCTAGCATTTTAAAGCCAACTCGATCAGCTTTACTGCTTTGTGGATTAAAAATCGCCACGTTTGAGACTTGAATCGGTGCTTCTTTCTCGATAATCCCACCAACAACGCCCAAGTTTGGGTTTGGTTTTTGGTGCTTTTTAATCATCTGAATGCCACCGACAATCAAACGACCATCTTGCATAACACGATTAACTTTACCGCGCTTGCCTTTGTCACGACCTGTAATAACAATCACTTCGTCGTCTTTTTTAATTTTACGCATTATTCTATTCCTCTCGCCTAAGCTTATATCGCGTTAAAGCACTTCTGGCGCTAATGAAATAATCTTCATGAATTTTTCACTGCGAAGCTCACGAGTTACTGGACCAAATATACGCGTACCTATCGGTGCTTCTTGTGCATTCAGTATTACAGCAGCATTATCGTCAAAACGAATAATTGAGCCATCTGGTCGTCGAACACCTTTACGGGTTCGAACAACAACTGCAGTCAGTACTTGACCTTTTTTTACTTTACCGCGGGGAATTGCTTCTTTTACGGTAACTTTAATAATGTCGCCAATTCGTGCGTAGCGTCGGTGTGAACCACCAAGTACTTTAATACACATAACACGACGTGCGCCGCTGTTATCGGCTACATCCAAATATGTTTGTGTCTGAATCATTGTCTATCTCCAAAACGTCTATCTGGGCAATCAGCACTAAAGTTGTGCTGCGCGCTCATCAATTTTTACCAAAGCCCAAGACTTTGTTTTAGAAAGCGGGCGAGACTCTGCGATAGTTACTGTATCGCCAATTTTACAATCGTTATTCTCGTCATGAGCTTTCAACTTAGATGACTTGCTCAAGTACTTGCCGTATATCGGGTGCTTTACGCGACGCTCAATACGAACAGTAATTGATTTGTTCATTTTATCGCTGACAACTTTACCCGTGAGGGTTCGTGCCGATTTATCTTGCTCTGCCATGCTTAGTTACCCGCCTTTAGATTAAGCACAGTTTTAATACGTGCAATATTTCGTCGAGCTTGTTTTAACAAATGAGTTTCGTTTAGCTGTCCGGTTGATTTCTGCATACGCAGTTTGAACTGCTCTTTAAGCTGAGCTATCAACTCGGCATTCAACTGATCAACAGTTTTTTCGTTGAGTTCTTGAGCGTTCATCACATCACCGACCGTTTAACAAATGTTGTACCAACTGGGAGTTTCGCAGCGCCCAAAGCAAATGCTTCTCTCGCTAGCTCTTCTGAAACACCTTCCATTTCGTACAAGACTTTACCTGGTTGAATTTGGGCTACCCAATATTCAACATTACCCTTACCTTTACCCTGACGAACCTCAAGAGGTTTTTCAGTGATTGGCTTATCTGGAAAGACTCGAATCCAAATTTTACCTCCACGCTTTACGTGGCGAGTAATTGCTCGACGAGCAGCTTCGATTTGGCGGGCAGTAATACGACCGCGAGCAGTAGACTTGAGGCCATACTCTCCGAAACTAACTTTTGAGCCACGATTTGCTAAACCGCGGTTCCGTCCCTTCATTTGTTTTCTAAATTTTGTTCGCTTTGGCTGAAGCATCTGTTTAACTCTTTAATACTATTCTTAAGAACTTTATCTACGTTGCTTGTATTGCAACTTTCTAAGCATTTTCGAAATAACTATTTTTATTTCGAAGATCTCTTTTTAGGCTGTGGTTTTTCAGCTTCTACTACGTCACCGATAACTTCACCTTTAAAGATCCAAACTTTTACACCAATAATTCCGTAAGTAGTTGCCGCTTCGGCTGTCGAATAATCGATATCAGCACGAAGTGTATGCAAAGGCACTCGACCTTCACGGTACCATTCAGAACGAGCAATTTCTGCACCGCCCAAACGACCACCTACCTGAACTTTCACGCCTTGAGCACCTTGACGCATTGCGTTTTGAACCGCACGCTTCATAGCACGTCGAAACATTACTCGACGTTCAAGCTGAGAAGAAACACTTTGAGCAACTAAAGCGGCATCTAAATCTGGCTTACGAATTTCTTCGATGTTGATGTGAACCGCGCAGCCCATTTGAGCGCTTAATGCTTTACGTAGCTTCTCTACGTCTTCGCCTTTTTTGCCGATCACAATACCCGGGCGAGCCGTGTGTATTGTAATGCGTGCAGTATTAGCTGGACGCTCAATTTCGACGCGACTAACAGAAGCATTAGATAATGTCTTCTTGATGTAGCTACGAACCTTAAGATCGCAATTTAGCTTGTCCGCATAATCTGCTTTTGACGCAAACCAAGTGGATGTATGCTTTTTTATGATCCCAAGACGAATCCCGGTTGGATGTACTTTCTGACCCATAAGTTCGCTCTCTACTCGTCCGCAACTTTAACAGTAATATGACATGTACGTTTTAAAATACGGTCTGCTCGACCTTTCGCACGTGGTCTTATACGTTTCAGTGTTGTTCCTTCATCCACAAAAATAGTGGACACCTTAAGCTCATCTACATCGGCACCGTCATTATGCTCAGCATTTGCTATAGCTGACTCCAGTACCTTTTTAATTAAATCCGCGCCTTTTTTCTTGCTAAAAGCAAGAATATCTAACGCTTCTTCAACTGATTGTCCGCGGATTTGATCTGCGACCAATCTGACTTTTTGTGCGGAGATATTGGCTCCACTCATTTTAGCTGCTACTTCCATCGTCGCCCCACCCTTATCGCTTGGCTTTCTTGTCTGCGACGTGGCCACGGTACGTTCGCGTTACCGCAAACTCACCCAATTTGTGACCAACCATCTCTTCGTTAACCAACACTGGTATGTGCTGACGACCATTGTGAACGGCGATCGTTAGACCAACCATTTCTGGCATTATCATTGAACGACGCGACCAAGTTTTGATTGGTCGGCGATCATTCTTCTCTACGGCCGTGTCCACCTTCTTAAGTAAGTGATGGTCAACAAATGGGCCTTTCTTCAGTGAACGTGGCACTGTGATATCCTCTTGACTTAAGGGTCAGTTATTTTTTGTTACGACGACGAACAATCATATTGTCAGTCCGCTTATTCTTACGAGTTTTATAACCTTTGCTCGGTGTTCCCCAAGGAGATACTGGATGACGACCACCCGAAGTACGACCTTCACCACCACCATGTGGGTGATCAACAGGGTTCATCGCAACACCACGAACAGTTGGGCGTACGCCCCTCCATCGAGATGCTCCTGCTTTACCCAATGAACGCAAGCTATGCTCACTGTTAGAAACTTCACCAAGTGTCGCACGACATTCGGAAAGTACTTTCCGCATTTCACCGCTACGTAAACGTAACGTCGCATGTCGACCTTCTCGAGCAATAAGCTGTGCTGACGTTCCTGCAGAACGAGCGATTTGAGCCCCCTTACCAGGACGTAACTCAACACAGTGAACCAAACTACCGACAGGAATATTTCGTAATGGCAAAGCGTTACCGGGTTTAATCGGTGCAGCGTCACCAGACTCAATCGTATCGCCAGCGCTAACGCCTTTAGGTGCAATAATATAACGGCGCTCGCCGTCTAAATAACACACCAACGCAATATGAGCGCTTCGGTTTGGATCGTACTCTATAGTCTCTACTTTTGCTGGTATCGCATCTTTGTTACGACGAAAATCGATAACACGATAATGCTGCTTGTGGCCACCACCTATGTGACGAGTCGTTATACGACCAGCATTGTTACGACCACCAGTTTTAGATTTCTTTTCCAACAAAGGTGCATAGGGATCACCTTTATGTAATCCCGGAGTGACTACTTTTACAACAAAGCGGCGACCGGGTGAAGTAGGCTTACATTTTAGTAATGACATCTTATTACCCCTTATTCCGCAGTCGCAAAGTCAATTTCTTGACCTGCAGCCAATCGAACATACGCTTTTTTCCAATCGTTACGACGACCAAGACCAAAACGTGTGCGTTTAGTTTTTCCTTTAACATTGAGAACGCGGACGTTATCAACTTTGACATCAAACATTTTTTCAACAGCGTCACGAATCTCTACTTTAGTAGCAGTTGTAACAACTTTGAAAACAACTTGATTTGATGTCTCGGAAGCCATTGTAGATTTCTCAGAAATCACCGGCGCTAAAACAATCTTATATAATCGCTCCTGATTCATACGAGAGCCTCCTCAAGCTTTTTAAGCGCGGAAACAGTAACCAACACTTTCCCTGCACCAACAAGACTTACCGGATCGATACCAGCAACATCTCTCACATCAACCTTATGAAGGTTGCGCGAGGCCAGATATAGGTTTTCACTCACATCTTCAGTTACGATCAAAACATCGGAAATATCAAACTGAGCTAGCTTTGCAACCAAAGCTTTTGTTTTCGGCGCTTCTAAAGTGAACTCTTCAACAACAACCAAACGGTCTTGACGAGCTAATTCAGACAGAATGCAACGCAAAGCTCCGCGGTACATTTTCTTGTTTATTTTTTGCTCATGATCACGAGGCTTTGCAGCAAACGTAACGCCACCTGCACGCCATATCGGACTACGAATAGTTCCGGCACGCGCACGACCAGTTCCTTTTTGACGCCAAGGCTTTTTGCCTCCGCCAGAAACTTCTGAACGTGTTTTCTGAGCTTTTGATCCCTGACGTGCTGCTGCCATATGAGCAACAACTGCCTGATGAACCAAATCTTGATTGAATTCTTTACCGAAAGCAGCTTCGGATACGGCAACCGTACCTTTTGCGCCCTGCGGTGTAGCAATACTTAATTCCATGGTCGACTCCTAGGAAACTTAACCGTTATGACGCTTTTTAACAGCGGAACGAACAATAACGTCACCGCCGGGAGCACCAGCAACGGCACCCTTTATAAGAATCAAATTACGCTCAACATCGACTTTCACAACTTCTAAATTTTGAGTAGTGACTCGTGCGGCGCCCATATGACCAGCCATTTTTTTCCCCTTGAATACACGACCAGGGGTCTGGCATTGACCAATCGAACCAGGAGCACGATGAGATAGGGAGTTACCATGGGTAGCGTCTTGCATCTGGAAATTCCAGCGTTTCACTGCGCCCTGAAAACCTTTACCTTTTGATGTTCCGGTAACGTCAACCATCTGACCAACCTCGAACAACTCAACCGTAATTTCTGAACCGACCTTATAGTCTTCGCCTTCAACGCGAAACTCCCAAAGACCACGACCTGACTCAGCTTCTGCTTTCGCAAAATGCCCTTTCTCAGATTTCGTAAGTCGTGAAGCTCGCTTCTCTCCCGTAGTTACTTGAACTGCGGAGTAGCCATCAGATTCTATGCTTTTGACCTGAGTAACACGATTCGGAGAAACCTCCAAAACAGTTACCGGTATAGATATGCCTTCGTCAGTAAAAATACGGGTCATACCGCTTTTACGACCGACTATTCCAATTGTCATCTTTAACCTCTCAGTGTACGGGGCTTTCCCCCATACTTGGGACCCGCTATGGCCGCCCATTTCAGAGCGTTACACAAACCGGAATAATTCCGGCTGTGATCTGAAGCCTTAGCCCAGACTAATTTGAACTTCGACGCCAGCTGCTAAATCCAGCTTCATCAAAGCATCAACAGTTTTCTCAGTAGGCTCGATAATATCGAGCAAACGCTTGTACGTACGAATTTCATATTGATCGCGCGCATCTTTATTTACATGCGGCGAAACCAAAATAGTGAAGCGCTCTTTACGAGTAGGAAGAGGAATAGGACCCCTTACCTGTGCACCGGTACGCTTAGCGGTATCAACAATTTCCAACGTCGAAGCGTCAATCAACTTGTGATCAAAGGCTTTCAAACGAATTCGAATGCGCTGATTCTGCATCTGAACCAAACTCCAAATCTTTTTAAAGAACTATTACTGGGACTCTAGCAAGTAGACTCCCGGCAAAACGAGGGCGCATTCTAAGGTCAGCACTACAAGCTGTCAAGGCTTTCACACACTTAAACTAACAATAACCACCCACTTCTTACGGCACAGCAATTTTACCACCTGCGCACACCAAAATGACTGCCAAAAACCGCGCCCAGCAAGCACCCCGAACCAGTAGCAACCCACAACTACAGACGCCAGCCGCATACCCACGAACCAACAAGCCCCCCCCATTATAGAGACGCACACCAACAACCATGGCGCCGATAGATAGCACTTCCAACAAAAGAAACCACTACAGACACCCATAACGAAACAGAATTAAACTTAAACCCGCATAGTGCCTGCCCCCACCTAACACAGCAGCACACCCATAAATTAGGAGCACAGACAATAAACCGGGAGCTGGCCGTCGCACACAAGCATGCACACCCCCACACCTCTTTAAACGAATAAAAATCAGGCACAACCCACCTGCCGCCCTCCTTTCTTCAATTTTTATAGCTCTCAATACGCTCTACTCGCTAATTTATTAAAACCTATCGGCAAAATCCGGTATACTGCCGCCCAAAATTTGCCCCTGCATATAGAATGAGTGAGACCATGACAGATTTATCTTTGTACCGAAACATTGGTATTTTCGCGCACGTTGATGCGGGGAAAACCACCACTACCGAACGCATATTAAAGCTGACCGGTAAAATCCACAAAACAGGTGAGGTGCACGATGGTGCCGCCACAACTGACTTTATGGAACAAGAGCAAGAGCGAGGAATTACAATTCAATCAGCAGCAACAACCTGCTTCTGGAAAGATCATCGCTTCAATATCATCGACACACCTGGACACGTTGACTTCACGATCGAAGTGTATCGCTCACTGAAAGTTCTCGATGGTGGCGTTGGGGTTTTCTGCGGCTCCGGCGGCGTAGAACCTCAATCAGAAACAAACTGGCGCTATGCGAACGAATCTGAAGTTGCTCGCGTTATATTTGTTAACAAACTCGACCGCGTAGGCGCTGACTTCCTGCGCGTTGTTGCGCAAGTCGAGAAAGTGCTTGGCGCCAACCCACTTGTTATGACGCTACCGATAGGAACTGAAGACGAGTTTGTCGGAGTAGTAGACGTTCTAACAAAAAGAGCATATGTATGGGACGACTCAGGCCTTCCTGAGAACTTTGAAGAACTCGACGTTCCAGAAGACATGGTTGAGCTTGTCGACGAATACTATGAAAAATTAGTTGAAACAGCTGTTGAGCAAGACGATGACATTATGATGGCCTATATGGATGGCGAACAGCCAACTATAGAACAGCTTAAAATGTGCATTCGTAAGGGCACTATCGCTTTAGACTTCTTCCCTACGCTCTGTGGATCAGCCTTTAAGAATAAAGGCATACAACTCGTTTTGGATGCGGTTGTAGATTACCTTCCTAGCCCAACAGAAGTTGACCCTCAGCCATTAACAGATGAAGAAGGCGAGCCTACAGGCGAAGTTGCCAACGTTTCTATTGAAGAGCCTTTACGTGCGCTAGCATTTAAAATAATGGACGATCGCTTTGGCGCTCTGACCTTTGTTCGTATCTATTCAGGTAAACTTGAAAAAGGCACAACAATACTTAACTCCTACACAGGAAAGACCGAGCGAATCGGCCGCATGGTTGAGATGCACGCTGATGACAGAAATGAAATCAGCTATGCACAAGCAGGCGATATCATCGCCATCGTTGGCATGAAAAACGTACAAACAGGTCACACGCTTTGCGATCCGAAGCACCCATGTACGCTTGAACCAATGGTATTCCCCGATCCCGTCATCTCTATTGCTGTGACACCGAAAGATAAAGCTGGCGCCGAAAAAATGGGCGTTGCCATTGGGAAAATGGTAGCAGAAGACCCCTCTTTCCGCGTTGAGTCTGACGAAGAAACTGGTGACACCATCCTTAAAGGAATGGGCGAATTACACCTAGACATCAAAGTCGACATTCTAAAGCGTACATACGGTGTTGAACTCATTGTTGGACAACCACAAGTTGCCTACCGCGAAACTATCACTCAAGAGATTGATGACTCCTATACGCATAAGAAACAATCTGGTGGTTCCGGCCAATACGGTAAAATCGACTACATTATTAAACCTGGCGACCCCGGTACAGGCTTTGTATTCAGCTCTAAGGTTGTGGGCGGTAATGTACCGAAAGAGTTCTTCCCTGCAATCCAAAAGGGCTTTAAAGGCATGATGGGCCAAGGTCCTCTTGCAGAATACCCAGTGCTGGACGTTGAAATCGAACTATACGACGGTGGATTCCACGCAGTTGACTCCTCTGCAGTAGCGTTTGAAATCGCAGCAAGAGGCGCCTTCCGCCAATCAATGCCAAAAGCTGGGCCTCAAATCATAGAGCCCATCATGAAAGTGGACGTATTCACACCTGATGACCATGTGGGCGATGTTATTGGCGATCTAAACCGACGTCGCGGAATGATCAAAGATCAGGAAGCTGGCACGACAGGCGTTCGCATTAAAGCAGATGTTCCACTTTCAGAAATGTTCGGTTACATCGGCTCTCTTCGTACAATGACTTCGGGGCGTGGCCAGTTCTCCATGGAGTTCTCACACTACCTACCATGCCCAAATCAAATTGCTGAAGAAGTAATTGCAGCGGCAAAAGAAAAGAAAGCGAACAAATAATTTAGACTCGCTTTTAACCGAACAAAAGCCTCGGCAACTTAAGTTGTCGAGGCTTTTTTATTTGTGCAGAGCAGGAGTAAATAGCGTGGAATGTCGATCAGGCTGTGGGGCATGCTGCATAGCGCCAAGTATAAGCACTTCCATCCCCAATATGGAAAATGGCAAGCCTGCAGGAGTCCGCTGCATCCAACTCGACCAGAACAACCTCTGCCTTCTATTTGGTAAACCTGAACGACCCAAGGTGTGCTTAGCCTTTAAGGCCGAGAGCGCGATATGTGGCGAGAATAACGAACAAGCCCTAGAGATTATCCGCATTCTCGAACTGGACACTTCCCCCCCTCCTTATTTCAGGCACAAAAAAACCACCTAAAAAGGTGGCTTTTTTGATTAACTAAATCGAAGTATTAAGGTTTACTCAACGATTTTAGCTACAACGCCAGCACCAACAGTACGACCACCTTCGCGGATAGCGAAGCGTAAACCTTCTTCCATCGCGATTGGGCAGATCAACGTCACAACCATTTGAACGTTGTCACCAGGCATTACCATTTCAACGCCTTCAGGTAACTCACATGCGCCAGTTACATCTGTTGTACGGAAATAAAACTGTGGACGATAGCCTTTAAAGAATGGCGTATGACGACCACCTTCATCTTTTGATAACACGTAGATTTCAGACTTAAACGTAGTGTGCGGGTTAATTGAACCTGTGTGCGCCAACACTTGACCACGCTCAACATCTTCTCGTTTAGTACCACGAAGAAGAACACCAACATTCTCACCAGCACGACCTTCGTCGAGCAACTTGCGGAACATCTCAACACCAGTAACAGTACTCTTCGTAGTCTCTTTAATGCCAACGATTTCAACTTCTTCGCCGACCTTAACAATTCCACGCTCAACACGGCCAGTTACAACGGTACCACGACCCTGAATAGAGAAAACATCTTCAATAGGCATAACAAATGCGCCATCGATAGCGCGTTCTGGCTCAGGAATGTAGCTATCCAAAGTCTCAATTAACGTCTTAACAGCTGTTGTACCAAGCCCATGCTCATCTTCACCGTTCAAAGCCATAAGCGCTGAACCAGTAATAATTGGAGTGTCATCGCCAGGAAATTCGTATTGAGAAAGCAAATCACGCAGCTCCATCTCAACCAACTCCAACATTTCAGCATATTCTTCTGATTCAACGCCGCCACAATCTTCAGCTAACAAGTCAGCTTTATTAAGGAAGACTACGATATACGGAACACCAACTTGACGCGCAAGCAAGATGTGCTCACGTGTTTGAGGCATAGGACCGTCTGTAGAACCACAAACCAAAATCGCGCCATCCATTTGAGCAGCGCCAGTGATCATGTTTTTTACATAATCGGCATGGCCTGGACAATCCACGTGAGCATAGTGACGCTCAGGAGAATCATACTCAACGTGAGAAGTTGCAATCGTGATGCCACGTTCGCGCTCTTCTGGAGCGTTGTCAATACCATCAAATGCTACGGCGTCTCCGCCCCAAACTTCAGCACATACCCGCGTCAAAGCAGCAGTCAATGTTGTTTTACCGTGATCCACGTGGCCGATTGTACCGACGTTGACATGGGGTTTATTACGTTCAAATTTCTCTTTAGCCACTTTGATTTTCCTCTAAGAATATATAAAGCGATAATTTCTTTAATCTAGGTATATTTTGAAATAATTTCATCTGCGACTTTTTTAGGCGCTTCAGAATACTTGTCGAACTCCATTGTGAAAGTTGCTCGCCCTTGAGTTGCGGATCGCAAATCAGTGGCGTAGCCAAACATCTCGGCCAACGGTACTTCTGCTGTTACCACCTTTCCAGATGGATTGTCCTCCATTCCCAAGATGATGCCGCGACGACGATTAAGGTCACCCACTACATCACCCATATTTTGCTCTGGAGTTACAATTTCTACGGCCATAACAGGCTCTAGCAGTGCAGCACCGCCTTCACCAGCCAGCTTTTTTGTCGCCAACAATGCCGCTATTTTAAAGGACATTTCACTTGAATCTACATCGTGAAAGGACCCATCGTATAATGTTGCCTTTAGACCCAGCAACGGGAAACCTGCAAGCACACCATTTTTCATTTGGTCTGCAATACCTTTTTCTACCGCAGGTATAAACTCTTTTGGTACTGCTCCACCAACGATTTCATTGACAAACTCTAAGCCCTCAGCGTTATCGTCTTCAGCTGGCTCGAACTTTATCCAAACATGGCCGAACTGCCCTTTACCACCGGATTGACGAATGAACTTGCCTTCAATTTTGCTGGTGCTCGTAATACGTTCACGGTACGCCACTTGAGGCTTGCCGATATTAGCCTCTACAGAGAACTCTCGACGCATTCGCTCCACAAGGATATCGAGATGTAGCTCACCCATCCCCGAAATGATCGTCTGCCCAGTTTCTTCATCAGTTTTTACTTTGAAAGATGGATCTTCTTGCGCTAACTTTCCTAACGCCACGCCCATCTTATCTTGGTCGGCTTGCGTACGGGGTTCCACGGCAACAGAAATAACCGGTTCAGGGAACTCCATTCGCTCTAGAATGATTTTATTGTTTACAGCACAGAGCGTATCGCCTGTCGTCACATCTTTAAGACCAATTGCAGCGGCTATATCGCCAGCACGAACTACCTTGATATCTTCTCGACTATTCGCATGCATTTGCACCATGCGACCTACTCGTTCTTTCTTTAGCTTTACGGAATTATAAATAGCCGCCCCGCTCTCCAATGTTCCAGAATATACCCGAAAGAAAGTAAGCGTACCGACAAAAGGGTCTGTAGCGATTTTAAACGCTAACGCAGAGAAGGGAGCATTATCATCAGCTTCCCGAACTTCTTTTGTTTCACCATCTTCCAGTGCTCCTTCAATCGCCTTCACTTCTGTCGGTGCAGGCAAATACTCTATTACGGCATCAAGTACAGCCTGAACACCCTTATTTTTAAAAGCCGAGCCGCCAAGCACTGGTATAATTTCGCTGGCTAGGGTCCTAGCTCTAATGCCTTGCTTTATTTCCTCTTCGGAAAGCTCTCCTCCTTCTAGATATTTATCCATCAGTTCATCATTGGCTTCAGCCGCGGCCTCAACCAAAAGTTCACGCATGTCTTCACATTCGCCCTGCATATCTTCGGGGACATCGCCATACTCAAATGTCATCCCCATATCCTCTTCATTCCAGAGAATAGACTTCATCTTTATAAGATCTACGACGCCCTTGAATTCTTCTTCTGCCCCAATTGTCAACTGCAAGGCAACAGGGTTAGCATTCAAGCGCTCTTTAAGCTGCTCAATTACACTCTGAAAGTCCGCACCAGCCCTGTCCATTTTATTAACAAACACAATCCGCGGAACTTCATACTTATTTGCCTGCCGCCAAACAGTTTCTGTTTGAGGCTGAACGCCAGAGGAACCGCAAAGAACAATAACTGCACCATCTAACACTCGCAATGAGCGCTCCACCTCAATGGTGAAGTCAACATGTCCAGGAGTATCAATAATATTGATACGATGCTGCTCAAACTGTTTCTGCATGCCCTGCCAAAAACAGGTAGTAGCTGCAGAGGTTATCGTAATTCCCCTCTCTTGCTCTTGCTCCATCCAGTCCATGGTAGCTGCACCATCGTGCACCTCACCAATTTTGTGAGATAGACCCGTATAAAAGAGGACACGCTCTGTCGTGGTGGTTTTACCCGCATCAACGTGAGCACAAATACCAATATTGCGATAACGAGCAATCGGTGTTTTACGAGCCACTACAAATAACCTCTATCACTGCTTTTATAACTACTATTATTTTGCTGGGTTCTTAACGTGAAAAAGGCAGCAAAGATAGCTGCCTTTTTCTGCACTTTGAAAACAAAGCTTACGACTGACTCATTAGAATCGGAAGTGAGAGAACGCTTTGTTTGCTTCGGCCATACGGTGAACGTCTTCACGTTTTTTAACCGCTGCACCTTTACTCGCGGCAGCATCCATAAGCTCACCAGCTAGGCGCTGCGGCATAGATTTCTCGCTACGTTTACGCGAGAATTCAACCAACCAACGCATTGCCAAAGCAACACGACGCGCTGGACGAACTTCTACAGGCACTTGGTAAGTAGCACCACCAACACGACGAGACTTAACCTCGACTAGTGGAGCGATGTTCTCTAAGGCCTCGTCAAAGATCTCTAGAGGATCTTTGTCAGCTTTATCTTTAACGATATCTAGGGCGCCATATACGATACGCTCTGCAACCGATTTTTTACCACTTACCATAACGTGGTTCATGAATTTTGCTAAGGCCACATTACCAAACTTGGGGTCTGGTAATACTTCGCGTTTCGCGACGACTCTTCTTCTAGGCATACTAACTCTCTCTTATTCAGGCTTATCCGGAACTTTCAGATATAACTGATTCACGTTCACTTTATGGAAAACAAAATGAATGTCTATCCGGCCTTACTGTATATAAACTTAAAAACGCTTGGTTTGCTTCTAACTCAACGACTTACTTAGGTCGCTTAGTACCGTATTTAGAACGGCCTTGCTTACGGTCACTAACACCAGACGTATCTAGCGCACCACGAACTGTATGGTATCGAACACCTGGTAAATCTTTAACACGACCACCACGAATCAATACAACACTATGCTCTTGTAGGTTATGTCCTTCACCACCAATATATGAAGAAACTTCGAATCCACTTGTTAAGCGAACACGACAAACTTTACGCAAAGCAGAGTTTGGCTTCTTAGGTGTAGTGGTATAAACGCGCGTACAAACACCGCGACGCTGAGGACAAGCTTCTAAAGCACGAACGTCACTTGCTTGAACCTTGCGTTTTCTCGGCTTACGAACCAACTGGTTGATCGTTGCCATGAAAAATTACTCCAAAAATATAGTAAAAAAGCCCACTTTTCATCAAAAAGTGAACGGATTAACCACGAAAACGTGGATTATTCTAATTTTGCTAATGCAAAAGTTAGGCAAAAGAAGAAAAACACCCAAATTCCGATGTTTTCCCACTCAGACTAAAAGCGGGAGGCGCATTGTAAAGATACTACCCACCTTCGTCAAGATTTGGCGTTACCTCTGGATAAAAGGCTAAAAGCCAAACCTCTAACGTAAAGTCCAGGATTTAACTGGATTTTAGCGCTTGTTTAAGAGCTGCTTCGATTTCAACAGCACTTACAGTAGATTTCGCATTTTTCTCTTCACGCTTTCGTTTGCGCTCTTTATGGTAAGCCAAGCCTGTACCTGCAGGAATGAGACGACCAACCACAACGTTTTCTTTCAAACCGCGTAACTTATCAACCTTACCAGTAACAGCCGCTTCTGTTAGAACTCGAGTTGTTTCCTGGAAGGATGCGGCAGAAATAAAGGATTCAGTAACCAATGAAGCCTTAGTAATACCTAACAACTGCCGCTCAAATTTCGCAGGCTGCTTACTTTCAGACCGAAGCTTCTCGTTTGAATCGATAACTTTATGGTATTCCACTTGCTCACCTTTAATGAACTCGGAATCTCCCATTGAAGTAATATCGGCTTTACGCAGCATCTGACGAACGATGGTCTCAATGTGCTTATCGTTGATCTTCACACCCTGTAAACGATAAACGTCTTGAATTTCATTAATTATGTAACGCGCAAGCGACTCAACACCTTTCAAACGCAAAATATCGTGCGGATTACTTGGGCCATCTGAAACAACTTCACCTTTAGCGACAACTTCTCCTTCAAACACGGTCAATTGACGATGCTTAGGGATCAAGACTTCGTAATGAGTAGAGCCATCCTCTAAGAGTTCACCATTAGTTGGCGTTATCACAAGACGACGCTTACCTTTGGTTTCTTTACCAAAGCTAACGGTTCCTGATATCTCAGCAAGAATTGACGGTTCTTTAGGCTTACGAGCTTCAAATAAGTCAGCTACACGAGGTAGACCACCTGTAATATCTCGAGTCTTAGAGCTCTCTTGCGGTATACGAGCAATAATGTCACCAACTTCCAATTGATCACCATCGCTAATACTCAATATCGATTTTGCAGGTAATAAATAGTGCGCTGGCTGCTTAGTATTTGCCAACATCAACTCGTTACCATCACTATCCAAAAGCGTAACAGCCGGTTTCAGGTCTTTACCTGCCGCTGGGCGCTCTGCTGGATCGATAATTTCAATCGATGACAAGCCCGTCATATCATCCGTTTTCTTTCGAATGGAGATATTCTCTTCCATTCCAGTAAAGGCAACTTTACCGGCAACTTCCGTAACAATTGGGTGAGTATGCGGATCCCACTTAGCAACAATAGATCCACCAGTGACACTATCACCATCCGATACGCTGATCATTGCACCATATGGTATTTTATAACGCTCTCTTTCTCGACCTGCAGTATCAGCAACAGCGATTTCGCCAGAGCGAGATACCGCTACCAAACCACCTGCTAATCGCTTAACAGTCTTAATGTTATGAAGACGAATAACACCGTCTTGCTTCACTTCAACACTGTCTGCAGCGGCAGCCCGGCTTGCAGCACCACCGATGTGGAAGGTACGCATTGTTAGCTGGGTACCCGGCTCACCAATCGACTGAGCTGCGATAACACCTACAGCTTCACCTTCGTTGACACGATGTCCACGAGCCAAGTCACGACCATAGCACTGAGCACATATTCCGAAACGTGCAGTACAGTGAATCGGCGAACGAGCAACAACCTCATCAATACCCAGAGCCTCGATACGCACAACCCATTTTTCATCGATGATTGTACCGGCTGGTATCAAAATTTCATCGCTACCTGTCTTCAATACATCGCGAGCAATTACACGGCCAAGAAGACGATCACCCAACGATTCGATGATGTCGCCACCCTCGATAACAGGGTTCATTGTCAAACCTTCATCAGTACCACAATCAACTTCTGTGATTACAACGTCTTGCGCTACATCCACCAAACGGCGAGTTAGATACCCGGAGTTTGCTGTTTTCAAAGCCGTATCGGCCAATCCTTTACGAGCGCCGTGAGT
Organism: Agarilytica sp.; assembly: GCA_033852175.1. Taxonomy (GTDB): domain Bacteria; phylum Pseudomonadota; class Gammaproteobacteria; order Pseudomonadales; family Cellvibrionaceae; genus Agarilytica. Next base: position 40,158 of record JAWSUY010000010.1, read on the forward strand.
CGAGATGAAGTACTGCATCACGTTCAAACCTTCACGGAAGTTCGCAATAATCGGCGTTTCAATAATCGAACCGTCTGGACGAGCCATCAAGCCACGCATACCTGCAAGCTGACGAATCTGCGCGGGGGAACCACGAGCACCAGAATCGGCGTACATAAAGACAGAGTTGAAAGAAGCCTGTACTTCATCTTCTCCGTTTTTATTAACAACCACTTCTGTAGAAATACCTTCCATCATCGACTTCGCAACCAGTTCGTTCGCACGAGACCAGATATCGATAACTTTGTTGTACTTCTCCCCTTGAGTTACTAAGCCTGAAGCATATTGAGACTCAATCTCTTTCACTTCAGCTTCAGCGCTGCCTACAATCTCATGTTTACTAGTCGGAATTTCAAAATCGTTAACGCCGATAGATGAGCCTGAGCGCGTACTAAATTGATAGCCGGTATACATCAAATTATCAGCGAAAATAACCGTCGCTTTCAATCCGACTATTCGATAACAAAAGTTAATACAGGCTGAGATAGCCTTTTTAACCATTGGGCGATCAACCAAACTGAAAGGTATGCCGTCAGGTACTTTATCGAAAAGCAATACCCGGCCAACAGTCGACTCTACAAGCTTGCGGCTCGACTGCTTTTCACCGTCCTCACCGATAATAACTTCACGTAGACGCACTTTAATACGTGCCTGCAAACCTACTTTTCCACCGTAATACGCACGAGAAACTTCTTTCTCGTCAGTGAATACCATGCCTTCGCCTAGATCATTAACACGTTCACGTGTTAACCAATACAAGCCCAGCACAACATCCTGAGAAGGAACAATAATAGGTTCGCCACTTGCTGGCGATAGGATATTATTCGTAGACATCATCAAAGCGCGGGCTTCTAGCTGTGCTTCAATCGTCAACGGAATATGGACAGCCATTTGATCGCCATCGAAGTCAGCGTTATACGCCGCACAAACGAGTGGATGTAACTGAATAGCTTTACCTTCGATCAGCACAGGTTCAAATGCTTGAATACCCAACCTGTGAAGTGTAGGAGCCCGGTTCAATAACACGGGATGCTCGCGAATCACTTCGTCAAGAATATCCCATACAACAGGCTCTTCACGTTCAACCATTTTCTTAGCGGCTTTGATCGTCGTTGCTAGTCCGCGCAACTCGAGCTTGCTGAAAATAAACGGCTTAAATAATTCCAATGCCATCTTCTTAGGAAGACCGCACTGATGTAAGCGCAAAGTAGGACCCGTTACAATTACCGAACGACCTGAATAATCGACTCGTTTACCCAAAAGGTTTTGACGAAAACGACCCTGCTTACCTTTGATCATATCGGCAAGCGATTTCAACGGCCGCTTGTTCGAACCTGTAATTGCACGTCCACGACGACCATTATCAAGCAAGGCATCAACAGCTTCTTGAAGCATACGCTTTTCGTTACGAACGATGATATCAGGAGCATTAAGGTCTAATAGGCGCTTCAAACGATTATTACGGTTGATCACTCGACGATATAGGTCATTCAGATCAGAAGTCGCAAAACGACCACCGTCTAGAGGAACCAACGGACGAAGATCTGGCGGTAAAATCGGAAGGGCTTCCAAGATCATCCATTCTGGCTTGTTACCAGACTGGATAAACGCCTCTAACAGCTTCAATCGCTTACTAAGCTTTTTGATTTTAGTCTCAGAATTAGTGTTCGGAATTTCTTCACGAATATCTTGAGCATCACGATCAAGATCGATATCAACAACTAACTGCTGAATCGCTTCTGCACCCATTTTCGCGTCGAATTCATCACCGAATTCTTCCATTGCTTCAAAGTACTGCTCATCGGTAAGTAACTGGCCACGCTCTAACGTGGTCATACCCGGATCAGTCACAACGAAGGATTCGAAATACAAAATGCGTTCAATACTACGCAAAGTCATATCAAGCAATAAACCGATACGACTCGGCAATGATTTCAGAAACCAAATATGCGCAACAGGACATGCTAATTCAACATGACCCATACGCTCACGACGTACTTTTGCTAATGTGACTTCAACACCACATTTTTCGCAAATAATACCGCGATGTTTCATTCGTTTGTACTTTCCGCACAAACATTCGTAATCTTTAATCGGGCCAAAAATTTTCGCACAAAATAAGCCGTCACGCTCAGGCTTAAAGGTGCGATAGTTAATAGTCTCTGGCTTTTTAACTTCACCAAATGACCAAGAACGAATCACTTCAGGCGAAGACAAACCGATTTTAATACCATCAAACTCTTCCGAGTTACCTTGGTTCTTTAATAGGTTCAACAGGTCTTTCAAGACAGTTCCTCCAGTGGGTGCTTAGTGCACAGTGAGTTGAAGTGCTAACACCTCAACTCACCACCGCTAATAAAAAATTATTTCTCGTAATCAAACTCGATGTTAATACCCAGCGAGCGAATCTCTTTGATCAATACGTTAAAGGATTCCGGCATGCCAGGCTCCATACGATGATCGCCGTCTACGATGTTTTTATACATCTTAGTTCGACCAGCAACGTCATCAGATTTGACCGTTAACATTTCTTGCAAGGTATAGGCAGCACCGTATGCTTCGAGCGCCCAGACTTCCATCTCTCCGAAACGCTGGCCACCAAACTGGGCTTTACCACCCAAAGGCTGCTGCGTAACCAAGCTATATGAACCCGTAGAACGCGCATGCATTTTGTCATCCACCAAGTGGTTGAGTTTAAGCATGTACATATAGCCCACGGTAATAGGACGCTGGAATGTATCGCCGGTTCGACCATCATATAAAGTCATCTGACCCGAATCAGGTAAATCGGCTAGCCTAAGAAGTCGCTTAATTTCGCTCTCTTTTGCACCATCAAAAACACGCGTCGCCATTGGAACACCAGCTTTTAAGTTTTTCGCCAGCTCAAGAATTTCTTTATCGCTAAAGCTATCAAGATCCTCTGTGCGAGCACTTTCTCCGGGTTCGTTGTATATCTGATCTAAAAACTCACGAATCTGAGCAACTTCACGCTGCTCCTGAAGCATAACGTCAATTTTCTTACCAAGACCTTTCGATGCCAAACCTAGGTGCGTCTCGAGAATCTGACCAACGTTCATCCGCGAAGGAACACCGAGAGGGTTCAGTACGATATCAATCGGATCGCCATTCTCGTCATGAGGCATGTCTTCGATTGGCATGATCACCGAGATAACACCTTTGTTACCATGACGTCCAGCCATCTTATCGCCAGGCTGAATACGACGTTTGATAGCTAGATATACCTTAACAATCTTAAGTACACCTGGAGCCAAATCGTCGCCACTTTCTAATTTTCCTTTTTTATCTTCGAAGCGATCATCTAGGTCCTTGCGACGCTCAGCAAGCTGTTCTTCGGCACGATCGAGTTGCTCGTTTAACACATCCTCTTGCATACGAATGCTAAACCAGTCACCGGCAGGAGTTGCATCTAACATTTCATTAGTAACAGCCTCTCCCTTTATTACGTTTTTGCCATTGGCGGCAATTTTCCCAACCAATGCTGCACGTAGACGTTCGTACGTAGCACCTTCAACAATACGGTACTCTTCGTTCAAATCTTTACGTACCTTGTCCAATTGAGTTTTTTCAATCTCTCTTGAACGCGTGTCTTTTTCAAGACCGTCACGGGTAAATACTTGAACATCAATCACCGTACCTTTAACACTCGAAGGTACACGTAAAGAAGTATCTTTTACGTCAGAAGCTTTTTCACCAAAAATAGCACGGAGTAGCTTTTCTTCTGGGGTTAATTGCGTTTCGCCTTTTGGCGTCACTTTGCCCACAAGAATATCGCCAGAACAGACTTCCGCTCCAACATACACAATCCCAGACTCATCTAGTTTAGTAAGAGCGCCTTCACCAACATTAGGAATGTCAGCAGTAACTTCTTCACTGCCCAGCTTAGTATCGCGAGCAATACAAGTTAGCTCTTGGATATGTATAGTCGTAAAACGGTCTTCTTTAACAACTCGTTCGGAAACAAGAATTGAATCCTCGAAGTTGTAACCATTCCAGGTCATAAAAGCAATTCTCATGCTTTGCCCAAGTGCCAGCTCACCTAAATCGATAGATGGACCATCTGCAAGGATATCGCCACGAGCAATACTGTCGCCAGTTCTAACGATCGGCTTTTGGTTAATACAGGTGTTCTGATTGGAGCGCGTATATTTAGTCAAATTATAAATATCAACACCCGCGTCGCCAGCATCAACTTCGCCATCTGCTACACGAACAACAATTCTCGCCGCATCAACTCGCTCAATTACGCCACCACGCTTAGCGACAACGCATACACCAGAGTCACGAGCAACATAACGCTCGATTCCCGTACCAACTACAGGCTTCTCAGCTATAAGGGTTGGTACAGCTTGCCGCTGCATGTTAGACCCCATCAACGCTCGGTTAGCATCATCATGTTCCAAGAATGGAATCAATGACGCTGCCACGGATACAACTTGTCTAGGGCTTACGTCCATATATTGAACGTCAGCAGCTGTCTTTAACGTAAACTCATTTTCAAACCGCACTGAAATAAGATCTTCAGTGAGCTCGTTATTTTCACCAATTGACGCAGAAGCTTGAGCGATAACGAATTTAGCTTCGTTAATTGCTGACAAGTACTCAATTTCGTCCGTAACTTTTCCGTCAATAACTTTACGGTGAGGGCTTTCAATAAAGCCATAGTTATTTGTGCGCGCAAAAGTCGCCAATGAGTTAATCAATCCAATGTTTGGACCTTCAGGAGTCTCAATTGGACATACTCGACCATAGTGAGTCGGATGCACGTCACGAACTTCAAAACCAGCACGCTCTCGAGTTAAACCGCCGGGGCCTAAGGCAGAAACACGGCGTTTATGCGTGATTTCTGATAGTGGATTGTTTTGATCCATAAACTGAGAAAGCTGACTGGAACCAAAGAACTCTTTCACTGCTGCAGCCACTGGCTTAGCATTGATCAAATCTTGCGGCATCAAACCTTCGCTTTCGGCCATAGACAAACGTTCTTTCACCGCACGCTCAACACGAACCAAGCCAACACGGAATTGGTTTTCTGCCATCTCGCCTACAGAACGAATACGTCGGTTACCAAGGTGATCAATATCATCCACAACACCTTTACCGTTACGAATATCGATAAGAGTCGTTAAGACGTCAACAATATCAGTGTTGGATAAAGTACCTTCTCCTTTGTCGCTATCTCGGTTAAGACGCCGGTTGAACTTCATTCGACCAACACCAGACAGGTCGTATCGCTCTTGAGAGAAGAATAAGTTTTGGAACAAGCCTTCAGCAGACTCTTTAGTTGGCGGCTCACCAGGGCGCATCATGCGATAGATTTCCACCAAGGCCTCTAATTGAGTCTTGGAGGGGTCACTACGTAATGTGTCAGAGATAAACGGGCCACAGTCGAGGTCGTTCGTATATAAGGTTTCGAAACTCTTAACTCCGGCTTTAACAAGAGCTTCCATCGATTCTTCTGTAATCTCGGCATTACATTCAAGTAACAACTCACCCGTACTTGTGTCGATTACATCTTTAGCCAATGAACGACCAATTAAGTACTCAACAGGAACTTGTAACTCTTTAATGCCTTCTTTTTCGATTTGACGGATATGACGCGCGGTAATCCGACGCCCAGTTTCAACAATGACATTACCGGCGTTATCAACAAGATCGAAAGTAGCAATATCACCACGTAAACGCGACGCGACAAGCTCAAGCTTAAATTCGCCATCGCCTGAAACAGAAAAATTTGTTGTTTCAAAAAACAAACCCAACATTTCTTCGTTGCTGTAACCAAGAGCACGCAATAAAATTGTTGCAGGCAACTTACGTCGACGATCGATACGAACAAAAACAAGATCTTTCGGATCGAATTCAAAATCCAACCAAGAACCACGGTAAGGAATAACACGAGCGGAATACAACAATTTACCGGAGGAATGAGTCTTACCTTTGTCGTGCTCAAAAAAGACGCCCGGTGAACGATGCAACTGAGAAACAATAACGCGCTCAGTACCGTTAATGACGAATGTGCCATTCTCAGTCATCAATGGGATTTCACCCATATAGACTTCTTGCTCTTTAATATCTTTGATTGCTCGGGTAGAAGATTCTTTATCGTAGATAATCAAGCGCACACGCACACGCAATGGTGCGGCATATGTAGTTCCTCGAAGCGTACACTCGGTTACATCGAAAACCGGCTTACCCAACGTGTAACTCACGTATTCTAGTGCTGCATTTCCTGAGTAACTACTGATAGGAAATACGGATTTAAACGCTGCATGCAATCCGATTTCAGCAAAGTCCTCTGGTTTTTTACCTGTTTGGGTAAATTTCCGATAGGAATCTAATTGAATCGCAAGAAGATACGGCACATCCATCACATCTTGGAGTTTGCCAAAATCCTTCCGAATGCGTTTTTTCTCAGTATATGAGTAAGCCATTAGTGTTGTATTCCTCAGCTTGTTCACGGATGAGTATTAACAGAGAGATCCACAAAGGCTTTGCCTTATGCTCTCAATCTGCCTCTGCGACAAATCGAATTTCCCAACTCGATGTTCGCATCGTTCAATTCTTGTGCGGGAAACCTAGTTTCACCACCTGCCTCAAAAAATTACTTTCCTGAAACAGAGAAAGGCCGACGGTTAATTAACCGTCAGCCCAACACCAAATAAATTTGGATTTAGTTTGAACTTACTTAAGTTCAATAGTCGCGCCAGCTTCTTCCAACGTCTTCTTAGCTGCTTCAGCGTCTTCTTTAGAAAGAGCTTCTTTAACAGTAGAAGGTGCGCCATCAACAACAGCTTTTGCTTCTTTAAGACCAAGGCCTGTAACACTACGAACAGCTTTAATAACATTAACTTTCTTGTCACCAATAGCAGTAAGCATTACATCAAATTCAGTTTGCTCTTCAGCAGCAGCGCCACCATCAGCAGCAGGAGCTGCAACAGCAACTGCAGCAGCTGCAGATACACCAAATTTTTCTTCCATTGCAGAAACAAGTTCTACAACATCCATTACTGACATTTCAGCAATTGCGTCTAATATGTCTTCTTTAGAAAGAGCCATTACCCTATCTCCCGATATAAATTAATAAATTAATAAATCAAATATACAGCTTAATAATTAAGCTGCGTCTTGTTTTTGATCACGAACAGCCGCAATAACGCGTGTAACACTGGAAGGCACTTCGTTAAGAGTACGAACCAATTTGGTGACCGGTGCAATGATGACGCTAGCGAGCATTCCAAGCGCTTGATCTCGTGTAGGCAACTTAGCAAGCGTGTCAAGTTGACTCGCTTCTAATAATTTGCCGCCAACAGATAAGGCTTTCACTTCAAATTCACTTTGCTCTTTAGCAAAATCTTTGAAGAGACGAGCTGCAGCACCTGGATCTTCCATAGAAAATCCAAAAATACTAGGACCAACAAGTGCGTCTGTAACACACTCAAAATCAGTACCTTGAACAGCACGCTTTGCAAGCGTATTTCGGACAACACGCAAACTCACACCGTTTTCACGGGCTTGTTTACGTAAGCTGTCCATAGCGCCAACAGTCACACCACGTGAGTCAGCGATCACCAGAGATAACGCGTTAGCTGCAGTCTCGTTAACGTCAGCGATAATCGCTTTTTTGTCTTCGAGTCCAATAGCCATGCTTTTATTTCCTGGTTAAGTGTTGATTCAATAACAAATGCTATTGAATCACTAAATCGGTGATATATCGAAAAACGCTCCTGCAACTTCGATCGTCGTTACTTCCTGCAACATTCCAATTAAAAATCTAATCGGGTCTCACCGTCTGCGTAGGCTGAAAACTTAAAATTAATTAGGTTTTCGATTAAGTCACGTCCGCTACTGCAAATATTGCAAACTACCGCTTCAGTGGCACCTACGGTCTTTGACGCTCAACGCTGCTCTAAAAGCAGCGAAGACCACAAAGTCTGAGCTCTTCTCTAAAAAGAAACTTACGTTTCTAGAGAAGATATATCGATTGTTAAACCTGGTCCCATTGTTGTGCTTAGAGAAATTTTCCCCAAGAACACACCTTTAGCTGAAGCAGGTTTAGCTTTTTTCAAGTCGACCAATAAGGCTTCTAAGTTTTCTTTGATTGCGCTTGCATCAAAAGAAACTTTACCGATTGCGCCGTGGATGATGCCGCCTTTGTCAGTACGAAAACGTACTTGACCAGCTTTGGCTTTTCTAACCGCTTCAGCAACATTTGGCGTTACAGTTCCGGTCTTAGGGTTAGGCATTAGACCTCGAGGCCCCAACACTTGACCCAACTGGCCAACAACTCGCATTGCTGCAGGGTCTGCAACAACAACATCGAAGTCCATCATGCCGCCTTTAACTTCTGCAGCAAGCTCTTCCATACCAACAAACTCGGCACCAGCTTCTTTAGCCGCTTCAGCGTTCGCTCCGGAAGTAAATACAGCAACACGTACATCTTTACCTGTTCCGTGAGGCAAGCTAGTTGCGCCACGAACATTTTGATCTGATTTGCGAGGATCAACTCCAAGATTGATCGCTGCATCTACAGTTTCAGAGAACTTCACTGTTGAAAGCTCTTTCAATAAAGCAACCGCGTCATTAATCCCGTATGACTTTGTAGGATCAATTTTCTCGTTTATTGCTTTTTGACGTTTCGATAATTTAGCCACTTTACACTCCCTCCACGTCGATACCGGCACTACGAGCAGAACCCGCAATGGTTCTAACGGCTGCATCCAGATCAGCAGCTGTCAAACCAGGCATTTTAGTCCCAGCAATTTCTTCTAATTGCGCACGAGTAACTTTGCCGACTTTTTCAGTATTGGGTCGACCACTACCACTTTTGATATTCGCTGCTTTACGCAACAAAAAGGAAGCTGGCGGAGTTTTAGTTTCAAAGGTAAAGCTACGATCACCGTATACCGATATAACAACAGGAACTGGAGCACCTGGCTCGAGCTTTTGAGTCTGGGCGTTGAACGCCTTACAGAATTCCATGATGTTAACACCATGCTGACCCAAGGCTGGACCAACGGGGGGGCTTGGGTTTGCTTTACCAGCAGCAACTTGCAACTTGATATAGGCTTCTACTTTCTTCGCCATAATAACGTCCTCATAGTATTTGGGTGTTTAACGCCTCAAAGCAGTGGCAACTGCCCTTCTCCGGCTCCCCTGATCTTGCAACAACAAAATGTTTTAACAAGACGCGAAAAACCCTCCTCTGAAAGCATCAGAAGAAGGCAAAAACTGCACTATAACGCCGCCATTAATAAGCGGCGTCTTAATTCTAAAATCAAATAGAAATTAGGTTTTCTCTACTTGGCTGAATTCTAGTTCAACCGGCGTAGAACGCCCGAAGATAAGAACAGCCACATGAAGACGGCTTTTCTCATAGTTCACCTCTTCAACAACACCGTTAAAGTCATTGAAAGGACCGTCAATCACACGAACCATTTCACCAGGCTCAAATAACGTTTTAGGTGTTGGTTTTTCCGCAGAGTCATCTACACGTTGTAAAATTAAATCCGCTTCTTTTTCTGTAATCGGTGCTGGCTTATCGGCTTTCCCACCGATAAAACCCATAACTCTTGGCGTATCTTTAACTAAATGCCAAGACGCATCACATAGCTCCATTTGAATCAAAACATAGCCTGGAAAAAACTTTCTTTCAGACTTACGCTTTTGACCCGCACGCATTTCAACCACCTCTTCAGTGGGAACTAATACGTCACCAAAATGCTCTTGCATCTTATTGAGTTCAATACGCTCTTGTAGTGCTAATGCAACTTTCTTTTCGTATCCTGAATAAGCGTGTACTACGTACCATCTCATTGCCATAACCAACGCACCCCTATCCGATTATCAATGATGTGATATAACCAAAAAACGCATCCAAACCCCAAAGAATAATCGCCGCGACCAAAACTACAGCGACAACAATTAGAGTGGTCTGCGTCTGCTCTTGTCGAGAAGGCCAAACAACCTTTCGAATTTCAACCTGAGCAGCTTTCAACAATTCCCAAAAAGAATTACCTTTCGCGGTATTCACGGCAACAAAACACGCGGCTGCACCAATGGCAACCATAGCCAAAACACGATATAAAACTGGAATTTCTGCGGAATAATAAGAATTCGCAAAAGCGCCACCCAACACCAAAGCAACAACAACAAGCCACTTTAAACCGTCTAGGCGAAATTCAGCTGTTTCTAATTTTGCACTCATTTGCACTCTCTGGGCACTCTATCTATTCTACGAAAATTCAGTCTATATAAAGTTCGGTAGGCTAACGCCAAAATTTGGCAGGCCAGGAGGGACTTGAACCCCCAACTTTCGGTTTTGGAGACCGACGCTCTACCAATTGAACTACTGGCCTATTAAAACTCTCTACAAACACAAAAAGGTTGGCAGACACATCTACCAACCCCTAACTAACATCTAACAAAAACTATTCAACAATTTTTGCTACAACACCAGCACCAACAGTACGACCACCTTCACGGATAGCGAAGCGTAAACCTTCTTCCATCGCGATTGGGCAGATCAACGTAACAACCATTTGAACGTTGTCGCCAGGCATTACCATTTCAACGCCTTCAGGCAACTCACATGCACCAGTTACATCTGTTGTACGGAAATAAAACTGTGGGCGATAGCCTTTAAAGAATGGCGTATGGCGACCACCTTCGTCTTTTGATAACACGTAGATTTCAGACTTAAACGTAGTGTGCGGGTTAATCGAACCTGTGTGCGCTAATACTTGACCACGCTCAACATCTTCACGCTTAGTACCACGAAGAAGAACACCAACATTCTCACCAGCACGACCTTCGTCGAGCAATTTGCGGAACATCTCAACACCAGTAACTGTACTCTTGGTAGTATCTTTAATACCGACGATTTCAACTTCTTCGCCAACCTTAACAATTCCACGCTCAACACGGCCAGTCACAACAGTACCACGGCCCTGAATAGAGAAAACATCTTCAATAGGCATAACAAATGCACCATCGATCGCACGCTCTGGCTCAGGAATGTAGCTATCTAAAGTCTCAATTAACGTCTTAACAGCTGTTGTACCAAGCCCATGTTCATCTTCACCGTTCAAAGCCATAAGCGCTGAACCAGTAATAATTGGCGTGTCATCGCCAGGAAATTCGTATTGAGAAAGCAAATCACGCAGCTCCATCTCAACCAATTCCAACATTTCAGCATATTCTTCCGATTCAACACCGCCACAATCTTCAGCCAACAAATCAGCCTTATTAAGGAAGACTACGATATACGGAACACCAACTTGACGCGCTAGCAAGATGTGCTCACGTGTTTGAGGCATAGGACCGTCTGTAGAGCCACAAACCAAAATCGCGCCGTCCATTTGAGCAGCACCAGTGATCATGTTTTTCACATAATCGGCATGGCCTGGACAATCCACGTGAGCATAGTGACGCTCAGGAGAATCATACTCAACGTGAGAAGTTGCAATCGTGATACCACGTTCGCGCTCTTCTGGAGCGTTATCGATACCATCAAATGCTACGGCATCTCCACCCCAAACTTCAGCACATACGCGTGTCAAAGCAGCAGTCAATGTTGTTTTACCGTGATCCACGTGGCCGATCGTACCAACGTTTACGTGGGGCTTATTTCTTTCAAACTTCTCTTTTGCCATTACGACGATCTCCTCAAATTGGGACGAATCAGACTTAAAATTAAATGGAGCTCATAACCGGATTCGAACCGGTGACCTCTTCCTTACCAAGGAAGTGCTCTACCGACTGAGCTATATGAGCACACGTACTGGAGCGGGCAGCGGGAATCGAACCCGCATCATCAGCTTGGAAGGCTGAGGTTCTACCATTAAACTATGCCCGCACAAAAACATGCCCGCAAAAATACGGTAGCTGACTATGTTAGCCACTAACTATAACTGCAGCAGACTATAACCAACATCCCCAGATTCACAAACGTAAACCCAAGATCGAAACACAGTTCCGACAACTCAATATGGTGCAGGGGGGTGGATTCGAACCACCGAAGCTTGCGCGTCAGATTTACAGTCTGATCCCTTTGGCCACTCGGGAACCCCTGCGCATTACTAAAAGCTTAAACGGTCATGGCTAACGACCAAGCTGTAAAAACCGACTACTGTCGACCCTTAAAAATATGGAGCTGGCGAGAGGAGTTGAACCCCCGACCGGCTGATTACAAGTCAGCTGCTCTACCAACTGAGCTACACCAGCTCTACATCCCGCTTTAGGACTGTCGTCTCTAAAGTGGAGGCGGGATTCTATTGAATGTTTTACTTGGAAGCAACCTCTAAACAGTAATTTTGTCTACGTTGAAGGTCTTTTATTCCTTGCATTGTTCTTTCCCAAGTCAATTTGCTCATTTTTGAATCTTCACCTGGATTTAGCATCACCCAGACCTCTCGATAGGTGCGCTCAATCTCTTCCACCCTTGGATCCAACCCGATAGCTCTCATCTCCTTAACTCGCGCCTCAGACAGGGCCTTCTTACTAAACATTCCGAGCGATATGCCATTAACCAAATCACCTTTGGGAATTACATAACTATCAATTCGCCTAGACTGCAGCTCGCCTAGCGTACGTAAAGCCTCCCTCCGACTTGCCTTAGGCTGCAGATAAACCCAGTATCCAGGCCCGGCTGGCAACTCTATATCCCGCTCAGAACTCACCACTTCAATTGACTCAAGCCTCGCAATAAAATCACTAGCAACTTCGCGAGATTCGAACGGACCGACCAATTCACACAACAGCTTATTTTCATGCATGGGCAAAGGAGATCCAACAACAGGACCTTCAAATCGCTCCACCCCACCACTCAAATTCTGCGTCGACTCAGCCTCGCCAGAAGCAGCCAGCTGCTCGCCAACTAAAGCATCCTCCAGAGAGTCGCTATCCATACTTAGTGAGCCCACCCCGTCCTCTAACGATTCCTCTTCGAGCCGAATTTCCGCATCCGCGGGTTCTAGCACAACCATACGCTGATCACGTTCAGCGACCGGCAATTCAGACAGAAGAACGATTTCAGGGTATTGCCCATAAGGGTTTTTGAGTTTTTTTGCTTGTAACGGCCCTTGCTCCTGGGATCCAACGACCACCCCCCACGCAAATACAGCAAGATTAATCACCGCCAAGGTAATAAATATCCAACGCATATAATTTCAGAAACTATTTTATTTTGATTAAGGGCTCACGCCCAACCCTAGCGGCCAACAGGAAAAGATACCCTACCGCCCAAATACGAGACCAAGACAAACTGGACTCATTACATACACATTAAACCTTCCAGAACCAGATGGGGACGTAATTCAGCTTGGCAACCCAACATACCTTGAACCAATTTCGCATCACCACCAGAGAGAATAATCGCAGCATTTTTATCGCCCCGCTGAACTATCTCACTCAAGAACCCCGTAATCATAGCGCTTATACCACCACTAACACACGGGACAGTATCACACCCCAACCCCCAATCTTCCGACAAAGAAAGCTTGTCGACCTTCACCGCAGAAGTTCTATCAAATAGCGCGCCTCGCATCAGCTCCACCCCCGGAACAATCAAGCCCCCAGAGTGAGCCCCACTTACCCCAATATAATCCACAGTAATCGTGGTGCCAGCATCAATCACGATACAAGCTTCATACCGCTTATGCCATGCAGCAAGCATCGCCAACCAACGATCAACACCTAAATTTTCAACCCGCGCGTACGCAACCTTCAAACCCAGAAACTCGCGCGTCACACGCGCTACCAGCGGCTGAACACCAAGTTCATCTACACTCCAGCGAATCAATTTATCACGCATTTCGACAGACGAGACCGTCGAAATACGCACATGAGACACTTCCCCAGCGCTCTTCCCGCCAATAAAGCGATCCAACTCACCAGGAAGAAAAGCCCCTGAAGATATGATCCGCCCCCCCTCCTCCAAAGCCCACTTAACCCTAGTATTTCCAACATCAAATAAGTATCTCATCCATCAAGCCTCAGACTCACTTCACCCCCAATAAAAGTCTGCTCTACGCCCGCCACCTCCAAACATAAAGAACCAGAATCATCTACACCTAGCATTTTCCCTTTTGTTTTTGCCGATGAAGTTTCAAGCTGTACCGTCTGACCAATATGCTGACATAGCTCTTGCCACTCAAGACGGTAATGAGCAAAGCCCTTAGACTCATAATCCCCCACAATAGGCAGCAAACTATCAAGCAGGGAGGCTGCAATCTGGCTTCGAGAAGGAACAGACTTCAAGAGTCCATCAAGATCTATCCACGGCTGATCAACATCCTTCATACTCTCTTCGCTCATCCGCACGTTAACCCCTACACCAATCACAGCCTGACATCGACCACCAACATCCCCGGCAATCTCGATAAGAACCCCTCCAAGCTTGGCCTCTCCACAAATAATATCATTCGGCCACTTTAGACCAACCTCCACCACTCCCAACGCCTTTAACGATTTAACCACGCCAAGCCCAACGGCTAAACTCAAGCCCTCCATACCAGCAATTCCATTTTCAAAACAGCACGAAAACGAGAGGTAAATATTTCTCGCGAAAGGACTTTGCCATTTTCGACCACGGCGCCCACGGCCAGCAGTTTGCATTTCAGCCAAACACACGCGCACCTGATCAAAGTTTTCGCCAGAATTTATTCGATCGAGCAGAACCTGGTTTGTCGAGACCGCTTCTGGAAGAATAAGCAATTCACAAAACAGCTCATTAACCGATGCAGGCAGAAAGCTTAAAATTTCAGCATCATCTAAAAAATCAATACCGCCACAAATACGATACCCCTTACCGCGCACTCGCTGCACGTCCAGACCCAAGCCAGAAAACCCGTCTAACATTTTCCACACGGCCGCCCGACTCACCCCAAGAGCCTCCCCTAGCACCTCTCCCGAATGAAAAGCGCCATCTGCCATCAATCCAAGCAGAACAATAGTTTTTGAATTCAAAGACATAAGAAAAGTAACACCTAATCTAAATAACAGCGTTGATAACGAGACCCGAAAGAAGTCAAAATTTCGTAGCTGATCGTCGACGCAGCTGAAGCTAAATCGTCGATCGATACATTTTTACCCAATATTTCTATAGAAGCACCCGGAGCCAATACCTGCTCTCGAGGAGCCTCTGTTACGTCAAAAAGAGTGGTATCCATAGATACTCGGCCAACAATCGGTACTTTTTTCCCAGCCAAGAAACCCCAACCTCGATTGCTCAAGCTGCGCATAATTCCATCCGCGTATCCACCCGACACCACCGCAACATAGCGCTCGCCCTCAAAAGACCGTGTCGCTCCGTAACCAACAAACTCTCCTGCAGGCAATCGCCTCACCTGGATAATAGGTAATCGCAAACCCACAACCGACTTCATCGGATTACAACTTAAACCCGGATTCCCCCCGTATAGGGCGATGCCAGGACGAACAACATCCCCGTGCGCCTCATCACTAAAAAAGACCCCAGCAGAATTTGCAAGCGTCAACTTCACATCAAGCCCTACGGATTTTAGACCCTCGTGCATCAGAATAAAGCGCTCCAACTGCCTCTGACTCAAATCATTCTCTCGATCATCTGCACAAGCAAAATGGGACATCAAACAATTAACCCTTGCTCGCTCAAGCAATCCACGCTCCGCTAGCAGTAGCTCAAACTCCAAGGGCTCCACCCCCAGACGCCCCATCCCGGTATTAACCTTCAACACAGCCTGAGCAGCAGAATAACCCTGAGCAACTTGAGCCCAACGCTCAACCATTTCATACGAAACCAACACAGGAATGAAACCGCGTTTTATAAACTCCAGCTCAGCCCCAGCATTGCAACCCGTCAACACATAGATATCGGCATCTGGCCCAATGAGAGCCTTAAGCTGAAGCGCCTCTTTAAAATTAGAGACAAAAAAATGCCGACAACCCGCCTGGTATATTTTGGGAGCTATGCGATCAACCCCCAATCCGTAAGCGTTTGCCTTTACCACCGCGCCACAACTCACAGAAGGCTTAAGCTGCTTTTTAATGTAATGCCAATTTTCGGCTATCGCCCTCAAATCTACAGACAGCTCGCCAGTCGGATACGCCATAATTACTCTTTTACACCTTTATCTGAAATTCAGTATTCACAGAAAACCCACATAATTACCATGCCGCTCAGAATTATTGTGTGCGGGAGCGACAAAAAACAATACCCCAGAAACACAAAACGCCCAAAAATGGGCGTTAACATGAAAAAGCTATACCATCTCTCGAGTATCTACTCAGGCTTTTCTGCTTCAACACTCTCTTCAACAACTGGCTTTTTCGCTCTCAAGCGAAGATTCAACTCTTCTAACTGCTTTGAATCAACAAAGCCCGGAGCATCCGTCATGACGCAAGCCGCTGATTGAGTTTTAGGGAACGCAATCACGTCACGGATAGACTCCGATTTGGTCATCAGCATAATAAGCCGATCCAAACCAAAGGCAAGACCGCCATGGGGGGGAGCACCATACTTCAGAGCATCCAGCAAGAAACCAAACTTCTCTTGCTGCTCCTCTTCACCAATACCCAAGATTTCAAATACGGTTTGCTGCATATCCTGTTTATGAATACGAATGGAACCGCCACCTAGCTCAGTACCATTGAGAACCATGTCATAGGCGCGAGACAGCGCTTTCTCTGGCGCCGCCTTCAGCTCTTCAGGAGAACACGATGGAGCAGTGAACGGATGATGCAAGGCTGTAAAGCCACCTTCAATTTCCTCAAACATTGGGAAATCAACAACCCATAAAGGCGACCACTCAGAAGCGTACAGATCCAAATCTTCACCCAACTTACAACGCAGAGCTCCAAGCGCCTCAGACACAACTTTAGACTTATCAGCCCCGAAGAAAACAAGATCGCCATCTTCAGCACCGACTCGATCCAGAACCGCTTTGACGACCTCTATTGGCAAAAATTTTAATATTGGTGATTGCAGACCATTTTCCGAATCCGAAATATCGTTCACTTTTATGTACGCTAAACCTCTAGCCCCATAAATACTGACGAATTTTGTATAAGCATCAATTTTCTTACGCGAAATAGAGCAGCCTTTTGGAACTCTCATTGCCGTAACTCGACCACTAGGGTCTTTGGCCGGTCCAGCGAAAACCTTAAACTCCACGTCCTGCATAAGGTCTTTTATTTCGACCAGCTCTAAAGGAATTCTCAAGTCTGGCTTATCAGAACCATATCGATCCATTGCCTCTGAATACGGCATACGTGGGAATTCACCCAACTCAACGCCCTGCATTTCCTTGAAGATCAGGCGAATCATATCTTCAGTAATCGCCATAATTTGCTCTTCGCTCATAAACGACGTTTCAATATCGATTTGAGTAAATTCTGGCTGACGATCAGCACGTAAATCTTCATCACGGAAACATTTAGCTATCTGATAGTAACGATCAAACCCAGACACCATTAACAATTGTTTAAATAACTGCGGCGATTGAGGCAAAGCAAAAAACTTACTTTCATGCGTTCGAGAAGGCACCAAGTAATCACGAGCGCCCTCAGGAGTTGCGCGTGTTAAGATTGGCGTCTCAATATCGAGAAAGCCATTATCATCCAAATAGTTTCGAACCGCATTGGTAACCTTGGAGCGGAAACGCAAATTGCGCTGCATTGGCTCACGGCGGAGATCTAGGTAGCGATACGTCAAACGTACATCTTCACCAACATTGGTATGCGAATCCAACTGAAACGGAGGTGTCTCAGAAGCATTTAAAATTTCGAGGGACGTACCGTATACCTCAACCTCTCCTGTTGCCATATTGGCATTAACCGTCGACTCCGAACGAGCACGAACCTTTCCAGTGATCGATAGCACATACTCCGTCCGCACTTTGTCGGCCAAAGCAAAATTTTCTTCGTTATCCGGGTCGATCACCACCTGAACGATGCCATCACGGTCTCGCAAATCAATAAAAATGACTCCACCGTGATCTCGACGACGGTCAACCCAGCCGCACAAAGTGACTTCTTGGTCAATGTTGGAAGTGTTCAATACACCGCAATAGACGCTGCGCATGGCAATGATCCTTAATTCTTTATTTGTTAGATGACGCAGTACTTTTACTGCCGTCGGATTTTTTACTGCTAGATTCTTTACCGCTAGATTTTTTACCGCTATCAGACGAAGACTCACCACCTCCGCCACTGCTTTTCGCCGCCTCAGGAGACTTATCTCCTGAGGCCAAATTCTTTTTATTACCTGACTTAAAATCAGTCTCATACCAGCCGCTGCCTTTCAGCCTAAACGCGACAGCCGAAATCTTTTTCGTTAAGGCCTCATCCCCACAAGAAGGACATTTTTTTAAAGGGTCATCGCTCATTTTCTGTAGAGCCTCTAGCTCATGCTGACACTCTTCACATTGATACTCATAAATTGGCATATGACGACCTTCACTCCTCAAAAATCAGATATAAACGCATGCCCAACCTTCATTAGATTCAGCCAGACAGAAAAAGGGGCGGAATTATACCCTAGTGTGGGGAGATCATGAAGACACTGCCGATCATCAGCGGAAAACATCTCCTTTCACCACCTGACAAATGACAAAAATTGAGCCCGACCAACATATCTAAACCTAAAGCCATAAAAACGTTCTCAGACTCACATATTGAGGCGCGAGATATTAAGCTCTCCCTCGCCCTAAATTCTTATTTTTGGTCTACAGTCAAAGACTGCTCAAGCACTAAAAATGGAATATTTGTAACACTCTAGGGAGCAAGCTCAAAAAACGCTCCTTATTTGATCAGACCTCGAAAAAATGTCTGCTTTTATAGGATTTTTTATTGCCTGAGCAGAAGGAATACACTATAAATACGCACCAAGAATGCTGATAACGGAAGTGTCGGCCTTTTCGCTTGAGGGGGTAAGACTTAAGCCGAGGGTCAGGCCGGTCAATCTGGCCTGCGCTGCCGTATATACCTATATAAAACAAATACAATTAAGATTGAGGATTATTATGGCTGCACGTAAAGCTACACCAAAGAAAGCTGCACCTAAAAAAGCTGCAACAAAAGCGAAAGCTGAACCCGTCAAAAAGATCAAAGCAATTAAAGAACGCTATTCAAAAACTCAAATTTTGAATCAAATCTCTGAAAATACTGAACTGTCTCGCAAGCAGGTTCAATCGGTTCTTGATGAATTAACCGACATTATTCAAGGTCACACCATGAAGCGCAGCTGTGGCGAATTCGTAATGCCAAGCCTTTTCAAAATTGTCACCGTTAAAAAGCCTGCACGAAAAGCACGAAAAGGTATCAACCCTTTCACTGGGGAAGAAGCCACTTTCGCAGCAAAACCTGCCAGTATCGCAGTTAAAATTCGTCCGCTTAAAAAGCTCAAAGAGATGGCAGTGTAATTACTTAGACTCACTCAAAAGCTTAAAAAAACCCGCCTTACAGCGGGTTTTTTGTGCCCAAATGAAAGCTAGCACAGCATTTCCTTTAGGGACTAAACCCGGTGCAAGCGCCCCCCCCCTCCATACGACACTCAGCCTCAAACCCCTCCCCCACTAACGAAGAATGCAATCGACTTAAGCGTGTAGACAAGACATCCTCCTCGTAAGCTTTAGCTTCTATTGCCCCCCAGATAACGCCAGGCCAAGCAGGGTCAGACTCAAATCGAGCCACATGGTGAACATGCAGCTGCGAAACAATGTTTCCAAGGGCCGCAATATTCATCGTGGTCGGAGCAAAGATAGAGGTCATCACTTCGGATAAATGTGACGACTCTCGTATCAACTGTTGCTGGTCCTCATTAGCCAAATGGTGGATCTCTCTCACACTTTCCCGCTTTGGCACCAAAATCAACCAAGGGTAATTAGCATCTCGATGAAGTAGAACCATGCTCAACTTAAAACACCCCACTTCAACCGTATCTTTTTTCAACTGTGCATGAAGTTCAAACATAAGGTTTCCTCAATCAACTCATCCGCTTTAGAATACACCCCTTATTTCGACTCAGCACTGCTGACACCGAAACCAACAAGTTTTACTAAAGCATTCATAATGAGTATCTCCAAAAAGTGCATTTTTAGAGATACCCATGATTCATTATAGATAACCGATCACATCAAGGGTTCCCATGCGCGCCAGTCAATTTCTAATTGCTACAAAAAAAGAAACACCATCAGATGCAGAAGTCATCAGCCATCAGCTGATGCTACGAGCAGGACTGATACGTAAACTTGCGTCAGGCTTATACAATTGGCTACCACTGGGGTTGCGAGTGCTGCGCAAAGTAGAGGCTATTGTGCGTGAAGAAATGGATAAGGCCGGCTCTCAGGAGGTTTTAATGCCCGTCGTACAGCCTGCCGAGCTGTGGCACGAATCTAAGCGCTGGGGGCAATATGGACCTGAATTAATGCGCATTCGTGACCGCCACCAACGAGAGTTCTGCCTTGGACCAACCCACGAAGAGGTTATCACTGACCTGGTTCGAAACGAAGTCAGCAGTTATAAACAACTCCCTATCAGCTTCTACCAGATTCAAACCAAATTTCGCGACGAAGTTCGCCCCCGTTTTGGCGTGATGCGATCACGCGAATTCATTATGAAAGACGCCTATTCTTTCCACGTAACACAAGAATCACTGCAAGAAACATATGATGTCATGCACCAAAGCTACTGCAAAATATTTGACCGTATCGGTTTAGACTATCGTCCTGTATTAGCTGACACAGGCTCCATTGGCGGGTCCGGCTCACACGAGTTTCACGTACTTGCCAGTAGCGGGGAAGACGACATTGCCTTCAGCACTGACAGTGATTTTGCCGCTAATGTTGAGCTTGCAGAAGCTATAGCCCCCACCGCTAGTACAGAAGCCCCACAACCCATCGAAGAAGTCGCTACGCCACAGAAAAAATCGATCGATGAAGTTTCGAGCTTTTTAAACGTAGCGCCAGAAAAAACCGTTAAAACCTTGATTGTCTATGGCCCAGTCGCGAAAGGGGAAGAAGGTCAAAAACCCCCGCTGGTCGCGTTAGTTTTGCGCGGTGATCACAGCCTCAATGAAATCAAAGCTGAAAAGCTTTCTGAAATTGCCGAGCCCCTCACCTTTGCCGACGAAGAGCGAATTAAAAATGAACTAGGAGCCGAAGTGGGATCACTTGGGCCTGTCAAACTCGACATTCCCATTATCGTCGATAGGGCCGCCGCCGCTTTGCGCAATTTTGTTTGTGGCGCAAACAAAAACGACGCCCACTACCTGAATGCCAACTGGGAAACCGATGCAATCATTACCAAGGTGCAAGACCTTCGCAATGTTGTGATTGGTGACCCTAGCCCCTGCGGAAAAGGCACCATCGAGATTAAACGCGGTATCGAAGTTGGACACATTTTTCAGCTGGGCACAAAATACTCAGATGAAATGAAGGCTACAGTGCTGAATGAAAACGGCAAAGCAACAACAATGATTATGGGGTGCTACGGCATTGGCGTAACGCGTATCGTAGCTTCGGCTATCGAACAAAACAATGACGATAAAGGCATTATTTGGCCAAAAAATATCGCTCCATTTTCTGTAGCTCTAGTGCCGATCAATATGCATAAGTCTGAAGATGTAAAAGCAGAATGCGAACGTATTTATAGTGAACTTACCGCAAAGGGTATTGAAGTATTATTTATGGATGCGCCAAAAGCACGCCTCGGTGGCATGCTCGCCGATACAGATTTGATGGGCCTCCCCCACAGGCTCGTCATTGGCGATAGAGGCCTCGCCGAAGGCAATATTGAATACAAAGGCAGGAAAGACACTGACAACCAGCAAATACCACGAGAAAATATTATTGATTTTATCTGCGAGCAATTGGCCTAAAATTTCACACATTACTCAATGGCTATTTCAATTTCAAAGCGTCTAACAAACGCCACTCTAGCATGTGTCGTTTTCGCCTTAAGCTCTGTACTTTGGGCGGAAACACATATCGACCTAGAATTAAGAAACAAGCTGAAGCACGTTATTTCTCAAGCCGATAGCTTTAACGATCGATTTGATGCTGAAGTGTGGCTCGTGCAAAAATCTGGCATTCTCAAAAAGTTTGTTCGTAATCGTGACGACCGCTTGCGCATACTAAAAGAAATTCACCACGCGGCAAAATCCGCAGATATTCCGCCAGAGTTTGTACTCGCGGTCATTCAAATAGAAAGCCGTTTTGACCGATTTGCTATTTCGTCAGCAGGCGCACGAGGCATGATGCAAGTGATGCCTTTTTGGAAAAAAGAAATCGGCCGCGAATCCGATAACCTTATCGATCTACGAACCAACTTACGTTACGGCTGTACCATTCTGAAGCACTACTTAGATCGGGAAAAAGGTGATTGGAAAGAAGCTTTAGCTCGCTACAACGGCAGCTACGGAAAATATTGGTATCCTGAAAAGGTACTTGTCGCTTGGCAGAAATATTGGCGCTAACCTTTAAACCGCTCTACGTTCAAGCAGACCTACGACCATTTAGCCTTAACGCTAAAAACTCAAACACTGCTACAAAGATCGCAATTCTTCCGCCATCAATTTGATCCCCCGCTCAATTACATCTTCACTCTGGCAATACGTTAATCTCACACACTGCTTCGAATGATCCCAAACCTCAGCTAAATCCTCACCTAATCCCTCCCCCAAACCAAAGAAAAAGTGCTCGCCATCCATTACTAGCAGCCCCTTCTTTTTCAAGCGTTCATATAAAACTTTCGACGTTATAGGCAAGTCTGGAAACCACAACCAGAGAAAAAATGCGCCTTCAGGTTCATGTAAAAAATAGGGCAGGCCCGAAAAATATTTATCAACGCAGGAAATAGCAAAATCACGCTTTTGACGATAAAACGGTAGCAAGGTATTTTCACATACCCCAGAAAGGTCTCCGTTTTTAATTAACGACGTCATAATCGCTGGACCCAAATTACCATTTGCCAAACTAATAACGGTATTCACTTTAACCAACTGGTTAACAATAGTTTCAGGCCCAACAACAATCCCCGTGCGTGCGCCAGGCAAACCTAGTTTAGAGCAACTTAATACATAGATATTATTTTCATGGAAAGGCAACGACTCTCGGTTATACACAATCCCAGGAAAAGGGTCGCCATAAGCGCAATCGATAATAAATGGAATGTTTTGTTCTTTCGCCAATAGACTGAGTCTATCTAACTCGTTGACAGATAAAACATTACCGGTTGGGTTCGTTGGGCGAGACACGCATATCGCGCCATCATTTTCATCTAAATACAAGGCGTCAAAATCCATGTAATATTTAAAACGATGCTCCCCCGTTTTCTCTATTCGGGGACGTAAACTACGAAATACGCCTTGCTCGCTAGATTGATCAGAGTACCCCAGATATTCCGGCATCATGGGGAAAACCATACGCTTCTGTTGGCTACTACCGGAGTATTGTCCTGACAACAAATTGATCAATATATAAAACGCAGACTGACTACCATTTGTGATCGCAATATTAGATGACTTAACTTTCCAGCCTAGCCTTTTATTAAGGTATTCAACTAAAGAATCAATAAATTCTTCCGAACCCTTCGGAGACTGATAAACACCAATCAACTTATGAAGCCTATCCGGGTCTGCGCTAATCGATTGGAGATGCTCTGCCACGATGCCCTCAAACTCAGGAACGCGTGCAGGATTACCGCCGCCAAGAAAGAGTAGGTCAGGATTGACGTTTAAGGCATCGCCGAGGTCCTCCATCAAATCGACTATAGCCGAATCAGAGGTCATCTTTGTGCCAAATTGAGAGAGTTTCATTCTGAAATTATTTTTGAATTTCCATTGTAATATTCAGCTACAGAACTTTAAAACGCCTTCCGTCGCTTTGGGCTGAGTTGGAGCGGTCGTATAAAAAGCCATAACCAAGACAACGAACACTATGCCAATATTGGCGCTGTGGAAAATATGACGGAAGAAATTACAGGAGACCGAAGGTCGTAAGCACTTGCTGAAGTTTTTCTTTATTGACAGGTTTTTTAATAAAATCGAGAGCACCCAATGACTTCACTCGATCACAGGCCTCAGGCTGAATATCGCCCGAAATAACAATCACCATGCATTTTAAGTTTTCTTTTTTGATCGTCTCTAAAACACCATAGCCATCCATACCCGGCATGGTCAGATCGAGGAAAACCATTTCGCCTTTACCCGCCCGGATCACATCCAAGCCTTCAAAGCCGTTGGTCGCATAGGTGACGTGCACATCCCAACTCTCGGGCAGCGAACGAGCAACTTGCTTTCGCGCCATAGTGGAATCATCACAAATTAACAGGGGTGTAGACATGAAAACCCGTATTGCCCTTGTACGTCTCTTTCTTAATGATTATAGCCAGACCAGCTGAATATGCTCGTTTTTATGGCTAAAAGATTTTGTAAGCCTTCACATTAGAATAGCAAAGGTTGACGAAATTACGCGGAAAAGCCATTTTTTGTCGGTTTTTAACGATTTAATCGCCTGTTACGCTCTTTTTTTGTTCAAAAAGTGCTTCCAGAGACCTACTCATACCCAATTTAGCATGGTCAAAAATATGATGCTGAATAGACTGAAACTCATCAAACCAGGGGACATTCAACTCATTATCGAACCGAGTCGTGACGGGTAAATTCACAATAGCCGCTATATCCCATAAGAAATGCTGCTTTAAATCGCGTGAGAGGACGTAATGACCAGCATCGGTTACCGCTATCCAATTTTCCGAAACAAGCAATGAACGAAGGCCTTGCCAATGCACCAAGCCCACTCCCGCATTCACGCAATCTCGATCTGTTACAACCTCACCGCTGAGCGACTTGTCACGAAAGACAGCCAAACACAATAAGATGGCCACAATATCCGGTTGGCGTACCGCACCTCTTGCGTATTCCTTTTCAGCCAGCGTCCGAACAAATACAGCTCCGGCCAATATAATCATCCAAATAAAATTTACCCACAATAAAAACAGCGGAACGGCGGCAAAGGCTCCATATACCAACTGGAAACTTGTACTCGCAACAAAAGCGCCAAAACCAGCCTTGGCCAACTCAAAGCAAATGGCAGTCACCACTCCGCCAATCATCGCGTCTTTAAAAGGTACTCTGCAATTTGGCACAGCCGCAAACAGTAGCGTAAAAGCAACACTAGCCATTAATAATGGAACAATCCTCAACACTGGTGCAGCCACACTCAATAAATCAACATTGCCCACTGCAATTTTTAATGACAGAAGGTAAGTACTCATAACGAGCCCAGCCCCCAAAAACAAAGGCCCGATACTCAATACAGCCCAATACAGTAGAAAACTAGACAAGCCTCTACGCGCCTGCCCCACCCCCCATATCGTATTGAAGGTCTTTTCGATGTTCGTGAGCATCAAGTATGCCGTAACAACCAAAATAACAATTCCCGGTAAAGTTAGGCTTCGCGCCTGCTGAGAAAAGTCACTCAAATATTGCTGAACCTCTGAACCTGTCTCTGGCACGAAGTTAGAAAAAATTAACGTCTGAAGCTGCTCCCCCACGCCCTCAAATGCTGGAATTAACGAAAACATCGAGTACATCACCATCATCATTGGCACCAAAGCAAACAACGTCATATAGGTCAACGCTGCCGCACTACGCTGACAGTGCTTATCGATGAATTCTGCAGCTAGATTTCGGCAAAATTGCCAGACAGTTTTACCGAGTGATTGAGGAGAGCGGATGACGGGCATTTGGAAGTCGTCTCAAAGGAATAAAATTTCCCAAACCATAACAGAGCGCCAGGACGGCGTGAAGTAGAGCAGTGCAGGAGCACACTGCCGAGAGCGCCAGGACGGCGTGAAGTACGACCCCACGGATGGGGGAGATAGAGCGAAGCATTAGCGCAGGAAGCGCGTAAGTAGAATAACGCAGGAGCAGTTATCGAGGAGCCCGAGCCGAGAGCAGTGCAGGACAATTGCCAGGGTGTAATTGGTAGGGCGACTCAGGAGATAAAGCCGAGCAGTTATCGAGGAGACAAAGCCGAAAGCACCATGACAGCGTGAAGAAACGGTTTACCCCCGACATGAATTCGGTGTTGATCCCTCGGACACACCATAAACCCATCCATGAGGGCTCGGACGCAGCATCCCTGCTGCATATGGTCTGTGAGATCAACACCGAATCATATCTAGCATCTCGCCATGACGACTGGACTCTCACCCCTAACACTCAGCCAAGGACGACATAAAAATACGACCCCGAGGCTATAGCAACACTCATGATAGGTTTTTTCTCGGAATAGGTTTTTCCATTGATCGGGTATAGGTACAATCCCGTACCTGAACCACTAATAATTCATATTGACCGAGAGAAAGACCAAAATGAGCGAAGCAATCACCATTTATCACAATCCCCGCTGCTCAAAATCTCGCCAGACTCTAGGCCTGATTGAAGAAAAAGGCATACAACCTGAAATCGTGCTTTATCTAGAAACACCACCCTCAGAAAAAGAAATTATTAGTATCCTTAAAAAATTAGGCATCGCACCGCGTGAACTATTACGTAAAGGCGAAGATGCCTATAAAGAGCTTGGTTTAAAGGATGACGTACATTCAGATGCCGATCTCATTCAAGCAATGCACAAACACCCTAAGCTAATCGAGCGGCCTATTGTCATTAAAGGTGATAAGGCCGTTTTAGGCAGACCGCCTGAAAATGTGAAATCCTTTCTATGAGTAACAGCTCTCCTTACATTCTAATTTTGTACTACTCTCACGCAGGGTCAACGCGAAATCTCGCGAAGATAATCGCACGCGGGGTTGAGCAAGCAGGCGTAGAACAAACTGGTACCAAGCAGATGCGTGTATTGGAAGCGCGGTTGCGCACGGTACCTCGCGTCAGCACTGTTACAGAAGCGTCAGAGTCCGACATTCCCGATAAGGGCGACTTATACTGCACTAAAGAAGACTTAAAAGGATGCTCAGGACTGATTCTCGGCAGCCCAACACGCTTTGGAAATATGGCAGCACCAATGAAATACTTCATTGATGGAACCGCAGGAGAGTGGCTCTCCGGCGACTTGATTGGTAAACCCGCAGGCGTATTCACCTCGACCAGCTCTTTACATGGCGGCCAGGAATCGACTCTTCTATCGATGATGCTTCCCTTGCTTCACCACGGAATGCTGATTGCAGGGGTTCCTTATAGCGAAGAGGGACTTCACACCACTAAGAGCGGGGGAACACCTTACGGCCCCTCTCATGTAGCCATAAAAAGCGCGGCGCAAGAACCCAGCACGCTAACGGAAACTGAACACAGCATTGCCCTAAATTTTGGCCAACGAATTGCCAAGCTTGCACAACAATTACTTCTAGAAACATAATCGACATGAATGACAATACTCACAATTCGCCTCTGGCCAAAAAGGTTCAGATTGCATGTATCATCAATTACACATTGTACGCTTTACTTATGGGGCTCTTTGTTTTTTGGAACTTTGACCGAGAAAGCGGGTTCAAGCTCTCTATTTTGTTGCTTCAAAGTTTGCCACTACTGGCATTTCTTCCCGGAATGATACAAAAAGTGTATCGAGTCTACAGTTGGATCTGCTTCATTTTATTGTTTTACTTTATCTTTGCTGTTCAATCTGTATTTTCTACTATTGGAGACCCCAGTGACTTTTTCTTTTTGTTTCTCATCGTTCTCTTATTCAACTCATCCATGATGACAAGCCGGTGGATGCAGCGCCTACAAAAAGGCATTTCTTAATAACTTACCAATCAATTAGGCCATACGAACTATGTTTAAATATTTAGGGAAATTTTGGAAAATCATTACTTACCTGCGCAATGGAATCGCGAATTTTTTGTTTGTCATCGTGGTTGGCCTATTATTGATTGCCCTGTTCTCTGGAGGCAACAAACCGCTACCCCATTCAGCTCCACTTTATGTGACTATATCTGGGCAGCTCGTCGATCAGCTCACCTATCAGCCCAGCATTTTTGATTTAATGCAGGAATCTCAAGAAGACCCTGAAACCCTCGTTCGAGATGTCACATACGCCATAAATCACGGCGCCAATGACAATCGCATTACCGCCTTAATCCTTGATCTCAACAGCATGAGAGGCGGAAGTTTCAGCAAGCTAGAAGAGCTTGGACAAGCAATCACCCACTTTAAAAAAACCGGCAAACCCGTTATAGCTTACGCCGATCAGTATTCACAAAAACAATACTTTTTAGCCAGCTATGCAGACACCATTTACCTTCACAACTACGGCAATGTGTCCCTAACTGGCTTTGCTTATTACGGATCTTATTTCAAGGAAGCAGCCGATAAGCTATCCATTAAGTTTCACCTATTCAAAGTTGGCAATTACAAAGATGCAGCAGAACCGTTTATTCGAAATAATATGTCCGATGCATCTCGCGAACATAACAGCAGCTGGATTAATGAGTTATGGGGTCGCTACACCAGCACTATAGAAGCTCACCGAAATTTACCGGACGGTACAATCCAAACCTTTATCGACTCCCTAAACGACACGCTAAAAAATACGCAACCAGACTTTTCTACTCTGGCTCTTGAAACCGGCTTAGTTGATGAGGTTTTATCACGCATAGCACTGGATAAATTACTCCTTGAAAAATTTGGCGAAAATGAAGATACCGGTTTCGTAAACGCCATAGGCCTTAAACGTTACCTAACTGAAATTAAACCCACCCTTCCCCAAGCACAAAACAATATTGGACTAATCGTCGCCAGCGGCAAGATTGTTGACGGCAGTGCACCAGAAGGCCAAATAGGCGGTGACACACTCAGTGCACTTATTCACCAAGCAAGTAATGACGACTCCCTCAAAGCCCTTATTATTCGAGTTGATAGCGGGGGTGGCAGTGTCTTTGCGTCTGAAATCATTCGAGAAGAAATTACCAATGCCCGCGAAGAAGGGCTTCCCATCTATATATCGATGGGCTCCGTTGCCGCATCGGGAGGATATTGGATAGCCACAGCAGCAGACGAAATTTGGGCTTTACCAACAACCATTACCGGCTCAATCGGTGTTTGGGCTCTAGTACCGAACTTTTCTGCTGCGATGACAAAACTTGGGGTACACAGTGACGGCTTCGGAACAACACCGATATCCGATATGTACCAAGTGGATAGACCGTTATCGGATAATGCTCAACAGGTATTTCAAAGTAGAGTGGATAGTATCTACCGCCGCTTTATTGATCTTGTCGCTATAGCACGCAATCAAACACCAGGAGAAATACACCAAGTCGCACAGGGCCGTGTCTGGACCGGACAAAAAGCACACGAGCTTGGGCTGGTGGATCATCTTGGAACATTTGATGACCTTGTTGCCGCCATTAGTAAAAAGCACGCGCTAAAACCAAGCAACATAAAACTGATCGAGCGCCCACTAAGCCCTTCGGAACAATTTATGCGAGCGTTAGTAGAAGAAGCAAAAATTCTAGGGGGAGGGATTCAATCGGATATTCTAGGACAGGAACTATCAACACTAATAGCACTTGCCAAAAAAACCCAAGCACTACCCAATGTTTTTGATTCTCAAGACGGCCAACTCAGCATATATGCTCACTGTATTCCCTGTCTTGCACCCTAAATAAAATGCTCTGGAATAACTTAGGGTGTTTCACTTGATCGATAACTCACCTCTGACGAATCTCCTACGCTCTTCTTGTAAGTAGAGCAACGCAGGGAGCCAAGAAAGGCTAAAACCATTGAAGAAATAGAGACGCCCTTCTGTCAACTTACTACAGGCCTAACACCTCTTTGACGAAAGGAATCGTCAATTTACGCTGCTGCTGCAAAGAACACTCGTCTAAGCGGTTGAGCAACATAAACAAATTATTCATATCGCGAGGCGATCGCTGCAAAATAAATTTACTCACATCTTCAGGCATCTGTAACCCTCGCCCACCAGCCCGCATTATTAACGCGGATTGTTTTTCTTGGTCATCCAGGCTTTTCACATGGTAAACCAAACTTCCGAGGATTCTCGATTTTAAATCGGGCAACTCAATAGAAAGAGAAGAAGGGCTAATATGGGATGACATCAGTAAAGAATGGCCAGCATCTCGAATTTTATTGTACAAGTGAAACAGAGCAAGTTCCCATTCACGGTTACCGCAAATAAGGTCCAAACCATCAAGACAAACTAACTGAGATGCCTCAAGCCCATCACAAATATCCTCAGAGGAATAACCCCGGATATCCCGTAACGGTAAATATTGCACACGTAGACCCTCACTTTGGGCCTCATGAGATGCCGCCTGCATCAGGTGAGTCAAGCCGCTACCGGGCGCCCCCCATATTACCTGGCTGCTTAATTCTTTGCCCAATGCCGCTGCTTTTAAACTGCTAACAACCAAGTTAGCCTTTTCATCAGGCGCATAGAAATTTTCAAACGTCGCGTCGTCTCGTAAAGTTACACCCAGACTTAGCTGTACAGGTTCTGCTGTCATATCCTCACTCATCAACTCGACCAACGAAATTGTATCGGATCATCTAGAGAGCCTCTTGGAGCCCTCTGCCACACCGGCACTTGATCATTTTCACTCTGAATCGGCGTCAACTTCTTATCCAAATTGATCACACTCATTAACTTTTCGATACTCGCCTCTGACTCCAAGTACAACAATAGAGAATCGTCTTTAACGGCGGCAATATGCAACGATGATACTGCAGCCAAGCCCTCAAGATAATCCAGTGATTCCCGGTAAACGGAAAAATCATGCACTCCGATGACCTTCACCACAAATCGATCACGTTCTTCTCCACCACTTTGGATCGCATACCGGTCAGCCAAAAAATCAGCCAGAGGATAAAGTGCATCCGAACCCAGTTTCTCGACATTAGCCGGCTCATCAAGCACAACCCGACTGTCGTAACTTAATGTTTGCCCGGCATGGAAAAACTGCCATATGCTCCACACCTCACCTCTCGAGGTTTGAGAATAACGCCCCACGAGTATGACATCAGCCCCGTAGCGAGCAGATGCTTCAATAATCGCAGCCTCGTTAACAGCCCAAACATCGTCAGCAGATACGGCTAGGCGATCATCAAGATCAAGAACAGGAAATGATAAAGGAAGCCCCCGCGCTTTCGCCGCTAGCGTAAGTGATTGAACAATAGGAGCATCACTCGACTGACTCAGCAATTGCTTACCAAACTCAAGGTTATCTTCAACAAGCCAAATTAGCGTATTCGGACGGTTAACCGACCAAAATGGCATTTGCACGCTATTCAGTATTTTTCTTACGCCACTAGCAGAGAAGTTCACCGTTAAACGCTCTCGGTACCCCTGCTCCTTCAATTCGGCAGATAACAAAGCTTCGTATTGAAATTGCTCCACGTAACTCGACGCCCGATTGAGAATTTGCAACACCCGGTCATCATACTGAAGCTCTACAGAACCCGACATCCGCACCAAGACTTTTAAAAGTGCGTCTTCGGTGGCACTTTTACGCTCCAGCCTCTTCTGCGATTTAACCGGCACCGATGCCCGAAAATAGTCCTCGGTCGTGCCCCCCACAGAAATGGTGGAAACGAATATCAAGCTCGTGCAAACGGCCATAATAAACAGGCGAAAACTCATCAACATTCAACCCAACCTTTTAAATTTTCCAATAACACCGTACGTGCCCAAAAGGGCTATTGTAACAACTGGCAGCGTTTTGAATAGCCAACATCTACAGACAATCGTTAAAAGCATGGCTTGAACTAACCAAAATTGGGGGAAACTGGTAGAATGCGCGACTTTACCAGCAGAGCTCTCTTATCTTATGTCAGATTCATCCACTTCCTCCGGCAACACACACCTTAGCTATAAAGACGCGGGTGTCGATATCGACGCAGGTAACGCCTTAATCGAACGGATTAAATCCGTTGCTAAACGTACAAAACGTCCGGAAGTGCTGGCGGGGCTCGGTGGTTTCGGCGCTCTATTCGAGTTGCCAACAGGCTACAAACAGCCCGTTCTAGTCTCAGGAACAGACGGCGTTGGCACCAAACTAAAACTCGCAATGGACG
This sequence comes from Agarilytica sp., assembly GCA_033852175.1. GTDB lineage: Bacteria > Pseudomonadota > Gammaproteobacteria > Pseudomonadales > Cellvibrionaceae > Agarilytica. Next base: position 72,244 of record JAWSUY010000010.1, read on the forward strand.
CCAACAAGCACGATACGATCGGTATCGACCTTGTCGCTATGTGCGTTAACGATCTGATTGTGGGCGGCGCAGAACCGCTATATTTCCTCGATTATTACGCTACTGGCAAATTATCTGTGGATATTGCAGTACAAGTGGTCGAAGGAATAGGTGATGGCTGCGAATTATCTGGATGCTCCCTCGTTGGCGGAGAAACTGCTGAAATGCCAGGGATGTATGAAGGCGAAGATTATGACCTCGCAGGCTTTTGTACCGGCATTGTCGAAAAGTCCAAAATCATTGATGGCAGCAAAGTTGAAGTGGGCGACACCTTAATTGGACTTCCCAGCAGCGGGCCACACTCTAACGGCTACTCCTTGATACGCAAGATCATCGAAGTGAGCAAAGCCAAGCTAGACGACACCTTTGGCGATAAGACCTTAGGTGAAACCCTACTCGAACCAACGCGAATTTACGTTAAACCACTGCTTAAGCTATTCGAAACAATCGACGTACACGCTCTATCTCATATCACAGGCGGCGGCTTAACCGAGAATATACCTCGAGTATTACCGGATAATGCACGCGCGGTTATCGACAATAACGCCTGGCAGCGCCCTGCAATTTTCGACTGGCTGCAAAAATCTGGCAACGTATTACCTGAAGAAATGATTCGCACATTTAACTGCGGCATTGGCATGGTTATCTGCGTAGCCAAAAGTGATGTGGAAGCAACACTACAATCCCTACAGGACAATGGCGAGTCGCCCTTTATTTTGGGTGAAATTGCTGAGAACGACTCCACCAAAGAGCGCGTCGAAGTGCTCAACCTGGTATAGCTCAGGTGAACAAAGCACTCAACCCCTCCCGCGTAGTCGTACTGATCTCAGGCGGAGGCACAAATTTACAGGCGCTAATCGACGGGCAGGAAGATGGAAGCCTGCCGATTAAGCTGTGTTCAGTTATATCCAATAAAGACCATGTCTTTGGCCTAGAGCGAGCTCAAAAACACAAAATCCCTACGATAGTTTTAGACCATAGACAGTTCGATTCTCGTGAGGGTTTTGATGCTCGACTACAGGAAATTATCGACGCGCATGAGCCTGACATCGTTGTGCTTGCAGGTTTTATGCGAATTCTAACGCCTGACTTTACCCGTCACTATGAAGGGCGAATGATCAACATTCACCCATCCCTCCTGCCAAAATATCAGGGACTTCATACCCATAAACGCGCTCTGGACGCTGGTGATAGCGAGCACGGCGCAACAGTTCACTTTGTAACAGCAGAGCTTGATGGCGGCCCAATAATTATACAGGCCAGCGTGCCTATCGAAGATGGCGATACCGCCGATAGTTTGGCCACGCGCGTCCTACAGCAAGAACACCAAATCTTTCCTCTAGCCCTTCGCTGGATGGGCGAGAAAAAAGTGGAAATGCATAATCACGAAGCTTATTTGGACGGTGAAAAGCTGCCTCAATCAGGCTTTCAATTTAATGATAACAATCCGCACTAAGCATATTAAGTAACGATTTCCTCACCCCGCTCCACTCAAACTAACTTATCAAAAAAAAGCGTATCAAGACCGAGTCCTGATACGCTTTTTTATTCTTTAACAACAAATGCACATTGAATCCGATAAGCTCTTAAGACCGCTATTCAAAAACAATGTATGCCCGCCGTCATTTACCTCTATTACATCACTGTATAACTTTACACGTCGTTAAGTTTCCCGAACTACAAGCCAACGCGAGAAGGTAACCGCGCCTGACATTCAGCATCAGTTGTCGGCGCACTTTCCGTTGCAATTAAACCAAACTCGCTGTGCCAAACATTAATTTCATCCAGGTTATCAATACGAATTTTTTCGTATTCAACATTGTTAATGGTTTCAAAACCCGCCGGCTTCATAATAGCCTGATACGTCGTTTCTAAGAATGTGAGCGTGATTAACAAGCTGAACGAAGATGCGCTATCCTGAGTGGCGCCAAGCAAACTCCAAAAACCATTGACTATTTCACCTCGTGTATTCCCATCGCCTAACGTAACTAAACTCGCACCTTCGATATATTTAACACAGGCAGAAAATGTACCACTCAAATCACCAGGACTTCCGTTAAAGTACCACTCTATTTCTGCGTCATCCAAATCCGACGGGGCGCTTCCCAAATCCAAGTCAGAAACACGAAGCTGAAACCCAGCAATTTCAGTAAACGGCGCCGCATCGCTCGACAGCTGTGCAGCCGATTCTATTTCATCAACGGAATCAAAATCAGTCCCAGTAAAGTCATTCTCCGCGAGTACAGAAGCATCACCGGTGTCAGCCGATAGACTTGTAATTAACGAGTCAATCAAAGCTGCATTGTTAACATCCGTAAAAAAAGCAGCGGCATTATCAATAGTTGAATCATCACTACTTTCATCTAAAGCTTTTATTACCAGGCTTTCTATCGCTCTTGTCTGACCTACAGCTTCATCACGATCAATATCCGTATCCGTCACATCAACAACAACATTAACCACATCAACAATATCATTTGCCACATCAATGACCCGAGAAAAACCAGACGGAGCAAGCGTACTTCCCAAATCGGCAGGTAAGTCAAACTCATTGTCTTGATAAAGTTGCTGAATCTGGGTTTCAGTATTATCTAACACGCTGGCCATCGCAGAATTACTCGCAATTGTCGCATCAAAACTTGTCTCCGAACTAATGAGTTGCAGTGCAAGCTCTTCATAAACAACGCTCGTCGCATCATTGGGTGTACCAACCTCATCCCCGATTTCATCGTAAGTATCGGTGATTCGATCAGCCAAGACGGTTACTACCTTATGCACTTTAAGAGCCGCATTTAATAAGTTCGCATTCACGTCATCATTACCCGTCTCACTTAGATAATTCACATCCAAATCTGACGCGATTAAACCCAGAGAGCTGAGAACAGTCCCTTGATCTGTCGTACTGTCAATATTGGTTATTAATGAAGTCAATGGCGACACCAACGTGTTTGGAGTGGAATCAGCAGAAACCGCACTCAATCGACGACTCATCTGCCCACTAAAAGGCTCACCCGTTAAAACATCGTAACCGCTGTCTATTCGAATAACGACATTCGAATAACTCACATTAGTCGTTAAACAATATTGAGCAAGCTCCGCTGACGCACCCGCAGCACAGTAATTGGTATCGGTTAATGGGTTATAAGAAAAGTACCCATCATTATCAGTAAAAGCAAAAGGCTCCCAAGAGTTCCGCGTACCATTGTTATTGGTATCCAAAAACACTGTGGCACGTGCTAAATAACCATCGATGACCACGCCGGAATAATCCTGCTCAAAACTAGACACCGAACCATCATCTTGTCCCGTACCGCCACATGCAGAAAGCAAAGCCACGAGAGAAAATACAAAACTATGTTTCATCCAAATATTTTTCATAACGCTACCCTAATTACAATTGAGGTCATTGTTACGCCTCTATCATTTATCACCACAAAATCTACTTTTTCAAATCTGACTTATTAGCAGGTCTTTAGCCGCAAACTGACGCGAACCCAACACCCACTAAAAACTTTCAGCAAAGGCTATAGAAAAACCAAATCGCCTCGGCGCACTATCTCCATCAACAGTAATCGTTTCTGTACCCCATTCAAAATCCAAGCTGACGCATTTAAAAAATGTAAAGCCAAAGGTATAGCTCGAGAGCCCCGTACCCACGAGATTTTCTTGGTAACCAATTCGTGCAGACGGCACCCAGAGGTCATTCGATTCATAGCTCATGGCTAAATTAAACCACTGATTTTCAAACCCCACAATATCATCGTATTCGGCTAAATCTAAAGCAGAGCTGACAAACCAACGATCCGTAATTTTCAACAAACCATCAACCCGCAACAGCGTATTTTTCGTATGTTTTTCACTCGCCTTTAATCGACCATCGGCTATCAAGCGCTGACTGAGTTCGCAACTACTGCGCTCGATTGTATTTTCCGTGCGGCTTTCACAATTAACACCGATTTTTCCATAGGAAAATTCAGGGGCAATTAAATTATCAATATGGAATCCAGCCCGATACCATTCAGCATCCCAGACAAGCCCAATATCAACACCAAAACCCGTATTGGATTTTAGGTTTTCATCATACTCATCCCGAATAACATCACTAACCTCCTCGCCGTCTAGATCCTCAAGTCTTGTTATCTGCTTGCTGAGTTCTAATTGAATGAGGTTCAATTTTACCCCCGCATAAAACTTGCCCAACTTACTCAGACGCTTGTTCGAACCGAAGACCTGTCGACCGTAACCAAATGAAAATTTATTCTCAATTCCGCTTTTAACATAGATCGAAGTATCCGTCGTAAAGCTCTGATTTTGCTCGTCCAAACGCAATACCTGATCAATCACTTGCAAGCTCGCTTGAGCACCAAAATTAAAGTCAAGAAAATACGTACCCTTCTGAGAATTAGAATGATAATACGCTGGAGTAACCGGAATACTGACATTAACAGATTGCTTGAAATAACCATTCCTCCCCATTCGAACCAACACGTCATTAAACCTATCCAACGTGACTTCAGCAGAATCCGTATTTGTAGAGGGGTCATCAATAAGATCAACCAACTCATCCAAGTCATCGGCAAAGTTTTCAACATCACCCAACTCCGTTGAAGAACTAATGCTGGGCAAATAGTTGATTCGCCAACGCTCACCGTCAGGAACCATTAGTGGCGCCATAGCCGGGTTTTGAATAGACGATGACATAGAAAAATGATTAGATGACGGGCCACTCGACAAACTGGTCCCAGAGTTAACCCCATCGACTGCAAACACTTGAGCAGATACAAAACAAAAGAATACCGCTATTTTTTTCACTTCGCTTCCTTAATTGGTAAAGCAGGACCAAGGACAAGGGGTTCAGCACAACCCTCCATAAAACTAGCTGAGATTCTTGAGAACAACAGAAAAACGCCAGCCTTATATGAATTTGATCTCTAAGTCGTCAATAAGCATATAAAACCTGATAATGGCATTCTATTCGTCTACTGGGTAACACATATCAAGGTTGAATTGGCGTACAATCATTCACAGATGTTATACGTCACGCGAATATTTTTCGTCGCGCAAACTCCAAAGAATTTTTCATGCTATTCGTAGCACTAAAAAGAGGAATCACCCGTCGCTAATGGATAAGTCGAATATTATTAAGGAACTTAAAAAAGGTACGGACTCCTGGAACAATTGGCGCAAGAACCAAGTAACGGGCGACTTAAATTTAGACAACGTAACGCTAATTGAGCTAGACCTCGAAAACGCCGACCTATCCAAAGTCTCCATGTGTGGCGCGACAATCAAAGGATGTAATTTAAGAAATGTTGATTTCATCTCCGCCAACCTCGAAGGTGCAGATCTTCAAAACAACGACTTCACCAACGCGAAATTAATCGCTGCGCGCTTGAACAAAGCGAATCTTAGCGGATCGATTCTGACCAACGCCAACATGCTAACCGCCTCGACGCGCAATGCCCGCTTAGAAAATATTGACTTTAAAGGTCATGATATCAGCGGCTTGATACTAAAAAACATCTCATTAGCCGGCAGTAATTTGGAAGACCAACAACTAAGCCGTATCGATTTATCTAATTCCAACCTGGAAGAAGTGAATTTTAGAAACGCAGATCTATCGAAAACTATTTTAACCAACGCCAACCTTACAAACGCTCACCTTCAAGGGGCAAAATTAAAAGGTGCTACGTTTAAAATGGCCGATTTGAATGGTGTCGACCTCAGCAATATGGACTTACAGAATGCTGATTTTACGGGCACAAACTTGTCTAATTGTGACTTACGTGAGGCCAACTTAAGCAAAGCTCAGCTCAGCAAAGCCAATATCACTGGCGCCAAACTCTGGAAAATACACACCAAAGGATGGGTTATCTCCAATATTGCTTGCCATTATGCGTATTGGGATAAATCAGGCAAAGAAAAAACGGCCTACCGCAAACATGAATTTGAACGCATATTCGCAGAGTCCATAGCCATTGAATTGCGTTACCCCTATCGCTTAACCTCCAGCGAACTGGCGACACTTCCCATATTCATTGAGCATCTTGAAGCCGTCCACTGGGGGATTATTTTACGCCTACGCTCAATTAGCGATGTAGCCGGCGGCGCCCTCATTCAATTCACCGTTGAGGAAGTTGGCGGACATAATCCATCCGAACTTAAGGCCGCCCTACAAAGCGAGGCGGACCGAATTCAAATGGCTCAACTCTCGTTACGTACCAATACAAAATTGCACGCTCAGCTAAAAGAAAAAGTTGCGGCTATCCGCGAAGAATTCTGGCCCCGCTTACTTGAGTTAGCTGCTGACCACGAAAAAGATCAGGTTCGTAATCTCACAGTAGTCTTTATGGACTTAAAAGGGTTCTCCAAATGGGGCGACGATGAACTGTCAGAAAAACTATCTTTATTCCGGGGCTTAGTGAAGCCTATCCTCAAAAAGTTTTCTGCAAATTACCCCAACATGGAAGGCGACTCCCTCCGAGTAACCTTCAAAAATGCCTCAGCCGGACTCTCATGTGGGTGCATGATGCGCAATGTACTGACCGCTGCAGGGTTTGAATTGAGGATTGGCGTCGAACTTGGCGAAGTCGCCGTTATTCATAATGAAGTCACTGAAATAACCGATCTAGAAGGTGTCGCAGTGAGCATGGCTGCCCGTCTTGAAGCCGCCGCTGACCCAGGGGAAGTCTTAGTCAGCCATAAAATACGTCACTACGCTGACCACAAAGACATGTTCATCTTCACCCCTAAACGCGTAAAACTCAAAAAAAGCATCGGCGCCAAAAAGCAGGGAGATGAAATCGACTGTTTTTCTGTTGAAGCCATCAACGCCTCACAAAACCAATGATTTCGGCGACACCACAAGGCTTTGAACGAAATCAGCCGCGGAACATGGAAGCCCTGCAATTAACCGACTAGACTACTAACTATGCCCCTAAGAAGTATAAATAATAGGCATAGGATCACTCCGCAGCTCTTTTTAGTAGTCTTTACATACCAATATGATCGACTCAAGTCTTACCCAGAAGGGCGATGCCCTCCCATAGGGAAGAATTGCACTCAAAAAACGACTGCTTAGTTAGCTCACGTCCTTTTTATTTATGCTCCCATAAGGCAGCATCGCAATAGTTATATCTATTGCTTTTAAGGTTTCAAACCCAACTTATTGAGTGCTTAAATGGGCCTAGCAAAAGACTATTACGGTTACCGACTCGCAGCCGTCAATGAAATTAACCCCGTTACAGCAATAGATCATATTTATAATGATAAAGGCGTACTTATTCTGTCTCAGGGCAGTCTTTTTTCCAAGTCACGTGCCGATCAAATTGCCCAGCACAAGCTCATCAAACCTCTCGAACACTGTGTCGATGTTACAAAAAGTCTTGACGCAGGAGAACTATTCAAATTACTCATTAAATTTTCTGCTGCTCTACCGGGTCTAAATGCCGTTGCGGATAACCAGGCAATCAAGAACATTTTGATCGACCAATGCCGCTACTACTCCAAATTTCCACTATTACGACAAAAACTAACTGTCCTTTCCAGCCAACTTCCCGAGATCTACTACAACAGTTTGTACAGCGCTGTAGCCGGTATCGCACTCGGTTACGAGCTTCAACTGGATGACAAAGAGCTGAGAACCGTATTTATCGGCGGACTTATGCACAATATTGGCTTTTTACACCTAAACCCCGAACTCACAGGCAATGAAGCAAACTTAGAAAAAGACGAATCTATTCAAGTCCAAGCTCACCCCATCATTGCAAAGCACTTTCTGGATCATATACCCAAGCTCGACAAAGATATTGGCGAGGCTGTACTCGATCACCACGAACGTACAGACGGCACTGGCTACCCTAAACACAAATTCGGCAAAGACCTCACCATTGCGAGTCAGGTTATCGCCTTTACTGACGAATTAGTCTGCGCTTATAAGCGTTGTGAAGAGCACAACGAGCATTCTCACCAGCTCACTATGCTTATTCTTCAATTCAACAGTCATGTTCATTTTGAGAAAGTTTATAAGGCTGCTATCAAACTACTCAAACTCGGCCCAGCCCCCGACAGTCCCCCAAAAACAGCCCCCCCAGCTCATGAATTAATCACCCAGCAAGAACGTATAAAAGGAGCTTTTGAAGCCACCAAGAAACTCGGATTTGTCTTGATGAAGAACACAAGATGCAGGCTCACAAAGTCCATCGCTTCGATGCTCGGGCGCTTGGCCACATCGATCATCAGCGCGGGAATCATTCAAGATGAATATCACGACTGGTTAAAATCCGCGATCGAAGTTGATGATCCTATGGAGCACCTACCCCTTCTTCAGAGTAAAGTCATGTTAGATGAAATAGAAGAACAGATCGAACGCTTCAAAAGCATTATGTGGAAGGCCATTAAGCAAATTCCAGAAGAAGAACATCTGCTCGTAGAAAGTTGCATTAACTCCTATAACCAAATAGACAGACTAAAAAAGCCAACCGCATAAACAACACGATTGGCTTTTCGACAGTCAAAAATTTAGCCCTACAAAACCGAGAACATTTGAGGATAAGCTGAAAAAGACAATATGCCTCGTCAGCTTATCCAAATACAGGTTAAAGCGGGACAGATCGAACCAGCCAACACCTGAGCCCTGAAACTCTATCCTTTAGGGTAAAGCGGAAAGTTAACGCCAGCGATATCTTGTAAACAGCGAATCACCTGACAGCTGTACCCGAACTCGTTATCGTACCAGCAGTAAAGAACACAGGTATTCCCTTCAACAATCGTTGCCCTGCTATCAAAGACACAAGCATGACGAGAACCCACAAAGTCAGTTGATACAACTTCAGGGGAATTGGTGAAATCAATCTGACTCTGCAAACCAGAGTGCAACGATATTTCTCGCATGTACTCATTAAGCTCTTCAACGGTTGTCTCTTTCTCTAGCTGAAGATTCAAAATAGCCATTGAAACATTTGGCGTAGGTACACGAATAGCGTTACCTGTTAGCTTGCCTTCCAATTCAGGTAAGGCTTTAGCCACCGCTTTAGCGGCTCCAGTTTCGGTAATCACCATATTGAGTGGTGCACTGCGTCCACGACGCTCGCCTTTATGGAAGTTATCAATCAAGTTTTGGTCATTCGTGTAGGAGTGGACAGTTTCAACATGACCATGCTTAACGCCAAACTTATCCATCAATGCTTTTAATACCGGGGTAATAGCATTGGTTGTACAAGACGCCGCCGAAACAATTGTATCTTCAGCTTTGATATCCGCGTTATTAATACCGTAAACGATATTTTTGATAGCACCTTTACCTGGGGCCGTCAGCAATACCTTTGACACACCTTTACATTCAAGATGCTGGCCAAGACCCGCTTCATCACGCCATACCCCGGTATTATCAACAACAACTGCGTCTTTAATGCCGTATTCTGTGTAATCCACTTCAGCAGGTGAATTCGCATAGATAAGCCTAACCACGTTACCGTTACAAATTAGACTACTATTTTCTTCATCAACACGAATAGTCCCCTTAAACGACCCGTGTACAGAATCGCGACGTAAAAGACTTGCGCGCTTAACCAAGTCGTTTTCCAACTTACTTTTACGGACAACAATAGCACGTAGACGCATAACATCGCCGCTACCGGCTTTTTCAATCAACAAACGTGCAAGCAAGCGACCGATACGCCCAAAACCATAAAGAACCACGTCTTTACCTTCAGGTACAACCTGGCCAGCTTCCAAAGATGGTGCCAGCTCTTCAGTAACATATTCAGCAGCTGAAAGACCACGGTTATCTTTCATGAAGTTAAACGTAAGCTTACCAAGGTCAACGCCAGAAGCTCCCAGTTCTAGAACACAAATCGCTTCTAATAAGGGAAAGCTATCGAACTCAGACAGCTCAACCTCTTCAATTTGCCGCACAAAACGATGCGCTTTCATGATCTCGATTACCGAGCGGCCAACTAGCTGACGGCCATACATGGATACAGAAACGTTGCGTTCGCGGTTCAGTTTCCCAATCATCGGGATCATGTTTTCTGCAAGCGCTTCACGCTCTTTCCAATCTTTAAAGAAATCGTCCGGCTTTGGTCGGTTCACTAGCTAATACCTTAAAATTAATGAATTCGTTTGCTCTGCTTAACGCTACAAATACCCAAGAATACGGCTTTGAAAGCTACCGCCCATGAGAGCGTTACAGTAGAGGGGCGCGTATTATCGGAATTCTCGCGGTCAGAATCAACCTCATTACTGAAGCTATAGAGAAGAACACCTGAATGAATGGCTATAGACCGTTGGAAACGCCACTTTACCGTTCCAGCCACCACGAACCACTGTAAAAGAAAACGCCCATAACGATACATGCCACACCCCGCCCTCGCCAATCGATAGTCAAATGCTAGCATAGCAATAAGATTAATTAATTTTAACAATCATTCTGACAGGGATATTATCCTCACACCAACCAAGCGACACCACCGAGGGAATACCCAATGATTAACAATAGTGAAGGCCAAACAGTCCCCAACGTCATCTTTAAAATACACGCACATGAACAGTGGCAAGCACTAACAAGCGACGACATATTCAAAGGCAAAACTGTTGTCCTATTTGCTCTACCCGGTGCATTTACCCCCACGTGCTCTTCCACACACCTACCCCGCTACAATGAATTGGCCTCGGTTTTCAAAGAGCAAGGTGTCGATACCATAGCCTGTTTATCCGTAAACGATACCTTCGTGATGAACGCCTGGGCGGGAGACCAAACGGCAGAGAATATTCTTTTCCTTCCAGACGGTAATGGTGAATTCAGCGAAGGCATGGGCATGCTCGTCAACAAAACCGATATTGGTTTTGGCAAACGGTCATGGCGCTACTCGATGCTGGTCAAAAACGGCATCATTGAAAAAATGTTTGTCGAAGAACAGAAGCCAGGAGACCCCTTTAATGTGAGCGATGCAGACACCATGCTAAACCACATCAATCCGGCAGCCGAACAGCCTAAACGCATTACCGTATTTACAAAGCCTGGCTGCCCCCATTGCTCTCGGGCAAAACAAGCACTGAAGGATCAACATTTAGCGTTTGAAGAAATCGAACTTGGCAGTAAAGGCGTTAGCTACAACTCCTTAGCTGCCGTAACAGGGCGAGGAACAACGCCACAAGTATTCATCGACGGCACACATATTGGCTCGGCAGATGATTTAGAAACCTGGTTTCAATCGCAATAATGTCATCCGTTGAATCGCTGCATTCATGGTATTAGCATAGATAGGTCGTTACTCTAACTGAACAATAGCGCTGAAGTAACAGCAATGCCCCACCAAAGGAAAAGCATAAAATTAGGGAGCCGAAGACTGGGCTTTTCGCGTCTCCCCTAATAAACAGAGCTTAGCGAATAAAATATTAATCAGAAAATATATGGTGACCGATAACGCAACCCAAGCACCTGCAATCCAAGCAAATAGGCGCGGAGCAAACATCATCGTCGACATCAGCGAATCCTGATAATAAAAAAACCATTCATGATCTTTCGGGAAGATCCAAATATGGAGCGTATTGAAAACCGTTTCGGAACCAAATAAAAGTAAACACAAGCCAGCGGCTAATAGCAGGCCAACGAATCCTATAGCTTGACTCGGCAGCGAGGGTAAGCGTTTACTTTTCCTGTAATAGTAAACTGCTGAAGCTGGCCACATAAGAAAAATCAATATCATCGGAACGGTAAAAACCTCAATTAACCTAGCAACATCTTGCAAGTGAATCACTTCGGCTTCCCGAAGCAAGGCCTGCTTCCCCTGGCTCACGGGTGACTGATAAGTAATGCCCACCAAGCCTTCACCGCCATGATGAACAGCTAAATTAATTTGGTGGAAAATTTCGATTCGTTGCACTCTTGTCGTACCTTCAAAACCCTTTTTATAGCGGTTTTGGGGTGCGAATTCCTCTATGCCTTCTTTTATACCACCGTAGTCATGCCACGTCGCATAAAAAAAATCGAAGTTGAACATCACCGCCCATGCTACCGCAAGAGAGACAAAGAATAGGTTTAGACCGTAAACGCTGGAAAAAAGAAGATTGGCTTTTGAATTCATTTTGTTACTTTTGTAATTGCGCTATTTACTGCACTTTTATTCTATATTTAACTGTATATTCGTTGTTCTTTTTACTTGAGTATCACCGTTACATTTAGCACTCCCTCACAATACAAGCTCACACAAAGATGGTAAGTGTTCACACTGAAAAGCTTCAACCCCCCGTCATACCACCGATTAAAGAGCCTCAATTGAAGCAGCTTTTCTTTTTAATCGATTTAAATGTTAATCTAGCCTGCCTTGAAAACGGACGCATTAAAAGCTGACAACATGCTTTTGAGCCTTCGATACTAACAAACCCTAACCGCCAAAAACACTGGAACCAACGTGGACCACATACAATCATCCCTTAAAATTTCAATTGCTCAAATTAGCGATAAAGGCCCAAAGCCAGAAAATCAGGATACCGTTGGTGCACGCATTCCAGAAGGTTCCGCTCTCACAACCAAAGGTATCGCCGTAGTTGTTGCCGATGGAGTCAGCAGTAGCAGCTCAGCTAAGCAAGCTAGCCAATCAGCGGTAACCGGGTTTTTAACCGACTATTATGCTACCCCCGATACATGGCGAACCCAACAATCCGCCGTTCAAGTAATACAATCGCTTAACCGTTACCTTTGGGGGCAAAGCCAAAACAATGTCCTAGAAGAAGGCTACCTGACGACATTTTCATCCATTATTTTCAAAGGCGATAAATGCTTTATTTTTCACGTGGGCGACTCACGTGTATACCGTTATCGCGACAATAACCTTGAACAACTCACCCAGGATCACACCCAAAAGATCAATAAAACCACAACCTATCTTTGCCGCGCACTCGGAGCCGATTCAATATTAGAAATTGACATGCTCAAAGAAGAGCTGCATATCGGCGATATTTTTATGCTATCAAGCGATGGCTTACACGACACCATCCCCAAGCAAAAACTTCAGACGCTATTATCGGAATTGAAAGATCTCGACGACTCAGCCGAACAGGGCATTGCCTTAGCAAAAGAACTCGGCGCAGACGATAATATCAGCATTCAAATTGTTCGTATTGAAGAACTGGGCACCCCCTCGCAACGTGATGCGATCACAGTTCTTTCACAGCTGCCTTTCCCGCCCGCCTTAGACGTCGGTCAACGTATCGACCGCTATCGCGTTGAAAAAATCGTTCATGAATCCGAACGCAGCCAGGTATATTTGGTTAAGTCCGACGATGGCCGTCACTACATAATGAAAACACCATCCATCAATTACGACGATGACCCCGCCTACATCGAACGCTTTGTTATGGAATCATGGATCGGCTCAAGAATACAGAACACAAATGTCGTGAGAGTTGTTCACCCACCCCATGAGCGGAAATGCCTATACTATTTGACAGAACATATCAGCGGACAAACCCTGACAGAACTGATAAAAGAACGTGCGCCGATAGACATCCCGGATGCAGTAGAACTCACCGAAGCAATAATAAAAGGACTGCGAGCATTCCACCGTAAAGACACCCTCCACCAAGATATTAAACCCGACAATATTATTCTTGGGCCGAATGGCCCTGTCATTATTGATTTTGGGTCCTGCTTTGTTGCAGGCATTCAAGAAATCGGCGCCCCATTCCAAAGAGACACCATCCTAGGAACGCTAACTTATTCAGCTCCGGAATATCGCTACGGTGGTAAAATCAGCCAAAAATCCGATCAGTTTTCACTGGCCAATATTCTTTACGAAATGATCACCGGCCACCTACCCTATGGTGAAAAATACGAACGCGCGATGAATTTAAAAGCCTTCCAGCGCCTAAAATATATTCCCGCAACGAAACGCAATCCACTCGTTCCGATTTGGCTAGACCGCGCCCTAGAAAAAGCGCTCAACATTCAACCCGCCGCACGATACAGCTCACTCTCAGAATTTTTAAAAGACTTAACGCGCCCCAACCCCAACTGGTTAAGCCCAAAAGAAGTGCCGCTGTTAGAAAAAGACCCGCTGAAATTTTGGCAAGGTGCCGCAGGGATTGGCTGGGCGATGAGTGTTTATTTGGTTATTGATAAGTTTATTTAAAAAGAGCTCTCAAAGAGCACTTTTCATAATCAAATACACTAATCGTGATTTATGACGAAGCGGTACTGACTATCACAGGTTGCAGAAACATAAAAACGAGTAGACTCCTTCCACGTCAATTGACAATTTGCGTTTGCCGAAAAGGGGCCCCAAGCCCCCGCTAACTTTTAAAAATTGTATCGTCTTGCAAAGCGCATTTTAAGAGCCCGCGCAATACCAATAAACGGCCTAAATATAAGATTACTGTCGAACATTGAGGACTCAAGAATATCAGTTTTCGACGCACGCTGGGCTCCCAAGTTTTTGGAATAATAATACATATTAATTTCAGGACAACACTCCCTAAAAGTACTCAACGCGCCATCATAATGCATAGGTCCACCATCAGGGTGCCCTGCCGGCCTCGCCTCAATTTCGCGCAAAAATTTCGCTAGTTTTTCCAGCACTTTTCCATTTATTGCATAAAAATGAGCCCTCATCATTGGCTGACGAAGCTCTCTCCAGTGAGGATTATTCTCCTCTTCATTCAAAGAGTGACCAAAATATGCAATCCCCCAATCAAGCTCTTTTAGCTGACCAACAGCCAACTCGCCGTATTCTTTTATCTTCTTCGAAAAAAGAATATCGTCTTCAAAGACCAAAACATTATCCAAGCCATTCTGAATGGCATCCTCGATGATACTCAAATGGCTCAAATAACACCCTCGCGTACCCAAAGTAGGGAAACCTTTTAACTCATCAGGGGCAGTCGCAGCATAAAAACCACATGTGTCAGTTTCTATTGGTAAGCCATATTTCCGAAACTCTAACCGCGTTTCTCTTTTGCGATCTTTACGGGCTGGAAGATTAACAATCTGAGATCGATCAAAATAATCGATAAAACCTTTTGAACTACTCATAACTTCTCCTATTTACACAAAACCACAAGAACTCGGATAGACGGCACAAAAAACGAAAGATACAGTAAGTACATTACGACAGAAAAGGCCACTCACTATACCCCCCGCCCTACGCAAAAATCAGTCTTACCAACCAAGGCTATCCAATAAAAAAATTGAATAGCAACCATAAGATCGGATCACCACAGACCAGTCAAACGTCAAAAACACGATTTGACTAACAAGAAAATTGCACTTCGCTCTTCAAACATTCAAATAGAATTACCAGTATCCCGCCAAACGATTCTTATTCTCCAAAACATTACTGCCTTGTTAATCATCAATTTCATAAATGAAAAAATATACAACCCTTTTCCAAACAGAGATAAAGCGATCTAATCGATAACAGTCTAATCGATATTAATCTCATAAAACTATTAATTGCTACTCGATAGTGTGAGGATTGTACTAGACGATCCACCCACAGAAAACATTTAAATGAATCTAATTTTATACTTAATTGAAAATAACGACTAAAAACGAAAGGGTAAAATCTAAGGTGACAAAACATTACTAAACGACAACATTCCGGAGTAACACCAAATATCGAGGCAACCACTTTAACGCCCCTCAGCTAATTGACAAGAGCCCTCGCAGATTGGCTTAATTGGAAAAAGTGCCTGAAATAGACATGAGACCCCATAAATAGCTCTCTCAAAGAGCTATTCTCACAAGAACCACCAAAAACCGAATAATTAGCCGTGAAGCGATACTGCTTACTTACAGAAGCGCCAAATTACAACAGCTCTTCAATTCGCGTGAAAATCGACGCAGCAGCATCAATGGACAAGATAGCCTCACCACCATCGGTTTTTATTAACTCCAGTGGCGTGAGCTTAATAGCGCCACGCTCAAAATCTTCCGGGTATTTCACCGACAACCTACGCCCATCATCACTCACAATATACACATGCAACTGCGCCGCCACGGGATCATCACCTCCAGACCGAGAGATAAAACCGTATCCTTCAATCGTTAGTGTATTAATACTAAGGATACTGCTATTTTTCTGAAAAGCGCGACTCAACACGTCTTTAATGTCAAACCCGCTTTCACGGGCTTCACCATCGATCTCCTTGGCAATACCTTCATCAATCGCCACACCGATTGCGATACCCATCGGCCCCATTGACGACATTAACATCATACCGGCTCCCGCCCCCCTCCCCTGAAAACGAATTCGGTCAGGCTCTGGAACTGTGATATCTAAAGCCCTTATTAAGTAAGATTTCGTCGCACAGGAAGTGAGCGATAAAACCAACAAGAAGAGAAAACAGGATCGAAAAAAAACATGGCGCGTATTTATATCTCAATAATTTACCAGAAGGCCTGGAGAGCCAAGGTTATTCGTTCAAATTTGCCCTAAAAAGGAACATCATCATCAAAACTGCCGGTGTTAGGCGGTTGCTTTCCATAGTCCGGCGTAGGCTCGCTACCGTAGCTGGGCATTGCCTGGCTTTCATAGCCTGAGGGACCGGTGTTGGCATTTGCCGACGCGGGTTGGACTTTCCATGCCTGCAAGCTCGTAAAGCATTTTTCACCTTTCCCATTACCCGCCCAAAGGCGCCCGGAGAGATTAAAATGTGCCACGATTTCATCGCCCAAATTGTAGGAATCCATCAGAGCGCAATTGTCTTTAATAAGCTCTAGGGCAACGTAGTTCGGGTACGCCTCACTCTCCCCCGCTCCCGTGAGTTTGATAACGAACTCTCGCTTCGTGAATCCATTACTACCATACTCAGTGGTGTAACCAATGGAGTGAATTGCACCTTGTACTTCAAAAGTTTGTGACATTTTGCTGCTCTTTTTTACGGTTTTTCAATGGTTATTCGATAACGGCGCAACAGGGCGCAGATAGGCGAGGCATTATCGAGCTATCAGCAGAAAACAACAAGGGCGTAGATAGGCAAGGGGGCATCGCGCTGAGCACAGAAAATGTATTTCCAGGAGTTATTGAGACAATAGAGATGACTGGCAGCAACTTTAATCACAATTTACTCATAGTTGTTAGCCGCACAGAAGATAATGTAACTGCTTGATTAGAATTACCGCGCCCCTCTTAAACCACCCTACTGCACCTAACTTAGCTATCCTATGCAGTGTTAGCCTACTCCAAACCGCACTCAGCAGCGCATAGGCATAAACTGCTACAGTGTTCGCCTTAACAGTTATTAGTAATGACTGGAGTAGTTAGCGAGCATAGCTTTCACCGAGACCCAAACAGTTATAGAGGGACGTAGGCGACACAGCAATTTTGCTACCTGCCCTCACCCCTATTTACTTAATTCAGTACCTATATTCACAATCTACAGGCCCCTTAGACCTCAGGATCGCACAATCACTTATCGCTTCAGCAGTAAGAAAAACCCAGTAAATCAGTGGGGCTAACTCGCTGCCACCCCCGCAAAACATTAGATATATTTGACCGTAATATCTCAGACCGCTTGTAGCACATATTCACATGAATATAGCGCACGAGACAGAACAGGGAATTCGGTCGAGGACCACCTTCCACGTGTGAATTTAGAGCCTACCCCACGAACAAGGCTGTCCCTTAATAAGTACGAAGATCCCTATAGAGCAGGGCCAAACGCATGCCGGATGTAGACCGTTTAACTCCGATATAACCAACTCTCAGAACATTCGAATCAATGGGCTCGACTCGATTAACGTCTATCGGGACATGCCCCAATAGACCTCTCATATCCTCTAGAGCTCTGGGCCACTACCGTCTTAGATTCGCCACTTACCAGGCTGAACCTTCAAAACAAGCACTTCGCCAGAACGACTAGTTTCACACAAAAGTTTTTTTGCATCTTTACCTGCATCGCTCACTTCATACAGATTGATCCAATGCTTGTAGCGGTCAATTTCCACAGTGGTAGCGGATTTACGCTTGAACTTGTAGGAGACACCGTCAGATAAATCAGACTCCATTGCACTTTTACACTGGCGTAACGATTCCTTGCTATTCACCTTCTCGGTGGCTGCAACTCCAGCGCTGACGCTCGCGCTAAGCATGATTGCTATGATCGAAAAAATAGATGTTTTCATAAAATTAGCCCTCGTTAGCTATAATGATTTCGAAAGAATACGGACGGTTAGTCTTTATTAGAGACTAGTCCCGAAAGACAACTTAACGATAGCTCGATTAGTCCTAAAAAACAACTATTTTCTATTTCCTTATTTTTATTCAAAATTAATGCATAATTAGCACTATGGACACAACATCACATAACAAGCTTCACTGCTCATTTTCGATAGCGATAGCCACGATTGGCGACCCATGGTCTTCATTAATCCTGAGAGATTTGATGATTTTTGGGGGTACACGTCGCTTTGAACAGTTAAGAGAGGGCTTGGGCATTTCTCGAAATGTACTAACTGGCCGACTCAACACCCTCGTTGAGCAAGAGATTGTGCGCAAATTCCCCGTCGAGGAAGGTGCAAAACGCATGGAGTATCGGTTATCCCGCAAGGGCTGGGAGCTAATCCCGGTATTGCTGGCCACCCATCAATGGTGTGAAAACTGGAGTGATGACCCAGACAATTCAGTACTTAAGTTTGTTGAAACAGAAACAGGGGAAGAAATCGCCCCAATAGGCGTCTACTCAAAGAGTGGAAACTTGCTCGGCGTCGGCTCCATTAACGCCGAACCCAAGACGGAAAAAGCACGACAATACTTATTCGACCTAAAAAACCAATCCAGCAAAAAATCCCGCACGTAAAACAGATAAAAAAATAGCGGCTAAAGCCGCTATTTTACAAACACTGCATCAGGTACAACTCTACCCAACTGAAAGCTCTACCGCCCCATTGTTTACACGCACTGGGTAGGCCTTAATACTGACAGCCTCCTCTTCCAAACACTCTCCTGTTTTAAGAACAAAATGCTGCTTGTATATCGGAGAAGCCACAACAACTTTACCGCCCAGATCACCAACAATACCCCGAGCTAAAACAGCGGCATTGGTAAATGGGTCAATTGCACTCACGGCAAAAAAGTCATTTTTAACATTAAATACAGCCACTTGCTCGCCCGCAACCAAGGCACGTACCCCAGTGTTTACGGTAATATCTTCAGCTTTACAAACAGCTTGCCATTGCATATTTTTAGATTCACTCATTATCTAATTCTCCTCGACCTTATGCCGACACTAACGCGTCAGCATCATCAATAATTCGAACAAGTTCTTCTTCCGTTGCAGGACGAATCTGTTCACGCTCTTCTACGAATACTACGGTTGAATCTTTTTCATCGCTGTTTACAAAAGTACGGAAACGTTTAACTTTTTCTGCATCTTCAATCGTGGTTTTCCACTCACACTGATAAGCATCAATAACGACTGACATTTCTTTTTCTAGCTCTTCAGCAAGGCCAAGCTTGTCATCAATCACAACCGACTTAAGGTAATCTAAACCGCCTTCTAGGTTGTCCATCCAAACTGAGGTTCGCTGCAAGCGATCGGCAGTACGAACATAGAACATCAAAAAACGATCGATGTACTTAATAAGAGTTTCGTCATCCAAACCTGTCGCGAATAAATCTGCGTGACGCGGCTTCATTCCGCCGTTACCACACACGTACATGCTCCATCCGTTTTCAGTCGCGATAACACCCACATCTTTACTTTGTGCTTCTGCACACTCACGCGTACAGCCAGAAACAGCAAACTTAAGTTTGTGAGGTGAGCGCAAACCTTTGTAGCGATCTTCAATCATAATTGCAGTTTTGACACTGTCTAGAACACCGTAACGACACCAGGTACTGCCCACACACGACTTAACGGTACGTACAGATTTTCCGTAGGCATGGCCAGTTTCAAAACCTGCATCGATAAGCTCTTTCCATATTTCAGGCAACTCGTGCTGCTGAGCACCGAATAAATCGATGCGCTGGCCGCCGGTAATTTTAGTGTAAAGATTATATTTTTTAGCGACTTCACCAAGAACAATAAGCTTATCCGGTGTAATTTCACCGCCAGCAATTCGCGGTACGATTGAGTAGGTACCGTTGTTTTGCATGTTTGCCATAAAGTGATCATTGGTGTCTTGCAAGCTCGCATGCGATTCTTCAAGCACGTAATCATTCCAACAGCTGGCTAAAATATTGCCAGCTGTTGGCTTACAAATATCACAACCCAAACCTGAACCGTGCTTTTCGAGTAGCTCGTCAAAAGTCTTGATTTTGCCAACGCGCACCAAGTGGTAAAGCTCTTGACGTGTATGCGGGAAATGCTCACAAAGGTCGGTGTTAACCTCTACACCCAACTTGGTTAACTCTGAATTCAATAGCTGCGTAGTCAATGCAACACAGCCACCACAGCCGGTACCCGCTTTTGTACACGATTTAATATCGCCAATGGTGGTTGCACCATCGACAACGGCTTGGCAGATTTGACCTTTTGTCACTTCGTGACAGGTACAAATATGTGCTTCGTCAGGCAGACTATCCACACCCATGCCCGCTGAAGCAGCGCCATCAACACTGGGAATAATAAGAGCTTCTGGCGACTCAGGCAGATCCATCCCATGAATACACATTTGCTGAAGCGTGCCATAGGCCTCCGCCTCCCCCACCATCACAACGCCAAGTAATTTACTACCATCGTCACTAACAACGAGACGCTTATATACACCAGCAACATCATCTTGATAGACATAGCTTTTCGCGCCGGGGGTTCGACCTTGCGCGTCACCAATACTGGCAACGTCAACACCTAGCAGTTTTAATTTTGTGCTCATATCAGCACCGGTAAACGCCTCCTCACCACCTCGAATCTGTGAAGCCACGACTTTCGCCATTTGGTAACCAGGAGCAACTAGACCGAATATTTTTCCATCCCAAAGCGCACACTCACCAATTGCGTATACGTCTTCAACTGATGTTTCGCAGGCATTGTTCACGACTATACCGCCGCGCTCTCCAATCTCAATATCGAACTCACGTGCAAGTTCATCTTGTGGACGAATGCCCGCAGAGAACAAGATCATGTCGGTTTCTAGATGACTGCCATCGGCAAAATTCATTCGGTAACGAGAATCTTCACCTCCCACAATTTCTTTGGTGTTCTTGCCGGTATGAACTGTTACACCCAAACCTTCGATTTTTGAACGCAGCAGCTCACCACCACCCTCATCTAGCTGAACAGCCATGAGGCGCGGTGCAAATTCAACAATATGAACTTCAAGTCCTAAATTTTTAAGCGCGTTCCCAGCTTCAAGCCCTAATAGGCCTCCGCCAACAACAACGCCGATTTTGCTTTCTTTGGCTGATGCTGTCATAGCATCGAGATCTTCAATTGTTCGATAAACCAAACAATGCGGCTGATCTTTACCTGGGATTGGAGGCACAAATGGGAAGGAACCTGTTGCCAGCACTAACTTGTCATAGGGCTCTTTACGACCACTTGCCGTTACAACATTTTTATCGCTCAACTCGAGACCGACAACCTTGTCATTTAAGACAAAATGAACACCGTTTTCTTCGTAGTAGGCTTCAGAGGTCAACATGAGGTCGTTTGCGGTTGCACCTGAGAAGTAAGAACTCAGCTGCACCCGGTCGTAAGCGAGACGGGGCTCTTCTGAAAACGTAATAATGTCGTACTGTTCAGGACTTTCACCATCGAGCATATTTTCGATGAATTTGTGACCTACCATACCGTTGCCAATAACTACTATGCGCTGCTTACTCATTCGTGTTCCTCTAGTTGCCTTGATAGCGGCTCTGATAATCATAATTACCAATGCATATCTATGGTTGAGCACCCCGGACAAAAGCAATATTGATACCAGAATGTAAAATCACGTTTTTTACTTTAATATCAGCTAGTTACGATAGAAGGCTACGGGAAATAGGAGCATGCAGCTCCAAATCAAGACCCTTTCCCCGCGAAAACGCACCAATTCTGTACGACTGCGCACCATTAAAACGCACATTAATTGGGCTCTGTTAAGCCAGATCAAAAACAAACCTTTCTCTCCAGTAAAATATGCGCAATTGAATGTGAAATATGGTATTTTCGACGCCTATTTTAAACTAGTAAAAAGCAACTTTTTATCGGTTTTTTACTCAAATTAATTGTATTTAAGCAAGAGCCTTGTAGTACTTTGCCAATGAACGCGCCTGAACTTCACGACGGTTTTAACAGACAAATCGACTACCTACGCCTTTCAATTACGGATCGCTGTGATTACCGCTGCCTGTATTGCATGGCCGAAGAAATGACTTTTTTACCTCGTAAAGAGGTTCTCACCCTAGAAGAACTCGTACGCGTCGGACAATCGTTTGTTGATCTTGGGGTTCGAAAAATACGCCTAACGGGTGGCGAACCCCTTATTCGCAAAGATGTCATTCATCTTATGCGAGAACTTGGAAACATAGATAAACTAGAAGAATTATGCCTCACCACAAACGGTTCCCGCCTAGACGAACTTGCTCCGCAAATACGTGATGCAGGCGTATCTCGCATTAATATTAGTCTCGACTCGCTCATTCCAGAGCGTTTCACATCGCTAACGCGGCACGGCGCACTTGATAAGGTGCTCGCAGGAATTGAAACAGCTAAGGACTGCGGATTCGAAAAAATTAAAATCAACTCAGTAATGATGCGTAATTTTAATTTTGATGAAATCACCTCCTTGGCGGAATTTGCACTTGAAAACAACCTCGATATTAGCTTCATTGAAGAAATGCCACTCGGCGAGGTAAAGAGCCACTCTCGAGATAAAGAGTTTATTAGTAGCGCTTTTATCCGAGCAATCTTGGGAAATAACTTTAACTTAAGCTCATCCAACACAACAACAAACGGCCCATCTCGCTATTGGGATGTTCAAGGCTACACGAGTAAGATAGGATTTATTTCGCCGCACAGCGAAAACTTCTGCGAATCATGCAACCGTGTTCGTGTTACCGCTTCAGGACGCCTATTACTTTGTCTAGGAAACGAACATAGCGTCGATTTAAAAACACCGCTTCGCCAAAACGAAAGCGATGCCGCGTTGAAAAAAACCATACTGCAATCCATGAACATTAAACCCGAAAAACACGAGTTTGATTTACGTGAGCAACCACAAATATTACGCTTCATGAATGCCACGGGCGGATAACGCTCGCCAATACCCCCTATGAAATAACGCGAGCTCCCATGTCAGAAAAATTTGATGGTTTTATTCCTCTCAACATTTGCGTACTTACGGTATCCGACACACGTAACGAAGAAAATGACACTTCAGGCCAATCGCTTTGTGACGCATTAATCCATGCTGGTCATAATTTATTATCCAGAAGTTTAGTAAAAGACGATATTTATCACATTCGCTCAGTTGTATCACAGTGGATTTTTGACGACCAAGCCCAAGTGGTATTAATTACCGGTGGAACAGGTTTTTCCGGCCGAGACAGTACCCCAGAGGCTATTAGCCCCCTACTCGACAAAGAAGTCATTGGCTTCGGTGAATTATTTCGCCAAGTATCATTTGATGAAATAGGCACTTCGACTATCCAGTCTCGCGCACTAGCAGGACTCGCCAATAAAACCCTGATATTTTGCCTACCTGGCTCCACTGGCGCATGCAAAACCGCGTGGGGGAAAGTCATCGAACCACAATTAAACTCCACCACCCGTCCTTGTAATTTTGTTGGTCAACTGATTAAAAAAGGTTAAATCCAATTATGATTGAGATCGAAGAAGCCCAAAGCCAAATCATACAGGCAGTTTCCTCAGTCTCTGAAACCGAGAATATTGCTCTCGCTGAAAGTCTAGGCCGTATTCTCGCAAAAAACATTACCTCCGAGATTAACGTTCCTCCCGCTGACAATAGCGCGATGGATGGCTTTGCAGTCACGGCAAGTGACGTTACACAATCCCCGTGTAGCTTCTCCGTTAGCCAACGTATTCCTGCAGGCTCGGCACCATCCGCTCTCACACCCAGCACCGCCGCGCGAATATTTACAGGGGCAGAAATTCCAGAAAACGCCGACGCCGTCGTCATCCAAGAAAACTGCGAATTTAGCGACGACCAAACCGTGACGTTAAACATCTCGCCAAGCAAAGGCGACAATATCCGCCGACAAGGTCAAGACATAAAAACCGGCGATCTAGTGCTGTCATCGGGGCAAAAACTTTCTCCTCAACACCTTGGTTTACTAGCCTCTATAGGAATTACGCACATTACGGTATTCAGAAAAGTTCGCGTCAGCATACTCAGCACCGGAAGCGAGCTAATCACCCCCGGCACACCATTACAGCCCGGGCAAATATACAATTCCAATCAAATCATGCTGGCACAACTGCTTGGCAGTCTCGGCTGTGAAGTCAGTATTTGCCCAGCCGTTGTCGATTCACTAGAACAAACCATTCAGCGATTTAAAGATGCATCCGCCACCTCCGACTTGATAGTTTCCAGTGGTGGCGTTTCGGTAGGCGATGAAGATCATGTTAAAGCAGCCGCAGAAAGCTTAGGCAATTTAAATCTGTGGAAGATTAATATTAAACCTGGGAAACCCCTCGCCTTTGGGCACATAGCCAATAGCAAATTTTTAGGCCTGCCAGGCAACCCCGTTTCCGCATTCGTGACTTTTATATTGTTTGGAATTCCTCTGATCAAAACGCTACAGGGGCAGAACCACCAAAAACCCATGAGCTTTTTTCTCCCGTCTAATTTTGCGATCGATAAACCCCGCAGACGTCCAGAATTCATTCGCGCCCGCATTGAAAACAACGCAGTAGAGAAATTCCCGAATCAAAGCTCAGGCGTCTTAAGCTCAACATGCTGGGCCAACGCGCTAGCCTTTATTCCCGATAACAAAACTATTACCAAAGGTGAATTAATCGAGGTGTTTCCGCTAGACTTGCTGCAAAGCTAATGTATCTGAAACTTCACATTCACCAGCACTTAATATGAGTACATCCATAATGAATGATGACAAACAACAAGCCATCGAAGCCGCCGTATTTAGAAAACTCCTCTCCCATTTGGATGGCCGAAAAGATGTCCAAAACATTGAGCTAATGAACCTTGCCGGCTTTTGCCGTAATTGCCTATCCAAATGGTACCGAGCAGCCGCCAAAGAACAAGGCGAATCAATAGAAGACACTGACGCACGCGAACGCGTATACGGCATGCCATACTCGGAGTGGAAGGAAAAACACCAAACACCTGCCACGCCAGAGCAACTGGAAAAAATGAACAGTCTCAAAAACAGTCAAAAATAATGCCCGAAGTCATCGTTGATCAATTGGTCATATACCCCGTTAAATCATTAGCAGGAATATCACTTACCCAAAGCCCCCTCGATGCATCAGGGCTAGCAGGTGATCGTCAGTGGGCAATCTTTAAAGCGGACAACCATGCACTGACCCAACGCCAAAACCCTCGCATGGTATTAATCACACCTCAACTAACAGAAGAGGGGCTTAAATTAAGCGCGGAAGGGTTTGGAGAGATATCTGTCAAAAACCCAAAACACGGCGATACCAGCATTTCGTTTACCGTCTGGAAAGACACCTGCTACGGTAACCTTGCCGAGCGTGAATCCAACCAATGGCTAGCAGAAGTCCTGCAAGAAAAGAATGTCTTACGACTCGCAAAAATAGCACCCAAACAAGCTCGAGAATTCCACGAACCCGAACGCTTTTCTGTACAAGGCCTTTATTTTTCTGACGCTGCGCCCTACCTAGTCACCAATACCGCGTCACTTAAAGCCCTGAATCAACACCTAACAGCTCAGTCGCAGCCACACATCGGCATGCGGCATTTTCGCCCGAATATCGTCATAAGCGGAACACCCGCATTCAGCGAGCAAAACCATTCAATACTATCGAGCACCGATCAAACACTGAAACTTCAGTTAATTGATCACTGCCCGCGCTGCTCAATGATTACCATCGACCCCGATCGTGGTGCATTCCTACCGAAAGCTCACCCATTCAAAGCACTAAGCAAACTCAACTCAATGCCCGACAACCCCAAGGCTCCAGCGTTTGGGGTTAATACAACGCTTACTCAAAACACCAACAACATTAGCCTCAAAGTTGGCCAGACGCTGCTGCTCCGCTAGCCGCTTCTTGAAAACAATGTAGCTGACACGCACCATCAAAGACCCAATAAACAATATCTAACCCCCTTTGTAATGGGGGGGGGGAGGCTATGAAAGCATTTTGAATTCGAGTACCCTCGCTCCGAGGAAATGTAGGCAGGAGCGTGCTTGTAGCCCCTAATTTCAAATATTATTTATTCACATTCTGACAAATACCATATTATTAATGAGTCCTCACTCACGCGTGCATTCCCACGGACGAATGCTCAGATACTGGAAGTAGATACTGGAAGTAGATACTGGAAGTAGATACTGGAAGTAGATACTGGAAGTAGATACAAGGCAGGAAGCCAGAGCCGAGGACCATGGGAACGAGACTGAAACCGTACCAGTTAGCTTCCCCCAACCACTCCAGCGATCAATTATGTAAAATCAAAAAGAGCTAAATACCCGCATGTAGCTAGAGCGCCTAGGGAGGCATTTCCAAGACAGTCTAACGCCATGAATGGCATTAGCAGAGCCTAATTTCGAACGCCCCGCTCCCTCAGGAGCAAGACCATACCTTTTAGAACCCTCTAGAACTCATTACTATTCTTTATTTAGAGTCAAACAACTAAAAAGGCCCAAAAGAGCGAATGCAGCTAGAGTGCTTCGGGAAGTGTTTTCAAGGCCTTCTAATGCCATGGACGGCATTAGCAGAGCCTACAAGGACGTACTCGTGGCGCGCCTTAAAAACACTTTCCGAAGCGCTCTAGCGGGCGACCAGAAGCCAAATAAACCGAATAAAAGCCTTCAAGACATACTGGAGTATATTAAAACCCTATAAAATTCTCAGCGATTAAACCCCGCCTAGAGATAGCCCAATTACAAAAACCACCAAAGTTATCCCAGGCATCAGAACCCCAAATCAAGAGGAACGAAGATTTACGGCAAATTTAACGCCGCCACAATCAGAGGGATCGAGTACAATAAGCCCTTTGAAATTCAGAGAGCACAAGGTCTAAGACCTGCCCAGCTCTAGTTGTCGCGCAGAAAAAACATGATTCCTATCTTAAAAAACATCAATACCGTTCAAACTCATTATTTAGCCTTCTTAGAAAGCCTAAAATCGTCCTCCTTTGCTGGCGATATTTGCCCCGACTACGCTACCCGTACCGTCCTTTCGACAGATAACTCCATTTACCAAGTACTGCCCCAGGGCGTGATATACCCCTCCAACGAAAATGACTTGGTTATATTGTCTCAGCTCGCAGACAACATCGAATACCGAGATATCGTACTTTCAGCACGCGGCGGTGGCACAGGCACAAACGGCCAATCCCTTACCGACGGAATCGTTGTCGACATATCCAAACACATGAACACCATCCTCGAAATTAACGTTGAGGAACAATGGGTACGCGTACAAACCGGAGTCGTTAAAGACCAACTTAATGCCGCTCTCCGCCCCCATGGATTGTTTTTTGCACCCGAATTATCAACCAGTAACCGTGCAACAATCGGCGGCATGATCAATACCGACGCCTCAGGGCAAGGCTCATGTTTATACGGCAAAACCCGTGATCATGTACTAGAACTCAAAACCGTATTACTTGACGGCTCAGTGATTACATCCGGCGCTTTGGACGACATCGAACTAGATGCCATATGCGAACAACAAGATAAAGCCGGCCTTGTTCACCGCCTCGTCAACAATATTCAACACGAACACCACGAGTTGATCAAAGAAGTATTTCCGCCACTCAACCGCTGCTTGACCGGCTACGATTTAGCCCATATTCGCGACGAACAAAATCGATTTAATTTAAACAGCGTTTTATGCGGCAGTGAAGGCACGCTTGGCTTTATTAGCGAAGCCAAACTTAACATACTCACGATCCCAAAATACGCCGCTATCGTACTCGTCAAATACAATGACTTCGACGCATCCCTTCGCGATGCAATGGAGTTAATGAAAGCCAAACCGACCTCAATCGAAACCATTGATTCGAAAGTGCTTAACCTGGCCATGAATGACGTGACCTGGCACCAAGTAGAAGAATTCTTTGACGGCAACGACGTTAAAGACGTAAGCGATATCAAAGGCATCAACCTTGTCGAATATACTGCCGATTGCGAGGAAGATCTCAAACGAAGCATACAAAGTCTTGCATCTCAATTGGACGAAGACCAAAGATCGACGCCAGGAAAAAGACTCGGCTACTCCCTCGCCTGGGGAAGAGAAGCCGTTAACAAAATCTGGGGAATGCGTAAACGTGCCGTCGGCCTATTAGGCAATGCAAAAGGTGAAGCTCGCCCTATTCCCTTTGTGGAAGACACTGCCGTACCGCCAGAACACCTGGCTGACTTTATTTTAGAATTTCGTGAAATCCTAGATGCCTACCACTTAAGTTACGGCATGTTTGGGCATGTGGATGCTGGCGTACTTCACGTTCGACCGGCTCTCGACATGAAAGACCCAGAACAAGAAAAGATTGCTTGGGAAATATCCGATCGTATTGCAGAACTTACCCAGCAATACCACGGCTTACTTTGGGGTGAACACGGCAAAGGCGTTCGCTCGGAATATTCACCTCAATTTTTTGGTGAGTTATATCCTCAGCTTCAACGAATCAAGGCGGCTTTTGACCCGCACAACCAACTGAACCCAGGAAAGATAGCCACCCCCGACAGCAGTATTGCATTAATAAATATTGATGAGTTTCCCACTAGGGGGCAAAGCGACAGGGAAATTCCAGTTAAAATGTGGAACGCCTTCGACGATGCCGTTTATTGTAATGGTAATGGTGCCTGCCATAACTGGAACCCCAATGATGCGATGTGCCCTTCGTGGAAAGCCACCAGGGAGCGTACTCAATCGCCTAAGGGACGCGCATCGCTATTACGAGAATGGCTAAGCCAAACATCAAAACAGCTGAACGGAAAAGAGCTGATGGAAGAGAAAGGGTTTGCCAAAAAGACGCTAATTTTACCCGAAAAAATACGCAGCTGGCTTGCAACGGCCATGGGTGACTATGATTTCTCTCACCAAGTTTACGATTCAATGGCGAGCTGCCTTGCGTGTAAATCGTGTGCTGGCCAATGCCCAATCAAGGTAAATGTTCCTGAATTCCGCAGCCAATTTTTATCCCAATATCACACGCGTTATTTTAGACCACTAAAAGATTACCTAGTTGGAAGCTTAGAATTTTTATTGCCCTACTGCTCAAAATTTCCGCGACTGTATAACGCAACGATGAGCTTTTCACTTGTAAAACTAATACTGGAAAAGTGGGTAGGTTTCGTTGATGGCCCTATGCTCTCCACACAAAATTTACGATCACTAGAGTTTGCGACACCGAAAGTACTAAACGCCCTTAGCGATGAAGATAAGTCAAAAACAGTCGTTATTGTTCAAGACGCGTTTACATCGTATTTTGAAGCGCAGCTTATACTCGATATCGTCGAGCTGTTTAAAAAACTCGGCCTTCGTGCATTAATAGCACCCTATAAAGCCAATGGTAAGCCGCTGCATGTGTACGGGTTTTTAAAGCAATTTAGCAAAACCGCTGAAAAAAACTCCTCCCATCTTGCTAAAATCGCCGCGCACGGCCTTCCCCTTATCGGGATAGACCCATCGATGACATTGACTTATCGTGGCGAATACAAGAAATACACCAAAGGCGAAAACACGCCCGACATTCATCTCATTCAAGACTGGCTGAAAACGCGGATGGAAGGAATTTCACTACCGGAAACCGAGCATTCTAACTTCCGCTTAATGGCCCACTGTACAGAAACCAGTAACGCCAGCGCTTCAGTTAAAAACTGGCAACCAGTGTTCGAAAGTTTTGGTCACTCAATGGAAATATTAAACGTGGGCTGCTGCGGTATGTCCGGGACATTTGGCCATGAGGCGCGCAATAAAGCCACCTCACAAAAACTCTACTCTATGAGCTGGCAAGAACCTATCGAAAAACATTTTGAAAGTGGCGAATTGGTGGCAACAGGATTCTCTTGTCGCAGCCAAGTAAAGCGTGAAGCGCAGAAACAAGTTCCGCACCCTCTTCAAGCTTTACTGAAAACGATTAAGGATGATTAAATTAGAAGCGGTAGAATAATTTCAAATTGGAATTAAAGCCGTCGACAATAATATCGCTACCGCTTTCAAAATCATAAGAGAGATCTTGATAGTACTTAAAGTCGGCTACCAAGCCGGCTTTTTGACTAAACAAATTGTAACGATAAGCCAAACCAAATAAATACCCATTTGCGGTTTGCCTCCATTGATACTGAGCCACTCCGGCATAGGCTTCTAAGCTCGAGTTCTCGCCAATATTACGAAGATAGTTCAACGGACGAAACCCAACAAGACGCCCGCTGCCCGGTAAATTATCTTCTCGGGATATTGGCAAGCTATATTCAATAACCGCACCCCATGCCGTCTTACTAGACGAATGACGATAAGCCGCTATCGCAAAACTCACAACTGAAGAGTCATCTTCTATCTGTCCTGTACCGCGCTTCTGATCGATATCCAATGCTAACTGACCCGCACCAACTGAAACCTCATAGAATGTTTCCGCCAATGAAGAAAGACTAAATACTGACAGTACGACAACGACGAGTATTTTATTAAAAAAAGTATCCATGAGTTAACGCTCCACCGTAAAGCTGACTTGACTAAAACTTTCACCCAGACTGTCTTCACCGACATAGACACCAAAGGTCACAATACGGGTTCGCCAAGGTATGACATAGTCCAACTGTAGTTCCCAAGCATCTTTGAAAACAATTGAACCTGCGTCTTCGTGCTCGGACATTCGCACAACCGCAGAAATAATATGGTCATTGTTTTGCTGCCATTGAGTCTTTATGAAATGGCTTGTACCTGCGACTGCAGTACCACTTTCTCTCTGGACCTGCATTGCCCAATGCCCCACAACGAAGCCATCGTTAACGTATCCTTCGTCGTACACATTATTGGTATACCAAGCATTTTGCCAATCTGAATATTCGTAAGTAAAGCTAATATCATCAGACAAGAAATAAGGAAAATATAAACCCGTCGTCAAAGCCGTATTGCCCAACTGATAACTTTTATTATTAGAGGTATCTTCGCCGGCTAGCTCTAATGCAAATGTAAAAGGTAATTGGCCATCGAAATTTATTTTACTGCTTAATGATGCAATCTGATTCCCCGACTCCTTGTCAACGGCTGCATCATTGTCCGCGCCACGAGGATTTACAAACGCTCGGGCAAGCGTACCAATTCCGACCGGTCGCTCACCGCCTCC
The DNA here is from genome assembly GCA_033852175.1 of Agarilytica sp. Taxonomy (GTDB): domain Bacteria; phylum Pseudomonadota; class Gammaproteobacteria; order Pseudomonadales; family Cellvibrionaceae; genus Agarilytica. Next base: position 103,670 of record JAWSUY010000010.1, read on the forward strand.
AAACTGGAATACTCTGGACGCACCGATAGTCCACCAATCTGTCGGTTGCATACTAAGATGAAACCCGGCTAAAAGCGGCTTATCTTTATCGCTGTACTCACCAGCTTTAAACTGAACAGGCTGCCGAGACATTTGAGCCACAAACCCTTGATAGTTCCAACGAACGCCGAAAAACTCTATAGGCAAATTATTACTCAATGATATAGAAGGCATCGTCTGCCCATTTGCACTCAATAACTGAGCCGAGCCCTGAAAAGGAGACAACCAAATATCTTTATAACCAATATCTAGCTGCGCCCAATCAACCCCCATAGAAAGCATTGAGCCGCTAGCCTGGTAAACCTCCTCTAACGCATCATCTTCATAGTGGGTAAAGTTTCCTCCCACATATAAAGCAAACCAATCGGCTAATTGCCATTGCCCCCTAAAATTAGCGCTCAAATTGGAATCCGAATAAGTACCGCGAGCGTTAGGCATCGCATGGTGCTCGTCTGATACACGCGCAGAAAAAGAGACCTGAGTTAAACCGAACTTCTGCTCGTAAGGCTTCAGTGAGGCGTTTAATCGGCTATACAAAGTCGGATGACTTCTACGAACCTTGCTCATGTAATGATAGATGGTCGCTAAACTGTATGGCTTAGTCAGGTTTGGAATTCCCGCAACGGAAGCTAGACGCTCCACCTCGTTTTCCAATACCGGTGAAATTTTCATCGGTAAGTAGGGCGACACTCCGCCAGCATTAGCAACAGAGACAAAAAAAGGGCTTAAACTCAAAACTATGTACAGCGAGAGCCGAGAAAGAGAAAGAGACAATTTAGATTTAATCCTTTGAAATTTTATCGCCACATTATACGGGATTTACACATATCATACAGTCATGGACCTTCCAACATGTTGTAATGCTTTGCCATTTGCTACACTCCCCAAGTTTCGAGTTTACCCACTTTCGGCTAGTGGTTCAGCGATGTAGCACATAACCGCTATAGCCCAACTATTTTCAGGCGCTATACGCGTACAAAAAACACTCAAAACATCCGAGCGCGACAATACAGATGAACAAAGATATACAACGAATCGCGATTATAATCGATACGCTCAACAGCGGAGGAGCAGAAAAAGTCTGCCTGATCCTCACTAAAGCGCTCAAAACTTGCGGTATTGATACCCATCTCATCGTACTGAAACGTAAATGCTCATACGAGCTGACTGATGACAGCACGGTTCATTTTATCCACGACGACGCAAAAACGAAGCTTTACCAAAGAAGTGTTCAGCTTAATACCGCAAAAAAGCTCAATAGCCTCATACAAAAACTTGGTGGATTTGACGCCTATTTTTCAAATTTAGATGAATGCCATGCGATTGTAGCGAAAACTTCTCTACCCAACTGTTTTTATGTTGTGCACAACTCCATTGAAAATAGCCTAGCAGCGCAACGCCGATTCGGACCTAGAAAATACAATCGCAAACTAGAAGCCATACAAAGCCTCAACGGTAAGCGCCTTATTAGCGTATCCAAAGGAATCAAACAGGAAATCGAGCAAGGCACTCTTATTCAGCCTGAATCCATTACTTGCATATATAACCCTATCGATATCGATGCAATACAAACTCAAGCAAAAGAACCTACAGAAAACCTACCCAGCCGTCCCTACATTATTTATGCCGGCCGGGTTGCAGCTCAAAAAAGACTCGACGTACTTATCCAGGCATTTCAAACTATAAAAGCCGATGTTGACCTGTTAATACTGAGTAACAATGCAAAAAAGCTCAAAAAAATCATATCCAAATACAACACAGCAAATAAAACCATTATTTGTCACGACTTTAAACAGAACCCTTACCCCTGGATTAAAAATGCTCAAGCCTTAGTTCTGAGCTCAGATTTTGAAGGACTTGGCATGGTGCTTATCGAAGCGCTGAGCTGCCAGACACCCGTCGTTAGCACCGACTGTCCTCATGGCCCCAGCGAAATTCTATCCAATGAACTATCCCAGTTTCTAACGCCAGTAGGTGAGCCAAAAGCACTAGGCAAAGCAATAGATGCAGCGATAAACACTACAATAGAACACCCACCTATTTTGGATAAAGTTTCGCTCAACAAAGTTGCAGCAGAATATATAGAAGCGGCAAAGCAAGCGAACACACACAAACCGCTCAACATCACATTTTACCTCCCCAATTGCGACGACATAGAAAAACTCGATACGCTAGACCCCTATCTCTCTTGGAAAGAAATGCCCCGCGGCGAAGGGTTTTGGATTTTGCAAACTTACTGCCTTTTAAAACATTTCGGCTTCAAGGTAACCATCAGCAAAACCCTGCCCGACAACGGTGTACTGGTTTATCACCGCAGAAATAAACGTGCTCTTTTCAACGAAGATACAAAAAAAATAAATAAACTTATTTTGGTAGGCTGTCGAGGGGACCTTCACGACACGATTGTGCCAGATTTTGAATTACTGCAAAACGCTTACTTCGCTGATTACGAACGACGCTTTCCTATGCCTCACTGGCCAATGCCACATATCGTTCCACGCGACCCGACACGGGGAGACAGCATAAAACGCATTGCGTTTAAGGGGTTCTCTCCCCAACTCCACCCCGATTTCCGCTCTCAAGAATGGCAAGATTTTTTGAGCTCCCATGGTATCGAATGGGTTCAAAACGATGTTAAATTCAGCCATTCAGGAGAAAGCCAATTTGATGATTCTGTATGGGCGAACTACCTCGATATTGATCTGGTTATTGCAGTACGACCCGAACGTAATGAGCAACACACCAACAAACCCGCTCTCAAGCTTTACAACGCATGGCACGCTGGCGTACCGGTGATTCTAGGGCACGAATATGCTTACCAAGAAATAGGCATTAACGGTGAAGACTATATTGAAGTGAACAATATTGAAGAAGCCAAAAAAGCCATTCTACATCTTATAGAAAACCCAGACGCCTACCGATCCATGATCGAGAAAGGCAAACAAAAAGCACACCAATACACACACGAAGCAGTTTTCCATGCTTGGAAATATTTTTTCGAATCAGTTCTTCCCGAAAAGATAGAGAAAAGAAAGCGGCAATGGGGCTATAAAATCAGCCGGAAATTTTCACTCAGAACGAGATACATTGTACTGTCAAGCTGGAAATGGCTTACTCTACAAAGAGTTCGATAAGATCAGTCAATATGAAAATCACGTACTCTTTTTAGCGCTAATGTAATCTCGCGGAAAAAATCGGTTCCCCTCAATTACGTTGAGCTCATCCAATTTTTCCGCAGCGTCTTGCTCAAGTACCATAGAAGCATACTCCACATCTAACTCTCCCCTCTCATACGCCTCATACCACTTACGCCAATGCCCCCCCACACTCGAATTAATATCCGAGGTTCTTTTTAATGATTCACCACCTTCAATAACTTTCTGATAAAACTGATCCTTTCCGCGAGAAGGAAAATGATAAATTGTAATATCCGTTGACTGAGACTGTACCAATTTAAACTCATCATCATTTACACGATGATTGCCCTCACCTACATACAGAGAAATAGCGGGCGTTTTAAACATAACTTTACGATGCGTTTTAGTCAGGTACCTATTATTAGATATTTTTTTTATTTTCGGCCCTTTACTAACATTCTTAACAATAAATGTAGCGTTCTCAGGATAACGCTCTTGCCCACCCAAATCTTCAAGAATAATATTTCGCGTCACAACCTTCAAAACATCAACAACAGGATTCGCAGTCAGCTCGGTTTTCAAATTCCCACTTTTCGGCATCCAAAACTCATCACCATCCGAATGAAAAACTATATTTGCGGCATACTCCCTTACTGCTAGATCCGCCATCCGGTTTACCCATTTTGACTGATTAAACGTGGTACTAGGCTCCTGAATAAGATGCAGAACCCCCTTAGATTCATATTCTTTCAATATTTCTAGGGTGCCATCTGTAGAGTTATTATCTGTAGCAATAATTAAATCGACGCCACTCCCAAAGTGAAACTCTATATTATCTCGAACAATATCCTTTTCGTTTCTAACCAGGAGCGTCATAACGAGCTTTACACGATCCAATTCAGCACTCGATACAGGCTTCACAAACATCGAAGCCGCATACCCCAGAATTTGATTTTTAAATTTACGAAATCGCTTCAACATAAAAATTATTGCTACTTAAAAATAGAACGAATCAACAGACTATCGGGATATACACGTTTAAGAGACTCATCAAACTTACCCCATCGGCGCTGCGCCTTACTTCTACCAAGGCTTTTAATCCAACGAGAAAATGGCAAAAAATCAGTATTCCCAATATTATCGATCATAACCATAATCCCTTCGTCCTCACTCGCTCTTTGAAAAACAATATTGCATGAATTAATACGGCGGGATATAACAACTTCTTGATGCAGGTAATCTCTTAAACCGTAATATGCTTTGGCAAAAGAATAAGACTGAAAAGACGCTTGATCTTCAGCCTTGAGATAATACTCAAAGGTTTTTGATACCTGCCCATCAAAATCGCAAATAAGATCAAAAATAGCCCCCTCTCCCAGATTCGTTTCAACCGTACCGTAATACCTCGGTAACATTTCCCACGAGATATTCCGCTTAATCAAACATTGGTAGTATTTTTGTTCGAGTAGATGCTCTTTTATCTCATCACTGATCAGGACTTTTACGCACTTAGTCGGATCGTCAGGATGGGTATAACAGTGGCGGTGTCCGCCCTTAGCAACAAGTAACGATGGGGTAAGCTCGATCATATTTAATCTAAATTTCAAACGGATGGGAGGTTTTAACAAAAAAAATCAGGCTGCATCATATAATACGAAGCTCTTCAGGAACATGAGAAAAACCAATTCCCACAAAAAAGCCCCTACAAGAGGGGCTTTCGATAGAAGCAATTATCTAAGCGAGCTTAGGAATCACTCAATACCTTTGATAATACCTTCAACCATCTTCTTCGCATCACCAAACAGCATCATCGTATTGTCTCTAAAGAAGAGCTCATTCTGTACACCCGCATAACCTGCAGACATACCGCGCTTAACGAACAATACAGTCTTAGCGTTAGCCACTTCCAAGATAGGCATCCCGAAAATAGGGCTTTGCGGATCTGTTTTCGCCGCTGGGTTGGTCACATCATTAGCACCAATAACAAAGGCAACATCTGCCATTTGAAATTCGTTATTGATGTCTTCCAACTCGAACACTTCGTCGTAAGGTACATTGGCTTCGGCTAACAATACATTCATATGACCCGGCATACGACCAGCAACCGGATGAATAGCATAGCTCACCTTAACACCGGCTTCTTTAAGCTGGCTCACCATTTCACTTAGCGCATGCTGCGCTTGCGCTACCGCCATACCGTAACCCGGTACGATAATAACTGACCCTGCATTCTTCATAATAAACGCAGCATCTTCTGCTGAGCCACGCGTTACAGGTCGATCATCAGCACCAGCCACTGCACTAGAACCACCACTGTCGCCGCCAAAGCCGCCGAGAATAACGTTAAAGAATGAACGATTCATCGCTTTACACATGATGTACGAAAGTATTGCACCTGACGAGCCAACCAAAGCTCCGGTTACAATTAGCGCACTGTTGTGCAAGGTAAAACCAATACCTGCTGCCGCCCAACCAGAATATGAGTTGAGCATAGAAACGACCACAGGCATGTCAGCGCCGCCAATAGGAATAATAATGAGTATTCCCAAAACGAAAGAGAGACCAACCAGAGCAATAAATACCCATGGAGCCTGATCCATACAGAAATACACAATCAGGCCAAATATAGCCAAGCCCAATATCGCATTCAAAAAATGCTGACCTTTAAACACCATTGGCGCACCAGAAACCAAGCCTTGCAGCTTAGTGAAAGCAATAATAGAACCCGAAAATGTCAGGGCTCCAATCACGGCACCTAAGGACATCTCAACACGACTGGCAATAAAGATTTGGCCCGCCTCATCTAGCAGGCCAAACGCACCTGGATTGGCATAAGCAGCACCAGCAACCAATACAGCAGCTAAGCCCACCAAACTATGAAAAGCAGCTACTAACTGCGGCATAGCGGTCATCGCTATTTTTGACGCTATGCCAATACCAATAACGCCACCAACACCGAGCGCTACAAAAATCCAAGTATACGACGTGATCGCAGGACTAAAGATAGTTGTGCATACAGCCAACAGCATACCGAGCATACCCAAGGTATTCCCTATGCGTGCACTTTCAGGTGACGACAAACCTCGCAATGCGAGGATAAACATAACGGCAGAAACCAAATAGGCAAGTGCCGTGGCATTCTCATGAAACTCCATAACTCCCCCCTATTTCTTTTTGTACATGGCAAGCATGCGTCGTGTTACGGCAAAACCGCCAAAAATATTTACTGCAGCCAACATAATCGCAACAAACCCTAAAATTTTAGAAACACTCCAGTCTTCAGGACCAACCGCAATGATCGCCCCCACAATAATCACACTGGAGATTGCATTGGTAACCGCCATCAAAGGCGTGTGTAGCGCAGGAGTAACACTCCAAACCACGTAGTAACCAATAAAAATGGCCATAACAAACAGTGAAAATTGAGAAACAAAATCAGCTTGCATGCTCCACCTCCTTTTTAGTCTCAATAAATGCAGAATGCACAACACTGCCGTCACGCGTTAATGTCGTCGCGGCAATAATTTCATCTTCCCAAGGAATCTCCAACTCAAACGATTCCCCCTCTTTCACCATAAGTGAAAGGAAGTTCAGTACATTTTTCGCATAGAGCGCACTGGCATCCGAGGACAAGCGACTCGGAACATTCATGTGCCCAACAACCGATACGCCGTTAACGTCAACGACTTCGCCCGCGACAGAAAGCTCACAGTTTCCGCCAGACTCTACCGCCAAATCGACAATAACCGAGCCGGCACGCATGCTTCTTACCATTTTTTCGGTAATCAACACCGGTGCTTTACGACCTGGAATCAACGCCGTGGTAATAACAATATCCTGCTTCTTCAAGGTTTCGGCAACTAGCTCCGCTTGACGGCGTTTAAAGTCATCACTCATTTCTTTTGCATAACCACCGGATGTTTCTGATTCTTCAGAATCATCGGTTTCAACCCAGACGAATTTACCACCCAAACTTTCAACCTGCTCTTTTGCCGCAGCACGCACATCAGTTGCTGAAACAATTGCACCAAGGCGTTTTGCCGTTGCAATTGCTTGCAAACCGGCAACACCGGCACCAAGCACCATCACACGAGCCGGTGCAACAGTTCCTGCAGCCGTCATCATCATGGGCATACCACGATCATATTCATAGGCCGCGTCTAGCACCGCACGATAACCCGCCAGGTTACTTTGCGAACTTAATACATCCATACTTTGCGCACGAGAAATACGCGGCACAAACTCTAACGCCATAGAAGTCACATTCGCTTCAGCATAGGCCTGAAGGGAAGCTGGCTCGCCGTAAGGCGATAACACGGAGATTAAAAGTGCATTTGCAGGGATAAGGGCTAACTCATTAACTTCGCCTTCGCCCGCCAATAATGGGCGCTGAACTTTGAGAACGACACCCGCGTCTGCATACAAGGTTTTCAAATCCGGCTCAATATGAGCGCCTGCGTCCGAATACATAACATCGGTATAACGGCTGGCAACACCTGCACCATTTTCGACCACAACATTAAAACCTAGGCCCACGTATTTCTTGACTGTATCGGGCGTGGCCGCGACACGGCGCTCAAAAGCGCGTCTTTCTTTGGGTACAACTAATTTCATTACCTAATCCACCTTCAAAATCAAAAACCTTGCAATACCTATGGATGCACTCGTAAAAACCACCCCTGTTCTTTCTTAGTGCTTCCGATGCCATCAGTCCGTGCATGCGATGTATTTTGGTGCGCCAGGTTAGTGCTAATCACCGGTTAACTCAACGTTTTTCTGCGACAATTGATTAATTTTTGAAGGTTTTGAAACGAATTTTGTATAACAAAGAAACAATAGCCGCCAACGGTTTGCAGATAGAATAGCGACACAAAACACCCGCATAATCAGCCAACAACAGAAAGCGATCAGGAGACGCGTAAAAGGGGGCTATACAGAAAAACTTCAAGAGGAAATTCGGTTAAATGAGTCATCAATAAGAATCACACGATGACATAGTACAAAATTCTCAACCAAAGACCACACATCAACAGGCCCTACAATTATCGTGGCGCTAGCAGCGGACTCAAAGAAAACAACTGAAAAAGAGAAAAAGTAGAAAGGCCTGAGCACCTCACATACAAACAGCCATCCATGGCCGCTTATTTTACTAAAGACAACAATTACGCAACGGTAATTTTATCGTCCAAGTATACATCTTGAATGGCGTTAAGAATGCTAACACCTTCAGCGAAAGGCTTTTGGAAGGCTTTACGACCAGAGATCAAGCCCATACCACCAGCACGCTTATTAATAACAGCCGTACGAACCGCTTGCTGAATATCGTTATCGCCTGAAGCGCCGCCAGAGTTAATTAAACCAATACGGCCCATATAACAATTAGCAACTTGATAGCGAACCAAATCAATTGGGTGATCAGTCGTTAGCTCTTCGTATACTTTCTTGTGGGTTTTACCAACTTTAACGTGGTTAAAACCGCCATTATTTTCAGCTATTTTTTGCTTAATAATATCGGCACCCAAAGTAACGCCCAAATGGTTTGCCTGACTGGTCATATCAGAAGAGACATGATAATCAACACCATTTTGAACAAACTCAGAGTTACGCAAATAACACCACAGAACCGTTACCATACCCAAGGCATGCGCCTCTTCAAATGCAGCTGACACCTCTTCGATTTGACGACGTGAATCTTCAGAACCGAAATAAATAGTCGCGCCCACACCAACAGCACCCATATCCCATGCTTGTCTCACGCTGGCGAACATACGCTGTTCGTAGCCCACCGGATGTACCAAGGCATCGTTATGATTTAACTTTAGAATAAACGGAATTTTGTGAGCATATTGACGAGACACAGCGCTTAAAACGCCCATAGTAGAAGCGACAGCATTACAGCCGCCCTGTAGCGCCAACTCAACAATATTTTTAGGATCGAAATACATAGGGTTCGGCGCAAAACTCGCACTAGCCGAATGCTCGATGCCTTGATCAACAGGCAAAATAGAAACGTAACCTGTTCCGCCTAAACGACCGCCATTTAATAGCGACTGATAGCTTCTCAATACCGCAGGAGAACGATCACTCGCAGCCAGAATATCACCAACATAGTCTGAACCTGGAACGGTAATCGTTTCTTTAGGAATACCAGTACAGCTATGCTCCAACAAAAAACCGGCCTCATCGCCCAGTAATTTAATTGTATCTGACATGAAAACACCTCAAGTAATTAATATGACACATAACCAAATGTGAAAAAAAGTTTTAAAAGCGCTAAAAATAGCGCTATTTGCACACGGAATATTGGGCTTTATGACCCTTCGGGCGCGTCAGCCGCCAGAATAATAGCTTCAGCTTCATCAACCATTTCAGCTGAACCAATATATAAAGGGCTACGCTCATGCAACTCCTGAGGCTGCAAATCTAAAATACGATTAGAACCGTCAGTTGCTTTACCGCCCGCCTGCTCCGCAAGAAATGCCATTGGGTTACATTCGTATAAAATACGTAATTTACCTTTTGGTGCTCCCGTATAAGCCGGATAGATAAAGATGCCGCCTTTAATTAAGTTACGGTGAAAATCTGCAACAAATGATCCGACATAACGCGCCTTATACGGCTTACCAACAAGCGTACTGTGACTTTTACAATTGTTGATATAGTTACTAATACCTTCCGAAAAGTTTAACGAGTTGCCTTCGTTAATCGAGTAAATCGAACCTTTCTCAGGGAAACGCATATTCTCGTGAGACAAGTAAAAAGTGCCAATCGAAGGATCAAAGGTGAAACCATTAACACCATTGCCTGTGGTGTACACAAGCATAGTCGACGAACCATAAATAACGTAACCGGCAGCAACCTGCTCACAGCCTTTCTGTAAAAAATCGGCCAATTTTACGCCTTCATCTATCGGCGACAAACGCTTATAGATTGAGAAAATCGTGCCTACCGGAATATTCACATCAATATTCGATGAACCATCAACCGGGTCCATTGCAATGATGTACTTACTGGCAATACCGCGATTTTCAATACCGCAAAACTCGACGAAATCCTCCTCTTCTTCAGAGGCAATACCACAAACATTCCCACGCGCCGCGAGAGCCTGCTTGAACTTTTCATTGGCGTATAGATCCAGCTTTTGCTGATCTTCACCTTGAATATTTTCTTGACCAGCGCTGCCGGTGATATCAAGCAATCCTGCTTTGTTAATTTCCCTATGTACAATTTTTGAAGCTAAAGTGATCGCACCAAGAATCTGACTGAGATCGCCTCGGGCTTCTGCTTCTGCTTGTTGCTGAATAATAAACTCACTCAGCGTTAATGGATCTTTCATTGCCTACCTCGGTAAACTTAAAGAGAAAATAAAGCAAAAAAAAGAGGCCTTAGCCTCTTTTTACGAGCAATGTGTTTACAGCTGAGGGCCAGCGCTAACTAGCAGCTCACCATGCTCGGAATCTGTAAACTTGGCAAAGTTATTCACAAACAACTCGGCAAGTTTCGTCGCTTTCTCATTCCAGCCACTCGCATCATCGTATGCGTTGCGAGGATCTAAGATCGCAGCATCAACACCTTCAATTTTAGTTGGCATAGCCAAACCAAAGTAAGGCAACTCAACTGAATCCGACTCATCAACGCTGCCGTTCATGATCGCATCGATAATGGCACGCGTAGCCGGTAAGCTAATACGTTCGCCTTTACCGTTCCAGCCGGTGTTAACCAAGTAAGCCGTTGCACCAGAAGCCGTCATACGCTTAACCAATTCTTGAGCGTATTTAGTGGGGTGCAAAGACAAGAAGGCTTGACCAAAACATGAAGAGAACGTTGGAGTCGGCTCGGTAACACCTAGCTCAGTTCCCGCAACTTTCGCAGTAAAACCACTTAAATAGTGATATTGAGCTTGCTCTGGAGTTAAGCAAGAAACAGGAGGCAACACACCAAAAGCATCTGCCGTTAAGAAGATAACTTTCTTAGCGTGACCCGCTTTACTCACAGGCTTAACAATGTTGTCGATGTGATAGATGGGGTAAGAAACACGTGTGTTCTCTGTTTTCGAGTTATCGTCGAAATCAATTTTGCCATCTTCGTTAACGCTAACGTTTTCCAGCAAAGCATCACGCTTAATAGCGCGATAAATGTCAGGTTCTTTTTCTGGATCAAGATTAATCGTTTTCGCGTAACAACCGCCTTCAAGGTTGAAAATACCGTCATCATCCCATCCGTGCTCATCATCACCTATAAGCTCACGCTTAGGGTCAGCAGAAAGAGTGGTTTTACCCGTTCCTGAAAGACCGAAGAACAAAGCCACATCACCATCCATGCCCACGTTAGCAGAGCTGTGCATAGACGCGATGCCTTGAAGTGGCAAAAAGTAGTTCATCATAGAGAACATACCTTTCTTCATCTCGCCGCCGTACCAAGTGCCGCCAATAAGCTGCATTTTCTCAGTAAGGTTAAACGCGACAAAAGTCTTAGAGTTAAGACCTTGCTCTTGCCAATTTGGGTTACTTGCCTTTGAACCGTTCAATACGATGAAGTCTGGCTCAAATGTTTCAAGCTCTTCATCAGTCGGACGGATAAACATGTTCTTAACAAAGTGAGCCTGCCAAGCCACCTCCACAACAAATCTTACGCGAAGACAAGTGTTGCGATTAGCGCCACAAAAACCATCAACAATGAAAAGTTTTTTATCAGTCAACTCTTTAAGAACGGTCTGCTTTAAGTCGCCCCAAACTTCTTGAGTGATCGGTTTGTTATCATTTTTGTTGTGATCTGACGTCCACCACAATGTATCGCGGGTAACATCATCCATAACGATGTATTTATCTTTCGGGGAACGACCCGTGTATTTTCCGGTATCAACATTAATTGCACCAGTTTCAGTTACGACACCCTTCTCATAACCGTGAAGACTTGAATCTGTCTCGGCCTCGTAAAGCTCTTCGTAACTTGGGTTATAAATAATGTTTTCGACACTGGGAATCCCCATGTCTTTGATAAAGGCGAGAATTTTTTCGTTCATTGTCTTACCGCGTTAACTGTAGGTTCAAAGGTTAATATTCAAATTTTTTAATGCAGTGCTGGCTAGCAGTCCCCGGCTAGCCAGCTTAATTTTACTACTTCCCTGCTTTTTTCTGTTGGCGATAGGCGTGAAGCAAAGGCTCCGTGTATCCGCTTGGCTGTGTCTCACCCAAGAAGATCAAATCAGATGCCGCTTTAAACGCGATACTATCTGACAAGTTAGCCGCCATCGGCACATATGTTGGGTCATTTTTGTTTTGCCCATCAACAATGCTGGCCATACGCTCAAGCGCGGCTTCAACATCTTGTTTTGAACAAATGCCGTGAAGCAACCAATTAGCAAGATGCTGGCTAGAGATACGTAGCGTTGCACGATCTTCCATAAGGCCTACATCATTAATATCGGGTACTTTTGAACAGCCTACGCCGTCATCAATCCAGCGAACAACATAACCCAAGATACCTTGGCAGTTGTTTTCAATCTCTGAACGAATCACATCTTGCGACAACGCAGACGGGTCACTCATGACCGGAATTTCAATCAAATCGTTAAAGCTGGCTTCCATATCTCGGTCAGCACGGCTTGCGATTGTTTTTTGTTGTGCAAACACGTCAAGCTGGTGGTAATGCGTTGCATGTAAAACTGCTGCTGTTGGCGAAGGAACCCAAGCAGTGTTCGCGCCAGCTTTCGGATGGCCAATTTTAGCTTCAAGCATATCGGCCATACGATCTGGTATAGGCCACATGCCTTTACCGATTTGTGCTTTACCCGGTAAACCACAGTCGATGCCCACATCAACGTTCCACAATTCATAAGACTGAATCCAGGCCTGTGGTTTCATTTGAGTTTTAGGAATCATTGGACCGGCTTTCATACTGGTGTGAATTTCATCACCGGTACGATCAAGGAACCCAGTATTAATAAAGGCAACACGGTCAGAAGCTTCTTTGATACAAGCCTTCAAGTTAAGCGTCGTACGACGCTCTTCATCCATAATGCCCATTTTGATGCTAGAACGCTCGAGGCCAAGCAAGTCTTCAACACGCTCAAACAAGGTGTTAGTCAATGCTGCCTCTTCAGGGCCGTGCATTTTAGGCTTAACAATGTAAATGCTGCCTTTACGGGAATTGCTTACTGAGCTATTACCCTTAAGGTCATGCAGAGAGATCAAGCTAGTGATCACGCCATCCATAATACCTTCAGGAAGCTCTAACTGATCTGTATCCAATATCGCTGGGTTCGTCATCAAGTGACCAACGTTACGTACGAACAACAAAGAACGACCAGGCAAAGTTAACGTAGAGCCGTCTGCAGTCGTGTATTCACGGTCAGCGTTAAGTGTACGCGTAACCGTTTTGCCGCCTTTTTTAAAGCTCGCACTCAACGTGCCTTTGGCTAAACCTAACCAGTTACTGTAAATCTCAATTTTATCTTCGGCATCAACCGCCGCAACCGAATCTTCACAATCCATAATGGTCGTGAGGGCAGCTTCCATCAATAAGTCTTTTACAGATGCCGCATCGGTTTTACCAATAGGTGATTCGCCATCAATTTGAATTTCAAAACGAAGCCCATTATTCGACAACAATACTGCGACAGGACTTGCGGCCTCACCCTGGAAACCTAAGAATTTTTCTTTTTGCTCTAAACCTGAAGTAGAACCATTCGCCAACTCAACAACCAATTGACTATCTTCAACACGGTAAGCAACAGAATCTTTGTGTGAACCACCGGTTAGTGGGACAGCTTGATCAAGGAAAGTACGCGCATATGCGATAACAGCTTGAGCACGCTTTTCGTTAAAACCTTTACCTGGAGCCAACTCACCTTCTTCAGAGATGGCGTCAGTGCCATAAAGCGCATCGTACAAACTACCCCAACGGGCGTTAGCAGCGTTTAAGGCGAAACGAGAATTTTTTACAGGAACAACAAGTTGTGGACCAGCTTGTGTCGCAATTTCATCATCGACATTAGCAGTCGTGATGGTGAAGTCATCAACTGGAGGAACTAGATAGCCAATCGAAAGCAAAAAGGCTTTGTACTCAGCTTTATCAATCGCCTTACCAGCGCGATCTGTGTGCCACTGGTCGATTTGCGCTTGTAACGTTTCACGAACTTCAAGTAACGCTCGATTCTTCGGCGCTAGATCTTTTACGATCTCACTAAAACCTTGCCAAAACCCGTCAACGCTTAAGCCAGTACCTGGAATCGCTTCTTCATCGATAAAGGTCTTAAGGTTGGCATCGACCCAAAGGCCAGACACTTGTTGATAAGCGCCAAGATCGGTCACTTTATTCGGTGTGTTTTGAGCTGCTGCGTCGGTATTAGTTGTTTGGGTCACAATAAAATTCCAGTCTTAATTCAAGAGATCGCGAGATTCTATTGACAAAGGCATAATTAATACAATTTATGTTTTTTATTCTGTGCATCACTCAGGTGAATACACCTCACTCAAAGAGGCCGTTATTCTAATACTTCCTAGCCACTTCAGCTACCGTTCTTCGGAACCATCTGTGTGCTGAATTGTGATGAAGTAATCCACTCCACGCCATATTGAGTTCCATCTTGGGGATTTCGAAGGGTGGCGGCAAAAATACCAGATTTGGGTTACCCGCATTCATGCGGGCCGCACGGGTCGGAATCGTCAAAACTAGGTCTTTATTCTCGACCATTAACATGGCGGCCTGATAGTGCCGCGTAAAGACTTTAATGTTGCGTTTTTTACCCAGTTTGTTCAGAGTCACGTCCACCCAGCCCAGACGCTGTATGTCTTCCGGGTTCACCCCAACACCAACACCCATCCCGGTTTTACTCACCCAAATATGCTGGGCACCCGTATAAGTAGACAAGTTAAAATCATTGGCAATCGGGTTATCCTTCCACAGCATGCAGGTAAAGCTGTCGGTCCACAGTACCGAGGTATGAAAAGAATCGGGTAACACATCAAAACGATTGATGACGAAATCGATATGCCCCTGCTCCACATCCTGATAACTCACATCACTGGGCGTCATGATATCAATGACAATATTCGGGGCTTCTTTGCGAAGATGGTTCAGCAATTCAGGTATCAAAGTGGATTCCGCATAGTCACTCACCGCAATACGAAATAGCTTGTCACTTTCTAAAGGATTGAACTCCTGAACTGGGCGTACAACTCGCTCAACATGCATAATCAACTCTCGGACCTCCGGCTCGAGCAATTTTGCCCTCTCCGTTGGCTTCATCCCCTCACTCGTTCGGACGAGCAAAGGGTCATCAAACTGCAGTCGCAAACGCTTGAGCGTATTGGACATTGCCGGCTGAGTAATGCCTAAAAAATCAGCTGCCTGAGTCACACTCCTTTCTTTAAGTAGTATGTTCAGAGCAACCAAGAGGTTGAGATCCACGCCATGAAGATTCATGAAAAAAATACCTAACTGGATATATATAAGTTCGATTAATTATACTCACATTTACCAAGCTCGCCAGTCTCTTAATTAGGCAAATCCAACAGACACAAAAATGCCCTCACAGATGGAGGGCATTCAAGAAAAAAAACTGCACCAAAGAGCTTAAACAGACCCAGTTCTGACAGCTAGCCACTATCAACAGCCACAAGCTAAGAGACAACCCCACTCCAGTAGGTAATCGACAATTCTGCCCCGCCTCCTGTCACCCGTCTCCCGTCTCCCGTCTCCCGTCTCCCGTCTCCCGTCTCCCGTCTCCCGTCCCCTAATCAACATTCACCAGATCTTCAAAGCAATTACAAAAACGTGTCTCTTCAGGATATGGGAAGACGTTTTGATAGATCCCTTTTTTGATCAGTGATTGCGTCTCCTGCCAATAGGTCGCATCCAACAACTCAGAATGCCGCTCCAAAAAGGGTGCCCTGTACTCCGGTTTGATCAACACAAAGTTCAAAAATTGCTCAGGAAACACATCTTGAGGCCCTACGTGATACCAAGGACTATCCGACATTTCCTCCTCCTCGGTGCGCGCCTGAGGAAACTTGCGGAAGTTCATATCGGTTAAATATTCAATTTCATCATAATCGTAGAACACCACGCGACCATGACGGGAGACGCCAAAGTTTTTGAGCAGCATGTCGCCAGGGAAGATATTGACCGCCAGCATATGCTTAATCGCATCGCCATAGTCATAAATTGCCTCACGCACTTGGGACGGCGTGGCATTCTGCAAATAGATATTCAACGGCGTCATACGGCGCTCAAGGTAAAGATGCTTAATCACCACCCTGTCATCTTCCATGCTTATTTTTGATGGAGCCACTCTCACCAAGTACTCATATAGCTCATCCGAAAAGCGCGACCGAGGCAGAGCAACATCAGAATACTCTAAAGTATCCGCCATACGCCCCACACGATCATGCAATTTAACCAACAGGTACTTTTCACGAATTTCTTTTTCGGTAGTTTCTTTCTCCGGGGGAAACTCGTCTTTGATGAGTTTGAACACATAGGGGAAGGACTGCAGTGTAAACACGGCCATCACCATTCCCTCAATACCCGGCGCCTGCACTAAGTTATCAGTGCTATTTTCCAAATGCTCCAAAAACTCGCGATAGAATTGGGTTTTACCGTGCTTCTGAAAACCAATATGGGTATACAGCTCTGTGCGCGATTTACGCAATAACAAACGCTGTAAAAAACTCACCATGGCTGCAGGCGAATCGGTCTCCACCATAAAGTAAGCCCGAGCAAAACCAAACAGAACGTTTAGCTCCTCATTGTCCAAGACCAAAGTGTCGAGGTACAAGGCTCCACTTTCGTTATTAATAATCGGAATCGAAAACGGCTGATCACCATAGTCCGTCACAATACGACCGATAATATAAGCCGCCTTACTGCGGAAGAATGGCTTTTTGATGACATCGAAATGAAATTCGGTTTGTTTACTCACCTCATAGCGCGACGCACTCAAATAACGTTTTAATACAAAATTAACATCACGATCCAAATCTTCAAAAGGCAAACCAAAATCAAAATCGAGTACGATTTTTTTGAGGGTAGCCAAGGTATCTTGTGCATTGCAGTCATAGCTTTTAATAATCGGTGACTGCACACGAATATCACGAAACGAAATCGAGGAGCGCACAAAAATATTATTATTATTGTAATAACTGCGATGATGAATACGGCAAAACACCGAATTGTAATAACTCTCCGCCAGTTTTGGCTGCTTATGCGCTTTCAACTGCTTGGCATAACAGCTTTTCACCTCCTTCCATAAGCTTTCATCTCCCAGGTCGTCACGATGATCAAAAATTTCACTAAGCTTATCCGCCGTCTCACCAATACGCAGATCGTAACCTTGAATACGATTTTTAGACGCTTCTTGAACCCCTTGCCAATCGGCCTGTTCAAAAAACTTGGCCGCATGTTCAGTATATTGATTAAACACACGAAAGTGGCGAGAAAAACCGCTAAGAATCATGGCGGCAATTTCTTCAATCAACTCTTCTTGGCTCAGGTGAGTAACGCTATTAGTCATATTCTATCCAGCTGCCTATCATCGGAAAATAGAGTGCAAGTTTAATGTTGTTATAACCCAATTTATCCACGGTGCTTTTATAGCGAAACATAACGTCCCGATACACCTCTAACTCCGCTTGAATAAACGTCTCTGTCGATTGATCAGGACTGGGCTGACTGGTCTTATAATCAATAATCCAGGTTGTGCTGCCATCATACAGCAATAAGTCCACAATCAATTGACGCTCACCCGAGAAGGGGGAGAGAGACGAGGAAACAGAAGAAGAAACCGTCATCGCAAATTCTGCACAGCGTTTCGGGTGCGTATCGGCAAACATCCAATGCCTATCCGTATCATTGCAAACACCCTGCATCACCGCCTGAGACTGATCTACGGCCTGCGCCAACTTCCCACGCGCAACTCCCATCGACGCCAAAATACGCCCCCAGGATGCCGCTTCAGATTCCAGGCCACCATCAATCCAGCCCTGCAATTGAGATATCGTTAACGACTTAAATAAGCGATGGACAAAAGTACCGACAATCCTCGCCGTAGCGTCCGCCCACTCAATGGATACCGGCTGCGCATTGCTGTGAGAAAAATAAGGGATATAGCTTTCGAGCAATGCACCTGTATGTAACTCAGGGCACTGCCAACTCATCGGCAAGCATTGAAATATCGGGAGGCCTTCCGCGCTCACCGACTCACTCGCCGGCGCTTCTGTTCGTTGCAAAACTCTAACCCCAGGTTCAACCGCCTTCCAAATAGGCCAAAGCAATGAACTCTGAGACGGTGGTTTCACCACGGAGGCATCTTTTTTATCGGAATTAAGATGCGCCATTAAATGCAAACGTTTACGCGCACGAGTGCAGGCCACATACAGCAAACGACACGTCTCGTTCGATTCACGCCGCTTAGCCTGCCAAGCCAAATGTGTCTCAACCGGATCTTTATCTTTGCCGCTACTGGTAATCGTCGACAACAGCAGCGAGGTCTCACCATCATCCGATAGCCGCTCATACCAGCGCAGTAGCTCGGGGTCGTTGCTACGAGGAGATCGCTGCAAAGACGGCACAATCACAGAATCAAATTCCAAGCCCTTAGACTTGTGAATCGTCATAATTTGCAAACGGTCGTCACTGTCGGGGTCGGGCAATAAAAATAATTTCTGCACCGCTTTATCCAACGCATCTTGCCGAGCCAACACGCGATCAACATCTAACTTTTCTAACAGAGAAAAGAACAGCGTCGCATTATTTTTTTCTTGCGGGGTGGATAAACATGAAGGACCACCCAAGGCCAACCACACGCCTTCAATCCATTGGCGCAGTGATTTCCTATGCGATTGTTCCAATCCACGCTGCAATATTTCACTAACACGTAACAAACGTGAACGACCATCTGAAGTTAATGCCCCCTCAACGGATTCATCTGCAACCGAACTGGGCGCAAACATATCCCCCTGAACAACTTCATGATTCGCAGAATCCTTGGCATAACTCTCTGAATGCAACACCCGCGATATTTGCTGATGAACTGTTAAAGGGTGCTTTTCCTCACCCTCATTCTGTGCCGTCGCAACCGCCTCAAGATCCACCAAGGTCAAGCCACACCAGGGTGCACGCAGAACCGACAGCCAAGCAATCCGATTCGCGGGCCGCAATAAGGCATGCGTTAATGCCATCAAATCTTGAATAACAATGTGGCCAGCCAAGGGCTCTAAATCCACCGCACGATATGTTAACCCTGCCGCATCCAGTGCCGGCGTGATATGCGCAATATGATTACGGTTACGAACCAAAATACCAATACTGCCATCAGGATCTTCGCTTTGGGCACGCTGTACTAATTCCACCACTTTAGCCGCTTCATCTTCCTGCGAAGTGCCATCTGCAAAACCATGAACCGCAATCCCGTCATCAATACTCGACTGATTGAATGCAACTGAAGAGGAGTACGTCACCGCCCCCACAGAAATATCATTTACCTGCGGGAAGGAAGCACCAAAAACTTGATTAATCCACTCCACCAGATTCGCTTCCGAACGGAAATTCGTATTTAAGCGCAGAGGCGTTAACGCAACGCCTCCCAAACCTTGATCAATGCACCGTAAAAATAATCCGACGTTCGCACCACGAAAACCGTAGATAGACTGCATCGCATCACCGACACAAAACATCGTTCGGCCATCATCGATTTCCCAGCCCCCGGTTAACGATTGCAACAATTCAATTTGTGCTGGCGAGGTATCTTGAAATTCATCGACCAAAATATGCTGCATACGGTAATCGAGCGCCAACGCCAAATCACTGGGATCATCTAGCTTACCCAGAGCTATTCGCGCTTTTAAACTGATCTCAGAAAAATCGACCGCATTCTTTTCTTGAAAAGTAACGCTTAAATAAGCGCTTAACACTGGCAAAACATGAACCACTGCAACCAATAATTCTCTCTGCTCGTCGGCGTAATGCATACTCGGCAGATTGCGCATATCCAGCAATAGGGAATGTAGCCCCGCAACATCACTTAAGGTTTTAATCAGTGCGATACCCGCCTGCTTTTTTTCTTTAAAACTCTTCTTCTCTACCGCACCTTCACCAGCGGGAAAACCACAACGCTTATCGACGGTTTTGCGCCATCCGCCCGTACCGGTCAGCAAGATATGAATCAAGCCTAACCATTGCTCAACACCCTCTTCCGATGCATCTGGCAATTCCCCCGATTCCATTCCTAAATTTAGGCAACACAAGGTCGGTGATTCGGTCTGTATATTGTGTAAATTACTCGCGGCAAAAGCCCCATGCTCGCACAAGCGCTGGTGATACTCATGAGGAATACAGGATAATAATTGCTCGACAGTTTCAAACCGCACCGATTGCAAATTATCTTCCAACGCTTCCAGAACCGAATTCACATCAGAACCCGAACCCAACAACGGCAACCACGCCTCACGCTGCGCCAGCATACGAATTAAAAGCGCTTCCAGTTTTTGTGTATTGTTGTCGAGTAAAGTCAATATCTGGGCGATCGAGTCCGACCACGCGGCATCATCTTCCAGGGTTGCCATAAACTTTCTTGCTGCAGCAAGATACAACTCGCCAGGATCGTCACTCACCTGGGGCGGGGTAGCAAAAGAAGAATGCAACGGTAAGGTATTCGCTAAAGAAGAACACAAACTATCAAACGTTTTAATCTGCAAACGACCAGGGGAATCAATTAAATTCCACTCGAGTTTTTTATCTTGAACTAAGGCATTGGTAGCCAGCCCCCACGTTAATCTCGCATGCTCACTTTCTGGCTTGGGGTTTTGCTTGGCATTTTGCAACGCGCTAATCACACGCCCGCGCATTTCACCCGAAGCTTTGCGCGTAAAAGTCATCGCCAAAATTTCTTCCGGCAAATTAACTGTTGCCAACAAGGTTAAAAACCGTTGCGTCAACAATTCGGTTTTACCACTACCGGCAGGTGCCTCACAAATAAATGAGCGCCGAGGATCAAGCGCGTCTTTACGTTGCTGACTATCGGCTAAACGATTATCCAAACACTCGCTCATGACGATTTTCCTCCTGCGGTAACTGCAACATCAGCGTTAACGCCAACATCCACCGGGGCCGCATTAATGCGACACAAACTTTGCAAATCACAATAACGACAACTGTTCAGGCGACTTTTTGGCTTAACCACTGCAACACCCGTAATAAATTCATGGCTTAAGCCTTCCAATACAGCCTGCCAATGCGCAACGACTTCTGGCCACGTCTCCGGCAGGTCCAGCCGGCTTAAAGCATCGGGCGTTGAAATTCCTGGCGCAACATCGGCACTATCTCCCACTCCCTTAAACAGCACTCCATTAACATTAAGCTGACCAAAGGCAACGCCCGACACACTTGCGCGATGCGCAATCGCATAAAGCGGCACCTGCGGTTCATCGGGCCGATCTCCCGTCCATGAACGCACATCCACTTTTCCGGTTTTATAATCCAAAACAAACGTTCTGCCATCATCCAGACGATCAATGCGGTCAAAGCGCACATGAATCGGTAACCGAGCCAAATGCACCGTCTTTTTCGATTCATTAAATAACACAGAAAATGGCTCGCGCTGTTTTTCCAACTCCAGCCATGCGCGCAACAATACGTGCATACGCTTGTGCTCTAGGGATTTTAATTTTTCACCAATTCGCGACAGGCCCTTAATGGCTTTAAAACTGTTTTCAATACTCGCGTCAATA
Source organism: Agarilytica sp. (assembly GCA_033852175.1). Classification (GTDB taxonomy): domain Bacteria; phylum Pseudomonadota; class Gammaproteobacteria; order Pseudomonadales; family Cellvibrionaceae; genus Agarilytica. The sequence continues at coordinate 125,574 of JAWSUY010000010.1, forward strand.
AGGCTTGCAAGCGGCTCTTCCGACAACGCCAATAAAGTTTTTTGATCTTTTAATTCTTCCCAAATAATTTCCAACGCACGGTGGATTAACGAACCGCGTGTCGCCGCCGTAATCCCAGGCACAAAGTCCTCGGCCACCTTCGCTTGTAATCGATGCTTCGCAAACGCTCGAAACGGACACGCCGCCTGATCTTTTAAAATTTGCGATCCACCGCGCACAGAAGAAGGATCTCTAATGAACGAAGCCATCGCATCATCCCCCACCTCCAACGAACGCGAATTAAAAATAACATCAAGATAAGACAACGAAGATAATCGAGACAAAGAATCCAGTTCGGCAGAAGGAATATGCTCGACCAACGCGCTAACCTGCAATTCCTTATCGCCATCTACCGCATAATGGCTTACCACCAAATGCTCAGCCGAACGCTCAAAACGCTCAGTAATTCGCCTGCCCAAGGCCAGCTCACGCTCAACCGAAGCCATCGGCATTTGATGCTGTTTTTGCAAGGCATAGGGCAGCAATGAGTTCGGCCGTGTGGGTGCAGGCCACGATTCATTATCGAGATTCATCACCCACAGATAATCAAAGACCAAACCCGCCGCTTCGAACAAGCCCAAAACCTGAACCGGCGAATCCATGGTTTGCGCCTGGAACTGAGTATCGAGGCTAATACGCTCTAAAAACTCAATGGCTTGATTTAGGGTCACCTCGGGAAAACAATAATCAAAACCCGCCAATTGCGTAATTGCTTGTTGCCACACCTCAACCTGTTGGAACTCCAAGGTATCCAACGGCCGATCCCCCGGCCAACCCAAAGCTTGCCACTGAGAACAAAACAACTCGCCCCACCGACTCGGCGCCTGCTTTTTAGGTACCGAGTTTGCGAGCTGATGAAATTCCTGCAAGCGAGCATACAAATCTTGCAGCAAGCTAGGGGCGTCTATCGTTTCGTCGCCCCGGCTCCCGTCATCCGCTCCCCGGTCACCCGTTTGCCCATGTTTCTTTTTCCGAGAACGACCAAAGCCACCCAATGCCGTTCGCAAAGCTGAAATACGCAACTCGTCGTTATTCTCTCGCAGCCGCTCCTCCAGCAATGCTCGCGCAGGCATTTCTGCCTGCGCTCCAATAAAGGGCGAATGCAATAACTGAGCGATGTCATCCATCGACAACGCTCTAAAATTTAACTTCAGCGCCAACAAAGCCGTCGCAATAGGACGGGTGTTATTCAGCGAAATACCCGCCGACATATTGAAAGGGCTGGCATGTCGCGGTGCATCCGGCAACTTATATTGCGGCTCAAACACATCCGTAAAAATGCGTTCAACCTGTGTTCGCAAAGGCAGTAATTTTGGAATCACCACCCCCACTCGCGCCTCAGGGTGAGCACTCACGATCGCCGCAGCCCATTCAGCAGAGCGAACCAACTCATCTTCAGCATCTCGCGCGACTACACGACTACAACCACTGGACTCAACAGAGGGCGAGAAATTCTCTACCGCACACCCCCGCTCCTCTACCGCCAAGATCAACGCCTGCATCTGCGGGTTAATATCATCAAAGGCAACTAAAACCATGCGAGAAGGCAAAGGCAACAAGCCATGCTCCACCGCGCCTATCAGACGATTCAACATACTCGCCTGGTCGATAAGATCCTTCTGAGCGCACTCCGCCTGATAAGCCTGCAGCCACCCCGAAAACTCCGGAGACAAGCTCTCGCCCCCCTCCAAACTTTCTAAATCAATCTGCCACTGCAACAACGCATTCCAAGCACGTCGACACTCAGACGCCGTCGCACTGGGATTAAACAGCCCCACTTGAGCACCCTCAGAACGCAGAACCGATAACCAGAGAGACGCTTCTTGAGTGGCATTCATCAGAATCGGTAACGGCTCAGAACTTAAGCCCTGCCACGCCTCCCACAAAGACTGCGTCCAAGCCGAAAACGAAAAACACGGAAAACTCGGCCAAGCCTCCAAACCGCCAGCTCGCTGAGACACAGCATACTGACTGTGAACAAAACGGCTAAGGCGTAAGTTAGGCGTTAAAACCAACGTATCAACGGCAACGGCCTGCTCAAAAAGCGGTTTAAAACACTCATAGCCAGAAGACAAACGTTCACTCATTACCCCATCCCCCTACAAAGCAATCAAAGCCTTGGGCAGAATGAGAAATAGAACAACAGGAAAGACAGAAAAAAGTAGATAGATGCATCGCGGCATATTATTACAGCCCAAGGCCGAACGAAAGACTCAGCGCTGGTCGATTTAATACCACAAATTATCAAGACAAAGACCCAGCAGCTCAATAATCCCCCACATCAAACAAAGAACAGCCATTTTAAAAAAACACGCCAAAACTTCTTGACGGAACCCAGTGAAATACTTATTATTCGCGCCCTCTTAAGCACTCGTAGCTCAGCTGGATAGAGTACTCGGCTACGAACCGAGCGGTCGAAGGTTCGAATCCTTCCGAGTGCGCCATATACGAAAAAACCCGCCTAGTGCGGGTTTTTTCGTATATGGCGCACTCGGAAGGATGAGGACCTTCGTTAAGGTTCGATTAGTTGCACAGGCAACTAAGACCGCCAAAGGCGCCCGCAGGGTGTTAATCGCCCTTATGCTACTAACAGTCCATCCTTAGCAGCATCCACTGAATTAATAATAAAACCCGACTCTCCATCTGCCGGTTTTTTGTATATGGCGCACCCGGAAGGGTGAGGACCTTCGTTAAGGTTCGATTAGTTGCACAGCAACTAAGACCGCCAAAGGCACCCAAAGGCTGTTAATCGCCCCTAGACTATTAACAGCCCACCCTTCGCAGCACCCCCAGAGTTAGATAAAACCCCGACTCGAGCTTAATTAAAGCAAACAAGCTATTTAGTATCAGCCCGCCCCATAAACCTACGCTCTTCCACGTTGATCTTAACTTTATCCCCAGTCGAAATATGCTCAGGCACCTGCACCGTCACACCAGTCGACAAGATTGCAGGCTTTGTTCTCGAAGTTGCCGAGGCCCCCTTAATCGACGGATCAGTTTCCGTCACTTCAAGCTCCACATACGTCGGCATGCCAAGCGCTACTGGCACGTCGTTAACGATGATCACCTGAATACCTTCTATTGACTCATCAATAAAAAGCGCCTCATCAGCAATAGAGTCTTTATTCAAATTGTACTGCGTATAGTCTTCGGTATTCATGAAGACGTAATCATCACCATCCATGTAAGAAAACATGACAGGCCTACGGATAAGGTCGGCAAGATCCAACATATCTGAATCTTTAAAGGTTTTATCAATTTTACTTCCGGTAACCACATCGTACATGCGCATGCGGTAGATACTGCCGCCTGCGCGGCCCTGCGGCACAGAACGATCAATATCCTTCACAATATAAGTGCTGCCATTATATTCGACCGCTGCGTTCTTCTTAACATCACTTGCCTTGGGCATTTTCTCTAGTCTCAAAATTAAATGGGCGAAAATCGTACAGGCCAATGCACAACTGACTCAGAGCAAACTACTAATTCAGAAAGCCAGGCCTGATTACAGGCCTCAGAGTAATAGATCCGTATAGAGAAAACCAAACCTATTTCAACAGCCCCGGCATTTCAAACTTAAGTGAATCACACCAAGGTTTTCTCCATATTACACACGGTTATGCTTAACTCGACTCACCGACAAACCCCAAAGGCATTCAGGCGGAAATTCACACAATACTCACATTCGTAAAAACGTTAATCGACCTAAACTATTCCCAGCAACAAAATCCCCCCAAAATGCAAACGCTGAGCGCTCAAGTAGCGGACTTCATAATCGGGGCATATAGCAATATGGAACCGTACCAAACAGTAGATTTTGACTATCATCACAAAAAACCAACTGCCTAGCCGATTAGATACTGTGACGAGCTTAAATTGGTAGCATGAAGAAGGGACAGAGACCGACTTACTTCCATCGACTGGCTTTAAGGTTACATTTTAGCGGGCGGGGACATCCCCAATGCAAAATTTCGAGTTAAGTACCGTAAACTCTGGAAGAATAACCGCTCTAGGTCTACTCTTACTCACGAAACCGCCATGCCCGCCTTATTTACACGTTTTCATGCGGCATGTTGCACTGCGTCATTTTAGTTCTTGACACAATATAGATCTCCAATTAGACTCCTCACCACTCAATTGCTGCACAACAGCAAGACTCAACACGCAACGCGAAATAAAAAAGAGAAATAATTATGTTAGATCAAATCACAGAACAACTACAAAAAAGCATGCAGCCTATTACTGAAATCACTAACATCAACGTAAAAGCCCTTGAAACATTGGCATCAAGCCAACAAGACCTTTTCAAAACGTTGTTAGAAGCTGGTACAACTTTCGCACAAAACCCAGGCGCACAACAAGACATGGAAGGCGCAAAAGCTTACGCCCAAAACCTACAAGAAACTATTGTTGCTGCCGCTAAAAACGCTTACGGCGTGATCTCAGCAGCACAAGAACAAAGTGGTGCTATCCTTCAGAACGCTGTTACTGAAGTTCAAGCACAAGCGACTGCTGCTACACAGAAGTAAGTGCACGCGATATAGACTCGACGCCTTAAGGGCGTCGTGGCTAACACCGATTACCCTCCCCAAAAACACCCTCCAAATAAAAAAATCCGAGCACACCCCGTCTCATTCAGGGCATTAACTCGAACCGCATTTCCTTTTTACCCGCCTAGCCTACTGATTCATTACAAACCATTAAGCACGCCACACTTTCCTTGGCGGTCACTCCCCCCCTAAAACCAACAGCACACGTGAGCAAATAACACTAACCAGTCTTACGAGGGGTGAAAAAATGATTATTCGGAGGTGTTTTCCTCTGCGGATAGGTGCTCTGAGAAGTAAGTCTTGTAGTCTTCATCAGATAGACCACCAATATTAAGATAAACCTCCTTCTCATCCGGCACAGAAATAAGAGTGCCCTCTTTGAATTCAACCGCTTTCCCAGCCTTATCAGTCAAGATAAAATCCTTGTTCAACGCAATATATACAACTCCGTCATCCTCTTCACCACCGACGCTTTTGATCCAGCCTGCTAGCGCTTTAGGTCCTCCAACATTGAGGAACTCGCCAGAAACTTCCTGTATTGAAGGATCGCCGCGCTCGAGATTAGTGGTACCAACTTCTTCTCCATTATGCGTAAGAGTATACATATTCAAATTCCTATTATTGGTTAGGCCCCCTAAATGACATCCACTTAGTCAGCGAAATAAATTGTAACCGGATCGAGTTCCGAGACCAATCCTTTGGCGCAGATAATGATACTCAGTGCATAAAAATCGAATCATTAGCGTTAATACGCCAAAAGAGGAACGAGAATCATTTCACTCTCATCATATTTCGATAACCTTAATTAAAGATCGGACTCAGTGGTGCAACGACAGTTCAACTAGCTTGTGAATACCCTCACCTATTTGCCGGCATTGGCTCAATGGCTGCCCCTTCTGTCGGCAGTGACCAAAACGGAGAAGCGCTTGGCGATACACCTACTGGTAACATCACACGCGGCATAAACAAATGTAACGAACTGACAAACGCCAGTAGCCACGCCGCTGACCTACAAACACAAAACTCGTCCATGGTATTCGGTGATATCGATCGTAACGGCAACGGTGTTGTTGGCTACGGACAAGACGCTATCTCTCTCGCCTATGTGAACCGGGTGACCGATAACGCAGAAATCATGAAAGACATCTACGGTTCCGTTGCATTAGGGAATTCAGTATCGATTGTCGATGAAGACGGCGACCTTAGCAACTCGGTCACTATCTCAGGCAGTGCAGATTGCAACACCGCTGGCAGCTACTCATTGACTTACAACGTAATCGATAGCGAAGACGAAAGCGACTCAGCAGCAGGCGGCTTTGATGAAGAAGCAATCAAAGACAAACTACATCAACCAACTTTAAAACCAAGTTACTCTCAATTGATTTTTTAGCACGCCCTCTCTTATTGATTCATTACAAACCGTTAAGAACACCGTACTCACCTTGATTGTCAAAAGGAAAAATCACCCCGCTTGAAACCAGCAACGCACGTGAAGTCACAACATTAGTCAGACTTGTCAGTGGCGGAACAAAATTATTGCTAGGCGGCATCTTTTCTGGTGAACCAAAAAGATTAGCATTGACACAAATATTCGCATCAAAGCCCATCACCAAAACATGATTATGATTGGCGGCAAAAGTTCGATAAACCTGAGAACGCCCGCCCATGTGCTGCGGCGTAATATGTAAATCTGTTTTGCTGCCGCCATATGCTGTCGCCGCCTCGGCAAGCTGAGGACAGGTCGCATCACCTTCCATATGCAAGCAAAGGAGGTCAGCACCAACTAAACGCCCAATTCGCAATACCGAGTTCATATGATCAACACCACGCCGACCATTATGCAAGCTATTCATCGGATCTTGAAAGCCAGACAAATGAACCAATAATATACCCTTGGTCCCGCCAGTTGAGAGCAGCCACTGCTCTGGAGCCATATTTTGCCATGCGGAAGGTGGGCGATTACGTCTCGGCGGTCTTGATGACGGATCATAATTAGGAGCAAGCCCAGTTTGAGTATAGCGAGCCGTATTAGTTGCTCCTTGCGCATGTAAACCTACACCTAAGTTAAAAACATTTAACCCCGGATACGTTGCCATGAGATACCACAATGCGTCTCGGTATTTCGCTTTTTTTATCGCCGGTAATGCTTGAATCGCATTGACAACTTGCACTGCAGTAGATGCCTGATTTTGCAATAAAGTGTTTAATGGTCGAAGAGAGCTATTTAGAATTCGCTCAAAGTTCGGATTGGCACGTCTAACATCCGCCATGTATGCAACAAATTGGTGGTACCGAGGCATAAATTGATCCTATTTCAGAATAGTAAAATGAAGAATTCTTACGGAGTATACTATAGGTTGAAATTGGCAATAATAATTCATCTACTATGATTGGGCAGCCAACTGAATAACATGTTACTCCATATTGGTTGACCGGCGATTATTTAATTACAAAAAAATCTAATACAGAATTCTTCCCACCACTAGACAGCGAGATTTGGCGCGTATCTCACCACCAAAACAAGCAGCCACACCGCTGACACCAATAAAACTGCATACGTAGAAAACATTCTAATGATTCTCGATAATAGAAAGTGAGGGGGAATGTAACATTCCAACAGAATGCGATATCCCCCTAAAACAAAACAGACTCTGCCCCCCCACTAATCACATCAAAAACCGTTCTCGCAATTGACTATCAACCAATGGGCACAACTTTTCTATCGCACCAAATACCTTTAGTCGGATCAAAGGCATATAAATGGATGCGTAACATTACACAAATTAAATCAGAAACGTTTAACAATATGAGAAAATCACACTGAATCATCAGCATCAAAAACCACATTACAAAACACAGTTTTTTGATGAATATTAGCGGCAAAAGTAACAGCTCAACATACAGTACAAGCTGGGTTAAACCGTTGAGAAACAAATCAGGCCAAGTAAGTAAACAATCACGCAACAAAGTATCTCCGGCCAATGGATTTTGAAGCGTCAACGATATTGCATCACCACCCACAGTAGCCAATCTCTGAGTTTTTAAGAATCGAAGTTTTACTTGTTTTACTTCAGGAATTAATAAACACTGAAAAATATTGGGCACGCATAATATTTCTTACTTAACATTATTGCCTGGTGATCGATTCACACCCATAGTGTTTGGCATGATACATGTCTGTGAATCAGTTTATGCTTTGTTTTTATTATGAACGGGCATTTGGCTCTGAGCATAAACAAACGGACGCATTCGCAGTAGGAATGGAAGGGCGGTTTTTCGTATTGAACAAGAAACAGATTAGAAAGATCACGAACCTTATCAAAAGCTCGTGATCTCGAGAGAATTAAATCACAAGGTTTTTACGCCTGTTCTTTAACGAGCATAACGTTACCATCAACCCCGCAAATCTCTACCCTCAACCCAACGTCAAGAGAGTCATGAGTAGAGCTTGAATCAAGCCTCGCTTGCCAGTTGATAGCAGAATGACGAATGCTCCCACCATTGATAGTAACTTCTTCACTAATAGGAACAATTTGACCAATCATATCGCTACTGCTGTCACTCACTTTTTCCGGCCCTTGCAGCCCTTTCAGCGGCTTCCACAACACAAATGCGCTCGCGACCGAGATTACGCCGACCGACAAAGTTTCGTATTCCCAGTCCGATATAAATCCTACACTGACAAACAGAGCCGTGATTCCACAACCAATTGCAAAAAACAGCAGAGGTCCGCCTAAGCCCATCACCGTTAGCTCAATAACCAGGCTTAATCCGGCCAAGACATAGAGAAGCTTGTCGTGATTTTGTAAAAAGTAGTCCACTACCGATTCCATTGTATACCCTCAGTTACGTGTATTCAGTCATTGAGTTTTAATGCACTTGAAACGGCTATCGCCTGTGCAACAGTACTACCGATGTTATTTCCCGTATTGCCATCAGTCAATATGACAGAACCTTCAGCAGCAATAGCTCGATGCGCTTCAATGGCCCCCTGCGCGAGAGTCAATTGAACGGCCATTTTACCTTCACCTGTAATTGCTTGCTCACCAACTACTTTTAGGGCTGCGGCATCGGCTTCTGAGACCAAACGTATGGCCTCGGCTTTACCAGCAGCTTCAAGAACTTGTTGCTCTTTGACGGCTTCGGCAAGTAAAACCTGCTGAGCTTTCTCAGCCTCGGCACCCAAAACAAGTGCTTGTTTTTCGCCTTCTGCCCGAGTGATAGCTGCGGATTTAACCCCTTCGGCCGTTAAGATCACGCTGCGCTTTTCACGCTCAGCCGTCATCTGTTTTTCCATGTCTTCTTTAATAGACTGCGGTGGCGTAATGTCCTTGATTTCATAGCGCGTTACTTGCACCCCCCAAGGCGCTGTCGCCTCAGTCATCGATGCTAGAATTTGAGCGTTAATGCGATCTCGATTTTGAAAACACTCATCAAGCTCCATAGAGCCAATGGCATTACGCATTGAAGTCATGGCGAGCTGGATAACGGACATTTTATAATCAGTGATATTGTTCGTCGCCGCAGCGGCATCGGTCACCTTCATAAATAAAATTCCGTCGATCTCTAAGGTTATATTATCCTTAGTGATCGCTGATTGAGAGATAATCTCTAGAGATTGTTCTTTCAAGTTCCGATCAGCCGCCACCCGCTGAACAAAAGGCACAATAAAGTTAAGACCCGCACGCAAAGTCCCGCTGTATTTTCCTAGCGTGTAAATCACATAACCTCTGTTCTGAGGAACAAACAGAATTCCCTTCTTCAGGGTGAATAGGCCCACGACTGTGATCCACAGTAGAGGGCTACCGATCATTGAAGTAATTGTATCCATTTTTTAATTCCTTATTTAGTGGTGTATTGTTTAATTTGGTGTGTTTGGCAGTGGCGATTCTGAACGATGTTTCCACAGGGGTAAGCCCATTCTCCCCTTCAACAAGTTCAGTGCCATTCTTTCATTTCGTTATCATAGCAGTCAAAACGTCATACTAAGGCATCATTACTGCCATCTGGTATTTCGACGAATTCGCCTAGCAATTTATCAACAATCCCATAGCGTTAATCCCTTTTATCCATGATTCCAAATTGAGGCGCTCTGAAGGCCTTTAATTGATAAGACAACACGCGGTGATGAGAACCTCCCGCCTACTATCACTAGTAGACTGCAGGCTAAAAACCCGCATCTGTGCTGTACAAACTAGGCATATAGCCTATTTGCAAGTGGGCCTGATCGTAGCAGGGGGCGTCATATTGTGTCAATGAAGGCATCCATTCGAGATAACCGCCCCGCCCGACCTATCAGAGGCATTCACAGTGTATTGATGCTGCTAACTATCGAGCAAAAATATTCAATATTGTAGTACATAATTTTTATCGGTAGGCACGTGCTGTGAAACAGCATTCCAGAATTTAAATTAGATTTTGGAGTGGGTGCTTGCCTTGTACAAACTTCAATATTTTTTGAACAACAGTTATATACTGGCTTTTTTCTGTGCGGGTGCACTAGCCAGACTTGATATAAAATTAGCGGTCGCAAGCAGGAGGTCAGAGCAAGTAATTTTGGCTACGCCCCTATTATTCACACCTCCTTTGTGAGAAGTAAACTAACACCTCAATTACACTTCACGCAGGCCAAAAACATCATTGACTAGCGGCTCTGACACGCTATTAACTTGAGGCTCAAACAGTACCAAATATAATAGATTTTCAATCCTGGCAAACCTATTAACAGTTCAATCTTCGCGACGCTCACTTAAGCGCGCCGCTTTCATCAACGGCTTAACCTTATGGTACAAGCCATTTAGCTAATACCAGTACCCCAGAATTTACTATTGACCTATAGCAACCTAGCATACTTTTTAGCATAACTCCTTACTCGCCGATTTGATGCCGACCTTGAAATATCCAACAGTACAGCCAAATATTGCGAGTCGCCAGATTTACTCAGAACTTTACATAACCAGCCAAGCGCATCAACATCTCGTCTCGATGGATTTGACACGTTCAAATCTGCCATTAATTTATTCTTGGCTGCCGCAACAAATAACTTATCCGTAGGGTGGTGAAACCAAATTCGTTTAGCCCCAAGCATGGTTAAGTGCGAATTGCTGGAATTGACCATATTGATAGTTCTTTTGCGAAAAAGAGCATCCCCAGAGAGCCCTTCAGTATCTTTCTTAAGATCGACATTCCAAACCCGATATAAAGGCAGCCTCTTAAGCGCTTTTCGGACATGCATCTCGACTTTGGATTTTTTGACCGTATTGAGCACCTGAGTCAAAGTTTTCTTGTATTTTTCCTCTCCTGAATAGGCTAAGGTTTTGGCGAGCCAAGATACATCGTCTGCATCACCCGACCGGTACTCATCCAAAAGACGTTTTTCAATAACGTCATAAAGTCTCGCGTCGGTAATACCCGAGAACTCCAACTTACCGATGACCACCTTAGAAACAGAGGCAGACCTATCTTCATAGACTTTAATAAACTCCTGCAGCTCAATTTCTGAGTGGCTAACTTCGGCCCAGCTTAAGTTTGCCCAAATTAGCCCGATGAAAAAAGCCAGTATTATTGGGGTTTTGAATTCCGTAGAATTGTTCATAAAAAGGTCTATCTCCTATACATTTGAAAGTTACAATTTAAATAATCGACTGCCGGTAGTTCAGCCCCCGCTCGATAATAGCGGATCCTACGGCAAACGCCTCAAAAAAGGAAATTAGACGGCCCAGACATTTATTTCTGTGATTACTTCTTATAGGAAACATAAAAGGAACCCTGACATAAGCTCCCATAATTGAACTGACACCCATGACAACAGTTCTCAGATTCTATTTTAAGAATGGGCTTCATACTTGTTTCCATATGCTTACAAAAATGGTGAATCTTTTTCTATCTGCTCAAATATTTCAGTCAACTCCACCACCGACTCAGTGATTTCTTCTTTTATTTGACGCTGCATTATAGCTTCAAATTGGGCCAGTAAACCGCCGATATATTCCCGCAACTCTCCTATTGATGTTTCATACAATTTTTCACCTCGGGCAACTACCAGTGCGTTTTCAGCCTCCGCTCTCGGATGAATTTTTAGCTTAGCCAAGGATATTAAGCGTTCTTCAATTTCTTTTTCGCTAAGAGTGCCCGGATTACCCTCAATGATAAGTTTTTTGGTTATTCCAGTAGAAACAACTTTTGTTTCCACTTCCAGTAAACCACTAACGTCATAAGTAAAACGTACATCGACAGTTTCCTCCCCCCGGCGGGCTCGGGCGACATTCAACGTAAGCTCCCCGAGCTTGATATTATCTTTAACTAAGCGAGCTTCGCCTTGATAAATAGAAAGAATGATTTCGGTTTGGAAGTCCTGAGCCGTCTGTAAATTGTCCACGCGGCTTATCGGGACCGGTGAGTTGCGATCGATAATAGGGTGAAACAATTCGCCACTTTCAGTAAAACCACTTTCGTTTACCACACCAACACCAAGGGTATAGGGAGCAACATCTGTCAGCACCACCTCACTGAGAGAACGATCACCACCGATCAACGCGGCCTGCACAGCGGCACCAAGGGCAACGATTTCATCCGGGTTAATATGCGAACGTGGAATTTGCCCAAGCATCTTAGACACCAGAGAGCGAATTACCGGCATACGCGAAGCGCCGCCCACTAAAATGACCGCATCTAGGTCGTCTCCGTGAAGGGAAGCATCTTTGAGTGCACGTTCAAGCGGCATGCGCAGGCGTTTTAGTAGGGCAGCACAAACTGTTTCCAATCGATCCCGATCGATTGTACTTTCGTACGTTTTATCTTTCAGTACGAACTGAATAGTTGCTGATTTCTCGTTGGTAAGTTTACATTTACAGCTCTCACAGGCAGCCCGCAAAACGGCTAAATCTCCAGCGGATATACGTGTGCGTTTAATATTGTTGGCGGTAATAAAATCCTCCACAAGAGCATCGACAAAGTCTTCACCCCCAAGACGATTATCCCCGGTAGAAGCATTAACCTGCATAACACCATCAAAATAATCCAGAATGGATACATCAAAGGTCCCTCCACCAATATCAAAAACTAAAAAGGTGGTGTCGTCTTCCATTTCATGTAAACCATAAGCAATGGCCGCTGCCGTAGGCTCATTGATTAAGCGCTTTACATCGATGCCCGCCAATCGTCCAGCGTCACGAGTAGCCTTACGCAGTGCATCGCTAAAATATGCTGGCACACTGATGACCGCACTATCAACTTTATCGCCAAGCTGAGCTTCCGCATCAGCAAGCAAACTTTTCAACACCAGAGCCGAAAGTTCTTCAGCCCGAAATTTATTGCTACCTAAAATAAACTCCTTGTTAGTGCCCATATAACGTTTGAATTCGCTAACAGTGCTAGCAGGGTGGGTCAGTAATCGCTGCTTGGCAATTTCGCCCACAATAATACAACCCTCGTCATCCAAACCAACCACGGAAGGTGTTGTGGTTTTCCCTACGCTATTATCAATGAGCTGCGCTTCACCCTCATTAAAATATGAGATGAGACTATTTGTCGTGCCGAGATCTATGCCGATGAAAGCCATGCGCACACCTTAAATATTTTTAATGAGAGAAAGATAACCAAATGAGAGTATTGAGGCCACAACAGCAGAGAAAGCAAAAAGATAACCCAGAGTCCCGTACATGAAGTCTTTTACTTTCTGAGGCAGTTTCTGCATCAACTGCATGCAGATTTTATGGGAAATAAAACCGGCAATCAGCGCAAATGATGCGTATTCCGGTTTTAGTAAATCCAATTTCATAGAATCATAAATAACAATGTAAACAAAGGCCGCGGATAAAGTCATCCCCACGCCCAACAAACCAAAGAGCATCAGAGCACAGAAAAGTGCTACGACGATAAATACCCAGGCATAATCAAAGCTATCCCATTGCCGCCAAGTTAAGACCGAAACAATAAAGATAAGAGAAATCACCATTTCGGTTGAACGCAACCCCCTAACCTGCTGCCAGTGAATAAAGCTCCATGACGCTCCACGGCGTAAGAGAAAGTCACCGCCCCAAAAAACTAGCGACAACAAAATCACAACAGAAAATAAAGCCGGGGCCAAGTATGGGTTCTGAATGATGGGCATCTGTTCAGGTATTTGTACACAAAGGAAAATCATTAAGATAACCGCCAGCATTACATGCAATGAAGACGGGAGGTTTCGTTCTAGATTTTTACTCCACCAATGAAAGGTCGGAGTATCAAGCTCTGGACAGAGACCCTGTTCGACAGCTGCTGAGAAATAGCGGGTTAGTTTTCTAATTGTAATATTGTAATACCCGATAAATCTCAATACGTGGAAATAGTTAGGCTGACATTTGTCCGTCAACAATTTAATGGGGGTTTTACCTGACGGGGCTCCTGATGTTTCTGCATCAATAATATGCTTGAGATAAGCACGGTAGGTGTTTATTCGAAGATCCAAATACTCGATTCGATTACGTTTATCGAGATCAGAGTGCTGGGACTTGAACCACTGAAACTCTTCCCCAACGGCTTCTACAAGTGAATAAGGGAACTCATCATCGTCATCACACTGAACCAAAACATCAAGGCAGAGAAGCTCAAAATGAGCACGTGTTTTAATGCTAAGTAAGGCACTGGAATGAACCTCTTCAGAAAAACGATGAATAGCAGCGTCTATATTGGTGTCTTGAAAAACCCGCTCAACAGCAGACAGGGCATCGTTATAAGCGCCTTGATCATATGAAGGAGAAGCCCTGCCCTCTTCGCTTATTGGTGCCTGAGTATAAGCATCATCAAGTTCATCTTGCTGCCTAAGGATCGTATCACTAGGCTCTTTGACAGACTCAACATCCGAAACAAGCCGTATCGATGAGACAGGCTCCAGCTCTTCACTCGGTCCAGCCTCACCGACCGAAGACTCACCATCAGTGTTCATTGCTCGTGAATGCTTACAGTGAGCCATCGCAAAATCAAATGCCTCACGTAGACGCTGGTAACCCTCGGGATCATCGTCTGGACGAGTTTGCTTGAGAAGAGTTGAGTAAGCCCTCTTTACTGATTTACGGTCTTCTGTCGGTGCAAGACCCAATATCTGCCAATAATCCAAAACTAAGACTTTCCATTAATGTAAGGCTGCGTATTTTATGCCGTAAAAGGGGTCCGAGACAAATAAAATAGTTTCTCTACCTATGCCCCCCAAACATGAAACTGCTTTATAAATTAATACGTCAAAAGCCTGAGTCCATCAAACTCAGACCCCGACATTCGGCCTAATTGATGATAGGCCTGAGAGCTTTATTGGGTTTGCTCGCTCAACTTTAGAACCGATTTAAAAGCCATTTCAGCGCTAAAATAAGTACTGAAACTGCGACTCGTAAAGTCGGCTTTAAACGGGCATCGGGCCTATCCATCTGCACAGTGCTGCGGCATTAATACAAATATTCTACCCCCCAAAAAAAATCATACGCCCCAACGAATAACCCGGCATCGTCACGCTCATAATTTTAGTTTTTATTGGGCGCCGCTAATGTAGAAGTAGATATTCATCAATCATCCGTAGAACCACCCCAGAAACCCAGAACAGTTACTATCGTCCCCTCACGCTACAGCCTTAAAAGTAGGATTCTCGTAAACTTTTCATTACCTGTAAAACAAAAAACCCGCCTAAAAGAGCGGGTTTTACGTGGATCGATATTCGCGTTTAAAACTTAATTACACGCACTCCAGTTACCTGGCGTCGCTTCTTCTAGGGACACGACCTTGTTGGCATCAATGTAAGTACTGCCCAGGTAAGTCGAAGTTCCCACCGTGTAATATAAACTGTACTGCACGTAAACCCGTCCTTCAGTAACGTGATCAGCCAAAGTAGATTCTGAACAACTGCTGCCTTCCACGACATTCACAGTACGTGACACTGCTGTTGCGGAATTTCCCGCGGCATCTGAAACGTTATAAGTCAGAATATAGGTTCCAACACTTGCGGTATTAACGGTTCCAGATATTGAGACATTTGCACTAATATCACCGTCTTCATCGTCGGTTGCTGATGCGCCGGGGTCGACGAACTGGCTATTCACGGTTACGCTCATTGGTGAACTGCCCAACAACGTAATACTAGGTGCAACAGTATCCGGCCCTAAAGGACAGGAGCCTTCATCATAATATCCTGGTGTTGAAGCTTTTAAGTCAACAACGGTTGAACCGTTCGACCCTAACAACACCTCAGAACCCTCGGCGAAAAACGCAGAAGTTGTCGTGCAAAAATATATACCGAATAAACATGACGTTTCTTCTTCTACGAAAGCACGAGAAGCCGATACATGGTTATTCAAAGTATCACTGTAGTCCTGACACGGTATCTGTACGCCGCCAAGCTGTGCGATTGCGGCTCGCATATTCGGCATCGGACCAATCGGTCGATCAAGGGCTCCCGTTTGAGGTGTACCCGTCTGAACAAGTAAAGATCGCATAGCATCAGGTGTTAAATAACTACCCGTAAGCTCTAGCGCAATACCTTGCAAACTCGTCACAACACCCGCAGTCAATGCAGACGCACTCGATGTACCACTAAAGGTATTCGTATACCAGAAATTGGGATTGTCCTCATCACCCGTTTTTTTGTAACCATAACCATAAGATGCCGCAGCAACATTCTGACCCCAGGCGTGCACATCAACGCGCTCACCGGCGTCACTGAATGACATCGTTTCACGTCTGTCGCTGTAACCAGCCCCAACCAAGATTGCACCTGAGTCGCGATTCGAACGATCAAATAAACCATTTAATGCAGGGTCTTCAAGGCTAATACCGCCATTCGCCGCAGCCTCAATAACAATGACACCATTAGCCGTTGCCGTTTGAATTGCATCGAAAGTACTTTGCGTATACTCAACAGGAATATATTTGGCGCAATTATCAGACGTATAATTCGCATTACACACTAACGCGCTTGGACCTGAACTCTGTAGCTCGAGCAGAATCACCCCACCCTCTCCAGCAACCACTGCGGCATTAGTGACGGCCGCAGCAATACCCGAAGAAAAACTTTCCGTTCCAATGAGTGCGTTTGACGCAATCCCTTCAACACCATAGCCATTTGCCGGAGCGCCGACTAAAGAGATAACAGCCGTACCGTGATTAACCCAAAGAGGATCCTGACTTTCGCTACCGTTCTGATAAAAAAGCGAGGGTACATCTTCATGTGCCTCATTCCAGCCACCTTCAATATCAATAAAAGTAACACCCTCGCCTAAGCCTCCAGCGACAGTATTTGCGTAATCGACATCCAGGCCATTTGGCGCCGGAGCCTTAAAAGTTTGAAGTGACGTAAAGTCTGGCGTATCTGTTGTTGCAACCGAGGACACAGACTCTAGGTAAGCAATTTCGACAGAGGGAAAGCTATTGATGAAATTAACAAAAGAAACAATGCTTGAATCGCTTAACCAGGGCGGTAGGGGTATCTCATAATACAAATTTAAATCCGCAAGCTCTTTTCCTGATTTCTGCTCACCCATGACTTTCAATTGCGACAGAGCCTGCTCGCCAGATGTAAACAGATTATTGAAGTCAGCGCCCGTAAGCGTTACATAGTCTTCTAGCTCTACGAGATCCAGTTCCACATTCGTTAATGTATAGGCCTGCGAGAAAAAGCTATCGGGTTTAACAAAAAAATCGCCAGCACCGCCACGAACACCAGTACCTTCTTTAAATTTAACGGTAATCTTATCTTTATTTAACCCAGACAAATCCGCTACAGAAACTACCGCTTTTGTCGGTAAATAACGTGAGATAAGAGGGGAGGCCGAAGAAAAAGCAGAGGTGCTCATCGCACCAACAAGAAGAAAACATGTAGCACTGTTACGCACTGAAAAAATAATCCGTGATATCTTACCCAGACTCATAAACAATATCCTCTAACGTCAACTAAGTTAATTCCACAGTCAAAAACACTAACAACCAGAACCCAGAAAACACACAATTGGTCATCAATGAAAATGCCAGGAGGTAATTTGTGCTGGATTAAATGAGTATTTAGGCGCCACGTCAACGGCGAAACCGGCGCTATGCCAACCGGATCACAAAACGAACAGTTCGTGCGGGTTTTATTCAGGCGATGAGACGCTCAATCGTGCTTAAACAGCACTGTCAAAACTTAACGAGAAAACATAGGCAGACGCAATGCGTACGCTAACCCCAGAGAACAAGCGGCTTACGTCACAAAAAAGTGGCTACGACCAACTTTCTATGTTCCCCATATGACAATTCTATAAAATCGATACGACGCTCACAGCTCAACAATAATATCGATAAGCCCTATAAGCTTTACCGCTTAAACAGAATCGGGGCATATATGGTCCGCTTCATATAGTCGCTCAACCTAGCCTATCTCGGTTATCACCAGCTCTTTTAAGAAAACCAGCCCCTTACACCCATTATTTTCAAATTAGAACGACAAATTCTGAAGACAGCTCCCCCTATACCTCAAGCGCATATATAAGAACTGGATTCAAGCTCAAACACCCGCCCTCTTAACATTTGATTATTCGATGATCGACTGTATCGATTTCAACTAAAAGAAAATTTGGCGGTTTCTCTCCCTTTTCACATAAAAACTTTTAGGGCTCTGTTGAATTTCATTCAGCAATTGTTGAGCCCTTGTGACACCTAAATCATCCCTATAACGTAGCCACATCTTCTGAAACACACATCGCTTTTTACAGAACGCCACAAACACAGAATTCGCGCACTTAGCGCCCCAAACAAGAAAAGGTATCGACAAATGAATAACTTGAAAACGGCTTCTCTTTTCGCTTTAAGTCTCGCCATGTCAGCCACAGCATTTGCCGGTTGGGGCGCAAACGAAGACCGCCTTGGTGGTGCAAACGGAAAAATGACTTGGGTTTACACGCCTGACTCAACAATTGCTGGTAACCCACACATTATCGACGGCAAACGCGCTTTAATGGTTAACCTACACGGTTGTGCACAATCAAACGAAGACTTAAAAGACGGCGGTAACTGGCCAGAAATTGCAGAAGAATACGGAATGGTCGTCGCTATTCCTTTTGCAGAATCTGCATACCCAGGTTGTTGGGACTACAACCTAGCAAACGATGACTCGAATCACGCGGCAATCTTAGTCGATATCGTCAACGAGCTTGTCGCCAACTCATCCCTAAACATTGATGCCAACCAAGTCTACGTATCAGGCCTATCTTCAGGTGGTGCAATGACAGTTCAACTCGCTTGTGAATACCCTCACGTATTTGCCGGCATCGGTTCAATGGCTGGCCCCTCAGTCGGCAGTGACCAAGACGGAGAAGCGCTTGGCGATACACCTGCAGGCAACGTCACACGCGGTATAAACAAATGTAACGAACTGGCAAACGCCAGTGGCCACGCCGCTGACCTACAAACACAAATCTCTTCCATGGTATTCGGTGATATCGATCGTAACGGCAACGGCGTTGTTGGCTACGGACAAGGCACGATCTCTCTCGTCGATGTGAACTGGGTAAGCGATAACGCAGAAATCATGAAAGACATATACGGTTCCGCTGCATTAGGGAACACTGTATCGATTGTCGATGAAGACGGCGCAACAGCAGACGAAAGCATCAGCTCAGTTAACGGTAATGAAGTGGTATCTCTTCTTGGTTTGAACAGTGTTGGACACGCATGGCCAACAGGCGACAAGAGTGCTGAGTGGGCCAACGGTGGTGCATACGTCAACAAAAGCGGATTTGAATACCCTCGTTACCTAACCGACTGGTTATTCACGAACAACCGACGTGCAGTAGGCGGAACGGGTGGCGGTACTGGCGGAGGAGAAGGCGAGGGTGAGGGAGAAGGCGGCGAAACTGGTGGAACAAACACAGCTCCAGCACTTAGCGTTGCCTCTGGTCCTTACAACTACGAAATCGGCGCAAGCTGTGTACCGAGTGCAACAGCAACAGACGCAGAAGACGGCGACCTTAGCAGCTCGGTTAGCATTTCAGGCAGTGCAGATTGCAACACCGCTGGCAGCTACTCATTGACTTACAATGTAATCGATAGCGAAGGCGAAAGCGACTCAGCAACCATCACCGTAACAGTGAACGCAGCAGCCGGTGGCTTTGACGAAGAAGCAACAGCAACCTGTACAGGCCACTACAGCGCGGGTCGATTGAATGTAACGGGTTATTTGTCATGTGGCAGTGCTAACGGCTACACAGCAAGTGTAACCCTATACAGCTTCGGCGGATGTTGGACTGAAGATGTTAACGGAGGCGGATGTTAATCCTCTTTTAAATAAAAGCACTTTCTATTAAAAAGGCCCCAACTGAAACGTTGGGGCCTTTTTTGTTTTGCTTAGCAAGTAAAAGTACGAAGCATTACAGAATAGATTCCATCCATCCCCCCATTCTTTAATTGGACAAAAAGCTAAACTGCAATCGTCATAAAAAGTTTGTCAGTCATTTTTCCACGGTAGTTTGATAGATACTCCAGCGTTCAGCAATTCTGAAAAACTCATCGAGCGTAAATAACCCCATACATGGCGTTCCACCAACAGCAAGTTGCTTACTAGCAATTTTACCAATAATAAGCTCTGCAGAAATAGTAGGTACATTAGGTCCACTATCACTTTCAGCAACCAACTGCCATATTACTTTTTTGGGCTCGCCATTCAGACATTCCCCCTTCATCTCTATATACATGCCGCCTGAATCACTACCCCAGCGCATAAACCATTTACTGATATGCGTAATAACACCCGTATAGGGGTATAAACTTTTTACTAAACGAAATCTCGATAGGCCTGACAACAGCCATAAACCGAAATGAAGTAACGTAACCTCTAAGCCCGCTTGAAAGCAAATATTTTTAATACTGGGATATCGCTTGGGCAGAAGATCAAGATCAGGTATTTCGCAATTACCCATCCACCGCTTGCCGATCGGAAAACCAAAATCATAACTTCTGATGTCCTGCCAGCCAATGACAGGCTTCATTATTCCGTCAATCAGAGTGTCAAAGCGTTTTCCCGTACATGACAAAATTGAACCAACCGTGGCCAGGCCTCTCTCGGTTTTATTTCCCGGGCTAATCCCATAATTAACATCAGTAAGCTCGGAGAATTTATTGATGAATTCATCAATAACAGCAGAGGACAACCCAGGCACCGTACTTGCGCCACATACCATAGTAAGATTTTTTTGAATAGCCTTACTATTCAAGGCATCAGAGAAACCCGCTACATATTCTCTATCGTCGGCCAAATCAACGTAATGACAACCAGCGTCTAAACAGGCCCTTGCGAGCCGGTACGCCGCATAGTTATTCCTTTGCATCTGAAATGGGCCAGATGCATTAACCACAATATCTGGACTTAGCTCTTTTAAAACAACCTCCAGGTCGCCTGTCAGCACATCTAACGCTATTGCCCCTACATTTTTTTTATACGAACGCTCCACAACAATTTTATAGTGTTCTGCCTTTTGGAGGCATCTACCAGCAATAACCAACTGGTAGTCGTAATGCTCTAGCAAACTGGCAACTAAACGCTTACCAAAATTCCCATACCCACCTACAACTAATATTTTCAAGTATCCTCCTTAAATTACGTCCAGTGTCCCACCATAAGAAATCACCATACCGACAAAAAACATCTTCACCTTTACCAAGAAACAATATTTCCCATCGACTTCACTCTCCATCGCTTCTACTTGAGGGCTTAAAACAGCGGGAATTGGGATTCCGAACATTTTTGTTTTAATAAATTGGTATTCTAAAGCTCCATTAGTTTCTACGGCCTTAAAAGACATGGCCAGTGGCCCCAAGTACTCCACCAGACACCCTCCCTGCTTGCGAAATCTAGACTCCATTTTCAAGCCATCAAAATCTCGTTTCCATACCATAGAGTCTTTATTATGTTCACAATCAACCCGTAATTGAGCGCTATGATTCTCATATGGAAAGCGGAAAATAGTACAAATAAATCGGGCTATAACGCCGCCTCTTTTCACTTCAACCGACCCTTGCAACTTAACACTTCCCACGTGTACTTTTTGTAAAAGAGGATCAAGACGTTTAAAGTTAGCCCCCATATGTACTTCAAGTATACTTTCTGAATTACCCATTTGAGTGAACTCTCGCTTGATACAAATTGAACTCAAGTTCGCTATCCGTTGCAAAAAATAGAGCCGCCGACGAGGCGAGATCAACGCAAACGTAATCAAAAACCTTATTCAGTTCACGTTCTAAATCACCAGCATTATCTAAACCGCAATTGAATACACCGCTTACATTGAGAAAGCCCATAAACAACTTTGCTAAAAGTGATGATTCTGGCGTTTTAAGAACCGTCACACCATAGAGAACACCATTATCAGTCAAGAGCGACTTAATATTTCCAAATGCGATTCCTTTTGACTTAAAATCACCGACCACGCAATGCATGACGTAATTTACACTAATAGAGTCAAACTTATTATCGCCCCAAGGAATATCGTACAGTATATTCTGCCTGATTAAATTAGGGGTATAACGGATTAGTCGTCGAGAAGATTTTTCTAAGAAGGCCTGACTTAAATCCATCAAAGTCAAATCAATATCCTTAGGGTTATATTTATCCAAAAGAAACCCTGTACCAGCACCGACTTCAAGATGCCTATATTTAGCATTCTGTTTATACCGGTCAATTAAACGAGAGGTTTTACACCCCCAAAAATATTCACTAATAAAACGGTACAGAAAAAAATCATAGAAATAGTTCATCACAGGATTAAAATATGCCTGTGAAATTTTCGTCCTTCTTTCCACATCCATAAGTTTTTCACTGATTTTATCCATAGCAATTACCAACGCCTTAACAATCGATTAATGACATAAAGAACCCATGCAAAAGTGTTATATCCAACAACAGATACACCATGAATCACCGGGAGTTTAAACAACCTAGCCTTCCACCTGTCCCTGGGCGACATTTCCCATAAAACTATAAAGGCGTCTATGCCTATTTTTATATCACCACTATCTGTTTTTACGTGAAGACGCTTGCGAATAAATGCCAAATCAGAGCCCAGACACCTCCATGACTGTTCATCCAAATGAACATCCGACCACTCAATATCACTGCCGTCTGCTCTACCCTTTTGATAACGTATCCCAGCATCACACACTGGGCAGGCACTGTTATAATAAACGGTAATACTAGAAGGCTTATGCGCCGATGTTATTAACGACCGCCCTAAAATAAACAGCAATATTTTTCTCAATACGACGAGTGCGGGGTAGCTTATTCTCGAGACGAACTTAAACCTGAAAACATAACGATTCAGGAACCCAACAACTCCAGACGCATCCAGCTTTCTGACGGTCAAATAAAATGCTTCATGGCCGTAGTAATACTTGCCCTGATAAAACACAATTGAACCATTATCAATATTCAATCCACGCTCACTTGCCTCATCAAGCAGTTTGCTTTTTTCCCGGCCATTGACGATTTCAACATGATCATTGGCATCATCAATAGCGCATGCAAAATGATTGCACATAGGGCATTCTTTGTCATAGATGACTGAAATTTTATCTTGAGCCTGTGCTTCAATATTCATGCTATCCCTTACGCCTCCCTCCTTTTGATGGAAGGAATTTAGCGATTGTTCCTCCCATCTTCATCAATGTCACTAATGTTGGTTTAGGTAGATTCTTAACCTGATCGAACCAATCTGTCAGCGTTGATACAAACGTCAGCATCGAAGATATCTTCTCCTTGACCTCGTCAGGTGTATTGGTATCACCATCCATATCTAAAACACACTGCCTAAGTAAGGTTAGCGTGGGTTCAATTTCACGCTTCTTGCGCTCTTCCATAATGGTCATGAGCATTTCCCAAGTGCCACCTTTTACGGTGAAATAGTCTCTCCGATCCCCCATTACAGGCTCCACCATTATAAGGCCCCAGCTCTGAAGCTCTTTGATGCTGGTACTAACGTTAGAGCGAGCGACAGACAGAAGATCAGAGATTTCCTCAGCGGTCAGGGGCTGAGAGGCCAAATATAACAAAGCATGAATCTGAGATACCGTCCTGTTGACTCCCCACCGAGTGCCCATCTCCCCCCAATGGAGGATGTATTTCTTCATTACCGGGGTCATTATCATAGATTCCTCCAAACGCTCTAATTTCTGTCATTACAGAAATTACTGTAATGACATTTTTAATAGCTGTCAAGAGAACCCAAGCCGACTTACTTTGGTTTGAAACAAGAGCATTCAACGCACGTCAGTAGCGATAAGGGTTTTCATCGGAGGAAAGCCCGTAGGCGAACAGATAAGAATAAAAGGGTTTTTGATAAAACTGTTTTTCTGAGGCAACTGATCAGCGGCAGTAATGGTCATTCAAGCACTCTATGAGTAAGTGCTCTACCAATACTCCAACTTAGATTCTATTTTTTAAGAGTGGCTGTATTAATTATTTTGGCTTGTTTATTTACGTCAGAATAGAAATCGAAGGGCCACGAGCAGGAAGTCAGGACAATCGATTTCGATTCATAGTGGTTTAATGCTAGACGCCCACGATAAGTGCTTTTAGGAGCACCCGTAAAACGTAAAAATATATGTCACATCGCTCTATTTAGAATAAGCGAAAGAGCTTATGGTGCGCCTCACTAAAAGTATGAATAAGGCTCCCAAGAACCAAACACCTGTACCACCGCCGCCACCACCACCACCGCTGTCACTGTCATTAGGCTGAGCATCTGTCGTCGATACCGGAGACAGGCCCGAGGCAGTATCAGAAGCTGCGTCAATAACAACAATTGCATCGACTAAAACATAGTGACTGTCATCGATCAGAACGCCGTTAGTAGCATCATCCGCGGTATAGCCAATCAGTGGAGTCTCACTAAAAGCCCCTCCAAGATTGAATAATTGCAGATCTGCAACACTATCCACAATTTGCATTCCGTCACCCACAACCTCCCCAAACACTGAAAACCCTTCATTCTGATCGTCTAGGGATAAACTGTTATCCGCTAAGTTGATAAACCATTGGGTAGTGGCACTGTCGGGATCGTCTCCAAGCTTTGCCATAGCGATAGTGCCACGAATGTTAGAGTACAGAGCCTCATTGTCGATACTGCCATCATTTGAAATGCCGACGACCTCAGAATCCGTATAGGCAAAACCACCGCCCTGAATGATGAAACCTGGAACAGAACGGTGCATAATTGAATCGTTATATGACTCTGCATCAACATATCCAAGAAAGTTCTCTACAGTAATTGGCGTAAGATCGTCGTATAAATTAACCTCAAAATTGCCTAAAGACGTTTGGAATTGAACGATGGTGGCATGCGCGTATGTAGCCCCCAATATACCCTGGAATACCAAAGCACAAAACACAGGAAAAACTGCATGTTTTTTCATTAAAAATAGGCGAGTCATTGGTTTAAGCACCGCTAGTTGTATAGGAAAAGATTAACGTTAACAGGAGGTTATATTGAATACCGTTAATAATTGTACAGATAAATCTCGTTATCTCAAGGAAACTAAAGCGCACAGACTAAGAGGACGGAGCAATTAGGAAAGCGGAGCAATAATCGCTCACAAATAGCAGTGGTTACAGCGGCACGCTTAGCCTTCCCCCACTATTCAAAACAACTACGGCTTCCGCCTCCTCAAATCCTATTTTTTTAGCATAGGTCTCTTGTTGAATTTTTGTACTTGTTAGCCAGTCCTAAAACATGGTGTTGCTGTTCTTTGAATTATCTGGAATAGCTTGATGCACATCCCAATGCTCAACTATTTTATTGTTCTCAACTCGAAAGATATCGACGGTAGCGCCACCATTTGGTGCCGGCCAGCTGTAACTCTTAATATGCAAAACCACCAAATCACCTTCAGCAATTACGCGAACAATTTCAGCAGAGGGTGGAGCATTTTTTTCTCTTGCAGGAAAACTTTCAATGAACTTTCGGAGCGCTTCCTTTCCATCGCCTACGTATGGATTATGCTGTATGTACACATTTCCAATGTACTGATCAATCACTTCAGTTTTTCCGTTAAACAACACTTCAGTATAAAAATCAACCACAAGTTTTTTGTTAGCCTCTAAGGTGCTGGGCTCAGCGATTGCAAAATTACCTGCAAACAGTAAAGCTATTGCCATGAATAAAGTTTTCATAAAGATCCTATTTTTAATTATTAACTAACGCCAATATTTACCGGGAAGGCGAATTAAACAAAATTAACCAGACATCCACGCTAACAGTACTCAAAGTCTATGTTTTAGTGTGGACGCCTAGTTTATTGCTGTTACACCAGCCTATTTTTAACCCTACTGCTTATTTATAACAAAAACCGCCGTATATTCTTCATCGCTGCTATTGAGCATGAGTGCAATTTCAGGCATTTCATTCTCATAGCTAATGGGCATAAGCAAACCTGTTAGCGTTGTTGCCATCGTACACTCACTACCACTGGCTGTGGCGCTGGCATCATAAACGCCGGTGGAGCCATATTGGCTGATCAATCCCGTATAAGTGCAATTGCTCACAATTGCCGAGAAGTTGCCTGATGCGTCGAGCGTGAGACCGGTGACATTTTGTATGGGCTCATCAATTCCGACACTTCGCATAACGCCATCGTAATTACCAGCTAAGCTGGTCATCGGAATCGGGTCGAAATAGAGAGAAGAAGATGACCCACTAACCCACGGCTTCTGGTTACCAGAGTTTGTCGAGAAGAGGCCGAAACCACCAGATATTGATACATCGACATTGCCGGCATTAAAGGTCCTACCAAAACTGGGGTTGGCCTCTTGCGCTCCGAGCATTCCCCCATCATCAATAAAATTGGCCCACGCAATAGCAGTACGATTGCTAACGGCATTGTCTACCGGAAGAGTTCCACGAGGATGGCCAGCCAAAATCTTACTCCCAACGTAGTGAATGCCATAAAATTCGCCATTTTCTAAAAAGGCATACGTTCCATAAAATTGACCATAGTTAACGTCAAAAATCCCGGCTTCGAGAGCATCACCTGACGGGGCGTCACGTGTGGGAGGATCAGGCTTGGGATTGCTGGAGCCACCGCCACATGCCGAAAGACATAAAAACAGTGAAGTAACGGTGAGCATATTTAAAATATTCATTGTGATCCTCATAGTCGATTTGAGGCCGAACAATGATGTTTTACGACATAACAGTCGCCTTACCCGATCGGTTAGGACGCTTGGCGGGTTTTTTCTCTACATACCGATGGAGAAATGCCTCTATTTTTTTTAAAAGAAGCATTAAATGTTGACTTACTATTAAACCCAGAAGCAAAAGCGATATCTAAAATAGACAAGTCCTGACTACCGGGGTCGCCAAGCAGTCGTTCAGCCTCTGCCGTACGAAGCTCATTAATATAGGCGAAAAAATTCTTTCCTAGCACCTTGCTAAAATATTCTGATAAATGCTGAGAGGAGACGTCAACAGCTGCGGCCAGATCTATCAGTCTTAGGTCACTCTTTAAAAAATCATGAGAAATCATCATTCGCTGTCGTAGGTTTTTCTCAATACGCGCCCTAACCTCATCATTCATTCCAGAGCGCTGATATTTTTCCCCACTCGATAATACCTGGATTACCGGGGCGCGAACTGTACTTGAGTATTCAATAAATACGACATGCTGGCGCACACCGTACCAGCCTGCAAGAAAGAGCACGAGCAAGCGACCAATGTTAAGAACTTGCCCCCACCACCCTCCCAACAGACTCCCGGGTATCCAAAATATTAGTAAAAATATGAAAATAAAGGAAAGCCAGGTTAGCCAGTTAAGATCCCGCCCCTTATCTGAAGAATAATGACAGTGAAGTGCTTGCTTATATTTTTTTAAGAGAAAAACAACTAACACAGCATAGACTACCGTAACCGCCTGAAAGAATAGAAGATATAAGCCTAAATAACTGAGACGACCAACGAGACCAATTCTAAATCGGCTGTCAAGCAATATAATAGAAAAGATCAAGAGCGGTAAAAAATTCAGTAAATGTATTTGCCTAAATTTATGACCACACATGGTACGAACGTAGAGGTAGTAAAAAGCACCTAAACAGGACAGCGGCCAATCGAGAAGCCCAAATAACTGTGGGCGACTATAGTAAAGCGAAGACGAGGCCAGAGAAAGGAAAGAAAATGATAGTAAAAACATGCCCAAATAGAAATTCGAAAATCGCTGACGATGCATGAAAATTAGCGGAACCGCAATAAATAGTCCCAGCATTCCAGCGGTAACGGGAAGGGTATTCAGAAATTCCATACGGTCTCACTAAAAATATCGTTCGGACTTATTTTGATCTTGAGATCATTATAATGGGAAACAACAATTTTCCGAAAGAACAATCGAGTTAGCACGTATATTATTATCGAACTATTCACGTAAGTTTAACAATAGAACCCTGATTTTATTAATACATAGTTTTTATCAAACACTCAAAAAACATGTGAGAGTACATTGGCACGACCTAACTGTTCAAAAATCCCCCTCAAAAATATAGACAAAATAATTTATTAGGACGCACTCCAAGCCGGTCATCCTGAATAACGAGAGTTCCTTATCGCGTATAAATATACCGCAATTTAATACAGCCAACTCCCAGGTATTAGCCATCAATTAAGATGGCCAGTTGGCCCCCTAAGCTACTTTTTAGCTAACTTTTCATAAACCCCTAAACTTCTCGCCTCGTCAAAGACGATTTCTGCCGGAATCTTCAACCCCCGCCTGAAGAGCGACTTTATTCTGACCACTTCAAAAGCAACTTATCTACCGCCTTCTTCTGCGTTTTATTTATCTTCTTAATCTGCTCGAAAGACAAATCAGTCACCCCAAAACGCTGCTCGATATCCTGCAACATAGCCATCCACACCTTCGCCGTCATCTCCGCATCATAAAGCGCCCGGTGATAACCGCCTCCACTTTCGATGTTTGCGTAGGATACCAACTGCGATAACTTGTGATTGGGCGAAGCCTGGAAAATACGTCGCGCCAGTAATAGCGAACAGGAAAAATCACCCGCATAATCAACATTGATCCGAGCCAATTCAGCATCTAAAAACTTTTTGTCGAAGGAAGCATTATGTGCAATTAAATTTGCATCGCCGATATATTCAGAAAAACGCCCCATCACCGCCGCGCAACTATCCGCTTGCGCCAACATCGCATTATCAATGCCCGTGTAGTTAGCAATAAAACCCGATATACGAAAACCAGGATTCATCAATTCTTGAAAGCTATCCACCACCTCGCCATCCTCCAAGCGCACCGCACCGATCTCAATCGCACGGTCGCCCATATCAGGAGATAAACCTGTGGTTTCAAAATCGAGAATAATAAGAGAGTCAGCGCGCATGGAAAATCCGATAGTTTAGGGGAATATGTGATGATAACAAAATGAAGAAGAAATAATGACACCCAGACCCAGAGTTTAATCAGAGTCGGTATCCAAGGAAAAGGCCAAAACACAAATCACCTAACCGCCTGTTCCCTCGGTCATTATTAGAGCGCTATTCATGCGACCTATTGAACTAAAAAATGGTCACCATTCACACCGCTTCCGATAATTGGCCAACGACACTTTACATATTGAGATGAAGGCCAAACCATTAATCAAGGCGCCTATCGTAGCCGCTTCGCTGCAACTCACCGCACTCATAAATACGTTAAAATACTGAGAGTACACCAATTTAGCACAACCAAACAGCTCGGCCATTTGATGAATAGTCGAGATGTCTTGTTAGCGTTTTTTTGTTCTTACTTTCTTTTTTGGTTTACTTTTTTTGGACACGATTGCCTTACTGCGCTTTTTCTTTTTCACGCCCGCGGCCTTACCCGATTTTTTTAATTTTTTCGGCCCAGTGTACGCCGCCTCTAAACCTTTAATTTTTCGAGGTGTAAAGCGGATTTTTAGGTATCGCTCAATACTCGACATTCGATTCCATTCAAGCGAATTCACTAAAGTGATCGCCGTCCCTTCTTGGCTAGCCCTTCCCGTTCGCCCAATCCTATGAACATGATCGTCACCGGAATGCGGCACGGTAAAATTAATAACGAGGTCCACGTCCTTAACATCCAATCCTCGCGCGGCCAGATCGGTAGCGACTAATACTTGCAGTACACCAGACCGAAAACGCTCTAATACTTTTTTACGTTCCTCTTGAGAAACTTCACCATGAATGTAACAGGCCCTGAGCTTCTTTGAGCTCAACATGTTACTCACCTTTTGGGCTTGTAAGCGGGTATTACAAAACACAAAAACATGCTGCGCGTCTTCTTCAGCGATGAGTGCTGCGACTACATTTTCTTTATGGCGATCATCATCCGTCAAAACAAACTGCTGACTTATCTGGCTATGCCCGTCTCTCAACGAGTCTATTTCTAAACGTACAGGGTTATCTAAGAATCGCGTAATGCGCCCAAAGCCTTTTGACTTTAACGTTGCCGAAAATAATAGATTTTGACGTTCCTTATTACAGGCAGCCACAATAGCATCAACCGTTTCGGAAAAGCCCATATCAAGCATACGGTCAGCTTCGTCCAGCACGAGCACGGCTATCGCACTAAGGTCTATACGCGCATTGCCAACATGCTCGAAGAGACGGCCAGGGGTCGCAATCACTACACTGGGTTTGCTTTTCAGCATGGCTAACTGTGGTTTACTGGGTTCGCCACCCAGAATCAATCCGCATGTAATATCAGTATGCGCGGCTAATTTCTCGAACATTTTTTGTGTTTGTATGGCGAGCTCACGCGTGGGTAACAGTATCAAACCGCGCGGCGGGCACCCGCAACGCTCGTCAAGTAAAAAACGGTTAAGCATGGGCAAAATAAATGCCGCCGTTTTCCCACTGCCAGTCTTTGCAGACAACATCAGATCGCGACCTTCGGCGATAATGGGCAACGCTTGTTTCTGCGCTTCGGTTGTTTCTTGAAACCCCAGATCATCCAGGGCACGTAGTAGCCTGTTATCTAGGTGGTGTTCTTGGAATGTACTCACGATACTTTTAGTCCTGCGGAAAATCCTGCGTGCGAAGGCTGCAACGCATCTGGGGTGAAACAACGATGGCGACGCATCCGGAGCGAAACAAAGATTGCGACGCTCCCGAGCTTAAACAACGGCTGGCGCCCTTTGCAGCCGCCACAATGGTGTCGACTACGGGTAATGTTCAGAAAGCCGCTTACTCTTTTACTTCAACGTCAGGTAATAGCCCAGCATACGCAGTGGTAAATGCTACCTCCTGAAAAGGCCTTAACCCGGTCTCTTTAAAGCGGATCGTCAAGGGATTCGCGCCGATGCGCGCCTTGATTGTACTAGCAGACAGAATTTCAACGTCAAAGCCGGTCGCTAACTGAATCGCCGCTTCAAGCTTAAAACCCGCCGCCGCACCAGCATGCTTCCCCTTCATCGCGCGCTCACGAATGACCACTTTGTCTATTTTGTAATCGACCATTAGTTTCGCAAACGCGAACTGAAAGGCCTGCAACTGCTCCCCACTTCGAGCATCTTTCACGGTTAGGCTACGTGCGCGGCAATCTGGCAGTTCGAAAAGACCGACAGACTTAGCCTGTAGGCATATGATGGCCTCATTGTTTTTTAACTCTACGCCACAAATTCTCATATTCACCCTATATTTTAAGATTAATGACCCTGGAGTCTTGCTTGTATTGGCTTGCCTTTCCTAACATCACCACAGCGAGACACTCAGCATCATTCATATTCATTCACTAATAAAAAACTACCAACGCGTTCGGCACCAATTCGCTTGTTCATCCGGCGAATGAAAAGTCCACGCCACGATTCGCGTTATCTTTTGCCCTTGGCTCATGTTGATCGTTCTAACATCACTTGCTTTTACTTTTTTTAATGTCTTATAAATAGCCGGCAAATGGTCTTTTTTAGCAACCAGGCAGCTAAACCAAAGACACTGCTTTGACCGTTCAGCACTTTCTACAATCATGCATTCAATAAAAGCAGCTTCACCGCCAGGACACCACAACTCAGCACCCTGCCCACCAAAATTCAAGCGATCTGCATTTGATGCGGCCTTTATTGAAGGCCCTCGTCTCACATCAACACGAGACTGACCCCGTTTTTTTGCAGTATTAGCAGCCAAATTAGCAACCTTACGCTGGCTACCCTCAGTAGCTTCGGCCAAAGATGCATGAAAGGGCGGGTTGCACAGCGTAACATCAAACCGTTCATTTTCGAGCATCACACCCTTAAAAATATGCTTTGCAGAGGGTTGCACACGACAGTCTATGCGCCCCTGTAACACCGCATTACTATCCACGAGCGTATTGGCTAAATTCACTGCACCTGAATCCACATCGGAACCTACGAAATTCCAACCAAATAAACGCGAACCTAAAATGGGATACACACAATTCGCCCCCATGCCCACATCAAAAACTGTGATGATTTTTCCTTTGGGAATATATTTATCCTTAACCTTGGCATGGCCACCCTCACGCGTACTAGCCAAAAGATCCGCCAAATAATGCAAATAATCCGCACGCCCAGGAATAGGAGGACAAAGATAACCATCCGGAATATCCCAAAACCCCACCTGGTAATAGTGCTTCAATAAAGCCTGGTTTAATAATTTCACCGATTTCGGATTAGAGAAATCAACAGACAAGTCTCCATATGCATTGTTAGCCACCGCCACCGACAACTCTGGGCTGCTTTTAATTAAGGCCTCAAAATCATAGCGCTCACGGTGTACATTACGCGGATGCAAGCCTTTGGCTTTAGTTTTATTGTTTGACTTCATCTCATTCAGTTTCTTCTAAGCGGGTTTTATTCGGGTTATTGAATCGCGTAACGAGTGCCCCTGCTACCACTCGTCGTTTAATGAATCACGGCTGCTGATCATGTAAAGGCGTGTTATAACCTCGATCAAACAGGCCGACCATTTAATTCAAATCATAGGGGGGTTATTAATACGCCGCCTCCCACTCTAACGATGAAGATTTCACACTAACGCATCGAGCACGCTTCGTGACTTACATGTCCACCAACATCACCCGCGAAACCCATTTTTGTAGGCAATATACAATCACTCACGGTCATATTCCGTATACTTTTTGGAGCTTCCTCTGACCTTATCAGCCGGGTATTTAAGCTCATTTTTCTTCATTTTCCCTTCGACAGCAGCAAGAACATCTACACCTAACTTATCGGCCAGGCGAATGAGATACATTTGCACGTCCGCAATTTCATCCGCCACTTCCGCGAGAACTTTATCATCCAGCTGCTGCGACTGCTCTTCCGTTAACCATTGAAAGTGCTCAGCAATCTCAGCAACTTCTACGCTAAGCGCCATACTAATATTTTTGGGCGAATGGAACTGATCCCAATCACGGTCTTTCGCAAACTTTCGAAGACTTAAGGTTAATTCATCAAAGTTTTGAACGCTGTCGTTATTGCCCATATTGCTCTCAATTTTTATGACGATGTATCGCGTGTAATGATGGCGCATTCCTGCGTGAAAATTTCATGCCTTTAGAGCGCGTCGATCTTCCTGTTCAGCTTATGGGGGAAGCAAGGGCATGTGGTTATAGGCCGAATACCACCAGCCTTGTTGCTATACTGAGCCGCCGTGATGATGCTACCACCCCCTTTATCCTGCATATATTTTTCTGCTTTTCAATACAAGGCGAGCTTATGTCGACGCCGTCGACACATCAAGCTTACATATCGTCTTTTGAAGGTTTTTCCAATATCACTGCCTCACATCAGGGCTTACAGGCATTAACAGTGCTTACGCCAACAAATATAGCGTTATTTGAGTATCGGCCCAGATCGGGCCTTTTAGCTTACCGCGCACCTGATGCCCACATCCAATGGTATGGCCCGCGCCCTAGGCCTCGGTAACCTATATCTTAATGCCTCACACCCTCACACGATCCGAAGCCTGGGGATGGCCGGTTTCGGATGATATACTCAACGGGCGTTACATAGATGCCAGCATGCGCTCACTTAAGAGCAACTTTATTCACAACAGAAAACCAGCAAACAATGCCCAAACCACTGAGTAAAACCCAGAAAAAAATCGATAATAATGTACGAATCGCATTAACCGCATGCTGTGATGAAAGCCTCAAAGATATTCCAGGCTTCCAATGGCTAACGCACCAAGCTGACTATGCCAATTTCCCAGCAAGCTTATTGATTACCTGCGTCTTTGACAAAAAGTCGGAACAACAAGAAGCCCAAGAAAACGGCCAGGCTTTAGCGCTTCAAAAACTAATTCAACGCAAGCTACTTAAAATAGGGGTTAAGTTTAAAAAAATAGACGCGCAAATACTGTTTGATAGCGAGGAAGCCTGCACGATTGATCACAACGGTGAATGGCCTATACGTTTAGCCAGCCGCGCCGGGAGAGCCGTAGGGAACAACAGGCCACGCTAGTAATTGTCAAAAAAATAGATTCCTATTCATGCCTTACTTTATTGGTCGAACCCCATTTAACATCCAGACTCCAACTTAGATTAATTTCCCCCAATGGGTTCTATATATATTTGTTCAGAAAGAAAATCGAAAGTTTCCATACAAATGATTCGCCCAAAACAATAAATCCACAAGCACCTGAAACAAAAATAGAAAAACCCACGAAATCACACTTGCCCATCGCGACATCCAAATTCCACATGACAGAGCGGATATATAGATGCATACGAACGAACCCAATATGCATGCAACAGAGTACTCAATTTCTCCCGAAGAGAAAATAAATGGAACAACAACAAAAGGGATTAGCCCAACTAATATTTTATCTTTCGAATCTTTATGCCATGCCATTGCCAATACAATCGAAACGGGAATCAACCAAAATAGCGTTACAAAAATCCGAAATAAAGGCCCCGAATCTTTAGGGTAATCGAACAAGACCCCATCGGACCAACACACATAAAACAAATACACAACAAAAAAACAAAAAGAAACAACCAGATTCCAATAACGACCACTAACAATCATGACAAGTGCGGAATAATTTATCTTGTCAAATAATTTCATCCAAATACTCATATGAGTCATTATCCTTAATATCTTTTAAAGTGAATATCTTGTTTACTTGGCATTTCAATAATAAAATTATAGAAGGAACTCATTTACCTATGGCGGGTGCGGTAAATACCCACGAGCATCTTTAGATAAATTACTCGTCCCCAAAGTTTCGTCATTGAGCGCGCTACCATAATTATTACGGCAGTGAATACAGGGACTCATTTTGTTCACTAAGCGGCCTTTTCTAGAATACTTTCTTACGTATGCATTTGAGATCTCTACATTGCCACGGTGTAATTCAATGGCATCGCCCAGTTGTTGCCTCAAATCACTTACAGCTGCGTCTTCAGCACACATAATGTTATTTGCACACCCCCAGCCAGTGGTTTCCTTCCGAGAATCGTGATGTAAATATCGAGCCGCGACCCAGGGGCCAGCATGGTCACCCGTTGGTTTTCCATTCGGAAAATTAGAGGGCTTATTTGCCAGCTTGTACGAAATTAGGTCAAGTGGATCTGTTGGGGCTCGCTCACAGATACTGTCTTGCCCCAATACGCTCTCCGCAGTCGCAAAATAATGATGATTGTTGCTGGTTTTTACATTTCCACAATGCTGTCGGTTTTCGATTAAAGTAACCTGCCCTACTTCTGCTACGGTACCGACAAGGGTGAAGATTTTGTCACCCACACAAAGGTTTTCAGCCGTTACCCACTCCTCAGAAACAAGGTAAAAGGGGTGCTTTTCTTCGGTAAACATCGACGTGTTTATCTCAGCAATAGAATATTCGATCTCGATCATAACGAGAGAAACACGTCTAATTTTTCTTTTAGCTGGGTCGAGTCAAAACATCTCGAATTCGTAAAGCAAATAAAACTATAGGAATTAATCATTTCTTGTGTATAACGTTTCGGTAGAAAACCCACCAATAATGAGCTTTTATATGGGAATTTGAATTACAGGATTACTCGGAATTCAGCTATTTTCGGTGGAATTTGGGTTGCTCATGACAGTTTAACAGACACACACGATAACAGCTTGCCCTCGCCACAAATAACCGAATACGATGCTTAAATCGATACCAATGGGTTAAAACATTCGACTAGGCTAGCAATCAAACCGGACTCTAAAAAATCACTCGGCAATATACGTCTTAAAATATTTCGCCATATTCGCCTCAAGCTTTAGAGCGGCTTACTAACGTAAACTTCATTTTCAGCAGCTAAAAAATATATTTTTCGGGGAAAAACCCCACCGACATCTTGCGCCAGGCATGGAATTCCCTCGTTTTTCAAATACTCAGTAATAAAGGATATATTTTTCCGACCAACATCAACCTTTGACGTCGATATCGATGCTCCACCAAAGACCTTGGCTACAAGCCGATCTTTCTGACATCCCATAACAACCATCTTACCGATTAAGCGTTCCATCGCCACATCCCCATAACGAGATAGGTGGGAAGCACCATTAAGCAGGGAAGATTTATTTCCAGGGCCGGCGACATCTAACAACTCTTTACCGGCCATATGGGGCAGCATAAAATGGTTCATGCCGCCCAGTTTCAATTCGGGATCGTGCAGACAAACAGAAATACACGACCCTAAAACCGTTACTATCATCCCCCCTTTGGAGGCAATACAGAACTCTCCCGGCTGTAGATTCACCGCGCTTCGCTTAAAACGATTGACCCAATAAACCGCCGATCCCAACTTTTTGTCAGCGCTCAAAGAAAGCTCCTACAACCTTTAAACGAAAGAAATGTGCCTCCATTTTTAACCAACAGCGTTTAGCAACGTGGCCGGGATATCGTCAAGAGCGACTAACGATTCAACTGCACCGCGCTTCCAGGCTTCTTTTGGCATGCCAAATACAACACTACTTTGCTCATCCTGAGCAAAAGTGCGTCCACCCGCATCCATTATTTCTTTGATACCATTGGCACCATCGTCTCCCATCCCCGTCATCAAACAGGCCACAGCATTACCTCCGGCATACCGTGCCACCGAGCGAAACAGCACATCTACAGATGGCCGATGCCGACTCACCAAGGGGCCATCCAAAACCTCTACTTTATAGACTGCGCCGCTACGCCTTACCAATAAGTGCTTCCCACCCGGCGCAATTAAAACCAAACCCGGTAATAGCTTATCTCCAGTCTTGGCTTCTCGCACTTCCATTTCACTAATTTCGTTTAGGTGCTGCGCAAATGACGATGTAAATTTTTCTGGCATGTGCTGAACAATGGCAATACCGGGTGATACAGCGGGCATAACAGAAAGAACCTGCCTCAATGCCTGCGTTCCCCCCGTTGATGCACCAATCGCAATAATTTTTTGCGTGGTTTCCAACTTAGATCGTACTCCCCGACTCGAAGCTTTACTCAACACACTATCGGCAGTGTTCTTCTCAGCAACATTTAATGGGTTCTTAGTACGCTTTTTCAATTTTGCAAAAGACGCGGATTTCACAGCCTCTATTATTTCCGTGGCCGACTCATTCAAAAACCCTTTAACGCCAATCTTCGGCTTAGCGATTATGTCAACGGCACCTGACTTTATTGCGTCAATCGTTGTGTTTGCATTTTCGTTTGTTAGACTCGAACAGATGACAACAGGAATTGGATTTTCATGCATTATCTTTTTTAAAAAGGTAATGCCGTCCATTCGTGGCATTTCCACATCAAGGGTAATCACATCCGGCATTTGTTTTTCCATTTTCTGCATCGCAAATATTGGATCATTCGCTTGAGCAATGACATCGATATCCGGGTCACTTTGTAATATTTCGGTCATCACCTTTCTGACAAGCGCAGAATCGTCAACAACCATAACCTTTATCCGCTTACTGGGCATCGTATCTCCAAATCATTTATCCAATTTCGATTGATAAACCGAAGGCATAACCGTTTTGAGGCCACTAGATATCGAATGCAGCGATTCTGACCTACCCGAAATAAAATAGCCTCCCGGTTTTAGTTTTTTACACAATCGGTTCACGACCGACTTCTTCGTCTCTAAATCAAAATAAATCAATACGTTTCGGCATAAAATAATATCAAAAAGCTCATCCCCCAAAGGACCACTCACTAGGTTGAGCATCTCGAAACGGATGTGTTCTTTAATTTCCGGAGCCACAGCGACACTACCCTCCCGGCACCCCGTTCCTTTCAAAAAGTACTGATGTCGATAATGGCTAGGTACAAGTCGCGTTCGTTGTTCACTGTAAATACCTTGTCGAGCGCTCTCCAATATAGCAGAGGATATGTCCGTCCCAAAAACCCGCCATTTTTCACCAAGACCAAGCTTATCGGCTAGCAGCATACACAAACTATACCCTTCCTCACCTGAAGAGCTAGCGGCACTCCATATCGACAAGGGCTTCCGTCCTAAAGAGTGGCCTGATATCAAATTACCGATAAAGTCAAAATGAGTTTGTTCTCTAAAAAAATACGTTTCATTTGTGGTTAGGAGGTCAATAAATACTTGTAATTCAATCTCCGATCCAGGCCCCCGGCTGACTAAAAAACGATAATACTCATCAAAACAAGTCATACCGAGGATTTTTAGCCGCTTATTGAGTCGTCCCGTCACCAAGCTTTTTTTACTGCTGGATAAGCTGATTCCCGCAATTTTATAAATCAAATTTTTGATATCTAAAAACTCACGATCGGATATTCCTTCCGCCACACAATCTACATTGTTATTCAGAACGAAAGCGTTAGCGACCATTAGTCTCACCGTCAGTATTATTCACAAGCGAGACATCGACAACAGCACTGTCTTCCAAATTTCCAACAACCGAAATTTCATCCATCGATAAGACGTCATTAATCGATAGTATGATAATAAACTTTTCGCTAAGCCTACCCATACCCCTTATAAATTCAGTCTTAATTTTTGCTCCAAAAGTAGGGGCCGGCTCAATATCAGATTCTTGAATATCAATAACCTGAAGAACTTTATCCACCAACACGCCAATTACAACAACCTCGCCATCTAAATCGACCTCGACAATCACGATACAGCTTCGCCGATTTATCGCGTGTGACGTTAAGCCAAATTTGAGCGCTAAATTTATGACAGGAACGACAGACCCGCGTAAGTTAACAGCACCCGAAATAAAGTCCGGAACCATAGGTATCTGCGTTAGCGGCTGATATTCAATTATTTCCTTAACGCGCATAATTGGAACAGAAAACTCTTCATCTGACACAATAAAAGTCAAATATTGACTGTCAATAAGCGAATCATTAAGCTCAATAAGATCTACATTTCCCATACTACTCTCCCATCAAAAATACCACGGCAACACATTAATACCGAACAAACTCTTCTGGTATCCCAGCATCCTGCGAAAGCGAACCGCTTGGACGATTGCGTTCAGGCGTCGCCGAAGTATAAGCCGCAATACTGCGCACGTTACTGGTAACGGGCAACGCTGAAACTGAGGCCACCGCCTGATCAGAAACAGTGAAAAATGACATCATGTCAGCTAAAGACTGGACTTGCGCCGTCATTTCTTCGGCTGTCGCCGATAACTCCTCAGCCAGTGAAGCGTTGTTCTGGGTAACTGTATCGAGCTGTTCCATTGCTCCATTAATCTCACTAATTCCGCTTGCCTGCTCCTCACTGGAAGCATTGATTTCTTCAACCAATCCGGCAGTCTTTACGATGCTAGGCACAATTTCCTCCAATAACTGGCCAGCCCCTTCCGCCACGGCTACACTGTTTTTTGCTAGACTACTAATTTCCCCTGCAGCCGTTTCACTGCGCCCGGCCAGCTTACGCACTTCCGATGCAACCACAGCAAACCCTCTTCCATGCTCTCCAGCCCTTGCGGCCTCTATCGCCGCATTAAGTGCCAGTAGGTTTGTCTGGTAAGCAATGTCTTCAATAATCCCTATTTTTTCCGCTATATTTTTCATTGCTGTTACGGTTTCGGCAACTTGCTTCCCGCCAACCTCTGCCTGAGACGCAGAATTCGAAGCCATCTTTTCTGTTTGGCTGGCATTTTCAGCATTTTGGTTCACCGTTGCACTCATTTGCTCTAATGACGATGATGTTTCTTCAACGCTGGCAGCTTGCTGCGAGGACCCGCTAGATAAGTCTTGTGCAGCATTATTCACTTGACTCGACGCATCACTTAAACCTTCGGCGTTCGATTTTACGCTGCTGATCACATCGTGTATTTTCTGTATGAAGTTATTTGCCGCAACACATAACATTCCGATTTCATCGTTAGAATTAACTTCAATTCGTTTAGTTAAGTTACCCTCGCCCTCCGCAATATCACGCATTCTACTCAGCGCATTATTAAGCGGTTGAGTTACACTTCGAACAACCAAAAATGAAAACACTAACGTTACCGTAGCCGCCACTAAAGAGATTATTAAGGCTCGCCAAAAAGAGGTTAATGCTACAGCACTCAAATGCGATGCTGTTTTTGCAAGATCTCCCGAAAAACTGTCCTCCACTTGCTTCAACAGGTTTATCCTCCCTGAAGCAGCCTTAAACCAATTCCCAGGATCAACATTAAATCCTCGCTTAGAGTTCTTATTGTCTCTGGCCATTTGGCGATACTTTTTGACGTCATTAACATCCGATCCGACTAAAGTCTTTTTGTAAAACTCTTTCTGCTCTTCCGTTGCAAAACTATAAAACACTCGAATATATGTTTCCTGCTCGGTGACCAGCTCGTTAAATTTATCGTACATATTACTAGCAAACTTATTCGCCGCAAACGTACTTGCCAAGACAGCTCTCTCTATTCCTGCTCGTTCTTTGCTTTTCAAAAAATTAGCATACGCTGCAGACTGCTTTGAAACGCTGGCATCTTCACTAAGCAACGCAATTTGCTCGATCGTTTTAAGCAGTTTTTTATTCAATTTCGTATAGAATCCAATCGCTTCGGACGTGGAGGCGCTGAAGTTATCGATTTGACCTCTCTCACTGCGAATTTCAGATAAATCAGAAAGTGCCGATTTGATAGCAGAATTAAATGCTCTCCCATAAATCGCTGCATCCAAATCTTCAACGATCGAGGTTAGTATTTCTATCTTCACGTCAGCAGCAATACGTTGTTCAGGCAAATCAGTTGAAAATTTCTTTCCCTTTGATCCTAAAAATCCAGCCGTCATCCCCCTTTCTTTCTGAACCTCATGAACGACGTTACTGGCCTTTACTGCATAATCGGATAAGGTCAGGATTTTATCCATGTTTGACACGACCCTATACTCAAGTGAAATTTCCGTTGCCGCGAAATACAACAACCCAGCTATCGGAAAAAATAGCATCAGTATAAATTTATTACGCATTTTAAGGTTATCTAACAACTTCATCATGGTTCTCCAAAAATCTTACTTAATTAATTTACCTTCAGATTCAACACAACAACTCATTCAAATCAACACGATTTCGCGATTTACGATCGACGATCCGCTGCTGATCCCGTTCATCTCTTACCACTGACCGCGCCAAATCTGAAACGTCCATAATCATGGCGACTTGCCCTCCACCTAACAAAGTAAACCCAGCAAATCCGCTCAAACCTCCAAAAACTTTGCCTAGCGGTTTAATCACGGCTTGAACCTCACCATGTAAGGTATCAACCAACATCCCAATTTTTTTACCATCAGACTTAACGACAACTAAATTCTCCCTCACGTCAGCGGCGCCATGCCTATTTGTTACACCACCCCAACTTTTTGATAGATGGACAATCGGCAGTATTTCATTTCGCAAGGTAATAAAATCATGCTTGCTCGCTTCATCTTTTTGTTCACGACTAAGACATATGCATTCGACCGTTACATCAAGTGGGATAATGAAAGATTCTCCAGAAACATCAACATGAAACCCATCGATTATCGCCAATGTGAGCGGTAAACGAATTACGATTCGACTACCTTGTCCGGGTTCTGAGAAAATGGATACCTCCCCCTTAAGTGTCTCTATATTTCTCCGAACAACGTCCATCCCGACTCCCCGCCCAGATAGGTTGCTTACCGAATCTGCAGTAGAGAATCCAGGCTCGAATATCAATTTGTACACGTCTGATCGAGACATTTTTTTGTTTTCAGGAACAAGACCTCGCTCTTTTGCAATAGCGAGTATTTTTTCTGCATTCAACCCTC
Organism: Agarilytica sp.; assembly: GCA_033852175.1. Classification (GTDB taxonomy): domain Bacteria; phylum Pseudomonadota; class Gammaproteobacteria; order Pseudomonadales; family Cellvibrionaceae; genus Agarilytica. Next base: position 167,320 of record JAWSUY010000010.1, read on the forward strand.
GCCCATCATCTTTAACTTCAATAACAATGGAGCCCGTTTCATGGTACGCCGTCAGCGTAATTGTCCCTTCCTCTTCCTTATTATTAGCTAGTCTTTCTTGCGGAGTCTCCAATCCATGATCCATTGAGTTACGAATCAGGTGCGTAAGGGGGTCGCCTATCTTTTCAACGACGGACTTATCGAGCTCAGTTTCCCCACCAACCACTTTCAAACAGATTTTTTTGTTGAGTTCCTTTGCGTTATCTCGAACCACCCGATGAAAGCGATTAAATGTATTGGCCACCGGTGTCATTCTTAGCCCCAAAGTCGTTTCTCGCATGCTCTCAAGAGTTGTCGTTAGCGCCTCAATGGATTCTTCTAGTTCCGTGTCATTCCGTGTACTTGCTAACTGTGACACTTTTGAGCTACCAACGACGAGCTCACCGACCAAACTCACCAAGTCGTCCAGCTTCTCCGCAGCCACACGTACAAACTCGCGGTCTTTTTGTTTTCGGCCCTCAGATTGAGTTTTTACAGCGCTTTCAATCACCTGAGGCTGAACGATTTTTTCAGAAACTAACAATTCTCCAGTTAAACCGCCCGACTCTTTTTGGATGTTTAGGATATGCTGTAATTCCTTACCTGTTATTGCCCCGACATCGATTAATATCTTGCCAATTGCAGCGTCCGGCTCCGGGAGATTCTGCATTAATGCTGCATAATCAGATGGGTTTGATTCAGCAGGTAAGATTTTAATCAAAGCTCCCGGCATGAATTCCACTAACTCAGAAACTTCTTGCTCAGTTTTTCCCGTTTTGAGAATTAGCTCCCACCCCAAATAGCAAGCACTGGGATCCATTTCACCTAAGCTCGGTAAAGAATGGAGAACTGCTTCAAGTTGTACAATCTCGCCAACACATGAAAGCTGACAAAATATTATCTCAGGATCTAAACCTTTTTTGAAAATTTCGCGTTCTAACCGAATAGAAAGATGATAACGATGCAGAACAGTTTCAATTTTATGCTGCTCCTCAACTAAATCCTCATCGTCCTCCTCTGAGAACAATCCACAAGTCTGCTCACCTGGCGCAGCAGGGGTGCATGGCAGCGAAACACTACTGCCCTTCAACTGAACGACAAGGTCAGCCACATCAATGTGTTTGCCGTTATCACCCTCCACGATGTTGTCGACCATTAAAACCATTTGATCTTTGCAATTCATCAACAAACTAATTAGCTTATCATCAACACAAACCAAACAGTTTCTGACATCGTCCAGTAAGTTTTCAACAACGTGTGTAAATGCGACAATTTCATCAAAACCAAAGAGACCCGCGGATCCCTTAATTGTATGGGCAGCCCTAAACACTCGATTAATCAAATCATTGTCACAGGGCGAATTTTCGAGTTCCAGTAATGCGCGTTCCATGTCCTCTAAAAGGTCTTCACACTCAGTAATAAATATTTGTATGTTTTCATCCATTACGATTACTCTCTCGAAAACACATAAGAACTCAGCCACAATTGTCTGTTTTCATCAACAGGTGACATTGCTCATTTTATCTCTGCATGCGAGCTTCTAACCATTCACTCGTGTATTGCATGCGAGCACTTAATCTGGCAGAAATTGAAACGGATTTACAGACGGATGTGCATACAAATATCCAACAATATACCCAATGGATATATCATCGTAGCTATGGATATTCGTAGCAGATATCCCTAGCAAACAGGCGCATGCACCAACCGCACACCGTTCAATATTCATACTACTTAAAATAGAGGAAAGGACCGATTTTCGGTTTGACTCAGATCAACGTATTATTGTTATTTTGTGTTTTTGACCTATAAAACTGGTCTGCGCCACCCGCTAAAAACTTCACGTTATTACGCTATCACTTAACTGGCAATATTTTGTATATAGAGCGGTCATTGTCGATACTGAAAAAACCTCAAGCTTGAGGCCATTGACTATGTATCCCCTGCAGATGACAAGAACACCATAGGGCTAACGATGCACATACATCATTAAATGCGGATTTGAACGCCCTCATTGGCTCAACGGCTGGTTATTCGTGTATAACCAGCATTCTGGATGAAGGTGATGACTGGAGCATAAAATATGGCTCCAACACATGTCTTTTCTACTGGTTTTTTCTACTGGTCTCTATAGCGGATAAAAAATTGCGTTGTCATCAAGTAAATATTTCAGCCCAGCGAAATCCCACCCGCAGGACAAGCTGAAACACAGTCACCACAATGATTACAGTCTGAATCATCTATTGCTGTCCCTCCGGCGCCAAAACCGACACTCACGTCTTGACCAAAACCGTTTCGAGAAATCATCTGCCGAGTTTCACAAGCAACAATGCAGCGATCACAATGAACACATTTATCCGGTTCAATATTAAAATATTCAGAAGCGATGATTTGAGGGGAAGGGTTTTTAGGCAAAGAGAAACGGGGGTGATGTACGCCAAGAGAAGCACTCAACTTTTTTACTTCCGTATCCGCAACAATTTCGTCTCCGCCATGCTCAGCAAGAATAAACTCCATTAACACCCGACGAACAGAGGTGACTTTATCGCTATGAGTGTAAACCTCCATTCCGTCGGTCGCCTTTATGGAACAGGCAGCCTGTAAATTTCTGTCCCCGGTTATCTCAACAACACAGATACGACAAACCGCGCGTGGCGAATCCTTCCCTTTTCCTCGGGGCAAATGGCAAAGTGTGGGTATCTTTATACCATTCGCTTTAGCTATCTCTAGAATCGTTTGATTCTCTTTTGCTTGATAGGACCTGTGATTGATTTTTATGTTGATCATAATATTCTCAAACTCGTTTTAATGAGTCTCACTTGTATGTGCTCTTTAACGTTGCTGTTCCGTCTGTAAGATTCCAGTAGCGTAATAAAGACACGAAAATACCCGGAGCACCTTTACCCAAGCCGCAGGTTGAGGTCATTTGCATGGTTTCTGTAACGCCATTAAACCATTCGACTTCGCTATCATCCAAAGCTCTATTTTCGATGATACTCGCCATTCTCACTAACTCATGAGTACCAACCCGGCAAGGCGTACAACGACCGCACGACTCTTCGCGAAAAAAGTTCATTGCGTCCAAAACAATCTCAACCAAACTGGTTTCTTGGTCAATAAAATTGACGGAACCCGTACCAACCATTGCCCCCCACTTATGCATCTCTTGATGATCCAATGCTACGTTCATCGCATTAGGCGGCAATAACCCTCCTGCAGCACCACCCACTTCAATTGCCTGTAAGCTCACCCCGTTTTTTAGGCCTCCTGCAACATCAGCCAATTCGCTTAATGTCATCCCAATGATAACTTCGTATATACCGGGAGCATTCACAGCGCCACAAATATTGACCAACTTTAAATGACCATTGTCAGTAAATAATTTGGTTTTGTGCAATAACAAGGGAACCCATGCGATTGTCTCTACGTTCTGAATCACTGTTGGCTGTCCCTTATACCCCGACTCGAATGGGTAAGGAGGTTTTAGTTGGGGCTCACCTCGACAATTCTCTAAATATTCAATTAACGCAGTCTCTTCCCCGCAAATATATAGGTCAGGCTTGGGTCCATTCATGACACGAAACGTGATGTGACGGATCGATCTCAACTCTGTTGATATCTTAAAAACCGCTTCTTTTATTCTTTTTGTGCATTCAATGTAGGACGAATTTATCGCAATAATAACCTCTTCGGCACCGAGGGCTAACGCTGCAATTGCAGCGCCCTCAGCAATAATATTTGGGTACTTCATCATTAAGGCATAATCCTTAAACGTATGCATCTCGCCTTCTTGCGCATTTACAATAAGATAACGAGGCCCATCGCTTCCCAATGCAGCCTTCCACTTATTAGCGACAGGAAAGTTTGCGCCGCCGCAACCAGTCAATCCATTTCGGGCCAATGCTGGTATAATGCCATCCACTCGGTCACGATCTACGATGTACGTTATTGCAGAAAAATCACCATCATTTGTGTAATCATCAAAGCTAGGAGTGGATATATTTTCAGGTTCTATAATTTTTTTACCTGGCTTATTACTCCCATAAAATGTTGCCACCCCCTTTTTTTCACTTGCACTTCGATGCTGCAAGTGAGGTGTTTGCTTAGGCTCCCGAAATATTACATCCAGAATATTTTTCATCGCCCTCCTCCTACAATTTGCTGTTTTTTAAATGTCAGTTTATTAAGAAATGGGGTAAAACTATTCATAATAAGTATTCCATACATTTCAACTCCAGGAATCGAGGTATACAGCTTTCCAAGCGCAGACAACACTCCAACAGACACCCCAAATATAATGCCACCAGCAACCGTATTTGGCGTAGTAGCAGGGTCGGTTAGAAAAAAGAGAGAAAGTAATAAAGTTGGGCCGCCAATCAAAAACAAAATGGGGTCAACAACCCACGGAGCATGACCGACAATCTCCGACGTAGCAGGAAGCAACATGACAACCACAGGTACTGTGATGATCATAGACAATGCGGCATGCCATTTAACAACAACGTAGCGCAACATGATAAAGCCAACCATAAGTAATATTAGCGCACTCGTTTCCCCAATCGACCCTTTGGTAAAACCCAACAACGCATTTATATAGTCAGGCTCCAACAACCCGCCGGACGCCTTAAACAAGGTACTTGCTCCGGTCGATAAGTCAGCATAAACAATGGGGTCTACCGTCTCCAAGATAGCGATAGCAGTGCGTCCAATTACCGCAGGGTTTAACAAATTTGAACCCGCTCTCCGCAAGACGATTTTTCCCAAAAATTCAGCAACAATGCCGCCTATAATAATCATATATAGCGGAGTCGTCCCGCCACACGTTAATCCGATTAATAAACCCGTTAGTATACTGCCAGGATGGTTCCACTTAGCGCGACGACCGTTAATCCGACAAAGCACAATGCCGGAGACATAACAGGTTAGGACTGAAGTAATAACAACAAAAAACGCACTCCAGCCAAAATACCACGACCCAAAAATAGCAGGGGCCAGTAACAACTGAACAACGCAGGACTTTGAACTAAAAGTTGACCGCCAACGAGAAAACACATTGTCAATTTTCCGCGCTAACCCGTTACTTTCCGCTTGATATTTAATCATGAATATTTTCACTGCACATATTGTATGGTAAACATTGATATGAATATTCAAAGCTATTGCGTAGTAAAATACTCATTTTATTCTTGCCTAGATCAAAGGTCATTTAAAATCCCTTTCCATCTCGAAAGCGACTTTTCTGCATTACTCTGCCAGGGAGCAACTTCCTTTGCCGAATGGCAAGCTGTGCAACTTTCTACAAAGCTGTCATGACAAGTATTACATGACGTAGGATTTGTCTTTGCGAGTATAGAGTGACGCAATGAGCCAACGGAATTCCCAGTCGGCTCAACAAAGTCGCTCGTATGTGTTTCAGGTAGTATGGAGTGGCACGTTTTACATGTATCAGCCTCATGGCAAGACTGGCAATTATGCGATGCCAAGTCCGCAGCCTTTCCATGGGTAAAACGGCGAAAATTTTCCGTGTGTGTCTTGGCTGCTGGAATAAGCAACGTATGTTTAACATCAACAGGGTTTTTCACATAATCGAGTTTTGAGTGGCAATCAGCGCATTCTCCATCCGCCCGCCACTTATGCACATCTTCCCACGCATTAAGGCTTGCTTTTGTGTCTGTAGATTGCGTAACTTTTACCGTAAACATGCCCCCAGCGACGATGAGAATAAGTAAGGCAAAACCAAGTTTGCTCAGAACATATTTATTTCTATTGCGATCAGGCATCAGTTGCACACCTAAATCCGATATTGAAAGAACGGTAGTTTTTATTACGTTGAATTTTCGCACTCGACCGCACGCCGCTGGGACGATTATTTGAGCTCCCCCCCATTAATGCAGGCTCATCAATCCACTCTGCAACATTCCCCGCCATATTCAAAATGCCGTATACCGACGCACCACGGCCAAAGGACACAACTGGCGCAGCATAAATAAAACCATCAACTTCGCCCCATTTGTCACCACCGGTATTTGCATTTTCATAGTGCCAAACATTTCCCCACGGCCAAATCCGGCCATCAACACCTCGAGCAGATTTTTCCCATTCAACAGCCGTTGGCAAACGTTTACCAGACCACTGACAAAAAGCATAAGCATCCCACCAGTCGACACCCACAACCGGGTTCTCAGCCTGAGTGAAAGTCTCATTATTAAACGGAGCGACTTTCGCCGCCGGAGATCCTACAAAAAACTTCGATCGATATTCACCCCAATACTTGGGTTGATAACTATTCTGCTTTGGTTCATTTTTGTGTGCGTATTTATTAACACCAACCGGCTTATTGGTCTCTTTAATAAACAATTGGTACTGGCTATTGGATACTTCTGTTATATCAACCCAGTACGCCTGCGGAATATTGTGTGTTTGTTTATCATCACCGGATAAAAACTTGCCAGCAGGAACGTATGACATTCCAGCCTTCTTGTTTTTCAAACCATTATTGACAAATACTTGAGCCGAGGCGATCGAGCGCTCAACGTTATCAAGCTGTTCGCGAGTAATGACCTGAGATCGATTTGCGGCTTGCACGCCCAACAATTGGTTTTCCACCGCTAAATCACTTGCTAAACCAACATTAGAAATTGAGCAACAAATGTAGGATACAATGCTAAATCGCATGCACTTCTTTATACTAAACTTGGATAGCATATGGGTCATTTCCTTACCGACTGATCGATCGAATTCTTATCTTTTGTATTTTTGGCAACAAAACCATTACGCCGTGTTTTATTTGCAATATCTGCCCAACCTGACGACCGATAAATCCTTCCGTCTTTATCAACAATAAGAACTTCTGTATTTTCTTGAGATTCAACCCAGTTCATCCCTTCTTTTGGCCCCATGACATACACAGCCGTTGCATACGCATCTGCTTTTGTCGAAGATGAAGTGACAATTGTGACACTTTGGCAGGTATCCACAGGCCAACCCGTACGAGGATCAATTATGTGACCAAAGCGCTTTCCTGAGTGCTTAATAAATTGCTTCGCGTCTCCCGATGTCGCAACGGCAATGTTGCTGGCGGAAAAACGGTCAAGCGACCGACCAGGCCAACGGGGATGCTCTAAATCAACTACCCATGGAGTGTTATTTTTTGTGCCTAGAAAATAGAGATCACCACCGGCACTGACTGCAGCATGCTCAATTCCAAGAGACTTCATGGTCTCAATCGCAATACTGGCTGCATAGCCCTTACCCACGGCTCCTAAATTAACCTTCATTCCTTTTTTAGGAAGAGAAACGCTGAGAGAGGCTTCGTCAAAAACAATACTTTTAGCGTCAACAAGCTTTAGATGTTCATCGATAAGCTCTTGAGACGGTAACGCGGCCATACGGTTTCTAAATGGCCAAATATCCCAAACAGCACCCACAGTTACGTCAAATGCACCTAAAGTTTCTAGGGAGATATCCTGCGCGATTTTAAGCAACGCAAAAGTTTCTGGCGATACCGTAACCGCACCGCGCCCAGCACGTTCATTCAACCGCGATATGTCACTACTCGGTATCCATGAACTTAAATTTCTCTCTAAGTTTTTTACCGCATTTGCGGATTGAGAAATCGCCGCAAGAGCTTGAACTTCTGACGCTTCAACCATAAAAACAAACTGGCTGCCCATAAGCACAACTTCGCGTTTATGGACTTTCACATGCTGCAAACCTGATCGCTTGTCTAAAACCGCCACCTCAGCATCAAAAACGAGCTGCGATGGTTCAATATTTGTGTCACGTATCGGTAAGGGATCTGAAAACGGAATATCCGTATTATCCAATGCGCCGGAACTATGCGTATCAAGCCCTTTATCCCGGATAAGCAATCCGTAAATTAGGCAAACTAACAATGCAAGAAAGAAATAGATCCAACTTTTCGAGTTTCTGTTTAGTGCTTTATCACTCACTCGATAGACTCCAAATAGTGTAATAGGTCTTCAATTTGCCGCGGTGTTAAATGAGATGTACCACCATGAGTATCGATAATCGTGTTGCCTTTTGCGAGATCCCCTTTCTCCGTTCGGGCCGTCGTTTCGTTAAACCCAATCTCCATACGTCCAGGCCTTACATTTTCATCTCCCTGATACACAGGAAAGCGAAATTCTCGAGCTGCAGGATGTTTCGGAGTTAACAAAACTTCTCGTAAAGAGCGTGTTCGCGCATGATGTAAAAATACCTGAGGTCGGTCAAAGAGTCCGCGCAAATGCATCGTTGTAAAATTTGCCTCGGGAACTTCAATACGACCTGGATCATTTTTTCTATCAAGCCCCAAAGGGTCTCCATTGAGGCGTTCCATAAAGTTGACACTAGCCAAAGAGTAAGATGCATCTCGTCGCGTTGTTGTTATAAGAGGCGGCAATGCATGACGTTCATTGTTTGCTAACAAATCCGTCTTGTTTGTAAACTCCGGAGCGGTATGGCAAACCCCACACATGACAGTCGACGAGAAAAATAAATTTTTCCCCCTTTTAACCGAAGGGTTTTCCTTATCGAACGGATTGGGGAAAAGACGAGTATCATTTCCAAGCCATGTCCCCATAAATCCATACATTTCTTTTAACGTATAAGACTTATTAAAGTGTTTCTTTGTTTGCTGTTCGACAAACTTTTCTCGTCTTGCTTCCAAGTCATACCACTCATCACCGAGTTTTCTCAACTCAACACGCTCTTTAAGTTCTTCATGCATCAATCGGCGTTTACTTTTTGGCACCTCTGAATTAGTTTTCGAGAAGTCACCAGCCCAAATCTCCCGATCGAAGTCGATTGAACTCATTGGTTCATTAATGTCTGCTCCTTGCCCCTCGGATAAAAAGTGTGTGCCTTCAAAATAGTAAGGCTGAATGGCAAATACGTTCTTCATCTGCGGAATACCCAGAGTACCGCCGGAGGTTAAGTGCCCCGATTTATTTTGCCCTACAACCTCTGCCGCACCCCATGCACGGCCATCCCCGCCGTCTCGATAATGGCAATGTAGACATGAAATATCGCCATCACTACTGAACACAGTTGTATGGGCGATCATTCCTCCCATTTCGGCATTCGTTAACCGGTGAGAGGAGGGAGTTGCATCTTTATTTACTGAAATACGTCGCGTTTCCCCACTTTCACGATCAATAATTGTGATGTCTTCACTTAACTGGTTTGCAACATACAATTTTTGCTTGGCAGGTCCTCGTTTACCAACGGCCAAACCCAACGGACGTAAGCCCGTTTTGTAAATATTGACAGGAACCATTTTTTCACTGGGGTCAGTGGCTTGCATATCGACTTTCCACTCCACCAACTCAAAACTTCCACTCATCGAAACAAATAAGCTATCGCCATCCCACTCCGCCCATTCCGGCATTGCACCCGGAACACGTTGAAGCTCGGGAGGAATATCGCCTTTAATATCGCCGGTTGTAGCCTCTGCCGTATCCGAGGTATATCTAACCCATTGATCATGCGCTTCATATTTGTTGGCTTTTACGAGGTAATTCAGTTTTTTATCAGCGTCATACTCAGGGATAGTCAGCTTGGACAAATCAAAAGCGACGATATCATTTTGTATATCACGCATTTTGAAATTCCACGTGCCGTCTATCGCATCAAAAGGCCCCATCGTGTATTGCGATTTCCATGGATAGGCATCAGCAGTTTCGGGGTCACGTAAAACAGTAAATTGTGCTGCCTCACTTTCTCTATCCCAGGTCTCACCGCCGTACGGATCACGTTCCTTCGGAGCACCAAATCCCGCCCCCATTGTGAGAGCAATCAGCATTTCACTATCGGATTTTTTGTCTTGAAAAATCGTGACAAAATTTGCAACGTTTTGAATAAATAAACCCGAAACCTCTTGGTTTGCCTGAGTGTCAATAACTGAAATATCCATAGTTCCGGTATTGCCAACAAACAAATGTTTTTCATCATTACTCAGAACGAGGTCTTTGGGGTGACTACCAGGGTTTCCAACCGTTATCCCAGGCCCATTTACAGCACTCTTAATCCAATCAACGATGACCAATAAGTCAGGGTCGTTCTCCTCAAATAGTGCCCCGGCAGGATGAAATTCAGTTGTTACACGAACATCACCAAAACCACCCAGTGCAGATGGAGTAACAGCTCGTAACAATGGACTTGACCAGGGTTTTCCTGGAATTGAATTTTCTATCGCAGAAAGAAAGTTTAAATCTTTATCTTTACCGGACTGAAATCCCCCAGCCGGTGCGGTATGACAATTTTTACAACGCGATCGCAAAACGCCATTTACACCACCAACACCTTCTGCCAATGCACTTCCGATATCTAATTCGCTTAGACCGCGATCCCGTAATTCATTATGCAAATTTGTCGGTAATTGTTGATCGTAACCAAAAAATTTCGCTTCGGAAAAGCCTCCGATTTTTTGAACTTCTCCGCTTAAACCCGTCCCATTTTTCTCAATATCTAAAACAAGAACTTGGCCCAAATAACGAACAGCAACCCATGCCTTTTTTCCATCTTTTGAAAACACGAGCCCTTGAGCATAGTAATCTAACTGTATACGCCCTACTGCCGTATCAAGCTGGGTGTCAATAACACTGATGTAATTTGAAAGCTCATTCGTAACCAACAGAAACCGCCCCTCAGGGTGAAGCACTGGCTGGTAGGGGCGACTGCCAACTTTTATTCGCTTGATGACACGCTCTGATGCCGTATCAAATACCACAACTTCATTTCCGGGGTCTAACTCCGTTCCCTGCAGTGTTACATAAAGTTTTGTGCCATTAGCGTTCAACACTGCGCGTCCTGGTCGATCGCGCTTCGGTTGCGGATCCGGATTTGGGTTGTTATTCGGCACAGGCTTTAAGTCATTTTCCACAAATGAACTTTTATATCGCCAAACTTCAGATGTCATCAAGCCAAAGCGGCTACGACGATAATCTCCAGCGTCAGAGTTATTCGAAGGACGAGATAAATCTTCTGGATCACCCTTATCGGCATATTCCAAGCCATTCGACGTCATGCAAAATAGTAGAAATGGAAGCGAAAGCAATGCTGAAAAGCACCCCCTATTGAGGCGCTTAATTACCGCAAGTCGTGGAATTTTTAAATCAATCATTGGCTCATCTGTCCTGAGTTAACTGCACTTTCTACCAGGGTTTTATCAGCGGTGCTGACATCCGCCCCCAAAAACGTTGCGCCCAAATCAATCCAACGAATAAGCGTCAGTTTATCTTCCTGGCTTAAAGTATTGATTCTTATATCTCCACTAATATTTTTACTAAGATTTTCACTAAAAAGATGCAATCCTTGGTCTCCGGTAATAGATTTAATCAAAAGACTTTCGCTGGACAAAGCCTCTCGTTCATTGATGTATTTTTTATTTGCGTAATTGCCACTTTTATTGTCGGCCAATTGATGCAGCGATTCATATGAACGGGAATAAAATTGAGTCGGCTGCCCATCCAAATCTAGATTGCCCGGCGCGTTCTCTCCGCTGTGACACTCAGTACAGTGGTTGTCAAAAATGGGTTGAACGTCTCGTACATAATCAATTGAAATATATTCACTGGGTTGACGATCGTAACCATAGGCACTTCGGCGTTTTTCCTCCGCAAGATTCCACGTTGCCATCACTCGAGATGACGCAGACACTAAATCCGCAGGCCCGACACCGTCATAAGGGTCACCGGTTAACGAGCCGTGACAACCTGCGCACCGCAAAGGATAAATGGGGCGCGGTATTGCAAAGGTAAGCTTTTCTCCAGGCTGCAAATACACCCAACGATTCATGCTATGCATTGCCATTTTTTCGCTATTAAGCCCCTGAACAATCAAGGGAACGTTGGTCGGCACCTCAACGAAAAATGAACCATCGTCCTCGATTGGCACTTCATCGACAATCACACGCTTTGTATGTATTCCAAGACTAACAGCGCTTGCAAAAGGGTCCCCCCCAGTGGTTCCAGAATATATTGGCTTCACCAACGCCTTTTCATTGGGTTCCTGCATAATAATACGGACATACTTAAACAAGCGATCGTCCGATGTACTCGTGCCGTTTGGATTATCGTGCTGTATACGAAAATCCTTTGAGCCTACAGGTGCAAAATTGGTTAAAAATGATTGCAGCAGCGGATAATCGTAACACTCAATTTCGCCCGGCGTTCCTGGCGGCATTCGTAATATTCCGAATTCTTCCTTGGGCAGTATTCCAGGTGTTCGAGAACCAAATTTCTGATGATGAATTGGCTGTTTCACTTTTTCTTTTAAGCGCAGCATTAACGGCCGTGGCGAATACTCTGCTAATGAAGACGATGCAGCCAATATTTTTATTTTCTTAAACTCACCGACTTTATTGCCCGATTTGGCATGAGGAGATTGAATAAAATCGAACGTGTATAAATCCCAGTTCGGATCAGCGTTGTGATCCAAGTGATTTAGCGATTCCGGTGTATACGCAACCAGGACCGATCCATCAAGTAAAGGATAAGGGTCACGTACGGCTCCACCGGGAGAAACGCCCGTATGTGTAACAGCATTTTCACCTTGCTCATCAAAAAAATTCATTTGCGCAGAAATAAAGCGAGGCGGCGATGAAAATTCAATGTCAATTGAGTTGGGTGCAATCGAGTACGGAATATTATCCACGGGATTATCAGGCTCAGTGTTAATACCAAAACCGTGATCGGATAACGTCAATGATCCTCCACTCCAGAGGTTTCTAGGGTCATGCATTTGGCGAATTTCCAAACCGTTCCCCATCTCTCTAGAATCGCTAAATAAGCCATAGCCAGATCGGTTGCCGCCTTGAATATGGTAATCAAAACCACCCGCCTGAACCCGATATATTGCGCCGTTGAAAACAGGTTTATCGCCTTGAAAGCCAAAATTTCTCACACTGGTAAACATGGTTTCACCCGTTGTCCTTGTTGTCGGCCTACGCTCCTGCGCGTGAGTGAATGTCACTTGCACCAAGCTCTTATCAAAACGTTGCTTTAGGTTTAGACCATCCAAATCAGCAGCGGACAAAGAAACTTCATGCCCAGAGTCATGTGATGATTCATCAGCAGACCCATTATGAGACGTAACAACAGAAGAAAAAGAGCGTGGGACAAATCGCCAAATATCGAACGACGACTGCATTGCACCCTGTGTTTTTTCTATAACATAAACCGATTTATTATCGACTTTATGAGGTAGAGAGTGATCTAACTTCAGTGCGGCACCACTTCCTTTTCCGTCACGGAAAGTGTGTTGCGTTATCGTTCGCCACTCACCTTCATTCGGACCGGCAACAAAATATATTCGTTTGCCATCGAAAGTTCCCTTATCCTCTGGACGTTGCTGGTCAAATATAATTTTGCCTTGATGACTATCCGCTTCTCCGAGTATTCCCCAGGTATCGGACTGCACATAGTGCCCAGCCTGGTTTGACGCAAAAGTAATCGCTACGTCAGCTAGCTCTTGACCTTCCTTGTCAGTAGGACCCGGCATATAGATAGGATCTATATGATGAATCAATGTACCGTCGCTTAAAGATGCTTTAGAAAAACTTATTTGTTGCGGGGTACCCACAATGCCGGTCATTGCATCGTTTATTCGCAATTCATACAAACGGAAACCTTCTTCCGCCTTCCTACGCATAGAAAAGACTACTCGTTTTGCATCGTAACGCACGTCCAGGGACTGGATCTCAACGGCATCTTCATGAAAAGCCGCAGTTAAGTTGATCGGGGACGCACTAGCACTTGCAAGTGTTTCGCCTTCTTTTAGCGGCAATAAAAATATGTCCGAACCCGGAAAATATTTATCGAATGAAAACCAAGTTCGTGGAACATGCCGCGGACCACGTATAAAAACAAGACCTTTGACCTTGCCTATGTCACTTTCGACAATCGCATTTCCTTCACTTTTTAACGTCGATGCCAGTGCTTTTCGTTCCAGCCTTGCCCAGTTTAAAATGCGTTTTACGTCAGCATCATCCATTGATTCAAAAAACTGGTTATTACCACCCCGCTGATGAATGCCACCCTCTTCAATTGGAATGTTTTTCGCAATAAGTCGGCTGCGATCTAAGTCACCTCCTAAATTAACCAAACGGCTAACCGTACCGAGAACCACCTCTCGATTTTGCAACATCATCTTTGTAGAAAACCCGCTAGCAATGCCACCGAGGGTACCAATATTCTCCCGAGGAAGCGGTGGAATTAATTTCAGGTCATTAAAAACCTGGCTGTCATGACAAGACGATAAAAAACAGCCATTCCTTTCCATAACACCCAATATATGGTCTTCGAAGTAGGCTACATTTTCAGAAAGTTGTTTCGGTTCTTTTTTATTTTCATCGATCTCCTTTGTTAGCCACCTCTCCATCGCGCGGTAGCCATCATCTTCATCCGAGTAAAAAACATCTAAACCACGATGCGCCTGACCACCATACTCGACAGCGAGCGGAGCTCTAAGGAGGTGGCTAAAACGTGGCAATTCCGAATAATCAACTCGATCATGGCCAACAGAAACGCTATATGTTAACTCGTAGTCTTCCTCAGCGATCCTTCCGGTACTTCTGTCGTAAGGAAAATAAAATGCAACTTTATTAATCGGGTCTTTTTGCAAAAACGTTTCATAGGCATCGTTAGAAACCCCATGACATGCAACACCACACCTCTCCTCGAAAATTGGAATAATTTCACTGCGAAATTCCGCCATCAAATCTCCGCTGATAGAAACTGACTTATGACCATCAGGCTTATGGCTGTCGCAACCTTGCAGAAAATTAACAAACAAAAAAACCACACAAATAACGGCGGCTATTTTACAAAGATGCTGATCGCGATGCGAATAGAGCATAAATATTTTATCTAAGTTATTTCCGAACAATTGGATCGATTCGGTAAAGTTGATACGGGTAGAACTTCTTTGTGAGGACAAAAACGATTCCACCAGTAGAAAATAAGGGCGGCATGTTAGCATCTGGATTGATCGCGCAATATCAACCCCTACCGTTGATATTGCCCGTTCTAAATCGTTTTGGAGTGGTTTGGAATGCAATTTGCTGATTAAAAACGTTAATTTCTGCCATAAAGTGAACGTTAATTGATATGGGTTGGTAATTTTCACAATCCGCTATACACGTGTGTTCATCCGCAGTGCAGCAAGGTATTATTCTAGACTCCTTCCGTCCAACCCCGTTACGGCTATGAGCAAGAATACGATGACCAGCATAAAACCTGAAGACAGAGGAATAAGCGGAACAGGATTGGCTGAAGCCCTACTCTCCACCCTGGAGGAAGGCGCTATGGTCGTATGCATTAAAGATTGCAATAAATTCGTACTGAAGCAAAACCAGCGCTGCATTGATCTTTGCGGAAATCTGGAAGGCCAAACTTGCCTCGACGGGTGCATGGAAATTTATGAACGCGATACCCTTCAGCAGTGGCACGAATGGGGAAGCCGCACCTATAAAAACTGTTTTTTACATGACGCCTACTACGACACAACACTGATCTGTAGCGATAAACACATCATTACCCTGCTGCAGCCCCTCGAAGAACGGCAACAGCAAGCAAAAGAGCACTACAAAAAAATGGGTTTAAGCAAGCGAGAAACGGGAGTCATTGAGCTGGCCATAGCAGGCTTAAGCAATGCGTTCATTTGCGAGAAGCTCTCCATTTCAAACTCAACGTTACGAACACATCTTAATAATATTTACAAGAAATCCCACGATAACGGAATTTCACTGGCTCATATCCCAAAAGAGCGAAAAAAAGGGAAAAGCTAAATTTTTGTCATATGACATAAGCCTAGCAATTACAAATCCGTGGCGTATACCAGCATTTCCCATCAAGAAGTGATCTTGCCACTCTTCCGGTCTACAAACCCACAACCATCTAAATTTCCCGGCCGGCCATAACGAGTGTGCGCAGCACACAAATCCGCACCAAGAAGCCAGTCACCATCAGAATTCATATATGCAGCTTTGGGCATTACAACCTCTTTATTCGAAAAGCACTCGTAAATAGTAATATTATCAGGGGATTCCCCATCTTGTCGCAAATGCTTACATAACTGGCAAAAAACATCTCCAAACCAGTCCCGCTCTATACCAGAAGCAATCGTTTTTTTTGCATGGTATGTATAAGGGAGTTTTTTATCGTACTTTGATCCAAATAGTTTTTCGAGGATGGGCATTTTTGGCGTCCACTAATTCGCAGCGTTATTACGTAAATGCTAAATCCAACCACATCAATACACGGCACGAAATAAGATATTTTTGATAAAACAGAAATTAAAAAATAAAACACAAGCCGTTCTGTTTTTTAGATTCCACAAAGTATACACGGCTACAAAAAAATAATAACTATAATATTGGGCATACATCTCCACGCACACTCTCTTTGTCACCCAGCGTTTCTACCTGTCTGCAGGAGGCGCTATTATATTTTCCACTCCCACGAAAGAGAACTAATTTAGCCTGCCCGGCCATCTACGCGTGCCCGAGTGAGCACTTTAAGGTAGCGAACAATAAAAGCCCCGTAGCCAGCCGCCCAGGCGAATATCGAACAGGCCATTACAACCTGATAGTTCTCGACAAGCGCGCCACCAAAAATACGTACGACCGCAGAAACAAAAACCAAACCATATGCGGCGGACATTAACGTTCCTACAATTAGAGGGCGCCCCGTATGCCCTAACGACACTCGGGATATCATTGAGAGAATCATGGTCCCCATACCACCAATCGTTAGCACATGCATAGCTTGTGCAAGCGTTAACACATCAAAGGCATAATGCGCACTCAGCAGCAACAATCCGACAGGAATACAAACATAACTAAGGTGCAGAGACCAAACCAAAGGAACCCGAAAAGTCACCCAAAACCGCCAACGAAAAAATCGAAAAAAATGGCTGACGCATGCGGCAAAAGCCAGTCCAGCGATAAATGGTTTGGGCAATACGGCCTGAGTAATAAAGATCAAAACCATAAGCACCATCGAAATAATGGACAGCTGCTCTAGCCACGCGATAGCAGGTACCTTCTTCGTTTTGGTGCCATTTGCAGTAAACATTGGAATAATTCTTCCGCCAATTATGCTCATAACTAACGAAACGAGCATAATCATGCTGTAGCTTCCCTGTTGCACATAACGAGTATCCCCACTCAGAACCCCCCAATGCATCAACGCATTTGCAATACTCATAAAACTTAAGATTGGAACAAATACAAGATTCCGGTATTGCTTAACTCGAATAATTGGAATTGCAAAAAAAATCGCGGCTATAGGGAGAAAGGCAAGATCGACAATGATTGACCACCAACCGGATAGCGGTAATGAAGCCAGCAAAAGCAGACGTGCTGACAACCACAACAACAGCAAAAAAAGCAAGCGCCCACCCTTAATGCTCGGAACCCCCGTCCACGTTTGTACTGCTGTAAGCAAAAAACCCACAATAATTGCGGCAACGAAGCCAAATAACATTTCATGCGAATGCCACCAAATCGCCCCACCGAAAGGGTCAAAGACCGATGAACCCGACAATAAGCTCAACCAAATAAAAAGCGCGACAATACTAAATAACGAACCGAACAAAAAAAACGGTCGAAATGACAATCGCAAAATCGGCCATGGCTCGGACTGGGTTGACCCCAATGAATCAGTAGGCACTGTTAACATACTCCCGTAAAAGACGAATAATTATTTTCGTGAAATTTGAAACTGAACTCTTATAGCCATTGCATTACTGTATTTTTATGGCATCTCTAAGGTACTCTGACATCAACTTTTTCAGAGCCTCTTAATGCTAAACACCCCTAACCACCCATAAAGACAAGCACAATCCAGAATATGCAACGCGTATGGCCAAATTGTGCCTCACACTTGTCACGTATAGATATCGCAATAAAGGCTATATCAACTCCTCAGATAAGGAAGCCCCAACGCAATAGCCATAACCATCAATACTCATCTATTTTGACTTAGGCCGAAATGCTTTAATGACAGACGCGTTAGTTTCGAGGAACGGACCTTCAATTAAGTCAACGCAGTAAGGCACGGCGGGAAATACTGCATCCAAACATTCCCGAATTGATTTTGGCTTACCCGGCAAATTAATTATCAGCGTTTTGTTACGTATGCCCGCAGTCTGACGAGACAATATCGCCGTCGGCACATACTGCAAACTAACCTGTC
The DNA here is from genome assembly GCA_033852175.1 of Agarilytica sp. Lineage (GTDB taxonomy): Bacteria > Pseudomonadota > Gammaproteobacteria > Pseudomonadales > Cellvibrionaceae > Agarilytica. The sequence continues at coordinate 185,538 of JAWSUY010000010.1, forward strand.
GCATAAGCTCACCAAAACCGGGCATCATTTTATTACAAACAACCTCAGTAGCTTCGGGCACCATATCCCTAAATGCCGGACCGGTACCGCCTGTAGTGATAATTAAACTGCACTGTTCGTTATCAGCAAGATCAACAAGGGTATCTTCGACGATGGACTGGTCATCGGCAATTACCCGATATTTCGAAACCCACTCTGAGACCAGGTACTCGCTCAGAGTATCAATAATCGCTTTACCTGAAAGATCCTCATAAATACCAGCACTTGCGCGATCCGACGCGGTAACAATACCAATTTTTGTAGTTGACATATTTTTTCTCAAAATTCTTTCTGCAATTGTATAAAAAATAATGATGAAAACACCTGAAGTAAATCAAGTATTACCACATTCGCCAGAATCGAGATCACCGCAAGCTTATAAACGTCAACTAACAAATATCACTTTCACTGCGAGCCACTAACCACCACCCCCTTAAATACACAACAAGGCAGAGACACAAATACCAACCACCCCAGCAACGCCCCCCACAATATGACATTACCGGGCATATTGCGCCATAATTCGTCATCACGACCCCCGCAATTGTGTCCATAATTGTCACCCAAAAACCACATTAAAAACCATTAACACCGAAAAATATTTTTCCTTGATTTTGATCAACTCACAGCAATTAATTTTATTTTGAAAAATCTGATGAACTTCACGTTTTTCACTGGGAACTTAAAGAGTTATTGCGATATATCAAAAGCCGAACATTCACGCACTTGGAGACAACAATCTGGCCCTACACCTGCATTATGTTTCCGCCAAGAATAAATATTATCGTTATAACCACTTTTCTTTGGAGCATAGCCTTCACGCTTAACCCACAGGAGTGATACCGGTAAAAAATAATGCGCAGATAGGTAAGCCAAATGAATGTTCATCCGAGTTTTTTTAACTCAAAACATATTGTTCAAGACTTAACGAAATTAAAAGCCCATTCCAGATCGGTCGCCCTATCTTGCGCGAAAGACATTTCAAAGTTGTTGTTTTTTTCTGCACTATTTTTCTATTCCTTATCCCTGCAAGCAGCCATTAGTGGCCGCGTAATTAATATTACGACAGATGCAGCCCTAACGGGGGCATTAGTCAGCATCCAAGCAAGCAATACCGATGTAACTACCGATAGTAGTGGTAACTTCTCGCTACCCAACGGTGGAAGCTCAAGCCTCACTATCGTTGCCGCAAAAAAAGGGTTTTATAACGCATCAGCAAACGTTAGTGATGGCGATTCCGGAATAATCATTCGATTGGAGGCTGTTCCCGAAGCGAATACGCCAGATCACTGGAGCAACTACCAATTTGCACACGTCGAATCTGGAACAGAATGCGCTAAATGCCACCAGGAACAATACAACGAATGGAATGGCTCACCGATGTCTAACGGTGGTGTAAACACTTGGGTTCATGACATTTACAATGGCGACGGAACCGACGGCGGCATGACAGGTTTTGTTTACACGCGCGATTCCGTTCATAAAGATGAAAATGCCGAGAGCGAATGTGCCGCTTGCCACCAACCTGAATCATGGGTTAACGAGCCTTACTCCGCAATCAAATCAATTGATGAAGGGTCACCATCGATAGCGCACGGCGTTTCCTGTGAGGTGTGCCACAAGATTGCCAATATAGATGAAAGCAAACCCAACTTCCCCGGCCTACACCCAGACTCCGTCACCCTGAATTTACCCCGCTCGGATGCCTTTGGAGATCCCGACCACGACATACAATATGGCGTATTAGGCGATACAAACGTATACGTTGAATTTGAAATGCGACCGTCCTATCAACCCCAAGTCAGCGCTGAAATATGTGCGGCTTGTCATCAAGATAAAAACGACCATGACAACGACGGTGACTTTGAAGATGCGGGCGGCGTTATCTCGGAACCTACCTTTGTCGAATGGTTAGAAAGTGATTACGGCGATCCAGAATCAGGGAGCTACCAAAGCTGTGCCGATTGCCACATGCCTGCAAGGGACGCAAACGCAGCGTGCTCCGGAGCAGACGCCTTTGACTTTCAAAACTTAAACCGGCCCTTGGGCGATATACGAAGCCATGACATAAGAGGCACAACCGCAGAATTTTTGGATAATGCCGTTGAGCTTTCTCTGACCGCAGTGAATAACGACGGAACTGTCGAAGTTGAAGCCAGCGTCTTCAATAGTAGTACCGGGCATCATGTGCCAACCGGAGTCACTATTCGCAACATGATCCTGCTAGTCGAAGCCTTTCACCCCGACGGAAGCCCTCTTGAACACACAGGCTCTCAACAGGTTCACACGCTCGGCGGCGTCGGTGACCCAGAACAAGGTTACTACGCGGACCTACCTGGAAAGCTTTACGCAAAAGTCAATCAAGATGCCACCGGCGCCTCGCCTACATTTTTTACGGACGCCAGCGGGATTCTATTTGATAGTCGTATTCCCGCAAACGAAACCGATGCAACCAACTACACCTTCGAAGCGACACAAAGTGGCGAGATTCAAATCACAGCTAGGCTAATTTACCGTCGCAGCTGGCGTTTTTTAACGGACGCAAAGGGCTGGACGATGGACGGACACGGCAACCCTCTTGAAGATGTCGCTGCACCATATTATGGACACCTTATGGAGGAGGCCAACACGAACGTAGACATCCCCAGTAGCAATGGAGATTCTGGATCAACAGACACCGACGATGAAAGTTCTGGTGGTGGTGGCTCTCTTGATCTAACGACTTTAATCATGCTTCTGATACTCGCAAGCCCCGCAACCTTACGGCGATATTTTCAAAAAATATTGACCAAAAAATTGACTTAATACTTTTACGCACACTTATCAGCGCCACAAAAATTTATCGAGATTAAAAAGTAAAATGAGCGGTTTAAAAAACAACATCAATTTAAGGGGCTTACTTTGCTCTCTAGCGTCGCTGGGCGTTATCCTTATTGCTGATCATTCAAGCGCAGGGAATTTGGAGCAAGCAAAGCGTATCCACGACCGAGTCGCTGGTGTACCGCCAACAGAAACCGTTCTAAATCAAATGGCCGGGGTTATCGCAAGCCCTCCCGACGGTAAAACGGGAGGTGTGGCTGCAGCAGAGATAGCAATGGAAAATGATAACTTTTACAACGTAACGTTAAAAACGCTTGTTACACCATGGACAAATGAAGAACAAGACCCCTTTGTTGCTCTGAATGACTACACCGCTACCGTTATTGGAATTGTTGCTAATGATTTAGATTTTCGCACTATTTTAACAACGCCAAACTTATACGTTGCCAGATCAAGCCTGGGGCTGCCAGCCTACTCACCTACGAATAATGCGCATTATGAAGCACTTGAAGAGCGCGTTAGAGAAAACCGCTCGAGCCTAAAGGATGATCTAGAAGCCGTAAGCCAGGCAAGCGTTGTGCAAATCTCTGATTTCGAAGCGTCGGGGGTTGTTACTTCGAGGGCATCGGCAAAAGCTTTTTTTTCTGACGGGACAAATCGTTCACAATTTCAATACATATTTCTCAATCATATGTGCATCGAAGTCTTTGGGGAAATTAATGATGCGGCACGTGTTGTTGATCGAATTCGACAAGATGTATCCCGAAGCCCAGGGGGAGACTCGCGGGTGTACTTAAATTTTTGTATGGGATGCCACAGTGGTATGGACCCACTAATTCAAGGTTTAGCGTACTACGACTACGATAACAATTTAGAAAAAATTGACTTCAACGGTCCCGGAATTATAGACCCCGACAGCGGGTCACGCGTACAGGGAAAATACCTCATCAACTCGAATAATTTCCCCTACGGTTACGCCGCACCCGATAATAAGTGGGACAATTATTGGCGAGAAGGCACTTACCGAAGCCTGGGGTGGGACTGGACAAATGAAGGTTTACCCGGAAATGGATACGGAGCTGAATCATTAATGACCGAGATCTCACACAGTAAAACCTTTGCGCAATGCCACGTAAGTCAGGTTTTTGAAACCGTATGCTTACGCGAACCACAAAGCACAGAAGATCATGAAAAAGTCAGTGCAATTACAGACTCTTTCCGAAACAACGGATTTAATTTTAAAACGGTTTTTGCCGAGTCTGCCGACTACTGTAAGGGGGAATAACAAATGAGAACAATTAAAAAATGGTTTTTCCCCAGCGCCTTACTTACCCTATTAATCGGGTGTGGAGCAACAGATAGCGGCCAACCAAATGAGACAACACCTACCTACGGTAGTGATAACGATACTGGAATTATTTACAGCGGGCCCGCAGAAGAAAATGAAGATGTCATCAACTATAAACGTGAAGTGTGGGATGTTTTAGCTCAAGAAAACCGATGCGGGAATTGCCATATACAAGGCGAACAAACCCCTGAATTTGTCCGTACGGATGACATTAATGTTGCTTATGCCAGCGCACTAGAGCTGGTAGATTCTTCTGCACCACAGCTTTCACTTATGGTAACAAAAGTTGCTACAGGTCATGGATGCTGGGAAAATTCGACAACAGCTTGCACGGTAACAATGCAAAATTTGATCACCAATTGGCTGAGCGACCCAGGCGCCTCACCAGAAGAGATTGCCCTTATTGCTCCAGCTCCTTCTAGCCTGTCGGCTCCCGGTGCCAGTTTGCGATTCCCCAATGATGAAGATCCAAGGCTAGAAGAGTTTAATGACCTTTATAGCTTACTGCGAACAAACTGCGGTAGCTGCCATGCCGAGGATGGAATCCAAGAGCAGCAACCGCCATTTTTCTCAAGTGATGATATTGATGTCGCATATGCTGCAATAAAAACTAAAATCAACTTAAATGATGCAGCGTACCTTATTGATAACATAGTCGGCGCCCCGATACCCAGCTCTCGATTGCTCGTTCGTGTGCGCGATCAAAGTCATAATTGCTGGTTTAACCCCAACGGCGGAGACCCATGCTCATACAGCTCAACGCAATTACAGGCAGCTATACGGGATTATTTATCCGCACTGCCTGAGCCTGTACCTATTGACCCCAGCATTCTTGCCAGTCGTGCCTCATCAATTGAAGATGGCATCGTGGCCAGCTCAGGAGGTCGCTATCAATCCGACGTTATTGCACTTTATGAATTTAAAAGCGGAGAAGGAACGATTGCGCACGACACAAGCGGAGTTGGTGACCCACTTAATCTCAACTTCTTTGGCGACGTGGACTGGGTAGGAAATTGGGGGATTCGCCTTAATGGCGGCAGAGTACAAGGCAGTACAACACGCAGCAAGAAACTTCACGACCTTTTAAAGGTAGCCCGAGAATATGCGATAGAAACTTGGATTATTCCGGCGAACGTCACCCAAGAAGGACCGGCGCGCATAGCAACCTATTCTGGAGGAGCTGATACCCGCAATTTCGCATTAGGACAAACTCTTTACTCCTATGATTTTATGAACCGCAGCTCTGACACCACTAACAATGGCGAACCCACCCTGACCACAACTGACGTATTGCAAGCAAGCCTCCAACACGTGGTGGCGAATTACAACAGTCTCGATGGTCGATCCCTATACGTGAATGGCGAATTTGTCGAAGCGGCCGATACATCCAGCGACAGCACTGCGGGTGATTTAAATGACTGGGACGACGCCTTTGCTTTTGCTATTGGTGGCGAAGTTGATAGGCAATATGCCTGGGAAGGCTCTGTCAGAATGCTTGCGATCCATAGCCGCGTATTGACACCCGATCAAATTACGACAAACTTCGATGCCGGCGTTGGCCAAAAGTATTTTTTACTGTTTGGTGTTTCGCATTTATTGTCGGCACCAGATGTTGACGGCGATATTATTGAAAACCAAATGTTGCAGGATGCCTTTGTAGTCTTTCAGGTTGAAGTATTTGATGATCACAGTTATCTATTTATCGAACCATTTTTTATCGGGCTGGATGAAGAAAGTGAACTAGCGTCCGACATAATTCTTGAAGGCATGCGTCTTGGCATTAACGGACAGGATATTATTCCTGGCCAAGCTTTTGGAAAAATGTCTGTAACCATAAGCGGGTCTGCCACACCATCAGATGATGCAAAAGCCTATTCGGATAACACCCAGATACATTTAGCGAGCAACGCAACAGGCTCAACCGGGACGGTTATTCCACAGAGCCTAGGTCCTGATATTGACGAATTCTACCTAAGCTTTAGCCGTATTGGACCTATAAACAATCCGAGGATTTTCAATACCCCGGTACCAGACTTACCTGAACCTGAAATTCCCACTGGGTCTTCGTCACCATATTACACCTTGGGACTGCGTAGCTTTGATGAAATTATTGCAACAATGTCAAACGTTACAAACGTACCGCCATCCGAGGTTAGCGTTGTCAACGAAGTTCGTCGACAACTCCCGGCTGTAGAAGATATTGAAGGCTTTGTTTCTTCCCAGCAAGCGGGAATCATGCAGCTAGCAATGGGGTTTTGCACCGTATTAGTCGAAGGAGATATCAGTCGACGAGATAGTTTTTTCACTGACTTTACTGGCACTTACAGTTTTTCAGATGATGACGCACTGAGAGATAACGCAGCCGCACAAGACCTTATTATTAGCGCCTTGCTGAAAAATCTCCTCGGCAACCGAATTAATAATGCCGAATTTTTAGATACGCAACCGGATGAAACACTTTCGGTCGAGCTGCGGGATTTAATCAATGGTTTAACGAACAACGACCTACCAACCTCAGAGCCGAGTGATGGCTCGGCAAGCACAGCTTCAACTGTCATCGCAGCGTGCTCTTCGGTTTTAGGCAGCTCAATCATGTTGCTGCAATAAAAGGATACTCCTATGTCAAAAACTACAAAAGGCGTGGATGAGCCATTAAAGCATCCCGACCATCGTCGCCCGAGAACACGAAGAGAATTTATAGCCCAGGGCTTTTCACACGGACTCGGCAGCGTAATAGGATGCTCTGGGTTAGCGGGACTTTTGCATTCCAGCAAAGCTCGCGCCGCACTTTCGCCAGAAATGGTGGAACGCTTAAATGAGTGCAATGTGACAGGTGGTAATCGAAAAATCCCTTTTATTTGCTTTGACCTTGCGGGTGGCGCAAACATGGTTGGGTCAAATGTTCTTGCAGGCGGACAAGGGGGACAATTAGATTTTCTCAGCACTGCCGGTTATAGCAGACAAGGCCTGCCGGGAGATATGTTGCCCAGTGCAGATAATAACGTTGATACAACGCTTGGCTTAGCTTTTCATTCCGACAGTGCCTTTCTGAGAGGGATTTTGGAAAAGTTTACCAGCACAGACGCTCGTGCAAGAATGAACGGCACCGTCATCCCCGCTCGGTCGGAAAATGATACGGCAAGCAACCCTCACAATCCTATGTACGCCATTAATTTGGCCGGTGCAAAAGGAGAGCTTCTTTCCCTGATCGGTTCCAGAGGCTCAGAATCCGGTGGTAATTCGGTATCGCCTGGTCAGTTTGTCAATGCAGAAGTAAGACCAACAAAGATTGACCGCCGTACGGATGTTTTAGGCTTGGTAAAAGTCGGAGACTTTGGCCGAACACTAACGCATGCACAAGTCGTTGCGGTAATGGAAAGCGTTTCTCGAGGTAGCGACCTCAAGATTGATAGAATGGCGCAGCAATTAGGACTTGCAGATACTGACCCGATTAAAGAAAAACTAAAATGCACCTACGTTAATAACGCCAACCTGGCTTTTGCTTACCCCGATATCGACATATTGGATATTGAGCAAGACCCGGACATTTATGGTCAAGCAGAATCAATATTCGCAGAGGGCGAGTTGAACGATCGTGAATTTGCGAAAACTGCCTCAGTAATGAAATTGGCACTGGATAGTCCAAACGGTCTTTATCCATATGCAGGCGCCGGAACAATCACCATGGGAGGCTACGATTATCACGACAGTACGCGCACAACCGGAGAGGCGCGTGATGCCCGTGCTGGTCGATGTATGGGCGCCTGTCTAGAGTATGCCGCTCGCAAAGGGCGGCCACTGATGATATATGTTTGCTCTGATGGCTCGGTATCGAGTAATGGCCAGACAGATTCAACGGGGAAAGGTGTTTGGACGACAGACAACCAACAAACCGGGGCATCATTTTTCTTGGTTTATAATCCCGGAGGTAAACCCGAACTTACAAGCCCTGGTAGAAATCAATTGGGGTATATGACGAGTGGCGGCAACGTAGAAACTACCTCAAGTCCAGCAGCAAACAGCGTATCTCAGCTCGTGCAAATGGTCATGCTGAACTACATGGCATTGCACGGTGATCAAGGCCACTTTACAGACCTATTTTCGGAAAACGGTCTTATTCAGGGCCTAGGGAACAATGCGGCAACTTTAGATCAGTATATTGCTTTCGCCCCCATAACGACGGAAGTGGATTCTGAAGGCAAAGGAGTCATATCGAACACCTAAAGAGATCTTCTGCTCATTTTTGGTGATACCAAACGAATATCCAACATAAGTCCCCATAGGGTAGCTCGTCCGCGTTCTGCACATATACAGGCATCTCTAACCCGTACAAGGAAGTACGGCAAACAAAATGCTAATAACTGAAAACCCATCACGCAGAAATCTTCAAGGGGAACGCGCATCAACTTGTCACGTAGATTAACAACAAAAAATTCTACCCATGTCCCCCATCTCGCCTAAAATTTCATAAGAAAAATTCACATAATAGCCAGGACCATTCAACCCCTCCAGAATGGTATTTTAGATTCCGTAAACCAAAATACCACCCAAACCAGAAAATCTAGCGAGCACCTATCTAAAGCACGAAAAGTTAGCCAACAGAAAACTTCTCGATCCGTTAGGCGGCTAGCTGAGCTTCGCTTGAAATGACCTCCCGATTAAAGCCCTAGCTTTGAATGGGCTACCCACACACAAAACGAATTCACTTTATTCGAGTATATTTTCAATAATCAACTATATTTTTGATGATTATTTGACAGAGATTCAAAACAAAAAAAATAGAACTGATAACTTATTGGTAGAGATTACTTATTGAGTTGAGCCAAAAAATAACAAACAATAAGGGAAATGCTTAAAAACAGAATGAGATTTAGAAAACTAACCACTTTGGAGTATTTTATGAAGACTAAGTACCTACTTTTGGGGGCTGCGATTTCAACATTAGGGTTAAACCATATCGCAAATGCAGAAACCTTTACCGAAGCCCTAACAGAAGGTAAGACGGCAGGAGATATTCGCATTCGTTATGAAAGTGTTAATCAAGATAATGGTGTCGATAACGCTAGCGCACTTACCATGCGCACACGCATTGGTTACACAACTGGAGACGTAAATGGTTTTTCTGCCATGGCAGAATTTGAAGACGTACGGGTAATAGCCGGAATCGATAATTATACCGTCGGGCCAACCGGATTTAACCTTGGCGAATATTCGGTTATTGCCGACCCTGAAGTTACCGAACTTGATCAAGGTTTTTTACAGTACAAATCAGGAATTTTTACGGTAAAACTTGGCCGCCAAGTCATGACTTTCGACAATCACCGTTTTATTGGCCATGTTGGCTGGAGACAAGACAGACAAACATTTGACGGGCTTGCAGTAAAAGTAACACCCAACGACGCATTGACAATAAGCTATAACTATATTGATGAACGCGAGCGTATTTTTGCTGAAGCAGCGGATCAAGATTCAAAAGACCATTTGATCAACGTATCGTACAAAACACCAATAGGAAAAGTTACCGGCTATGCCTACCTGTTAGAACTCGATAACAATACGGATAACGGCATTGATACATTCGGCATCCGCTTAGCAGGAAAAAAAGGCAAAATAAGCTATGCAGGGGAATACGCATCACAATCATCTGAAAATGGTTCGAATGACTACGATGCCGATTACTTGCTCGGTGAAGTCGCCTATAACTTTGGCCCAGTGACATTAAAAGGTGCATACGAACAACTCGGGTCCGACGACGGCGCATACGCGTTCTCAACCCCACTTGCGACGTTACACAAGTTCAACGGCTGGTCCGATCAGTTTATTAATACACCAGCTGCCGGACTGGAAGATTTGTCTATTGGACTAAACGGTAAAGCAGGCTCAGGAAAGTGGGCAGTAACATACCATGACTTCTCAACAACAGAATCTGGCGAAGATGAAGATCTAGGCAGCGAATTTGACGCCGTATACAGCCAAGGCTTCGCAAAGCATTACTACTTTGGCGTTAAAGCCGCACGATACAGCGCAGGGGATGACTCCTTCGGCAAAGTAGACACCAATAAATTCTGGGCATGGATAGGCGCCAAAATCTAACCACATTTAGGCCAAAAAATAAAAGCCTCTCCGGTTCACCTGAGGGGCTTTTTCATATTTTTCATGAGAACTTTACACATAAAAATGAAACCGACCCAAAACGCCACGTTTCACAAAGATCGGTAATCCTCCATAGCGATCGCCTTCTGCCTCCCCCCTCCCCCCTTAAAGTAATCATATTGCCAAATAAAAAAACTAACGCTTGGACATATGGCATAGCGTGTAAATCTATCTTCAATCGATCCTCCTAGACCTCGACTCTTATCCCATTAATATAGAGACAAAACCTCCCTCATAAGCTTTTGCGAACACGGCCCGGAGCTTTGCATACGAGGTACGGCCTTATAAGCGCCGACTTAACGTTTTCGGGGTAATCTCACAGCCGGCTAAGTGCATTAAGATTTTGTATCCCCACATAGGCAAAATGAAGCTTCTGGGTATATGTAGGCGCGCCGATGCACTACAATCCAGAAGAAATTTTAGTGTAAAGCTATCGGTGGTGGTTAGAACTTGGTCAATCAAATAAAGCAACGCTTTCTCGATTCAGTCATGAGCTACATTACGCTGTCATTAACAGCGATTCTTGGCATAACTGTCGTGAGTATTTTTATATCATTTTGGTTGACGGAACAGGTTGATCGAGACGCGCAAGCCGTCAACCTTTCGGGCTCTATGAGGATGCAAACTTACCACATAGCCTTGAGCCTGGAACGCGAAAACCCCAAACAGGCCATTAAGGCTATCGAACGCTTAGACAACACCTGGGGCGATCCTTTGTTTTCCGCTCAAAGAGCTCGCTTAAAAGATCCCGAATCTGAACATTCAGAACTGACAAAACGCTTTCATTTGGCTTATCAACATTGGCTGCTTGTCGTCAAACCAACGTTGAATGCAGATATCTCAGGCGGAAATGTTTCTAAAAAAACTGAACGGGTTGTCGAGAAGCTTGTATTGCTGACTGACGCTGTAGCCATGGAATTTCAAAATGATTCTGCACGGAAAATTGTCAACCTACGGTCGTACCAACTCATTACATTTCTCATTATTGTTTTAGTGGGATGCCTAATATTTTACCTTCTAAAAAACCGGGTTGAAAAACCGTTGGCCACATTGACCGATACTGCCAAAAAAATTGGTGAAGGAGATTATTCTCAGCGCGTACATGTAGAAGGCCGGGACGAATTATCGTTACTATCACTAGCCTTTAACCAAATGGGAGAGTCTATATCGGATTCACATGCCAGACTGGAAGAGCGCGTGGAGCAGCGAACAAAGGAACTCCAACAAAACAATATTGCTCTTAACTTTTTGTTTAACACCGCAAAACAAATTTTGGAGTCCAACCGAAAAAACTTGGACTTTCAGTCCATTGTCAATAATTTGTTTGGGGTCTTAGAGAACAAAAAGCTAGAGCTTTGCCTATTTACAAAACATGGGGACAAACCCTACCTTCATCTAGTCTCCGACACAGATGGTATCAGCAATTGCCATCGAGAAAGCTGTTTAGGTTGCCTAAGTTCTGGATCTGGGGAGGAAGTGTTAACGTTTTCCCATGAAATTAAGTTTTCTATCGAGATGGAAGACCGTCAATACGGCGTAATAAGCCTACACCTTAAAAAAGATGAGCGATTGCCCGACTGGCAAAGTAGTTTAGTTCAATCGGTTGCCAATCAATTTTCTGTTGCCCTTTCTTTATCCGAACAAAAAGATCGCGAATACCGCTTTGCCATGCTTAGCGAACGCACCGTAATCGCAAGAGAACTTCACGACTCTCTGGCTCAATCGCTTTCCTATTTAAAAATTCAAGTTACTCGCTTACAAAAGTCACACGACAAACAAAAACTTGAACTTCAGCAGCCGATTATCGATGAGTTGCGGGAAGGCCTTAGCTCCGCATATCGGCAATTACGGGAATTGCTAACAACCTTCCGACTTAAAATAGATGAAGGTGGTTTACGCGTCGCGCTGGAAAATACCGTGATGCAACTACAAGAACGAACAAACATTAAAATTGACTTAAACTATTCAGTGGGAAATATTCCTCTGGCACCTAATGAAGAAATTCATCTTTTACAAATTGTGCGTGAAGCGTGCCAAAATGCAATTCATCATTCCCATGGATCAATGGTGAAAATATGTCTACAACAACGGTCCGATAAAGGACTGGAACTTACGATCGATGATGACGGCGTCGGTATCTCTAGCACTCCAGAAAAATTAAACCATTATGGGCTTGCGATTATGACTGAGCGCAGTCGTAACCTTGGAGGCAACATGAAAATTGAATTACGAGAGTCCGGCGGAACACGCGTGTATTTTGGATTTACGCCCCAACACGCAAAACAACTTTCACAATAAGCAATGATTTGTCCTGCTCTTGGATTCAATTACCGTAGGTATAAAAAAGCCCGCACAAGGCGGGCAAAATGAATGAGCTCTACTAATATTTAGGGGTTATAGAACTCACCATTCTTTCTAAGATAGAACCACCAGTTAACAAAAATACATACACCATAAAATACTGCAAAGCCAATCAGCGCCACTTCAGGTGTCGTTGCCTTGATTTGCTCACCTAATACTTTAGGTATGTAAAAAGCGCCATAGGCTGCAACAGCTGAAGTCCAACCAAGTACTGGTCCAGCCTGTTCTTTTGGGAATACCATAGCGATAGTTCTGAATGTAGACCCATTGCCGATACCAGTCGCCGTAAACAAAATTAAGAACAATACAAAGAATGGCACAAAGAACTCCTCAGGAGTAGCCGATCCGTATGCTTGCTTCATGTAGTAAGCGACACCCAGTGCGCTCCCAACCATGACAACAGCACAGATCTGCGTAACCAAAGCACCGCCCACTTTATCGGAAATCCAGCCACCTACGGGGCGAATAAGTGCACCAATGAAAGGGCCCATCCAAGCATACATAAGCGCACTTGGGCCGTTGGGATTGCTCGTACCGTGCGTCATCACACCATCCACTAGCAAATGCTGGTAACCAAAGATCACCTTGATAGACAGCGGGAATGATGCGGCGAAACCGATAAATGAACCAAAAGTCATAGTGTAAATTACACTCATTACCCATGTGTGCTTATTACCAAATATTTTGTACTGACGAGCCAGGTTAGGTTTGATTTGTCCGGGAATTAGTTTCAGTAAGTACACTGTAGATGCGATAACAATGAGCAAGACAACTTCTTTCGGTACACCAAAACCCGATCCATTTGCAGACTCAGGCAGCAGTAACCACAAACCGAAAGATGCCGTTAGGAAGCCAATTAGCAACATACCACTAATAAGGCCGAAGCTAAGTACAGGGTTAGGGATGTTGGGGGAAACATCGGGTGAACGTAGATTGTTCATACCAAACCAACCGAAAACCGCAAGAGGAATGAGGAATACAAGCCAGATAATGCCGGCATTTTGAATCCAGGTTTCAGTCCCAGCCGCAATCTTTCCGATTAAGGTCCCAGAAGTGCTTTGTAACACCATTGATTCTCCGCCCAGCGCACCAAACAACCCAAAGGTCATCGCGAGAGGAACAAGAATTTGCATGGTGGTTACACCGAAGTTTCCAAGGCCCGCATTCAAACCTAACGCTAAACCTTGTTGCTTTTTAGGAAAAAAGAAACTGATATTAGACATAGAAGACGCGAAGTTACCGCCACCAAAGCCAGACAGCAACGCCAGCACTTGGAACATCCAAAGCGGTGTACTTTGATCCCGTAGTGCTAACCCAGCACCGATAGCAGGAAGCATAAGCAAAGCAGTCGTAAAGAAAATCGTGTTTCGGCCACCAGCTAAACGAATAAAGAAACTACTCGGTATTCGTAGCGTTGCGCCCGTAAGGCCAGAAATTGCCATCAAGGTGAACAATTCCGACTTTGCGAAGGGGAACCCCAAATTGAGCATTTGTACGGTAATAATGCCCCAGTAAAGCCACACCGCAAAACCACACAGAAGGCTGGGAACGGAGATCCACAAATTGCGGTTAGCAATTTTCTTTCCTTGGGTTTCCCAGAAGTGTTTATCTTCAGGGTTCCACTCTTGGATATCAGTGGAATTTTGGGGGTTGGTTTTATTAACACCGCCCGCAGTTGTTTCAGTCATTTTTTTCTCCAGTACTGAAGTATTGCAAATAAATGTTCGATTAAAGACTAATACCAATACTATGAAAAAAATGACGCAAAAAGGCAACTTGCGCGGTGGGGTAGACTTCACCTGCCTGCGCGGTAGACGCAGTACCCATTTAGAGGTACCGTGTGGCTACACGCCCCATGCCACAAGGCTTTTCAACCCACCACAGGTCTCTTTTGAGGTAGGAGTATAAATATTACTTACAGACTAAATGCGGTAAGCTATGATCTAGATCAAGTAAATTAAATATTGACGAGAAGAGTAATTCTGTATACTGAATTTTTCTTGATCGCCAAAATAAAGCCGCCTATATCATTGAGGAGTTCCACGTAAGCGTATGCCGAAAGCAACTGCAAAAATACTACTAGTAGATGACCACCCATTGTTACGTAAGGGCTTAGCCCAATTGATTGACCTTGAAGACGAACTCGAAGTTATGGCCGAAGCAAGTAACGGTAAAGATGCGATCGCTATAGCAACGGAGAATGAGCCTGACTTAATCGTGCTGGACCTTAACATGCAGGGGATGGATGGTTTAGAGACCCTACGTGCTCTTCGTGAAGCCGAGGTAAGTTCACGCATTATAATGTTGACCGTGTCAGATAACGACGAAGATGTCGTTTCGGCAATCACTTACGGTGCCGACGGCTATCTATTGAAAGACATGGACCCTGAGAAAATCTTAGAAAACCTGAAACAAGCCGCATTAGGAAAAGTAGTAATTAGTGAAAAACTCACCCACATCCTAGCAGGCGCCATACGCGGAGAAGGCAGTCAACGTCCAAGTGTATTGGCGACGCTAACCTCACGTGAGCATGAAATTCTCAAACAGATTGCCAAGGGCTTAAGCAATAAACTTATTGCGCGAGAGTTAGGTATTTCGGACGGTACGGTAAAAGTTCATGTGAAACACATTTTGAAAAAATTAAATTTTCGTTCCCGCGTAGAAGCAGCCGTATGGATGATAAATCAATAAGCCAGCTAAGACGCATTAGTTAGACTAAAGAGATAAATCAAAACTAAAAAAGTAAAAAACCAAAACCCCGATAACAGTTTCCAAAAAACAAGACTGCTCGCTTGCTTTTCAGTCACCACATCCATACGGAGAAAAATGGGGTTCGGCTGCGTTAAATCTTTCACTAGCGCAGGTATACTCCCATAGCGATCTTCCAAGTTAAACGACACACCCTTTTTAAGAGCCCCATCAAACCACTGAGGAATTACCGGATTAAATCCGGCGGCATCACAGTAACGTAAACGGTCATAGTCGAATGCCGTGCGGCACTCTTCGACTTCTTGGCCATATGGAAGATGGCCGGTAAAAATCTCGTACGTTATCGTTGCCAAAGCGTACACATCACCCTTAATTCCTGGATTTTCTCCCATTAAATACAAGGGGTCAGAATATGAGGCGGTTCCTAAAGCTCCCTGATGCTCCAGCGGTCGCTGCAGCTCAGCTAGCCCAGCGACGTAAACCGAACCAAAATCAACAATAACGGCTTTTTCATCTGCGGTAATGAGGATATTAGCTGGTCTAAGATCCTGATGAATTGCCTCATTACTGTGAAATGCCTCAAGCCCCTTTGCTATTTGCTTTACGATGGTGATTGCACGCTTCGGATTAGGCGGTTGGTTGGCGTCGATCCAATCATTCAGGCCAACGCCCTCCACATACTCCATGAGATAATAAAGACAGGTTTTATTTCGATTGGATTGAATAACTCGCACAACATTGGCATTGTGAATGCGAAGCCCAATCCACTCTTCTTGAATAAAGCGGTCAATATAGCTGATGTCATCTTCATAATTATGAGATGGCGTTTTCATCACGTAGGTCGCCGCACTCTGCTCATCTTCAACTAAGTAAAGCTGACTTCTTGCCGAAGCAAAAAGTACTTTTTTAACTTCGTAGCCATCCACTTTCATACCGATGGATAAATCAGGCGGAAAAGGCAACCGAGTAAGTTTTATGCTGTAATCATCCAGGCTTTCGTCGGGTAGCGATTCTATTTTTGCAACAACTGCGCTGATGTTATCGTCACTTCCGCTCGCTTTTGCGTGCTCGATAATTTGATCACAAATATCTTTTGTGCTTGCGTCACTTTGCATAAACTTAAGCAAGGTTTCAGCATCGACAAAGTCGTGAACACCATCGGTCGTTAACAAAAAACGATCGCCGACACAAATAGGTTGACGGCCGTAATCAATATTTAAGCGGTTATCCATACCGATTGCACGCACGAGGGTTGCGTGATTATGTTCAATAAAGGCGGTATGGTCGCGACTTAGTTGTTTTAATTCGGGCTTCTCACCATTTTTTTTCTTTGCCAAGTAATAAACTCGACTATCACCCACATGAAAAAAGTGCGCGGTTTGACTTTTAATAATGAGAGAACTGAACGTTGTAAGGTAGCCCTTACCTTCAGTAGTGAATTCATGGCTTTTTCGGTAGAGGCGTAAGTTAACCGTATTTAGAATTTTTTCGCCTGCATGAGCGACAGACCAAGTGTCCGGAGTATGGTAATACTCCTCAATAAAGCGCGCTACAGCTGTTTCGCTGGCCTCCTTCCCGGCTTCGGCAGATGAAACCCCATCAGCAATAACTAAGGCAACGCCTTTGTTTTCTAAGTAGTGCTCGTCTTGAGGGAGAAATACGCCCGCGCAATCCTCGTTAACAGGTTTACGGCCCGCCACAGAGCGATGGGCCGCATCAACAGAGAGTTGAGCGTATGTCATAATTAGCCAACTTCAATCATTTGAACTGTACCATCGGGCATAATTTCTGAAATTTTTCCCTGAGGCTCTTCGAGCAGCATAGCAATAAAAAAGACAATCACTGCTGAACCGCATATCACCAAAAAGAAGGTGCTGTAATCAACAAAGCTTAACACGGTAAGATACGTTACTGCACCCACGTTTCCGTATGCTCCGGCCATGCCTGCAATTTGCCCAGTCATTCTACGTTTGATCAGTGGCACAATGGCAAATACTGCCCCCTCACCCGCTTGAACAAAGAAGGAGCAAGCCATAGTTGATATAACAGCGAGTGGAATCCACCAGGTCGAGGTGATCAGACTGAGAACAAAATAGCCCACGCCCAGCCCTCCAATGAGAACCATCAAAGCTTTACGACGCCCCACCTTATCTGACAACCAACCACCCGTCGGTCGTGCAACCAAGTTCATAAATGCAAAACCAGAACCAAGTAAGCCAGCTGTTATTGGATCTAACCCCGAGAAGGTTTCGAGGAAAAACAAAGGCAACATAGAAACGACGGCGAGCTCTGAACCGAAAGTAACAAAGTAAGACCAGTTCAAAATTGCGACCTGTTTAAATTTATATTTGTCTAAGGGAGCTACACCATTGGTTAGATTTTCTTTGTTAACTTTCCATATTTGAGAAATTTGGAACAGCATAAGAAGGAACAAAAATATCCAGATAGCCAACATGGTGTCATGACTGATCAATGCGACCCCAGCAGGCGAAAGCTTCCAAGCGAGTACCGCTAATGCCAAATACATGGGAATATTCATAAGTAAATACAAAACGAAATCTCCCCAACTGGTAACTTCTAAACCTCCTGATTTTTTAGGCTTAAAATAAGTTGAGCCTTTAGGGGTGTCTCGTGCGACTACGTAGTAGAACACACCGTATATTCCAGCAATAACACCCGTTGAAGCTAAAGCGTAACGCCAACCGTTTTCGCCACCAATGAGTAAAGCTAAAGTGGGTAAGCTCATTGCAGCTGCAGCAGAACCGAAATTACCCCAACCACCGTAAATACCTTCAGCAACGCCAACGGTCTTGTGAGGAAACCATTCGCCCACCATGCGAATTCCGATTACGAAACCAGCGCCAACAAATCCCATCAAGAAGCGTAGTAACGCAAGCTGCTCGTAAGAGTTTGCAAAAGCAAAGGCAACACATATAAATGAGGAGAAAATCAACAAGGTACTATAAACTTTACGTGGACCAAATTTATCCACCAGTATTCCAATAATAATACGAGCAGGAATAGTAAGGGCAACATTCAAAATCATGAGAGCTTTTACTTGCTGGCTCGACATGTCGAAAGCTTCTTTCATATACACCAACAGTGGTGCATGGTTAAACCACACAATAAACGTCAGGAAAAACGCAAACCATGTCACATGCAAGGTTTTAATTTTTGGATCCTGAACGTCCAGTAAATGGATTTTGTCGTCAGCGGACATATTGCCTCCGGTATAAAATAAAGTGTGGAAATTACGAATATTTACAGTGTGGTTGCGTAGGCAGAAACAACTATTGATTTATGTCAATTTACGCCAGAGCGACTGGAACCCTGCCACTTGAGGTCTACCCTGTTTGGGTGACATCGATTACACTGGCTAAACGCAGAGCCCGCGGGGCTCATACCTCATAGTGGGTAGCGTTTTGAACATTTATACGCAGTCTGGGTCGTTTGGGGGAGTTCCCGTTATCCGGGTGTGATGTTTGATACAGTAAATCTAGAATTAACATTCATAAGCCGGTTTTTTTCGTGTCGTATCAGTGGGTTTTATGCAAAGTAATGTAATGTTCAGAGGTTCGCACAGAGCCTTGGTTATGGCCACCCTTGCATTCGGGGCCAATTTTGCAGTATGGATTCTTTATGCCGTACTCGCTTTAGAGCTGTCTTCACGCTTGGACTTGAGTGCGGCAGATTTAGGCTTGTTTTTTGCTTCGCCGATGCTTACCGGAGCGCTACTTCGCCTCCCTGCCGGGTTTCTAGCCGATCGTTACAATCCAAAATACCTGTTTGTCATTCAAATGTTACTTGTGGTTCCGGCGCTGTTTTTTTTACCATACATGGAAACACTCACGGGTTATATGCTACTTGGACTTTGGATTGGAGTGAGTGGAACCTCTTTTACTTTAGGGATTAGCTACATTACAGACTGGTATGAACGTAATCGCCAGGGCACAATCATGGGCGTTTTTGGTGTCGGCAACGCTGGAGCCGCACTTACGTTGGCGATCGTCCCTTACATTGTCGAGAGCCTGAGTTGGAAAGCAATCGGCCCTATTTACGGCACAGGTTTATTATTCGTTGCATTGATTTTTTTATGGTTAGCTCCCAGCCGCCCTAAGCAGTTAGAGAAACCGCATGTCGGTGCGCCTATCCTTGGGCTTCGTGCCATACTCGGCAGTATTCAGATATGGCGCTTTAGCCTCTATTACTATTTTGTATTCGGCAGCTTTTTAGCATTAATACTGTGGTTACCACAATACTATGTGAATGCTTATGATTTAAGCATTAAAGAAGCGATGGCATTTTCCCTGTTCTTTGCCGCAACCTCGAGTATGGTGCGAGCACTCGGCGGTTGGTTTGCCGACCGCTACGGTGGTCGCACAGTTAACTGGACAGTCTTTTGGGTGTGCTTAGTCTGTTTGTTTTTTTTAAGCTACCCACCCACTCGTATGACGATCTTTGGTGTTAATAATGATGTTGACTTAAATATTCATGTTGGTGTCTGGGTATTTACTGCGTTAATTTTTGTTATTGGTGTAGCGCAAGGTTTTGGGCGAGCCAGCGTGTTCAAAATCATTAACGACTATTACCCTCGTCAGATGGGAGCGGTTGGTGGTTTTGTTGCCGCACTAGGCGCCTTAGGAGGATGCACCTTACCGCTTGCCTTTGGTATTGCTGTAGATATAGTCGGCATCCACAGTGTATGTTTCATGCTACTTTACGGCGTACTGGCGCTCTGTATGATTGTGATGCACTTTGCAAATAAAGCCGATCGCTTCGAACGACGATTACGTTCTGCACAAGAGCATAATTTTTTAGATGATCATTACTAAAATACTTTTCACAAACCCGCTTACTAGTCATGCAATCACCACCAGTAAGCGAAACAACAGTCTCTCTAAATAGAAACAAACAAATACCCACGATAACCGCTACGACTTCTCATGACGAGGCAGCTTAAGCTCCCACTGCAACATCACAACATATAACACGGGAATTAAAATAAGCGTCAGTACCAGCGTGCTCACCATCCCTCCCATCATCGGTAAGGCAATGCGACGCATGACGTCAGAGCCCGGACCGTCGGTAAGGAAAATAGGAATTAGGCCCAAAATAATCGTGCTCACGGTCATTAGCTTAGGCCGAAGGCGCATGGCCGCGCCATGACGTACGTTACCCACTAAGGCATCCAAATTAGCCGGACGGTGCGTATACATTTGTTGATCAATATACAACAGCATCACAATGGCCGTTTCGACCGCTATGCCCGCTAACGCAATAAAGCCGACTATCACTGCAACCGAAATATGATAGCCCGCCAACCACGACCACCACACACCACCGATCACACCGAAAGGCACCGACAACAAAATCAGCGCTGCTCTATCCCATCGACCAAAATGCATATAAAGCAATATCATCACAAGAAGTAACGTTGCGGGAACCACCACTTTTAAGCGAGCATTGGCCGCTTGCATCTGTTCAAATTGTCCCGACAAACTGAGCGTGTGACCCGGAGGCAAACTGAGCGTATCGAGTTGCGTACGCAAGTCTTTAATATACGAACCAATATCCCGGTCGTGAATATCAACAAACACCCAACCGTTCAAACGGGCATTTTCAGATTTGATCATCGCTGGACCTTCGGCAACGCGAATATCAGCCAAATCCGCGAGTGGAATATGGGCACCGCTGGGCGCAGACACCAAAATATCGTCGAGAGAAGAAATATGTTCACGAAAGGGGCGATCGTATCGAAGCATGATGGCATAACGTTCACGTCCGAGAACGGCCTCGTCTACCGACATGCCTCCCAGAGTGGTTTGTATCACTTGCTGTAATGTCGCCAGTGAAATCCCGTGTCGAGCCAACTCCCGACGATTGGGATCAATTTCAATATACTTGCCTCCCACCACGCGGTCGGCAATTGCACTGCGTGTACCCGGCACCGTTAGCGCAAGCGCCTCCACTTCTTTAGCAAGCCTGTCAATTGTCAGTAAATCCGAACCGACAATTTTAATGCCTATCGGCGTGCGAATGCCGGTGGTTAACATATCCAATCGTGTCTTAATGGGATAACCCCAACTGTTCATCATACCGGGCAGTCCCACCTGCTTATCCATTTCCGCCATCAACTTGTCCGGTGTCATACCCGCTCGCCATTGATCTCGCGACTTAAGGTCCACCCAGGTTTCGATCATCGCGAGCGGCGCAGGGTCGGTTGCAGTTTCCGCGCGGCCGGCTTTTCCAAACACCTGGCGCACTTCCGGGATAGCCATTAATTGTCGATTAGTAACCTGCAACAATTCCCGCGCTTTGGTGATGGAGACCCCCGGCAACGTCATGGGCATATAGAGCAAGCTGCCTTCATATAAAGGCGGCATAAATTCACTGCCCAGTTTTGATAATGGCAATGCGGTACTCAGTAAAGCGAGCAAGGCAAAGCCCATAGTTGTTTTACGCCACGTCAACGCGAGGTTTAATAGAGGTCGGTAGAGCGCGAGAAAAAAACGATTCAGCGGGTTTTCTTTTTCCTTTCTGATTTTTCCTCTGACTAGCCACAACATTAACACCGGTACAACCGTAATAGACAATATCGCCGAGGCTGCCATTGCGTAAGTTTTAGTGTAAGCGAGGGGCGTAAATAATTTTGCCGACTGTCCCGTTAAAGCAAACACAGGGAAAAACGATACGGTAATAATCAATAGGGAAAAAAACAGGCCCGGCCCCACTTCTTTTGCTGCTTGTATCAAAGCTTCGCGTTTTTTTGCTGCGCTGGCATTGCCCTCCATTGCCGACAGTTTTCTATGCGCATTTTCGACCATCACGATAGACGCGTCGACCATGGCTCCGATGGCGATAGCAATACCGCCCAAAGACATAATATTCGCGGTGATGCCTTGCGCGGCCATAATAATAAACGCAGCCAAAATACCGAGCGGAATAGTGACGATAGCGACCAAGGCGCTGCGGACATGCAATAAAAACAGAAAGCTGATGAATGCGACCATTAAGCTTTCTTCGATAAGTTTGTGTTTTAAATAATTAATCGATCCCTCAATCAGGCCGCTACGATCATAAACTACCGTTAGCTCTACTCCGGCTGGCAAACCTTGGCGCACTGATGCCAATCGGTTTTTTACCTGCTTAATCACCTCCAAAGCATTGGCTCCGGGCCGCATCACCACAATGCCACCCACGGCTTCTCCTTCGCCGTTCAGCTCTGTCACACCCCGCCGAATTGCCGGGCCTTCGACAACGCGAGCCACATCACCCAAAACGATAGGCGTTCCGTCGGCTGCACTCACTACCGCCTGCTGAAGGTCATCAACATTTTTCACGTAACCAAAAGAACGAATAAGATATTCGGTCTCGGCCATTTCCAGGGTACGACCACCCGTCTCGCGATTGGCCGAACGCACGGCGGCAATAATGCTCGGCATCGTGACATCAAACGCGCGCAGTTTATTTGGATCAACGAGCACCTGAAATTCTTTAACAAAACCACCAACACTCGCAACTTCCGCCACCCCATCCACCGAGGCCAATTCAAAACGTACAAACCAATCTTGCAGGCTGCGCAATTCAGATAAGTCGTGCTGACCCGTGCGATCATATAAGGCGTATTGAAAGACCCAACCTACGCCTGTGGCATCTGGCCCCAATTGCGGTGAAACGCCTTCCGGCAATTGACTCCGCACTTGCGACAAAGCCTCCAATACTCGGCTACGCGCCCAATATAAATCCACACCGTCTTCAAAAATAACGTAAACGAAACTGCTACCAAACATGGAAAAAGCGCGCACCACTTTAGTTTTTGGCAAGCCCAACATTTGACTGGATAACGGAAAGGTAAGCTGATCTTCGATCACCTGCGATGCCTGGCCCGGCCAGTCTGTGCGAATAATCACTTGCGTATCCGACAGGTCAGGAATGGCATCCAACGGAATATTTTTGACCGAAATAATGCCTACCGTAAATATTACTAAAGTCGCCAACACAACAAAAAAACGATGCGCCAACGACCAATCGATGATCTTTGCCACAACACTTTTTGAAGGGTCATGCCATTCCGACTCGTCTAGCTCATTGGACATGGTCGGCCTCCATAGAATGAGTCGCGACATCAGGCTCGCCCAGCCGATCGGTATTGGTGTCCATGTTCTCCATCTTAGAGTCAGCCTCATGTGCCATGCTCGCCATACCGCCACGCAAGTTACTTTCGGCGTCCAACATAAATTGCCCCGACGTCACAATACGTTGCCCGGACACAAGGCCCCCTGTAATTTCACTTAAACCGTCCGAATTTACTCCGACTTCAACCATCACCGGTCGATAAAAACCACCGTCCATACTTTCTATGACATAAGCTCCGGCGCTGCTGTATAAAATGGATTCCGCTGGAACCGCCAAACGCGATTGTATATCGGCTTCAAAAATGACGTCGACATAGGTTTCTGGTTTTAATTTTCCTTCAGGATTATTTAAAAGTAATCGCACTTGAATCGTACGACTCTTCGCATCATTTATTGGGTGAATATAATCAACCGTAGAGAAATATCGTTCACCCGTTTCAGGCACGATGACTGTGGCAGGCGTCTCCTTGGAGACAAACATCAGATCACGAAGGGGAAGCTCCGCATTGACCCATATCTTCGAAAAATCTTGCAACGTCAGCACTTGGCTACCTTTTGCCAAAAAAGCACCTTGGCGCACGTTCAGCGCTGTTACCACACCATCCATGGGTGCATGAAAAGGTGTCGATTCCAGCATTGCTCCCGTTTTTTTGAGCAGGGCAATGGCCTTATTATCCATCCCGACCAAACGCAATCCTTGCTCAGAAACCAAGGCACTGCGACCATTTTTTTTTGCAATAAAATAATCCGATTGCGCGCCCATAATTATCGGGCTGTATGCGCTAAATAATACGTCTCCCTTTTTTACCGTATCGCCCACGGCATCGGTCGTCAAGTCGACCACCCAGCCTTCCTCATACATGCTAAATTCATATTCCAAACGACTGCTGGGAGCGAGGAGACCATAGGCTCGAATATTCTGGCCGAAATTACGCGAGCTCACTTCAGCAGTCTTAACGCCTAAGGCTTGCTGGAACCGGGGATTAACGTGAAACGCGCCTTCGGGCTCTTCGTCGGCGGATTCAGAAGACTCGACTTTAGGCACCAAATCAAAGCCACAGATAGGACAAGTATCCCCATGCTCACCAACAATATGAGGATGCATCGGGCAAATATAATCTTCAGCCAAAGCGGCCACAGGAATTAGACACAACACAACAAAAATCACAAAACAACGCACACTCATACTCCTTTCCAACAATTTAAATGAAAAATTAAACGGAAAAGAGGTACGTTAGATTCGGTAACGTTGTGTCGAGAGAATGACGGAAAAGGGAGGGAGAGCGTGCGCGATTATCGTAGGAGAACCACGAATATCGCGTAAGCGTTGAATTTGCAAAGAAAATGGGTTCACCGCGACAAGTGCTTCGTGATCGATATGATCCGAGCCTTGAGACAGTTCAAACTCTAGACTGAAACAGACCTGATACAGCTCAAGGTCCAAACAATCGAGAGCAATCATCGGCACAACTGATGATTCGAGCGGCATTTCAACATCAGCCATCTCGTGGCAAGGTATTTGCTCCGTTTTATCCGTTTCGAGCGGGCACGAGGGCATAGCGCACACCAGAGAAGGCAGCAACAAACACCACATCATAATAACCAATACACCTTGCTTCATACTAACAATAGTAATCTATACCAAAACAAATATCACGAACTCAAATTTGAAGTCTAATCAAATTAAACAGACCACAAGATAATAGCTTGCCCCCCACCATAAACAACAGTACTCAATACAAACCTCGATCGCAGAATGACAAATAGACCAAAACCTAGAAAACATCTAATTTCACTCTATGCAACACCCGACTACCACTGTGTCTCACGTTATGCTCACCGATCATAACGTGAGGCTTGGATTGGCAAATAAGCCAAGCGTGGTGTGGCATGCCAGACGTTTGCCAACATCGAATAAAATTGCGCCGAAAAATTTTGGGAGGCCCGATTTAAGAGCCTTGTCGATGCGAAAGAAGTGCGGACATCTGCTGCATTAGCAACAAATGCTTCTCTCCTCACATAAATCACTATTCCCAACCGAATACTGGCATTGTCACGCCTGTGATTTTAGTTTTTCTGAGTATTTCCAATACACCCTTAGATATTCATCTATCGTCCTCAGAACCACCCTGAAAACTCTGTATAACTACGACCCTGCCGACCTTCTCATATTTTATTTTTTGAGTGGGTGCCTTATTTATTCTCTCAATAACAATAAGTCACAAATACTAAAAGCAATTGATCGATCAATAGTACTGGGCAAAAACCCCCAGTCATTTATGAACGATAATGACTTTCAGAATTATTGGACCGACCCAGACTTCCTTAAATCCGTTCACAAAAAAAACGAACCCCCATAACAAATACAACCACACGATTTATGAAAAAGGGGAATTGTTTAACAATGCGAGCAATGCAATCAGGTCTGAATAACACAGTAAGAGGTTAGCATGACTATGACGTTATATAATTATCTTGATCGTTTACTTACATAGGCACATAAACGCCAAACGTAAAACCAAAAGAAAATGCGTTTTTTAACTTGAAAGAGTCGGAAGTAATTGCCATATGAAAATACTGAGTTTTAAGCCCCAAGTTTAATGCTTTTGTATCAGTATCGTAAAACGAACTCAGCATTACGTTTTCCGTAACTTTCCGTCTAATACCGACACGATCAAATGCTTTACCGTCATAAATATAACGGACGTATTCTATAGCGCTACCTCCGTTTAATTGATAACGACTAAGGAGACGAATTTGACGAGGTAAACGTTGCTGATGATCTTTTTCTCTTTCAACCCACGTTAACGCAGGCCTTACATTTAAGCGCCCTGAATCGTCATAACGTATCGTATCCGATGAAGCAATCGCCGTAGTATGATGCTGATCACGCCAATAAATACGGCTATTAATGTCTTTTAGATCAGCTTCAAAGTGTAATTTTGGAGAATAGTCCCACAACAATTTTGCATCAACGCTATAACCCTGGCCTTTTATTCCGCTGGGTTTTCGCTCAAAAAGAGCATCGTCAGAATAGAGATAATCTAAAAACAAATCACCAGATACAGATCCATCCAGTTCATCGCCGGTATCGACATCCCCCCACAAGCGGCCATCGGTTAACGCGTTAGCATAAAGGTATGAAACATTAATCTGAAAGCTAAAGTCGGATGATACATCACCCAAATATCCTATTTTTATACCGCTGGCCCTTAAATGATTGGCCGTTAGATCGATGTCGAAATGTTGATTCGCCTCTAATTCCACATCATTTTTTTCCGCATAGATTAACTTTGCGGTATCCGAGGTAAACGTTAGCGAGTAGTCATATCGACTAAACAACGCATAAGTAATTTTTCCCTTACCGTTATCTAATATTGTCGAAGCTCCAAACTCAATAAGGTTTGTGGTGAATGCAATATTCCCGTCACGGACATTTGGCCCCTTTAGATCACCCAGCACTTGTTTTATCGGAGCGATTTCACTATAGGAATAACTTTCGATCAGAAAACTGGGGACGTTCTCGCTCCCAAAAACACGAGCACTACTCATCAATAGAAAAGTGCTTAAGAATAAAGTTTTGTTAAATGATAGACGTGACTTAAATGAACCCAGACAACAAAGGGCTTGAATCTCACCCATATATAAAAGACCCCAACCAATACTTATCAAAAAGAGAAAGGAGGCTTACGCCTCCTTTCTCTTACTACATATATAACAGTACCGCATACAAAAAACTAAAAGCTTGTATTGCTTCCGTCACTGTATGAAACCGCTAGGAAACCCAACTCATCTGAAATAGTGGCATACTCAGTTCCATTGAGCACAATAGTTCCTGAAATATTGGTCTCCCCGTCAACGTCTGTTTCGACGAGAGTGACCACAATCCCACTTTGGTTTTCAATAGTGATGGTTTCCGTATTTTCCGTGCTGTCTTGTGAATCATAATCCACATCGAACATTACGGCACCATAGCTTATATCGACACTAAGCACCCCATCTTCAAGCCCTGTTCTATCACCACTCAGAGTGACACTAATGTCGTTTGCAACCCCAGCAACGTCCAGACTAAGCACTAAGGCAAAATCAATGTCGACATAGGCATTTTCCGTTTCATCTGTGCACACATCGCTAGATGAGTAACTGCCAATAGCAAAAAGATTTTCTTCTTCGCCCGTACAAACAAAGGTTACACCGGTACCATCCGCATTCACCGCTAGACTTGCGCTTACGCTCTGCCCAGCAGCAGAAGAAAACTCACCACTAACACCAAAGCTCACCTCACCAACGCTAACACTCTCGTCCCAAGTCTCGATATAACCCAGGAATGCATCTGTATCAGCGGCATAAACACGCGTTGATGACTCCTCTATATCGACATCTAATGCCGTTAACGAAAACTCAAAACCACCGGTAAACGTAATAGGGTTTGATACCGAGTCTGCATTTTCCTCCAACGTAATTTCTAGATCAAAGTCTAGCGCAGCAACAGTTACATCAAGGGTATCCGGTTCAGTATCTAAACGTTCACCATCCGACCCGGTACCAGGCACACCATTCGTATCCGCTGCATCGACAACAAGCTCAACACTCACCGTACCTTCTGTAATCGTTAACAATACGGTATCCGATTCAGAAGTCCCCAATAACGAAAGACTCACCGTAGCATCCGCATCAAAATCTTCCGTTACACTACCATCGCTATTCTCAACTGGATCAGCTTCTACAGTATTAATTTCAGAGTTAGCATCCGTTCCTGTTAGGTCCACAGCAACCACCACCCCCGAAACCCCATCATCACTCTCAACCGTTACATCGCTATCCACAGTAAGCGTGGTCCCATTATCACCGCTAGCAATGGAAACCGTAATCCCACTGTCGTCGTCGATATAGCTCGTTAAAGTATCGTCATCTGAATAGGCCTCCCAAGCGAGTGCTATCGCGCCAGAAGCCAGCCCCATTGCCTCAACAACATAACCGGCATCAGCATCAAAGGTTTCTGCAGCCAAATCCAGCTCGTCACCAAAAGCCTCGGTATTATCAAGCAGTACGCCCGTACCCAGGTTACGCATCTCTTGAACCATAGTTTTTACCGCAGCAAGTTCACTCACACTGCCTTCATCCGGAACTCCATCACTTGGCTCCGTAGACCCTTGCTCTGCTGCGTTTGCATTCGCTTCGATTTCTGTTTCCAAACTGCCCAAATCTAGCTCACCAGACTCGTCTGCTTGCTCGATGGCTTCAATAATACTCGCCGCCTCGGTCAGAATTTCAGTCAAGGTGACGGTTGCAGTAGAGCCTTCTTCCGTATCGGCAACGCCGCCATTCTCCACGAAGTCTGCGGCAAAGCTCTGTACAGCCTCTTCGATCGATAACTCCGCATTATTGCTGATCACCGCTTCGACAATTGCCGCACTCAGCAAACTATATTCAATCGCATCTTGATCCGCTGCAGCAACGTCAACAGGGTTGGTGAGATCCACGATAGGCAACTCGGCAATGTCGCCGACAATACCGAAGCGATTGGCGACACTGCTATTAGAATCGGATATTAATTGAGCAACAGCTCCTGCACTTGTGTCACTGGCACTGTCCAGCGCATCGATTGTTACTTCCGCAGCAGTGTCGGTTAACACCGTAATATTCACCGAAATAGTCTCATCATCGGCAGTATCTACCACAGCATCCAGAGTGAACGCTGCATCAGTGATATCGACGTCGTCACCAAAGGCAACACCATCACCACAGTCTGATAAATCGCAACGCATAGACGTTGAGCCATCCTCCGCAGGCGCCACTCGAACGATCACAGGGCCGCCATCATGGTCAGCGATATCAATGGTATACGCGCCGCTTTCATCGGTAATAGCAGTTCCCAATGCAGCCTCAAAATCCACAACGCCATCGATAATAGGGTAAGCCGTAACAACCCCGCCGATAATGAGCCCCTTTGCAGCCTTGCCACTAATGCTGACCGCATTCGCTTCCTGCGTAGGGGGGGAAGAATCTGACGATCCGCCACACGCAGCGAGAATTAACGTTGTCGATAGCAATAAAGGCACAGAAAATAACTTTTTTGAAAACATATATCATTTCTCTCAAAAATAAATAGATGGGGAAGAGCAGTTCTTTTATTAACCAAGTAAATCTTATCCAAATTATCCTTAGAAAGACTTGACGGTGGTCAAACGTATCCTTAAATGTAGCACACAAATACAACTTATGACGCCATCATGAAAAATACCCGCAATAACTAGAAAATCCACATCAGCACATCAGCATGGCGTCCCGATGAGCCGCCCGCTTTGGGGGCAACGCGGTGATCATTGATCGGGTCACTGCGCTAGCGAGACTCCAACACTTAAAAGCATACTCTACTTACTTTCGAAGTTTTCAGTCCGAAACCTCTGGCTTAAACGGACACCTGGTCTCCCTAACTGCGCAGCGTTACTGCATGTTCAATAAATGCTCCTCTCCTAAAAAATCACTTTCCTAACGGGTACCCTGGCATTCTCATGCCTGTAATTTTAGTTTTACAGAGCATTTCCAACATACCCGTAGATATCAATTAATCGAACTCGGAACTGCCCCGAAAAGTCAGACCAACTTCGGCCCTATCAACCGTCTCAGAATCTATTTTTTAAAGTGTCAGTCATGTCTATGACTCAGAATTATTGGACCGACCCAGACGTCCTTAAATCTGTTCACAAAAAACGAACCTCCAGAATAAACACAACTATAAGATTCAAAGATAACCGGAATTGTTTGACAATGAGAACTAAGAAGACAAGCCTGAATAACTCGGTAAGCGGTTAGCATGATTATGACTTTATATAAAAATTCTTGACCCCTTACTTAAAAAACCACCAAGCGTAGCCTCACATAAAAGTTGTTATTCCACTTCATCTTCAGACATTAAACGTGTATAAGCCTCCTCTAGCCGCCGTAGAACTTCTTTAGCTCCAGGTGTCTTTTTCGAAACGACAATCCTCCGCTCGAACGCATACACCTCATTGGAAAACAACTCGGGCACTTTCATGCTTTTCTTTGCAAGGGATATTGGAAAGTTGTAATCCAGCAAGTAATCGACCGGCCGAGTTAATAACATACGCAGTGCTTCCGCATGAGAAAAAGTCGACTCGTAAGTAATGTTGTTCTTCGGGTCTTGTATGTACTCAAACCAATCACCATAGCTGTAACCATGCAAAATGATAATATGTTTACCGTCGAGGTCCGCTTTAGATCGAATGGGCGGCATCGGTTTTTTTGAATACGCTCGTAAATGTATGCTGCCAACCGGAATTGATGAAATTATTGTGCCTTCGGAAAAATTTTCCAGCGTTGGCAAGCCAATCCAAAAATCAGCACCGCCCTCAACGATAGTTTTGGCCAGTCGTTTTGCGGGAAAAGAACGGAACGTTATCGTGTAACCAGCCCTTTCGGCCAGATCTCTTGCTAACTCGGTCATGTTGCCACGCGCAACGCCGTCTTCATCAGTGAAATTAAATGGGGGAAATTCAATATACGCCATACGTAATGGTTTGGACGGGTGCGAATCCGGAGAATAAAGGAAAATAACAAAAAGCAAAAATCGAAGATAGCACACAGGTAAACCCGAAAGGGTGATGACTCTAATAGTAGCAATGATTTGGATGACCTGCTGGGTTAGCGGCTTATCAGTTCGGCTGCCCGTCAAGAGTATTTGAATGATTAGAACCATCAATTTCAATGCCACTAAGGAAGATTGGTTCCAAGTATTGTGCCGCAGATACAACCATCATCAAATTGAAGCTACTCCCGCACGAAATGTAATTAACGGTGCCATCACTCAATTTCGTACGAGAAAAATCCGATAAATTCGCCTCTTTGTCGCCGATCCCCGGTGTTTATCACTGACTGGAGTCGTCTGGAAGATATGCGTCACGGGTTATTTTGATACGTCGACTGGCGTTAATAATCAAAGGCCCAGCTTGGCTGCCCTGACCCTCTGTAGAAAATAAATCAACCGTAACGGTGAGTTAAACGCAACAGGACGCAACTTTTAGTCGCTTGACCAAAAAACCGTCAACAACCAATATTCCCCCCTACAAAATATAGTCACCTAACTATTTCAGTACCTACACGTGCTGGCAAGGGCCGTTTGTAATGTTGGTATGTAATGACAATGATTTGGATATCATTAACAAAAAGATCGAGATCGCGCTATCGAATGTTGAACGACCTAGCAATAAGGTAACTGACGTTAGCCTCACCGATCCCGAAGGGTTTCCCCATCAAACACAAGTTATTCTCGATCAAATCAAAGACTTACCGTCTATGACGGACTTTGAACCTTGGCAAATACGGAAAATGCGATCCGATGGAGGCTACCCACTTGACCATAAGCGAGATATCGGCGTAAGAAAAAAAGATTTTCTTATTCCAGGGCCTCAGTCAAAACTCCCTGCTCGCATTTACACCCCATACCGAGACAAAAAAAACAAACGGAAATATGGCGCGTTGGTCTATTTTCATGGCGGTGGTTTTTCTCTTGGTGACATCGATGCCTACGACGGCGTTGCTACTCAGCTTGCAGACCAATCCGGTTTAATAGTGATTTCTGTTGAATATAGATTGGCCCCAGAAACGCCTTTCCCCGGCGGCCTTATGGATGCGCAACACGCGTTTAACTGGCTGTACGATCACGCAGATAAATTTCAAATCGATCGAAGAAGAATGGCCATCGGCGGCGATAGTGCCGGCGCTAACCTTGCCACGGTGACGTGTATTTTAAACCGAGATCAAAATCGACCCATGCCGGTTTTTCAGATGTTAATTTATCCCTGTACCAATGGAAATAACTCATCCAAAAGCCGTGATCGATTAGTTGATGCACCAATAGTCCCTCGGCATGTTATGGAATGGATGCATGATCACTACATTACAAAAGAACACGCCGACAATCCCCGTTTTAATGTACTAGCGACCAAAGACTTAAGCGCACTCCCCCCCGCTTTTATTATGACAGCCGGTTATGATCCCCTGCTTGATGAAGGTGAAGCCTACGCGAATCGACTAAAGGATAGCGGTGTTGCCGTTAGATATTCATGCTATACAAATATGTTTCATGGATTTTATAATTTTGGTGTCTTTCCGGAAAGCCGATTAGCAATTAACGAATCCGCCGAGATACTTGCCAAAGCACTTCGATAATCGACATCTAGCCTATTAATAATATTCGTTTCGGATATTAAGCGCTGGAAATCACCTACGATATCAGACTGTTTTATGAGTATTAACGAACAGATTTAATTAAAACGGTACGGAACCAACCTCCTCGTACAGACAGGAAAATTAGAATGCATTCTTTTGTATTTAACACCACTAAATCACTCATAAATGACGTTGGCGGCATACGGTATTTGGCGAAGATTTGCAAAAATCTCGGCGTCACCAAACCATTAATTCTCACCGATCCAGGTATCGTTTCTTTGGGACTGCATAAATCCGCAATCGATAGTCTGTCCCAGGAAAATATTTCATATAGTCTTTTTAGTGAGGTCCAAGCGGATCCCGATGATGCAGTGGTAAATGCGGCCCATCAGTACGCTGTCGAAACCCAGGTTGATGGCGTTGTGGGCTTAGGTGGGGGAAGCTCTATGGATGTCGCAAAACTCGTAGCGGTATTGGCTAAAGGGAATCAATCACTCGAGAACCTTTACGGAGTCGATAACGTCAAAAATGATCGGCTTCCATTGATACTTGTGCCGACCACGGCAGGAACGGGTTCCGAAGTCACACCGGTTTCGATCGTGACGGTCAGCGAGCAGGAAAAAAGAGGCGTCGTATCCCCCATTATCATTCCAGATGTCGCGCTATTGGACGCGGGATTAACGGTAGGTTTGCCACCTCACGTGACCGCCGCAACCGGCATAGATGCCATGGTCCACGCGATAGAAGCCTATACCAGTATCCATAAAAAAAACCCTTACTCGGATATGCTCGCACGGGAAGCGTTAACGCTCATATCTAAAAATATCCACACAGCAGTTCATCACGGCAGTGATCTAAATGCGCGCAATGCAATGCTATACGGTGCCATGTTGGCGGGTCAGGCCTTTGCGAATGCCCCTGTTGCTGCGGTACATGCCTTGGCGTATCCCTTGGGCAGTTATTATCACATCCCCCACGGTTTAAGTAATTCGCTTTTACTGCCCCATGTCATGAGATTTAACGCTGACGTCACCTCGGATTTATACGCGGAACTGGCGCCGTGCATATTGCACGACAGCAACCGTTTATCGGGATCAAACATTGAAAAAACACATCAACTAATTGAACACCTTATTAGTCTTGTTCATTCACTCGACTTACCTTCTACATTGAAAAGCGTCAACGTTGATGTCGATAAACTTCCTATGCTTGCCGAGGCCTCGATGCGACAACAGCGTCTTCTGATCAATAATCCAAAAAAATTGCATATATCCGATGCCCTAGAAATTTACCAGGCGGCATTTTAATACATTTAAGCTCCTCCAAAAGCGTAAAGCCATCTGTTTGTGGCTCAAAAATATTCCACATTAAACATAAAAAGAGAATGAGATGAGCAACGTTAATGCTTCAGCCGATTCCGTGGTGATAACCAATCACATGCAAACAACACAAAGAACCCACGGAAAAAATATGGCATATACAGGGTATGTGTTATTCGTTCTTACGCTGGCCTATACGTTTTCATTTATTGACAGACAAATTTTAAGCTTACTTGTTGAACCAATGAAATTGGATTTACAAATAAGCGATACGAAAATGAGTTTGTTGCAAGGCCTTTCTTTCGCAATTTTCTATACAGTAATGGGGTTACCGCTGGGAAGAATGGCAGACAAGTACAGCAGAAGAGGTGTCATTTCTGGAGGCATTGCACTGTGGAGCATAATGACGGCGATTTGCGGAACGGTCAGCAGCTATTCACATTTATTCTTAGCACGAATGGGCGTGGGGGTCGGTGAAGCCGCGCTCTCCCCTGCGGCCTATTCACTCATTGCCGACACGGTCGATAAAAAACATCTCGCCAAGGCCATCAGTGTTTATTCAATGGGTATTTATTTGGGCGGCGGCTTAGCACTCATTGTGGGTGGAATGGTGATTAAATGGGCTGACGGTATCGGCAATTTCGTTTTACCGTTTGTCGGCGAAATCTATTCTTGGCAACTCGTATTTTTGTGCGTCGGATTACCCGGACTTTTACTTGCCCCTCTAATGTTTAGCATTAAAGAACCGCGTACACATAATAAAGCTTCTGCCCAGACAAGTGCCCCCCTGCATGAAGTCATTCAATATTTTAAAAATAATCGCAAGACGATACTGTTCCACAATTTCGGTATCGCCTGCGCTTCGCTTGCTGGGTACGGAACGCTCGCATGGGCACCCACATTTTTAATCAGAAACCACGGACTATCTGGTCCAGAAGCCGGATTATATTTCGGCATCATTGTCTTGGTTTTTGGTGCTGGAGGAGTCATGAGTGGCGGGTGGATCGCAGATAAGTGGTATCAAAGCGGTTGCACCGATGCAAAAATTCGCGTTGGGTTTCTTGCGGCTTTATTCGGGGTTATTCCAGCAATGCTATACCCACTACTGGGTGATCTTACACTGGTATTGATTTTCATGAGCATGTCGACCTTTTTCACCAATTTCATGATGGGAGTAGGGCCAGCCGCCATACAGGAAGTGGTACCCAACAATATGCGAGGGCAATTTTCCGCATTTTATTTATTTATTGTTAACCTCATTGGCCTTGGTCTAGGGCCCACGGCAGTTGCTTTGAGTACGGATTATATCTTCGGCATGTCTTCAGCGATTAACTATTCCCTTGCCTTCGTGCCAACCGGCGCCTTAATGCTATGCGCATTATCGTTGTGGTGCGGCTTAAGTCCCTACCGGAAAAGCCTAGCCGAATTAAAAAACTCAGACACTCTCTCATAACCCATTTAAAACCCCACACCTATTCGAGATTTATATGTTAACGCTACAAGACCCTACGTTACTTCGTGTTAAAAATTATATTGGTGGTCAATGGATGGACTCAGAATCAGGAGAAACATTAAACGTCTGTAACCCCGCCACTGGAGAGGTCATTGCAACTGTTGCCAACGCCAACATATACGACACGCGCGCGGCAATTCTCTCAGCCGAAACGGCCATGCAAGGTTGGCAGCAACGTACAGCAAAAGATCGCGCCATCATTTTGATACGTTGGTTTAATTTAATCATGGAAAACCAAGAAGACCTCGCAAAAATTATGACGGCAGAACAGGGGAAACCCTTGGCGGAGTCACGTAGTGAAGTGGCTTACGGCGCATCGTTTATTGAATGGTTTGCGGAAGAAGGCAAACGTATCTATGGCGATGTTATTCCCAGCCACGGCCGAGACAAACGCATTATCACCCTAAAACAAGCTATTGGTGTCGTTGCCGCAATTACCCCGTGGAACTTCCCGAATGCGATGATTACCCGTAAAGCGGGCCCCGCGTTGGCAGCCGGTTGCGGTATTGTAATAAAGCCTGCCACAGAAACGCCGCTATCTGCCTTAGCAATTGCGGAACTGGGCAGTCGAGCAGGCTTGCCGGATGGAATTTTAAATGTCGTGGTGGGCAACGATTCAAACAGTATCGGTCAGGAATTAACAACGCACCCAAGTATTCGAAAAGTCACATTTACGGGATCAACTCGGGTAGGAAAATTGCTGATGCAACAATGTGCAAGCACGGTAAAAAAAACCTCGATGGAATTAGGCGGGAATGCTCCTTTTATTGTTTTTGATGATGCCGACCTTGATGCCGCCGTCTCCGGCGCAATGACATCAAAGTTCAGAAACGCGGGGCAAACCTGTGTCTGTGCGAATCGCATATTGGTGCAAGCTGGCGTGTACGATCTTTTTGCAGAAAAGTTGGCCGCTGCCGTCAACCGACTAACGTTAGGAGACGGGACAAAAGACGATGTGACAATGGGGCCGTTAATCGACCCAAAAGCACTTGCCAACGTCGATAGTCTGGTCCGTGATGCACTAGACAAGGGTGCCAAAACTATCACGGGAGGCAAGGCCTCGTCATTGGGACGTACATTCTACGAACCCACCGTGCTGATAGGCGCTAACGATACGATGCGCGTATTCAAAGAAGAGATTTTTGGGCCAATAGCACCGCTTTTTGTGTTTCAAACAGACGAAGACGCCATTGCAATGGCCAATAATACAGAGCTCGGTTTAGCGGCCTATATGTACACCCAAGATATTAATCGGTTTTGGCGCGTCTCAGAGGCATTAGAGTACGGCATAGTGGGCGTCAACGAAGGGGCTATTTCCACTGAAGCCGCACCTTTTGGCGGCATTAAGGAATCCGGAACAGGGAGAGAAGGATCGAAATACGGCATCGAAGATTACCTCGAATTAAAATACATCTGCGTAGGTGGCCTGCCTCATTAAATCAATAATACGCAGTACCAAATGGTACTGTAATAAGGTCATAATACATCTATAATCATTGCTCATACTGAAAAGTAACAGCGAGCAGATGTATGTTGATCATTCCGAGCCAATCTCGATGAAAGGTCGTTACCCGCCACTTAATGCGCTTCTTGTCTTTTTGGTCGCATCAAGAACGCAAAGTTTTACCCGTGCTGCAGAAACATTGTTCGTGACGCGCTCAGCCGTCAGTCGGCAAATCAAAACCCTAGAAGAGTTTTTGGGGAAAGCATTATTCGAACGCGATAAAACTCATCTGAAGTTAACAGAGGAGGGCTTACAATATTCCAACGCCCTATCTCTTATTTTTTCTGATTTAAAAATTTCGACCGATCAGGTCATGGGCCTAAACAATCAAAACGCTTTGACATTAAATCTATCCGCCACAGTCAATGCCACCTGGTTAATGAGACGCTTACCTGAATTTGAAAAAAAACACCCCGAAACAACAGTCGACTTCATTACAAATAGCTGCGATACAGGGAAAGAACCTGTCGACTTCAGCAACGAAAAGATGGATGCGGCCATTCGCTTAGGTCGCGGACAATGGGGAAATTGTCATATTGATAAATTATTCGATATTTTTGTTCAACCGTGTGCAGCGCCAAGCCTTATTGAAGACCAATCGTTTCACGAACCACGCCCGCTAGACGAATACAATTGGCTTCACTACAGTCACCTTCCCGACCTATGGGAGCAATGGGCAACATCTGCTGGCATGCCTGAATTAAAAACCAAGAAAAAGAACATCGTTCTGGATAACGTCGCGGTAGCAACGCAAGCAGCCATTGATGGATTGGGAGTTTTACCTCTATACCGGACACTGTCCAATCACCTACTGGCTGATCGTCGAGTCATGCCAGCACACAACCATTTAATGAAAAAGGCAGAGTCATATTATTTTCTTTGCCCACCCAATTACGAAAAAAAACCGGCCATAAAAACATTTAGAGATTGGATTGTTTTGGAGGCCGAACAATTCGTTCAGCCTTAGGGCTAGCCTAATGCCAACACTAGGGGGCAGGTTAAACCCCGCGCCCTCCCCTTAGAAACCTTGCTTATTACGCTTTCAAATTGTCGACCCAGCATTATGAGAGGCCTTCATAATTATGACTTTACATGGTAGATCCGCGCCCATTATTGCTTTGGACGGGCACCGAGCCTCGCGAACTACTCAGCGTTACTGCATTAGCAACAAACACCCCTCGCCTCAAAAAACCACTCGCCCTAACGTACACACAAGCATTGTCATTCCGGCAATTTCGGTGTTACGAGGCACTCCAATATATCCGTAGATATTTATTAATCGAAATCAGATCTGCCCCGAAAAGGCAGAACAATTACAGACCTACTGACCTTCTCAGATTTTATTTTTTGAAGTGGGCATCTTGTTTATTTCTAGTTTATTTCCGAATTATCACACCCATCCGAATAATATTTTTTAGAGTTTGCGTCTTGTTTATTTGCTTTTGTTTATTTGCTTTAACTTTCTATAAACGCCGTTAATGCCTTGAAATCACCATTATCAGCTTTTCTCAAAGCATCGATATAGTGAATGCGAGCATCTGTTTTTGCTGTTAAATTTTGATTGCTGCCCCACGAAAAATTTGGTTTCCCGACAGACCGAGCTAAGAAGTCCACCATTATTCGTGAATGTCGACCATTTCCGTTAGGAAAAGGATGAATATACACAAGTCTATGATGGAATCTCGCACAAAGCTCGGTGTGCTCATAGATACCGTGCAGCACCCAATACAGCCCGTCATCACAAACGTTACGCACGTTCCACGAAACCATGGAAGGGGATGTATTTCCAATATTGACTTCATACCGACGCAAACGGCCTGCCCACTCCCATGTTTTATCAAACATCTTTCTGTGCAAAGCTAAACAAAAATCAACATTCAATATATCTTTGGGTTTAAATTTCCTGCGCCGAAAGTACATCAAAGCCTGCTGAATATTGCGCGACTCAAACTCATCCAATTGCCCGCGCGTATTTATGCCTTTAGGTATTAGTCCATTCTTGTCGTCAGCACTGAGTAGGGTTGCCCCTACCGGAAATTCTTCACTCATCCCAAAAATCCCTTGGCCATTTTTCTATGAATTCTTTCTTTAATTGCTCAAAACTTTCTTTATCAAAACTTTCTGACGTGGCCTGATCCTCTAAGGCCATTTGGTGCGCTGTATACCCGAGAATAGATGCGGCTTTTCCTTCAGCTTGAGCCTCTCGAAGACTTGCAAGACTGTCAGCTTCGGCAGGAACTAAAGCGTATACAACACGACACCCAAGCCCTTGAGCAGCTTTTTCCAAAGTGTTTAGCGTGATTGATCCTGCAGCTTCCTGTTTCTCTAGCCCAACAACACTCGGCTGTTTAACGCCAATTCGCTCGGCCAGTTGCCTCGCGTTCATACCCAAGGTATTTCTTACGGTGCGTATCCAACCTTCCCCAGGCCTAGTCAGCTCTCGCAAGCCCTTATAGAGCGCGATATTGCCGTCAACTTGCTTTAGATAAAGAGACTTCTCCCAAGACATAATATAACCTATAACCTATGTAATCAGACCATAACTATAGGCAGTAAGCTATAATGCGTCAAGACTTCTATAGGTAATAGCCTATACCCAAATAATACCAGCGTCTCTCAAGCTTCCTTCATCTGCTATTAAAGACTGCCCTTTCGCCTGAAAGATTATTTAAACTTGGTCGACTGGAGCGGAAACTCGGATTTAAACGGACACCGGGCCTCGGGAACTGCTCAGCGTTGCTGCATTAGCAACAACGCTCCTCACCTCAAAAATTCACTCATCCTAACGAATACCCTGGCATTGTCACGCCTGTCATTTGAGCTTTACTGGGCATTTCCAATATATCAATAGGAATTCATTAAGCGAACTCAGAACTGCCCCGGAAAGGCAGAACAATTACGGCCCTGCCGACCTTCTCAGTTTGTATTTTTTAGAGTGGGTGTCTTGCTTATTTTAACCTAACCCACCGAATTACCTATCACGCTACGCTTTTCCCAAGATTAAGACGCTATATACGCCACAGCCCAGCAGCAATACGGGAAGCGACATCGATACCACACCTCAAGACCCTGTTTTTTGAGTGGGTGATGAGATGGACGCCCCCTA
>JAWSUY010000092.1:0-1299 GCA_033852175.1 Agarilytica sp.
ACTATCCTACTCTGAAAGAGCGCTCCCTGTTTATGCCGTGTGGCGAACCATCCCAAGTGAAGAATGCGGTCTGCTCCAGAATACGTACTCTTTGGTTGCCAGTGGTGCGCATTACTAAACTAGCTGCTTAATTGCTTGGTGAAGATCATGCGTTGTTTCGGAAAGAAAAGTGGTGTTGAAAAGCCAGATGTTGTGTTGTTGGACCTGACCCTCTTCTTATGTGCTGGGCCGAGACCTACGCCCCCTACGGGGAAAAGCTCGACAACGAAGACAAGCTTGAACCGGCCGACGGCTGTGGCTTGTTGAAGACCGACGTGGGCTACACCGGCCACGTGCAGGACGGCAGTGGGCTGGTGTACGCCCAGCAGCGGTACTATGATCCGGTGATTGGGCGGTTCATGAGCACGGACCCGACCAAGCCGACGGCGGGGGATCCGCGGTACTTTGGGCGGTATCAGTATGGGGCCAATAGCCCATATAATTACGTTGATCTCAACGGAAGAGAGTTTCAGCTGCAATGGCATGACGTGAGCATACAGCTATCCGACGCACCTATAATTGAGACAAATCCAAGTAATCGTACGGGGTTCAAGCACTCGTTCATCTCATTTGTTCCTGATAACCCAGAGGATTTCGCTAGTGACTCAAGGTTCAACCAAAGCGGAACAGGGCGAACTACATTTGGTGCTGGCCCTGATAAAGACGACAAGCTGGCCGCTGGTATGGATAGAGATGATGATATCAAGCCGCATCCAGTAGGAATAAAATTGACTTTACCCGGTAATATGACAGAAATTGAGGCTTTTGATAAAATCAATAATACATTCAGTTCTTACAGCAACAAAGTTCCGTATTCAAAATTCGGAGTTCATTTCGGTTTAGGAAATAATAGCAATAGTTTTGCTCGTTCATTGCTAGATCTTGTTGGGTTTGAATATACTGAACTTCCTCGAAGCGCTCCAGGAATAAATACACCTGTTGACAAATCGGAATTTGATTGAGATATGAAATTGATTACCATTCCCGTGGTTTTATCGTTTTTTGTTGGGTGCATCTATACGGCGACATTTTTCTTGATTTACGTGGATAGGGAGTTCTATAAAGAAGACGAAGAACTGAAAGAGATAAGGATTGAATTGGAGGCATCTGGAGCTGAATTTCAAAATTTCGGTGAAGAATCAACTTACCCGTTTTCAGAAAAGTCAAGGAAATGGCAATCTGTAAGGATGTTATCCTGTGACCTGTCTGGGTATCGAGTAACAGACTTCGTTGATAACATCCTGATTCCGTGATCAAATT
>JAWSUY010000047.1:0-29657 GCA_033852175.1 Agarilytica sp.
GCGCGTGCTGTTTAGGGGGGGGCTTATCGAAAATTCTTTTGTTCGTGAGCAACCGTCAGTGCAATGTCTTTAGTGGTCG
Source organism: Agarilytica sp. (assembly GCA_033852175.1). Lineage (GTDB taxonomy): Bacteria > Pseudomonadota > Gammaproteobacteria > Pseudomonadales > Cellvibrionaceae > Agarilytica. Next base: position 80 of record JAWSUY010000047.1, read on the forward strand.
GTACTACTATAAATCGACTGTCGGCAGCCATTAACCGACTGACTTCACTTTTAGCACTGTGTAATCATGCTAGAGTGGGGAACTTAGGTATTGTAATAGAGTAGAATCTACCGAAACTAAAATAGGGTTTGGCTTTGCTAATCTCAGTTAAAACAAACCAAAAGTTGGGGCTTTACTGGTGATAGAGCAGCAGGAACAAAATAGTGACTTTGACGATACGTTTATGGGTAACGTATTGTTCCCTTCTGCACCCAAATCCTATTTTGCAAAGCTTGTTGCTGTTGCGTGCCTATCATTGTTGACTCTGGTGCTGTATGCCGGAGTAGTCTCCGTCATTATTTTCCATATAATATCTACTCTAATTCAATTCCTTCCTTCCTTTGGCGATTCAGCTAATTCATTTTATATTTGTGCTTATATATTAGTTTTTGTTCTTCTTTTGTTGATATCGCTGTGCTTGTTGAGGCCCTTTTTTCGAAGCAAAAGCGTTGCTGTTTCGGTAGAGTTATCAAAGGAAGAGCAGGGGCCAATTTATGAATTCGCAAATAAAGTCGCTGCTGCTTTTCAGGTTGCAGGGTTGGAGCGGGTCGTGATTAGTAACGACGTTGTTGTGGATGTAGGTTTTGAAAGCTTACGAGATTTTTACCGGGGGCGTTTAACTCTCAATATTGGCCTGCCACTTATTCCTATAATATCAAAAGCAGAATTTTGCTCTCTACTCGCGCACGAACTTTCACATTTTAGACTCACTAAAGTCAGGCGTGCTTATAGCGTAATACGTTATTTGAGAGGTTGGCTGTATCGTATCACCCATAATCACGATGGCTGGTACGATGCGCTTGAAGTTATTGCTGGAAAAGTCGGCATGTTTCGTTTTATTTGTGTCCCGGGGTTTATCGTTTTGGGACTTACCAATCGGATCTTCCAATTTTTTCTCGAATGGACTGAGTGGCTCTCAGAGTCGGTGGTTAGCGAGTCAGCATATTATGCTGATCAAGTTCAGGCGAACATAATGGGCAGTGAATCATTCGATCAACTGTTAAAGCATTTAGTTCGTATTGATCAGGCTTATCAATTAGCGATTGAGGAAACTTTAAGAGGGAGTGAGGCACCAGAAAATATAGCGGAAGCCATCTGTAGAGCCTACAAAAAAAACTCCGTCCAATCTAGTCAATTCATAGAAATGGAGCGTTCGGAACTCTATAACAGTTGGCATCTTTTGCCTGCTCCAAATAAAAGAACAAGGCGTATGAAGCAAGCTGCGATTGAGTCAGTATTTTCTGATGACGGAACCTTGGCTAGTTTGTTTGTTGACGTAGAAGCCGTTGGCGTAGCTGTGTCAGCAAAGTTTTACGAAATTAACGACGTTGTGGGTGATTTAAAAAAGAGTGACAAAACCAATTTCGATTGCAGGGGGTCCATCGCACTTCCCGATGAAGAGGCAATGCTTAAACGTTTTACAAGCGGCTTATATAGGCGAGATATTGCTTGGGAATTTCCTCTAGCCGATAAGTTTTCTTCGTTACCCAGTGAAAAAATTATTCCGTTCTCAAATAAATTAGTGGGAAGTATTCGGCGTAGCTTACCGGAACTTACTCGTTATATGGAACTGCTAGACGACTACGACCGACAACAATCTCGTCTGCATTACGCACAATGGCTAATAAAAGACGGCAGTAAAAATCGACTAGGTGCGGATGAAATTGACGAGCTTAAATTCAATAAAAAGGAGTTCGAAAAAAAATATTCAGGGAAAAAAGAACTATATCGTAAGTCCTATGGCATTCGGGTTGCAGCCGCAGTTGCTATGGGGAAGACGAGCAAAGCATATGCCAGTGCCGTGAAGCTAATTCAGCTACTTCTACGGCTCGGTGGTTTACAGGACGCAATAAGTGAATCGAAAATAAAGTGTTCAACCCTCGAGAAGCTGATTGTTCGCCGTACGGCAGGAGATGATCTTCACCAAAAAACAATATCGCGACTGACGAGGATGATGCTTAAAGTCGTTGAGGATTTAGAAATAGTGTTAGTCCGTATGCCCGTTAACTTGGTACCGAAGGGGGCTGAACTGCGTGAGGGGCGTCTGGACTTGGATCAGTTGAATGGAGAGGACTACGAAATACTAGTATCCGATCGATTTTTTGAGCTTGTACGTTATTACGAAGCTTTTAATACAGCGATTAGTGCAAAGCTTGCTCAGTTTGTAGAAATGGTAGAGCGTCGGCAAGGAATAGAGTCGGTAGTCGTAGCGGTCGTTAAACCTAGTTTAACGCAAGCCGGCTAATTTACAGTTCTAGCATTTACTTGACTCCGGGAGCTGGCCCTGAAAAACTAGCCTTTCTTTGACTTAATGCTGGATAAACAACCATAGATGGCCATAATTTTAGGCATAGACCCTGGGTCACGCAAAACGGGCTACGGCCTCGTCAGTGTTGAATCTGGTCGGAGCATTTATGTTGCTAGCGGTGTAATTAAAATTCAGAGCGTGTTAAGTCTGCCTGAACGGCTTAAAGTAATCTTTGATTCTGTATCTGAAATTATCGAGGCGCACCAGCCTCAGGAGTTTGCGATAGAGAATGTCTTCATGTCTAAAAGTGCTTCCTCTGCGTTAAAGCTAGGCCAAGCGCGTGGGGCTGCAATTGTCGCGGCAGTGAATCACGACTTGCCTGTATCCGAGTATGATGCTCGAAAGATAAAGCAGTCGGTTGTTGGGACCGGCGCAGCCGATAAGCTTCAAGTCCAGCATATGGTAAAGACTTTGCTTAAGTTAGGGCAATCCCCACAAGAGGACGCTGCCGACGCGTTGGCGGTCGCGTTATGCCATATAAACACCCAGCAGCATATGATTCGTATGGCGGGCTCAAAAGGCTATCGCCGCGGACGAGTAATATAACCCTAGGGTAGTAGCACGTAATTGCCGCGCAGAAAAATGCTACTCATGTGGCGCCCTATAAATGTGAATTTGGATAATTGAGTATGATTGGTCGACTGGCTGGCACGGTTATAGAAAAACAAGCACCCTATTTATTGGTGGATATTCAAGGTGTCGGTTACGAGTTGCGTGCACCGATGACGACTTTTTATCATCTTCCCGCAATTGGGGGAGCTGTAGTACTGCACACCCATTTTTCAGTGAGCGAAACATCCCAGCAACTTTTTGGCTTTTTTCATGTTCGAGACAGGGAGCTATTTCGACTTCTGATCAAGGTAAGTGGTGTCGGCCCTAAAATGGCTGTAGGAATTATGTCTATGGAGTCTGATGATTTTGTGCGATGTGTCATGGATGGTAATGTAACTGCGTTGGTTAAAGTGCCAGGTGTAGGTAAGAAAACTGCCGAGCGTTTGATTGTCGAAATGCGTGACAAGCTAAAAGATTGGTCGCTTTCGAAAACTGGCGCTAGCGGTGATATTATCAAAGTGGAGTCGACGGCCGCATATCCCAACGCTATGATTGCCGATGCTGAAAGCGCTCTCATTGCATTAGGCTACAAGCCTGCTGAAGCGACTAAAGCTGTTTCGGCTGTGCTGACTGATGATGTCGCGCGTAGTGAAGAGCTAATACGCCTAGCTTTGCGTTCCATGCTGCCGGCATAGTTTTGGGTGGTTAGCTATGGCGTAGAGTTGATTGGCTGTGCTGGTGAAGCGAACAGTCGACCTATGTAATTAAGGTGATAAGTCGTGCTAAGCAGTTAAAAACTCAACTACATACTTAAGAAGCAAAACGGAGTGAACTCTCGGTCAGCTAAAGGTAAGCTTCTTGTGAAAACATAAATACCCGCAGGGGCATTTGAGAGTCTTTTCGAAATTTTAGAATTACAAAACCATGATTGAGCAAGATCGTATTATTGGGCCAAGTGCTCAGACCCAAGAAGAGCAGCAGGATCGTGCTGTGCGTCCCAAAAAAATGCAGGATTATATTGGGCAGCCAGTTGTGCGGGAGCAAATGGAAATATTTATCGCCGCTGCAAAAAATCGTGGAGAGGCGCTAGATCATACCTTAGTGTTTGGGCCTCCCGGCTTAGGCAAAACTACACTGGCCAATATTATAGCGGCTGAAATGGGCGTTGACCTAAAAACAACGTCTGGGCCAGTACTGGAAAAAGCGGGTGATATTGCTGCGCTCATGACCAATTTGGAAGCTGGCGATGTGCTGTTTATTGATGAAATTCATCGACTCAGTGCTGTAGTAGAGGAGGTTTTGTACCCCGCAATGGAGGACTACCAACTTGATATAATGATTGGTGAAGGTCCGGCTGCACGATCAATTAAATTGGACTTGCCTCCTTTTACCCTGGTTGGCGCAACAACGCGCGCGGGCTTGCTAACATCTCCTCTTCGAGATCGTTTTGGAATTGTCCAGCGTTTAGAGTTTTATAATGTCGCAGATTTGACCACCATTGTTACTCGTTCAGCGAACTTAATGGGTATCCCTATTGATCATTTAGGGGCAATCGAGGTGGCCAAGAGAGCCCGTGGTACACCCCGTATTGCTAATCGCTTATTGCGCAGGGTAAGAGATTATGCAGAAGTAAAAGCCGATGGTGAAGTGACGGGGGAGGTAGCAGATGCAGCCCTCAATATGTTGAATGTCGATCACCACGGTTTTGATCACATGGATCGACGTCTTCTATTAACTATTATCGAAAAGTTTTCTGGTGGGCCTGTAGGGGTTGATAATTTAGCCGCAGCCATTAGTGAGGAGCGCGATACAATTGAAGATGTCTTGGAGCCATTCCTTATCCAGCAGGGTTTTATTATAAGAACTCCCCGCGGACGAATGGCTACACAGCATGCTTATCAGCATTTCGGTCTTATTCCTCCTGATTCGGTGAATCATAATTCTACTATCGGCTTGGATGCTGCGGGTAAAGCGTCCCTCGATCTGAATGGGGCTGACCCTAAAGCGAACGAGGCTCTTTAATTATTATGTCTGCAGCTATTCAAGACGAGTTTTCTTTCGAAATGCGAGTGTACATCGAAGATACTGATGCGGGTGGTATCGTATATTACGTAAATTATTTAAAGTTTATGGAGCGTGCTCGAACAGAGCTTCTACGAGAAAAAGGTTTCAATAAGCCAGCAATAATGGAAGAAGGCATGCTAATGGTCGTGGCTTCGGTTAATGTAGATTACAAGAAATCTGCGAAGCTTGATGACGAATTAGTCGTCACTGCAAAAATCATTAAATATGCCCGTTCGTATTTAGTCTTCGAACAGCGTGTTATATGCGGCACGAATTGCTTGGCAGAGGGTCAGATCAAAGTGGCTTGTGTTGATAAAGAAACTCTGAGACCTTGTGCTTTTCCACCGCGAATCACAAAATTATTAAACTAAGGCTGGCAGCGTCGCAACGTTAACAAATGGCGTGAATGGTTAATAGGTGGGCAGAAAGGTTGGAGGGGTAGAAGCTTGGTCAGAGCTTTCTCTGCATCCTTAATTAGCCCGAGTTTTGAATTATAAAGGTAAAACAGGACCCGATTCATGAATCAAGAACCCTTGTCGATACTTCATCTCATATCAAACGCTAGCCTTCTCGTGCAGATGGTGATGGGTATTTTAATGATGGCGTCTATCATATCCTGGTATATGATCGTTCAAAAGGCGCTCTATCAAAGCGCGGCATATTCAGCATTTCGGGAGTTTGAAAAAACATTTTGGTCGGGTATTGATCTGACCCAGCTGTATCGTCAAGGCAACACCCCTGCAAATAAAACTGGTATTCAAGGAGTTGAGAATATTTTTAGGTCTGGCTTTAAAGAGTTTTCTCGCTTGCGTCAGCAAAGTGGAGCCGAGGCCGACGCGATTATGGAAGGAACGCAAAGAGCAATGCGAGTTGCCTCTTCGCGCGAGGAAGAAAAGCTAGAAGCCAATTTGCCTTTTTTGGCGAGCGTGGCTTCTGTTAGCCCCTATATAGGCTTATTTGGAACGGTTTGGGGGATTATGAATTCTTTCCGAGGGTTGGCCAATCAAACCCAAGCGACGTTGGCTTCCGTTGCTCCGGGTATTTCTGAAGCGCTGGTGGCTACTGCGATGGGACTTTTTGCTGCGATCCCTGCTGTATTGGCTTACAACCGGTTTTCAGCCCGCTCTGAAACGTTAACCAATAGCTATGAAACTTTCGCTGAAGAATTCTCATCCATCCTGCATCGGCAAGTTCACGCAAAATAATTATGAGTAAAAAACGTAAACAAATGGCGGAGATTAACGTCGTTCCCTATATCGACGTAATGCTTGTCCTGTTGGTTATTTTTATGATCACCGCTCCCCTCTTAGTGCAAGGAGTTAAGGTTGATCTGCCTCAAGCACCTTCTGCCCCTATGGACAAAAAGGATGAAGAGCCGTTGATCGTTTCAGTAAAGAAGGATGGCAGCTACTACATAAACCTAGGAAAGGACCAAGAAGACGCTCAGTCACTAAAAAATATAGCGGAAACGGTGTCCAAAGTACTGAGGCAAAAACCGGCTACTCCCATCCTCGTGTGGGGTGACGCTAAGGTGGAGTATGGCACCATAGTGGGTGTAATGACTGTTTTACAAAAAGCGGGTGCGCCGAGCGTTGGCCTGGTTACAGATCCTCCAAGTTAATGCGGATCATGGGCCTCACTATCAGTACTATCATTCCTGCAATCGTAACTCTTATCCTGCATGCGGTTGTCTTCGGCGTGTTATTTGTTGGCTGGGAGGGGCAACCTCCGCCTAAGCGCGTAGTATCTCCAAGCTATATCAAGGCGACACTTGTACAGCTCGAGAGTAAAGCTAAGAAAAAAGCATCGGCCAAGAAAAAGCCGAGAAAGATTGATTTAACGGCAAAACGTAAAGTTCAAGAACGTTTAAAGCGAGACGCTGAAAAAAAACGCCGAGCTGTAGCCAAAAAGAAAAAAGATGCAGCGACTAAAAAAGCCGTAGCAAAAAAAAAGAAGGACGATGAGGCCAAGCGCAAAAAGGAAGAGCAGCGCCAGCAGTTAGAGCGAGAGCAACGTCTACAGCAAGAGTTTGAGAATGCGCTCGCGGTAGAAGAAGGCTTGCTACTTGAAGAAGAGTATGCGACTGAGGCTCAATCATTTACCTCCAAGTTTCGTCAGCGCGTTGAAAACAATTGGAGTCGTCCTCCATCCGCGAGAACGGGCATGCGCTGTACATTAGCTATTCAGCTGGTGCCTACAGGTAGAATAGTAAGTGTTAACGTTATTGATGGCAGTGGCAATTCAGCTTTTGATCGTGCTGCGATACAGGCAGTAAAAAAAGTAGAGATCTTTCCAGAAGTGAAGGAGATGTCTCCCGAAGTGTTCGAACGCTTTTATCGCAAATTTAATTTTCTCTTTGACCCGCAGGACCTACGATTGTGAAATTTTACGTAATATTATTCTCATTTCTGATTAGCTTTTCCGCGCCGCTTTGGGCCGAACTGACGATTGAAATAACGCAGGGGGTTAATGACCCGACTCCCATTGCTGTTGTACCCTTCGGTGGTGATGCTGCGAGTAGTGAACTGTCGAAGATAGTCGCCGCAGACTTACAGCGCAGCGGTTTGTTTCGACCCATTCCCCGTGCCGACATGCTATCTCTCCCCTCTAAGGAGCAGGATATCTATTTCAGAGATTGGCGTATTTTGGGCGCAAGTTATATTTTAATTGGAGATGTTCAAAAAAGTGTTGATGGCTATGTGCTGAGTTATGACCTATTTGATGTGATCAGCCAGCGGCGTGTATTTCGTAAAACGACTTCTGGAAACTTGTCTTCCTTGAGAGATATTGCCCATGCGGTGAGTGACAAAGTCTACCAAGAGATTACCGGTATTCGAGGTGCATTTTCGACCAAAATATTATATGTAGAGGATCTTCGTTCTGGCCCCAAACGATACCGTATGGTTAAAGCTGATGCAGACGGCGCTCGCCCGAGAGTGCTATTTAGATCAGACGAGCCGCTTATGTCACCCACTTGGGCGCCCAACCTAAGAGAGGTGGCGTATGTTTCGTTTGAGACTTCTCGGCCTGCGATATTTAGTCACAATCTTGTAACAAATAAACGTGAACAGCTTACGAACTTCAAGGGTTTAAACGGTGCGCCTAGCTGGTCTCCAGACGGTAAAAAAATGGCGTTGGTTTTATCCAAAGACGGCAATCCCGAAATCTATACGCTTGATCTTTTGACGCGTAAATTCACACGGGTGACGCGTCACTTTGCAATCGATACCGAGCCCAATTGGAGCGCCGATGGAAAGAGTATTATTTTTACTTCTAATCGTGGCGGAAGCCCTCAAATTTACCAAGTAGGGCTTGCCAACGGACGAGTAGAACGCTTAACCTTCGACGGCGATTACAACGCACGTCCAAGAGTTGCACCGGATGGTAAAAGTTTAGTGATGGTGCACCGGGAAAAGGGGGTATATCATATCGCCTGGCAAGATATTGCCTCGGGGGATTTGCGTATTTTGACAGAGACCTGGCTTGACGAATCTCCTAGCATAGCGCCTAATGGCGCGATGCTAATGTATGCAACACAGCATAATAATAAAGGAGTCTTGGCCGCGGTATCGATGGACGCAGGTGTAAAGTTCCGCCTGCCGTCAAAGCAGGGCGATGTACGTGAGCCAGCTTGGTCTCCGTTTGGTGAAAGTGAGTGAGCACTTAGCTTTATTTAAAAACTTGGGAGTAAACAATGACTAAAACAATTAAATTATTTTTGACCGTATTTGCACTGGCTGGCTTTTTGTCGGCTTGTTCATCAAACACTACAACTGATGACAGTGCGTCAACGGATAATGCTGATACTACTGATAATCAAGTGGTGACCGATGACGACGGTATGGAATCAAGTCCTCTTGATGGAATTGATACCGTTTTCTTCTTTGAATTTGATCAGTCCATATTATCTTCAGAAGCGCGTTCTGCATTAATGGTTCACGCTGAAGTACTTCGTGACGAGCCTAGCTCTGTTCGATTAGAAGGTCATGGCGATGAGCGCGGTAGCCGTGAATACAATATGGCATTGGGCGAGCGTCGTGCGAATGCTGTTCGTGATTATCTTGTTCTTCAGGGCGTTGATAGCAGCGTAATTGAGACGGTTAGTTATGGTGAAGAGCAATCTGCTGAAGTTGGTAGTTATGAGTCAGCGTGGTCGAAAAATCGTCGCGTAGAACTTAAATAAGCCTGATTTAAGCTAATGATGGTTCGCATTTTAGTAGCCGCTATTTTTGTAATAGCGGCTTCTTTCGTTTCAGCGCAGGTCGAAGTTGTCGATCATAAAATACCCGCAGAAAACACCACTGCTTCTGGCGGGGTGATTCCAGCTCCATTGAACAATACCGCCGAGCTGTATTATCAGGTGCAAGTGCTTCAGCAAGAGGTGCTTTCGTTAAGGGGGATGCTTGAGAGGCAGGGCTTTGAAATTAAAAAGCTTAAGCAGCAGCGTCTAGATGATTATTTGGATCTTGATCGTCGCATTAGCTTGCTAGGTCAAGGGGGCGCAGTTTCGAATGCAGCGCAGCCTGGACTTCGTTCTTCTGTTGTAACCTCGAAAAATCCATCTAGTGCTGCACCAAACGAGATGAAGCGTTATCGCTCGGCTATCAATCTGGTCTTGAAAGAGCAGCGTTACGATGACGCCATTGTTGCGTTGAAAAAGCACCTAGAAGATTTTCCCGCCGGACGTTTTACCGTAAATGCTAAATATTGGCTGGGGGAAGTGTATTTAGAAAAGAAAGAGCTGGCAAAGGCTCGTCAGTGGTTCTCTAGTGTGCTCGGCGAACACCCTGAACACAATAAAGTGCCAGATAGTCAGTATAAGCTAGGTGTCGTGTATCACTTGCTTGGAGACTTGGCGACGGCTAAAAACCTGCTTGAAAAAGTGTCTAAATCTAATTCTAACGCGTCTCGTCTAGCTGACAGTTATCTTAAAGATAATTTCTAGACTTGGCCTACAGCTGTGATTCTGCTCTGTGATCTTCGTTAGAAGGCTTCAGGGCGGCTATAGGTCATGATACGGAGGTTGTCTTAACAGCGTGCTCGCTCATTCTTCCTGAATTATGTAAAATTGCTCGCTTTTCACTCCGAGCACCATTGTTTTATGTCTGATGTCAGTTTGCGTATTACCGAAATTTTTTATTCGCTCCAAGGTGAGGCCAGATCTGTGGGTTTGCCTACGGTATTCGTGCGCCTGACAGGTTGCCCGCTGCGCTGTGGTTATTGCGATTCAGAGTACGCGTTTCACGGTGGAGAGCGTATTGAAATTAATAAAATCATTGAACAAATTAAATCGTACAACTGCAATATGGTCTGTGTAACTGGGGGAGAGCCTTTGGCGCAACCCAAGTGTCATGAATTACTAACGCTATTGGCCGACCAGGGGTACGAGGTGTCGCTAGAAACCAGCGGAGCTTTGGATATTGGAAGTGTTGATTCTCGGGTCTGTGTCGTAATGGATCTTAAAACGCCAGCTTCAGGGGAGCAGGAGCGAAATCTATATGACAATATCGACAAGCTTAAACCTGCTGACCAGCTCAAATTTGTAATCTGTGATAGGCAGGACTACGAATGGGCTCGATTCAAGCTTGATGAATATCGTCTGCCCGAGAAGGTGGGGGATGTTCTGTTGTCGCCGAGTCACGATCAGGTAGAGCCCTCAGAGCTTGCATCCTGGATATTAGAAGATCGACTTAGGGTTCGCTTTCAAGTGCAGCTTCACAAGCAGTTATGGGGCGATAAGCCTGGTGTATAACGCTGTTTAAACTCGATTAGACAGGAATCTATATGAATACACAAAAAACAAAAAAACGCGCCGTTGTGCTCTCTTCAGGCGGCCTAGATTCAACAACTGTGATTGCAATTGCCCAGTCGAAGGGCTTTGAGGTGTATTCCTTAAGCTTTGATTATCAACAGCGGCATCGGGTGGAGTTAGAGGCGGCGGCTCAGGTTGCCAGCACTCTAAATGTAGTTGAGCATAAGGTCGTAAATTTGGACCTGAGAACGATAGGCGGTTCAGCACTGACCGACGATAAAATAGCCGTACCTGAGGCTTCCAGTGATGGGGGTATTCCCGTTACGTATGTACCGGCGAGAAATACAGTATTTTTGTCGATAGCACTTGGTTGGGCCGAAGTCTTGGATGCGGGGTCAATTTTTATTGGGGTAAATGCGGTCGATTATTCGGGCTACCCTGATTGTCGGCCAGAATATTTGGCTGCATTTCAAAGTATGGCAGCGTTGGCGACAAAGGCTGGTGTTGAAGGTAACCCCATAGAAATCTTGTCCCCCCTGCTGGAATTGAGCAAGGCGGAGATTATTGAGCATGGTCTGGAGTTAGGTGTTGACTACAGCTTGACGGTTTCATGTTATCAAGCAAATGAGCGCGGAGAAGCCTGTGGTGCCTGCGATAGTTGTTTCTTGAGAGCGAAAGGGTTTGAAGATGCAGGGGTGTCTGATCCTACGCGTTATGCAATTGGTCAAAATATTCCTTGAGTTTTATTCCTAAATCATTACTATATGCGCCTCTTTGGTCCTGACCAAAGATATGGGTCGTTAGCTCAGCTGGTAGAGCAGTTGGCTTTTAACCAATTGGTCACTGGTTCGAATCCAGTACGACCCACCATATTTATTTTGTACTCTTGAGCAAAGTGCAAATCGTGCTAGTGATATTTGATTCTATTTATTTAGGGTGCATCATCATTAGAGCAGTAAAAATTATACCGGTTAATTAACAGGAAGTTGGCTACCGTTCGCATTAACGGTAAGGCAAAAACAGATTTTGTTTTTGCTCAAACAAAAGGAAAAAGCATATTTAGTATGCTTATGTAATCAAAGTTTATGGGTCGTTAGCTCAGCTGGTAGAGCAGTTGGCTTTTAACCAATTGGTCACTGGTTCGAATCCAGTACGACCCACCATATTCAAGTGCACAAAAGGGGACGTCAGTCCCCTTTTTTTATAGTCTGAATTTCTATGCTGAGGCTATAAAAGAGTGAATCTTGTGAGTAGGAAGGTATTTATGAGTGACGTTAGTGATGCTGAGCAGGGTGTGCTCGACTCCCCTCGGGAATTGGTTGCCAATTACCTTGATCAAGCGCTTTCCCTTTCTCATGTTGCCCCCTCAAATTCTGATGAGCTCAAAGCCTCCATTGCACAGCAATTAATTGATAACGATGCGACGTTGGTTGCGCATTATTACACTTCTCCAGATATTCAGGCTTTAGCGGAAGAAACCGGTGGTTGTGTATCGGATTCGCTTGAAATGGCGCGCTTCGGAAAAGATCATTCTGCAAAAACGCTCGTGGTTGCTGGCGTAAAGTTTATGGGTGAAACATCCAAAATTTTATCTCCAGAAAAACGCATAGTTATGCCGACTTTAGAGGCGACATGCTCTTTGGATATCGGGTGCCCAATAGATGAGTTCTCGGCTTTTTGTGATCAGCACCCTGACAGAACCGTTGTGGTGTATGCCAATACTTCTGCAGCCGTGAAAGCTCGCGCTGATTGGGTGGTTACATCGAGTATTGCGTTGGACGTTGTTGATTATCTTGATCGTCGCGGCGAAAAAATAATTTGGGCTCCGGATAAGCACCTGGGCCATTATGTTCAAAAGAAAACGGGAGCTGACGTTTTGTTCTGGGATGGAGCCTGTATTGTCCATGAAGAATTTAAGGCGCGCGGTATTCTGGATTTGAAAGCGCAGTACCCTGAGGCTGCCGTATTGGTGCACCCAGAGTCTCCCGCACCGGTTGTTGAGCTGGCAGATGTTGTTGGCTCGACATCTCAGTTGATTAACGCTACTCGCACAATGAGTAACTCTGCGTTTATCGTGGCAACTGACCAAGGTATCTTTTACAAGATGCAGCAAGCTTGTCCGGGTAAAGCGCTTTTAGTTGCGCCTACGGCTGGTAGCGGCGCTAACTGTCGGAGTTGTGCGAACTGCCCTTGGATGGGTATGAACGAATTACAAAACCTTGAACAGGTATTTCGTCAGTCCGATAATGAAATTTTCGTTGATGCAGAGCTTTCTCGCCAGGCGATGATCCCCCTTCAGAGAATGTTGGACTTTAAAGCGAAGTAGCTTTTCTGGTCGCGCGTCGTTCACAAGAAAAATAATTCCCTTGCACAGCTCTACGTTAGGATGAATATCTTTCCGGTTACCCGATTTTTGAATCTTTATTGTTATGTCATCCTAGCAAGCCGAAAATATTAGGATGAGTGTTGATTGTTGCTGTTTTGCTGATAGACTTCTATACAACACTACACGAGCAAACGTCATGTACCGCACACGCTTTCATCACGATTCACCAAATGTTCCGCGTCTCTTAACGCTACGAGCAGGCTTTTTGTTGCCAAGCTTCGGCTGATTTTCTCTCGATCCTTACCTATTTTAAACAAGCTACCCTTACAGCATGTACGCTGTTTGTATTCCCTATTTGGAGAAGAAAAATGAGCAAAGATAAACTAATCATCTTTGATACGACACTACGAGACGGCGAGCAAAGCCCTGGCGCATCGATGACCCAGGAAGAAAAAGTCCGCATTGCTAAAATGCTAGAAAAAATGAAAGTGGACGTGATCGAGGCCGGTTTTGCAATCGCAAGCCAGGGCGATTTTGAGTCGGTTAGAGCCGTTGCTAATACGGTTAAAGACTCAGTTGTGTGTAGTCTTGCGCGCGCAGTTGATGGTGATATTGATCGGGCGGCAGAAGCCCTTAAGGGGGCTGAGCAACCGCGTATTCATACGTTTATTGCTACGTCCCCAATTCATATGCAGTACAAACTGAAAATGACACCCGAGCAGGTTCTTGCTCAAGCTGTTCATTCTGTGAAGCGTGCGCGTAATTATACCGATAACGTCGAGTTTTCTTTAGAGGATGGTAGTCGTTCGGAGTTTGATTTTATGTGTCGCATTACCGAGGCTGCGATCGCAGCAGGTGCAGGCACCATTAACGTACCGGACACGGTTGGTTACGGTGAGCCGGGTGAATATGGTGCGATGTTTAAGCGGCTCATTGAGGCCGTCCCGAGCTCAGATAAAGCCATATTTTCCACTCACTGTCACAACGATCTCGGTCTTGCCGTAGCGAACTCGCTATCGTCAGTTATGAATGGCGTGCGTCAAATTGAATGTACTATTAATGGGCTTGGTGAACGCGCGGGTAATGCCTCTTTAGAAGAGGTTGTGATGGCTGTTCGCACCCGGAGCGACATCTTTCCCGTTGAAGTTGGGATTATTGCTGAGCATATTGTTCCGACATCTCGCTTAGTTTCGTCGGTTACAGGGTTCCCCGTTCAGCCGAATAAAGCCATTGTTGGAGCGAACGCTTTCGCACATGAGTCGGGCATCCATCAAGATGGTGTGCTCAAACATCGAGAGACTTATGAAATCATGCGTGCGGAAGATGTGGGATGGAATACCAACAAAATTGTCCTTGGTAAGCACTCTGGTCGAGCGGCTGTAAAGGCGCGCTTTGAAGCTTTAGGGGTTACCTTTGAGTCTCAAGATGCGCTCAATATCGCCTTTTCGCGCTTCAAAGAGCTGGCCGACAAAAAACACGAAATTTTCGATGAGGATCTACATTCCATTGTCTCTTCATCTTCGGGTGGCCCAGGGCAAGAAATCTATCTGCTTGTCGATATGGACGTGTCGTGTAAGACCGGTCAGAAACCCCACGCAAAATTAACACTACAGGTGCGTGGTGAAGATGTTGTGACTGAGGCGGAAGGGAGTGGGCCCGTTGACGCAGCCTACAAAGCCATCGAAAAGGTGGTAAGCAGCGATACAGATCTTCAGCTATATTCGGTAAATGCGATCACCCAAGGCACCGACTCTCAAGGTGAGGTTACTGTAAGGTTGGAGCGCGGCGGGCATATAGTGAACGGCATTGGTTCAGATACTGATATTGTGACATCGTCCGTAAAGGCTTACCTTAACGCGCTAAACCTTTTAGATGCTCCAGCTGCTGGAGTTCACCCACAACGAGATGGTGTGTGATCAGCCCTCTTTACAGCCTTTAGCATGTTATTATGCTGGCAAATCGAGTATGCGCTTCTGTTAAGTCGCGCATACTGTGAGCCGCTAATTCAGTCGCAGGCAGTCTAAAAAACCGAATGAACGAACGCCAAAGAATGCAGTACTTAGAAGTGATGGGTATCGATACCTTTGTCCCTCGCTTTCTGTTGTCCGGCGCTAAAGTATCGGGTGTTTGTGAGCTTCCTGTTATTACTGAATCTATTACACCTGAGCCTAATAAAGCCTTAGCCTCTCTTGGTTTTACCAAGGGTGTAGTTTCCAATGTGGACGCGTCTCTTCAGCCTGCTATAGAGACCGGAAACGCGGGCGCTCGTTCTGAATCGTCTGGCTTAGAGCGTGTATCTATAGCGGGCATCATTTCTTCCAAGGCTGAGCAGGTCCAAGAAAAGCGCGAAGAAGGTCAGAGTAAAGCGGATAACAATAAAACTGACAAGCCGGCGCTAGATCTAAAATCGTTGATCTCAGTGCAGGTTCCTAAAGAGCAGGTTCGATTCTCTCTTGCTCTATGGCATGTGGGCAACTTACAAGCTATTGACTCTCGAAAGCAGGGTGATGCTTTACCCACGGACGCTTTACTTACAAATATATTAAGATCGTTTGACTGTCTGGAGTCGCATTTACCTAAAGTTGAAATATTGCATTGGCCAATGGTCGAGACCGCGCAAGAGAATGGTTGGGGTGCGGCCAAAGAAATGGTTCATGGATTTTTAGATGGTCGCCTTATGGCTAAACCCGTTTCGCATATTTTATTGTTTGGTCAAGATGCTTACCAGTCGGTATTGGGTGAGGCCTCTGGCGTTGAGGCTGATGACACCTCATTTTTAAAGGCCCAGTATACGGCCGTTCACGTAGAAGCCTTTGATGCGACTGCGATAATTCTGCCAAGTCTTGCTGATATTTTAAGGCAGCCATCATCCAAGCTAGATGTGTGGCATTCGTTGATCATCCTAAGTCGAAAATAAATTGTTTCATCTTCACAATCTAAAATTTACCGGGCGAGACGGGGATGAATTCAGCATCGTTGAATTTACTTCTCTAGATCTCCCCAAAATTCTTGAAATAGAAAAAAACGCCTCAGCTCACCCCTGGTCAGAAAGAAACTTTTGTGATTCCTTAGAAAACTCTCATATTTGCGTCGGCGTAAAACTTCATGAGCAGTGGTGTGCTCACGCTGTATTTTCTATTGCGGCAGGCGAGGCTGAATTGCTGATACTGGCGGTAGAGCCGAAGTTTCAGGGGCAAAAAATTGCCAAGAATTTATTGCTCCATGTGGAGTCTCAGTTCAAATCGCGAGTTTCATCGATTTTTTTAGAAGTGCGAATATCCAATCATGGTGCAATAGGTTTATACGAGTCATTAGGTTTCAATCAGGTTGGAGAGCGGATGAATTATTACCCTGCAGCTAAAGGCCGGGAAAGCGCCCTAATATATGCCAAGCATATTGATGATGTGGGTTTTTTCTCCACTCAATAGCGTTGAAGGCGGAGGGGTTGCAAAGTTGAGCTGCAAACTTTGGCTTTTAATTTGGCTCGCCGTCATAGTGAGTCGGCAATAGAAACCTAGTAACGCAATAACAGTAATTCAATGGTGAAAACATAAGTGACAGACCAGGATAGTCAGCGTGCCGATGATGGCGTAAAGCCAGTAATGATCGGTAGGAGTTTAACTGAAGGCTCCATTAGTAAAACCCTCTATAGCATGGCTGTTCCTATGGCTGCGGGCCTGCTCGCCACCATGTCATTTAATATTGTCGATACCTTCTTTGTCGCCGGTTTAGGCGAAAATGCTCTGGCCGCACTTAGTTTTACCTTCCCAGTTGTGATGTTGGCGATTTCCCTTTCAATTGGTTTGGGAGCTGGTGCGTCCTCTGTGGTTGCGATCGCCGCGGGGAAAGGCGATGAGCAGGCTGTCAAGGAATTGACCACGGACAGTATGAGTCTGACGGTATTGTTGGCGGTCGGTTTCAGTGTTTTGGGTTACTTCACGATTGACCCGTTTTTTCGAGCCATTGGCGCGACTGACGATGTTTTGTTGCTGGTTCGTGACTACATGGTGCCATGGTATCTCAGTGCAGTTTTTTTGATGGCGCCGATGGTCGGTATGTCTTCAATTCGAGCCTTGGGCAATACTAAGATGCAGGGAAAGTTAATGCTGTTGATGGCGTTGGCGAACTTTATCTTGGACCCCATTCTCATCTACGGTTGGTGGATTTTCCCTCGGTTAGAGATCGAGGGCGCCTCTATTGCTTCATTAATTGTCCGAGTCGTATCGTTTATCGTGACAATTTATTTCATGCATTGCCGCATGAAATTGTTTGTAAACCCGTTCAATTTAAACCGGGCGATATCTTCGTGGAGGAAAGTATTGCATGTGGGTGTTCCTGCAATGGCAACGAATATGATTATTCCTCTTTCTGGCTCTGTGGTAATTGCTCTGGTGGCCTCTCACGGCTCCGAGGCCGTTGCGGGATTCGGTGTTGCAACAAGGGTTGAGTCTATGTCTTTGATTCTGTTCTACGCACTGTCAGCGGTTATAGGCCCTTTTTGTGGGCAGAACTTAGGAGCTAAGAAATACACGCGTCTATTTGAGGCCCAAAAAATCACCGCAATTTTTTGCATCTTTGCTGGGCTGGCTATATCTGTACTGCTGGCCTTAGTCGGAAAAGAAATTGCGGCCCTCTTTAGTGATGAGGCGGGAGTGATTGAAGCCACCTTTTGGTATTTGTTAGTCGTGCCGGTGAGTTATTGTGCTTATGGGGTGGTGATGGTTGTGAATGCCTCGTTTAATGGTTTGGGGAAACCGCTGCCGGGGGTGGTTATTTCTAGCGCTCGGGTAATCGTGATCTTGCTTCCTCTGGCCTGGATTGGAAATGCTCTCTTGGGGCTTGTAGGAATTTTTGCGGCGATAGCGTTATCCAATGTGATAACGGGGCTGATTGCGTATATTTGGGTGTATCGTACGATTTTTATGTCGAGAGAGGTTAATTGAGGAAGCGAAAACCCATAATGAAACCCCATAGACGAAAGCCATAACGGATATCACGAGAGCATAGCCTAACGATTTTGCAGGCCAGTAAGTCAATATATCTGTTGATCAGAAATCCTTTCGGGTAAACATATATGTTGACTGTTGTCTTGGGCTTGTTTATATACATCCGTTTCCTGATGATAATGGCTAATATGGTCGAATTCTGGACGATGGCGTATTGGGCAATTAGCTCGATGAAACGACTATCGGCTGGAGGTTATAGTTTGGAAGGCATGAACAATCGCCGTAATGAATACATCGCGGCGCTTCCTACAGTAGGTAGGCATGATTTTCAGTAGGCAGGCATAATTTTAGCTCGTTGCTGAATCTTGTCGGAGCTTGATAAATTAAGTATCTGATCTCCAGACACTAAGAAGCACTTTTATTATAGTTTGAAGGTGGTTGTACTAATTGTGTGTAAATTTAGGTGTAAATAAAGGTTTAATCGGTATGGCTGATAGCAATTTTATCAACGAAATTAACAAGCGAAGGACATTTGCTATCATTTCGCATCCTGACGCCGGGAAAACTACGATTACGGAAAAGCTCCTATTGTTCGGTAACGCCATTCAATTAGCCGGATCAGTGAAGGGGAAGAAAGGCCCTCATGCAAAATCCGACTGGATGAATATGGAGAAGGAACGTGGTATCTCCGTAACATCCTCAGTGATGCAGTTTCCCTATAAAGATCGTGTGGTCAACTTATTGGATACTCCGGGCCACGAAGACTTCTCAGAAGATACCTATAGAACGCTTACTGCCGTGGACTCCGTGTTGATGGTGATTGACGGCGCGAAAGGTGTGGAAAAGCGCACGATTAAATTGATGGAAGTGTGTCGTTTGAGAGACACGCCAATTTTATCTTTTATTAATAAAATGGATCGTGATATGCGCGATCCAATTGAAGTGATGGATGAAATTGAAGAAGTTTTAAAAATTGCAGCGGCACCGATTAATTGGCCCTTAGGCATGGGCAAAGAATTCAAAGGCGTGTACAACCTTTATACCGATACAGTGCATCTTTATGAGCAAGGTATGGGGCATACGATTGCTGAAGATAGGCAAATAAAAGGCCTTGATAGTCCAGAATTCACTGAGCTTATGGGGGCGTATGCGGATGATGTTCGGGAAGAAATTGAATTGGTCAGAGGTGCAACCCACGAATTTAACCTAGAAGATTACCGAGCGGGCAAACTTACGCCGGTCTTTTTTGGTACTGCCCTGGGGAATTTTGGCGTGCGTGAAATGCTCGATGGTTTTGTTGAATGGGCACCAGCACCTCTAGGGCGTGAAACGAATATTCGAGAAGTTGCAGCGGAAGAAGAGAAATTCAGTGGTTTTATTTTTAAAATACAAGCCAATATGGACCCGAAGCATCGTGATCGAATAGCGTTTATGCGTGTGTGCTCCGGAAAATATACCCGAGGCATGAAAATGCGCCATGTGCGCATTAATAAAGATGTAAAGATTGCCGATGCTGTAACCTTTCTTGCAGGCGACCGTAGTCAGGTAGAAGAAGCCATTTCTGGTGATATTATTGGGTTGCACAATCACGGTTCTATCCAGATCGGAGATACCTTCAGTGAAGGTGAAAAGCTTAAATATACGGGCATACCCCACTTTGCCCCTGAATTATTTCGCCGTATTCGCTTGGCTGACCCCTTGAAAATGAAACAGTTACAGAAAGGTTTACAGCAATTATCAGAGGAGGGGTCCACACAAGTTTTTTTCCCTGTCAATAACAACGATATCGTCGTGGGTGCCGTGGGAGTGCTGCAATTTGAAGTGGTTGTTTATCGTTTAAAAGATGAATACAAGGTTGATGCGATTTATGAGCCTGTCAGCGTGGCGACAGCTCGTTGGGTGGCGTGCGAGGATGAAAAGAAACTTTCTGAGTTTAAGCGCAAATGCTCCGATAATATCGCTGTAGATGGGGGTGGGCATTTAACCTATTTGGCGCCTACGCGTGTGAATCTATCGTTGTCTCAAGAGCGCTATCCCGATGTCGAGTTTTTGGCGACGCGAGAGCACTAACGTTTATAAAATTTTCTCGATTACTTTTAACGAACTTATTAAATTGTTTGGACATATGGCATATTTTATACCCGAACGACCCGATAATGTACCGGCCACAAATAATCGTATTACTTGTTGGTTGGCAATATTAGTTTTGCGTGTGATGGGCTGGAAAATCAAAGGCGAGTTGCCAAATCATCCTCAATTGGTTGTGTGTGCGGCGCCGCATACCTCAAACTGGGATTTTATTCTAGCGATGCTTGTATCGTTGGCTTTAGGGGTGAAGTTCTCCTATTTGATGAAGCGAGAAGCGTTTATTTGGCCGTTTAAAAATATGTTTATGGCCTTGGGCGGAGTCCCCTTAGACCGTGGTTCAAGTGACGAAACCGTCAGGCAAATCTCTGAGTGGTATCGAAGTCATGATCAAGTATGGTTGGCGATCACCCCAGAAGGGACTCGGTCAAAAGTACGGAAATGGAAAACAGGGTTTCTTCGCATTGCGCACATGGCGAAGGTGCCGGTTCTGTTAGTTGCTTGGCATTACCCCGAGAAGTCTTTATATTTAGATAAAGTGTGGCATACCACAGGTAATCATGCTCAAGACGCTGAAGAAATTCGGAAATATATGGGGTCTCGCTTTGTGGGCGCCAACCCAGATAATCAGTAATGCCCCTATTCAAAATGGCTATTTTTTAAAGTAAGAATAAAACCTTATTTTGGTTAAATGGCAGCTTCAAAATACACGGCCAACAAAACAATAACGCTATATCTAGGGATTAATTATGCAACTTACTTCGCCCATTGCCCGTTTTCTATTTGTCATGGCCTGCTTTATCGTTGTCGTCGCAGGAATGCGGTCCGCGGAATCTCTGATAGTCCCGTTTTTATTGTCATTATTTATCGCCGTTATTTGTACGCCTCCTTTAGTTTTTCTGAAAAAGAAGGGATTGCCAAATAGTTTGTCCATGTTGTTGGTGATCTCTGGAGTGGTGGTGTGTGGCGTATTGATCGGGGCGGTTGTTGGTGCGTCTATTAGTGCTTTTCGAGAAGACTTGCCAGAATACCAAGCTCGCTTAACACTCTTAACTGAGCAGTTATTTGTTTGGCTTGGTACCTTGGGTTTGTCCATCGATATTGCCCAGTTGCGAGAGAGCTTCAATCCATCTGCTGCGTTGTCTCTGGCGGGGAATACTCTGGCTCAACTCGGCAATATGATGACCAACGCTTTTCTTATTCTGATTACCGTTATATTTATCCTGGCGGAAGAAGTTGGTTTTACCGAAAAATTAAAAGTGTTGGGGAATTCAAAAAAAACGCTTAACGCTATCGATAGTTTTACCAGCGGTGTAAATCAATACGTCGCTATCAAAACGGTGATGAGTTTACTTACTGGAGTTCTTATTCTTATTTGGTTGTGGATACTGGGTGTAGATTATTTTGTATTGTGGGGGTTATTAGCTTTTTTACTTAATTTTGTGCCGACTCTCGGTTCCATCATCGCAGCAGTGCCTGCTGTGCTTTTAGCTGTGGTTCAGCTGGGGGTGGGAGATGCCGCCTTGGCTGGAGCCGGGTTTCTAGTGGTTAACTTTGTTGTTGGTAATATTCTTGAGCCTCGCATAATGGGAAAGGGGTTGAACCTCTCGACATTGGTGGTTTTTCTGTCTTTGGTCTTTTGGGGGTGGGTGCTTGGGCCAATAGGAATGTTACTGTCTATCCCGTTGACGATGACGGTTAAAATTGCAACAGAGAGTTTTGATGATACCCGTTGGATCGGAGTGATTTTAGGATCAGGCAAAGATCTTTTCAGTGGGGACGAAATGGACAGTACCTTTCAGCTAACGTCAGACGCCGAACCGGCCGAAGGCAAAGATTCTTAATTAGACCTATTTCTGGATGGGCACTAATTAGTGGCCATACAGAACTAGGACTCTACTCGGCAACTGCCCGGCTTTGTCTCCTCGATAACTGCTCGGCTTTGTCTCCTGAGTCGCTCTACCAATTACGTCCTTGTAATTGTCCTGCGTTATTCTACTTACGCGCTTCCTGCGCTAATGAGTCTCTCTACCTTCTGCTTCCCTGCAGTCGTACTGAAAAACAAAAACACTCAACTTTGCGCCACTATCTTTCAGTTGTTTGCAATAAACAAGTGGCCAAATGTGGTGGCACAAGCTTAAGATTTTTTATTTGCCCTCGTGACGAACCATTTCTGGATGGGAACAAAAAAGAGAAAGCCTACGGTTTGTTTGAGGTGGTTTTACTGAGTGAGCTTATCAGCCAATTTACTACGTTGACCTATGACGCTTAGCGCCGCGACACGATATGCTTCCGCGAGTGTAGGAAAGTTAAATGTACTTTCAACAAAAATGTCGACATTGGCTTCAGCAATTAGCGCCATCTGCCCGATATGAATAAGCTCGGTCGCACCTTCACCGACAATCATAACGCCAAGAACTTTAACTCCGTCAGGTTCGCATACGATTTTTAACATCCCATCTTGAATGCCTGAAATTTGCCCTCGCGCGATCTCCTCAAATAAGGCAACCCCTGTAATCACCTCTCCATATTGCTCTCGAGCTGCTTTTTCACTGAGCCCCACAGAGGACAGCTCTGGAATGGAAAATATCCCCGTGGGGATTAAACCTTGCAGTTTTCCTAGGGGTAAGTCGTAAATATTACACGTCGCTCGCCGACCTTGTTCCATTGATGCTGAGGCGAGAGATGGTGGTCCGATTACATCCCCAGCTGCAAAAATAGTGGGCACTTGAGTTCGTAGGTCCTCATTGACATCAATTAGACCTCGATCATTTAACTCAATACCCGCGCTTTCGATACTTAGGTCATCAACGTTTGCTTGTCGACCGGCGGCACAGAGTAACTTATCGCTCTTGTATATTGCTCCGTCTTTACATTCGGTTACAACAGCATCAAATCCATTCCAGTAGGCTTTTTCTACGCTGGTTTGGCCTATCCACGTACCGCCCATTTTTTCAAATGCGTTAACAAAGCTTTGCGTAAGATCGGAGTCTAGAAAACCCAAAGGTTGGGGGTACTTATCTATCATCGTTACCTTGACGCCTAAGGCCTGAAATATAGACGCGTATTCGCTGGCTATGACACCTCCCCCTAAGACTGTGAGGCTTTTTGGTAAATACATCATCGATAGAATAGAGTCACTGTCGAATACGTGCTCATGGTCAATGGCTATATTGCTAGGGGTTCTAGGGTAGGATCCGGTAGCAATAATAAAATGGTCGCTGGTGAATAATTCCTTGGGCCCGCGTACCTTGGTTATCTCGATTTCTGTCTTTGACAGAAATTTGGCGATCCCGTGGATAAGATTGATACCGTTGCGTTTCATTTGCTTACGCATATATTTGTCATGCGCCGCTAAAACTTCAGCGAGACGGTTAATGAGAGTTGCCAATTCTAAGTCTTCAGCTAATTCGAAGTTAGATATCGCGGCATTCATGCGCATGTTGTTAACGCGCAGGGCATTCTCTCTCAGTGTTTTTGAGGGGATCGTTCCGCGGTGGACGCAGGCTCCGCCTAAGTCTCGGTCTTGTTCAATAATAGCGACTTTTTTATTAGCTTTTGCTGCCTGCACAGCGGCTTTTTGGCCCGCGGGACCGCTGCCAATAACGATAATATCGTAGTGTGTATCAGTCACGCAGACATTGCCTCCACAGTACCACTAACAATTTCTTGTTTTTCTATGAGTTTATCTATCT
Source organism: Agarilytica sp. (assembly GCA_033852175.1). Taxonomy (GTDB): domain Bacteria; phylum Pseudomonadota; class Gammaproteobacteria; order Pseudomonadales; family Cellvibrionaceae; genus Agarilytica. Next base: position 23,847 of record JAWSUY010000047.1, read on the forward strand.
GGTCGGGGTAAAGGTTGAGGTCTGCAAAAACAGGCTGCTCTTTGAGAGCATCGACATCCATACATTCATTCTTTTCGCTTTCTTCGGACATAAAGTGACTGGAAAAGCGGGCGCCAGCAACCACAATCATTGTTTGTAATTGCACACTATGGGGAGCGCTATAGTCATGAAAATATTCAAGGCTTTGGCAAACTGACTTAGGCATTTCCCATTTTTCTACAACGCGAACACCAATTTCTTGCTGATACTGACTTTCCAATTGCATTACCTCTTCTCGGGACAGAGTTACATTCATTTTTCCCGCAATTTCCAGAGTCGCTTGAATGGCTACGGGGCGACCAATATCGTGCATTAAACCCGTTAAAAATGCGGCCTCAACATTTTTACGGCAGGCTCGGGCTATTTCTTTTGCCCACATACCGCTCATTAATGAATACTTAATCTCGTAGGCGATATGTTGCTCAAAGCCTGGCGTGTTAAACAGCTGGGTATTGATTGATGCTGAGAGTGCAATTTCTGCGATTAGCTTCATGCCTAGCCTAGTAATGGCTTGCTGAAGAGATACCATCGACGCGTTAGGGCTGTAAGCCGCAGAATTGGCCACTCGCATAACGTGTCCCGCCAATGTTTGATCGCTTTGAATAAGTTGTGCGAGGTCTGCGGCCTCAGATTCTGGGTCCTGAGTTAGCCTGACTACTTTACCCGCGACTTCGGGTAGAAGTGGGACTTCTAGTTCATTATTTGTGATACGTTGTTCTAACTTTTCACTGATAGCTGTGTAGTTTGAGCTGGGCATATTAGGGTCCTGTGAGACGCTCTTACAAAAACCAAATGTTCATCTTTAAAAATAGCAGCTGTCGGGGAAATTAGGCGATATTGTCGTCTAATGCAGCAATAAACTTTATATGTTAAAAGTCTTGGGGTGTTTGGGGCGGCGGATTCCTTTTTAACACGGGGATTAGGCCTCAACGCTTACTTCTAATTTGTATCCGGGGGAGTGTTCTATATTAACGTTTTAATTACCGCTTCATTATTTACTAGTATTAGAGGTATAACAGGTTATGCTTGGCTTGGAAAACGACTTAGGAAAGACCGAATATATGTTTGTGATCGTGAGCCTATATGGATAATAACGACTTAGTTTGGGATCTTGATAAATTCGAGAAACGCCAAGCGGCGGAGGCCTTTGTCATGGGGTTTGAAAACAAACTTTGTGTCTATTCTGGCTCTGTGGAACAGTTGTATAGCAATTACGACATCTTCTTTCCTAAAGAGGCAAACCGTAAGTTGGTTATTCTGCCCAATCCATATGCACACCATGACACTTTTCATAGTATTCCAGAGATCGCGGCAAGACCGACGGGTTTATTACTTGTTCCGGCAGACCCCGAAGACCCAAAGGGTCGGCTCAATATGATCATCCCCTTTAAAAATGTGAAAGGGAAGTTCAAAAAAGTCCCTTTAGAGGTTGGGTTACAGCTTATTCGCAGTAAGCGTCCTCCAGATAAAGAGTTTCTTCCTGTCTTGGTGAAGGGGGACTTACGAGAGTTAAACACTCAGACCCCATGCTTGCACCTTCATGCGTTGTCATTGAAATCGATGAGCCGCATGTCAGAGCTGGAGATATCCGATATCAAAAAAGTTATATTGAGTCGATTAGAGGAATTGGCCAAGCGGAGTTGAATTTAAGAGCTGAGGTATTGAATTTAAGCGTTGAATTGAGGAGCAGAGTCGGGGAGTGCCCAGATGGAAAGGCCGGAGTCTTTAGCCGAGTTTTAATCAGTTAGAGGGCAAATCACACCGCTGGTTAAGCGGTGTAATGAATCAAGTGCAAACGTTGTTGGTTTTACTTGGTAATCTTAAATGCGATGCGGAAAGTGAAGCTATAATCCTCGCCCTTCAGTTCATCAGGCATTACAGGGTAAGGGCTGGCTCTTGATACCGCTTTTCTAGCTTCTTTGTTGAGCGACTTAAAGCGTGCGGAATCTAAAATTACAGTTTCCTTTACCTTCCCTTTCCTATCGATTGTTACTTTTAAACGAATGTTGCCTTCACGGCCTCGGTCCCATGCTCTACTAGGGTACTGAAGATATTTATGTGTGTACTTGGCGAGTTGTGAATAATACAGCTGCTCTTTTAACAGGCTTTCAGCCGTAAGGTCGTCCTCGTCATCATCGTCGAAAATACTTTCATCAAGTTTTTCAGGTTGGACGATACTTGCGACGACAACAGGTGCTGCGGTAGGTTTCGGCTTTGGCGTGGCTTCCACGACGGTAGGAGCGGCTAATTGTATTTTTGCTATTGGCGCCTTGATTACCGGAGCGTCTATTGGTGCTTTTGCTTGCGGTTTTTCAGTCGAAGCGATTTCTTGTTTTGAGTCTGCTTTGCCAGCTCTTTTAAATGAAACTGCACTGTCGATTGCGGCAATACGTTCATCTGAGGGTTTGGTTGTTTCGAATCGAGTAAGTGGCCCTGGTTTTATGGAGCCCTCAGTTAGAAGGTCATCACGAAACTCAGAGGACAGCGGCACCGGGCCAATCCAAGTACGTAATATAAGGTCAAAAAACTGAGGATCATCAATTTCGCCCAGTAGAATCCCATTGATTGAAATCTGTACGCTCTCTTCGGTTCTATCTATAGTGAATATATCGCCTGCAATCATTTTGATTTTCATCATATTGCTGAAGTTGGCCATATCGCGAGCGTATTTTTCCAGCTCTGAAGGGCTAGAGTTGATGGCCATACCTTCGATCCACATTCTTCTGAATCGACGTGAGGAAAGCTTTGGCGCGAGAACTCTGACCTGCAAGCGTTTTTTCTCTTGAGTGCTCAAAATAGAGTTAGAGGACGTCGATAGAGTGGAGGTAAATAAACCGGCGATAAATTGCTCTTTGCCGAGTTCGGAATGAGTGGCAACACCGTTTAGAAGTGGGTCCGCATATAGTTTAGCGGCAAGGCTCAATGCCAACAATATGGCACACTTAGCTATTAGAGCAGAAATGTATCGTGAGTTTTTCATGTTGTATCCAAGGGCGTTAAGTTAGAGCATAAACCGGCTTTTATGAAGATCCATCCGGAGCCTTGTGAAGGTAGTAAAGACGCTTTGTTGAGCTCCATGGAGAACTTAACAATGAGCGTCTTTGATACTTCGGCCTTGATAGGAGCGTTTATACTCAGCGGTTATAGTTAGTATAGCCACATCTTATGCTTTTGTTATTAGCTGAGGTCAGTTCGAATATGGATGCGTAGACCAATTTGAGTGACTCAGCGACCTAACTCTACCCTATTGACGCCACGTTGTTAACCCGGTCACAACTTAATACGACAAGCCGATTGGCGTCGAAAATAATGTACAATCCGCGCTCCAACAGGCAAAAGAGTGAATTCACTAGCAAAAATTGAAAAGGTTCTTAAAGAATGTCACGTTCTCGGAACTTTTTCATGGAATCCACGCTATCTTTTGGGAATAATCCCTAACGTTCATTGATGTATCCCTAACGAGCCGACCCTATGGAAGTTCACCCCGTATATAAGTACCCACAAGAATCGGTAGATACCCTACTGTCGTCTGTGCCTTTCTACAAAACAATTAAGCAATCCGATCAGTATCAGTATGATCTATTGTTACGACACTCGAAAATTATCGAATACAGTCCCGGCGAAGTCATCTTAGAAAAGGGCTTGCGAGAAGAGTGGCTGTATTTTTTGTTGAAGGGGCAGCTTGAAGTCTGGGCGGGTAACTCTGACGAGCAGGCTATTGTTGTGAACTATATTACGCCAGGGGAAGTTTTTGGCGACCTGTCGATCCTATTTGACCAGGTTCGTACGGCAACGGTTATTGCTGACAGCAATTCAAAAAAGATTCTCGTGTTCGGGACGCATTTTGAAATCTTCGGAAGGTTAGACGAAACTCATACGATCTCTCTCAACACCAAGCTTATCTATTATCGCAACATGGTGCATAACCTGCGCTGGAAGCTCGAAGTGTATCGCGCGGCTTATTCGGACCAATCATTTGCGTCGGCGCACAGGAAAATTAAATTATTTACCGGTCCCAAGGACAGTATGTCAGAATTGAAAAGCCTCGATGTACAGGCACGTGAATTAGCGAAGTTGCTGGTGGCCTGGAACACAGCGATTGATCGTCTTTCTATCATGCCTCGATCTGAGATTGATCCAGCCTCGCTAAAAGCGATTGGCTGAAGTTGAGGGGAAAATTGAAGGGGAAGCGAATCGATTAGGGGTGCTATTTACGAATACCAGAAGGAAATCACAAGAAAAATGAAGGGAAATGGCAATTTTATGGCCTCTTTTTAGAGGCTCCCGTCCACTGCCACAGCTTCTGAAAGCGCGTATAATTATAAAACCCGATGATTTGTTGATCACCGGGTTTTATTGTATTTGGGGGATGGGATTCTCTCCCGTATTTACGTTGTAACCATTGGAATAACGAGCAGCTCCGGTTCAACTGATTGGTTGGTGGTTCGTTGCCGTGTTTAGGATAAAACATGAAAATCAAAGATTGGAATGCAAATTCAAGGCTAGCGGTGGGCTTAACTGCCGCGCTAAGTGTATGGATGCTTTTAGGCCTGATGTCACCAAGCCAGGTGAGTGATCACAGTGCAGATTCAGCTACTTCAGAGCGCGGAAGCAAGTCAGTGGCAAAAGCCTTTGCCGTCCAAGTTAAAACCATCGTATCTGAGCCTTATCAAAAACCTATATTCGTTAGAGGGCGGACAGAGGCAAATCGCTCTGTTCTCGTCGCGGCAGAAACTGACGGGCAGGTGATAGAGACGCCGGCAACAGAAGGTAGTTTCGTACAAGCTGGTGAAGCATTATGTGTACTTGATCCGCAGGATCGAGAGCTGCGTTTAGAGCAAGCAAAAGCACTAAAAAATAAAGCGTCAATAGAATATGAAGGCGCGCGATCGCTCAAAGATCGAGGTTTTCAATCGAAGACTCAAATTGCCACGGCTAAATCAAACCTAGCTTTAGCAGCGGCAGAAGTTAAAGCTGCTACATTGGCGAAAGATAAATTGATCGTTCATGCGCCTTTTTCTGGAATTGTACAAGAGCGATTGATAGACGTTGGTGGGTTTGCTCAACGAGCTACGGCTTGCGCTCGCTTAATCGAACTTTCGCCTTTGATTGTTGTGGGTAATATTCCTGAGTCAGCTGTGATCTCCCTTTCTGTTGGCGATCGGGCAAAGGTTGTAATGTTAAATGGCTCTTATTTGGACGGGGTGGTTCGATACATTTCACGGGCTGCGGATTCGAATACGCGAACGTTTAAAATTGAAGTTGAACTGCCTAATGACAATGGCGTATTAGTTGATGGACTAAGTGCTGAAATTATAATGGCTTCAGCTCCCGTCCAGGCGCATCGTATCTCACCTTCATTATTATCGTTGTTAGATGATGGAAGTATTGGGCTCAAGGTAATAGAAGAGAAAAATCTGGTTGTTCATCGCGCGGTTAACATCGTTGGCGATGACCGAGATGGTGTTTGGGTTACAGGGCTTACAGAGACAACAACAATAATTACCGTTGGTCATGAATATGTTGCTGTGAACAGTCGCGTTGAAACCGTTCTGGTTGGCGAGTCAGCAGAGTCAGCAGAGTCAGCAGAGTCAGCAGAGTCAGCAGAGTCAGCAGAGTCAGCAGAGTCAGCAGAGTCAGCAGAGTCAGCAGAGTCAGCAGAGTCAGCAGAGTCAGTAGAGTCAGTAGAGTCAGTAGAGTCAGTAGAGTCAGTAGAGTCAGCAGAGTCAGTAGAGTCAGTAGAGTCAGTAGAGTCGGCTGAAGAGTCGGCTG
>JAWSUY010000047.1:29756-46084 GCA_033852175.1 Agarilytica sp.
AGAGTCGGCTGAAGAGTCGGCTGGAGCGTCACAATGAATATCGTTGGGAGCGCGATCAAGCGTTCGAGAGCAACTTTATGCATGATGGCGCTTATCATTGTTGCTGGAATTGGTGCTCGAATGTCAATGACTATCGAAGCCTTTCCTAAGCCTTCAATACCTGTCGCAATTGTTATCTTGTATCAAGATGGAATCTCTCCGGAGGATGGCGCTAGATTATTGGTGCGTCCGATGGAGCAAGAGCTTCGCTCCCTCGACGCCTTAAAAGATATTCGCGCGGTTTCTCGTGAGTCAACCTCCTACTTGTTTGTCGAATTTGAAGCGAATGTAAATGTTAAGCAAGCTCTGCTTGATGTTCGTGAGGCTGTCGATCGAGGAAAGTCGGAACTGCCACGCGACGCAGAAGAACCGATCGTCCAGGAAGTTTCTGCGAATGATGTACCGACGATCGTTGTTGCGGTATCGGGTGATGTGGGCGAACGAATAATCTATCAATCTGCCCAGCGACTTCGGCAAATTATAGAATCAATACCGGACGTATTAGAGGCTAACTTGGCGGGGCATCGTGAGGAAGTTGTTGAGGCAATCGTCGACCCCGTGCGATTAGAGTACTACGGAATCACCAGTATTGAATTGTACAACTCCGTTTCTAGTAACAACATATTAGTGCCTGCAGGAAAGTTGGATACAGGAGTGGGACGTTTTGATATTAAAGTGCCGAGCCTGATCGAAACGAGAAGTGACATCTATCAATTACCAATACGGGCAACGCGCGATAGTGTCGTGATGCTGGGCGATGTTGCCAAAGTCACTCGCACATTTAAAGACCCCGCTGAGTACACCACAATTAACGGCAAGCGAGCCATTACAATTAATGTTTTGAAGCGAAGTGAGGCCAACGAAATTGATGTCACTCGGGCGGTACGAATATTAGTTGATGAAATGAAGCTGACTTTGCCTGGAGGCATCGATGTTAGCTATTTCCTCGACCAATCTGAATTTTCCGTAAGCATGATCAGTGAAATGCAGGGAAACATCCTGACCGCCATGATGTTGGTGATGATTATCGTGATTGCTGCGCTTGGTTTTCGTTCCAGCATCTTGGTGGGGGCTGGAGTACCATTCTCGCTTCTATTTTCGGCCATAGTATTACAGCAATTTGGTTTTACATTTAACTTCATGGTCCTGTTCGGCATGCTGCTCGCATTGGGAATGCTGATTGATGGGGCAATTGTCGTAACAGAATTTGCGGATCGGAAAATGGCCGAAGGACTGTCCAGTTCTGATGCCTACCAGCTTGCCGTAAAGAGGATGGTTTGGCCCGTATTTGCATCGACCTCCACAACTTTAGCCGCATTTTTACCCATCATGTTTTGGCCGGGCGTTGCGGGAGAGTTTATGCGCTACCTTCCCGTCACTGTATTTTCAGTTCTTGTTGGTTCATTGTTATATGCCTTGCTATTTGCGCCGGTATTGGGCGCGTTGATGGGGCGAAACAAAATGGAACCCAAAACGGTTGAATACCTTACTCGTTTAGAAAATGAATTGCCTACGAAATTACCGGGGCTGACGGGACGATATGCTCGGTTCTTATCGATTATTGTTCACCACCCCTTTGCGCTGTTTATGTTTACCTTTTATTTGATGATTAGTATTTTTGTAGCGTTTTCCAAATTTAATGCGGGCGTTGAGTTTTTTGTGAAAAGTGAAAATATCCAAGGAACTGTTTCGATACGTGCCCAAGGTAATTTGGCTATCGAAGAAGCTCGTGTACTTGTCGAAGAAGTTGAAAAAATCGTTTTAGGGGTTTCCGGTGTAAAAGTGGCTTATTCAACGGTAAATGCTGGAGCGCCCAAGCAGATTGGTGCGCGGGCGCCAGAAAAAGATCAAATTGGCATAATTCTAATCGAGACCTATAAGCCTGAAGAAATGGGGTTCTCGACCTATGATGTCTATCGCGAAATACGAGCCAAAACATCTGACTTACCCGGCATCTACGTAAGTGCATCGGCAGCTGAAGGTGGGCCTCCAATAGGCAAGCCCATTCAAATTCAGCTGGAGTCTATGGATCGTACCGCATTGATTAGCGCTACCCGCTTGTTAAGAAAAACGCTGGAAGAAGACTTTAGTGGTTTACGCGATGTAACCGATACAACTCCTTTGGGGGGCATCGAATGGAATATGCAAGTGGACAGAGTTTTGGCTGCGCAGCTAGGTGCGAACGTTTTAGACGTTGGTCGGGCGGTTCAGCTTGTGACAAACGGAGTGAAAATTGGTGAGTATCGGCCGAATGATGCCGAGAATGAAATTGATATTCGAGTTCGCTTCCCCAAAAAGGATCGTCGCTTAGAAATGTTGGATAACCTTAGCGTTAACACAAGTAATGGTCCCGTTGCTGTTAGTACCTTCGTTAAGCGTCTGGCAAAGCCACGTATCGATAAAATTGACCGCTATAACGGTTCAGAGTACACGCGTGTTTTAGCGGATGTTGATGAGGGGGTGGTTGCGGATAGGAAAGTGAAAGAAATTCAGAAGTGGTTAACCGCAAACCCGCTGGACCCCTCGATTAAAGTAATTTTTAAAGGGGCAAATGAAGAGCAATCTAATTCATTTGCCTTTTTGCTCGTCGCGATGTTACTCGCATTGTTTCTCATGTTTGTTTTACTTGTCGTTCAGTTTAATAGCTTCTATCAGGCATTTTTAACATTATTTTCCGTTGTACTTTCGACTGCCGGAGTATTTTTGGGACTCATACTGACGCAATCTACCTTTAGTGTGATTATGACGGGCGTTGGAATTGTTGCCTTGGCGGGAATTGTAGTGAATAACAACATTGTCTTAATAGACACATTTAACCACATTCGCGCGACGCAGCTAAAATATACAGTTAAAGAGGCCGCGATTATGGCTTCGGCTCAACGGCTACGTCCGGTATTTTTAACAACAGCCACAACAATTTTGGGTTTGATGCCTCTTGCATTAGGGGCTAGCGTCGATTTGATCGGGCAATCTATAGTTGTCGGAGGGGTTGTTGGATCGTTTTGGGTGTCTCTTGCTAGCGCCATTGTTTATGGGCTTATTTTTTCCACCATACTCACATTGGTTATTACCCCTTCCTTGATGGTCTTGCCAAGTGAACTGAGCATTCTGGCGAATAAATATATTAAAAGGCCTGTTCGTCTGGTGCGTCGCAAACAAAAAAAGCTGCCTATAGAAGGAGAGGGAGCGTGAATCGATTTGTAAAATGTTTTCGAACCAAGGCTGGATGGATATCTCTAGCGGTCGCTTTTTTTCCGCTCATAAGTCTGATCGTTAGTTTTATGTTGTTGGGGGGAAACTCTCCAGAATCGAACGGAGCTCCAGGAAGTGAGCGTGCGGCTATGAGCATTTGGGTGTTGCTGGCTTTATCTATGGGCGTTTTAATGTTGGTGATCAAACTTGCAGCTGTCTTAGGCAACGTAATGGGCTGGTACTACGGATGGCTCCTACACATATTAGAGCTTAATTTTGTTCTGTTCTTTGTTGGTATTGCCATGATTCTATCGATACTTACCTCCGATTTTAGTGTTGAAGGAGGCGTCAGGGTTGCGATAGGTTTATGTTGCTTAGTGATTAACATCAAATTAAAAGCGGCGTGGGTTGGCCGAGAAGTCCGAGAGCGCTTCGAGGTTGGTCGTATGATGCACTCTGAACCTTCAGGGGCCTACTCTTCAGATAAATAACAAAACTCATGCCTAAAAAGCAAAATAACGAGATTTTGCTACACTTAAGAGGACGGACTGTTCCTCTAGCATAGCTAAATGGAATATTTACGACGCTGGCTCTGCTGTTTATCGATAGCAGTATTTAACGTTTAAAAAGTATTCTACTAATGAGTGATGAAAAACTACAATTTGACGAACTGGAGATCTGTATTGGCCAGGTCGTCGAAGCCCTTCCCAAAAGCAACGCTTCTAAACAGTTTAGCGATGTCATTATCATTGGCGCGATACCTGATGAAGCACTGATTATCACCGCACCTCCAAGTGGAGTATTTCCCAAAATAGTCGAGGGTGAAACACTCGTACTGCGTCTGAAATTGGCTAGCGGCGTTGCCATTATGGCGACCAGTGTATTATTTATATCTGAAGAGCCAATGTTTATGGTTTATTTGGATTACCCTAAGGACATAACCTTTAAGCGAATACGTAATGCAGCTCGTGTCTCTGTAAAGTTACCTGTACTTGTTTCTAATATAGAATCCACTGAATTTAGCTGTGTTGCAGGACAGATTACGGATATTAGCACAACGGGTGCCAGCCTCTCTTTGACCGAATATGTCGGTGCTGAGGGTGAGCAAATTAGCATGAAGGGTAAATTTTCCGTTGGAGGGATACAAAGAATTTTATCGCTTCGGGCTATTATTAGAGCAACGGAAAAGAAATCACTTGATCAAACGCTCTATGGGATCGAATTTCTAGCGGATAACGAAAATGACCTACTGGTCTTATTTGGGTTTATTTTCAATGCAATGGCCTTCGGCAAAATTCAAAAAATTAGTTAGTTTTTCCATTGTCGTTGGGGCACTTACCTCCTCAGTTTACGCGGTTGATGATGATCGGTTGTGGCTTTCTGGCAGCCATTCACCGCTTTTTATTGATCTCAAACAGGCGGCGTTAGCGGCGGAAAGCCTTGAGCGTTGTGTTTCTGTCGTTGAAGGAACCATCGACCTTGATGACTCCATGCCTGATCATCCAATATATCGAATACTTTGCCGACAAAAAAATCGCCGTACCTATAACGAGATGGTGGACGGTATAAGCTTCAAGACGCTAACCACAAAAATTGAGATTCAAGTCGTGCCAACCGAGGATGAATTGGAAGCGTTACGCATTGCGGAAGAAAAACGCAAACAAGAAGCAAAGACCGTTAGAGTCGAAAGCCTTTCAGACATTTGCGAACAAGCTATAAAAGATAAAAGCCGCCTGATGAAAGATGTTGTTTGGTTAACGCCCTTACCGATTCAGCCGGTCGAAATGGACGATATTTCGGCAAAATTCAGTGTGGATTTTGATGCGAAAGGCGTTCATGGGGGGGCATTAAAATATCGAGCAAATTGCTTCTTCACCGATGGCGATAAGTTAAAACTTCGCGTTTCTGGTCGTAAAAGTTAATGCGGGGTTTTTAGTAACTTGGAAGCTGCTAGAAAAGTGCGTGGCACGGGTTCAGCTAGGCCTTTTTCCCGCAGTTTGTGATCTATCCATCAGCTGTCTTCCATCAAAAAATAGATGCCTATTGCGACCAAGAGTAAAACGACTCCTCTAGACCTCTAAGTCTTTATACTTGCAATGGCTTGCCTGCTGCTATCCCTGTCTGGCTAAACGGATGTTTTAGAGTTCACTCGTGTTACAACACTTCTTTTTTCTGAGGGAGGGTTTGCATTCATCATCCTCGGCTATTTTTAGCCCAAGCTTCCTCCGTGCAACAATTGATCAGAACTCTTTAGTGTTTATGAATTTGCGGGAGGGCTGAGTTGTACCCTTGAGGAGGCCTAGATAAGGCGATTTTCCTTTCTGACATAAAAAAACCGCCGCATAAGCGGCGGTTTTTCATTAAAGAAGCAAATTTCTTATGCTTTCTTTGGGCGACCGCGTTTTTTTGCGGCTGGTGCTTTTGCTGGGCTGGCTTTTTTAGCTGCAGCAGGACGACCACGTTTCTTGGCTGAAGCTTTAGCAGCTGGAGCTTTCTTCGCGGCAGGGCGACCACGTTTTTTAGCTGCAGGCTTCTTAGCAGCTTTAGCTTTCTTAGCAGCGGGCTTCTTAGCAGCGGGCTTCTTAGCAGCGGGCTTCTTAGCAGCTTTAGCTTTCTTAGCTTTAGGCTTAGCTTTTGCTGCAGCTTTCTTAGCTTCAGCTTTAGCTTTGCCAGCAGCTTTCTTAGCATCAGCTTTTGCTTTACCAGCAGCTTTCTTAGCGTCAGCTTTGGCTTTAGTCGATGCTTTCTTAGCAGCAGCTTTATCTTTAACGGCAGCTTTCTTAGCAGCTTTCTTAGCAGCAGCGGCAGTTTTCTTATTATAAGTAGCTTCTTCTTTAGCAACGGCTTTGGCCAATGTTGCAGCAGCTTTAGCGCCGGCTTTGATAGTGGCGGCAGCAGCTTTAGCTTCAGAAGCTACAGCTTTAGCAGCAGAAGCTGTAGCGTTAGCAGCAGAAGCGGCTTTCTTAGCAGCAGCCAGTTGAGTTGCTTGAGCAGCAGACTTCTTCTTCTTGCGAGCAGCAGCTACTTTGTTTTTAGCTGCTTTAGCTTTCTTAGCAGCAGAAGCTGAATCTTTAGAAGCTTTGTCTGCAGCAGCTTGTGAAGCTTTAGCTTCAGCAGCGCGTGTTTTGTCTAATTTAGATTTGAGAGCAGCTAACTCTGCTTCAAGAGATGCAACCGCATCAACAACTTTTGCTTTACGACCAGCCATGATTTTGCCCTTTTTATATAGGAGTTATAGAAGTTGTAGCACCACATTACGAAATAACAAGAAAAATTCAAGCGTTTTTGTTGATTTTTAAGGGTTTTTTCATTTTTTGGAGGCGTTTTTTAAAAAAACGTAAACAATTTTAATAAATGTAATTATAAAACGTGTTTATTCACGGTTTTGGTTCTGTTTTTTTTTGAATCGCAAATCATTTTATTTAATTATTTAACGCTAAATAAAGTTAAAAAAATGAAGTGAGTTTGGCGCCCTCGTTACAATTTAAAACCCACCTATCCTTCGTCAAAAAAACTCAAATAGAGATGCTTCGAAGTGAAATTATGAACGATATGTTTAAAGTGAGTCAGTGAAAAAGTGTGATTTGATTCGCGCGGATGTTTTATTAAATATTGCTAGAGGTTTTGAATCGTAGAATAGGCAACGCCCTGAATACGAAAAATATTGTGAGCTTGGCGCAAAGCACATTGTGATCGTGATAATAATTAGCTCAAAAATATACTTGATTAATATTAATGACTGATAAAAACTACAAAAGCGCTGTATGCTAATACAGTACTTTGGGTGGATTATGAAAAAGATTATTCATATTGATGCGGATTGCTTCTACGCATCAGTAGAAATGCGAGAAAACTCCGAATTAACCTCCGTTCCTTTGGCTGTAGGTGGATCGCCTGCGAGCAGAGGCGTAATTGCTACGTGTAACTACGAAGCGAGAAAATTCGGTATTCACAGTGCTATGTCTTCTGCTCAGGCGATAAAATGCTGCCCCTTCCTTCAAATAGTGCCTCCCCGAATATCTTTGTATAAAGAGTGTTCCAGTGCAATGCGTTCGGTTTTTTCAGAATATACGGATTTAATTGAACCGCTTTCTCTCGATGAAGCTTATTTGGATGTAACTCAATGTGAAAATTTTCGAGGTAGCGCCACTCTGATTGCGGAAGACATTCGTCAGAAAATTGAACGAGAAGTCGGCATTACGGTTTCAGCAGGAGTTGCCCCCATAAAGTTTTTGGCTAAAATCGCCAGTGATTGGAAAAAGCCGAATGGTTTGTATGTGATCGAGCCCAAAATGGTCGACGGGTTTATGCCTCCGTTAGTTTTAAATAAATTACCGGGTGTTGGACCCGTCACATCAAAAAAACTAGCGCGCTATGGGTTTTACACCTGCGGTGATCTGCAGCAGTGTGGATTGGAGCGATTAATTCGTCTGTTTGGTGCCTTCGGGACTAAATTGCACAAAATGTCACATGGAATCGATGAGCGAAATGTGACTCCGCATTCAGAGCGTAAATCCGTTAGTGTAGAAAAGACCTACTTGGAAGATTTGAATAACGTGGCCAGTCTTTCTCCTCATTTAGATGGCTTGATCGTTGATTTATATCACCGTGTTCGTACCGCGGGTGTCGCGGACAAAGTACAAAAAGTATTTGTGAAATTGAAATTCAATGACTTTACTGTAACGACGATCGAAACCGAGCTTGCACGATCAACTTCTCAGGGTTCTTTTATTCTTGATGAAGAGGCAACTAAAGACGCCTATCGACGGCTTTTGAGTGCAGCTTGGCTACGTAAAAAGTTGCCGGTTAGATTGTTGGGGGTTGGAGTGAGGCTGGGTTCATCTGCGCCGAGTCAGCTAGATTTAGATTTTTCAGCCGAGTGACGCGGAGGCTAAAAAAACATCGCACAGCCTCAGGAAAGAGTCTGTACGGGAGAATCCTGCCGAACAGAGCCTTAGGGGGGATGAGAAGCATTACTCGCGATCAGGAGCGATGGGCGCCCGAATAAGGGCAGGGCCTGCTCGTAGGGTATATAATGAAGTTTTAGGATAGAGTCTAAGAACGACACATGGTAGTATCTCTGTCCCGTCTTGGCGGCTAAAAAGCCTCTAGGGATTGGGCAGAACATGCAGTGAAACGAATAGCGCTAACAGTAACGATTAGCAACGACTAGCGATTACGGGGCGGCTGTTAAAGGTTAGTATGTAGTGGGTAATTTAACGTAAGTCACTCACAATATTAGTAACCGAGAGGCCAACTCGAGAGAATAGCGGAGAATAATAAGGTGAGTCGAAGAAAAAAGAATAAGGTTGTAGCAGACGATAAGGCTGAGATCGATTTAACGCCGATGCTTGATGTTGTATTCATCATGCTTATCTTCTTTATCGTGACAGCGTCCTTTCTTAAGGAAAAGTCTATTGGAGTTAACGTTCCAGAAGATAACGATCAGCCACCACCACCTGATGATGATTCGAAGAATATCCTCATATCAGTGAATGCTGTTGACGAGATCTTTATTGATCAGCGTCGAGTGGATATCCGAGCGGTAAGATCGCTGATTGCACAAAAGTCAGCCGAAAATCCAGAAGGCGGTGTCGTAGTGCGTGCACATGAGCAGTCTACGGCCAATACCTACGTGACTATCGCAGATGCGGCGCGTGAAGCTAAAATCTTTAATGTTTCCTTAGTGCCTTATGCTGACTAAGCCAACGTTTAAAATTTGAACAAAAGCGGCTTGTAGCCGCTTTTTTTATGCCTTTCATTTACGTTATCGTTAAGCGCAAAATTGTTATTGTGTAGGATCGTGCAAGATATAGGTGGACTATATCGGCGAGAGAGGAATGGGCAAATGAAATGTAAAAAGGAGGGGGTCAATTTGCGAAATGAGAGGGGCGCAAGGGAAGGGTGTTCATATTAGTGGTCTCATAGCGACCACGTTACCTAGTTCTTGAGTAAATCCGAAACGCCTTTACCCTTCCCGCTTGTTATTTCATCTAAAGACAGGTGCATCAGCTCATGGGGGAATACCAGCCATTTATCCGTCGTATGTAGGTAAAAGTCAGGGACAATATCCGTTGAATTTCGTGTTGGCTTATACCAAGGGCAAGCGATCTTAATGTCGTTAGGTAAGGAATAGCCCTTTTTTTCTGAGAGCGTATTGAGAACGGCCTTAATTGAACGCCCAGAATCAAATACATCGTCGATGATCAGAAGTTTTTTTACATGAGCGATATTGTCCACGAGATGATCGATGCCTGATACGCGAATTTCATCGTGTTGTTTATCAATATCAAAATACGACGATGTTTGTATAGCCGTATGTTCAGTTTTAACGCCCTTATACTCTAAGAATTCCTGCACAGCAATTGCGACCGGAGTCCCTCCTCTCCATACACCGACGATATAATCTGGTCGGTACTGGGAAGAATAGATAGACTCTGCGAGCTTATAAGCGTCCATCAGTAATTCATCGGCGCTAATGAAAATTTTATCCATTAAGTAAAAAAACCTTTTTTGGAGCGTTGTGCATGCGAATTTTCGAGAGGTTATCAAATTTCATCGATAATTACTTCGAAAATATCTGATCGCTAAGGTCGGTGTTGATGGGTAGCTTGTTGACATGAAGGTCGAGTGATATGTATAGAAACCATTGAGTAATAAAAAGCTAGGTTACAGTGAACGGTGTTAACTCAGGGCTTTCGGATTTAGAAAAATGCTGGTTTAGTAAAAGAAAGGCGCAACGCTATCGAGTTGAAGTGATTCTAGGTACCTGCGAATGCATTCGTACTGCTCGTTAAACGCAAAACCAACTTTACAAGCGCCGTCGATTTGGCAAACTGAGGATTTCACTGTGGCAAATAAAACGACAGGAGCATCGCTTATGGGGAGAAATATCTCCAGCTCCAAAGGTGTTCCGTTGTTGATAGACTCCTCAATAAACGTATATTCAGCATTTTTAGGGACGCTCAATAAGCATCCTCCGTGGCTAATATCCGTAATGACTGCGTACGACTCGCTTTTGTCTTGGCGAATATCGCAAGACAAGGCGCAAGGGAAGCGAATGTCTTTTCGAAGGCGTCGAGTTTCGATCATTTCGGGAAACGAGCCAACAAGTAAGCGATCGTCATATGTCGCAATAACCTGAGATTCAAAAGCGACAACACGGCCGTCGTAAATAGTCTTCAATTCGAGCATCGAGCCTTTAGAAAAAATATCGTCATAGCTGGAATCAGCGGGTAATTGTGAATTCGGAGGAAGTGTAGTGATAATTGACTTTTCGTTGTCTGCACCCACCAAGCTTACAGAGAACTTTTGCTGAGTGTCTTCTTGGCACAGTTGGACAACTGAACCAATTTTCAAGTCAAGAATACGGTCAGCTGAGAAATACTCTTCTTCCATTAGATTACTTTTTCGAAGGGATTGGCATATATAAGAAATAGTCTAAAAGGCGGGGTTAAACAAGGCCAAGCCCCTTCTTTATTTGACGTTGTGACTCCTCAATATTGGCAAAGTCCAGGACACGCATAGCTATTCATTCGCTACCAGCTAAGTAAAGGTGCAATAGAATCAATGAATCGTGATTTCAGGAGGGGAGGCGTCAATGCTTGACTGGTCCTGTGGGAGCGGTCGCTCTAGGTTCTCAGCGCAGTGGAGCAGTGGCATAGGTCAATATATTGTGGGAGGCGCACTCTCTCAATAGCCGTAACTGCAAAGGCAGTTACGGCAAGGGCATTTTAGGTCGGTCTTATCACTCTCGTGACAGGCCAACCGGGAACTTATACGATCGTCTCTATTAAGGACAGCTTCCCTTATTCCACGAACTGCCGTCGTAGCTATAAACCGTCGTGAATGACAAGCTACTGCCCAAGTTGTCATTGCTACCTTTTGCATAATAGCGGCTAAAGAATAGGCCGGTTTTAGTCGCTCTTCCCATTAAGTAGTGATAACTATTAAATGTAGAGAAATTGGAGCATGCGGGGGTTGGTGTCGGAGTTGGTGTCACCGTTGGCGTTGGCGATCCGCTGGGGTCAGGAGTTGGGCTTGGCTGCACAGAAACACGGCGGTTGTTAGTAAAGAAAAAATCCGAAATGTAATTGGGGTAATTAATATGCGTATGGTCGATATAATTACCTCCGCCGGAACTACCTGGGCCTGCTGGCCATGCGTGAGGCATTCCGTTGACTAACACTTTAGAAATACGCGCGCCTATGCCATCGCAATATGTCGTTACGTCGCCGCCCCCAGGCAAATTGCTTGAACCACATGCTGTTATGTCGCTACCGTTATCTTCATATACCGCTTCGAAAATTTCCGTGTTGCGGGTAGCGTGAGACGGGCTGACGGAACTATCGCTGGTGCCGTGAACGTTATTATAAAGCTGTGAGTAGAGGCTGCTTTTAAAAGAGCCTGCCAAGGTATTGCAGTTACTTTTACCTTTGCTGACGGAAATGCTGGGAAAGCTTAAATCTGTACCGCCTGAACCTGGAGCTGGCCCAGCGTTGATGCCGACTCCGGCAAATACATCCGGAGCAAGGCATGCCATTAAGTTTGCTTGACCTGCACCAGAAGACAGTCCGGTAATATAAACCTGGTTGGCATCTATATTTAATGAGGCGTCAGCGACAAGTGCATCGACCATATTTATTAAGTATTTTACATCTGAGGCATCGCGTGAATTGTTCATCCCTCCATGAAAATTCCAGCACCCCGCTAACAGGCCGTAAAGCCCTTCTTTAGATGCTAATGGAAGTGCAACCACCATTCCGTAAGCATCTGCGGTTGCAGGCCAGTTTGCACCATCTTTAAAATTTGTATGAGTCTGACCGCAGCCGTGGATGCTGACCATCAACGCACGTTTATTATTAAGGGCTGGAGTTGTTGTTGGTACGTAAACGTGGGTTTTCAGTTTCCCCCCCACGGTTGATTCTGAGCGCCATGCGCCTGCGTTAGCTGTATTTGACATTAAAATTATGCTGCTTAAGAAGCAAATAACTACCGGAATGCACATTTGTTTGTATAGATTCATATTGGTTTCTCTCGTTATTTTTATTGAACCACACACACAAATTGTTTCTTGTGTGTATCAGGAAATAGCTCATGAACACTGCGGAGCTGTTTTGACTAAATCTCCATTGAACCAACATCCTAAAAAGCTAAATCACGCTTAGCTCATTCTTATCCAACGACAAAACTAGCGTTTGTTGTTGAAAATTTTCAAATAACGGATTTAACCCCCTGCGCATTGCCAAAGCCCTCGCTCTAAAGCGGAATACGTTGAGGAGTGACGAGTAGATAAAACAATTATTGAGTGTTCTTTTTTAACGTCTTTCTGTGTCAACTTGAATATCGACAGGCTGAAGATGACTTGGCCTAATATACGAAAACAAGCCGCTGCAAGCAGCGGCTAAAAGTCGGTGGCTTAGGTTAAACCTTAAGGGCAATTTCCAAGTTCGAAATAACCTGGAGAAGTTTCAGCAAGGGTTCTTACAGTGAAATAGTTGTATAGCCCCATGTAATCATTTGAACCATCAGCGCGAACGCTTCCCCAGCGAACGCTCGCCCGACCAGAACTGACATGTGTAACGTTATTGGCGGTGAACGTATTGCAAGCGGTCGGTGTTGGAGTTGGTGTCGGATTTGCAGTAGGGGTTGGCTCAACAGTTGGAGATGGTTCTACGGTAGGTGTTGGCTCTGTAGTTGGTGTTGGCGTAGGGACTGGTCCGTTTACGCGTCTGTTATTAGAAAAGAAAAAGTCAGCGATATAATCAGGGTAGTTTACGTGGGAGTGGTCAATATAGTTTCCTCCGCCAGAACTTCCTGGGCCTGCAGGCCACGCGTGCCCCATTCCATTTACCATAACTTTTGAAATTCGTGGACCGGTTCCGTCGCATAGCGTTGTTACGTCTCCACCACCACTAATCGTACTTGAGCTGCACGCTGTGACACTGCTGCCATCTTGTTCGTAGACTGCGGTGAATATTTCGGTGTTACGTTGTGCGTGCGCAGGGCTGACAGAACCGTCATCTGTACCGTGCACGTTGTTGTAAAGCTGAGTGTATAGGTCTGCCTGAAATGGTCCCGCGAGGGTATTACAATTGCTCTTACCTTGGCTAACAGATATACCGGGTGTGCTTAAGTCCGTGCCGCCAGAACCGGGGGCCGGGCCAGCATTTACGCCGATCCCTGCAAATATGTCCGGCGCCAAGCAAGCCATTTGGTTCGTCATGCCTGCACCTGAAGATAAGCCGGTAATATAGACTTGATCAGCGTCAATATTCAGTGAAGAGTCAGCGATCAAAGCGTTGACCATATTAATCAAATATTTAGCATCGGTTTTGGTTCGGTCTGCATTCATGCCCACATGAAAGTTCCAGCAGCCCGCCATCATGCCGTACAACCCTTCTTTTGATGCCATGGGGAGTGCGACTACCATCCCGTAATCATCTGCTGTTCCGGGCCAGTTTGCTCCAGTTTTGAAATCATTGTGTGTTTGGCCGCAACCATGCATGCTTACCATTAAGGCACGTTTTCCGTTTAACAGTGGTGCTGTTGTGGGCACATAAACGTGGGCTTTTAATTTTCCGCCAATGGTTGTTTCAGATCGCCAGCTGCCAGCATTTGTTACACCGGCGAGGAGCAGGGTGCTCAGGAGTAGAATCGTGGTTTTTATGGAATTTTTTATTTTAATGTGTCTCATTATTATATTTCTCCAGGGGTTGATTTGAATGTGGGTTTAGAAAAAACTAAACCAACATTTTTTAGAAGCTAAAACGCAAATGCTGATCTTTTGTGCAAAACATAATTCGCCGTGCGTAAGATTTACAAAACGTAAAGCTCTAAAACTACAGAGCAAAATTCCTAATCGTTCTTACTGAATTTTTTTCGTCGGCTCAGCATTCTTAGGCGAGTTAGTTTTTCTTTTTTTTTATCGTCGTCATTACAACGTTCGCTCACTAAATTAAAATTTCTTGTGGTAAAGCAATCTTGTATTGGATCGAATTGCTCAGCTGGGCAGGAAGGGCTTTGTGTTTTTATTTCGTCCATCGTTTGTGAGCCTGGTTATTGTTATTTTTGTGCTTGAGGGCACTGGTTCGTCGATTGGTGAGGGGTTAGCGCCTCGGATTCATCATGTGTTGAATCTCTCCCCATGATTCAACAGGTGTTGAGTTTGGGCAAGTGATTTTTTACTTTTACTTGGAATCGGTTCAAGTGTGCGATTTTTTAGCTCGAAAACTAATAAGTCGTATCGAATAGATCGTTATTGCCTTGCTGTGGTTTGTTTTTTGGCCTCTTTTAGACTTGGCGAAACGGGACAAAATGGAAGTGAGCCGCTCTGTTTTACGGCCTTATGTGGCATGACGTGTCAAAACATTTGTTCGATTGGTTTTTTGTGGAGGGGGAGTATCACAGCAGTTTTCGTATCTTCGTGTATGTGTCAATACCAGTATTTGCTCCGCATTGTGAAAACTGTGAGCGAAATTGTCCTTCGTGGTTGCGCGAAATCGTCATATCCAAAAATGGCGGTATATTCATATTGTAAAAAAGGATTGTGAAATCTGACACTGATTTTGTGGCTAGAAAATATAATAAAATCATATAAAAATAACATGTTATGCAGTTGTTTCGTTCTGATTTGTTTGTTTTTTATCTTTGAATTAGATGCTGTTTCACATCCGAAATGGACTGCCGTTGAATCGTTAAAAAGGACTGAAATCAATAATAATTTAAAATAATTTGGTGATCAATATGAAGAAGAAATCAAAAAAAATGAAGCTTAGTCGAGCTTTGTTCCTGGTTGTTTTGTGTGTCTCCGGACATGTTCTGTCCGCAGTTTCTGACAGTGTCTTATTTCAAAACGAAACCTTGTATAGCGACGAAGCAATTGAATCGAGTAATGGGGTATATACATTAGTAATGAAAGGAAATGGTAACGTAGAGCTGCTGGAAAACGGGTCTAGCATTATTTTTCAATCGGCTACACAAGGGAATTATGGTGCATCTTTGATCATGCAAAGCGATGGAAATCTAGTCGCTTATGACGTACATGGAAATGCAATATTCAATACAGGAACTGCGGGTAATTCGGGTGCCTTTGCTCGCTTAGATGATGATGGGCGGCTCGTGATAATTGACTCAAGTGGTCAAAATGAGCTTTGGGCCTCAGCCGTTCAAGGGTGTGATACTGACCAGGGGCATCGTGTTGGTCAAAGTATTACTCCACACTTTCAACAGTGGTTAGAAGAAAATGGGTACGGTGAATATAACCTGGCGCGATCAGATCTCCTTGGTGATAGTTTTGGCGGAAAAATGTCAGATTCGGACTGTACCATAGAGCAGCCAGTAATCTTTGTACACGGTAATGGTGACAAGTGTAACAGTGGCCTAATTGGCGGTTGGGGTGACTCTGTTGAGTACTTTTTATCAAGAGGTTACCGTTCTTCAGAGCTATTCTGTACGACCTACGGAGATGGTGCGCTTTCAGTCGCGACAAATTACCATTCAAAAGAATACGTAATGCGTATAAGAAAAATGATAGAAGCCGTAAAAGCTTACACCGGGGCGGAAAAAGTGGATGTTATTGGTCACAGCATGGGGGTTACCATGGCTCGTAAGGCAATCAAAGGCGGCTGGGCGAATGATATGCTTGCTGGTGGCGAATACTATGTTGGAGACCCCATCGGTTCAGTGGTTGATACTTTTATCGGTATTGCAGGCGGAAATAAAGGTTTGGCTAGCTGCTATCTGACAGGTCCAATAACACCAGGTTGCGGTAGCACAAATGGTTTTTACCCCGGCTACTATTTTTGGTGGAGACTAAGAGGTGTATCTGACTTTTTAGTGGATCTTAATAGCAGCTCTCGCTACGAAGGCGATTATCGTTATTCAATGTGGTCAGTAGTTGATGAGGTTGTTGGCGGAGCGTGTTTGGTTTGGGGCAAAAATACATGTCGTGTACCGGGTCAAACAGGAGAGAAGGTATTCTCTACTTACCCGTATGGTCACCTGGGCTTGAAAAGCGAGACTGGTTACTATCAGTATCGAATGGTTCATGATCACGCTACAAATTAAACCCTAGTTAGTGCCCGTCCATAAACGTG
>JAWSUY010000048.1:0-61424 GCA_033852175.1 Agarilytica sp.
AGCTTGCTCATCATTAGCTCAATATGAAGTGGTGGTGCTAACTGCTGAGTCCCCCGAAGTGTTTGTCGCGGATTATGGGGATTTTGGTGTATCCCATTATTCATCTAAGTTGATTGGGGAAAAGGTATGGCAATGGGGTGGTGCAGATACTCATAGGCCCATTAGCTTCGATATTAAAGTTGTTGTGTATAGGGGGGTATCCCTAGAGTTGGTGAAGCGATCATTTCCAGTGATTCCAGAGCAGAAACAAGACTACCGATATGTTGAATATGACAAGGCTGTTTCCTACTTCACAGACACGCTAAATGAGCTTGACGCGTTTATGAAAACGTTGTCATTTGAAGAGGCTGGAGAGTTCTATATTTACCCCTGGGATATCTATAACGGGGCTTTAAATATGGAGCGTAAATTGAGGAAGTAGGGCACCCCTCCAGTGAGTACATATACTGAGCATTTGTCAGGATTACCTCCAAAACACCAATAAGATTTACAGGGATTAACAGGGAATAAACAAGACGGAATAAACAAGACACACACTCTAACAAAATAATTTTTTAAAAGTCGGCAGGGTCGTAGTTGCTCTGTCTTTCCTGGGCAGTTTTGAGGTCGATTAATAAATATCTACGGGTATATTGGCGATATCCAGGAAAACTGAAATTACGGGCGTGACAATACCAGTGCTTGGTTAGGGCGAGTATTTTTTTGAGGGGGGGAGGGGTTGTTATTAATGCAACAACGCTGAGCAGTTCGCTAGGCCCGGTGTCCGTTTAAATCCGAGTTTCTGGGCCGCTGTTTTCAGTACTTCTTTCGCGCCAACAAGACTTTTAAATCGGCTTTCAAATTTCGTGACTAAAACCAACCATGTTTCTGGCTCTATATCTAAGCGGTCTAATATTGGGGGACGGGCTTGATTGATACTTCCTCTTTTCCCTTCACGAATTATCTTTCCGCTCCAGTCGACCAAACTTAAATAATCGCTAAGGTGAAAGGGCAGCCCCTCGGGCATAGGTTCTCGTGGATTGCCGACGAAGGGCATTAAGTATTCTGGTTGCTCTGGCGAGGTCTTATCTTTAAGTGTGTCACAACGCAATTTTACGGATGTGTGAATGGACTCTTCGGGTGTTGGTGCCATCTTGGCACGAACAGGATTTAAGTCAATGTAGGCCATACACGCAATAAGCGCTTTTTCGTCGAGTAAGGCCTGTGATTTAAATCGCCCTTCCCAGAATCTTCCGGTGCAATTCTCTTCGGCGTTCGCCTGTCTCGCGATGGGTTCATTTAATGAACGCATAAACCAACTAATATCACATAATTGTAAGCGCCATTTATCCAGCAGTAAGCGTACAGCGACAAGCTCAGCTTCACCTAGGGATTCCTTTCTTAGGTATTTTTGGGTAAGGACTGTACCCTTATAAAGCTGATGCCAGCGTTGGCAAACTTCCATGTCACTCCACGCTAAGTTTTTGACTTTATTAATATGCAGGCCAAGGTGGGTGTGATTGCTCATCACTGCATATGCGAACACGTCAATTGCAAAGGTTTGTGCTAATAAGTGAATGCGATCTTCAATCCATTGTCGGCGATGCTCAAAGCTTGTATTTGTGAGTCTGTCAAAACCACATAGGAATGTTCGGCGTACACAGCGTGATACGCAGTGGTAGTAGGATGTTGCGTCAAGAGATATTAGGTGTTTTCTGGGTTTTGGCATCTTCGTCATTCCGTGATTTTAACTGGTATTATATACAGCTATTCTGCTTGGGGTCAAGGTGTTATCGTGGGTGTCTGTTTAGCGGAACGAAAATAGTATTTCTTTGGGTGCAGATAGTGAAGCTCTGGAATTAATTCGAAAGGTAAAAATTTATGGTGAGCTGCCTGATAACCTAAGAGAGTTTGAGGAGAGCAAAGGCTCAGGTGAAAATGCCTAACAAAACTATTTTGCCTGGTTCGCTGCGCTCTCTGGATAAATTTTCCGTGGCTGCGCCACTAAAAGCAAAATTTTCCGAAAATAAGCGGCGTTAGGCAAGCTATGAATCGAATATTAATAATACTTCTAACCTATTTTCTATTTCCTTTGGTTGCTTTGTCGCAAGAAAAAGATATCGCTAAAATGCACAAAATGATGGCGGAGATACAGCAAAGCCATATAAAGGCGAACGTACCCTCAATAACGGAGTTTGATGCTTATCTCCACAGAGACTTAAAGAGTTATTTTGAGTCAGAAGATAAAACAATTGAAGTTCAATATAAACTATTGCGAGAGGGGCCAACTCAGTCCGGGGTGTCGTACCCTAAATATTACCTATGGGCGAAAGTTCTATCCGGCGATCAAGTAATAAAGCAAGGCGCTATCCGCTTAGCTGCAATTGAGAAAAAACGTTTCGAGGTGTTTAGCTTTCTAAGTAAATCGAAAATCCAGAAATATCCGGCTGAAGCAGCTAAGATATTTCCAGGCGTGTTGCTAAGTCGCATTTATGAATTGGCAGAAATTAAGTGACATGCCTAACAAAAATATCCGGCAAATAAACAGGACAGGCACTTTTTATGTGGAGTACGGTGTCGTATTGAATCTTATGGTGATATTTAAGGGTTGGTTAAGGTGGGTGTCCGATTAAGCGGGTGGTTTTATCGCCTCGCCATAGTGGGCCAGTAGTTGCGCATCCAGTTTGTCTGTTTTCGCGAGTCGGCCAATGGCGCCTGCAAATTTTTTGGTGTGTGATGGGTTGATTACGGAGAAATCGATGTTGTGTTTTGCGCAGGCAATAATGAACTCGTGCTCCAATCTGCCGGTCGCTTCGATAACGATTGAAATGACATCAAATAAACAGGACAGGCACTTTTTATGTGGAGTACGGTGTCGTATTGAATCTTATGGTGATATTTAAGGGTTGGTTAAGGTGGGTGTCCGATTAAGCGCGCGCTTTTAGGAGTCCGATTAAGCGCGCGCTTTTATTTACTTTAGGATTGCGAGTTGGTCGTGTATGTTATGGCTGCTTATCGCCCTAAGCGGACATTGTTCATTTTCTGTAAATTGGTTAGTGGCAAGGGGACGGTAGAGTTTAAGGCCTGGCTTTATAAATTATCGAGTTCTGACGATGTGGAATATATGCACGAGATATCAGAGTTCGTTCGCATACAATCACGTTGATTTTATGTCAGAGGGAGAGTCAGCTGATCAATAAGCATAAATGGGGGCGGTGTATGAGCCTCTTTGTGAATCCATTTGTACATCTTTCTATACACAAGTTAAAGCTCTGCTTGCAGTGGTATAGTGAACTTAGCCACTTAATTAGAGGAGGAGTCATCATCTAATCAATAACAGGTTGGTCCATAAAGCTCTGTTATAGCGCCTAAATATCTCTATGGGTGTTGCACTCATCATGTATAATTGTTCATCAATGCTGGTTGTCGAAAGAAAGTAAAAGGCAAAACTTGGCCCCAGCCCGCTTGTTATCTCTTTCTTAACATTGATGTCAATTTCAGTTCATGGATAAAAATGAAAACAATTTTTTTTGCAGTATTTCTTATAATTCCCCTTGTGTTTGCTTGCACGCAGAAAGAAAATCTTCAAACTGAATGGAGTGACTTGAAACAAAAGGTCGCAGATCTCCACTTACAAGGAGAGTTGGATAAGGCCTTGCTCCAAGCTGAGCAAATGTTGATACTAGCTGAGAATAAGTCCAACTCAGAAGATTTGGATGTTGCAGTTAGTCTCATTTTTATCGGTAGAATGCATTCTAGTCTTCAGGATGACGTTAACTTAAAACAAATTTATCAGCGTGCACTGTCAATTAGGAAAAACATACTTGGCCCAGATCATGTAAAAGTTGCAGAATCATTGATTCACATGTCTGAGGCATACCGAGACTCTAACGAATATGGCCGGGCCGCGCTATCGCTTGAAAGAGCTCTTTCTATTTTTGAAAAAAATTTAGGCCCCTATCACCCCGAATTAGACATGGTGTTATCTGCTCTCGTATCATTCTACGATCGCCTAAAAGACTATGATAAGGGTAGACCCTTCTACGACCAGTTCATGACAATTTTGAATGCGAACCCTAACCACAGCTTCTTGCCGGTGTACTTGACCAAGAATGCTATGTTTGCCGAAGCCATTGGGCAGTACGCTCAAGCCGAAATTCTGCACGGCCGAGCGATAAAAACCGCAGCTCTCTTCGGTCCATTAACTCGAGCTATCGCTATTAACAATTATGCTGCATTCCAATTCGAATCGGGTAATTATGAAAAGGCTGAGTTGCTTGTAATGGAGGCCCTAGCTATTTTGGAGCCACTGACTAAACCGGTTCGAACGATAAAAATCACGCTTCTCGAGTCAATAGTAGAAGTAAATTTGGCTCTCAGAAATAAAGACAAAGCGAGGAAGTTTTCCAAACAGCTTGCCCTATATATGGCTGAAGAGGACTTAAAATCTCATCTTTCCTACTAGTCATCACTAAATATACAGGTTGGGACCCGGTCTTGCTTTTTGCCTTGTCGATTCAATTCGGCTACCCCTTGAGCAAAATGCAAAATGCAAAATGCAAAATGCAAAATGCAAAAGAAAGTAAGGGGTCGGGTAAATTTTATAAAGTCATAATCGTACTGCTATCTAATAGCGCCTAGATACCGGTACAAATTTATAGCATCAGCTATAGACGTTGACAACGTCCGCTTTGTGAAAGAAGCGGAACTTGGGTTGGCGCCAAAGACAGCAAAGAAAAATTTGAATCCGCGGGTGATAAAAAATGGACTGGATAACTAAGAATATAGCGATCGGAGATTACATTGACTCAAAAAAAGCGCAGGAAGGTGATTTTGATGCAATTTTATGCCTGGTTTCTAGCTGTTGTAATATAGCGGATACCCGGTTTAATATTTTGAACGTTTCCTTAATTGATGCTGCTGGAAATGATAGAGATAAATTCGAAGAGGCAACGAATTTTATAGACAAAATTGTTTCTCGTAACGAAAAAATACTTGTTCATTGTTATGCTGGACGCTCTCGATCGGTATCAATTGTAGCTAGGTACCTCATGATCAGTAAAAATATCGCGAGCAAAGAAGCGTTAAGTATTATTGAAAGAAAACATAAAATTTGTTTATCTAACGGAATCAATGAAATATTGCTGATCAATCCGTAGTCAGTGCAACCATGCGCCGCAAAAAGCGTTATGCCTAACATATAGAGATTACTATGGAAAATGAACCTGATTGGTGGGATAGGACTTTTAGACTTCATGAGCAGTCCCACATATATTGGAAGTCTATTGTTTCTATACCTATTGTTGTAATTGGTTGGTCAGTATTGGCCAAACAGGATCTTTCTAATCAAGGAGCCATAGTGATTTGTTTCTTACTTGGTATTTTGCAATTATTTTTTACTCAAGGTTTGATAAGGCTGTATAGGTTGTTCAGGGCTTCTTTCAAAGAGTTTTCGATACAAGCTAATAAAACAAATTCGTCTAGTCCGTTTGCTGTAGAAGCTTCCAAGTTTAAGCCTCTTCCCGCATGGCTGATAATTTTAATAAGTGTCATGCTTTATTTTGTAAGTGTTGTGCTAGTATATTTTAAGTCAGGTTCAGCATGACAAGCGACTGTGGTACAAATGAAATAAGGAAAGGGGTCGGTCTATTATGTAATGCCATAACCATTCTGGCGTCTCATAAGTTCATACCCACGAGGGGCGGGTGGCCCTTGCGGGCTGTCCAAATAATCATCTTTGTTAATCAGCTTTACTCTGATGTTTTTGATGGCGACCATGGATAAAGGGGTTATAATACGAAAAACCCCTATCCGTCTCACCGTTTAAGAGTTCGAACAATGAGTTATAGCGCATCAGCAGAAGCCGGTCAGGCGGTATACAGTAAAAAAGTATTGTCAATTTACGATGTTTGGGTTTTGGGCTTTTCCAATTCTTTTTTATGGCGATGTCCTACGAAGTTATTACGACAAGAGTTTGTTTCGAACGCCACAGATAATCATTTAGATGTTGGTGTGGGGACTGGGTATTACTTAGATAAATGTTTGAGTAATACTGAACGTCGTTTAGCTTTGATGGACTTAAATCAGAATAGCCTAGATGCTACTGCAGCAAGAGTGAATCGTTTTAATCCTGAAATGTATAATGCGAATATTTTGGAGCCGATCGATCTAGATTGTGAAAAATTCGACTCAATTAGTGTTAATTACCTATTACATTGCCTTCAAGGAGATTTGATTGAAAAGTCAGTCCTATTTAAAAACCTAAAACCTCTCCTGAATGACAATGGCGTTATCTTCGGAAGCACGATACTGGGGTGTGGAGAAAGAGTCGGGTATTTTGCTAAAAAATTGATGGCGTTCTATAACGCTAAAGGAATATTCGGTAATGGTCAGGATAGTTTGGTTGATCTGAAAACGTCGTTGGACGAAAATTTTAGTGACGTTAATATTTGGGTTAAGGGCTGTGTTGCGGTATTTACTGCGAGAATGCAAGGATAGTACAAAGACGCTAACTGGATGCCTATCCTTGGCGTGTTGATTTGGCCTATTAAGCAAATACTATTTATATTGTACGGGCCCTGTAAATTAGATTATGTATCTGTTCATTATTAATTTCCTTCTATCAGGAAAGAAATAATGAGTACGATAATGATTCAAGACAAGATGAAGGCTGTGTGAGAAAAGCGCATTATCCATGTCCGCTTATGCGAAGCGCCACGGACTCAACCTTCCCCAATTTTACCAAATAAAGAGTGTCCTCAATCTATCCATTAGGCTTCAAAGCGTATCGGGTAGGGGGCATGACAAAACTTTACAGTCTAGTTTTGATGTTGGTGTTAGTCGCGAGCATTCTTTCTTAGAACTGTATTGAACAGGCGACGCTCGTTAATTCACACAATATTAACGACTATAAATAATCCCTGCTGCTTTTATTCTCAAACAAGTTGTTTATATGCTTCTCTTGAAGAGACAAATCTTTCAAAAGGAAACTTGATTGGAACCTCCTCTATTGCTGCCAGTAACATCATTAGGTGTGCTTCCCAGCCCGCGCAGGATCTTGCAATATCCTCATCATCGGGGACACCTAAAATAAGGGTTAATTGCGTGCTCCCATCCACATCTTTAAGTTGCCAGCAAGCCGGTCTAAGTGGTTCGTCTTTGCTGCTCCAAGAGTACTCAAGCTCCGAGTGTTTTTTGTACTTGCTTACCACGCTGTCGATAACGGTACCGCTATCTTCGAAATTGAGTTTTGCTGCTCCGCCTTCTCTAAGTTCAATTTCTCCTGGCGCTAACCAGTCTACAAATCGTGCTGGCTCAGTTAGCATGCTCCACACGCTTTCAATGTTGTGATCAATAACCCTTATTAAGGTGGCTTCGTAATATCCATTTTTCTTTGTAATCGAGCCTAAATCTTCGTTCATATCTGTCATATTACGAACCATTTCTATTTTGTTAGTTTATCGAGCAAATACGTTTTGTATCGTGCCTTGATTGATTTTTGAACTGCGTTGTTGGGCTACACGCTACAGAGCCTACTACAGCACGCCATACAGTGCGGGTAGAGTGGTTTGTAGACTATTCCACGCAAGGGTTAGAAGGGTTATTAAGCGTCAAGCACTTATGAATCGCAAGGCCATCTTGGCTCCTCTCCATTAATGTACGTATTGGGGGCAATTCAAGTCTTCAGTCTGTCTGATATGAGCTGGCCAAGTGAGGAGTAGGCAGTGCGATTTTTATCAGGGATATCCGTTGCGCGCAGTTTTAGAGGTGGATCTAATCTAGAAAAGTGTCGATTGATTTGCGGCAATTTTCGTCTTTCGTAATCGATTTCGCTTTAAGCAGCTGTTCACGCATGTCCTTGTGTTCTCCATGGGCAATGTAGATAGCCGCTAATTCAAAGGCCCCCTTTACTTTTGACTCGTCATCATTGCTTGTTGAATTATGTTGGCAGTCCTTTTGATATAACGCAATTATTTCTTTTGAAATGCTTGCTCTTTTGTTTATATCTAGAGCATATGTGGCGTGACTGGAAAATAGAATAATGAGCAGAATGCCTAACTTCATATATTACTTCTCTTTTTATGGCGTTCTAGTTTTTATATCCCGCATCACCTTATAAGCGAAGATACAGAATTCCAAGAATATAAACATACCAAAAATATGTGTGTTCGTGCAAATTCACGCTGCTTTGTTACTTGTTTGGATAGTTTGTGCAACTCAATACTTAACCTACCGGGTCGGCCCGTTCGTGACCAGGTCTTCCGTCTAGAAAATATTGCTTTTTTCTTGCCTTATTCTTTTCGACTTCATCCCTAATGATATTGGCTTCGTTTTCCGTAATCATTCCGAGGCTTAACAGTTTTTGCCAGTTTCTTTTGTTTCGCCACTTTTTGATGGCGGTGAGGATTATTTTCTCTCTCATTTTTTGCTTCACGCTCTTTTCGTATGCGTTCTTGCTGTTGCTCCCAAAGGCTTTTCTCGAGGCTAATATGGTGTTTGAATAGAAGCTATTGTCGTGGCTGTCTCATTAATCGGCTAAGTCGCATTTACGAATTAGCAGAAATTAAGTGACATGCCTAACAAAAATATCCTGGCTGAAATTTTGGTCGGCGCTTAAAAAACAGCGCCAACCAAAATTCACCAGATATAGGCGTTAAAGGTACCCATGAATAAGATTTGTTTTATTTTAATAGCTTTAGTGATGTGTAGCGCCGCGAAAGCAGACAAATTCACAGGAAAGTGGGCTGTTACTGAGGTGGTTTTTCCTAAGAACTATTTTGGTGAAATAATGAATCCAAAATATTTTGAACTAGTAAAAAGAGGTAACAAGATTCAAGGAAAATATAGAGATCAATATGATTTCCCATTTTCGGAGCTAGTAAGCGGTGATTATGAGCGGCACGCATTATCTGTCTCCTCCACACTAAGTCGAAGAAAGCTAACAGTTTTTACGTTGGGCACTTCCCCGAAAAACCGATACCGAACCATGGCCGAACTGCTTTCTTTCGAAAAGTGAGCCGGTCGGGGCATGGGGCTATGAACTACCTCAAATGAAAGTGTCCGGTTGGGCTTGACCCGAACATGATCAGCCGTCTCGACAATTAACAGATCGGATAGAGTTCTGTTTCGGTGTTACGAGAAAAGCCTCAAGGATAGTTTATTTAAAAGAGTTGATTCAGAGCCACAAGGATTGATTGTTTCACTTGTTTGCATGTGCGTGCCCATGCTGTAGTCTTTTCAAGAGTAAACATGAGACGGGATTAAGTAGTATGCAAATAGGTATAGTCGGGCTGTTATTTTTGACGAGCGCTTTCTTTGCAGTCCAACAAGAGGCGTGGGCACAGAATACCGACATGGTCGAGGCTGAGCAAAAACAAATAAACACGATTATTGTGCTGGGCGAGCTGAGGGCGGCTAACAGCCCTTTGCTCCAAGGTGGGCAGGGTGTGATTATTTCGGAAGTGGTGCCGGGTGAACAGGGTGCATCAGTTGGCCTCATGCTCCATGACGTGATTGTCAGCTACGCTTCGACGCCCGTTTTAAGCGGCGCCCAACTTGTCAGTACAGTCAGGGCAACGGGCAATGGCGGCCAAACGATTCCTATTAATGTCATACGAGACGGTAAATTGCTCACCTTTTCCGTGAAAGCGGAGTCCCTTGGCGTACGCTTCGTGGAAGTTAATGATCAACAAATCCAATCAATGCAGAGGGTAAAAGCATTGATTGAACGGCAACTGTTGCCAAAGAGCGCCGCTATGGACGTTCTAAAAAAAGAAGAAAGCACGCCTCTTGGGTGGGAAGCACAGAAAGATAGTGAACGTCTTATTGCATTGATAAAGCAGGAACGACAATCAGGAAAACGTCCCCAAGGCGCCTCAGCAGGGCAGAGGGCAGAAGCAATAATCGCTCAGCTACAGATGTCAGCAACAAGCCCCAGAGCATCGACAACAAAGCGGGTAGCAGCACCCGAGAGAGTAGAGCTTCCACGGGAAGTGATTTCAAAAGCGCCCGCTAAAAAAGCTAAGTTCCAACAAATTCCGGTTCATTTTAGAACCAAAGAAGGGAACAAGACGTTTGGGGGGCATTACACAGGCATGGCCGTAAAAGGCACACCCAATGGATGGGGACGCCTTAAACTGAATAACGGTGTATCAATTGTCTCACGCTTCGGGGGTGGTTCGCCAAGAACGTTAACCAGGATCAACTTTGGTAATGGCGACAAAAGTTACCTGGCACTTCAAGGAAACGAGACCTTTTGCTACCTTAAGGGCACCAACATCATTTTCGGAAAAAAAGATTTTGTGGTTTTGAGAGGCTGTTCATATGATCAGAGGGTCTACGGTACGGCTCATGGTGTGTCCTATACCAAAGACTTGGTTGCACTTGGGGACCACCCAACCGGTTTCTTCACCGACATGATTTTGAAGGGTGCGTTTAAACCTTGGGACTTTGCCGCTGTCCGTGATGAGCGTAACAATGGTGTGCCTTGGCGATACGCTATGTATTCTCCCAAAACCAAGACGGTGGACATTGAATTCTCCAACAGGTCCAAACTCAGAAGGTATGATCGGTCTTTTAGGAACGGCCGCAGTTGGTCGGGTGAACGGAATGTGAGTTTCAAATATGGCGGTAGTTATGTCTGCTATGAGTGCGGAGATAAGGCGGCTAGCTACGGGGTTACCTCTGTAAGCCCCTTGGGGTTCACGGTTGAAACGCTGGGTGGGAAATGGGAAACGGAAAAAATTCCCAGCGCGACAATTCATCGCTTTAGGATGAATTACGCTGATTTTTCTGGTTTTAATCCTGAGCCTTATATCGTAGATTATGATGACGGCGGGCATTTTCAGGCAGAAGCCATCAACTCAGTGCCTGAGGGCTTTGGGTATGAATATCATCCCGACGGAAAAGAAGTTTGGGGTCAATATCACAATGGCTTGTTACACGGCGCTGCTTTGATTAGGAAGCCTGATGGCAGCCGTCAACATGCGAATTATAAGAATGGCAAGCTTGATGGCCAGGTCATTCACACAAAGACAGCAGCGCCCCTAAGGACTGCAATTGCTGCGACGCCGTCACCCTATCTAGATGCACCTTTCGATCATGTTGCACAATTGGCGGACCAATATGATGGGTTGTTAGCCAGCAGCAAGAGGGAGGCGAAGAAATTTGGCAAGAAAATCGTCAAAGAACGGCTGCTTGCTGGGTTGCCAGTAAACGAATCCTTTCTGAGACAGGAAAGAACGCTATTGGCGCCAGGCTGGCAGAAGAATTTCAAACAGCCAAATCGATTAATGACGCAGAAAAAGATCAATGCGGTGAACTCGGACTTGAATAGACAGGACCCGTTATTCAAGGAGTATGCGGCAATCTATGAGGGTCATAACAATAAATGGCCTTCAGAGTTGAAGATGACGCCGCAATCATCATTCAAGGTTGCGTCATGGAAAGAGGGTGTGAAGACCGGTGAAGAGGTTATTTCACGTTGGTCCCGGTGCACGTTAAAAAGGCAACAAGCCCGTTATATTCCCGAAGACCAGCAGAAATATAAGACATGGTCCGACAAAAAGGGAGATATGAAAATAAAGTATGAAAGCTGGTTTGTGCCAGCATCTATATGCCGTGCGGGAATTCCTGATGGAAAAGGCGTTGCTATTTCAACAACAGGTCGCTGGATTATCACGGACGCTGTGTTCGAAAAAGGCCAGCTCATGTCAGGGAGCCGCCAGTCATTTTCATCCTCGAATGTTGGTTATGCTGGCACCATTAAACTGGGGGGCGCTGATGGTTGGGGCTATGCCCGTGATTTTGATACAAAAGGAAAACCCACATATTATCGTGGAGAGTACAAATGGGGTCGGTTTGATGGCCGCGGATATTATTTTCGTAACGCGCGATCTCTAACGGGGACCTTTGCTAATGGCAAAATCAATGGTCCAACGTCGATCCTTAAGAGTGGATCCCTTGAGTACGTGACTTATAAGAATGGTACAAAAGTCGGCCCAATGACGAAAGTGCTTACGCTTAAATTTAGTGAAGAAGCGCAGCCCTATGCCGAACCTTACTTTGCCACTGTAACGGGGGCTTACAACGCAAAGGGTAACCTCGACGGACCATACAAGCGTGTGCGTGACGACGGTGTGGTCCTGTTTGATGGCACAATGAAAGACGGTCGTAGCAACGGCACACTGACATCAGTGGATGAGCTGCCTAAAACATACGTGATCACGAATGCTGACAAAAAAGGTAAGCCAATATCAGAATTGTATGATCCCACGATCTTGACCAAAGCAGCGTTTCACACCAGGCGGACTGTTTTTCAAAATGGTGGGGCTGTTAGGATGACTGATACGGCTGATGATGGCACAGTTTTGTATGACGGTACGGCCATGACTTTGTATAAAGGTCCGTCAAATTTTGATTATCTCACCGTCAAGCGGCTGAAAGGTCGATGCTACTATAATGGACGCTATGAAGACTGTGAGTACCTCAATGAGCGCTATGAAAAACCAAAGCGTATCGATAACGCTGGAACACAGAGACGGGCCGGTGTCGGTCGAGAGGCCGAAATTGTTAGTCGCGACCTCCGAGCGCGGATTGCGCAGTCGGAGTTTTATGAAGCACGAAGCAAGCAAAGAATAAAAGAGGCTGGAGAGCGTGAAAGCCGGCGCGCACAAGTGCGGGCTCGCGAAAGAGCTGCTGATAAAGCGCGCGCCAGACAAGCTGATCTTGACTTGGTGGCAAGTGTCTATGGTGGCAAAAATACGGGTGACATCAGTTCCGGCGGCAAGATGAGCCTCTATGACCCCTTAAATCTCAACAACCCCAATACGAAGGCGTTGAACAGTCAGGTCCAGCGTACCGTGAACAATTACGAGAAATCGCAACAACAGAAGAAGAGCGATTACAGTGCAGAGCTTGCAAGACGCAATGCAAAGATAGAGGCGGAAAAGAGAAGAAAGCGCAACCGTCAAAGAAGCGCGGCCACCAGTTCATTTTCGTCATGGGATTGTGATCGCCAGTGGCGTGCTGACAAATGTGGTGATCGCCATACCGTGCATACGATCAATACACTTGATCCTGCTTACGCGGGTGGGGGGGCAGCCAGCAGCGGTAATGGCGGAGCCGGCGGAAATAGTGATGGCTCGAACGGGGGTGGCTCGCAAACTGGATCCAACACTAATAATGCCAATAGTAATTCCAACTCTAACTCAACATCTGGCCCAAAAATGGGGCCGCTTATTGGAGAGGCGCTGGCAATTTGTCGTCCTAAAAAAACCGACCCCGATTTGTGGTGGTGTGATGGCCCAACTCAAAGGCTGATTTTGGCCGATGATCCGCTTTCGGTGCAATTGAATGCCGTCGGATGTGGATCGGCTACTCCTGCCAGCCAACGCCTTGCATTGGATGATCGACACTTTGTATTTTTCTGCAAATATGGTTTGCAGAAATCGGATCGCAACATTGCCGCAATCCATAGCCTGCCGGGCCATATTCTGGCTAAACGCAAAAGCTATCAGTGTGACAAATTTAATATTAGCAAATGCACCACTCTTGCGTCCCCATAAACCGCCTCATCTTCATGTTGAGGGTACTGACGCAATCAAGGGGTCAATTTAACAAATTGCTCCTGCTGACATTTTTTCCGTTGCTTCTTTTGTGCGTAATCGCACAAAATAATCCACTCCAAAAATTCAGCAGAGCAAGGCGTTAACAGTTTATATGAAAATTATTCTTACATTCTTGATAGTTTTACTACCGGCTACCGTTCTTGCAACGGAAGACCTTCCTTAAATTAATAAGACAGCCACTTATAAAAACGTTAAAAACACAAAAACGCGCGCCGTTTATAAAGGCGTGAGCCTAGACGTGAAATTATGAATTATACGGCATTAACATTAGTTGCAATATTATTATCCCTGTCAGCTTGCCAACAGGTTAACGACTCGAAAGTAAGGGCCTTGCTTGATGAAACCAAGTCTGAATATAGAATCATTAAATGCTCTAGCGCTATTGTAGAGCGTAAAATGTACTGTGATATTCTAATTAGCAAGAATGAGGTAGAAAATTTCGCTAAGTCATTAGGCTTGGGAGTGTCGCCACCCTTTGCGAAGGATCTGAATCGAGTAATTTATTTGTCCAAGGGTATAGAATTCGACAATAAAGAGATTGAAAAGAAGGTTGGTTTTTCTTTTGTCAGGCAGCTATGGATTCCGACTAGACATGGTTTTGCGGGTGGCTTTTTAATTTACGACCTTGAAGATGAACAGGGAAGGCTCTGGTTATCAATCGCTTATGGATAGTTCTAGCTTGGACGTTATAACGAGTAAATTAATAAGACAGCCTCTTATAAAAGCGATAACACAATCACTGCGCTACAATCAGAATCAAACTGATACTAGTACAGCGAGAGGATTTTAACTATGGTATGTGGGTTAGATTAATATTGATACTGCTGTAGCTGACTGTCGCGAGTGGCTAGCATCTGATTCCGATGCTGATCTGGAATATATCGAAACGCAGCGTGCTTCTCTCAATAACATGATGCGCCTTGATACTACGCTAAACGACGAACAACATGCCATTATCAAACAAATAGAAAAGTTGCTTTACGATTACTTGGTTGAGTATGGCGCTGTAAGTTCTCCTGTATTACGTGAAGATGCCCAAGGCGGGGGTTTACTGCATATAATACCGCCCTCACTACAGGGTAATAATGATGGAAACCAGAGATAAATGAATAAAGAATTTGTAAGGCAACGCATAGCTATATTTTGTGGTATGGATATCGACCCCAGTATCGATAGTCAAGTGGCTGAGATATTACCGCGAAAGTTCAATATATCTCTTCCTCAAAGGGCTTCGCTGGATGATGCGCTGGAAGCGTCTATAAGTGATCATGAAATTATTAGCTTGATCATCAAATATCGATATTTAAACCGAAAATAACTAACGGAAAAGTACGTATATATTCGAAAGTTGTCAGAATTTTTAAGAACACGATTTGGGGAAGTTCAATGAGTGGAAAAAAGAAGCTGGTACGTCAAAACTTTAAAGACGCTGTGTTTAAGAGGGACAGAAATAAATGTGTGTTTTGTGGGCAGACTAATAATTTGGAGATCCATCACATTACTGATAGAAATTTGATGCCATTTGGTGGATATGTTAAAGAAAATGGTATCTCTTTATGTCCTGATCATCACAAGCTAGCTGAGGTCTATCATCATACTAACGGAGAAGAATATACGGAAGGCTTCCGCCCTAAAGAGTTATACATGAAAATTGGATCAAATTTTGAAAAAGCAAAACAAGCCTCTAAGCGATTAGAACGATACAGTTAAAAGGCCCTCAGGGGATAAAATAAAACCAAGGGGGCTAAACCAAGGGGTCGGGTTATAATCGAGCGGCTATCAAGTAGCGCCTAGACCATAAGTACATGCTGATAGGTTCAGTTAAAAATACGTTGCTGTCCGCGTAGTGAAAAATTCAGTCGTCGTATTTATTTGACGTAATGCCCGCTTTAGTCCGAAGAAATCTAATATGAATGTTAAGTCGTGTATATGCGGTAAACCAAAACCTTTTGCTAGATGCTGTGGTCAGTTTCTTTCTGGCGAAAAATATGCAAAAACACCGGAACAGCTTATGCGCTCGCGTTTTTCGGCATATGCGTTGGGAGGTTACGGTGAGTACTTAATTTCCACCTGGTTTCCGGACTCTGCAAAGGGTTTGACCGTATCAGAGTTATCCCAAAAAACTGTCAATTGGCAACGTTTGGAAGTCATTTTATCATCACAGCAGGGTGACAAGGGGACGGTAGAGTTTAAGGCTTGGTTTTATAAATTATCGAGTTCTGACAATATGGAATGTATGCACGAGATATCAGATTTCGTTCGCATACAATCACGTTGGTTTTATGTCGGCGGGAGAGTTAGCTGATCAATAATAAGGATTTGACAACTCTTCGTGATGCTCTCTTATGGCCGAATGATAATCGTCAGAAAAAGGGGCGTTCATGTTTTGTGTGCTTAAGTAAGGGAGCGGATTTTTTATAACGTCATAATCGGTCTTCCACCGCTAAAGTTGAATATTGTGCCGAATTGGTATCTTGGCGATAAAGTCATCGCTAAGATATTAAGTGTGACCAAATGATTGTAATGGCGTAAATAACCCGTTTGTTTAAAGGGTGTTAATTCCTAAACTATACAAGCGTAAATTCAGTAGGGTGCGTTGTTATTCAGGCGCACTAATTATTGATTGTTGATTGTTGATTAGAGAGGAAAGTGATTATGGATTGGATGTCGGTGATTCAAACCGGAGTAGCTGTTGTAGGATTTGGTGCTGTTATATATCAGTTTAGCCAGGTTGAGCGAAGTGTGAGGAATGCGGCTAGGTGGAGTATTTACGACCTGGCCGCAAGGGTTAAGCAAAATATAATCGATTGTCCTGAGGTGAGGCCATATTTTCATGAGTCGAAACCCATTACTGATGATGACAAAAATTACGATAAAGTCATGGCGATTGCTGATTTGTTTTGTCTATACCTTGAGCAAATTGCCACGCAAAGTGAAGGCATTTCTAAAGAGAATAAAAAAGCTTGGGGTGTTTATGCTCAAGGCGTTTATGAGAGTTGCCCTGCAATTCAATTGCATCTGAAAGGCAAAGAGGGCTGGTATTCTGAAGAGTTTTGGGAAATCATCAAAAGCTAAGATATATCACGTAAGGCGCTAAGAGCCTTATGTAAGTTGGACGCTAACCGGGCTACATTCACCTCCAACGTACTTAGGCGGGGCAGTTGGATTTGTTAACGATTATTACTGGGCGTCAGCATCGGCCAGTGCAACAACGCGGCAATAATTTCAGTAGTTCGTCTGCGTAGATTAAGCATGGGTTAATACAATCAATATTCAGCAAGGAATGGTGGTGGTTCAATTGTTTGTTAGTGAACTGTAGCCTACGTGGAAATTGTTATGGGTCGACTTATTTCCGCGTGTTGCCACTTTTTCCATCCGATTCTCTAATTTACCCTAAAGTTTTCTAGATTAATTTGCGCTAACGAAGAAAAGTTTGAATAGTGATTTGCTATTACCAAATAGCGTATACAGCTAACGTAGAGCGAATTCTATGCAAAAAACATCGATTAAATTCATTGAAGTCAGCATCTAACATCCTTTTCCCCACTTAAAACCCCGTAGAATCAATCAGTTACGGAATAGTTATTCCGATTTATGTTGTTGATGCCAATCTTTATTACGTCCGGGTCGAACCGCGAGCAGCAATATTATTGTGCGGGTGCAGCAATGGACAAAGCAATATAACGGAATGATAATACCGATTCCGAATAATAATAATTACTACGTATCGCTTGGAGAATCATAAATGAATAAACTACAACACACTATTTTTCTGCTGTTAATATTTGCCAGTGCCGGTCTTCATGCCGCCTCTCGCTGTACTGAGACTTCAAAAAGGTGGTTCTCACCTGGGAAAATTAGTTGCAGCTCACAAACCCTTTCTCTGCCGTCCAGTCTTATCTCCAGTCGTGACATCGAGTTCGAATTACCTTTAGGTTCTCCGCCTCCAGGTGGGTGGCCCGTTGCTCTAATTTATCAAGGGACGCTTTTTCCGGTGGAGTTCAGCCGCGATACGAATGATCCCTTTGGTGGATTTTATGAAGCAAAAGTAATTAAGACGTTGCTCGATAATGGTTATGCCGTGCTAGCGCCAAGGGCGCCCGCAGAATTGGCTTGGCTAACAAATTCAGCCGGGCCTTTAACCACTTACAACATTACCACTGATTATGTATTTCTAAATAATGTCTTGGACGCAATCGAAGATGGCATTTTCGGGGAGCTTAATCCCGACCGACAATACGCGACGGGTATTTCCAGTGGCGGTTACAATACTAGCCGCATGGCCGTGTCTTTTCGCGGTGAGTTTAAAGCGCTCGTTATTCAGTCTGGGTCATACGCAACTTGTCTCGGCCCTGTGTGCGTCGTGCCGAGCGATTTACCTGATGATCACCCGCCAACATTCTTTATTCAGGGTTGGGTTGATCTTATTGTTCCTTGGTGGTCTATGGATATCTACTATGATCGCCTTCTCAGCGAAGGTGTCGAAACTGGACGTTTTACCAAGTGGAACGCTGGACATAAATGGATACCTGAATCACCGAACTTGGTATTGGACTGGTTTAATCAGCACCCGTAAAGGGTTCGTTGCCTACGGTTTAAATGGTTTTACGTCAGGTTATGGCTGCTCATAAGTACGTAGCCACTTTGACTCCGGGTAGGAGGTTGTTTGACGGGCGGGGCAGGTCCGTTTTATAAAGCCATCATGATTTATTAATAAATATGGTCAAAAATCCTTGGGCGTGGGAATGATTAAAATTTAAGGTGCTAAAGGAAGTTTAAGTCCCGCCTATTAATAATAGTTGTTCAATTGTAAAATTTTGGGATTCTGTTGGTCTAGTCCGTAGTCTGGCAGAATCCCGAATATTAATTTCTTAAAGCCGCTTAATTGATCGATTTAAAAATAAGT
This sequence comes from Agarilytica sp., assembly GCA_033852175.1. GTDB lineage: Bacteria > Pseudomonadota > Gammaproteobacteria > Pseudomonadales > Cellvibrionaceae > Agarilytica. Next base: position 18,514 of record JAWSUY010000048.1, read on the forward strand.
CTATCCGGTCTGCAGGCACTTCCCCAAAGTGTCTTGGTGTCATGCATGTCAACTGACACTTCTTTCCCTGAAATAAATGCAGATAATGCCATGGATTGTTGAGTTTGTGCGGTACCTTCAAGAACAACATGTACGAGTCCATTGTCGGATTTCTGACAGGTTCCGGCATCTGTGAATCCAGCTATCGTAATAACGCATGCATTTTTACCCGACCATTCGCTCGTCATTCCGTAGCAATAATATTCTTTAATTATCCCTTCGTTAGAAATGTATCGCGTGGCATAAGCTGAAGATGAGAATGAAATAGCGAGACCTATTAATAGTGTACTTTTGATAAAGGGTTTCATGTTTGTTCCTGTTTTGTAATTTATTTTAAATGTTGTATGTGTGAAAGTGTATATACGGTAGTTTTTTCCTGTCGTTTTGTGATCCTGTAAATTATTTTCAGGATTGCAGACTCACATTAATTCAGACGATTTATGAAAACCAATCCTCCATGAAAAAATAATTTAGTGTGTTCATTTCGTTAACTAATCGTTAGTCTTGACTGTCCGGTAGTGGGCTTTTAATTAAATTAAAAACTCCGGTATTAATAGGGTGTAAATGGGGGGGTATGCTTTATATGAAGTTGTGACTGCACTGTTTTTTAGGTCGGGCGGGGTAAGTTGTGGTCTTGGGTTAGAGGTTTTTGTGACAGTATTGGTGATGTGGTGATGTCTGGAGGTTGATTGTATTGGCGTTTGTAGTATGTCCATTTTCTTCCCTCGTCTTTACATTGAATGCAATAAAACCTGCTAACCTTTCTGTAGCGTTTTTATCTAAGTGTGGCGCCATAAGCTTTAATGTGGCGTTTTCTATTCCTGCCGATTGGCGGGTGTCATGCTACGATTGGCGGCCGCTTATCGCTTAACATGAACGTTAAGTATGGCGGCGGGTCACTCATCTTGAAAAGTATCAGTTATCGGATTGGGGAAAAATATTTCCCTTCTGTGTCGATTCTGGATGTTTGAAAGTTATGAGTTCATAAATAAAGTCGTGGTGTTTGTTGGTCGTGACTAAAATAGTTTCGTTAATTGTTGGTCGTAAAACAACTAAGGTCGAGTAGAAAAAACAAGAAGAAGGAGGGGTGTTCAGCGTTGAAAATGTACAGGGGTTCAATAAGAGAGTTGTGTTGGGTTATCTCTTTAGCGTGACGTGCATTTTGTCTGTATCGAAAAAGTAAGGTTGGGCGAAAGACAAGGTCTAGCCCCGTTGATTATAAATCAAACCATAAAAGAGAGTGATATGAGTAAATGTAAACGGTTTTACGGTGTCGCAGTATTTTTATTGCTAAGTATTTTGGGGGTGTACGCAGTTGCAAGCGATAGCTCGGACTCTTTTACTGGTGAGTTCGCTCAATCTGATATGGGTATTGCATTCACTATGCTGTCTAAGGAGAGCTGGAAAGCGCCTGGCTATCAATTGTTTCATGACAACCCCTCTACGCCCCAAAAAAGATTGCAGGCCATTACGATTTCAAATGCTAGTAAGAAGATTAAACCCTATCAGGCCGATACGCGTTATGGGTTAGCGTTTAGTATGACTAAAAGCTCAGGGTTCTATAAGTATTTTGCCACAAAAAGTAAATTCACCACGGCTTGCGCTGCTGGTACAGCAAAAATGGTGTCTCCCATAACCGAGTCGCCCGCTAAGCAATATAAGAGCGTCACGAATTGGGCGGTATCGTGTAGTGGCAATGATGCGGGTGTACAAATCGCTTTTTGCGGGCGTTGTTATGATGGCGGGGTATGTGCGGGTTCGGGAAATATTCCGAATACGCCCAGTAAGCTTTGGCCTGCCTTGGGTGACCAGGTATCTTTTTCTGAATTTCAAACAGCCAAAAATTCTATCGTTGCGTTATCAGGTTCAAAGAGTACCTGCAGTTGGGCATCACAGGATAATATTTGGAATGAGTTTGATGTAAATGGTTTGTCACCAACGGCGTTAGCCGGAGTTCTTATCGATGCGACTATCGCGCCTCCAGCAGGCTCGTGGACTCCGCCTGACACTACTTTATGTAGCTATTTGAAAACTGTTGATGCTTCTCGTAAAAAATGGCCGGTATACACGCTGACATTTACTCAGTCGGTCACTGCGCCGTCGAAATTGGTTAAGACAAAAACACTTAGCTGTCCTTAATCTCCGGAGGACGGTGCGCAATAGCGCTGAGGGCCGAAGGTAAGGTAGGTTTCCATGCGTTCTGATTTTAACTGAGTCTGTCTGATCAGCATGTGGGGATGTCAAGTGGGGAGGCGGGCTTGTTATTGAGGTTTCAGGTTTTGCAAGCGATGTGTTGATCTACACTGAAACTGTTATTGCCGATACAGCTTCTGCGGCGTGGTTTGATTTTGATTTTTTTGGTGGTGGCTCGCTTGAAAACTCTTTATTCGACATATGGTTAATTGGACTTGTTGCTGCTCCCATGTCTGCTGAGTGAAGTTGTCGAACGTTTCTGTGAGAAAAAAAGCAGGTGTTGTTTTGGTGGGGGCGGAAAGGGGAGATGATAATTTCAGTCAAAGTGTTTAAGTCGATGACTATCAAACAGTAGGTTTTTATGTGGAAATATTATAAGACTTAACATGTAAAGGTTAGTGGTTGCTTTGTTAACTCGGTAAATTGATACATTTTTTGCTGTAATTGTTGCGATAAATCTACCTCCGAATTGTTGTGTTGGTGCTACTGTGTGCGCCTAGTTTAATACCAACACCTGAATTCGTAACTTCTAGGTGAATGAAGGGATTAACATAATAGTTTGCTCGGGAGGGGAGGAATTTAAAAACACCCAATAAATCATGAAGGACGGCTTTTAGTATTTTGTTCAGTCAAAAGCCTGCACGCTATAAACATATTAATGAAGTTGCGCATTAGGGTTCTACTCTAAAATAGGATTTCCTTCGTGCCCGCTTGTAATGATGTTCGTATTGTTTTCCATTCTTTTTTCAAATCCCTAGTTTTTTTATCGATGCTCGTTTTGGGTATGGGGTTTTCTCACGCTTCTACCGCGCAAGTGACGGCGTCGCCTAACCCCAGCACCACCGGCAGTTTCACTGTCAGTTGGCCGAATGCTTCGGGTAACGACATTTTGGTGTCCCAGGTGTTGAATGGAAACTCTACCGTTGTCTATGAAGGAACTGGCAGTAGTTTGTTTCTCAGCGGTAAGGTTGATGGTGATTACACTTATACGGCTATCGATTTTACTGATCAAGATTGCGACCCTTTTGTGGGCTGCTTTCCCAGCCTAATCGGCAATGTTGCAGTGACAGTTGCTTTGGCAGTGATACCTTCCACGCCCTCAGGTTTAACTAGCCCGGCCAGTGACACAAATGGAAGTTATACGGTGAGTTGGAGCGCGTCCTCTGGGGCCAGCACTTATACCTTACAACGTCAGTTGAACTCCGGCGCCTGGAGTACGATACAAAACACCAGCTCTCTGAGTAAATCTGAATCTGGTCTTGCCAATGGCAGCTATGGTTATCGCGTGCGTGCATGCGGCGGCGCTGGTTGCAGTTCCTATTCTTCAACCAAAACCACAAGCGTTCTGTCAGTACCTGGCGTACCGGGAGCGATTTCGACACCGGCTAGTAATAGTAGTGGTGATTACACGGTTTCTTGGGGTGCGGCCTCCGGCAGCGTGACCAGTTACACCCTGCAAGAGCGCGCAAATTCTGGCAGTTGGTCGACAATTCAAAGCTCTTCTGCACGCTCATTCTCGGTGACCGACAAAGTGAATGGAAGTTTTGACTACCGCACTCGGGCCTGTAATGGCAGTGGTTGCAGTGCTTATACGGCGGTAAAAACGACGCAAGTCTCGATTTTTCTCACGATTGCAGCTTCGCCTAACCCTTCGACTACGGGAACAGTGACCCTAAGCTGGAGCACCAGTGTGCTCAATGCGAATTCATACAGTGTTTATGACGTGACGGGCGGGGGCAAAATCTTTAAAAGCAGCACGACTGGCGGTTCGGTTGTGTTAAGTGGGCTCGACAATGGCACATACACCTTCTTAGTCGAGGCGGTGATTTATGCTCAGGAGATCGGCACGATTACGATCCCTGCTGGCGAAGTGATTGTGACTGTGGCGGTTGCAATCCCGCCTGTGCCTGGCGGCTTAACCACTCCTGCCAGTGATACTAATGGCAGTTATACCGTGAGTTGGAATTCCGCTAGCGGGGCGAGTACCTATACCTTACAACGTCAGCTTAATAGCGGCGCGTGGACCACGATTCAAAATACCAGTGCGGTGACTAAAGCGGAATCTGGTCTTGCTAACGGCACCTACGGGTATCGAGTTCGCGCATGTAACAGCGGCGGCTGCAGCGGTTACGCAGCCACCCAAACGACAACTGTTTTGCTCGTGCCGGGGGTTCCGGGAGCAATCTCTACGCCAAGCTCCAGTGTCAGTGGTGATTACACTGTGTCGTGGACAGCGGCCTCAGGCACGGTGACCAGTTACACCCTGCAAGAACAAGTCGATGGCGGTAGTTGGATAAGCATTCAAAGTAATAGCGCACTTTCACGCGTGATCACCGACAACCTAAACGGTGCCTATGGCTATCGTGTGCGGGCTTGTAATGGCAGTGGCTGCAGTGGTTACACCGCGGTGCAAACGACACAAGTGACGATTTTAGTCACGATCTCTGCATCACCTAATCCTTCAACCACGGGCAACGTGACCTTGAGTTGGGACGACAGTGTGCTCAATGCGGATTCATACAGTGTTTACGATGTGACCGGTGGCGGTAGGACCTTTATTGTGAGCGTTACGGCTGGGTCTGCAGCATTAACGGGACTCAGCAACGGGACTTATGACTTCCTGGTTGAGGGTGTGATCACGGCGCAAGAGATTGGTACGCTAATCATTCCGATGGGGGAAGTGAATGTGACCGTGGCAGTGGTGGCACCAACCGTCCCCACCGGCTTGACAACCCCGGCCACTGATACCAATGGCAGTTATACCGTGAGCTGGAATTCCGCTAGCGGGGCGAGTACCTACACCTTACAGCGCCAGCTTAATAGCGGTGCGTGGACCACGATTCAAAATGCCAGTGCGGTGAGCAAGGCGGAATCTGGCCTTGGTAACGGCACCTACGGGTATCGGGTTCGCGCGTGTAACAGCGGCGGCTGCAGCGGTTACGCTGCCACCCAAACGACAACTGTTTTACTCGTGCCTGGCGTGCCGGGAGCAATTTCGACACCGGCGACAACTACCAGCGGTGTTTACACCGTTTCCTGGGGCGCTGCTGCCTCGGGGAGTGTAGACAGTTATACCTTGCAGGAACGCGTGGATGCTGGAGGCTGGACGACCGTTCAAAGTTCCTCTGCACTTTCCTTCGGAGTGACCGATAAGCTGAACGGAACGTTTGACTACCGTGTTAATGCCTGTAATGGCAGCGGTTGCAGTGCCTACACCGCGGTGCAAACGACACAAGTGACGATATTAGCCACGATCTCGGCATCACCTAATCCCTCAACCACAGGCGCGGTGACCCTAAGTTGGGACACCAGTGTGGTCAATGCCGATACGTACAGTGTTTATGATATTACCGGTGGTGGTCGCACCATCCTCAGCACAGTAAGCACGGGCTCATCGACACTGGACGGGCTCAGCGACGGCACTTACACCTTCTTGGTTGAAGCCACGATTACCGCACAAGAGATTGGAACCTTGGTGATTCCGCTTGGTGAATCCATCGTGACAGTGGCGATCGTAGTGGCCGTCCCTTCTCTGACTGTTCCCGCAACGGATACTGATGGTAGCTTTTCGGTGAGCTGGAACGCGACAACGGGAGCAAGCTATACGCTGGAGCGTCAGTATGAGAACGGTACGTGGTCCACTCTCTATGCGGGTGAGCAGGCACAATTGGATGAGGTGGGCCTGAGTACGGGTCAATATGGCTATCGCGTGAATGTTTGCCTCAATGGGACATGCAGTGCTGCGTCGTCAGTAGAATCGATAGAAGTTGTCGATATCCCCGGTATTCCCGGCCCGATTACGACACCCATCACCAGCACCAACGGCGAATATGTCGTGTCGTGGAGCAGCGCTACCGGAATTGTTGATACCTATACGCTTGAGGAGCGATTTACCAGCAGTGGTGAGTGGCTGGTTATTCAGGATACGAATGCCTTGTCGAGCTCGCTATCTGGCCAGGCGGGCGGTAATTACTTCTACCGTGTTAAAGCCTGTAATGTCGGCGCATGCAGTGACTACACGGCAGAGCAGTCAACACTGGTTTATGCCAATGCCACGATTACGGCGACGCCTAATCCCTCTACTACCGGCACTGTCAGCTTAAGCTGGGAAGCGGTAGTGGGTGCAGTTAATTACCATGTGTACGATATTTCTGGCAGTACTTTAGACTCCCTCGGTTTCACGCAAACGTTGTCGATAACCTTAGATGATCAATCTCACGGCGATCATACCTATCAGGTCTGGGTGGTGATGTCTTCGCAGGAGACAGGAAGCTTTGAAATTCCTATCGGCTCTGTCGAAGTCTCGGTGATATTGACCGCCGGTATACCCAGCACAATTAGCTCACCAGCGAATGATGACGATGGCAATTACACCGTTTCATGGTTAGCGCCCGCAGTGGGCAGTGTTGACAGTTACCGTTTGCAAGAACAGGCGAATGCCAGTGGTTGGGTCTTAATCGATTCTCCTGTGGGTCTCTCCAGTGCAATCGAAGATAGAATTAATGGTTCCTACCAATACCGCGTTGCGGCCTGTAACAGCGAAGGCTGCAGCGAATACTCCAGTGCCATCAGTACGACCATCGTCAGCTTAGTTGCACCGGGTGTTCCTGGTCCGATTACTGGCCCGAATACCAGCGATAGCGGAAATTATTCACTTGCCTGGACCGCAGCAACGGGCGCGGTGTCGTCTTACCTTATTCAAGAACAGGTTAACGGTGATACGTGGAGTGATATCCAGAACGCGGACCTTTTAAGCGTTGATGTGCTGGGTAAAGGCGAAGGCACATATGGCTATCAAGTGGCGGCCTGTAATTCCAGTGGTTGTGGGGCGTTTACCGCCGTTAAAACCGTAGCGGTATCATCTGCCTCTTCTTTTCCGGGAGTGCCGGGCGGCATCTCTGGACCGGCAATCGATGAGGATGGTGATTACACCATTACCTGGAATGAATCCTCAGGCACGATTAGCCATTACGCATTGGAAGAGCAAAAAGACGGCGCTGGCTGGGTGATTTTGCCCGACGTAAGCGGCACTTCCGTCCTTCTGACATCGCGTGCGGATGGCAATTACCTTTATCGTGTTAAAGCCTGCGATGGCGAACTTTGCAGTGATTACGGTGATGAACTGTTGGTCGTGGTGTTACAGGTTCTCGGTCCGGTGGAGAGCATCACGGCTCCGGCTACTAATAGCTCCGGCAGTTATACGGTTTCTTGGGGCGAGGCCAGTGGTTCGGCAGACACATATCAGCTTGAAGAGCGCGTCGACGGCATTGAATGGCTGGTTGTTCAGGGCACTGATGAACGCAGCAAAATATTCAGCGAGAAAGCCGACGCAAGTTATGAGTATCGTGTGGCTGCATGCAACGCCAGTGGTTGTAGCGAATACTCCGAGGTTGTGACCACGGTTGTTTCTGCCGCGCAAATCCCGAGTGAGCGTGATGATGAATCGGACGCTCCAGCTGCAAAGCCTGTTGTCGGTTCAGGGTCGATTACCGCGTCGGAACGTGTGGGCAGTATTGATGGACAATTCCGTGTCAATGAATCGGGTGCTGCAAGTTATTCAGCGTCCATAAAAGTCGGTGCTGGAACGGCGGGCGTTGCCCCCCAATTAGCCATCAATTATTCCAGCCAAGGTGGCAGCGGTTTATTGGGCAAAGGTTGGTCGTTGAGTGGTTTGTCTAGCATCAGTCGCTGTCGGCAGACCTTAGGTCAGGATGGTGCCGCTAAAGCGATTACGTGGAGCGCGGAAGATCGTTTCTGTTTGGACGGGCAGCGCTTGGTCGTTGTTTCCGGCAACTATGGTGATCCAGGTTCTACCTATAAAACAGAAACCGATAGCTTTGTAACAGTAACGGCTATTGGTGATGTTTTGGGAAGCGCAGGACACTTTAGTGTTGAAGGTAAAGATGGTTCGACCTCGCTTTATGGTGAATCGGCCGATGCGAAAGTTCTCACCTCTGACTCACACTATATTCTTTCCTGGTCTCAAAATGAATTTAGGGACAGCGTTGGTAACCCGATTCAATTTGTTTATAAAAACGGTGGCAGAGGGCAACGCATTGATCGTATTAATTATGCTTACGGTGTGTCAGATATTGGCGCAAGCCCTGGCGCTTATGTGCAATTTAATTACGACGGTGATGACCGTTCAGATTCCCGAGAAACGTATGTGTCGGGATATTTATTCCCGCAAAAGGTAATTTTAAATAGCGTGACTTCATACACTGATGGCGACGTTGTACGTCATTATCATATGGAGTACATGGTCAGCGACCTTAATACTGTACCGAAGTTAGAGTACTTGCATGAGTGTTCGGAGTTTGTCAGTACGCCGAGTTTAAGTAGTTGTTTAAACCCTACAGAATTTACATGGCTTGATGATCTCGATGGCTTCAATCATCAGCTACCGGTTGAAAATTTCACGGGTTCATCCTCTGAAGGTCTATACGGTTGGAAGCCTGCTGATATTAACGGTGACGGCATGATGGATATCGTGTGGCTGCAATGGAAGCAGCGAGTAGACGACATTAAATTCCAAATGCGGTACATGCTTTCGGGAGATAGTGAGCTAAAAGAAACGGCGTTCACCAATAAGCTGGTGGCTAAGTTTCGAGATGTGGGTATTCATGATTCATTGAAACTAGAAATCATCGACTATAACGCCGATGGCCGACAAGACGTGATGGTATACAACAGCCGCGTCGGTGGATGGCGTGTTTATCTTTCGACATTAATGGCCGATGGCGAGTGGCGTTTATCGGGGAGTGCGATAACACTCGGTATTACCAGTAGCGATATTTTTCTTGCGGATGTTAACTCAGACGGCTTGGTGGATTTGATTTACATCGACCGGCTTGATGAGCACAAAATGTTTGTTCGCTTATTAGAGCACGATCCATCACGGGGGCTTGGTTCCAAGCGCTACTATCACTTTGGACCCCCGATCGATTTAGAATTTAATCCGATTATTGCAGGAACAGAAGAAGGCAAAATAAGTCCCGTCGGTACCTTGGATTTATTCGTTTATAGCTTCTCATCAGCGGGTGACTATAACGGCGATGGAACCACTGACTTCTACTTGGATAAAACGTCCGCTGGTTGTGTTGAGATTCTCGGGTGCGATAACCATCACCAGGGTTGGACGGTTACCTTGCACAGTGATACTGAAAATAACATCACTGGCGAGTTCATTTACCGAGGTGAACTTGTGGGGTTGCTCCCCAATGATGACGAAACCATCGCGAATGTATTTTCTGGAATGCAATCGTTCGATATTAACGGAGATGGTCTGGGCGATGTGATGTATCGCAAACGCCGATACGATCTTAACGACGACCGCTCTTGGTTTTATCGCATGAATACGGGTGGCGAATATGGCGCTGAGCAGTTGTTACTGCATGTCCCTTCAGACGATGAAGGACGTTACGCGATGCAATTTGTGGATTACAACCAAGACGGTGCAGTGGATATTGTTTGGGCTGATACGGATTCTGGCAGTCTTAAAGCGCTTTATGGTGACGGCATTAGCGGTTTCTCTTCCGAGAACGTGATCCACACCATAAGCGCCAGTGGCAGCGGCGAGCATGCCCATATTTTAATGGATATGAACGGCGATGCGCGGCCAGACTATCTGCATGTCTGGGATAATAAGTTGCAAGTCGCAATGGCTCAGGGCAGCTTACAGCCCGGCGGTGTTATTACATCGATTACCAATGGCTTAGGCGGCGTAACAGATATCGCTTACGGATCGCTAGCCGCTAATGGTAACTACGAGCGTTTGGGGGCGAGCACAAGTGACGTTCACATTTGCTTACCGGATGACTTAAGCGGCAATACTGGCAGCTTAGATTGCACCGACTATACCTACTCGTTAACGGATCCAAGCACCTTCTATAAAGCACTGAATGGCGACTGGGACTTGCCCGAGGGTAGCCATGGGTTTGGCCGAGACAAACCCGTTTTGGAGCTGAACAGTCCCATGGCCGTCGTCACTCGCGTGACAGGTTCTGCGCCTGTAGTGGGTGATCCTAATGCCACCAGCTCGATCAGTTACCACTACGGTGAAGCCAAAATACAGGCGTCAGGCAGAGGAATGCTGGGCTTTCAGGCGATTAAAACCATTGATGAGCAAACCGGTATAGAAACGACGAGCACCTATCGTCAGGACTACCCCTTTATTGGTTACCCACTCACGACGGTTGTCAGAGGCCCGCGCCAAGTTGACGCTGACGGCGTAGTACTGAGTACGGCTCAGAACATCTGGAAGTTGAAAAACTTTAACGGTGTTGATACGCCAAAACCCTATCAGCCCTACATTGCCGAAAGTGTTCAGGTCTCGTATGGCTTGCAAAACGGCGGCTTACTTCAGGGCGCCGCGTTGCAAACCGTCACCACAACAAGCAGTTACGATGATTACGGTAACCCGATTGCAATCAGCGTTACGACTGAAGGGGATGGCGAAGGCGGTGGCGATACCCTGGTGAAAACGACCACCAATCAATATGGCAGTAACGTCTGGGAACAAGAAAAAGGTCGGTTAAGTCGTACGGATGTGACAACGACTCGAAACACTGCCAGTGAAACGCGTAGCTCAACGTTTACTTACTACGAGAGTGGCGACTTAACCGGCTTGTTACATACCGAAGTGATTGAACCTGGGGATCCCCAAAGTCTTACAAACACCTATGAATACGACCTTATGGGTAACAAGGCGAAGATCACAAGGTCGGGCGCCGATGTGGTATCACGTTATACGCGCAGTGAATACGATGTGCTTGGGCGTTATATTGATCGAAGTTACAACAGTCTGGGTCACTTGGTTTCGTCGGTCGTGACGCGTAATCACTTGAGTGCTATCACCGAAGTGAACGACATTAACGGAGTCAAAACGTTTACCGAATATGATCGTTTTGGTGTTCAATATCTTGGGTACAGTGAAACCGGCGCGGGTAAAATAACCCTGCGTAGTTGGTGTGCCAGTGGTTGTGGTTTGGTGGGCGCGGTGTTCAAGTTGGAAGAGCGCTCAGTTGATAGTGCGTTAGCCAATAAAATTACACTCTTTGATGTACTTGGCCGAAAAATTCGCGAAAGTGGTTTGTTACTTGATGGCAGTTATAGTCATGTTGATATTGGCTACGACGAATTGGGTAGAGTGATACAGCAGAGCGAACCCCACACCGGAACACCCAGTAATTGGACAATCAATGAGTACGACTTGTTAGGGCGTCCTACCGCTATATCTGCTCCTGCTGATACAGGTGTGGGTAGTGTCATTACTTATGACGGGTATACAACCGTAACCACGAATGACCAAGGCCAAAGTAAAACGGAAGTTAAGAATGCGTTGGGTGAGTTAGTCGAAGTGATGGATCATTTAGGCGGGCGAGTGAGTTATGAGTACGACCCTTTAGGTAATCTCGATGCTGCAGTGAGCTTGGGTTCCATCATTGATACTCACAGCATTCGTGTTGAAATGGATTACGACGCGTTCGGTCGTAAAATCACGATGAACGATCCAGACAAAGGTTTTTGGGAATACGCTTACAACGCCTTTGGTGAGTTAATCTTACAAACTGACGCGAAACTTCAAGCCAGCACGATGAGCTACGACACCTTGGCTCGAATGATTACGCGAGTTGATCGATTGGCAAATGGCGTGGTCGAGGGTGATACCTACTGGTTCTACGATACGGCTGCCAATGCGCTTGGTCAGCTAGATAGCGTCGTTGACCTTGTAAGTGATTATGCGCAATTCCATCAGTTCGATAGTTTCGGTCGTCCGTTAAGGGTTGTGACCAGTCATGATGATAGCGGTGCATACGATTACACCACGCAAACGGTGTACGACCAATACAGTCGTGTGAAGCGTCGTTATGATGCACTTGATATGACTGCAAGTTCTGGTGGTAGTGACGGTAGCGGGATTATCAATCATTACAACAGCTACGGTCATTTGAGTTACATCACTGATGTAGACAGTAACGATGAGATTTATCGTGTCAGTGAGCAAAATGCACGTGGCCAAATTACCTCAGTTTCCCTAGGTAATGGCAGTACCAGCAGCTTTGATTACGATACACAAACAGGACGTTTGAGAGGTCAGTATTCTCAGTTACTCATTGGCCAACAAATTCAGTCTATTGAATATGATTGGGATTCGTCGGGTAACCTGGAATATCGTCATAACACCAGTGGCAGTCGAGACATCACTGAAACGTTTGGCTATGACGGCCTCAATCGATTAGAGACCAGTACACTCAGTGGGCCTGATATTGCCGGCAGCGTTAATACCGTAACGTACAATGCCATTGGTAATATCATGAGCAAAACGGGCGTGGGTATCTACACCTACGGCCAAAATAGTGCTGGCCCACATGCGGTTAGCAGTACCACTGATGGCGTCTCATATAATTATGACGCTAATGGTAATTTGATTAGTGATACCGCTGTAGGGAATTTGGGGGGGCGCACGCTCAGTTATACCAGTTTCGATAAGCCAAACTTAATCACGAAAGGCAATCATAGTATTGCATTTAAGTATGGCTCTGATCGTTCTCGTTATTTACGTACCGATATCAATAGCGCCGATGGCAGCGTGAAAGAAACCCGCTACCTAGGCAGTGTTGAACGTATCAGTACTCAAGGCAGCGATACTGTTGAATGGAAGCGCACCATCAACGGTGTGGCCATATACACGACAACCACCAACGCTGCGGGCGAGCTTCAAGAGGTTGAAAAAGCCTACCTCTATAAAGACCATCTAGGTTCCATCGACTTTATTACCGATGCCAACGGAACGGTGGTTCAAGAGATGAGTTTTGACGCGTGGGGTCAGCGCCGAGACGTAGAGAATTGGTCGGCCTTGGATCTCAGCAGTGTCTTCAGTTTCGATACCAGTGAGACAACGCGCGGTTTTACCGGACATGAGATGCTGGACGAGGTAGGGCTAGTCCACATGAACGGGCGGATTTACGACGCGCGTTTAGGCCGCTTTATGCAAGCCGATCCTTTCGTGGATGGCGTCAGTAATACGCAAGGCTATAACCGATACAGTTATTTGGCGAACAACCCTTTAAACGGTACTGACCCGACTGGCTTCTTTAAATTGAGGCAATGGGTAGGGCTGATCGTTGCAGTAGTTGGCGGTGTGATTTGTGGGCCCGCGTGCGCACAAGTGGGCTGGCAAGTTGTCGTTCTTGGGGCCGTGTCGGGTGCTGCTGGGGCCGCAGCCAACGGAGGCAATATATTCCAAGGGGCCATTCTGGGCGCGATTACGGCCGGTGCATTTTCTGGCGTCGCAGGCATAGATTTTTCTGGCCTGGGAGCTTTTGCCGGCGTGGCGAAATTTGCCGCTTTTGGCGTTGTTGGCGGTATCACCAGTACCATTTCGGGAGGGAATTTCGGACACGGATTTATGAGCGCAGGCATTGGCGGTATGGTCGGTGGCAGTCGTTTAAGCAGTACTGCGGGCACGACGAATCAATTGTTGGGAAGATTGCTAGCCAGAATGGTAATTTCTGGAACGGTATCTAAATTAACCGGAGGGAAGTTTGCTAACGGAGCGGGTTCCGTAGCATTTTCTTGGGCTGTGAGTGCTGCTACGGCGGACGATGTATTGATTACCGGCAAGAAAAAAGATGCTAAATCAATGGTGACGGAAGACACGATAGTGGTTAAGCCGGAGATTAATTTTGCGAAGCCGCATAACTCGGCAGGAGAAGCAAAGGACGCGCTAAACACTGGGATTCTTGATGCGAAAACGAATGGTAATAGTAACTGGGAATACGGTGGCATTACTGTCCAAAAAACAGTTGATGGTGTAACCAAATTCTACAATTCACATATCGTTACGAGTGAGAATGGAGACTTTATTGCGTGGAATGCAACATATCTCCTAAGTATCAATGCGACGACGCCGCTTATTATGTTGCATCATTATCACCCGAGCGGATTTGATGCTATTTATAAAACTTTCTCGGATGGCGATATGTCGACTTATCATTACCTCAAAGATAACGGCTCTAATCTTTTACAGGGTGTGTATATGGTGGATAAACGAGGCGTGCGGTCATATAAAGGAGGCAAGTCTAATAGTGGGATATCTTGTCGCGGTGATGTTGCATCATGCTAAAAATATTATCTGTTCGGGTTTTGTTTTTCGTTTTTAGTTTTGTGGTGAGTCAAATCAGTGTGGGTGAAGCGATGCCGGGGGGAAGTGTTACCCGTGTTCAGCTTGATTCGCACCGACTACAGCGCAGCTATTTTTCTGCAGACGTACTCCCGCATTGTGTTATTCGCTTAGCCGAAAATTATGGCAAAGATACGTGTTTTTCAGATAAGGAAGACAATACAGATAACACCGATAAGACAAATAAAACAGGTAAAAATAAGCCACCGTTTAAGATATTGCATCAGCGTTTTATGGAAAATGTTCGTAAGCTTCAAAGGGACGGCGGTGAGCATACGAAACTGCCAAACAACAAATACGCTTTGTATCATGAAGCAACGTGCACTTTAGGTTTTCATACTAGCTGCGCATTGCGTGATGTCTTGGGGGTGCGCTATAACGATAGAATGGCCGATGCCGTCTTGTATTGGGTCTCGGGAGAAAAGAGTAAGTATCTCGAAACCCCGTCAGACATTTATCCTAAGGAGTATGATCCCGAAAATTACGAGCACTTTAAATCGGTGATAGAGAAGGGTATTCGTATAAAGGAAAAACAGCTGGACTAATGTGACTGACTAGCGTGACAGATACTCAAAATTTTTGGCGGGGTTACGCTTTAGTAGTGATAGCGAAGTTGGGCTATTAATAGAGAATCATCTTTAACTCGGTAAACGATTCGATGCTCATCATTGAGTCGTCTAGACCAATAACCTGATAATGCATGTTTTAGCGGTTCTGGTTTACCGATCCCTTCAAATGGATCTCGTTGAATTTCTTTAATGAGTGCGTTAACTCGCTTGAGACGTTTCTTGTCTGACTTTTGCCAGTACAAATAGTCTTCCCAAGCTTGTTCTGCAAAAATCAGCTTCACTCACTAAGCTCCCTTTCTAGTCCATCACCACTGTCTAACTCATTGATAGAGGATATTAGTCGCTTCAAGTTTTTAGGGCTTCTAAGCAGATAGGACGTTTCTTCTAAAGCTTGATAATCGTCCATAGACATCATTACTACAGCACCTTCGCCTTTTCTGGTTATGGCAATTGGTGCATGGTCATTGCATACTTGTTTCATTGTTTTGGCCAAGTTGCTTCTAGCAGAGGTATAGCTTATGCTTTCCATAAATCACCTTGTACATGTACGTAAATATGTACCTATTGTAGCGGGCGCAACAAGGCAAAGCAATCTGACTCAGTCGTTGTTTATGGCGTTACAGCCTATGATGAAGAAGAGAACCTCTAAATTACTTTCGGTATTGACTTTAGCGTTCGCAATTCAAGGCTGTGCGAAGCTATATGAAGCCGTGCCATGCTCAAATAGCTAACGTGAGCTACTCTAAAAACGGAGCAGTTACAGGCTATCAAAGACAATCGTCGACATCCTGAGTGCCGATAATCGCCATTATTTCAACAGATCCATCAGTTATTTGGTAATAAATATTCTCGATGCCATAAGGGCTGCGTCGGCAGTCTCCCTTTAGGTCGGTAACTGATTGAAATGCGAGGGGGTACCTAGCGGTTCAACGCGATCAAAAAAGCACTGTAGTGCTTGTCTGCGGCCTCTTCTCCATGGTTTTCGACACCCTATTACTGAATGTGTATTAAATCGCTCTTTGCTTCTTCTGTAAGTTTATCGTTTTTCTGAATCCTAGCTCTTCATCGGGTTGTGCAAGAGTTTCTGCTGTGGTCATATCCGTAAAGCCACTTTTCCAGATCTAATGAACTTGTTACGTGTATGGTGCCTTCTTGTTCCTGTTGAGCGCGACGCAGGACTATATTGTTAACGAGTGCACTACCTTTGGTTAGGGTGGGCTAACCTGTCGATGCCCTCATTGACGGCACTTGGGAGAAGCACGAAAATAAACGAAAATTAAAATGGAACTTTTTCCGTTTTATGCTGGCGCACAAGCAAAGAATGGTGCAAGATTCACGCATTGTAAATATTAGGAGTCGTACTACAGAATGGAATCGTCCCTTCTTGTATATTTCCTTTCTCTTCTTTTGAATAAGTTAAAAGTTAAATCTTAAAAATAGTTGCGCCTGCTTAACTCGAAAATGTAATTTAATATTGAGCGTTAAGTGGCGTGATGTGAATGGTTCGCGCAGATTTTATGTGATTGTTCAGCAGCATGAAAAAAACAAGTGCATGTGTTAATTGATCGAGGGAAAAAGTCCTTCTTTCAAGATGTTAGGTGTTCGCTAGTCGATAATGATTCACGTGCTGACTGTTGTGGAGGGTAGAAAGCGATAGTGAGACAAGTTGTTTCTCAGTCATAAGTGGTCAGGTATAGCCCTGTTATTGGGGTTCTTTATGTAAAAAGTTTATTTTTGGGGATGGTTTTTGCGCAGTATGCAAATGGCCAATAATTGGAGTGGTTAAGGAATTATTATGTATCGTATTATTTTCTTGAGTGTGTTTATTCTTGCGTCTTTATTTTCCGCTAGTGCTTGGTCTCAAGTATCGGCTTCGCCTAATCCAAGTACTACAGGTGATATTACGATTACTTGGTCGGGAAACGGATCGGTTAATTATTCTGTATCGGAAAGTAAGGATGGTGGTTCTTCAGCATCTGTCTATTTGGGAAGCCTGACACATGCCACGATTTCAGGGCGGTCTAACGGCAGTTATAAATATACGGTATTTGGAAATTATTGTGATTTTATTTGCTATGCATCACCTATTGGCAGCGTAACGGTTACCGTCTCTAGGATCATGGCACCCAGTACCCCAGGCTCTATTTCTGCACCATCCACCTCCAGTAATGGCAGTTATAGTGTTTCGTGGGGCGCATCGTCAGGAACGGTGACCGCTTACAAACTTCAAGAAAGATACAACGGTGGTGGTTGGAGCACGATACAAAGTAGTACTTCTCGTTCTCGCAGTTTTAATAAATCACCCAGCCGCTATTATGATTATCGTGTGAAAGCGTGTAACCAATCGTCGTGCAGTGCCTATACCGCATCAAAGCGTGTCACGCTCCCCGCTGCCAGTGTTTCTGCTTCTGTAAGTCCTTATCCTCTAGCCTTCACTACGGATACCTTTACACTTAATTGGAGTTCCGTGATGGCCAGTAGTTGTAGCTGGAGCGGGGGTTCTATATCGGGAAAATCTGGTAGTAAAAGTTTTACCAAAACCGGTTGGACGTATTACGATGGCCTAAACCAATGGGGCATCAATACAACCGTTACGTGTAATGTCATTGGCGGTGGAACGGTTACTAAATCTGTTTTTTTGGTTGCGAATAAGGTTCCACCTAAACCCACGGTCAATGTTTCTTGGAATAAAAGCAGTGCCTTCGTTGGTCAGTCTGCGAGGTTAAGCTGGAGTACTGCGAATGCGAATAACTGTACCTTAGATGGCGGCGGCGTTAGTGTAAATAGTTCACGGAATTATACTTTTAGTACCTCTGGCACAGTGAATAAAACGGTGACATGTACGAATGCTCAGGGCAGTACGTCTGCATCACGATCAATTTCAGTGACCTACGCAGTGCCTGGGTCACCTGGTGGAATATCGGCCCCTTCTACCGCAACGACAGGAAGTTATTCAATTTCATGGGCAGCATCGTCTGGCACGGTCACGGCATATCAAGTACAAGAACGCGCTAACGGCGGCAGTTGGTCAACACTCCCAAACAGAACCTCACGTTCTGTCAGTTTTACCAAAAGTGCTAATCGTTATTACGATTACCGTGTGCGAGCTTGTAACAATTCGTCGTGTACCGGGTTTGGGGCAAGTAAAAGAGTAACGATTCCGGCGGCCAGCATTACGACTTCAACAAACCCTTATCCGTTAGCTTTTACCACGGACGCCTTTACATTGAATTGGAACTCCGTGATGACCAGCGGTTGTAGTTGGACTGGGGGTTCAATATCCGGAAAATCTGGCAGTAAAAGTTTTACCAAAACCGGCTGGACGTACAATGATGGCATAAACCAATGGATTATAAATACAACAATGTCGTGCAATGTGATCGGTGGCGGAACGGTGAGTAAAGCCGTGTTACTGGTTGCCAATGCTGTTCCACCTAAACCCACGGTTAATGTTTCTTGGAATAAAAGCAGCGCCTACGTGGGGCAGTCAGCAACGTTAAGTTGGATAACAGCAGACGCCAATAGCTGTACCCTAGATGGAAGCAGTGTCAGTGTTAATAGTTCTCGTGTGTATAACTTTAGTACCGACGGCACCGTTAATAAAACGGTGACGTGTACTAATGCGCAAGGCAATACCTCGGACTCCTATTCTATTTCCGTGACTTATGTTGTTCCAGGTTCTCCAGGCACAATAACCGCTCCGTCTACCGCAACAACGGGAATCTATTCTGTTTCGTGGGGCGCATCTTCAGGCATTGTTACGGCCTATCAATTACAAGAAAGTGTTAACGGCGGCGGTTGGGCAACGATCCATAATAATGCCTCACGTACAGCCAGTTTTACTAAAAACCCCAGCGGTTATTACGACTATCGCGTGCGGGCTTGTAACCATTCTTCATGCACAGGTTTTGGTTCAAGTAAAAGGGTTTCCATACCTGCGGCAAGTTTAACCGCGTCAGCAAGTCCTGTGACGATGGTCTTTACTAAGGATGACTTTACCCTCAGCTGGAACTCGGTGATGACGAGTAGTTGTCAGTGGAGTGAGGGTTCTTTGTCCAGTCTCATTGGCAGCACACCGTTGTCGGTTGATAGTGGTTGGATTTATGAGTTTTATGAACAAATTTGGTGGCAAAATATAACCGTTCAATGTTCTGCAATTGGCGGTGGCACTGTTAGCCGAACCGTTACTATCAGGGCCTATGCTGAAACGCCTAAGCCCACAGTGAATATTTCGTGGAGTAGCAGTAGTGCTCTGGTAGGTAATTCAGCCACGTATAGTTGGACGACGAGCCGGGCTAATTCCTGTGTTATAGATGGTGTTGCTGCGGCGACGTCTGGGTCTGTAACTCAAACCTTTACCGCCAGTGGCGATGTGATTAAATCCTTAACGTGTACAAATGACGAAGGCAGTACTTCGGGGTCAGCAACGATTTCTGTCAGTGCTCCACCGTTACCTACGGCGGCAATATCTTGGAATAAAACCAGTGCCAATGTAGGTGAGTCCGCAACACAATCGTGGAGCAGTACTGACGCAGACAGTTGTTCTATAGCGGGAGCAAGCGTTGCAAATAGCGGTAGCCGACCGATTACGTTTAATCTCCATGGTGTGGTCACCGAAACGTTGATGTGTGTGAACGTGACGGGCAGTGCCAGTGATACTTCAACCATCATAGTGTTAGCGACGGACTCTGACTTTCCTATCGCGATGGATCCTGCGGATGATTCTGATACCGATGAAGAATTCATGGGGTATTTAAACGGCAGTTTTAGTGTCGCGGCCAGTGGTAATGCTCACTACTCTTTACCTATCGAAGTGCCTCCCGGTATTCGTGGCATACAGCCAGAAATGTCGATTACGTATAGCAGTGCTGCAAAAAATGGATTATTGGGGTGGGGTTGGAATTTAAATGGCTTGTCTCGAATTCATCGCTGCTCTGCGAGTGTGGTGAGGGATAATTATGTTTCGGGCACTCTGGATGATGACGAATTTAAATTATGTTTAGATGGCCAGCGCCTCGTTGAGATTGTGCCCGGTGAATATAGAACCGAACGGGAGAGCTTTAAAAAAATCGTCGAAAATGATGACGTTGGTTACACGGTGTACTTAAAAAGTGGTCGAGAAATACAGTATGGCGTAAGTAGCGATGCTCGAAGAGCCAGTAATAATGGCGCGACTTATGTCGACTGGAATATCAACCGTGTTACTGATCTTACCGGTAACTATATGACTTACCGCTACGAAAATAATGCGGAAGTTGGTGTGCACCGAATTCAGCGGGTTGAGTACACCAAAAATGACGCCGCCGGAGCAGCGGGGATTAATCAGTCACTGGACTTCAATTACGAAGATCGTGGCGATATTGTTTCCGGGTTTTGGTCTGGTGTTTATTCGCAAGTGGACAAGCGCTTAGCCAGTATCGATGTGCAAGCAGATGGTCAATTGGTACGACGATATAATTTAAATTATCAGCTGCATGATGGAAATACGTACGCAGATCCATCACATATAAGTCGCCTAAGTAATATTAACGTTTGTTACGATCAATATTCAACGCAGTGTAGTGACCCTGTCGTTATCGACTGGACGTCGCGGGCGCAAGATGAGTTTGGTTTTACGGAATCGAATCTTGTAAGCGGTATTGACGATGATACAGATTACGTTTTGGGCGATTTTGATGTTGATGGTGAGCAAGAGGTTTTGATCGTCGATCGAGAAATGGGCGTATTGGATTTTGACGCCTACCTTTTGGAAAAAGGCGAAACCTACACCGGTTCAGCAGATCAATATAAAATAAGTTTTACAAATATTGATGTGATAGCGCATGTTGTTGATGTGAACAGCGATGGTCGTGACGACCTTATCTTGAGGGCCTATAACTACGGTGACCTATTGGTAAGTTATGCCAGTGAAAATGGGTTTTTGGAGCCCGTTACTTTTCTTGAAAAAGCTGAATACGTATTTTCAAAACATTTTCAATTTAGGGACTTTAATGGTGACGGCCGAGTCGATATGTTTCGATCACCTGCCTTCCTCGGGGATGGCACCACTCGTTTCGAAGTGGCGATAAATTTTGGAAACGGCCAATTTGATGAATTCCGAGAGTGGGGCCTGCATAACGGTGGACAGCCAAAAACTTTGAAACTTGCAGACATGAATGGCGATGGATTAACAGATTTGGTGCGCTGTGATTACATCACCATTGATGGCACGGACCAAGACCCGAACAAGTGTCGATTTATTGTTTCGATTAATCACGGTACGGGTTTCATGGCGCAGACGTATTGGGGGGGTACTGAGGTTTCCAGTTTGTCGTGGTCCAAGCGAAATAATTTTGATGGTACCGGGTCCTTAGTTGAGCAGCACATGGTGTTGGCAGATGTTAACGGAGATGGCACTGCGGATATTGTCTGGGCGGATAAAAGCGACGTGAAGGTTGCGTTAAATAACGGTGTTGGTTTCGAGGGCTTTGGGGTGTGGCTGGATCAAGATATCACTCCTGTGTATTGGGAAGCTCCACCCTTTTCGTTAGTGGATATTAATTTAGACGGTTATTTAGATTTAGTATTCCGTTCGTCGGGCTTTGCCTTAAATGTTGCTTATAACCGTGGTGTGCACCGCAGTCAGGGTGGGACGGTTGTCATGGGGTTTTCTGATCCAGAACCCTTAGGATTAAGCTCTGAATCATTCTCCGGAATGGACGCCAACAGTAATGGCGTTACGGATTTACTCTTTGCAGAGCCTCGACACAGCGCCTTTAATATGGCTTCAGTGGTTGGTACTGGTGTTGCAATCAATAGCCTTGAGCAGCACCTTGTAAAAATGATTCGGACGAATGATGATCAGTCTGCAACGATAAATTATTTGCCATTAACGAGTGATGCAGTGCACACTGCGAGTGAGACTGATGACGAGTATACCGGCCTAGTGCGAGCAGATATCAGCGCTTATCAAGACACTGTGGCCAATGAGACGAACGGGACATTTGCGTCTTACATTTCTAATGTCACACGCACGCGTCAGGTTGTGGCTAGTGCAGATACGAGCGATGGGGTAGGGGGTATTATTCGTTCGGATTACCACTACACTGGACACTTAACGCACCGAGGTGGTTGGGGGTCTCTTGGCTTTAAAAAATTCCAGGTTGATCGATCTATCGTATCCACAGGAGAAAAAACACGTACGATTTCTACCTATAGTCAGCAAGCTGGTTTAGATGAAAGTGTTGGTGTGGGATATACCACCGTTGGACTATTATTGAGTCAGGAGCTATTTGCAACGAATGGTGTGGGAGACTTACAGCTCACCTCTTACACGGTTAATAATTGGGAAGTGCAATCGTTGCAAGATGATCATGATGCTGCTTTCTATGGCCTTTACAGCCCTCACTATATTATCCGACGCGCCTCCAGTCATACTAAAACCACAGATCTAAACGGTGCGGATATAAAGAATAGTTCCAGTTATGTGTTGAGCTATGATGCCACCGCACCTGTGGCTTGTGGGGTGCTTCCGGAAACTGGAATAACACCGGAAATTCCGGTTAGTAATTCGCTATCTGTGGCTCATGATGAGTATGAGAACGTCCATCAAACTGTATCGTTAACGTGTGACGGGACCAATGTCTTCACTTCAAACCAGAAAGTGCAATACGAAAATCGTACGAGTGATCAGTGGTTACTCGGTTTAGAGACGTATAAAGGGGTAACGACAACGGCGCCCGATGCGGGCGGCGCATTACAAAGCCTAACGCGCGAACATTCGGCTGTATTTAATGCTAGGGGTTTACCTCAAACCTCAACCCGGGAACTCAATAATGCGATTTTATTGCATTCCTCTGCATTCTCGGATTACGACGCTTATGGTACCGTCGGTAGGATTAGCGAAACCTGGAACGACACCTCAGGTTTAGGCTTTAGTACTCGAGATTCAAGTACTAGTGTCAGTTATCAAAATGATGGTACGCGCACAATCACCACCACTAATGCCCTAGGTCAGACTAGCGTTAGCGTAATAGACGGCAAGTTTGGCCTGGTCGAACGTCATATCGATATCAACAACCTCACGACGACGACGACCTATGATTCTCTGGGGCGAATTCTTACCGTTACCGCACCAGGTTTCACCTCCTTGGCTAACCGCTACCGGGAGTGTAATAACTGTGAAGCGCAAAGCGGATATGCGCGCTCATATGTCCACAGTAAAGAGACTGGGACAACGCCGAAGCGGGTCTATTTTGATGCTTATGGACGAGAGGTGGGGCAGCGCATTATCGGGTTAAGCGGCCTGGTCAGTTACTCTCAAATAGATTATGGCGCGGCCGGCAAGGTCGTAGCCAGTTCGCAGCCTTTCTTTGAGGGCGGTGACCGTTACGACACTGAATTCGAATATGACAGTCTAGGACGTGTCACTCACAAAACGGCCCCTGACGGTGGTGTCACCGTGACGCAATACAATGGTCTCGAAAGTACGGTAACTAATGTGCTGGGACAGCGACGCGTAAAATGGAAAAATGGCATCGGGCAAAATATTCGAACTCAAGATGATTTGGGCTCCGAAATAAAATACAGCTACGACCCGCTAGCTAATCTGATTCAAACCGAGGTTAATGGTTTTGATACGGCGTTAGATGTGGTGACCACCATGGGCTACGATTTATTGGGGCGGCAAGAGTATCTTGATGATCCTTCTTTAGGACGCATAGACTACACCTACAATGGCCTCGATCTAATGGCCACGAGTATGGATGCCAAAGGTCAACAAACGGCCTTTAGCTACGATGAGCTTGGTCGTGAAATACAGCGTATTGATGATGCGACTGCACCAGGCGCCGGTATACGGACCCATAAAAAAGTTTTTGATACCGTCGCGAGTGGCAGGGGACGTCTAGATCGTGTCACTGGTTACGACACTGAAGGGTTCGCGTTCGTCGAAAATTACCAGTACAGCGATATTGGTCTACCTAAGAAAACCACTACCACGATTCAAGGCGAGACTTACGAAACTGAGACGTACTACGACGCCTTTAATCGTGTCGTTGCGATTGAATACCCGACCGGCTTTCGCGTCGTCAATCATTATAACGATTACGGCTATCGTCACCAGATCAGTGATGACCTGGACGATACAGTATTGTGGACCGCGACTGCTGCAGATGCCCGTGGGAATGTCACCTCCAGCGTTCAAGGAAATGGTGTTGTGACCACGCGTGGGTATGACGCCTTGACCGGACGGATCAGCTCCATCAATGCCGTTTATAGCGGTGGAAGTTCGACTCTTGTGGTACAAAACCAAAACTTCTATTTTGATATGTTAGGCAATCTAGAAGAGCGGCATGACCTACGAGCAAGAGAGGGGACAGGGTATGTCGAAGCATTCTGCTACGACAGTCTCAGTCGCCTTACCTCTGTGGGTGAAAATACCTGTGGAGTTGGTGACATCACTTATGACGCTCTAGGGAATTTTAACCAACGTACGATGAGCGGTGGTGTTGTCGATACTTATAGTTACGATCCCAGCAATCCTTATCTGCTCACAAATGTAAGTTCCAGCAATGGAATCCGTACAAGCTACACCTATGACGCCAATGGCAACATAGTCAGTGGCGGTGGGCGCACGATCGACTACACGAGTTTTAACAAGCCCGAGCGTATGACTAAAGATGCCAGCGTGGTTGAGATTACGTATGGTCCAGGTAAAAACCGTATCAAGAGGGTGGACGATAACTTAATGACCACCACTTACGTCGCCGGTATTTATGAAAAACAGGAAGAGGGCACCAGTACTGAACATGTTCACTATCTTGGCGATGTTGCAATACATATCTGGAAAGAAGAAAGTGACCAGATTAACGAAATTTACACGCGTTACTTGCATCACGATCACATCGGCTCGATTGTCGCAAAATCCGATGAAAATGCCGAAAATATCGAATGGATGGCGTACGACGCTTGGGGATTGAGGCAAGATAAAACTTGGAAGGGGAGTATTCTCGATACCAGCTACACGCCGACAGACTCAAGGAGAGGGTATACTGGTCACGAACATATGGATGGCGTGGGTTTAATCCATATGAATGGACGGGTGTATGATCCGAATATTGGTCGGTTCCTGTCTGCGGACTTGATTGTTTCTGACCCTGAAAATACGCAGAGTTTTAATCGTTATGCGTATGTTTGGAATAATCCTTTATCGATGACCGACCCTTCTGGCTTTGATCCTTGTGGTGGCCAGCAGGCAACTAACCCGCTTTGTACGTCTTTCGGGGCTCCGGCGGATGGTGGCGTGACCGAGACTCTGTGGATTAGGAAAGTAGGTACTGAGTATGAATACGAAAACGTGGATGGTGGTTGGACCAATATTGATCAGCTCGGTGCGAATGGGTATAGGTTTGAAGTCTCAAATGTAGATGGCAAGGAAGAATGGAAGGTGGTTCAGCTGCCTGGTCAGCCTGCCGTTAGGTATTCAATTGATGGCACTCGTATCCCCGGGGCTTATCCAGCGGTGGATGTACAAGAGAATGCACCTGATTATGATCCTGATTCTTGGAATGATGGGGGCAGAAGAAATGATGGAACCACAATCCAAGGTAATTCGAATTGTTATGCATATTCTGCAAATGTAAAAGGTCCCTTTGATGGTGAGTTTGGAATGAATCCAGGGGATTCTTCAGGAGAATCGCTAAGACTCGATGGTGTTTCTGTTGAAGAGATTCGTTTAAGAGCTATTTCTGATGGTTTAAGCGCTACTCCAATAAAGGGAGGGCATCAAGTGTATCTAATTGTGGCGCCAGGAGAAGATTATCATTGGTATCGTAAAGACTCTAATGGTTTTTGGTCTCACAAGCCTGGAGCCACCCGGGTGACTAATGTAGATGCATCAGGTAAATTGATTTCTGACCCGTCTATGGCAAATCATAATTATTCGATTAACTATACTAAATTGGGAGGCTCTTTATGGGTTCCGCCAAACTTCAATTTCAAATAATTTTATTAATTATTACTTTTATTTCCGTGTCAGAGGTCAGTTACGCAATGAACTTAACAGAAGTCTATAATGACAAAGAAATGATCAAAGAGTGGTCAAATGAAAACTTCTTTGGTGGCTATGAAGATTACAGTTTTAAAAAAGGTAATAAGGTTATATTTGCTATAATTGGCATGCCTACGAGCGGTATTCCTACGAGTCAAATATTGATGTATCAAAAAATAGACTCAAAATTTAAGTTAATTGTTTTTCGTAATACAATCCCGGGTATTGTTACTGCTGAATCAAGCGATAAGGGGGTTTTCTTTAAAACTAAGGATGCTTCAGTGTTGCAGGTTTCATGGGAAAGTATAGAAAGTCATACAAAATAAACAAGACTGGCATTGCAAAGAAAATAAAGCCAAAAAATCTAAATTCCGGATGTGTTGCATCTGGATTTTAGAGGCTTTCTAGTCTTGGTTTTCGTTATTTTATCATCAGGTCCTTTTAAGTCATGTGCGTTACGGATGGTTTAGGCGTGGTAGTGTCTTGGCTTTTTCGCTAATGGTGATTTAAAGTGGATTACTGAATAGGTGGGGCTAATGCACTAGCTGTAGAGCGCCACTTTGAGGTCGTACGATAGGCAAATATCTATCATATGATTCAGCTGGTTTACGACGCTTTTACCACACTCTCGTCATACAATATTTTTGGCTAGCCAAATTAAAATCATAACTTCAGCCAATTTGTGTCGTAGCGATACGATACTTTTGGCTAATTCTTTGCAGTAACAAAGGGGCGTCAGCCCCTTTGAAAAAGTTTTATTTTCTGCCTTTAAAGATCAATCACATCATTAGCGTCAATTTTTCTAGTTTCAAGAATGTCTTTTTGATGCGCCTGTTGCTGCTGTTCGATAATATCTGCACCGTAGGTTTCCCATAGTAGGTCTCGTAATTCGTCCAATAACGACAATACAGAATAAGCGTTGTCGGCAGTCCAGTGTGTTTTCAGTTGCGATAATCTCATCACCATACGTCTACGCCACCTGCTGTTTGATGAGCTCTTCATGAGAGCGCCAATGCGGCTGATCGAGAACATTATTCACGTGGGTAATGGTCACGATTCTTTTGGCTTCTCGGCAGGCTTCGATCAAACTGCCGAACTAACGGGACAGGCATGTTAAGTCCAGCTAAAACCAAAAGCCTGTCTTGTAAGCAGGTTCCGCAAGCCATGCGCTGGTTTAGCTTGTGCTTCTTCCCGTCAATCATTGCCTCCATTGCCGCTGCCGCGCTTGGCCAAAACAGTCGTGCGCAGCCATCTGACGCTGATCAAATTAAAGGCTCGCTTAGCAATGCCCCTTTAATCTGCTCAGCCTTAAAAAAGTGGTTTATCGTAGCTGTTCAAATAGCCGGGAGTCCGTTACTCCGAGTGCGTTGGGTTTGCTTTTACGGGGCCTGCAGCCCGATTCGACGCAAAGTTGCTGAAAATGAAATCCATGGTACTTTGGGTAAAACAAACACTTGAGGAAGGTTCAATGATGAGTGACTTAGCGGATCTATTGGTGGTTCTAGAGGGGCTAGATCCTATGTTCGTAATTGCGTTTATGTTGTGCTTGCAACCGCTAATGAAGAGGCCCATTAAGTGAATGAAAAAGGGAGTATTAGGGCTGGCGCAATAAGCGCATTGCCGTTAGGGGGGTAGTATATGAAGGCTCCTTTGTCGGGCAACGTTGTCAAAATATCTAGGCCTTATTCTTCAGCTATAGATGCACTGATATTTAGTGGTGTACAGATTGTAGCGAGTGGTGGTACTGCCTGCTGGGCATGGTAATGCACCCATCGGCCAATATTGCCTGAACAGTTGGGAAGGCGGGTACAGGCATCATTGGTGTAGCTAATGCGACCAATCCAAGGCGAATATACAAAGCCGGAATAGTAAATATACGTGGATATTATTGATGCTCGCGAGGTAAGAGTTTTCCCTGAAAATTCCGAAGATAAGCGCTCGGGTTTTCTAAGGTTTACTTGCTAGGGTTCGCTTGTTTTGGGGTGATTGAAAAGTGAATTTATTGTCGGGTGCGGAATAGAATGACATAGGGTTAAAAAGGATGTAATAGCTTGAAATAGGGTTTATTCCTGCATCAACTATTATAGTTAACTTGTGGTATGTTTCGTTTGTGTGTCTGTGTTGTTGGATGGCTTCTGTTCTGGTTAGTGTTTCTGGGTGAGGGCGGGGAGAGAAAAAATATAACAGTTCAGTGAAAATATAAAGCGCGAAGAAAGTTAATGGTTACTCGAAAAGCATGCGAGGTCTGGACGATATGACTAATGCACTATCTCTAGTAAGGGCTGACTAACCTGTTGGTCCCCGTATTTAAAGCGCTCAGGAAAGGAGGAAAAATAAACGTAAAACTAAATGGAACTTTCCCCGATTTATACTGGCGCATAAGCAAATAATAGTGCAAGATTCCCGCATTGTAAGTGTTGGGAGTTGTGCTGCAGAATGGAATCGTCCCTTCTTGTATGTTTCCCTTATTTTAAATAAATTAAAAACTGAATTTTAAAAGATTTGTGCCTGCGCAACAAAAAAAATCAACTTCGAATTAATAATAAAAAATATAAGTGCTGCCGTATCGAACAAATATCCTGCGGAATTAATTAGCTTTTTTGTGGGGTTATTTGAAAGCAAATATATGTATCGTGTTAATTGGTTTCGAGTAGAGAGTTCGTTCTGTGAGGGCTTGCATGTGTGTTTGATCGCCGCTGTAAAGCATTGGCGGCTTACGTACGGATGTTTCGTGGTGGGATGGAAATCAGTGAGAGATAAAATAATTGCCATTTTTATGTGGCGGGGTGTCGCCCTGTTAATGGGCTTCTTTATTTAGAACGTTTATTTTGTGGATGGCTTTTGCTCGGTATGCAAGTGGCTAATAACTGGAGTAGTTAGGGGTTTTTATGAGTCGTATTCTTTTCTTAGGTTTGTTTGTTCTCGCGTCTTTTTTTACTGCCAATGCTTGGTCGCAAACGGCGACGGTATCGCCTAACCCCAGTACAACCGGAGATTTTACAATCAGCTGGACTTCGGGTTATGGGAATGTGTCGGTCACTGAGCGAGTGCCAGGAACCTCAGGTCTGGTAATTCGATATTGGGGGGAACGCCCATATTATAATGTCACTGGCCGAGCCAGTGGAACGTATACATACGTTTTACTTAAGGATCAGTGTAATCCTTTTTCAGGATGTACCTCGCAACAATTTGACTCAGTTACCGTGACCGTTGCGCGACCGGTAGCTCCCAGCGTTCCCGGTGCGATATCCGCTCCTGGAACGGCAAATACAGGTTCCTATACCGTATCGTGGGGCGCATCTTCTGGTGCGTTAACTTCCTATGAATTACAGCAAAGAGCAAATGGTGGAGGTTGGTCTCCGGCCCCTGTCGGGACTTCTCGCTCCAAAAGCTACACCAAAAGCCAAAATAATTATTATGATTATCGGGTGCGTGCCTGTAATCAAGGGATATGCAGCGGGTATACCTCCTCAAAACGCGTCAACATTCCTAAGGCCAGCATTACCGCGGGCACTAGCCTCAATCTTTCCTCCCGGTCCGATGATACCTTTACGTTGACCTGGAGTTCTGCAATGACCAGCAGTTGTAGCTGGAATAAAGGCACGCTTCCCGGGGCTAGCGGATCAATATCGACAAGTATCACCAGTGGCTGGACTGCAAATTCTAGCGCCCCTATGCCGATGTGGGACAATTCGATCACCATTAACTGCAGCATTTACAGTGGTGGCACGGTAACAAAAACAATACAGCTGCAGGTAGCCTCTCTTCAGCCCAAGCCAAGCGTCAGTGTAAGTTGGAGCGCATCGACGGCGTATGTTGGTCAGCCCATAACATTCAGCTGGAGTAGTTCGGAGGCGGACAGCTGTATTTTAGATGGCGCAAACGTGAGTAAAAATGGTTCGCGTTCATATACTTTTACCAGCACAAACAGTGTTTCTAAAACGGTAAAATGTACCAATGAAATGGGCTCTACATCACGCTCGAAAACTACTGGTGTCACTTATCCTACTCCGGGCGTACCAAGCAGTATTTCTGTGCCTTCTACCGCGAGTAAGGGCAGTTACAGCGTTTCATGGGGGGGCTCCTCCGGCAGCATAACTACCTATCAGCTGGAGCAAAGAATTAATGGCGGGGGATGGTCATCGACGGACACCGGGTCATCACGTTCGCGGTCGTATAGCAAAACTCAAAACAGCTATTACGACTACCGCGTGCGTGCGTGTTTTCACTCTGTGTGTAGCGGCTACACTTCAACCAAACGTGTCACCGTTCCTGCGGCCAGCATTACTACCTCATTTAGCCCGACCATTTTAAGTCGAACAGACAATACGTTTACGTTGACCTGGAGCTCAGTGATGACCACGGGCTGTAGCTGGAGCGCGGGCGCAATTTCGGGGACGAGTGGCAGTAAGGGGTTTAGCCAGTCAACCGGTTGGGTAAAAATGCCTTTTGACGGCCCTTGGGAAAACAAGACCACCCTAACCTGTAGCGTGATCAATGGTGGTACGGTTAAGAAATACCTGTCGTTGACGGCACATACCTTACAGCCTAAACCAAGCGTTAACGTCAATTGGAACACTTCTGCGGCGAATGTGGGGCAGGCTGTCACATTGAGCTGGAGCACCTCCGACGCTGATAATTGTTCCTTAGATGGGGCGAGTGTAGGCACGAGTGGCTCACGTGCTTATACCTTTACTTCTAGCGGAACTGTCTCGAAATCGGTGAGTTGCTCCAATGAAATGGGGTCGACATCAAAATCAAAAACGATTGCTGTCAGCTATCCCAAGCCGGGTGTTCCCAGTAGTTTCTCTGTGCCTTCAACCGCGAGTAACTCCAGTTACACGGTCTCATGGGGCGCGTCCTCCGGCACAGTGACCACGTACAAAATAGAAGAAAGCATTAACGGCAGCAGTTGGTCTTCGTTAAATACTAACGCCTCGCGTTCGAAAGGCTATAGCAAAACCCAAAACACATATTACGACTACCGAGTGCGCGCGTGTTACAACGATTCGTGTGGTGGATATACCGCCACTAAACGCGTCACCGTTCCGGCGGCGAGTGTGACGATAACGGCCGGCCTTAGTTCAAACTGGAACACGGATGACGTTATATTGAGTTGGAACTCTGTGATGGTTAGCGGTTGTAGCTGGAACAATGGGGCACTTCCTAGCGCAAACGGCAGTATTTCTGAACCGTTGAACAGCGGTTGGATCGAAACACCGGGAGCTGGCGGGTCGATGTATCATAAAAATACCGTACTAGTTCAATGTAATGTATTTGGTGGCGGTACGGTAAGTGCGCAAAAGGAATTACTCAGTATCGGTGGGCCAAAGCCATCGCCGGCGGTGTCCGTATGGTGGGATGAAAGCAGTGTTCTCGTGGGCAGTTCAGCCATATTAACGTGGTCATCGAGCTATGCAGATAGCTGTACAGTCGAAGGCGAGAGTGTTGGTAGCAGTGGTACTAATGGTTCACGACCTTACACCTTAAGTTCGGCGGGAACTCAGACACGTCAGGTGACGTGCACCAGTGCCCGAGGAAACGGTTCCGCTTCAGATTCAATTGTAGTAAAGCATCCTGCGCCTTATTTTGTTAGCTCCAGGGTGGTATCCAGCCGGTTTGGCGATACCCCTGTAACTGTGGCAGCGAGTAACGAAAAGTGGGGTTTTACAGACGTTGCCATGACGCTTGAGTGGGATTCGCGTCATACAACCGGTTGTTACATTGTTGTCGGCAATATAGCGCAATATAACCTCGATTCGATCGATGAATTTACCCTGCATGGACGTGACTTGACGTGGGTCTACGACGAGTTTATCAGCGACTGGAGATATACTACCGATCTTCCATTGATCTGCCTGGGGCTAGATGGGGCCGAGCTTAGGAGTGTTGTCACGCTTTCAGCCGCATTTAGCGGCGAGCCGAGGCTGCCAACAGCAACGACACAGTGGCAAGAAACTGAAGTCGATCTCAATGGCAATGCCCACTTTACCTGGTCGTCCGAGGACGCCGAGAGCTGTCGATTAAATGGAAGCGACGTGGCTGAATCCGGGGCGCGCGTGACTACATTTAATAGTGACGGGCCACATATCTGGTCACTCACTTGTGAAAACGCCGAGGGCAGTGATTCCAGTTCCGCGTCGATCAACGTCAGAGATTTTTACCTGGGCACGCAAGTTCGTGGTGGTAATGCTGTGAGCAGTACCGCCGCCGAAATTATTGTGGACTGGACGGCGATTAATGTCTCCGAGTGCTCTATCAACAATCAATCAATTAATGCCAGCGCTGGGTCTGGCAGTGTTGTCATTGATGGTGTGGCGGCAGCGTGGACTCGGTCTGGATCGCAATGGCAATTGAATATCCCCGCACATTGCTTAGATTCCAATAACGCAGAATTCACTCGAGACATCGTCGTCACTACTTCGCTACGAGATCTAAATGCTTCGGTCAGCTGGTTGGCGGATGTTGTGATGGTTGACCAAGAAGCCACCTTTGGCTGGAATGTTGCTGACGCACAAAGTTGCACGGATTGGAACGGACTGCCTTTATTCACTATGAATGGCAGTGTGACGGAAATATTTAGCACTGAGGGTGAGCACACTTACTTTATTGATTGTCTTGATCAAGCTGGTGAATCCCATCGCTTAGAAGCGGCGGTTAGTGTGAATGCCTTTCCTATTCCCATCGATCCGGCCGATGATGTTACCGGAGATGCAACCTTTTTAGGCTACACAGAAGGTAGTTTTAAGGTGGGTGGCAACGGCGCCGCAAGTTACACCGTGCCGGTCGTCGTGTCTCCTGGAATTCAGGGCGTGCAGCCTAACCTATCCATAAGCTACAGCAGTAGCGGCAGTAATGGGCTGATGGGCTGGGGCTGGAGTTTGAGTGGGCTTTCGCACATTCACCGCTGCGCGGCAAGCATAATAAGAGATGAATATATTTCCAGTACTATGGATGGCAGTGATTATAAACTTTGCTTAAATGGACAGCGTTTAGTCGAAGTTGCTGAAGGAGAGTATCGGACTGAGAGAGAAAGCTACCGTAAAATTGTCGAGAATGAATTTGGCGGTTTTAATGTTCACAGCAAGAATGGTCGCGTTATCGAATATGGCGGTCGAGTCAATGCGCCGGGTGATTTAGCGGATGCTCGCCGCGATAGCGCCGATGGTCTTGGTTTTATTGATTGGAGTATCAGCCGAGTAACGGATGTGGCGGGTAACTACATGACCTATCACTACGAAAAGGACGGCGCCAACGGTATTCAGCGCATCGAGCGGATTGAATACACCAAAAATGACGACGCTATTGCGATTAATCAGAGTGTTAACTTTGTTTACGAAGAGCGTGACGATAATGTCTCTGGCTATTGGTCCGGTGTGTACTCGCAAATGGACAAGCGCCTAGAGAGAATCGATGTGCGTTCGGACGACATCCTTGTCAGAAGTTACCAGCTTGGCTATCAAGCATTTGACGGCACCACTTATGCGGATCCTGCGCGTACAAGCCGGTTGGAAAGCATTGCTATTTGTTATGACGTGGCGGGAAGTGAGTGCAGTACGCCTATTTCTATCGATTGGACTTCGCGCGCTGCCAATGATTTTGTCTTTTCCGAGTCAAAAATAGTCGAAGAAGATAGCAACTTTAGAGCAGTGCTTGATAGCTATGGTCCAAATGACGGCTTTAAATATGTGCTTGGTGACTTTGATGCGGATGGTATTCAAGAGCTGATTTATAAAAGTGGACTCTCGGTTTACCGCGTTGCAAAGGGTGGGATACCGTCCTATGCGGAAGACCAGCGTGTTGCGACATTTACTCCTCATACCGATGATAGATCCGCTCATTTGACCGGTTCAATGGATTTAAATCACGATGGTCGTGATGATCTAATCTTTACGCATTTTGATATCCAAGGTCTTCGGCAAATTCTCGTCGGCTACGCCAACGAAACTGGTTTTGATGAAACGCGTATATCTTTGTTTGCTGACACTGCTCCCGAGCATGGCCGATATAAACTCAAATTTAAGGATATGGATGGCGACGGTCTGATTGATCTTCTTGCCTACCCAGAATGGGTTCCCCCCGAGAACGGGGTGGTTTTCTACAGAATTTCCAAGAATCTTGGTGATGGTACTTTCCTTCCTTTCGTAGAATTAGTGCGTCATGCCGGTTCTGAACCCGTCAGTTCCCGATTCGTCGACATGAACGGTGATGGGTTAACGGATATCGTTCGTTGTGGCTATATTACCCACGACATAACCTTTCAAGACGAAAATAAATGTCGCTTTATCGTCGCGCTAAACGAAGGTGAAGGCGGATTTAGTGAGCCGGCCTATTGGGGCAATACTCAAATAGACAGTGTGCCGTGGTTCATTAGGAAGGACTTGGATCCCATCCCCACGCATAACTTTGCTCAACATATGATATTCGCCGACGTCAACGGAGATGGTTTAGCCGATGTGATTTTTTCCGATCATTATGATGTCAAAGTGGCGATAAATAATGGCCAGCACCTCGAAGATTTTGAAATCTGGTTGGATCAAGGGATCGCCGATCGACTATCTCAGCGTAAAGCACTGCCGTTTTCGGTGGCCGATTTTAATGCTGACGGAAAGCCTGATTTAATTTTTGGTGAAGTCGGCGGGGTTCAGATTGCCTACAACAAAGGTGCTTCTGTTGGTTTGGCGCAGGGCGGGGGATTCTCTGTTCCTCAGAGCTTGGGTTTAGATGTGCGTGGTTATGAATTTGGACTCAGCGCTATGGACGTCAACGACGATGGCGTCACCGATCTAGGATTAACATCTTCCATTGTTAATCTGCATGAAAACCTTGCTTATTTAAATATTCTTCAGGGTATTGAAACGGCGACCAATCAGATACAAAAGCATTTAGTGACCGCGATCAATGTTGCCGATGAGCGCTCCATTGATATTCGCTATCTACCCCTGACCGACACCAGCATTCATACCCCGGGGGAAAGCAATGCCGTGCTGGATGCCTCCGCAGCGCCGTTAGCGGTGCTTTTAGAGGATGTGGTTGGCGGCGACGCTGGAGAGGGATCGTTTACGCTTCTCTCCACGGTAAGGCGGTCGCATTATGTGGTTGAACGTGTCGAAAGTGACGACGGAATAGGCGGCAATAATGTCTCGACCTACCATTACACGGGGCATTTGAGCCATCGCCGGGGCTGGGGCTCACTAGGGTTTGCCGAGATAGAGGTGAACCAAGTGATTCAAGGAACGGGAGATCGCAGCCGTACTGTGACCGAATACAGCCAGGATTTCGGTCGTCTTTATAAGGCGTCTGGCCTGCCATTACGCACCATTAACTACGCGGTATTAGCTGTTGGAGAGCAGAAGCTTTCGGAGACGGTATACGAGTGGAATGTCCAAGAGTTAGAGGATGATATTGATGGCATAAACAGTCCACATTATATCGTTCAGCGTGTCGCGGTGCACAGTACCACCCAAGATCTTAACGGCGCTGCACTGGCTGATATCTCCAGCTTTGTTCTGGCTTACGACGCGACGGTCCCTGCAAATTGTACGGCTGATCCGGAACCCATATTGACTGTCGATCAAGCTGCACTTCCAGGTTATGACAGTTACGGTAATATTCTGCAATCGGTTGTACTTACCTGTGGCAGCGACCAATTATTCACGACGTCGAGTCAGTTTGTGTATGAAAACCGCACGAGCCAAGATACATGGCACTTGGGTTTGGTGACTAACCGCAAAACCACAAAAACGGCACCGGACGCCGAAGGCGGATTGCAAAGTTTAGCGCGTGAAATATCGAATACTTACCATGATAGTGGTTTAGCCCATATAGAAACCCGTGAGCCAAATAATACGGACTTAATGCATAGTAAAGCGTTAAATAATTACGATTCCTACGGGGCACCCGGTACCATAATGGAGTCCTGGAATAATGCGGACGGTTTAGGCTTTACGACACGTAGTTCACAGGTAAGCGTGGCATACCAGAGTAACGGAGCACAGACGATTGTCACCACGAATGCCTTAGGGCATCAAACTACGAGCCTGATCGAGGGTAAATTCGGCCAAATTAAACAGTTTACTGACAGTAACAACCTCACGACAGTCACCACCTTCGACAGTTTAGGGCGCGTCGATACCATCAAGGCTCCCGATGACAGCACTGTGGTGAATCGTTACCTCGAATGCAGTACCTGTGATGCTCAAAGTAATTTCGCGCGTAGTTATGTGCACATGAAAGCCACTGCTGCCACACCTCAGCGCAGCTATTTCGATACCTTGGGCCGTGATGTAGGTCAGCGAGTATTGGGGTTGACGGGAGAGGTGAGCCATACGGTGCTGAACTATGACGCAGCCGGTCGCGTGACGCGAATGTCCAAACCATTTTTTGTTGGTGGCATTCGTCACGACGTCACCTACAAATACGATAGATTAGGGCGGGTGACACAGGTTTATACGCCTGGTGGCGGGACAACGGTGACCCAGCACAACGGTTTGGAAGTGACTTCGACCAATGTCTTGGGTCAACAACGTGTGCAATGGCTTAATGTCATCGGCCAAAATATCATCACGCAAGATGATGCGGGCACACAAATAGAATATGTTTACGACCCATTTTCTAATCTAATACAGACGGAGGTTGGGGCAACGGGCAGTGAGGATGGTGTCATTACTCGTATGGGGTATGACCTTCTTGGTCGTCAGCGTTATTTAGAAGACCCCTCTATAGGTCGTATTAATTACACCTACAATGGCCTCGATTTAATGGTCACCAGTACCGACGCCGAAAATCAGCGCACGGAGTTTAGTTTTGACACACTTGGCCGCGAAGTGATGCGTGTTGATGACGCGGGTGCCGCAAATGCTGACCTGCGGACCCACGAATGGTTTTTCGATACTGCCAGTAGTGGAAAGGGCCGTCTCGACAGAGTGAGTGGTTATGACAGCGATGGTTTTGCCTTTAGTGAGCGCTACGGTTACAACAGCTACGGTTTACCGACAACGCTAGAAACCACAATACAAGGTGAAACCTATTTCACCGAAACTCACTACGATAGCTTTAACCGACATGTGGGGATTGAATATCCCACCGGTTATACCGTAGTCAATCACTACAATGAATACGGTTATCGTCATCAAATTAGCAATGGTTTAGATGAGGTGCCGCTGTGGACGGCAACATCGGCAGATGCTCAAGGCAATATTATTTCGAGTATTCAAGGTAACGGCGTCGTAACGACACGTGGCTTTGAAGAGGATACGGGCTTTGTTAACTCGATTCATGCCTTAGGTAGAAATAATCTTGTGGTTCAAAATCATGAATTTTCCTATGACCTTTTGGGTAATCTCAAAACTCGCACAGACATGCGATTACTTAATGGGACGGGTTATACGCAAGGTTTCTGTTACGACAACCTTAATCGTTTGAGAGCCACGAGTGACGGCTCTTGCGGAGAGAGTGATAGCGACGATACCACCTATGATGCTTTGGGGAATATTATTACCAGGATGATGGTAGGGGTTGGAATGAACACACACACCTACGATTCCGCTAACCCCTATAAACTGACGAGTGCCACGATTGGCGGCAGCTATGGCTATGATGCTAACGGTAGTATTGTCAGTGGTGATGGTCGAACGATTAGCTACACAAGTTTTGATAAGCCTAATCGAATGACTAAAGACGGTAACGTCGTCGAAATTACTTATGGGGCTGACCAGAACCGAATTAAGCGTGTCGATAACGGCAGTATCACTACCACCTATGTGGCGGGAATTTATGAAAAGCGTGAAGAAGGCGGCATAGTTGAACACATTCACTATGTTGGGGATATTGCGCTGCATGTTTGGAAGCAGGAAAGTAATGCTTCTGCCATGACCTACACGCGTTACCTGCATCATGATCATATTGGTTCACTGGTTGCTAAGACCAATGAACTTGCCGAAACGACGGATGATGTTGAATGGATGGCGAGTGATCCCTGGGGGTTAAGACAGGATGAAAGCTGGCTGGGCAGCATATTGGATACCAGCTATCAGCCTGCAGACATGCGTAAAGGGTTTACTGGCCATGAGCATATGGACGGCGTGGGTCTGATTCATATGAATGGCCGTGTGTATGATCCGAATATTGCGCGGTTCCTAAGTGCTGACCCGATTGTGCAGGCGCCGGATAATACACAGAATTTTAATCGCTATGCGTATGTATATAATAACCCGCTGAGATACACGGATCCGAGTGGGTTTCAGGTTGAGGATAGCCTTTTGTGTCCGCCAGCAAGGTGTTCAATTATTCAGATTAGTCAGCCAACGCAAAATATCGCTGATCTGGATATTAAGAATCTCGGTGCAGCAGGTTTTTTCTACCGTGATGAGAACGGTCGATATCAGCACGTTTCTACCTTAGATACGCTCTCAGTTGTGAGTGGTGTCGCTGGGGGTTTAGAGTTCGTTCATTTGAGGGCTACGGCAGGGAAGTTTACTGCGGCTGCGACGTATACGATTGACGGGGCTCAGATCGCTGGGGCTGATCCGACGCTTGGGGGGCATGCGCCACAGTGGTTTATTGAGGCGGTAGTGCCGGGTGCTGGCGCTATGATGAAGCTGAAGGACGGGGATGCTAAGGGCGCGGCTACGGATATGGTCATGGATGTGACGAAGGTCAAGTGGGGTAAAGCGATATTTAAAAACGCTAAAGAGTTTGAGGGGTGGGTTCGAGGGTTGTTTAAGAAGGTCAAGTGTTTTGTCCCTGGCACGTTGGTGTTAATGGCTGACGGAAGTACTAAGCCTATTGAAGACATTGTCGCTGGAGAGTGGGTCATGGGCGATAACCCCGAAGATAACAAGCCGCCAAAAGCTTATATAGTTACAGACATATTAGAGTCGCAAACAAATCGAATTATTCGAATAACTCTTGATGATGATGATGGATTTGGGGGTAGTATTGAGTCAACAGGTAAGCACCCTTATTGGACTGAAAATCGTGGTTGGCAGTACGCAGAGAATATTCAAGCCGGAGATGTGTTTAGGGATGAAAACGGCGGCATAAACAGTGTGGTTAGTGTTGAAACCGAATTTAGAGAATCTCCAACATATAATCTTACTGTTGATCAAGTGCATACGTATTTTGTCGTGACTGAGGGTAAGTCCGTATTGGTTCATAATATAGACCCATTTGAAATAGAATTTACACGAAGTGTTGATTTATCTGAGAGTTTTCAGAGAGGTCCCCTTAAAGGTCGGACGTTAGCATCTGTAATTGCTGAAACTAAAAGACTTGGGCGATTACCCGCTGGGCTAAATTTAAACGCTGCTAGAAGTTTTACTGCTCAAGGCGGGCAAGTCATTGAAGCTATAAATAATAGAACGTTGTTCGTTGCACAGCAGGCTGGCTTATCTAATGTGAATCCTGCAAATGATATTGATTCTGCTAAGGCTTATAATCAAGTTCAGAAACAAAAAAAGTTTGCTTTGAAATCGGGCAAGAATATATGCCCCTAGGTAACTGAGAATATGATAGAAGTAATAAAATTAGAGAAAATACTATTGGTGCTTAGGGAAAAGAGCGATCAGCTTAGAAAGAAGAGGTTGGCTGGTAGTTTCGAAGAGTTAAATTTGTGCGATATTGAAATATTAAACGTTGAGAGAAGTATTTGCGATCTAAAAAATGAGGAATATGCAGTTCCTATTGATCTTGGTGTGAATGTTTGTGAACCACCGATTCTAGTTTCGAGTTATGGCGTGGCTTTGCTTTTTATCATTGTTGACGATGCTAGAACGGTGGTTTTGACGTTTGATAGTGTTGAAGAGGTCTTTTTTGGAGGCCTAAACGATGAGGTTTTTGAATCTCATGAATTGATAGGTCGTGGGTTGGATGTTTATGGCGAGTATCTGATAAAGAATTCTAGCTTGAAGGACAATCTAAAAGAAAAGAACAAGGTCCATGATTGTTATGATGAGAGCTACTGGAGTAGCTTGGAACACTATTTGATTAGGACTAAAGATGGAGAGTTTTCTTGTCTCGCTAAATCATTTTCATTGAAGGCTTATGAATTAGCAGTTGGCGAAGTGATCGCTACTTTATTAGCGGTCAAATGTGGTACTCCGTTTGTAGATTAATAGATAATGTCTGAAAGAACGGAATAAAAAGACATATATGGACGATTTCGTTTGGTCAAGTAAAGTAATCCAAAAACCTCAATATAGGGAGGTTTGTCGTTCTACTGTAAGCGCCCATTAATCGGGGTAATTCCCGAATGATAATGACACGTTCATAATGCCCTCAACACTTAGAGGAGTCCATTATGAGCAACATCGAAAACAAAAAAAATTCAAAAAGATCAGCAAAAGAGTGGGAAGAAGAGGTTAATCGGTGGCGAGCCTCAGGCTTACCGATGGAGGCCTATTGCAGACAACATGAACTGACCTCTCATCGGCTTGGTTATTACAAGCGTAAGCAGGATGCTATTAAAGAGGTAGAGACAGCATCTTTCGCGCAAGTTTCACTAGAACCCTCACCGGCCTCTGAGGGACTCAATTTACGATTACCTAGCGGGCACATCATTGATGGTATATCGAAAGATAATCTAGCGGTCGTTAGTGCTTTGGTTGGCGCTCTCTCATGACGGAGGTGATGCGGCCATCACGACACCTGACGCAGGTGTTTTTATACTGCCCACCCATCGATTTCCGCAAATCATTCAATGGCCTGAGCGGAATCGTTGATCAGGAACTTGGGCACAATGTTTTTGATGGAGGATTCTGCGCCTTCACCAATAAGCGGCGAAACAAAATCAAGTGCCTATTCTGGGAGCGAAATGGATTCGTATTGTATTACAAAAGTTTAGCCGAAGAAAAATTTAAATGGCCCAAACAAAAAGTCGAGCTTG
Source organism: Agarilytica sp. (assembly GCA_033852175.1). GTDB lineage: Bacteria > Pseudomonadota > Gammaproteobacteria > Pseudomonadales > Cellvibrionaceae > Agarilytica. Next base: position 59,412 of record JAWSUY010000048.1, read on the forward strand.
TTAGTGTAGAACGCCACTTTGAGGTCGTACGATAGGCCAAATTATCTATCATATGATTCGGCCGGTTTACGACGCTTTTACCACGCTCTCGTTGTAGAACGCCACTTTGAGGTCGTACGATAGGCCAAATTATCTATCATATGATTCGGCCGGTTTACGACGCTTTTACCACGCTCTCGTCATACAATAATTTTGGCTAGCCAAATTAAAATCATAACTTAAGCCAGTCTGTGTCGTAGCGATACGATACTTTTGGCTGATTCTGTGCAATAAAAAAGGGGCGTTAGCCCCTTTGAAAAAGTTTTATTTTCTGCCTTTAAAAATCAATTACATCATTAGTGTCAATTTTTCTGCTTTCAAGAATGTCTTTTTGATGCGCCTGTTGCTGCTGTTCGACAATTTCGGCACCGTAGGTTTCCCATAGTACGTCTCGTAATTCGTCCAATAGAGACAATACATAATAAGCATCGTCGGCAGTCCAGTGTGTTTTCAGTTGCGATAATCTCATCACCATACGTCTACGCCACCTGCTGCTTGATTAGCTCTTCATGCGAACGCCAATGCGGCTGAACGAGAACATTATTCACGTGGGTAATGGTCACGATTCTTTTGGCTTCTCGGCAGGCTTCGATCAAACTGCCATAACATAAATTCCGGCAGAGCCTTAAATTCCCTTGTGCTGACCGTATGATAACGTCGATTGCTGCGGCATTAAACGCATTGACACCCATTTTTACCGCTTCAAGTTCCTTGACGATATAACGCTCCATATCGTCATTATTTAACGGCTTGATGGTGTTGGAATAGGTGATGCGACTTTTAATGTCCTGGTTCACATTTAACGTGAGGTAGTGTATCAAGTCTCGTTGCCCAAACAAAATTAAATTGTGTTTTTTGGGAAAGCGTTCAAACAATAAACGTAACTTTCTCAGTACCTGCATATCCAATAAGTGGGCCTCATCAATCACAATGTACAGCGTTTTACGTTCGCGGATATGATTGAATGCGTTTTGGATTAATTCTTTCTCCAAGTCTTTAGTGGGTACGTCAATCCTAAACGATTCGGCCAGTTGTTTTAAAATATGGTTCTTCGTAGATTTGTGTGAAGGTCATGGGGCCATTTTCAGGCCTCCGCAATAAAATAAGATGCTATTTCTGAAGCCGTCAAAAGAACGATAACCTCTAGCATTTGATTTCACCGTCTGAATTTTTGAGTTCAAACCTTCAGCTACCGCATTGCTGATGCCATGTTTAAAATATGTCAAAATATTAGGAAGATGCAATTTTATCATCCGCGCTTTTTCTTTGATCGGCTCTAGGCGACTTCTAATCGCCCATGAATACCAACGATCAAAATAGCTTTCTGCACAAGCTCCATACGTGTAGTCCCAGAAATAACGAAACGACTCTTTGATCGCCCATGCTCGCGACACCTTCAGTTCGGAATCACGCAAAGCATCAAACCTCTCCTCATGGTCTTCATGAAGGTTTTCTGCATTCACCAGCCAATAATATCTTGTCCCGATTAAGCGGTTATCACCGTCTTCCGCAAGCCCTTTATTTTCTTGACGACGTACTTTATCAACAGCTTTATTTAAATGCTGACTAATATGAAAGCGGTCGTGAACAATATCAGCCTGTGGTAACTTTTCAGTTACCGCATTGGCGTACGCCTTCCACATATCAAGCGCTACGGCTGTGACCTGTGTTTGCTGTGTGGGCGTTAACGCCTGTGATATCAGTGTTTTACAGGCTCTCTCCGTACGCTCCTCGACGACATCTAGCACCCGCCCACCCTGCAGATCAACTAATGAACTTATATAACGATGCCCCGAACGAAACTGTTTTTCATCAATACCGATGAAGGGGATTTCAACCTCCTCTCGCCTCTTGAGCCCGCGCTCTACCGCTCTGGCCTTGATCGCTTCAACCTGGTGCCAATTTAAGCCTAATAATTTTCGCGCTTCCTCAACGCTGCGGGCGGCAATTAACACTGATGTGGTCAAGCTTTTC
>JAWSUY010000049.1:0-5035 GCA_033852175.1 Agarilytica sp.
ATACGGGGTATCAAGTTAGCTCCACCACGCACTACATGTAGTGTTTTGCTCATTTTATAATGTCTTGATAGGTAACGGGGTTTGTAGCGACTGCTTGCTCCAGCAAACGATAAAAAAGTAGCCCGCGAGAACGGGCTGCTCGGCGGTTGAAACGGAATGTAAATTCGTCAAGATATTCGTCCAGATGTTTGAGCCTGGCAGATCCCTGGTGCGTTCCCAGTAACCACCTTTTTAACAGCGAGGCAACTCTATGAACTCCGGGCATACTTATGTGTGCGGGATCTTCGGCATAACTTACTGCGGTGTATTCGTGGGGATAACCTAAGCCTGGTAAAGCTCGATAAGCCATTAAACCATCTGTATGAATAGTTGAACCTGGCTTAACTGTGTTCTGAATGAATGTCTGCAGACTTTTTTTTGTTGTATCGGGTATGCATTTAACACGTATTCGACCAAACCCTTTAGGCTGAAGAATTTCAACCGCAATAATTACAATCGACTTTAGAGTATCCTTGGAAGGCTTGTGGTATATGCCTGTACGCCCTTTTCCTCGTGCGGGTCCACCCAGAAATGTTTCATCAACCTCAACGTCACCGGAAAGAAAATTCCTACCGGGTATAACCATGGCTCGACGTAATTTGTGCAAAATTGTCCATGCGGTTTGGTAGCTTTTTATCCCAAGTACATTCTGCAATCCTAATGCACTAATGCCATTTTTCTGGCTTGTAATATACCAAGCTGCGGCAAACCATGTTCTCAGAGGGGTGCGTGTTTTATCAAATACAGTCCCTGAAGTGACGCTAGTTTGATGTCGACAGGAGCGGCACATCATTCGATTTCTTGAAGCAGAATAAGGTGGAGCTATATGGTTGCATTTAGGACAAGTAAAAGAATCTCCCCACCTAAGCTTTACCAAATAGTCGTTACATGACTGATTATCTGGAAACCAGTCCAGAAATTGAGTCCAATCTTTTGGGTAATTCGTGCCTGCAACAAGTAAATTGGATGGGATGCTCATCACTACATATTGACATGGGTGGAGCTAACTTGATACCCCGTCATTATATACAGTTGTGTCTGGAGTGATCAAGTAGTTACCGTGAGTGTCTCACTAACGCTTTGCTAAGAATGTTGCTGCTTCATGGTTCATCTACTGACAAAAAGAATAATTTTGGCTTTACACCTCTTGACCTGTCAGAGAGTTTGGACGTAAAGCGGTATTTGAAATCTAAAAACAAGAACTAAGAACAGCCCTTCCGTTAGGCTTATCGTAGAGGCCTCTAATCGTGTTGCCAAAAAAAGTAGACGCCTCATCCAACCTAATAAAAAAGTAAGGGGTCGGATTAAACCTACCCCGATTTGACGCACACTCTCTAAAGGGGACAATAGTCCCCAACCGGAGAGTAGTGAAATGCCAAGAAAACCAAGAACAACCTTTAGTTCAGAGTTCAAGCGCGAAGCAGTTTGTTTATTGGAGAGAGGAGATAAAGAAACCTCCCAATTAGCCCGAGAGCTTGGTGTACGTCGAAATCAGCTTTATAAATGGAAGGCCGAAATAGATGAGCATGGCGGCGATGCATTTCCAGGTAAGGGCGGACGTCCAAAGACTGGAAGTAATGATATATCTGCGCTTGAAGCAGAAGTGAAGCGGCTCCGGGAGGAGAATGAAATCCTAAAAAAGGCAGCTATGTACTTCGCGAGGGAGCTCAAGTGAAGTACGCTTTTATCCACGATCATTCGCATATCTATAGAATTGCGACGCTTTGCTATGTTTTGGATGTGTCACAACGAGGATTTTATGATTGGCGTAATCGCCCAGATGCACCGAGAACAAAAAGGGCGCCGTTTGGCGCCCTTCAGATTAATCATTAAATACTATGCCTTATTGACAAGCACCTAGATTATAAACACCAGAACCTGGAGTAGCTTCATGGATGGTAGTGGGCAGATAGGCCCACTGCGAACCAAGATCATCACCTGAACCTTGCGCACAAGCATTTAGATTCCAAGAACCACACGCGTATGCTCTACCAGTGCTGATGTGGTTGGTATTGCTATCCGTATATTCGGTACAAGGCGTGACCACGTTAACCGTACGATAAACGCTAAGCGATTGATTGCCAGTGTCATCTTCTGCCCAGTAGCGGAGCTGATAACTACCGACCACGTTGGTGTCAACAGGGCCTTCACGGACAACTCTTGGCCGTTGATCTAAATCGTCGACGGCAGTCGCCCACGGGTCAGAGTAATAGTAGGTGCCCACTACAATATTGACAATCGCATCACCGTTTAACGAGATCGTCGGTGGCGTTACATCATCAACAATATGTACAGTTTGGTAGCGTTCATCCATGTTGCCATCGGAATCCGTATAGTGATGCCGTAAGACGTAAGTACCCGTCGTATTTTCGTCAACTTCTCCGTCTTGTTCTGCTGCGTTAAACTCGTCTTTTAAATCCGCCGCAAATGCATAAGTTCGGGAATCTGTGCAACACATCCCAGTTGCGTGATAAAACTCTTCATCTACCGGTGCGATATAAACATAAGGAAACTCCGAATCAAGTACAAACACTTCGCGGAATATATAATCAACATTCGGAAAGTTTTGCCCAGAAGAATCCACCACATCGTAGTCCACTCTAAAATGGCCAATAGAACTGGTATCGCTAAGAACACTTCCCGTCGCTTGCACCTGATCCGTTAAATCACCGTCTAATTGATCGACGGCAAAATAGCCCGGCTCTTCAAAGGCGGTGTATTGCTCAACAAGCATCGAAATACAAGTGGGAGGAATTCGACACGAAGGGCCGAAGAGGTAGACTTCAGGAGGCGTATCCGTTTCCAGCACACGAATTAAGCGACGCTCAGTAACAGCATTGTTTCCTGCGCTATCTACGGCGTTATACGTAATAACATAATCACCAGCAACGGCTGCATTCACCGAGCCAGACGTTGTTACAGTAACACTGCCATCTTCACGATCCACGGCAGACGCACTTGGCGCTGAGTAACTTCCTCCCACCAATAGGCGAGTTTCGGCATCACCACTCATGGTAATTACCGGAGGTAGGTCTAAGCCAGACGTGCACTCCCCTAAATCGTAGTAACCTGGAGCACTTTCTACAATTTCTACAGCAATGCTGCTATAGACAGAACCTATTTGCGTCGTACTTCCATTAGCACAGGCATTCATATTGAAAAAACCACATCCATGAGCACGTCCGGCAGCGATATGAACCTGTGGTGTCGCACTATAAGAAGTGCACGCGGCGCCTTCTGACAAGCTCGCAAGTGCATTGGCAATATTGAGTCGACCGCCACTGCCCACTTTCCCAGCTAGGCTAGTAATCGGGTCGACGCTATTCATCAACAAGGCTTTGACTTCTTCAGGGCTTAAATCGGGTTTAGTCGCAAACAAAAGCGCTGCAGCGCCAACAACATGGGGAGTCGCCATTGAAGTGCCATTAAAAGTATCGAATAGGCCACCTGGGACAGTACTGTAGATATCGACACCGGGAGCCGCAATATCCACTTCAATTTCACCAAAGTTAGAAAAGTCAGCAATCTCATCATTGCGATCAGTCGCCGCCACACTAAGAATGTTGGTTAACGTAATGCCAGAAGGGTAAGCGGACATATCGCCGTCGGTGTTACTGCGATTATTACCGGCAGCGGCAACCACTAAATGCCCTGCTTGGCCCGCTATTGCAATCGCGTCTTTCAAAGGCGCATCAAATGCCTCCATAAAATAGGTCTTGTAGTAACTGCCCCAACTATTGTTTGACAGCGCCGCACCGTTGTCTGCTGCGTAAAGTATCGCGTTAATCGCATCAGATGTATAGCCACTACCGTCCTCATTCAAGAATTTCAGAGCCATAATCTTTGCGTTCCAGGCAACCCCAACAATACCTTGACCATTATTTCCTGAGGCAGCAATGGTGCCCGATACATGAGTACCGTGCCTATTGTCATCCATTGGGTCAGCATCGTCGTTGACGAAGTCATACCCGTGAATATCATCGACATAGCCATTCGCATCGTCATCGATCCCGTTGCCAGCAATTTCACCGGGGTTCACCCACATGTTATTTGCCAAGTCTGGGTGAGTGTAATCAACACCCGTGTCGATCACAGCAACAATCACGTTGCTAGCATCAGTGATAGTATCCCATGCTTCAACAGCATCGATATCGGCATCCACAGTGCCATCGTCCTGGCCTGTGTTGTTTAGAGCCCATAGACGTGAGTCCAAATCGTTAGGCGTAGCTGACGTGCTTACACGCACATCGGGTACAACAGATTCAACATTTGGATTGCTTTTTAAACTTTGAAAAGTATCACCAAGATTATCCGTCACATCAAACGTGACAACACGCCATTGTTTAAGTGCGCTTAAGCCCGGTAAATTTAGATTGTAAAGGTTACTTGCCGAGTAAAAGGACTTCATATTCGTTAGTGAAAACGGCTGAAGCACTTGCAATATTGTGCTTTCGCTAGTTGCAGAACGGAATTTAACCAGTAGGCGATTAGCGCTTACCTGTTCCGATGTCACCAAACTATTCAAGTCGGGCTGATTGATATCAATACTGGCGTTTACAACACCCGCATCTAAAGTCGCCGCGAGTATCGTCGCTGCGGTAAAACGCTTTATAAACTGCATAATGTCTGCCCCCAAAGGCGGATGAAAATGGCATCGCTCCGCGATACGCTTCCATTTAAGCTAGGCCATCCATAACAAGCGATTTCTCGATATTAAAAACGCCAAACATGACTTAGTCGTCATGTTTGGCGCAGAATTTACAGTGTTGTGCGCTGCATCACAAGAAAAAACACCTGAGGCGCCATAATATTTGTGTTTTGAGTGTCGCCCCATTGACGCTGAGGTGGCGGTTATGGTTAAAAGTGCTTTTGTAATACATAAAGACGGGATAGAACTATTAATTCGCGATTTAAAAAACCTGTCACGAATTTTCAATAAAGCCCTCAGGCCAGGCACAACTAACATGGCACAACTAACATGACATATATGGACGAT
>JAWSUY010000093.1:0-773 GCA_033852175.1 Agarilytica sp.
CTTGTGGTTTGCGCCGTTTTTTGTGGTTACGTGAAAGTGAAGCTAGGCGCCGCCGTGGTGGCGAAAAAATTTGCATAAGCTTGTTCGACCTTTGCGGGATATTCGCGCCATTTTTTATTATTCCTAAAATTGCATGCACTGAGAAAACAGCTGCGTATTTAGAGAGAACAACTAAGGTCGACTTCATCAATTATTCTGATGTGATTGTTTTTTGACGGATTAACTCTGGGCCTCTGCTCCGCATTATCCAATTGAGGCAGGCGTTTAATTGTCGTATGGTTTTGATCCGTTGCCGCACGGTTTTTTATGTTGTTGAGTTATGGCGCATCGGTGTTGCATAAGCTTTAAGCCTGTCTACCAATCGACGTGTTTATTTTGACTGTTTGCACAAGTCGAAACAATTTGTAAAGATAAGGGCAGTATGAATGCCAGTGTTTTCATAATCCGATGTTTGTATTTACAGATGGAATAAAATGTCGTGAGACAGCTATTTGGCTGAACAATGCCACAAAATAGCCATATATTTGCAGCCCAAACGACAAAAAATTCTCTAGCTTTGAAATATACTGCACAGTCTGTTCTCGGCCCCCGTTGCCAAGAGCAGAAGTTCAATATCTAGGAGATCATTTATATGACGTTTATTAAAAGAATAATGATGGGGGGCGTGTTCGCCTCTCTGTTCGCCAGCGCTGCGCTGCGGGCAGAAGAGATGAGCATCGATAAAGCAATTGATGGATTTTTTAGCGACTATTTGGGCTGGTTTGCCACCGCTA
>JAWSUY010000050.1:0-45252 GCA_033852175.1 Agarilytica sp.
CCCGTCACCCGTCACCCGTATCAGTTTCCCGTCCCCGTATTTGCCCGTCACCCATTTTTCTGTTACCCTCGCGCGCCTGTAACGAAGTCTATAATTTCGTCACATCCAATATCAACGTTTCCCCTTGGTTGTACCAGAAAACGCCTTGGGGGCTAAACACTAACTGAACCGTGTACTGGTAGCACGGCGAACTAGTCAGCGTTCAATCGAGTGCTGATCAATAGGTAGATTCATGAGCGAATCCTTCGCAGAGTTATTTGAAGAAAGTTTACAGACCATCGATATGAAACCCGGCACAATTGTGACTGGCGTTGTTATTGATATCGACCAAGATTGGGTTACTGTGCATGCAGGCCTTAAATCTGAAGGTGTTATTCCTGCGGTCCAGTTCCTTAATGATAAAGGCGAACTGAACCTTAGTATTGGTGATGAAGTGCAAGTTGCATTGGAAACCGTAGAAGACGGTTTCGGTGAGACTCGCCTCTCGCGCGAAAAAGCGAAGCGCGCAGAATCGTGGACAGTCCTTGAAGCGGCACACGATGACGACGAAGTTATCACTGGTGTTATTAACGGTAAGGTTAAAGGCGGTTTCACCGTTGATGTTGCCGGTATCCGTGCATTCTTACCGGGTTCATTGGTTGACGTTCGCCCTGTACGCGAAACGACTCACCTAGAAGGTAAAGAGCTAGAATTTAAAGTTATCAAGCTAGACCAAAAACGCAACAACGTTGTTGTTTCTCGTCGTGCGGTTATGGAGCAAGCCAACTCAGAAGAGCGTGAAGAGTTGTTGGCTAACCTTCAAGAAGGTATGTCTGTTAAAGGTGTGGTTAAAAACCTTACTGATTACGGTTCATTTATCGATCTTGGCGGTGTTGACGGACTTCTACATATCACTGATATGGCGTGGAAGCGCATCAAGCATCCAAGCGAGATCTTGAGTGTTGGTGACGAAATCGACGTTAAAGTTCTTAAATTCGATCGCGAGCGTAATCGTGTATCTCTAGGCTTGAAGCAATTGGGTGAAGATCCATGGGCAGAAATCACTAATCGTTACCCAGAAGGTGCGAAAGTGATGGCTAAGATCACAAATCTTACTGATTACGGTTGTTTTGCTGAGATTGAAGAAGGCGTTGAAGGCCTTGTTCACGTATCTGAAATGGATTGGACCAACAAAAACATCCACCCATCTAAGGTTGTTAACCTAGGTGACGAAGTGGAAGTTATGATCCTTGATATTGACGAAGAGCGTCGTCGTATTTCTTTGGGTATCAAACAGTGCCAAGAAAATCCGTGGGATGCATTCTCTGGACGTTTCGACAAAGGCGACAAAATCTCTGGCAAAATCAAATCAATCACCGATTTCGGTATATTCATTGGTTTGGATGGCGGCATAGACGGCCTTGTTCACTTGTCAGACATCTCTTGGAATGAGCCGGGCGAAGAAGCCGTGCGTAAATTCAAGAAAGGCGACGAGATTGAAACTGTTGTATTGGCAATCGATCCAGAGCGCGAGCGCATCTCTTTAGGCGTTAAGCAGCTTGATACCGATCCATTCTCAGTTTACATCGCTGAAAATGACAAAGGCACTATCATCAAAGGTATTGTTAAGTCAGTAGATCCGAAAGAAGCCATCATCACATTGGCTGACGACGTAGAAGCAACTTTGAAAGCCTCTGAAATCAGTCGCGACAAAGTTGAAGATGCTCGTAACGTACTTAAAGAAGGTGACGAAGTTGAAGCGAAAATCACTAACGTGGATCGCAAAAACCGCACAATCTTGTTAAGCATCAAGTCGAAAGACATGGCTGACGAAAAAGACGCAGTGAAAGAGCATGGCCAAAAAGCTACTGAAGCATCAGCTCCAGCAACTATCGGCGACTTGATCAAAGCACAGCAGAGCAAAAATCAAGGAAGTTAATTCTTTCGAGGTTTAAGTTGTTCACATGAAAGGCGACCTTCGGGTCGCCTTTTTTATTGCAAGGATGCAATTATGTCGCGTAGCCCAGGACTCCCAGAAATAACGATCTATAGCCAATAACAGCGCACCCTTTTTCCGTTTCCCGTCCCCCGTTTTCCGCCCCCCGTCCCCTTTTTCCGTCCCCCGCCCCCCGTCCCCCGTCCCCCGTCCCCCGTTTTCCATCACTTTCCCCTTCAATTACAACAACTTGCGCTTCAAATATAAGCTAAACTATTGTTTAATGGTGTAACGGTCTGATATTCCCAAGGTTTTGGGCTAACATCTTTCCATGCCTTTAGATAATTCGAAAAAAACGTTTAGGCTGTCTGAATGACAAAGTCAGAACTTATAGAGCGAATCGCCGCACGGCAGGATCAACTATCTGCCAAAGATATCGAATTGGCGGTCAAACTCGTCCTAGAATACATGTCGCAAGCCCTTGCTTCCGGAGAGCGAATCGAAATTCGTGGATTCGGCAGCTTCTCCCTTCATTATCGCGCCCCAAGAGTTGGTCGAAATCCTAAAACAGGCGAGTCAGTTGAATTGGAGGGTAAATACGTTCCTCATTTTAAGCCTGGTAAGGAAATGCGAGATCGGGTGAATGAGAGCTTAGAAGAGGGGTTGTAGTAAAACTGGGTGACGGATGACGGATGACGGGTGACGGGTGACGGGTGACGGATTAATACCGCTTTCGAATTCAAAAACCCAAAACAAATAAAAAAGCCGAGCATTCCATGCTCGGCTTTTGCCATTATCACCTCAAATCCTTTCCTTGGTGATTGCCGTCCTGGCATATGACATCCTTGTATTCCCCCAAAAACGCCTCATCCTGAAGCTATCTAGGTATTTGATGTATCCCTCGACCATGCCTGGCCAAATGAACCTCCTTGTGTACCTCCCTGTTGATGTGCATTATTCAGAAATCAGTGTTGTAGGGATAGTCGACATTGTAGGTAATGCTTGTGAGATATGTCTTACATTTGGATGACGGATGACGGATGACGGATGACGGATGACGGATGACGGATGACGGATGACGGATGACGGATGACGGATGACGGATGACGGATGACGGGTGACGGGTGACGGGTGACGGATAACGGATAACGGATAACGGATGACGGATGACGGATGACGGATGACGGGTTTTACGCTTATTGAGTATTCTCGCAGGCTGTGATTACATGGCGATCTATCTGTTTGTTGTGAAAGTGAGCTGTTGGTTATGAAATCTGAAGAGATAAAAAACGAAATTCGTAAATTACCCGTTTCAGAAAAGCTTATTTTGGTCGAAGATCTATGGGACGATATTGCCCGTTCTGGTGAGGTGCCGCTGCTAAGGGATTGGCAGAAGCAGGCATTGGGCGAGCGTTTAGATGAATTTCAGACGGGGAGTACAAAAACCATTGACTAGAAGCTAGCCCATCTAGCGCTAAAGCGTAAGCATCCGTGAGTGAGGATTTAACAAAAAGGTAGGCAAGATTGAGCATCAAAGCAAAAAATGCAAATGAAGGCATGATAAAACCGTTGAGTCTGAAAGTCTCTGAGCGCGGAGTTTCGATGAAGGTAGCTAGCCGAGCATTAAAAACACCTGTATTCGCTCCCGAGCGTTTAGGTGATCTTGTGGTGCGGTTATTTTCAGCTGATGACTGTGATGGAGGCTTGCTGATCCCTGAGCGAGAAATTCACAGGGCTATAAGCTTTCTGTAACCATTCCCTCTAACTCGTTGCTGCAAATCGTTTTTTGAGTTTCCTCACTGCTGGGCGGGTTAAGTTACGTATCGATAATAGCATCGCATGAATCGAGAGGTTGTTGAGCGGGGGCTTCAGGCTGTAAGCCAAAATTAATATAAGGCGTTCAAATGAAGCAAAAACATGCAGATGCTGAGATAGGTCTTAGGTCTCTATAGAGCGACAGCTAGGTTGTATGAGAAAGCTCGTAAGAATAATGCGCCATTACCAATTTGGGTCGACGGTAAAGTGGAGTATATGTTGCCAGAGCAAGCTCAAATTGACGAGCTTCTAAAAAAAGCAACTAACGGCCTGGAAGGTGAGCGTTAAGTGCCCGGAGGCCAGTATTGTCAGTGGCTTTCTATGCGCAGGCAGTTATTAAATAGCTAGTTGACGGTAGCTACATCCATGTCGGAAATGCAGTCAGTCGGGGTGCGTTACTTGGGGTATAATTCTACAAAAAAGAACGAAATATAGGCTGTTGGCTACAGGAAGAATATTCTGTTTTCCAATCGCTTATAGTTGAGGCGGGAGACTGAAAACAAAGACCGAATTCCGAAGAGCGGAAGACTGGAGTTACTCTACAATCAAGGATCGAACAGATAATGAAATTCAAAAGACTCGACGCATGGAATGCAGCTTTCGAGCTATCTTGCCAGATATACGAAAATAGCAAACACATGAAAGATTTTGGCTTCAAAGACCAAATCACAAGAGCCGGCCTTTCAGTCCCCTCAAATATCGCCGAAGGCGTAGAAAGAGAGCACATCAAAGACCAAATAAAATTCCTCAATATCGCCAAATCCTCACTAGCCGAAGTCGTGACCCAGCTAAATGTAGGCATAAGAGTCGGCTTCATCGATACAAATAAGGGCCGTGACCTAGAAAAACTAGCCGACAGAACCGGCGCAATGCTAGCGGGCCTAATAAAGCACAAAAAATCCCAATAAGATTTACAGGTTTTGGTGCCAAACCCATAACCCGCCATCGGTAATCCGTCCCCGTTTTACCCCCCCTTTTTTTACCCCGTCCCCCGTCTCCCCTTTTTTACCCCCGTTTCCCGGCGTTTTTACATCTTTTCACAATACTCAAAACGATAGTTCCGCTATAATCCGGCCCAATTAAATAGCGATAAATAAAATCCAAAGGGTTATTCATGGATCAGGGCTCAAATCTCCAAGTAGTACCTGTAATTCTATCGGGTGGCAGCGGCTCACGCCTTTGGCCAAAATCTCGTAAAGCCTACCCCAAGCAACTGCACAAACTGTATGGCGATTTCACCATGCTGCAGCACACCTATAACCGTGTTAAGCATTTAAGTGCACCGATAATTGTGTGTAATGATGCTCAACGATTTATGGTTGCTGATCAGTTGTTTGAAGTTTGTACATTAAAGCCAGAAATCGTATTGGAACCCGTAGGGCGGAATACTACACCAGCCATTGCTATAGCAGCGCTAAAGGCCCTTAAACTTAACAAAGACGCAATTATTGTTGTGCTGCCTGCCGATCACAAAATTACGGATGATGCAGCCTTTAATAAGGCATTAGACCTTGCGGTAGAAAAAGCCTCTGAAGGTAAACTAGTAGCATTTGGAATAGTGCCCACCCATCCAGAAACCGGGTATGGCTACATAAACGCCGTTTCTGAAAAAGAAGTTGGCGCAGAAATACGTAAATTTGTAGAAAAACCAAATAAAGAAACAGCAGAAGAATACTTGGCCAGCGGCGAGTACTTCTGGAACAGTGGGATGTTTGTTTTTGGCGCCAAAGTTTTCATCGAAGAGCTTCAAAAATTCGAGCCTGAAATTATTGCCGCTTGCAATGAGTCGTTGAGCAAAGCCGAAACGGATTTAGATTTCATCCGTTTAGACGAAGAAGCCTTTGCCAATAATAAAGATATCTCCGTCGATTACGCAGTCATGGAGTGCACCGATCAAGCTTGGTGCGTACCCTTAGATTGCGGTTGGAGTGATTTGGGCAGCTGGCAGTCTTTATGGGAAAGCTCTGAAAAAGATGAGCAAGGCAATGTTACGCAAGGCGATGTCTTTACGCTAAATTGTGAAAACTCACTATTCCATGGAGAGCGAAAGCTAATAGCGGGTATCGGTATAAAAGATACTGCAGTAATTGACACCGATGATGCGTTATTGCTTGTCAATCTAAGTCAAACCCAAGACGTTAAAAAGGCTGTGGATTGGTTAAAAGAAAATAACCGAGGCGAATTTAACTTTCATCGCGAAGTGCATCGCCCGTGGGGGTGTTATGACTCCATAGATTCCGGTGATCGTTTTCAGGTTAAACGCATTGAGGTTAAGCCAGGGGCAAGTCTTTCATTGCAGATGCATCATCATCGGGCTGAGCACTGGATTGTTGTTACAGGAACGGCTCTTGTGCAGCGGGGCGAAGAAGAAATTATCCTTAGCGAAAACCAGTCTATCTATATCCCCCTTGGGGAGAAGCACCGATTGACAAATCCTGGCAAATTACCATTACAGCTTATTGAAGTGCAAAGTGGTAGTTATTTGGGTGAAGACGACATTGTACGATTTGAAGATAAGTTTGGGCGCTCCTGATAGTTTTAGGTGTGGTTAAAGAGATGTAGGGTTCGAAAGATAGAAAGCTAAAGGAGAGTAAAAGAGTGGGTAACTCTAGTACTCGAAAAAACCAAAAGGTAAAGACCGTAGATGGAACAAGGTATTATTATTCTGGCATTTTCGTTTTTCACTGCATTTGCAGCAGTGAGAGTTCTAAAGCCAATTGCTTTTTGGGCGAACTTAGTCGACAAGCCTGGCGGTAGAAAAAAACACGACGGATTAATTCCGTTAGTTGGTGGCATAGCCATCTACCTGAGTGTCTTCGCGAGTACGGTACTCTTTCTTGAGCAGCCTATCTTTATTCGCCTATTTCTTATGGCTGGTGGTTTATTAGTGTTTCTAGGCATGGTTGACGACCGTTACGATTTAAGCCCCCGCTCACGTATTGTTGGTCAAATACTGATTTGTAGCTTATTTGTGTATGGTTTAGATGTCCGTATCGAGACATTTGGCAATCTCTTTGGTATAGGTGAGCTAGACGCTGGAGTATTAAGCTATCCATTAACGGTATTATCTTTAATGGGGGCAATGAACGCGTTTAACTTTTTAGACGGCATGGACGGACTTGTGGGCTCTGTCGCCATGGTCTCTTTTGTGGGGTTGGTTGCTTTATTTGGGGCAAATGGAGATACGAATTTTCAACTATTATCCATGGCATTTGTAGGGGCAACAGGTGCTTTTCTTGTTTTTAATATTTGGGGTAAGCCGCAAAGACGAAACCTGAAAAAAGTGTTTATGGGGGATGCGGGTAGCATGTTTCTCGGTTTATCTCTTGGGGTTCTATTGATAAGGGGGTCTCAGGGTGAGGGCGCTGCCTTTAATCCAGTTACATCGCTTTGGTTGGTTTTACTGCCGATGACCGATATGTTTACTATTATGTACCGTCGTTTAAAGCGTGGTAGATCTCCAATGGCTCCGGATAGGACTCACATACACCATATGTTGTTGCGCGCTGGGTTTAAAAAATTTCAAACTCTTCATGTTATGGTTTTGATTCAGTTGGGGTTTGTATCTTTAGGGATATTTATAATGGAGAGGGGGTATCCAGAGCTAACCTCTTTTATTCTTGCGGTGGCGTTTGTACTTTTGTATCAGGTTATTATGAAGCGTTCTTGGCGTCTGATTCGCTGGGCAAGAAGGCGTCTTGTGTCGTGATGGATTCTTGAGGTCGTTTAATGCTTGCTAATGGCGCTCACTAATCTCAATAGTTGGGTCAGTTCAAGATTGGCCTCGTTGCCAGCACAATTATATTCTCGTCAGCAGGCGTAAGAAAATTATCACGTTCATTCGTTGAACAGTGTAAAAATATCCGATAGACTGTGCAGCACAAAAGTAACAGAGGCATAATTGGTTACCCCGTACCCCGTACCCCGTACCCCGTACCCCGTACCCCGTACCCCGTACCCCGTACCCCGTACCCCGTACCCCGTACCCCGTAACCCGTAACCCGTAACCCGAAAAAATGCCCCTACCAGACGAACTTAGATACCAAATACTAAAAGAGCTCGAGAGTAACCCCAGTGTTAGCCAGCGCGAACTGGCACGCTTGGTTGGCATCAGTTTAGGCAAAACCAACTATTGCCTAAAGGCCCTTGTTGAAGCTGGCTGGGTAAAAGCCGGTAATTTCGCTAAGTCAGAGAATAAAATGAATTACGCCTACGTACTAACACCAAAAGGCCTAAGCGAAAAAGCAGCAGTAACCGTTAGATTCTTAAAAAAGAAACAGGCTCAATATGAACAACTCGAACAAGAAATCGTCGAGTTGAAGATCGAAGCAAGCACCCTAAACCCTAAACCCTAAACCCTGTATTTCTATGTTAAGTGAAATCATTCAGCAAGGCGAAAACGAAGCGGTAGAATTCAAAACTGCTGACGTTCACGCAGACTCATTAGCCAAAGAATTGGTGGCGTTTTCCAATAGTGGCGGCGGTAGTATCATCATCGGTGTGGATGATGATGGTGAAATTTTAGGTATAGATCCTGAATGGGATGGTGAAACATGGGTGGCAAATATTGCCCGCAATAATGTAATACCGGCAATAGATTGCAAAATTGAGTATGCAGCCGTAACCCTTGAATCAAATCAAAATAAAAAAGTACTTCAAATTACGGTTCCTAAAGGCAAAGACAAGCCGTACCAAACGAATAAGTCTCAATACTTGGTTCGGGTAGGTTCTACCAATCGCGTGACAAGCATCCATGAGTTGATGCGCTTGTTTCAGCAGTCGGGTGTATTTCACTTTGACTCGACAACGGTGCAAGGCGCGCGGCTTTCAAGTGTAAATAAAAGCCTTCTCGACCAGTACCTTGCGCAATACAATGTCAGCTTGGCCGACGAGCCAGATGAATCAATATTGTTGCGCAACATGGATATTATGGATGGTGACAACCTAACCATGGCAGGCTTGTTGATATTTGGTATAAATCCTCAACGTTATTTTTCTAACGCCTGTATTTCGTATGCGCATTTTGTTGGTGAAGAGATCAGCGACGAATTAATCGACAAGCAGGTTATCGGCGGTACACTGCCAGAGCAGATCGAAAAAACATTGGCAACGCTCAAGCACAATATTAAGCAGCCAAGTATAATAGTGGGCGCAAAAACACAAGCTACCACGCCAACTTATTCAGATAAAGTATTGCGTGAACTAATCGTCAATGCCGTAACACATAGGAATTACAGCATAGAAGGTTCAAGAATTCGTATTATGCACTACGCGAACCGAATAGAGTTTATATCGCCAGGCCGATTACCTAACACCATAACCCTAGAAAAACTAAGGTACGGCGTTTCTTACGCGGTCAATCCAGTGATTTTGAAGTTTTTAGAAAACATGCGCTTTATAGACAAGCTCGGCAGAGGATTACCCATGGTATACAGCGAAGCAAAAGCCCTAGGGAAGCAAGCCATATTCGAAGAAATTGGCGAAGAGTTTAAAGTCACGTTAACGTTGTAAGCCAACCAACTAAATCTTAAATTGGCACACGAATTTAACTCGTAGTAAGTTAAACACAAACATCTTTGTTGTTGAGAAAAGATGAAACCAGGGCAACGCTGGAGACGCGACAATCATGATTCAGTTGTCGGAAAAGCATCAGGGTATCGTGAGAGATATTTTGAGCAAGAAATTAAAGGCACAAAAAGTATATGTCTTTGGCTCGAGAGCCACGAATAAAGCGAGAAAATTCTCAGACGTAGATTTGTGTATAGATCGCCCTGAAATAACTTTTAGTGAAGAAGGCGATATAAAAGAAGCATTCTCTGAATCAGATTTACCGTATTTTGTGGATCTTGTGCAACGAAGTCGCTTGAGTGAAGAGTTCTATCAGTTAGTAAAAAAAGATTTTATTGAGTTTCCGTTAGATTGAGATGCAGAGAAATGACGGGAAGCGAAGGCGACTCTTTTTAGGCCCGAATTAAAGCGCCACAGCATCGAAAAGCTCGGCAGAGGATTAACCCATGGTATACAACGAAGCAAAAGCCCTGGGGAAACAAGCAATATTTGAAGAAATTAGTGAAGAATTGAAAGTAACATTAACGCTATAAACGAATCTATTAAGTCTTTATTAGTGGCTCAATAACTCAAAAAAATGAAAATAAGGCGCATACTATTTTCCGTACCCCGTACCCCGTACCCCGTACCCCAATCTCAATGATTGATAAATCATCAGAGAGTAGCAATAACGTAGAAGTCAAACTTTATGATCAAAGATAATATTGATACACGATTGGAAACTATTGAGAATAAACTGGATTTTTTGGTGGGTTCGCCTTATTCGATGATGGGGGGGCAGGTCACTTCGAGAGATGATGAAATTGATCTTCGTGAGTTGTGGGGTGTGATTTGGCAGGGGAAGTGGATCGTTGTTACTACGACTTTTGTATTTGCTGTTGCATCGGTTTTTTATGCTTTGTCATTGCCAAATTTTTATAAATCTGAAGCACTATTAGCTCCTGCGGAAGAGAATTCTGGTGGCGGTTTGGCTGGATTGGCAGGGCAGTTTGGTGGCTTGGCGAGTTTAGCTGGGGTAAACCTTGGCGGTGGAGGAAATGATAAGACGTCTTTGGCTATAGAGGTGTTGAAGTCTAGAGAATTTATTTCTCATTTTATTCAAAAGCATGATTTGTTGGTGCCACTGATGGCTGCTAATGGCTGGAATCGTGAGAAAGATGAATTAAGTATTGATGGCGATGATTATGACGTTGTCGAAAAGAAATGGGTTCGTGCTGTGTCACCTCCATACCAGCCCAAGCCGAGTACGCTGGAAGCATACGGGCAATTCAATAAATTTTTGAAAATCTCTCAAGATAAAGAAACTGGGTTTATTTCTTTGGGTGTTGAATTTTATTCGCCTATCCTTGCTAAGGAATGGGTTGATTGGTTGGTTGAAGATATAAATGCTGCTGTTAAGGCTCGTGATGTAGGTGAGGCTCAACGCAGCATTAAATATTTGACGTCCCAGCTTGAAAAAACATCGATTGCAGATATGCAGGCCGTTTTCTTTGAGTTGATTGAGAAGCAGACTAAAACAGTTATGTTTGCTGAGGTTCGGGATGAGTATGTGTTTAAAACCATTGATCCGGCGATTGCGAGCGAAAGAAAAAGCAAACCTAATAGGCTGTTGGTTGTAGTTTTCGGTGTGTTGCTTGGTGAAATTCTGTGTTTCTTTGGGCTATGTGTTTTTTATCTGCATTTTCGATCTAAAAAACCTTAAGATAAGAGTTGTAAACTCTAGTTTTGGTGAATGCGAAAACTCATTCTTATATCCAAAAATAAAGTTGTGCTTTTTGTTTGGATTTAAATAACAGGCAATATGGAGCGAGAAGAAAATGAAAAAAATATTTTTGGATTTTGATGGAGTGCTATTTGACACGGTTAAGGAAGCATATGCCGTAGCATTGGTTGCTCATTCTCTGGCTAATAATATTAATGAGGTGTCATTTTTAACACAGCAATATCGCCGGTTTAGAGCTATGAGGTGTTTCGTTGGGCCCGCTAGGGACTACTTTAGCTTGATACCGATCGTTTTTAATGAAGAGCTTTCCCTGTCTTCTGCTAAAGATAGTTTTTTTGTTAAGCGTTCTGAAAATACAGTAGAAGCGAAGGTGTTTCAGGAGCACTTTTTCAAAGTAAGAGCGGAGCAAAGAGAAAGATATTTTGAAAATTGGTTGATGTTGAATTTTGAGTACGAGGTTTTTGCCGAAATTTCCGTACTAATTAATCGGAACCCTAAAAGTTTTTGCATTGTAACTACAAAAGATGGAGCAACTGTAAGTGAGTTAATTTCAAGATTTGATGTGATGTTAGATGTCTATGATTCCAAGAGCTTTGATAAGTATGGGGGGAAGTCAAAACTTATTGAATTTATTATGGCAGAGGAGGGTGTCAGTTCAGCTATTTTTGTGGATGACTCATCGTCTCACCTCGCTGGATGTAGGGATGTTGATAATTTGCAATTGATTCAGCCGTCCTGGGGGTATCTAAGGCCCGATGAAGTTGGTGTTGAACCCAAGTTTTTAATTGATCAACTGGAGTCATTTTTAGATTCTGAAAAATCTGGATTTGTCAAGAGTCGGAGTTCGATGTATGGCTTGGAACGAAGACAATATATTCAGTTATGTAAAATAAGAGACTTATATGATGTTCGGGCCATCACAATGGCTTTTGATGCTGGTGAATATTCTTTTCGTCAAGCAGCCAAACTTCGGAGGTTAACGGATAGGGCTGGTGTTGGTTTTATGTTGTATGTTGATGGCGTGCGCGATGTTAGGGACTCATTGGAACTTGGGGTTGATGGGTTAGCGTTTTCAAACTGTGAATCTGTTTTTGGGGTAGAAAGGTTTTTAGAAGCGTATGGGAAAGTATATGGCGACCATAAGTTAAATTTATCTGTGGAAATTACGTCTGTGTTCGGAATTAATAACATGGAGGGAATAGTAAAGTCATGTGTAGGTCTCGTTGAGAATTTAATAATATCCACTAACAAAATAGAACAGTCATTATTTTTGGCGTCAAAGCATCAATCGAATGAACTCGAAATAGATGGGATAGTGCGTGCAGTTGAACTTGCATCCGAGAATGGTATGAATATTACTATAGACGCCGGTAGCGAAACTTTATTTTCTAGATTGGTTCTAGGTGAAGTGGATTTTGTTAAATTTGAGAAGGTGATTTTGCCTAAAGACAAACTCTCTCAAGGCGGCAAAGCTATGTCTGATTCGTTAAAGTTCGAAGAGCTTTGCATACTTTCTTCTAAAGAAATTAATGATCTAAATATTGGTTTTGGTGTGAATAAATTGACTCGTTTGGAGGGTATCTATGACTAAAAGTATTGGCGCGATAATTCCAGTGTTGGATGAAAATCGTTACTACGAAAATGGTGATCTTGCCTCATTCGGCGGTACAACCTTAGCGGAGTGGAAACTTTCGCAGTTAAAGAATCTGTCTAATAGCGTAAGGCTTTACATTAGTACTCCTTCAGAAAACGTCAAAAAATGTTTGGCGAGATATAATGTCGAATTTATAGATAGAGATAAGGGGGAGAGTTATTCAGATGTGATTGAGCAGACCTTAGAAAAGGTTAATGAGGAAACAGTTGTTTGGCTTAATCCTACTAGTCCATTTTTAGGTGGAGATGTTATTGAAAAAATAATTGATACTTACTTTGGGGAAATTCTAAATGGTTTTAGTGGAGTGGTCTCGGGCGTATTTTTGAAAGAATATGCTTTCTTTAAAGGCCAGAAGTTAAATTTCTCATCAGATTTCGATTTGTCGAGAACGAAAATTGAGCCTGTATTTATTTCCACAAACGGCTGCTTTGTTCATAGCCGAGAATCGTTACTGGAATGTAAAAGTTTATTCGGTGGAACGCCTTATCTTTACGGGCTTGGAAAGCTTTCGTCAATAGAAATTAAAGAATTGGATGATATTGTTATTTGCAATGATCTCATCGCAAAATATCTGAAATCAAAACCGATTTAATAATTACAATTAGTTTTTCTAATATTGTACGTGGAGGAGATAGTGATGAGTATTTTGATTACCGGGGGGATGGGGTTTATAGGCCTTTCGCTGGCTAATAAGTTGGTTGAATTGGATTACAGTGTCACTGTTGTTGATTTAAAAGAGCTGCCAAGACGGGGGCGCCACCTCAGTAGCCGTGTTGAAGTATTAAAAGCAGATATTAGTGATTATGAACAAATTTCTATATTAGAAAAGTCACGGTTTGAGGCAGTGTTTCATTGCGCAGCTCAAACTTCTGCGAGAATTTCCCAGGAGTCTCCGGAGCGAGATGTGGATAGTAATGTTAAGGGGACTCTCAACGTTTGTGAGTTGGCGCGTAGGTCAGGTAATGCAAAAATAATTTTTACATCCTCTATGGCTGTTTATGGAAATGTACTGCATGATTCGATTGCCGAAGGAGCTAAAGTGGATCCGTTGTCTAACTATGGAGTTTCGAAATACAGTGCTGAAATGTACGTAAAGCTATATGAAAAATTTGGACTTAAAAGTACGATTTTTCGTTTGTTTAATGTGTTTGGTCCCGGGCAAGACTATGAGAATCTAAAGCAGGGGATGGCGAGTATTTTTGTTGCTCAATGTATTAAAGATAGGAAAATTGATGTAACCGGTTCGTTGGATCGCTACAGGGATTTTGTTTATATCGATGACGTTATAAGCGCCTTAGTTTTAGGGCTTGATGGCTCTACCGATCACGGAATCTTTAATGTAGGAAGTGGAGAATTGACGACGGTAGATGAACTAATTAAAAAAATTATCGTTTGTGATGGCAGTGCGGTTATTCCTGTAACGAATATTGGTGGTCATGAAGGTGATCAATTTGGCTCTCTTGCGGATAGTTCGACTCTAAAATCTCTTGGTTGGAAATGTGACATAAGTCTAGATGAGGGGCTTGAAAGAATGATGAACGATGCCAGGGGCTTTTATGAGTGAAGTAGCGGTATTAATTACGGGGCGTGGAAACAATACGCTAGAAAATAAGAACATCCTTCCGGTACTTGGGAAGCCTTTGATGACCTACCCTGCAGTCGAAGCAAGCAAGATTGTTCGAAATAATTTATTTGTAAGCAGTGATTGTGATGAGATCTTGTCTGTAGGCGAATCTGTTGGATATAAACCTATTCGTAGGCCTGATGAATTAGCGGCAGCTGACTCTAAACACGTGGATACTATATTTCACGCCTTAGATGTTATGAAGAATGATTATGACCTGTATCCAGATATTTTGGTCGTACTATTGGCTAATTCCGCTACGGTCAAGGGGGAGTGGATTGAAAAGGGAATAGAAATGATTCAGGAAGACAGTGGTATTTCTTCAGTTGTGCCCGTTCACAAAGAGCAAGATCATCATCCGTATAGAGCAAAAAAGCTGAATGTGGAAGGAAACTTAGTTCCGTATTTTGATTTTTCTAATAAAGAAATTTCGACGAATAGACAAGAGCTGCCCGACAACTACTTTCTTTGTCATAATTTTTGGATATTGAATGTCGATAAATCGATCCGGTCAATGGACGGATTTAAGCCATGGTGCTTTATGGGAGCAACTGTAAAACCTATAGTTGTAGAGGACTGTTTTGATGTTCATACCATGGCAGATTTGATTCGAACTGAAGAGTGGTTACGGTTGTATGGTTCCTAGGGTGGTGTTTATCTCAATTCCAAGGCTTAGCTTGGGGGGCGGAAATTTAGTAGCTTTAAAGTTGGCCCAAGAGCTCTGTGATTTAGGCGTAGATTGCAGAGTATTGTCATGGTGGTATGGTAAGGATCCATACTCTGTATCGCTTGTTGCTAAGCGTAAGGGCATCGCCAATTCGCTTAAAAATATGCTCTGCTTCATTATATTGTCTTTAAGATGCTTTTTAATAGGGAAGTCACTCTATATAGCAACTCACCACTTAACGGCATTATTTCCTTTTAAATTAGATAAAAGAATATCATTAGTTCAGGACTATGAAGTTGACTTTTATCCCGCCCATCTTAAAAAAATCGCTGATTGGCTATGGAAATCCTATCTCTTGAGTGGGAATATTATTGTTACCAACAGATATTTGGCACAAAAGTTAGAGCCAAGCTCATCGATATTGGAGTTGCCAGGTTTTCCTGTTCCCGGTATATGCTTGAGTGGGCAATCAAGTGAAACTTTATCATACGAAGAAAGATCCTATGATTTTCTATTCCTATATCGCTCGGGAGAGTACAAAAACGAAAAAGGAACTTTAAAACTTGCATTCGCCCTCGCTGAACGTGGTTTTCATGTATGTGTTGTGAATTTTTTTGATGGGTGTTTGACGGAGCACGATAATATTACCGTATTTAGCCTGATTGAGAGGAGTAAATTTCTAGACTTAATGGAAAGTTCGAGAGTGTTTGTTTGTTACTCTAGCTGGGAAGGTTTGGGGTTACCAAACCTAGAGGCTCTTGTCAGGGGTTGTATTCTGTGCTCAACAGCAATTCCTTCTTTTCGCTTGGCAATGGATTTTTCTGTGGTTCATTTTTTGACAGGCAAAGAAATTTTCAGCGATGCTGAGGCATGTGAAGCCGCGCTCGCCAAGAAAGAGGAGTGTGGAAATCCTTCTATAACAAAAGCTATTGCTTTTCAATTACAAAAACACAGTAATATTTGGTACTACTATGCAACGCAAAAAATCAGAGATGTTTCTGAAAGACACTAAAGTTCTTTCTTTTATGTTTGGTATAGAGAAACTTAGTGTTGAATATAACGATGCTGATCTCATGTGCGGCGTAAGATCCGGTAGATCGCTAAGCTTCAATAAAAGAATAAAACAAGGGGATATGTTTGCGATTAGATTTGGTTTTGGCGCAAAAAAAATTATTTATAGAGGCAATTCTTACTCTGTTTGCAATGGATCGTATGCTGCGTTAAATCATTTAATCGGTGAAAACTTCAGCGAGCTGGAAGAAGAAACTCGCATGAGAGTTGCCTCTGGTCAAGACGTGCATGTCCAGCTTGAGAAGTTATTGTATAGGGCTGGTGAGTTTATCGATAAAAACAACATCGAAACTCAAAATATTGGATTTTTTTCTTTGCTGGATCTGAGATGGAAGTTTTTTTTAAAAGCAGTGATGCTATTGATCGTGGTAAGAAAAGTTGGCGTTCAACACGGCGGAGCATACGCACTATTCAAAAATAACAAAATTGAAAATGCTGAGATTGCATCTTTTGATGATTTTATATATTGGGATGTTATAGATGATAAATGTAAACAATGCATGCGCTATGATAATTTGCCCGATCTATCCTTATTTCGTGGTTCTGTTGTTCCGCATCTTGCGCCAAAAAAACAGTGGGCAGAATTCAATTATGGGTTGTTCTGTCATCTTGAAACGAACAACACTTATGATAAATTATTTAACTTTTCGAAGGAAAAGAGGTATACCTTTCTTCATCACCCAAGAAGAAAGGCTAAGTTGAGTTTAATTGAAAAGCCTTATGCTTTAGTGCCAAATATATTTAAAATATCAAAGAGTAAGACGAATTATTTTTCGTATCTCGGTTCAACTATGTTGGAGTATGCCATGGCATACGACCGACCATATAAGTTACTGCTCGAAAATATGCCTAAAGAAGAACATCTAAGTGCCTATGGAAGTAGGTTTGTTGATTTTCTTGAAGAAAGAAATAAGATAGAGTTTATTTAATGTCGACCTTTAAATATCTTCTTTGTTGTATGGACGGCTTCGTTTTTGGAGCAAGTATATTAAGGGAGTTGGGTGCGCGGCCGGGTTATATATATGTAGTATTTCAAGATGCTTTAAAAAAGCGACATAATCGTTGTGTTATTTTAATGTTAGGCTGCACGAGTATATTGTTTATTTCGCAGCTGAATTTTCTAGAGTTACACGATACCTTCAGGTTCTTAGGTCATTCGCTTGCATTCGTGATTATGATTTCAGTACTCTGCAGTCGCCGAGCTACTAACCCCTTAATCTATTTTTGGGGAGCCTGTTCGTATCTTGCCTTTTTATTTCTTTCGAATGCTTTTCCCTTCTTTGGTGATGTGTTGTGCAGTGGCTTTTCCCAGGAATGTGCCAAGTTTAATGTGAAATTTGGAATTTCTTCTGAACCAAGTTTTTTAGGTGTTGGGGTTTTCCTTTCGCTTGCTCTTGTGTTATCAAAATTTAACAGCTCTTCTTACTACTCGAAGGTGTCTTACAGTATTTTATATGGTTTAGGAATATTCGTTGCTTTTTATGTTAACTCAAAAACGGGCATGCTAGCGATTTTGATTAGTGGGTTAATGGAGTCAGCCTTTCGTAGTAAGTTCGTTTTTATTGTTGGCTCCGCGCTAGCATTGTTGGCGTTATCATTATATGCAAGTGTTTTATTGGACTTTTCGATAGATAGATCTTTTCTTATACGGGGGTACTCTTCTTTGTGCGCGATAGATTTGTTTTTACAAAACCCTATTATCGGCGTTGGAGCTGGTCAATATTCCTATAATTTGCAGTATTGTAGCTTTTTTGGAGATTTAGTTGCGGTTCAAGAGTTTACAATCGGAGCTACGGATTCTCGAATGTCAACGTATACATTACCGACTCGGATTGCAGCTGAAACGGGCGCTTTTGGGTTGCTAATTTATATTTTTTCGGTTTTTTTTGTTATGAGCCGTGTAAAAGGTAAATCTACGATGGTGTGTGTTTCAGTTGGTTGCTATTTCGGTTTAATCGTTTCACAGGATTCTTATATACTTGCATATGTTCCAGTGATTATCGAGGTATTGAATAGTGCAGGGAGGCGTCATGCTTGAAGCTTATGTTGTTGAAGGTGAAAGATTTTTTTTAAATGATACTCATAAAGAATACTTGAATAAATTATGTTCAAAAATTCACTATTGGGAGATTAGAGGAAACGAAATAATATCGAAGAGTGATGGATTCTCTATGCCCAACAAAATGTTTGATTGGAGTGTCTACTTTAGGGGCATAGAAAAAGGGAACTCTGATCTACTTATGTTAAATAGCACACTTTTTTATAAGCATCCATGGCGACTTATTTTGAGTGGGTTAAACGTAGGTCCTAGAAATGTTCCTTTCGCATACGGAGTGGTACGACGATATAGGAATGGATTGACATCTTCGCCGAAGTCAGGTCGAAATGTATTTCTCTCAAGTTTTATTGTCTATCTCAACGCTTTGTCACTTTCCCTCGTTCAAGAACGCTTAGTTAAGGAGCTTTCAGTTATTCAGAATATTGATGACTCAAAAATAGATATTTCTGATATTTTACACTGTTATGCGTACTCGCACTGTTTTGAACCCGGACATAAATTTAGCCATGCAGTGTCCAATTTGGCGGATACTGATGTAAAGCTAAGAAAAATGAGGTCTGTAATGTCGGAACAGTGTTTTTCAGAAATTCTTATGAGTACATCCATTATTGAAGCCCCCAATTTAAATTTTCTAGATATGCTTAAGTACCAGGTAATTTCTAAGTTGGGTGTTAAATGAATGGGTATGCAGTAAGTTTTATACTCAAACTCTTAGGTATGTTTATCGCATTGGCTCTAGATAAGACATTACTTAATGTTTTTGGTGTCTCAGATTCGGCTGAACTGTTTGTTTTTTTGTCTATTGTACTGGTTTCTGGATCACTGTCTAGAATGGGGGCTGAGCCATACATAGTTGATCGGCTGGCTAGGTTGGACGGGCGTCCCTCTCTGGGAGAGGCACTTCTTTATCATTCTGTGATTTTGGTGATTATATCTTCTTGTATCATATTTTTAGCATTGTTTTGCATTGCACAAATTGGTGATGGTGAAAGTCTTTTTTCGACAGTAGTTTGTAAGTATAAATTTGGCTTGCTATGTTCCATGATTTTTACATCGCTAACGTGCCTGTTAGGCTGCTTTTTCCAATCTAAGAAGAATATAATTGTTTTTAATGCATCTCAATTTACACTCTTGAATGTTTTCGTCCTTCTAATTACCATCGCTTTAAGCCCGACTATGATGGATTTCTCAAAGATATATGTTTTTTGCTCGGCAGCTATATTTTTTCTTACGTTATTTGTTATTTGGTATTTCTATGGTTTTAAGAATATGTCTATTGGACTGCATGGAAGATATTTAAAGTTGCTGGCAAAAAAATATCTTGGCTATTCTCAGGTTGTTTTAAGCCAAATGTTGATTCTCCGATGCTCTGTGATTTTTGCTTCATTTGTATTCCAAAAAGAAGAGGTGTCGGCTGTGAATGTTTGTCTAAAAATATCTCTGGCATTTGGGTTCATCACTCCTGTAATAAACGCAGTATTTTTTCCTAGAGCATCCCATTTGCAAAAAGGGAATGTCCAGATGTTTGAGCGCGAAGTCAAACTCGTTTCTGTAGTTATATTTGCATTTTCAGTAATGTCTTTGGTTTTGATATTCATTTTTGGAAAATTTGTTTTGGGGGTTTTTGATGCATCTTTTATGCAATATAATTCAACCTTGTTTCTTTATTGCATTGCTCAATCCTTAATTATTGCTGTAGGCTCTCTGGGGTATTTGTTTATTGTGTTTGGGCGGGGAGATCTGTATCGGTTTCAATACCTCCTTGGCTTGGGTTTTTTCCTTATTTTTCTGTCGGTACAGTTCTTTTTGATTCAATCCATAAATGTTATACCGATATCAATAGGGCTTGCCTATGCCCTAATGTTTTGTTATATGATGAAACGTTTGGGTAAGATTTTAGATTTTGACGTGTTTCCGCAAAATATCAGTGACTTCGGGTTACGCATTCAAGAATTGTGTCGCCTGATTTTCAGGAAAAATTAATTTTGTTTCGTGTTAAATAACTTTAGGAAGTTTTATGTCAAATTGTGACGAATATTATCAGCATGAGAGAACAGAAGTTCTACCCTTCTTGCCCGAAACATATAGTAAGGTTTTAGAGATCGGCTGCGGAACGGGAAATTTTAGAAAACTGCTGTCGACTCATGAAGAGTATTGGGGGGTAGAGCCGTCTATTAATGCTGTAGAAATAGCAATAAAAGTGTTGGATAAAGTGCTCCATGGCACATTTGATGAGGTTGAGCTTGAGATCCCAGATGGATATTTTGATATGGTTATTTGCTGTGATGTAATCGAGCATATGCCGAGCCATGACAATTTTTTAAAAGCCATCGGCCGAAAGTTAAAGAAAGGTGGAGTTTTGGTTGCGTCAATCCCGAATGTTAGGTATCAACGTAACCTGTATAATCTTTTGATTAAGAAAGATTGGAAGTATGAAGAGGAGGGGATCTTAGATGATACGCATCTTCGATTTTTTACAAAAAAAAGTGTGCGACGCTCTATGGAAGAAAATGCATTTGTAATCCAAAAAATTGGGTATATTAACCCAATGAAAGGCAGCCTTACAAAGGTGATATTTAGTTGGCTTGCATCACTAGTGCTCGGTATTGATTCAAGGTTTTATCAAATTGGTGTTCGTGTAGCGGTGTAATGATATGTTTGATTGTGTGTAGAAATGTTGAGGCATAGATAGAGCGAATTTAGAATATGGTTCGCCTTGCTCTAATTCATATGATCGTTATATCTATGCTCATATGTGATTGCCCTTTCAATTTCGTCAAGGGATTTCTAGGGTAGGTTATGGGGCCTCTTTGAACTCTCGCTTGTCACACCTGCTTGACCACATCAAAGCTAGGCTATCGGGCCGCGTGGAAAGTTAAGTAATGAGCTGTTTATTTCTGAAAAATACAGGAATGAAAACGACTACAGAATTTAGGTTAAAAGACGACGATGAGTCAGAAATAAATTCCTGGTTTAGATCAACGGCTTTGCCGCAGAGGGGAGTTACCCGAGCCAAGACTATATTGATTTAATTGGAGTTTTGTTGACAATGCTCGTTAAGGTGGATTCGTTTTTCCGCACATTTCTTACGTGGAGTTGGGCTGTTGGATTTTTCTTTCAATATAAAATAATTTTAACGAGGGGAAGATTGGTGTTAAATTGGATCACTTTGTGATGTTTATTCTCGGTATATTGTTTTGGTTTTCATATTATTCTAAACTGAATATAATGCCAGTCTTGGAAGGAAAAGTTTTAAAGCATGCATCTCTGAACCGGGTTCCCGAATCAGAAGCTTTTGGCAATTAACGGTTCGGGTTATATTAACATTACGATTTATCATGTAGACAAATTATGAAACCAGAGATCACCGTATCTATCGTCAGCCATGGCCAGCGGGCCATGGTATTGGACTTGTTAGACCAGCTAGCCCGCTATACATCATATATTGAGACGGTAATTGTCACGCATAATCTTGCAGGTGAGGAGGATGTTATTTCATCTAAATACCCCTTTGAATTACGCAATCTTCACAATGAAAGCCCTCTTGGCTTTGGTTCGAATCACAATCAGGCCTTTCAATATAGTAGAACACGCTTCTATTGCGTGATGAACCCGGATTTAAATGTAGAGAGTGATCCCTTCGGAGAACTTCTGAACTGTCTTGAAGACCCTTCGATATCAATAATTGCCCCAACAATTGTAAGCCCCCAAGGGAAACTCGAGGATAGTGCGCGTTACTTTCCGACGCCTTTTGATCTTGTTCGAAAACTGTTTTCCAGCTATAGCGGTATTTTTCCTTTAGAAAAAAGTAAGATAACCGTTTTTCCCGATTGGGTCGCTGGGATGTTTTTACTCTTTCCAGCTGAAAAATTTAAAGAGCTATGTGGTTTTGACGAAAAATTCTTTCTCTATTATGAGGATGTAGATCTCTGTGCTCGCAGCTGGCGATCTGGATATAAAGTAGTCATGCATACCGAGGTGTTCGTCATTCATGATGCTCGAAGAGACAGTCATACCAGCTTTAAATATTTGAAATGGCATCTCGCGAGTGCAATGCGTTTTTTTGCATTGCACTGGGGGCGTTTCCCAATGAAGGATATCTAAATGATATTTATTACGGGGGCTTCAGGCTTTGTTGGGAAGCGGCTTGTTGAGGTATTGAAAGATAGGCAGGTCCCTCTTCGTGTGTTATCGCGCCACCCCCAGCTCGGTTTAGAAACAGTTGTGTGTGACCTTCAGTTTGAGCGTATCCCTAATAGCGCTCTAGAAGGTGTAGATACAGTCTTCCATCTAGCAGGTTTTGCGCACGACTTACGTGATGCTAGTGCGATTGAGCATGTGTATGAAAAAGTAAATTTGGGTGCAAGTATGCAGCTTGCTTTGCTGGCGGCAGAGGCGTCTGTGAAGCGTTTTATTTATGTTAGCAGCGTCAAGGCCGGGGGCAAGGCCTTGGCAGGGAGGCGAATGACCGAGCTTGATCAGGGCGAGCCGGAAGGGGTTTATGGCCGAACTAAAAGAGCTGCAGAGTTGTCAGTTTTGGAGATTGGGCGAAAATCAAAGATGCATGTTTCTATTATTCGTCCCCCTTTGGTTTATGGGGTGGGAGTCAAGGGCAATCTTCGTTCCATGATCACGGGTATAAGGAGTCGCTGGTTTCCCCCTATACCTGAGACTCGAAACTGTCGCTCAATGATCCATGTGGATGACCTTATTGATGCGATATTATTAGTGGCAGGTGATGAACGAGGAAATGGTGAGATCTTTATCGCAACCGATGGCGTGGATTATTCGACACGCGGGATTTACGATGCGATTCGCGGTGCTTTAGGCCGAAAGTCTTTGCCGGTTAGTATCCCGAGGGGCTTGTTTAGCGCGGCGGCCTGGCTGGGAGATTGGACGGGTGCATGGCTTCCGTTTGATAGTGATAAATTACAAAAGTTATTGGGTGACGAGTGTTATGATATTGACAAGTTGAAAAAGTTAGGGTTTAAACCTCGTCGTACATTGCAAGAGGCCTTGCACGGTATGATTGTTACACTAGAAAATGAAAATAAAGAAGGTTAGCGGCTTCAGCCCGGTTAGTGTCTGTCGAGGGTTAAGTCGTTATAGGTTAAGGGTCGAGTTGCGTGAGTGTTAAATCATATACTAACATTCTGTTGAAAATATTTTGGGGTTTATTATGAGCATACTTAAGCTAATTGGCCGATCCGGGGAGTTATTTTCCGAGGATATTGCAAATTACGAGCATCGATTAAGTGAGGTCATTGAATCGTCATCGTTTTTGGTCGTTGGTGGGGCTGGAACAATAGGTCAAGCGGTTACTAAAGAAATTTTTAAGCGCAAACCAAAAGTGTTACACATCGTCGATATCAGTGAAAATAATTTGGTCGAGTTAGTCAGAGACATCCGCAGCACGGAAGGCTATATCGATGGCGATTTTTCTACGTTTGCGATTGACTGCGCTTCGACGGAGTTTGAGATGTTGATGGTAAAGCAGGGTGGTTATGATTATGTGTTGAACCTATCGGCGTTAAAACATGTGCGTAGTGAAAAGGACCCCTTCACGTTAATGAGGTTGATTGACGTGAATATCCTAAACACGATTAAAGTACACAAACTTGCCAATCAATATGGTGCGAAGAAGTATTTTTGTGTTTCTACAGATAAGGCGGCCAATCCTGTCAATATGATGGGCGCGAGCAAGAGAATTATGGAAATGTTTTTAACGCGCTCAAGCGAGAGCCTACCTATATCAATGGCTCGATTTGCCAATGTTGCATTTTCAGATGGTAGTCTGCTCCATGGCTTCTCTCAGAGGGTGAGCAAAAAACAGCCATTGTCGGCGCCGCGTGATATTAAACGATATTTTGTCACGCCAAGAGAATCTGGCGAATTGTGTCTAATGTCTTGTCTTTTTGGTGAAAATGGTGAGGTTTTTTTCCCAAAGTTGAGTGAAGAGCTTCACCTGGTTGGCTTTCATGAAATAGCAAAAAGATATATCGAAGATTTGGGTTATAATGTCTTCGAATGTAAAACAGAGGATGAAGCTCGTGACAGGGCCGAGGAGCTAATTGCGAACAAAACTTGGCCCTGTTATTTTTTCGATAGCGATACAACTGGTGAAAAAGACTTCGAAGAGTTTTATACTTCAAATGAACTTCTCGATATGGACCGTCTTAGTAATATTGGAGTGATTAAAAATACGATGAGCTATGATGAGGAAAAACTCGATTATTTTCTTAGTGAATTAAAGCGGTTGAAAGCTTCTCGTTCTTGGGCGAAGAGCCATCTTGTAGCCTTATTTTTTGACTTACTTCCGGGATTTGGTCATAAAGAAACCGGAAAATATTTAGATGGGAGGATGTAATGTGACGCGAATATTCGATATTATTTTCTCTGGAGCGGCATTGTTATTTTTTTCACCCCTCCTAATTCCCTTGGCAATTCTGTTGCGATTTTCCGGAGAGGGGGAAGTATTCTATGTTCAAGAAAGGATTGGGCGCAGCAGAAAACCTTTTGGGCTACTAAAGTTTGCAACAATGCTAAAAAATAGCCCCAACATTGGTTCGGGTACTATTACTCTCAAGCGAGATCCCCGAGTCTTGCCCGTGGGGCATTTTCTAAGAAAAACAAAGCTAAATGAACTGCCACAGCTTTTGAATATATTTCTTGGGGATATGAGTGTTGTTGGGCCGAGGCCGTTGGTTAAAAAAGGTTTTGACGCATACCCTCAAGAAGTCAAAGATCGTATTTCGGTTCTTCGGCCTGGACTTTCTGGGATTGGATCGATTATATTTCGTGATGAAGAGTCCTTGTTGGATGGGCGAGAAGACCCTGTAGATTTTCACGAAAATGTTATTGGGCCGTATAAAGGTGAATTGGAACGGTGGTTCGTAAATAATAGAGGAGTTGTTGTCTATTTTTTAGTGATTTTCGTCACTGCCTGGGTTCTTGTTGTGCCTAACAGTAACATTGCATGGAATGTTTTTAGAAAGCTACCAAGACCGAAGGGGGTGTTAAGTAGTTTGCTTAGTCCAATTGCGGTTTGACAGTATGCGTCGAGTCTAGATATAGGTCGCCCTGATTATATTGAAGACTTTTATTTTACTCCAGGTCAATATCTTGCTGTGGTCAATCCCGGTATTCGTGTCGAGAATTTCCAATTTGGACCTATTGTTGATACTAATTCGAAAAGTCAGGCAGGTGCTTGTTCTGCAGAGGTAAGATCGTTAGCTGGTAACAAAGAAGATAGTGTACGTCGTTTTCCAAATATTCAGCGTTTAATGAAGCGTGTGGTTTTAAAAAGACGAGCTTCAGATTGTGGGTGGTCAGACAATCCGATCGTTTGACTAGGTTGACGGAATGTTTATTGTCTTTCCTTCGGTTAGGTTCTCGGAGATTGGAGGTTATTGACAATAAATACTACATGTATATGGCGGATGTTGATATTTGTAGGCGCCTTACGCAAGGCTGGATATGCTGTATGCATGGGCTCTAGAGTTTATGATGCTCGGCGTTCTTAAATACTATAAAACGAGGGTGTAAATCTATGGCACAATCTATGTTGAATATAATGCAGAGAGCACCGGTAATCCCGGTGATGGTGGTAAAAAAACTTGAGCTTGCAGTTCCTCTGGCAAAAACATTGTTCGAAGCGGGGCTTCCGATATTGGAAGTCACCTTGCGTACGCCGTGCGCATTGGAGGCAATAAAACTGATAAGTATAGAAGTCCCTGGGGCGATCGTTGGAGCCGGGACTGTCATAAACCTAACGAATTTCGAGGAGTCAGTCGCGGCAGGCGCTAAATTTATTGTTAGTCCTGGTTCTAGTAAGGTTCTGGTTGAAGAAGCAATTGATGGGCAAATCCCTATACTCCCCGGGGCAAGTACTCCCAGTGAAATTATGGCATTGATGGATTTAGGGGTTACTGAAATGAAGTTTTTCCCTTCGGAAGTTTCTGGAGGAGTTGGAATGCTTAAAGCCTTGCAGGCACCGTTTCCTATGGTGAATTTTTGCCCTACGGGGGGAGTTTCTATAGATAACGCTGGTCGTTATTTGGCTCAGAAAAACGTAGTTTGTGTAGGCGGGTCGTGGATGGCAAGCTCAACTTTGGTTGATGCTGAGAACTGGGAAGAAATTGGGCGAATAGCGCGTAATGCGGCAGCTCTGAAATCTCTATCCTAAGTAAGTGATGTACGGGCTGCGTATTTCGGACGAAAATGATCACCTGTTTCGGTTAAAAGTGATCACTGTTTTCCGGTGTTTTTCAAGGTAGTTGTCGTTTTTGGTTGATATCTATGCTGCTTTCTTTGTGTTTTCCGGATTTAATTCAACATTGCCAATAGGGCTCCAGTTACGAGTACTTGACGCCCACCTTGACGGGTTTTGGTTTCTTGCTTCTTCATAGAGAGAATTCCTTTTTTCAAGGAGCTTAATATCAAGTCCCAAATGACGCTTGTTGTACGTCAATTAACTTGTCCGGTCCGCGACAATTAAGATGGCCGGGCCTCTGTCACTTATTCATAGATTCGTAAGCGATCAACCAAGCACATTCTTTTCGGCTAGCCTTATCTGTAGTTAACTTATCGCTCCTAAACGAAACGGAGCCACCCACCATGAAGATCACTAAAAAACGCCAAGAATGGCTAGACCATATCCGTCGATGTGAAAAAAGCGCATTATCGATGTCCGCTTATGCCAAACGCCACGCACTCAATCTTCCCCAATTCTACCAGATAAAGAGCGTCCTCAATAAATCAGGCGTACTAGACCAAAAGCCAATCGTCAATTCTAAACAGCCTTCAGGATTTACTAAAATAAAGGTCGAACCGGCTGTGCGACAAGATTTGGTCTCGTCCAGTTGTGAGATTACCCTTCCGGGGGGACTTATCTTTCGATTCGATCAAAATACTCCAATAGAAAGAGTTCGGGATATTACCGCAACCTTGTCGGTGTTTTTCAAGGTAGTTGTCGTTTTTGGTTGATATCTATGCTGCTTTCTTTGTGTTTTCCGGATTTAATTCAATATTGCCAATAGGGCTCCAGTTACGAGTACTTGACGCCCACCTTGACGGGTTTTGGTTTCTTGCTTCTTCATAGAGAGAATTTCTTTTTTCAAGGAGCTTAATATCAAGTCCCAAATGACGCTGTTGGGGCGTTTATTAGACGACAATTAACCTGGCCGGTCCGCGTCAATTAACTTGGCCGGTTGATCTGATAAGGTCAGACACTGATTCGATGAGGAGAATTCAGTGCCTGGTAAACACATAACAGATCAACAAATTAGGTTATATATGAATGAACGAAAGCTCGGCGCGCAACAAACAGCTGCTGCCGCCAAATCTGGCATATCAGAACGATCAGCTCGTCGTATTGATCAGCATGAACTTACCACTCATCCATCAGATAAGCGCTCAGGGAGGACTCGTAAAGATCCTTTAGCGGCAGTTTGGGAAAGTGAACTAGTACCAATGCTTGAGGAAAACCCCTCCTTATTGCCCGCGACACTATTTGAGGTTTTGTGTGAAAAACATCCCGACACATATGACGCCAAAATTTTACGTACACTACAGCGTCGAATGAAAAGCTGGAAAGCCAAACACGGACCAGCCAAAGAGGTCATGTTTCGTCAGATAAAAACACCTGGCCATATGGGTATCTCTGATTTTACAACACTCAAAAAAGTCACAATTTCCGTTAAAGGAAAAACTTTCAAGCATATCTTATATCACTATCGGTTGGTTTTTAGCGGTTGGTGCTATGTCAAAGTTATTTGTGGTGGAGAGAGTTTTACGGCGTTATCTTCAGGCTTGCAAACAGCTCTTTGGCGTAGCGGCGGTGCTCCCGTAGAGCATCGGACCGACAGTCTAAGCGCTGCGTTTAAGAACGCATCAGAAAAGGAGGAGCTTACTGCTCGCTACGATGAACTTTGTAAATTTTATGGATTAAAGGCCTCCCGCAATAACCCCGGTCTCAGCCATGAAAATGGAGCAATAGAATCACCTCACGGCCACTTAAAGAGGCGTATAGAGCAAGCGCTCCTACTACGCGGCAGTAATGATTTCCCCTCTTTGGAAGAGTATCAGCTCTTTATTGATGGCTTAGTATTAAAAATCAACCGGCGTTGTCAGGAGCGATTTAACGAAGAGAAAGCTTTCCTTAAATCTTTGCCTAAACGCCGCACGCAAGATTATGGTGAGCATTATGTCTTCATAAGTCGTAGTAGCACCTTTGACTTGCAGCGAGTAACTTACACTGTGCCGTCACGGTTTATTGGCGAGCGACTTTATGTTCAGCTATTTGATCATGAGTTAAAGCTCTTTCATGGGCATGTCGCCGTCTTGACCTTAACTCGGATCCACAACAGCACTAAGCAGCGTATACGAAGCGTGAACTATCGTCATGTGATCGATTCCTTGGTACGCAAACCGCAAGCATTCCGAAGCTCTCAAATACGCGATGACCTTTTACCAACACCGGATTACCAACGTATTTGGTTGTACGTTGATAACACCTTGGAGGCGCATAAAGCGTGTCGTTACATTGTTCGATTACTGCATCTTGCGGCGAAAGAAGACTGTGAAGGAGCGTTGGGCCGATATGTTTTAACGTCAATTGATCGAGGAACGCTACCTTCCGAATTGGATCTATGTAAGCGTTTTAGTGACAGCATCTCTGCCATTCCTGTTATTGCTAATAAACAACACTCCCTGAGCGGATATGATGATTTACTTAGCGGGATTCAGGAGGTGATTATTAGACGACAATTAACCTG
Organism: Agarilytica sp.; assembly: GCA_033852175.1. Taxonomy (GTDB): domain Bacteria; phylum Pseudomonadota; class Gammaproteobacteria; order Pseudomonadales; family Cellvibrionaceae; genus Agarilytica. The sequence continues at coordinate 28,872 of JAWSUY010000050.1, forward strand.
GCCGGTCCGCGTCAATTAACTTGGCCGGTTGATCTGATAAGGTCAGACACTGATTCGATGAGGAGAATTCAGTGCCTGGAAAAACGTAATATAGGACACCCTGATTTAATTGACTACAATGCCATCGGGAGCTAAGCTATTTTTAACGCTATTAGTGAATAGATGAGAATTAAAAGTGGATATCTCAATAAACATAAAAGACATCATCCCCAATTTGTCGAAAGCGATAGCACTTGCTAGGCGAGAAACCTCAGTTTTGGTCTACGAGGCTGTCCAGCTAGAGGGCATCAATATGACTCTTCCTGAGATTCAAACTTTGCTTGAAGGTGTAACCGTTGGCGGCCATAAAATTAGTGATCAGCAAATAGTGCTGAATCAAGGTGATGCATGGAAAGCGCTATTTGATGATGTTGTAGGTAATAAGTTTTCTCTAGAAAGTCGCTATGCGTTATTTCTACACGGTATTGCCGGTAAAGAAGAGGCTTTGGAACTGGGTTGTTTCCGGTCGGGTGGGGTGACGATCGCTGGTACGGATTACCTTCCCCCTGCGTTTTCAGAATTACCCGTGTTGTTTGATGGGATGGTGGTGAGGGCAGAAAAAATAGCGGATATTTTCGATAGGGCTATTTTTGTTTTTCTTGAAATGGCGCGAACGCAGTTTTTTTACGATGTGAATAAGCGTATGGGGCGGTTTATGATGAATGGCGTGTTGCTATCCCATGGTTACCCTGTCATCAACGTCCCGGTTAAGCGCAAATTGGAATTTAATGAGTTGATGCTGGATTTTTACAGTTCAAACAAGCAAGGCTCGATGAATCAATTTTTACGTTCTTGTATTGATGAGCGAATTATAAAAATAATGTCGGAGCCAGCGCGGTGAATCTAAGAAAGCTAAGCCTGGAGTGGAATAAACTGCAATGACGCGTGCCCGAGAACAAATTATCAGCCTGCAGGATACTCCTTACTACCATTGTATGGCGCGGTGCGTTCGTCGCGCTTTTTTATTCGGTAATGATTTCGCTACAAGCAAAAATTACGACCACCGCAAGCAGTGGGTTGTGAATAAAATTGCCGAATTGTCAGAAATTTTTGCTATTGATGTATGTGCTTATGCGGTTATGTCTAACCATTACCATCTGGTTTTGAAGGTTAACATTGAAGAAGAAAACGAACTTTCGGATTACGATGTATTAAAGCGTTGGACGCAATTATTTAACGGGAATCTTTTAGTCAAAAAAGTATTGTCAGGGAAAGAAGGTTTAGAGCCTGGTGAAGATTTTGTTTTAGAGGAGCTTGTTAAAGAATGGCGTGGAATAATATAGGACACCCTGATTTAATTGACAGCAATGCCATCGGGAGCTAAGCTGTTTTTAGCGCTATTACTGAGTTGATGAGAATTAAAGGTGGATATTTCAACAAGCATAAATGACATCATCCCCAACTTGTCGAAAGCGATAGCACTTGCTAGGCGAGAAATTTCGGTTTTGGTCTACGAGGCTGGCCAGCTAGAGGGCATCAATATGACCCTTCCTGAGATTCAAACTTTGCTTGAAGGTGTAACGGTTGGTGGCCATAAAATTAGTGATCAGCAAATAGCTCTGAATCAAGGCGATGCATGGAAAGCGCTATTTGACGATGTCGTAGGTAATAAGTTTTCTCTAGGAAGTCGCTATGCGTTATTTCTGCACGGTATTGCCGGTAAAGAAGAGGCTTTGGAGTGGGGGTGCTTTCGATCGGGGGGGGGGGGGGACGATCGCGGGTACGGATTACCTTCCCCCTGAGTTTTCAGAATTACCCGTGTTGTTTGATGAGATGGCGGCGAGGGCAGAAAAAATAGCGGATATTTTCGATAGGGCTATTTTTGTTTTTCTTGAAATGGCCCGAACACAATTTTTTTACGATGTGAATAAACGTATGGGGCGGTTTATGATGAATGGTGTGTTGCTATCCCATGGTTACCCTGTCATTAACGTCCCCGTTAAGCGTAAATTGGAATTTAATGAGTTGATGCTGGATTTTTACAGTTCAAACAAGCAAGGCCCGATGAATCAATTTTTGCGTTCTTGTATTGATGAACGAATTGTAAAAATAATGTCGGAACCCGCGCGGTGAACCTAATAAAGCTAAGCCTGGAGTGGAATAAACAGCAATGACACGTGCCCGCGAACAAATTATAAGCCTGCAGGATACGCCTTATTACCATTGTATGGCGCGTTGCGTTCGTCGCGCTTTTTTATTCGGCGATGATTTTGTTACAAGAAAAAATTACGATCATCGCAAGCAGTGGGTTGTGAATAAAATAGCCGAATTATCAGAAATTTTTGCTATTGATATCTGCGCCTATGCGGTTATGTCTAACCATTATCACTTGGTTTTGAAGGTTAATGTTGAAGAGGGAAATGAGCTTTCGGATTACGATGTGTTAAAGCGTTGGACGCAATTATTTAACGGGAATATTTTAGCCAAAAAAGTATTGTCAGGGAAAGAAGGTTTAGAGCCTGGTGAAGATTTTGTTTTAGCGGAGCTTGTAAAAAAATGGCGTGGCCGTTTAACGGATATTAGTTGGTTTATGCGTTGCTTGAATGAAACCATTGCCAAAATGGCAAATGAGGAGGAGGGGATTAGGGGCCGTTTTTGGGAGGGGCGCTTTAAAAGTCAGGCTTTATTGGATGATGTGGCAGTTATCGCTTGCATGGCTTATGTGGACTTAAATCCTGTAAGAGCAGCTATGGCAAATACGCCTGAAGAGTCAGATTTTACGTCTATTCAAGAGAGAATACGCACTTTTGGCGATCGAAAAGTTGGCCGACCTCGTAAAGCCGCTGTTAATGCGCAACGCTCAGAAAAGCGTGAGAAGAATGAAGGGGGTAAGTTTGCTGGGTTAAGAGATCTCGATGATGAAACGGTTAAAGATGTTCGTCTTGCCAAGTTTAGTGATGTTCCGTTTCATGAAGTTTTCGGCGTTGGCGATGCTGTTGATCGTGGGGGGGATCATAACGGTTCTTCAATCAAAGAAAGTACCGGCAGGGCTGCTCAAAAACTACTGGATCCAGTTTCTCGGGGAGAGGGAAGTATAAGTCTTCCGTTCTATTGGCAAGATTATTTGGTGTTGTTGGATTGGACGGGCAGAGCAATACGAGACGATAAGCGCGGTTATATTCCGTCAGATGCGCCGAATATTTTATTGCGGTTAGGGGTTCATCCAGATAATTGGCTGGATGCTTTGCCGAAATTGGAGGAGCAGTTTCATGAGTTTATGGGGCGGGAAGATTCAATGAAGCGTTTGGGAGAAAAGCTGGAGAAGAAGTGGTTGAAGGGGGTTGGTTTGGCTCGGCGTTTGTTTGGTGGGGCGGAGCCTGGAGTGGGTTCAGTGATTTGATAAGGCAGGGCAGACCTTAGCGGTTCGTTCGGAAGCCGGATCAGGCTTTAAGCTAAGCGCTTGTGTTACGCTAATTGCGTTTTCTCATTTTATTGCTAATCCAAATTGGGCTGCGCTTTACTGGAAGTATGGCGATCACGTAAGCGATGGCGTCAGAAATCTCGTAATAGATTGCGTATGGAAACCTTCGAGATAGTAGGCGATATAAGCCAAAATGTTTTTCGTGTACCCCAGAATAAATTGTTAGTGATTCAATGTCTGAAACGATGCTATCCCAAAAATAGATGCCTAGGCTTTGCTTTTGTTTTTCATAGAAGTGTCGCCCTTCTGTCATATCTTCAGCGGCATCTTCAAGCACTACAATGTCGTTAATTTTTGTCACGGAAGTAATCTTTGAGTTTGTCTAAGGATATGAAGTTTGCAGTTCCGTTTTCGATGCTTTCTTTTCTTTCTTGAAGTATTTCCCCGTGCCAAGTGGGGGACTCAATATCGGCTTCTTCATAGATAAATGTGTTCCAAAGAGCCTCCATAGCTTTTACTCGTTCGTTGACACTGAGATTTTTAAGGTCATTCTCTTTCATTGGGCATCTCTATGTTTGTAGGGAGGTTATCATTATGGCTGAACTTTAGGCGTTTTGCGATGAGTTAATAAATATAGAGCACCCCATATCCCTGCTGAAGTCCCTCGTATTATGGCGCGGTTTGGTTTTCAAGATATAGGACATCCGAATACAAGACATAGGACCCTGTTGTGTGCGAATTGCTAATTTAAGCTGCAACAGGAAATTGATACAAGCCATTGCAGTGAGATTTCCACCGATAGTTGTCTAAAGAGGCAAGATTTTTATGGGAATTCTCTTCGGAGGGCATTGTTTTCGGAGTTTTGGACTGCAAAGAAGAGTGGCCGCGAGTCTCATTATAAAATTCCTGAAAGCGGTCGAGTTTTTTCTGTAAATCATGGCTGTTGAAAAACATCGTGTGATCGATATATTCACGTCGAACTGTACCGATTAGGCGTTCGACAAAAGGGTGAGAGAGTGGCACATAAGGCACTGTTTTTATCTCATCGACATCGATGATTCGCAAGTTTGCTTTCCATCGGTGAAATCGAAATAGTGGGTCGTTGTCGCTGCTAAGATACTTGGGGTGAGAATTACCCGAAACGATGGTGTTGAACATCCGGCAGTAGGCGACACCATCGCAGTTTCCGGTATGTACAGAAAAGCCGATGATTCGACGAGTAAATTGGTGACCTCCATGGATGGAGGAAATGCAGAAAGGTTGTCTGGAACAATCTCTGTCCATTATGACCATCACTCAGTGAGATTTAAGGCTGATCGATTCGCAACGAAATAAATCGACGGACCATAAGCTGTCTTTTATCTGGCCGATAAAGGTCAGCCAGGATGGGCCACCGTCAAATGGTAGTTTATGTTTGTATAGTCGAAGGATTCTACCGACGGAAAAGCGACTGATCGTAATGCCAAAAGTTTCGAAAATTTGCATTGAAATACGGCCATATCCAATCATTGGATTTCGCTTCTTCATTTCAATGATAAGGTCGATCGCTGCTTGTGACAGGGGTTTTCTACCTGCTTTCTTTTTAGATTTATTGGAGAATAAGTTATGAAATTTCTCCTTCATTAGAGCTCGATGGAACTTTAGAATAGTGGCAGTCTTAAGAATGACGCCGATTTTATGAATTCGGTGTTCGCCAATAATGAATGCAAGTAAGCCATAGAAAAAACGGTCAAAGGATGTAAGTTTTGGTGATCGTTTGTTGCGTCGGTTCAGTGTGATAAGCTGCTGTTTGAGCGCTAAGTTTTCTGCCATTACTGCACGGACACCGCCAGGCTTCAGTAGCTTGAACAGTGTGTAAAGGAAGTGGATTGATAGGAGCAGTAAATCTCGCATCGGGGCATTTTACTTATTGCCGATCAAAAAACAACCCGTCGTGAGTGGGTGTTTTAAGTGAAATTAGTAATTCGCACAGGACAGGAGTTGTCGGGTTAGATCGTGATGATTTGTTTGGTAGCGCGGAGTCAAATCAAAGCCAATCGTCGACATCCTGATTGCCAACAATTCCCATTATTTCAACTGCTTTATCAGTTACTCGATAATAAATACTATCGATACCGCAAGGGCTACGCCGGTAGCCTTCTCTTATATCGGTAACTGATTGAAAGGAATAGGGGTTTTCAGCGAGTTGCTCAAAGCGGTCAAAGAAAGCGCTGTAGTATTTGTCTGCAGCCTCTTCTCCATGGTTTTCGACGCCCCATTGGTGAATGCGAATTAAATCATCCTTTGTTTCTTCGGTAAGTTTATAGCCTGCCATTACGTCGTAACTCTTCCTTGGATTTGGCAAGTATTTCTTCTGCGGACATATCAGTGAAACCACTTTTTTCAGCACTAATAAGCTTCTTGCGAATGTAATTTCGTCTTGTTTCTATTTCGCGTTCTTTCCTAATGAGAGCGTTCACTACTTCACTTTTGTTTGCATATTCTTCGCTTGATATTTGTGATTTGAGCCATTCGTCATTTGGAGACGTTAGTGTGATGCTTTGTCTGGCCATGGTATTCCCTCAATTTAGAGTCGACATAAGTATTCTGGTGCAATATTACACCAGGAGGGGCTGCATGTAACAACTTTTTGGTTATATGTGTGCTCGTTTTGATCAAGCTTGAGGCTTGTAGATGGTTATAGGTTTCGGGTCTATTAGGGTGGTTATACATGGATTTGCACATAGATTAAGGCGCCTGTTTAAGTCTGTTGTACGTACAGCGTGGTGTTCCAACTCCCTGATTTTATTAGTATTTATTAGGTTATACTTCTACGGTGCCGTATGCCAACCGGTTGACCCAGACCGATGCCGAAGGCCGCACAACCATCTGGACATATGATTTATTCGGCAGCGTGCTCACAAGGTAACTTCCTGAAGGTATGTCTGAATCATTCGTTTATACCGACGGACTGCGTATTTCGCTCTTGATGACTTTAATGCTCTGAGGTTTCCGTCAGTGGTGTGAAATAATATTCGGTAATCGCCGGTTAGCAAGTGCCGAACTTTATAAGAAAAATGTTGCCTTTTTAGGGGCCTGGGCAGTGTTTGGGTATGAGCTCAAGCGAAAATGTTTTTTCAAAAACCAAATCGTGCCATTGGGACGCATGCTCCAAGTCTAAGTCGCCGGCACGTCTGGTCTTTGTGGTGTAGATGGCTCTGGCGCACGTTATCAGCTTCTTCATAGCCGAAATTGGAGGAGCAGTTTCATGAGTTTATGGGGTGGCCATATGTTTGAGAAAATTATCAGTATTCGTTACGTTCTGGTTGAAGTTCACTCTCAGCAATGATTAAATTGATCAAAATGTTCAATTTGGAAGGTCGGTCATGGAAACGTATACGTCTACAGACGCAAAAAGAGAGTTTGGCGAGGTAATAATGAAGGCTCAGAACGAGCCGGTTCGCATTAATCGGAACGGTAAGATTGTAGCTGTAATTTTGTCCGCTTCTGAATATGAGTTATTAACCAATTCAAAAGAAGCTCAGTTAACGGCCGCCGTGCGAGAAGGGATGCAGGATTATCAAGTAGGAAATGTTTCTACGAGTGAGGCTGTATTTGATCGTTTAAGAAAAAAGGTTGAGGATTAGTGGCTCGGGTTAGCTTTACAGCGCGAGCCGAGCACGATGTAAATAATATTTTAGAATACACCATTGCTGAGTGGGGAAAAGAGCAAGCGGGCAGGTATTTAGATGTTCTTGAGGCGCGTTTGAGCGCTTTGGCGGAAAACCCTAAAGCGGGAAAAAAGAGGGATGAAATTGAGCCTAAGCTAATGAGTTTTCCAGCAGAAAAACATACGGTTTATTATATCTCTTCAAAAAATGAGATCTCAATAATTCGAATTTTACATTCTAGTATGGACCCTCTTCGTCATTTGTAAATAATGTCGGCATCAGCATATAAAGGACAGCCTTTCCGGTCTTGCGTAGGGGGCTATGCCCCCTCTCGAGAAAATCAGATCTGCCGAAAGGCCAGGCCTTTTTATCACTGTTATGCTCGTTGTGTTCGTCGGGCGCGATAATAATATAGGACACCCTGATTTAATTGTTGTATTGATGAGCGAATTATAAAAATAATGTCGGAGCCAGCGCTGCGAACCTAATTAAAGCTAAGCCTAGGGTGGAGTAATCTTCAATGACACGTGCCCGAGAACAAATTATCAGTCTGCAGGATACGCCTTACTATAATTGCATGGCGCGTTGCGTTCGTCGTGCTTTTTTATTTGGCGATGATTTCGCTACAAGCAAAAATTACGATCATCGTAAGCAGTGGGTTGTGAATAAAATAGCCGAATTGTCAGAAGTTTTTGCTATTGATGTCTGTGCCTATGCGGTTATGTATAACCATTACCATCTGGTTTTGAAGGTGAATATTGAAGAGGAAAAAGCGCTTTCGGATTACGGTGTATTAAAGCGTTGGACGCAATTATTTAACGGGAATGTTTTAGCCAAGAAAGTATTAGCAGGGAAAGAAGGTTTAGAGCCTGGTGAAGACCTTTTTTTAGAGGAACTTGTTAAAGAATGGCGTGGACGCTTGACGGATATTAGTTGGTTTATGCGTTGCTTGAATGAAACCATTGCCAAAATGGCAAATGAGGAAGAGGGGATTAGGGGCCGTTTTGGGAGGGGCGCTTAAAAAGTCAGGCTTTATTGGATGATGTCGCGGTTATTGCCTGTATGGCTTATGTGGATTTAAATCCTGGATTGTTAGGTGCGTATGGCAAATATTGACATATATTGCCATTGGTGTAACGTTGTAAGTGATGATACTCAATGTTGATAGGTGATAATATGGCGAGCAGTTTAAATATCTCGTTGCCGGACGAGTTGCGTGAGTTTGTTGATTGGCGGGCTAATTCAGCGGGTATGTATGCAACCCCAAGTGAATATCTACGAGATCTAATCCGTCGAGACATGGAAAATCAAGGCGTTGTGAAGCGGGTGCTTCAGGGGCTTGATGATGTGCAGCAGGGGCGTTTCTCGGATAAGTCTATTCTCGATATCGGTCAGGAAGACTGACGCGAATGGCGAAAAAAGCGAAGTATTATCAATTAACTGTTACAGCTGAAAAAGACTTCCAAGAGGCGAAAGCGTGGTCATTATCACGCTGGGGCAAAGAGCAAACAAAAAAGTACTTTAAGGATCTTCACGAAGGTGCTGAGAGCTTAGGCCGAGATCATTTATCGTATGCTAAAAAAGAGGTTCTAGCAGGCATAAGCGGCCTGAGTGCTCATGCCATCAGAGAGCACTACATGGTGTATGTTTCTATGAAAGAACAGAGTATCGTGATTGTGGCGTTGATCCGTCAAAGCCGTGATGTTCCGGCCATACTTAAAGCGAATCATTATCTTATTAATCGAGAGTTAAAGCAGATTTTTACTGAATAAAGCTCTCCTCTTTGTGACGTTGCTTTAACGAATCATAAGGGAAAATAGTAAGGCCATTCATTCTATTCGTGCAGCTATGGAAGATAGTTTAATTACATCCGATATTACTTCAATTGCCATCAATAAATTGATTAGTGTTTTGAAGTCGTTTTTAGATATTTTCACGAATGATTTCCTCGTCAACCAGTTGTGTGTTGCGGCCGACGCGCTTTAAGCGGTCGGGGTTTCGATATTGGTGGCAATTATCAACATGAAAAGTCGTTCACTACATGGCTTCCACTGATCCTTTCAATTGACGGGCGACCTGTTTTCGGTCTATATTTAGTCCTAGCAAGAGGTGCTTATGAAATTATCAGATCAAATCAAACCTATTAGCTATTTGAAAGCGCATGCCGCTGAAATCGTGCGTAACCTGTCGACTCAGGTGGAGCCCTTAGTTATTACTCAGAATGGTGAGGCTAAGGCTGTTATGCAAGACATCAAAAGCTATGAGCAAGCCCAAGAAACTATGGCGCTGCTTAAGATGTTGGCGCTGGGTCAACGTCAGATCGACGAAGGAAAAGTTCAGCCTGCTGGTGATGTTGTTGCCAAACTTCGTAATCGGAGCAAAAATTGCTAATGAGTTATCGGGTATTTCTCACTGACGATGCTGCTTACGATCTTGAGGACCTGTACGACTATATCGAATCTCATGATGCACCCGAAAAGGCTGAGTACGTTCTCGACAAAATAGAAGAGACGTTTTCAAGCCTTGCCGACAATCCAGAGCGAGGGGCTTACCCAAATGAGTTGCTAGCTGTCGGCCTACGAGAGTATCGAGAAATTTATTTCAAGCCCTATCGTATTATCTATCGAATTATTGCGAAGCATGTCTACGTCATGGTGATCGTTGATGGTCGTCGTGATATGCAATCCCTTCTTCAGCGACGCATGCTCCAAGCCTAAGTCACCGGCATGTCTGGTCTTTGTGGTGTAGATGGCTCTGGCGCACGTTATCAGCTTCTTCATAGCCGAAATTGGAGGAGCAAAAAATTAACGTGACAGTTAGTCCAAAATACAAAAAACCGGTAGGTCGTTCGTGGTTTATTTGAACTCAGCGTAATCACTTCTGGCGGTTTGAAGGTGCTTATCTATTCGAGCTATCGTTTTCTTTGAGACGCCAAGGTCTCGTGCGACTTCGTTCCATTTCGATAATGCGTGAATAACTTCTTCCGCCATAGTTTTTGCTTCGTTCCAGTTAGAGTAATTTGCAATATTGGCTAATTTTTGAAGTGTTTTGATCGGAGGGTTTTTGCCATAACCGGAAAATGCCGTTGAATGTTCTCCATATGGGGTAGGGCTATATGTCGCATCGTAGAGTGGGCTGAGCTGCCATTTTCCGGAGTCGTTTTGTAGGAACGACCAGTTTTTACTGTGGTCGTCTTGATTGAGGGCGAATAAATTAAATATAGCTCTTCGAAACTGCTGCTGTCCTGCGGCGGGGCTGTTGCATAACATGCTACTGGCTTTGATTAAATCCTCATAATCGAGTGAAGGTTGTCTAAAGTCTGCACCCAGTAATCCGCAGGCGCTGTGCATATGTTTCCGGCCGTTATTTTTTGTGCAGTCAAACCGCTCCATGGCTAGCCACTGCCTTGGTTCGCCGTTGTTAATACTTGTTCTAATGATTTTCCACTTTGCCGTATCAATACCGGCAGTTTTGGCGAGTTGAAGGTAGGCTGCTTCGCACAGTCCTTCTTCGTGAGCAAGTGGGAGTTGTTGTGATGTGAATTTGACTAAGTAAGGGGCAAGACCGCTTTGAGGATATGTACTACACCGATCATTTTCGTCGCTTAAAAATAGTTGTGCTTTAGGTCTCGCGCCCCCTGAACTTCCGGCTCTGACTAATGCGGCTAGCACGTCATCGGTATGCCCCTCAAAAATTGCTTGAGCGGAAGCGCCCAAATCAGAAAGTTTCACTGAGCTATTATTCTCTTTTGTCTCAATGTTGCTGCACGGTTCGAATTCAAGCGCTCCCATAGCTCGGTTATTGATGAATGCTAGGCGATCCATTGGGCTAATTTGGTTCGGTGAGATGCCTGCTTGGCGAAAGGTGCGATCCATCAATAACATGCCCCACCCGTCTGGGAGGGTGTCGGCAAACACTCCATGAAGTCCTGCGTGAGGCGTGCGCGGTGCTTGTTGAAGGTCACGATTTAAACTGAGTTTGAATGGCGATAACGCGCAGCCTGAATGTAGATAGGATTCGGAGTATTGGAAGAACACTGCTTGGCTGTTTTGTGCGAGAGTGCCTGCGTGTTTCCGGCTCCCGTCTTCGAACTTCCTCCAAACTTCAAGCTTGCTTGCGAGGGAGAAGCTATTCACCTTCCTAATACCTCATCAATACTTTTGGGTGTCGTTTCTTCGTGGGATGTTATTTGCATTAGCCTTTGCAGGTCATCAAGACTTTGCCAGAGTAAAATAAATTGCCGAAGTGATATTTGATGGCTCGTTTCGAATTTTTTAATGGTTGAAGCTGGCACCGTGCTTTGTTGTGCCAGAGCTTCCCTTGAAAGTTTTAGTGCTTTTCGTTTTTGTTGGAGCCAGGCGGCCATATTTTCTTGTACGTCTGACGCTGAAAGTAAAGAGTGTTTGAGCATTGGGCTATCTCAGTTACAGATGCAGTCATGTCTATTATAGGCTTATTCTGTAAGATATAGCTACTATAGTGTCCGGTTTCTTGTGTGTCAGCTTTTTTGCGGTGCCGCTGGGCTCGTGATTGGAAAGCTAGAGCTAGCATCTCGAATTTATTTGTTTTTGGGTTGAAGTGCTCCGGCGGACAGTTGTGCGTTTGGGGCTATCGCTAAAGGTGTGGTGTTGACCGTCGTTGCTCGAGCTGGGGGTTTGCGAGCTTGCTCAGGAAACTCTGCGCGTGTTGGTATCTGAGCATTAGGCGCTGGAAGATTGATCGCCGAAAACCAAAAAAAGCCCACGCATTTCTGTGTGGGCTTTTGAATTTGGCTCCGCTTGCTGGGCTCGAACCAGCGACCTAATGATTAACAGTCATTTGCTCTACCAACTGAGCTAAAGCGGAATAGTCTGTAACTCCAAAGAGGGCGTATCTTAAACGTGGTGGATGTTAGTGTCAACCGTTTGTTATCAAATGCTTCGCCGATAACTCATTGTTTTCCAACAGGTTTTTTGAAAATTGGTAGGACCAGGCGGATTTGAACCGCCGACCCCTACCATGTCAAGGTAGTGCTCTAACCAACTGAGCTATGGTCCTATTTAGTAGCGATTTTACTCGCAACAATTTTCTTGAAACGCCCTCTCCAGTGGAGAGGGCGCGTATTGTAATCAGCCTTGTTTGTTGGGGCAAGTAAAACTTACTTAAACCTCCTATAGGCTGCCAACTGCTGCAATGCCGAGAGCTGCTTGAGACATGATGGTGGTGACACTACTCCACATGGTTAGGGAGTCAACTTTGGTAGTGTCGATTGGGATGATAATGGTGTCTCCAGGTTGTAGTGACTTAGATTTTGATTTGAACCACGCTGACGAAGAAGGGGAGTAGACCCGTCCGTTGGCTTTGACTACGTATATGCGGCCCTTGTCAGCGTTTTGTTTGGTGCCGCCGGACATGTCAATATAGTCGTTTACATTTAGTTTGTTATTGTAGAAATGGGAGGTGGGGTGTTGAATCTCTCCAACAACGGTTACTGAGGGTTTGAAGCGAGGGATTACTAATTTGTCGCCGTTCGCTAGTTCAAAGTCATATGCTTGAGGCTTGCTGATAATTGATGGTAGGTCTATCACCATTCGGCCGAGGGCTTGAGTTCGGTCAAGATTATCAAAAATTTGAGTGGCTGTTTCCGGTGCAATATCTTTAGCTGTTTTAGATTGCTCGATATTTGCAGCTGTAATATCTGCTCTGATTTGGGCTCGCAGGTTTTCTAGTCGGTCAAGTTCTAGCACTCGAAGTTCTTCACGAGAAAATATTGCACCCTCTGAATATGCATGGGGCGTTAAGCCTCCGGCTCGTTCAATTACGTCCAATAAAGATTCTCCGGGGAGGATGTCGTATACCCCTGGGTAGTTAACTTCGCCTGCGAGCTCCACTGATTCTCGGTTACTCCACTGCGGTACTTGTTTTACGCGGAGGGTGTCTCCTGGTTTTAGTTGGGGGTTTTCGATTGCTAGGTCTAAGTCAATTCTGAGGTCAACACGCTCTCTTTTTTCGCTAAGGTCGTACCGTGTAATTTCTGCTCCTCTACCAAGGGCGCTTTCTGTCAGGCCTCCGGCTAGGCTAATAAGCTCTCTAACGCTCATTGAGTGGGTGGCAAGCGGGTATTCACCAGGAAATCTAACGCTCCCAAAAACCCGTACAGTTTGTTCTCGTTGTTCAAAGTTGGATTGAACCTTAAGTTTCGATACCAGCGTTGTAAGTATTTCTGCTCTGTCCGTGTTGTATTCAAACAGGGTAATCGTATCGCGTGGCTTAAGTTTTGGGTCGAGTTTTCCTTTTGGTGATGCAAAAGAATCCTGAGGTGAAAATAAGAAAACTTGAATTTTCCTGGTAACTTTTTCTTCCCTTTGGATGAGTCCAATTACGATATCTGGATTGGGTAGTAGGTCATCGGCATTGGGTACTATGTCGGTAAATCGCATGTCTTCACGCCAGGCAAATCCGCCTGGTCGTTTTACGTGCCCGTCTAGCTTTACGATATCTCTCATTGTGTCGAGCGTTGAAAAAATTTGAATAACATCGGCGTCTTTAACTTTGAAATTGCGACCGCGAGTGCTGGAGACATCTAAATTGACTAAGGTTTTTTCCCCTGAGTCGGTGATGCGTTCTATGCGGGAAGCGGGTACATACGCTGTCGGAAGGAGCCCTCCCGACAATTTAATAACGTGCTCAACTGTTTTTTCATTTTTCAGTTCGTATATTGCCGGGCGTTTTACTTGGCCGGAAAGCCCAACTGTTTTGCCAATCGGCGGGATAAAAATAACATCGCCGGGGAGTAGTCTGGAGTCTTTGCTTGTGTCGCCGTTTAGAAGTAGGTCATAGAGGTCGAAAGTCGTAACGACTTTACCTTGTCGTTTCAGTTGTACGTTGCGGAGTGAGCCTATTTTAGTGATGCCGCCACTAGAGAATATGGCATTGGTCATCGTGGAGAGTGAGCCGACTACGTAAGATCCTGGGATTTGAGCTTCTCCCAAAACAAAAATGCGAATTGTGCGAAGGGCGCCCATTGTGACGGAGCTCTTTACTCCAATCATTTGCTGGCTGACGACTTCAGCGATTTTGGTTTGCATGCCCTCGTATGATAGGCCTGCTAATGGTATTGGCCCAATACTTGGGAATTGGATTTGACCTTCTCGGTCTAGGGATAATGAGTGGGTGGCGTTGTCTTTTCCATAGAGTTGAATAACAATGGCGTCGCCCGGTCCGAGAATGTAATTGGCTGGTATGGGGATGTCGCCAGCAGGGGTAAATGCTTCTGCGCCATACTGAAATATATCGTAACCAAAAAGTTTTAGTTTCTCTTGTGTTGCTTCGGGGGCATCGTCTTCGTGAAGCGAAAGTGTGTCCGTGCCCTCTGCGCCGATTTTTTCCAACTCATGACCGTTATCGTTTTGTTCCCGCTTTTTTGTTCTCTTTCCTGATATGGGTTCCGATACGGTTGTTGGTGCTAAGTTGGCGCCGCCAATGTTTAGGCTGTTTAGGTCAACGCCCATCGAGCTGGCAAGGGCCTGCTGCTGAGCAGGAGACATGCGTTTGAATTGCTCGATTTGTTGCGCCGTTGGTTGCTGTGCATTTGCTTGAATTGAAAATAAAACGCAGCTGCTTAGAAGTATGTTTTTTAATATTCTTTTCATCATAAGTCTTATGTTTGTGCTTCAGCTAAAAGTTGCATTGTTGTAGGGGGTTATTCGTACGGGTAATAGGCGGAGCTTTTTACTTGCTGGTTTCGTTTTTCTGCTTAGCTGGGTAGGCTTCACATTATGTTAAAAGCGCAACTCTAGTTGAATTGACGCTCCTGAATTAATGCCTTTATTTAAAATGTTTACTTTGTTGTCCATATAAAAAATCCCGGCATTTATTTGTGCAATATTGCTCAGGGGAAGCTTATAAAAAACTTCTACCATCTTTTTTTGTTTTAAGTTCGAGTCGGAGTAAATGTTTGTTGGGTTAGGCGGGGCGCTTAATTTTACAGAGCTAAGCCGCCAGCTTAGCTGATGCCCATTTTCAAAATAGTGATCCCCTAAAAGTGACGTCTTGATCGCGTTAGCTCCTGCCGATTCGCCGATTGCTCTACCGTAGTGGCGGAAGCCGTTTGGATATTGCGGCGGGGTGTAGAGGTCGCGATATGTTCCGCTGTCATCTGTCGGTTGTTTGTTTTCCGTATCGGAATACTCTATAGCTATGCGGTTATGAGCAGCCCCCCAAGAGAAGCCTGACTCGGCGCCAGCCATTTTTGCTGATTCGCTTTTGTAGCCGCTTGTTTTCTGACGCAGGGTCTGTCCATATAGTGCAAGGGATGTGTCACCCAGCGCCATGCTAATGCGAGCATCATAACTGATATAGGCGGGTTCTTCTTCTTTTGCGTTGCTGGGTGCATCTTCTGTCGTAATTTCGACCGAGGTTAGTGCTCTGTTCCCTCCCCGCAGTGTTGTTCTGCTGTGGCCAACCTCTAAAAAGCTAAAGGGCATAAATGTGAATCGCGCGCCCAATAGCTTTGCTCGGGAAGCTGCTCGCTCTTTTTCGAGGGTGTTTGCGAATATTTCTAAAGTCCAGGGTCCTAGTAATGAAGCTATGGGCAGGTTAGAGCCAAAGGATTCGTTGCGTCTTATAAATAAGCCGGGAGTAGGGCGGGCATTATTGCTTATCGTTAAGCTGGATTGCCAGCCTGGCCCCCACCAGCGTTCAATTGCTCCGGCGCCGATTATCCAGTTGCCTAGCTGGGTTGCTATGTATGAGCCGTCGTATCGAAGTTTTTCGTTGTCTGCGGGGTTGCGTACAGTTTGAATTTCTATGTTTATTGCGAAATGGTTAGTTAGCACGGTGGTTTCGGAACTGGCAGAGCGCTGATCTCGGGATTCGGAGGCAAAATGATTAAAGGGTGTGAGGCTGTTGCTGCCATAAAAGCGTTTTGTTGTTTTAAGGGGGCGGTCTGCCTGGCTTTTTGCATGGCGAAGATAGCGATATGACCATACTTGCTTGTTGGTAAGTTCGTCTAACGTGATGTCAGCAAGTTCGCGGCTTACGTCTGCCCAGTTAACGGGCCAGGTGTTTAGTGGGATATTTATGGCGCCGGTATCTTTTAGGTAGTTTAGGTGGTGGCGAGCTCTTTCATCGCCTGCCTCTATCCATGGGTTAGCGTGAGCGAAAAGCGGCCCGACAAAAAAGAGGAGTGTTATTGCTGTTAGTGCAATGTGTCGCAGTCTTCCTGGTGCGGCTATGTAGTGGGCTAGCAGAGACATTTATATGTAACATCAAAAGTGAAGCTGCATATTAGGTAAATATGCTTGTGAGTCAATAGTTTAATTGGGAGACGGGAGACGGGGGATGGGAGACG
>JAWSUY010000051.1:0-76038 GCA_033852175.1 Agarilytica sp.
TAGCTAGTGCCCGTCCAGAAATGGCTCGTTGCGAGAGTGAATTTAAAATGTCAGTTTTGCACCACAAGATATGGGCGTTTGGTTATTCCAAACAACTATATCTTGTGTTGTGAAAATGGCGTTTTAAATTCGATCGCAGCAGAGCCCTATTTCTGGACGGGCACTAGCTAGTGCCCATCCCGAAATAGGCCCTGCTGCGGATATTGGGAGTAAAATAGCGCCATTTCGAAAAAGCCCATCGCTATAACGAAGTGGCTCTTTTTTATATCGCAACAACCCTCTTATTCTATTCTGTAGACTCCTCAGTAGAAAAGCATGACAAACAAGCTTTTGTGGCGACATATATGCTGCACCTCCCCAAGAATGCCTATGGAACAATGGCGCGCTCTGAACTAGTATGGTTACAAGCGGAGAGACATGCGTGTTGCAAAAACTAACTCAAATAGATTCGAATTTGTCCATCGTTAAAATTTTGATCGTCAGCCATGATGAAGCCGTACGAAAAGAGATCAAATCGGGCTTACAATCATCACCCCGAGCTCTTCTCACATTTGCGGACACGGCAAAAGCAGCGCTCAGCATTTTGCGACGGTCACAGGTCGACATTCTTTTAGGTGATATTGACACGCCAGATTTAGACGGTTGGCGGCTATCTCGCCTTGTACGCTCTGGAATTTTAAAATGTCCTACCGATATCCCCATTATTATGGTCTCGAGCACGTGGTGCGAGCGCATAGCTGAAGTCACAGCTCGTGAATACGGTGTTAACCATGTTCTGCCTCTTGAGCATATCAACCGTATTCCGCAAATTGTTGATGATTTTTACGAAAAGAAAAACTCCCCTCCTCCCAAACAACGCCTCTTAGTCATCGAAGATCAGAGTGATACATCTGATTTAATTCGCCGAGTTCTGGATAAAACGTTTGATATCCAAGTCGCCGAAGATGGTAAAAAGGGTTTGTATGAATGGGAGCATGGGCAACACGATCTTGTATTGCTCGATTTGATGTTACCGAAACTGGCCGGTAAAGACGTCCTTACCGCGATCATGAAACAGAAACCCGACCAAGCCGTTGTCATCATGACCGCTCATGCTTCAGCAGACCAAGCTGAAGAGCTCATGCTTAACGGAGCAGTGGATTTCATACCCAAACCCTTTCGTGCTGAGCAATTACGTAAAGTCTGCAATATCGCATCACTAAGGGAAGACTATCTTGTCAGTAACGCGCAGTTTGCAGACCGCGTAAAATCGCTAGAAGAGAGAGAGTCCGCCTATAAAAGCTTGTACGAGAGTCATCATCACCTACTTGATGACCTTCAATCCGTGGTTATGGAGCTGGACAGCCACCTCAGCATCACATTTCTAAATCGGACATGGGAACAGCTGATGGGCTTTAGCGTACCGGAATCCATTGGCCGACCACTTGAGGCTTTTGTAGCGGAGGAAGATACCGCTAAGTTCGCCCGATACAAAACCAAACTTCACGAAGCGCTATCCAACAAAAACAAAAAATACGAATTCGAACTCTGCCTTTTAGATCGACAAAATGAAAAGATCTGGACCCAGTTAAAAATTAGCAGCTCTACATCTGTCAATAACTTATCAACGCTCACCATTTGCCTCGACAATATTACGGAGCGTAAAAAAGCACAGCATGAGCTTGAACATTTGGCGATGCATGACTCCTTAACTGGCTTATACAATCGGAGATACTTTGAATCGTCACTGGAGCAGTTAGCCGTTGATGCCACTCGGTACAGACGCTCACACGCATTGATTTATATCGACTTGGATTACTTCAAGGTTATTAACGACACATTTGGGCATCACCGGGGCGATGAGGTTCTACGCGAAGTTTCACAGCTGTTACTGAAACACATTAGAAAGGCTGATTTACTTTGCCGACTGGGTGGAGATGAATTTGCAGTTTTATTACACGATACTAATATCGATAAAGCAAAATTATTCGCCGCTGAACTTCAGGAAGTGGTTCGAGATTGTAGTTTTCAGTTACAAGAACAACGTATTCACTTAGGTTCGAGTATTGGCTTAGCCGCAATAGACGGCAGTGCAAAAAATGCTGAAGAGTACCTGATGAAGGCTGATATTGCCCTCTACGTAGCCAAAGGACGAGGCCGAAACCTTATTCACTTATATGATGCAGATGATCGTGAAAGCGAAGACATGCGCCTCAATGTGAATTGGTCACAGAAAATACGCGAGGGCATTACTGAAAACCGCATATTGTTGTATTTTCAACCTGTATTTGATGTCAGTGAAGATAAAATTTCATACTTCGAGGCACTCGTTCGATATCGCGAAGCAGACGGGACAATCGTTGGCCCCGGCCAGTTTATCCCAGCGCTGGAAAATACCGGCGAAATGCAAATGCTGGACCGCCGCATTATTGAGTTAGCAATTACGACCCTGAAAGACCATAGCGAATTGAATCATATTGCCATCAATTTATCTGCGCAGGCATTTAAAGACGAGAACCTCGTTCCCTCGATTATAAATTGTTTGAATAGCTGTAATGTTAGTGCAAAAAGGCTCACTTTCGAACTCACCGAGAGTGCTAGCTTATTTAATTTAGACATTACACAGAGAGTAATTTCTGAACTTCATGACCTAGGCTGTACTTTTTCTGTCGATGATTTTGGGTCAGGCTTTAGTAGTTTTTCCTACTTAAAACAATTACCTGCCGATTACATTAAACTGGATGGATCTTTTATCCAAAACCTTCACAACGACCAAGTGGACCAGGCACTGGTCCGTGCAATTATTCAGGTTGTTCAGGCACTGGGCAAAAAAGCTGTTGCTGAGTATGTAGAGAATGAGGAAATTTTGAATATCCTCAAGAAAATGGGAATTGATTATGTACAGGGGTACCATATTGGGTATCCTGAGCCGGTTGAGAAAATTTTTCCTCTTTAAAAAATCTCTTCGTGATTTAGAACCAATGTATCGATAACGTGCTCATCAGATCCATATTATAAACTGCAGTATTTTATAATCCGTTAACATAAACGGCATTAATTTGGAACCGTTCGTGCGGTCTGACCTTGATAGTCAATGTCATTACATCGAAGAGGTAAAAAAGAATCTGGTGCTCGATTCAAAGCCTCTAAATAGCACGCTGTTACACCGCTAGCCACCATCAGAGAATATATACTGTATACCTCTCTAGGAGTGAAGCCCTGGTCTGATAAAAATGCCGACATGTACCCATTGATATTCATTCCTTCATCAAATTGATTTAAGAGTAGTTCCTCAATATCATAAGCTAAACGCAAATGCTCTCCCTCTTCAAATCCTAACTTGACGGCCAAACGCTCCATAGTTTCTATTCGCTCATCTCCTTTTGCTATAGGCCTTATATATCCAACGATATAAGGCTTACCGCGATTAGCGTCAGTAATTTCCTTTATAATATCCGCTGGCTCGCTTCCTTTTTTTTGTTTAATCAAAGCGTTCTGGATAAATTCAACACCATCAATCAATGTAAACGGCCCATACGCCCTAGAATCAGAAGCTAAACAACCCATCGTAGTTGCTGCAACAACAGATGTTCTAGCACTACCGGATAAAGCGCCAATTTGATTGCACCAAATTCGAGGGTCAGGCCAACTTAAACATCCGCAGATCGCTTCAATCCAATCGGCTAATCGCTTATCCACCATTTTCCCAGTAGCATTTAAAATTACGATTTGAAAATACGACTTTTCGCCAACGAGTTCATCCAACATCGAGTACCCATGACAAAATACGGCCTTCCCAGGAAACCAGCCTCCTGTACGACTGATTATTTTTCCTCTTAATGAGTCTAACTCAGCAATATATGAAGGATTACTATTCGTTTTTTTCAACTATATAGTCCTCATCACCAACAAAAGGCATCGCAGTGAAGTGTTTATTTGCCATTTCTACCCCGTGTGCTGCGATACCAGGGGCACGTAATAACTGAAAAAGGCTTCCACCAATTCGGGGTTGAAATCCAAGATCAGCAAACACCGCAGCGGCTATTCCTGTGCTTAATAAACCAATCCCATGCTCTTCAGTTACAGTGTGTACTTCCGCGCCCCAAGTCAAGGCATCCCCAGAACCTGGTAGGGTTAATAAAAGATCAACTAAGTTTTTAGAAACAATATCGACGCCACCATAATAACGACCAAAACCAGGACTCTCTGCGTTAAAAAACTCAGATTCATCTCTAGATTTTGCATTCATATCGATATCTAGGTTTTCCAACATCTTTTCGGCATAAATTCTGGCATTTAATTTTTTACTTTTCCGAAGAAACCTCATCGAATCATCAATTACAGAAGCGCCATGATGGCTCCCTCCTAATACAGATAAGCCGATAGGAAGAATATGGACTGGTTGTGTTTTCCCCACACCAGCATTCATAGCCGCGCGCGTTGCCGTATGTCGTGGACCAGGATTAATTAGGCCGATCATCAAAGCTTCTAGGAGCTCCGATTCGTCTCCTGTAGGCAATTCACCCCTGAATAGAAGATAAAAAACATCTACAAATGATTTTTTTTTCACAAGATCTAATAAATCATATCCGTGACAATTTACAGCATATGGTATGTAGGGATTATCCTCACTTGCTTTTTCTTCCCAAATTTTTGTGGCTGTTCTCCGAGTGAATTTTTCATTTCTACTCCGAACTTGATCATGCCTACGCATCTTATCCACTTAGAATACTCTCTATATAGAACTAATCAAAATGATAGGTAAGCTCAATCCATGTGCTACGCCCCTCTAAAGGATAATCTTTTTCGATTTCCCCACTACTCGGTTCATATGCCACTTTATCCATAACGTTTTTTGCTGAAATGGAAAAATCTAGACCAGGAACAACATCTATCTTTCGAAGAGATAAATCAAAAATACTGTAATCGGGCACATTCCCCCTAGAATCACCATCAGTTCGATTGCGATCTGCAACCCAGTTTAATCTCCCATTGAGGAAAACATTAGTACCCAGCTCAAAACTAGCCGCCAATGTAAGCTGCTGCATTGGTGCATCTGAAATATTATTCCTGGTTCCTCGATCTTCCGCCTTAGTCCATGAATAATTGCCACCAAACTTTATACGATCTTTAATTCTCCAGTTAACCTCCCACTCAAATCCAATCCCATCTTGATCTCGCGCATTTTTAGCCGTTTTTGTAAAAGCCTCATCGTCGGGTACGAACTCGATCATACCCTTTGCTTGATAATAAAATAAATTGGTGTTTGATTGGAGGTTTGGTGTTACAGCTAAATTGAAAGACAGCTCCCAAGTATCAATAACCTCTGGATCAAGGTCAGGACGCCCCAAGGAAACAGGGTTATTGTCAAAGAATTGCTCGCTAAAAGATGGCGCGCGAAATGCGCTACCGTATAATAATTTAGTCGTTAGTTTTTCGCTGGTACTCCAAACCAATGCCACTCTAGGATTTGTAGTTCCGCCAAAATCTGAATACTCATCATACCTCAACCCTGCTGTCAGCTCCCAATCAGCAGAAAATCGCCACTCCTCCTGTATAGATAGATACCGTATAGTTCTAGACACATCTTTTGCAAAAACAAAAGGTGTGTCGCTAACATCGGTAAGTCGTCCGTCTACAACCGGTTGAGAGCCATCAATAACGCCTGGTCCGAAATTTTTAGTCTCATTGGTATCTAATGCTTGATGTTTCGTGCCTACAGCTAGTCGTAACCGATGATTGTCCCAACCTTGATAAATGGAGACAAGGTCAAATTGAAAGTCATTTGTTTGCGCGCCCGGATTACCAATCAACCCATCAGGAAAAGCTACTAATGATGATGAATTGCCGACATTTCCATCACGCCCTATTGGCAGAACTGTGCCTGGTGGCAGCAAGGTGAAATTCGCCTGTAATTTATAGTGTAGGTAACTTAAACCTAGATTTATCTCCCAGTTATCAATCCAATCTCTCGTTTTATAGGTAATGTCTGTAAGCAATAATTCACTATCATCGTGCCCTTCAAAATCTAACGCTTGCGCCGCCCCTGCTCCAACTCCGGCATCCTTAGATCGCCAATGCCACAAATTAATTTTCCAGTTCTCATTATTGACGGCTAAGTGAGCGTCAGTAACCTCGTACCGTGTTGATAGGTGGTTCGGTGCAAGAGTGGCCTGAGTGCCAAAAAAACCGTCAAATGTTGTTTGAAGATCAGCATCAATTACCCTCTCATTATCGCCGTTAGAATGCTGGTAAGTAAAATCAAACATCAAACTCCAACCATTCCATACAGTTGTATTTTGTACCCATAACTCCTTGTAACCGAAAGAACCAAGCCGTCCTCCAGCCTTGGACCCACTTAACCCTGACGAATCTCGCGTTATAATATTAATCACACCAGAATATGCATCCGCCCCGTAAATAGCGGAACCTGGGCCACGAATAATCTCAACTTGAGCAATAGATGTAACAGGAAATTTTAGTAAAGCAGGCTTTCCACCATGTAAGCTAAACGTTACAGGCACTCCGTTAATTAGCAGTAAAACATGAGGATTAAAGCCTGTGTGAATACCACGTATGGAATAAACTGAATCTAATCGACTAAGAGATGATAGTGATACGTGCAGCCCTGGCACAGACTCTAGGACTTCATCTAAATTACGAGCTCCCATAGCTTTGATCTCTGCAGCTGTAATCACCGACGCCGTAGCTGGCGCACGGTCAAGAGGAGTGCTATTACCTGTCGCGCTAGTAATTTCCAACTTACCAAGCTGAGATAAAGGTAAGTTGTAAAATGCATCTAGGTTATTATTACTTGAGGCGTAGGGTTTTAAGGGCATAAGAGAGTAGCCCACAATTACCAATAAAATTAGACAACGGTACTGTGAGGAAGAAATCATATTGTAAGTTTCACAAATTTATAAGCGGTATATCACTAGCTCAACTTCAGTTAGTGAGTAGTTATTAACTAGTTAATTACAACGGTGTTCTATTTGCAAGTTTATAGGATCATTTCTATTATAGTACGAAGCGGGTTATTGGCCTTTGTCAATTATTGAATATAAATCATTTATTGCTCTTATCAACTAACCTTAGCTTAACAACATTGTTACGCAATTTTTTGGATTTAATTAAACACACTGTGTTGAGTTATTTAGGCATACTTCACATTAATCTTTCTTTTAGTGCAATATCTAACCAGGCCGCATCGTTTATATCGGTTCCAAAGGCGCCAAGATTGGCCAGTTACAATGAATTGGCACCCTATACATATATAAGAGGTTTAGTAATAAGTCATGACGGATTCAAAAGTAATATTGGTCACAGGATCGGCTACAGGCCTCGGTCTAAATATTGCCAAACTACTCTCCAGCAAAAACCACAAAGTTTACGCTTCCATGAGAGATATTGAAGGAAAGAACAAAACTAACGCTCAGTCTATTAGAGATTGGGGAAATCAATACCCTACTAAAATTACAGTAATTGAATTAGACGTTTCATGCGAGAAGTCTGTGGACCGAGCCATTTCTGCAATAGTGGAAGAGGAGGGGCGATTAGATGTTGTTATAAACAACGCCGGTCTAGGCGCCCTTGGCATTACCGAATCGTTTACAGTAGAACAGGCAAAGCAAGTTTTTGAAGTGAACACCTTCGGCCCAATGCGGGTCAACCAAGCAGCTTTACCTCATATGCGATCACAAAATTCAGGGCTTCTGCTCCATATAACAAGCTCAGCTGGGCGATTATGTTTTCCATTTTTGGGGATTTATAACGCATCTAAATTCGCCATAGAAGCTTTGGCCGAATCCTATATCTACGAACTAAAATCGTTTGAAATAGATATTGCCATCATCGAACCCGGCGCTTACCCATCTGAGCTTCACGACAAACGACTACAACCAAAAAATAGTCATGTTATAAAAGATTATGGCGAAACAGCTCAGATACCAGCGCTAATGGTTCAAGGAATGAAGGATCTTATGTCAAGCCCTCAAGCCCCTGACGCTAATGAAATTGCAAATGCTGTATATGCTATTGTCGCCATGGATACTGGCAGTAGACCCCTTCGGACAGTTGTCGGCAACATCGCAACTGAAGGTATCGAAGCGCTCAATGAAGCAACACAAAAATACCAAAGCCAACTCTTAGATTCTCTTGGTATGAATTAACACCATTATTCACACCAGGAAAAACTCACGCTTCCAACCCTGCCTCAACTGAAGGCGCTTCCTTCGAAGGAGTCGGGATTGGAAGCGGTATCGTTACCAAAAATATCGACCCTTTGTTAAACTCACTCTTAACTATAATCGTTCCGCCCATCTGCTCAGTCAGCTGTCGAGCTATCGACAATCCCAGTCCACTGCCCTGAAAATTACGAGTCGTTGAGCTGTCCACCTGACCAAAGCGTTCAAATATTTTTTCTTGTTGTTTTTCCGTCATGCCAACGCCGGTATCCCGTACGCTAATATCTATTGCTTGTAAACTGTGCACAACTCGAATTTCGATTTTCCCGTCTTCCGTAAATTTAGCCGCGTTACTTAATAAGTTAATAATAATGTGTACTAGTTTTTCCGGGTCCGCAATCGGCAACAATGCCCCCTCTTTCACCGATACTTTCAATTGATTTTGATTCTTTTCTATTTGAGGCTTCACATTATCAACAGCCTCTTCAACAAGGGTGGACAATTTGACTTCAGACAAATGAAGCTCCATCTGCCCTGACTCTATTTTGGCCATATCAAGAACATTATTGATCAACCTAAGTAGGCGCTCACTATTGTGTATTACTCGGTTTAAGTCTTCGGTGTATTCCGTTTCGCCCTCTAACTCCATATCCTCAAGCATAACGTCGGTGTAGCCAATAATGGCCTGTAGGGGCGTGCGTAACTCGTGCGTCATCAATGATAAAAATTCGGTCTTCGCTTCGTTTGCTTCTTCTGCTTTTTGCTTAGCTATTGATAGGCGGTCTTGAGCCATTTGTAAGTCATGACTGTGAGCAGCCAAACGTTTGTTATCTCCACGCTTTATCATATACGCAATAAAAGCTGTAACAATTAGCAATACAGCCAAAACAACGATGACTTTTAAGTAATTTAATGCATTTTTTTGACTACTAACCAATTCGTCCAGCTCAGTTATTTCTCCCGACTGGAGGCTAATTTGCGACTCTTGCTCCTGAATAATACGGTTTAGGCGTGTGAGTTTTAACTCTCTCTCATCAATATTTTTTCCGATTTCATCTAGTTCACTCTTTCTAGATACCAACTGTTTTCTTTGTTCATCAAGAGCAATGTGGCTCCGCTCGACATCGCCTAACAAAACTCTGCGCTCTAGCGTACTTTTCTCTATTTGCCTACGTTGCAGTTGTAGCTGTCCAGATTGATCCTCAATAAGCTTCCGGCTATCATCAATGTTTTGGGTTAGTGCTTTTAATCGCTCTTCTAATCCTTTATTTTTTTCTTCCTGAGCATAAATATCCGTTATCAGTTCGTCCAGAATCGACTCACGTGATTTAAGTTGCTGCTGTATAGCAATGAGTGATGCCTGGCCTTCTCGGAACAACGCCGCCACGTCAATCTCTGTACCGCCGTTTAAAATCAATTCAGGAAGAGGCTTGAGGCCTTGGTTGATGATATTCGATTTATTTACTTCAAAAACCATACGCCGATCATCTAAAAATGACAGGTTGATCATCACCAATTTTTTTTCCTTAAACCCACTCGTAATAAGTAGGGTAGAACGACCGCCTATCACACGGTAAATATTATTAATTGTCGATATCCCTACTTGACCAGTAAAAACCATCTGGTAACTTTGTAGCGACTTAATCGTATTCGCACGAACTACTTTGATCTTTCTCCCACGCACACTGAAATCTTTATTGAGATAAAGAAGCGCTTCTTCTAATAGTGGGTTTTCAATACGATATAGCGCTATGGAGAACGTTGAACGCGATTCCTCATCCGGCCACTCAATGTTTTTAGCAAAATTATAAATATAGGATGCAGTCAGCTCTTCTTTACTGATATTTTGAGACTGTACGTTGGGGGCTAACAGAACAATAAGCCCAGACACGATACTGGCAAGTACGCGGACAGTAACTCTCAAAAACCTCATAAGGTATCTGCGCTGAACATAAAGCTCGCTTCTAATATGCGTTCTTTGAGAATAGAGAGAACGGCGTAAGAAATATTATTTTGATGTCCAGCAGAGGTGACCAATTACAAATATATTCCAGATCGAACTCAACACGACGACTCATCATCTCAATGGTTTCGGTTTCACCTCTCATACCATTGATCTGGGCCAATCCCGTCATACCGGGTTTAATTCTGTGCCGTGCAAGATAAGTTCGTACTTTATCTGAATAATAAAGATTGTGAGATTCCGCATGCGGACGAGGTCCAACTAAGGACATACTCCCTTCCAACACATTAAGCAATTGAGGTAATTCATCGACTGAAGTTTTACGAATAAAGGCACCGATACGTGTGATTCGCGAATCCCCCTTACTGGCTTGCTTCACAACGCTTTCAGCCTGATGGAGGTACATACTACGAAACTTGTAGACGTAGAATTTTTTCCCGTCCCATCCATCGCGCTTTTGTTTGAAAATAACCGGCCCTGGAGAGGTTAATTTCACCGCAAGCGCAAAAAATATCAGCACCGGGCTCAACATAACAAGTGCAAGCAAGGCTATACTCTTATCCATGACGGCCTTAACAAACGCCGGTCCACCAGCCATTAGGGGGGTTTCATTTAGATTTAGCAATGGAACTCCAGCAACTTCACGCACACTGTGGTTCAGGAGCTCGAACTCAAATATATCCGGAGCCCAGACTAGATCAAGATTACTATCAATCAGCAAGTCCTGAATTTTTTTGATCTGAGAATTCAAGCTAAACGGCAGAGCTACATAAACACGACGAATGCCATGACTCTCAATAATCGCAAGAAGATCACTTTCCGCGCCTAATAAGGGGGGCGACTCCAAAGCCCACTCATTATCATCACCCTTACCGTAGTTAACCACGCCAACTATTTTGTCATTCAACCAGATATTGTTCGAAATACTCGATGCCAAGTGGTGAGCCACTGACCCCGTGCCAATAATAATCGATGGGATACGCTGTCGATATTTTAAGCGGTAAATTTTGTACACTTCATAGGTCAGTAAAAAGACAAACGCCTGGAGAACAAAAGAAAAGAAAGCCCAATAAACAATAATTTGACGAGAATACCCTTCGGAAGTTTTGGTCAGATACGCAACCCACGCCAAAATAATTACCACCACGCCCCAAGCTCTAGCAAGGTGCTGAATCCCCCCCAGCACACTGTCAAAACGTCTCAGCACGCCAAACAAATGGTAGGTAATGATCATTAACAAGACGGCAAACGCCAACATCACACGATAGTGTTCTGCCATGCGCCCCTCTGAACGTACAGTCAACCAAATCAATGAGCCTATAACTACACCGATGTTAATACCCTGCTGCACCCATTGAACTAAAGTATCGTGGTTTTGCAGGAGACGCTTACGGCGAAAATTATGGGGGTTTTGAAAACTAGGCTCTGCCATTAATCATGCTCTCGCAAGGGGTTGAGGGTCGACGAGTTTAAAATATAGAGTGTAATTACAACAGGTAAATAGAACACTACAATTTGGTACGTCAATTACTGGCGCGTCAAAGGTAGATTTTGTTCTCGCACATGGGCGAACGCAACATACCATGAAAGGTTGAAACCTCTCAATTTTAGCTGAGTATGATTCTTTTTAAAGTAAATTTTGGATTGAATAGCGACTAGATTATTCGTCTCAAGCCTTACAGGCCGAAAGGCCTATGTAAACGCTCGGACACCACCAGAAAACAGTATGTTAGTTCGAACGTTTACCTTTGAAGGTACCTAAAAATAGCAACGCTGCGCCGCATATGCTGAGGTAAATCGGCTCATCTATAGCAGGAATTAACCATTCTGCGCCATCTGCTGATGCCGCTTGTGAAAACAAGCTTGCGACAATTAAAAAGTTTATGAAAAAAATTATTTTAGCTTTCATCTCTTAACTCTGTACCAAAAATGAAAATTCCATTTTATATAATTCGCTGGTTTCTCCAGCGATTCTAAATCTGTGAAAATACTACATGCAGACAACGTGCCAACTAGAAGAGACGCTTATAAAGATTAGAAATCCGCTTGTGCGAGAATTAAATTCTCCTTTAAAAACAATAGGTTAACGCCACTGACTGAAGTAAACAGGAAAGACAACCTATTCCGTAAGCACGTTAATTGATGTCTTTTGCGCCAAGGGAACAATGGAAAACAGCTCTGTGTATAAAAGCCTGACACAGTGCAACATTTGAGGAGAATGCAGCTAAGCATTGTTATGTAACAGGTCTAATTTCTGAGGGCTCGATTTTGCGATCAAAAAACCGCATCAATATTATTGATACTCGCATACACCACAAACCTGCCACATATAATTGGTGACCATCCATAAACAGGCCTCTCCGTAATAACGTTTTTTAAAACCTCATTACCACACCACAAGATATCGTTGTTTGGAATGACCAAATGCCTATATCTTGTGCTGCAAACCTGACATCTTCAAACCGTTCTCGCTACGCCCCTAATTATGACCGGCCATTAATTTAGTTGAAATAGGAATGCTAGATATGACTTTTTCGCAGTAGGGCGGGCTCCTTTACCTACTTACTCAAAAACGTAAGTACTCTTGAGTGTAAAAAAAGTCGAAACTAGGCTTATAGAAGTGTGTCAAAGCGGGGAATCAGCATCTCAAAAAACTAAGCTAGCAAACGTGTAGCCCAAGTCCAAAATTTATTCAAAACGCCACGTGGCGCTTAAGCTAGTTGTATCGACCTTAGAATCCGAGTCCACATCACTCCCAATACGTTTTTCACTCTCATGCAATAAACTGACTTCGAAGCTAG
Source organism: Agarilytica sp. (assembly GCA_033852175.1). Taxonomy (GTDB): domain Bacteria; phylum Pseudomonadota; class Gammaproteobacteria; order Pseudomonadales; family Cellvibrionaceae; genus Agarilytica. Next base: position 12,927 of record JAWSUY010000051.1, read on the forward strand.
GGTTTAAATCATATATGAGCTCGAAATTTGAGAGTTGGCTTTTCGAGTTCAAACGACCAACAGGATCGGGAAAATTCGTTTTTACTTTCCGAATGCTAGTAGCCGCCTTTAGACGACTCGAAAACTGATAGACAAAACGAATATCAAAAAAGGTTTCTGACGAGTCATTCTCAGTGAGATGAAAGTACTCACTCTTCTCTTTCCCAATACTTGCAATAAGTGCACATCGGCCACATAAGCGATCATAATTCCAACCAAATCCAAACTCTGTTCTAAGCAGCTGATCTTGATCTTCTGAACCACCATCAAACGACGCTTGGCTGGAAAAGAAATCGTCATTACCACTACCTGTCGAGCTGTCACTCACAGAACGCTCAGCAAACAGCTCAAAACGATTGCCTGCCATTTCACTGTTCAATGTCAAACCAAAAGTCGATGACGTTTCAGCCTCTCCTTCTTCAGGCTTGATTCGTGATAATCCAGCCTGAAGCGTATACGAGAAAATTCGGTGCTTAACCCCAAACTCTGCTGTCACGGAGTCCATCTCATAATCTGCACTATTCGATAAGTCGTAATCAACCTGCGTTTGCTCCATTACTATTACAAAATTTGTAATCGGTGATACGTCTCGTAAATACTGAAAATGAATAGATTTTCGTTCTGATGAATTTTCCCTTGAGTCCTCGAAATTCACATCAGAAAAACTGTAAGCAATCGCAAGAGTATTCGCTTCATTAAAACGAGCTCGTAGTAACGGCATAACACTTGTTATCTGTCTCTCTTCACTGTTATCTAGGACTGCCACTACCGCATTAGGCTCACGAAGTATGCGCCGAATGGAGTGATCCAACGATAAATGATAGAAGCTGGTTTCATTACCCAATACAAATGAAGATGAGCCATCTCGAAATGTACCTTCTTGCTCACTGTCTTTACTAAAACGTGTTTTAGAGTATTCGTAATCGATATTGATTTCGCTTAATTCACTCGTCCATAAAGAAAATAGTGATGCGCCGTATTCAGTTTGTGTCTCTCTAATTTTTTCTTGTCCTGAGGATACGCCCGTTGCATTATCAACATTTTTGGGTGTAACGAATATCTCAGCAAGAATTTCATAATTGCCTCGCGCCGCTGTCTGCCCATAAGACATCGATGTAAAGGCCATTAGCAGGCACATTATAAAACTTAGATAATAATCTTTGGACACACCAATACAATTAAACTTCATAGAATGTCATCCTTTTAGCCCGATGACGCCGACAGTGAAATACACAATAAAAACGAAAATCGCCCACATCACCAAGCCCAATAATGCCTTGCGAAAAATACGCAGTGTTTTCGGAGAATTATAGTGCGGGATAACACTTAAAATCGCCAAATTTTGTGGCATTATATTTTTTAACTGTCGACTAGTGCGAATTCTAGAGTCGCTAAACACCAGCAACGAAGCCGCCCCAAATGGCAAACAAAAAGAAAGTAAAGGTCCCATAATCAAAAATTCGATAAAACCTAAACCGCTGTAAGATTGAGGAAGAGTCGGTTCATCTAGCACAACATACTGCCCAGACTCCTCTCTAATATTACGTTGTTGTTTCAAATTTCCATCAATCTCCAAAACAACACGTTCCAATTTTCCTCCTAAAACTTCTGCTTCGTTTTGAAGCTGAGACAAAGCCGTACTATAAACCTCACCAGCATTGGCTTTTTTTGTCTCAGAAGAAAGAATACGTTTCAGAGAAGACTCTCGACTCATCAGTGACTCCTTCTCAATTTCCTCTAAGGTAAGCTGCTGCCTCAATTGTTCATATAAAGCATCACTAACACGAGATTTTTTCGATACCATTGGCTGCTTGTCAGTCAGCGACACTATCTCAATACTAACGTTATCAATCTCTTGCTGAAGTGATATCACCTCTGGAGAATTAACGGAATAAATACTGTTATTTTCAATTAATGCCGCTGAAAGCTTTTCTTTCTGGGTGTTCAATAATTTTAGCCGCTCCGCGCTGGAGTGAAATGCTTCTTCCGCGTCTAGACGTCGCAAGATGCCCGAAATCTTCGCATTCAACGCGCTAAGATTCACCTCAACATCTTGCAAAGCTTCCGTAATAGAACCTATTCGGTCTTGTGATCGTTGACGATTTTTGTTTCCCGAATATAGTGTAGCTGCTTTAATTTCTTCATCACTTAACTCCAAATCACGAATTAAGTTTTTCTCTTCCTCTCTTAAAGATACATAAAGATCAACAAGGTCTTGACTGTTAGTTTGTGGCTGTACCTTGCGGAGTAACTCATCCACAACCAACACTAATGCAGCTTGAGATCTAGCAGGATTAGACGAGTTAAATGAAATTCGTATAAGCTTGTTACTGGTTAATGATAGGCTACTGTGATCTTTGAAATAATCAACGCGCGCTGCGCTGCTCTGAAGTTCGCTGGGCAATTGAGCGGCTAAAGCTTTCGTGATCTGCTGCTGAAAAGAATAGGTCTCATAAATTCGGACTAGGCGGTCAAGGTCTGCACTGCTAGAGTTTGGGACACTCCGCTGCTCAAGCGCTATCGCTGCATTCGAAACGTACGATTCATTCCAACAGTAGCCTATAGCAACAACGGAAAGAAGAATCACGGATGCAACAATATTATAGGCGGTTTTCGAGCGAAACAGCTCGTGAAAAACCGCTCGAAAAAACTGTTTGAAAATATTTTGACTGTCCACAATCACCTCGTCCTAATAAAATGGAATCGATGATACGATTAGAAAAGTCGCTCTGGGATCGTCACAATATCTGAAGGCGCCAAGGTATAATTGGTCTTCAATTTCCCTTTGTTCAAGATATCATTGAGACGGATGGGATAGACCTTAACTTCACCATCAACTTTTCGATACAGTTTGGCATTATTACTTGAGGCGTACTCAGTCGGTCCACCGGCTTCAAGCACCAGATCTAACACTGTCATGCCATCTTTATGTGGCAGCGACCTGGGACTCCGAACAGCTCCTGTCACCCTTACGCGCAACAAATAGTCTACGCTCCCCGCATTAATAACAATGACATTGACTTGAGGACTGCGAATGAAGGTTTTAAGTCCAACGGTGATATTTTCCGCTAACTTAGTCGGAGTCATCCCCTGAGCTAGAATATCTCCGACAAGAGGAAGAGAAATTTTTCCGTCCGGTCGTACAGGTACAGCCATTGAAAGCTCTGTATTTTTCCAAACGTTTACACGCAACTCATCGCCTACACCAATTTTGTACTCGGCTATCGCATTGGTTTGTAGCGGAGGTAATTCACTCACAAGCCCGCTAGAGCTGCATCCGCCCAATATTAATAAACATATCAAACCAGTAAGAATATTTTTCATAATCATTTCCCCAATTTAATCACATAATCTTGCGCCAATGATGAGCGCACGACATATTTCAAATAATATTTTACAAGAAAAGTGAAATTCATCACTTAAGTGTATTGCTTCGAAACCCACTCTTTATATGAGCCATCCATTACCGCTGACCACCAACTCTGATTTTCTAAATACCAAGCAATGGTTTTTCGTATTCCTGTTTCAAACGATTCATTAGGCTGGTACCCCAAAGCTTCATTGGCCTTGGTCGGATCAATCGCATAACGACGATCGTGGCCCGGCCTATCTTTAACGTAGGTTATCAACGACTCTGAATCATTGCTATGAGCTGCGCTCGCTTCAGGGTAGGTGGTTTTCAGACCAGGCTGCGTTGTAAAATGATCATCCATCAAGCTGCAAATCAGCTTAACGATATCAATATTCGCCCACTCGTTAAGTCCTCCTATATTATAGGTCTCGCCAACTTCACCTTTGTGAATCACAAGGTCAATTCCCCGAGCATGATCATCTACATATAACCAGTCTCGAATCTGCTGACCATCGCCGTATATGGGCAGCTGTTTATTGAAAAGAATATTAGTAATCACCAATGGTACGAGCTTTTCTGGAAAATGGAACGGGCCATAGTTATTGGAACAGTTGGAGGTACTAACTTGTAGACCGTAGGTATGGTGATATGAGCGGACCAAGTGGTCCGAAGCTGCTTTACTCGCCGAATAGGGTGAGTTCGGCGCATACGGAGTGTCTTCGCGGAACGGCGGATCAGTCGGGCTCAGAGTGCCATAAACCTCATCAGTGGAAACGTGATGAAAACGATGTTTCTCTGGCAGCAAGCCCTCATCCAACCATACTTTTTTGGCTGCCTTTAGCAAGCTATGCGTACCGATGATATTTGTTTCCAGAAACGCATCGGGACCATGAATAGATCTATCGACATGCGACTCTGCGGCAAAGTGTACGAGAGTATCCACACCATCTTCACGCAGTATTGTTTCAATCACGTCTTGATCTAGGATATCGGCATGCACAAAACGAAAGTTGGTATTAGCCTCTACTGAATCTAGGTTGGCGCGGTTACCTGCATAAGTCAGTGAATCCAAACCAATAATTTTGTCTTCCGGATATTTTTCCATCCAATAATGAACGAAGTTTGCTCCGATAAAACCAGCGGCTCCAGTCACCAATAATGTCTTGCTCATAACTGCCCTTTAAACGCTATTTGATCTATTGTTGCTTATATTGCTTACACGATGCTTGGCGGTTCTTTTTTAACGAATAATATAACTAAGTTAATCGTGTAATTTCTTTTTTAATACTGAATGCGAAAACGGTCTAACAGCCAAGATTAATTCGCCAGTTCGGCCATCATGCTACGCAACTGCTCTTCCCAGTGAACAGTGCTGATAGGCAATGCATTCAATATTTTCTTCTTGTCTAACACACTATAAGACGGTCTTTGCGCTGGAGTAGGATAGTCTTCGGTAGCGATACTTTTAATAGGAATAGGTTCTTTTAATAGACCTTGCTCGATTCCAATTCTCTGAATCGCAATAGCAAAATCGTACCAACTCGCAACTCCACTATCTGTCCAGTGATAGAGGCCTTCAATTTTCGTATCTACCGCCGCCCAACATGCCAACGCTAAGCCCTTCGCCCAGGTTGGCGTTCCTATTTGATCACCTACAACACCCAGCTGCGGCTTATCGGCCATAAGGCGCAACATGGTCTTCACAAAATTATTACCATGTGCGGAATACACCCACGCCGTTCGAATAACAGCCCAATGATCTTTCATATTTCGTGCGATAGCCACTTCACCCGCAGCTTTCGTTTCACCATAAACCCCTAAAGGCTTTTTATTCGTATCCGGCAAGTAGGGTATATTCGACGAACCATCAAAAACGAAGTCCGTGGATATGTGAAGAAAATAGGCGCCTACAGCCTCGCATTGCTCTGCTAAATACTGAGGGCCATTAGTATTAGCGGCTGTAGCCGCGTCAACATCGCTTTCCGCCTTATCCACGGCCGTATATGCTGCAGCATTTATTACGGCATCTGGCCTTATCCGCTGCATGCAGTCCACTACAGAATCAGATTGAGAAATATCCAAATCAGCACGAGATAAACCAATGAATTCAATGTCACCTGGACATGTGCGCTGTAATTCCCACGCGAGCTGGCCAGAGCCCGTCACCAATACCTTTGTCATTATTCAAAATACTCAGCTGATGCCCACGAACTGCCTTCTTTGTCTTTTTCGGATAAAGCTGGCTCTTTTCCGCCGACAAGCGGCCAATCAATTTTTAAATTGGCGTCATTCCACAAAAGACAGCGTTCATGTTCTGGAGCGTAGTAATCTGTGCACCTGTAAACAAATTCGGCAGTTTCACTGATCACATAGAAGCCATGAGCAAAACCTTCCGGTACCCATAGTTGCCTTTTATTTTCCGCCGATAGCTCAACACCAACAGAACGCCCAAATGTCGGGGAGCTTTTTCGCAAATCCACCGCAACATCGTATACCGAGCCACTCACAACGCGAACTAACTTGCCTTGTGTCTGTTTAACTTGGTAGTGCAAGCCCCTCAGGATACCCTGATCCGAGCGACTGTGATTTTCTTGTACAAATGTCCGTTCCGCGCATTTTTCATTAAATTCATTCGCGCGAAAAGTTTCCATAAAGAAGCCCCGTTCATCACCGAAGACCTTAGGCTCTAGGATTTTCACATCGGGGATTTCGGTCTCTATGTAATTCATTAATACACTCTACTTTCTATTAAATTAAGTAAATACTCGCCATAACCGCTTTTTCGAAGGGGTTCTGCAAGTTTGCGTAATTGATCCGCATTGATAAACCCCGAGCGATAAGCAACCTCTTCAGGACAATTCACTTTCAATCCCTGTCGCTTTTCGATGGTTTCTATAAATTGTGCGGCGTCCAACAAACTATCGTGTGTACCCGTATCCAACCAAGCCGTACCACGCCCCATCACTTCAACATTGAGTTCACCGGCTTGTAAATAAGCGTCTATGACGTCAGTTATTTCAAGCTCACCCCGTGGCGACGGTTTGACCTTTTCAGCAATATCCACGACTTTTGCGTCAAAGAAATAGATACCTGGAACAGCGTAATTTGATTTTGGCGTCTCAGGTTTCTCTTCTATCGAAACAGCTTTACCCGAGGCGTCAAACTCCACAACACCATATGCTCGAGGATTAGCGACATGATAACCAAACACAGTACCGCCAGAAGATTGCTCAGAAGCTTTCTGCAAAGACTGGACCAAGTTATGGCCATAAAACATATTATCACCCAAAATCAGTGCGGCACTGGAGCCTGCCAAAAATTCCTTCGCGATAATAAATGCTTGAGCTAAGCCTTCTGGCTTCGGCTGAACGGCGTACGAGAGGGAAATTCCCCAGGCGCTACCATCACCTAACAATTGTTCAAATCTCGGCAGCTCTTCTGGCGTACTAATGATAAGAATGTCCTTCAGGCCCGATTGCATCAATGTAGCTAAGGGGTAATAAATCATCGGTTTATCATAGACTGGCATCAACTGTTTGCTGACCACCATTGTTAAAGGATAGAGCCGTGTGCCACTGCCTCCTGCGAGAATGATGCCTTTTCTCATATCGTTACCTAGATTATTCGATTGAAGGTTTACTTAGTTGGCGATTGCCTAATATTTATGCGCGCAAATATACCAGAATTGCAACATCTGCGCTTGTAAATAAAGCCAAGGATTTCAATTCTATCAGCGTAAAAATTGGTTCCTTTTCGCGCCGAAATTTCACCTATTGAGCACTGAGCACTGAGCACTGAGCACATTAAGATTGGTGGCGGAAAATCAAACAGATACCACAGCGTTATATGCGGGTATTTAATCAGCACAACGATATGCTGGAATTTGAGAATCATGTCGGTTTGCTATAAAGCGGAAGAGAGCCCTACGCTCGCTTCATACGAGCAAAAACAATGCCTAAGACTCAACATCAAACGCTCTCAAACTTATCTAAATTGCAAAGTTAATCACGAACCCGCTAACCGTTTAGAATAACCTTTCATAAGCGAAGGAAAGCTAAAGGCATCACAGAGTAACGCAGAGAACAAACACACAGGATTTTGGGGAAGAGTTATACCATTGCTGTTCAGCATCACGCTCTAAAATGAAATTTTAGCCGCCTGCTCCGCAACACTACCCAGGCTTTCCCCTTCCGGTTCGGGGCTATTTATCTCCGCCCAAAAAGCAGGTTTATCACTAATACGACCCAAGACCCAATCATAAATTTCTTTCGTTTTTTTAACCTTCCACTCCCAACTATAATATTTTTTCGTGAACGTCCTTGCGGCCAATCCCATGACCTTTCTTTTCTCGGGTGAATTGACCAGAGACTCCAGAGATGTAACAAATCCATCAATAATCTGATCAACTGAACCAAGTGGAACCTTAATACCGCAGCCCTCTGGAACTCGTCGCGAGGGGCCTCCATAATCAACTACAACACAGGGCGTAGATGACATAGACGCCATCGTTATAACTCCGCCGCCCTGCTCCCGAATAGACGGAAAGGCAAAAACATCTGCTTCGTACATCAAATCACGAACCTGCTCAATAGGAAGGCTTCCGGGTAATTCCACACATCCAGACAAGCCCAACTCTTTGACCAGATTACGCAAACGATTAAGCTCCGGACCGTCGCCCACAATCACAAGACGGTGATTTTTTAATCGTTCACTTTTTTCAAAGCATCGAATAAGCACTTCTGGCTGCTTAAAAGGTACCATTCGGCCCACAAATAAAATCGTAGCCTTTTCTTGAGGCTCAAATTTCCGCTCAGGAAAGTCTTCAGGATGGATACCCCCTTCCGAAAATTCGATGACTCTGGAGTGATTGCACTTTGGAATATCCCCAACAGTATGCGAATAACCCGCAAGGATTGCTGATGCATTTTTATAAGTGGAGGCATAGTACGGCATCAATTTATGAGCCGAGCGAAAATAGTTCATCCACTCTCGCTCCCGACGCATTTCACCTTTAAATTCTTCAGGCCATGGCAACCCCCCCAATACTGGACCAATTATAAACGGAATCGGACTCCACTTGGCCAAGGGGCTAGGGATGGTTGGAGACATTGGACTCACCCGGTGAATCAAATCAAAGTCACCGCGCTTGAAGGCGCTCTTAAATCTCTTCCAAACACAATATTCAAAATAGAGATTCGCAGGATAGCTAAGGGCAACCTGTAAAGTCATCGCTTTGTTCGGATCGCCCGTTAAAAACTGGGCCAAACGATAGAGGGGCATCGAAACCTTTTCGCTATCAATATAGTGAACATCAACCCCAGAAGGCAACCATTCTTCAAGTACGTATCGGTTCCGAACATGAGTCACTAAAGTCAAATCAACATGCCCAAGCAACGCCTTAAAATATTCGGCAACGAGCGCAGGAAGCGAGTGCCACTGAGGGTTACACTCACCAGCTAAAAATAGGACTTTGGGTTTTAACGGGGCCTTTTTTTCGCCCATGGTCTAACGACCCCTCTACTATGAGAACAGAAAGGGGACGATATTACGTTGAAATTCCAACTAAAAACAGCGGCGAATAAAGGTTTCTAAAGCTTCTTTTATTTCTTGATCTGTCAACTTAGCCATACCGGGATGACAAGGAACATTGACAATTCGATTATAGATATCGAAAGCTTTTTCCGAAGGCGTTAACGGGTGATAGTATCGACCTGTAGGCAAAACCGAATGTTTAAAATCTTCCAGAGGCAAAGGCGTTAGAAATGGCACACTGGCCGGGGTACCAGGATGCGTATCAACATCAGATAAGATGCCCATGCCTACTTGACGACCAATCTTTGCTATTCTCTGATACTGAGCTCGATACTCATCGCCTAAAGACTCCATTTGCTGTAAGCGCACCATACCGAAAGCGCAAGAAATATCAGAAATTTTGCCATTGCTCGCGCGCCGATTGATCTCTTCACCGTCCTCATGACCAAAACAAATCAAGCTACGAAACAAATTCTCGTGCTCAGCAGTAACAATCGCACAACCGCCTTCGCCAAAACCCCAAGGCTTTGTGTGATGAAAGCTGATGCATTCGTTAGCACCGTGACGATGAGAGCCCAATGCCATAGCTGCATCAACACACAAGATTTTGCCGTGAGTTGCTGCATATCTGTAATATTTATCCAGGTCACTCGATTGACCAAAAATGTTGGTTACCATCATGCCATCAAAGGTATTGGGATCAAGGGAGTCCAAATCGAGCATTGCATTCTCATCGCAATCCTTAATTTCAGCGTTTTTTAATGGTCCTTGAATAGAACTGTAATAACCAAATGAAGACGTAATCCAACGTAGATCTTTATCTGCCAAGGTTTCATGAAGATTGATAATTCCATGCATAGCCGCTGTACCGCTAGCACACATAACGACACGAAGACCTTCATCAAGGTTGAGCGCTTTAGCAATCTTGGCCTCGATCTGACGTGAAACAGGGCCAAAATTCGTCCAATGGTTGGCCTTTTCGCTAGCAGTTAAAAACTCTGCTACAGCCTGCATGTCCAGTGGTTTCTCTTCGATGTAACGCAGTCCCTTACCGTCAGAACGTGTCACCAGTCCAGGGCTAAACTCCTCATGCCGCTCTAAATGAGATTCCTTGTTATTTCCTACAACTGTTAATTTAGCAACCATCTTCTTCCATTACTCCAAAATCACTTATTTAAACCAAAACTGGCAGACATACCATTTCTCTACTCCCCTCTTCCATAGCAATTTCTATTCCAGAATAATCTAAAAAGTATAAAAATGCGCAGAATTTAACATAAAAACGCCAGTTTTGAGCCTAAAAACGCTACCCAGCTATTGTCGCGCCACTAAAACGCCATGTAATTGGCAATGAGCCGTCTTTATATGACTCGCTCATCAGGTTTCACCAAGCGCCTGCCCTATTACGTAAAACTTTCCGACATTAAATCTCCCTTTTTGGAATCTAATTCCTTATATGTTTTGCTGTTTAAAGTGCTTATAAACCTTCCGGGAGGCCAAGTAGCCCAAGGGCATGGCAAGACAGGCTTTTGACAAGCTAAATAAAGCCGGAATTTTCGTCTTTGTTAGATAAAAATGTAATCGGTTCAAGATGACAATTGACCTCACTTACTTGCATCGTTACCATCCGACAACGGGCTAGCAACGCTATGCGCTAATCACTGAACCTCAATATGCACGAATTTCTCAGCAAGATAGATTGGTCCCCCACGATAGGTGACCCGACTTGGATCGGCTGGCTAACCGTAACGGCCTACTTTATCTGTGGCTATAAAAGCTACCGCGTACTCCGATCGAGCGAGCGTATATTTGAAGACCCAATACAACGACAAAGGCTATTGTGGTTAAGCATTACTCTGACCATGGTCTTTTTGGGTATAAATAAGCAGCTAGATCTGCAGAGTTTTTTTACTGCTGCCGCTCGAGTTTTATCTAAAGAATATGGATGGTATGCAGAAAGGCGGTTTTACCAAACTTTTTTTATAGCAGCGCTAGGCGTTCTTGGGTTGACCGCTATTACAGTAATGCTGGGATTTTATTACAAAGTACGACATATGCATGGCATCGCCATCGTTGGCCTTTTGGCACTGATAGTTTTTATTCTGATTAGGGCGTCTTCCTTTCACTACGTAGATAGCTTGCTTAGCTCTCAAGTTTGGGGGTTCAAAATGAACGCGCTCCTGGAGTTATCTGGTATAGCGCTCGTTATGCTTAATGCTCGGAAACTTATGCGTATGCGTCGACCACTGATCGATATCAACAATTTATGACCTCAGCAGCTCACAAAAGAAACATGGAAAACTCATGATCCAAATCCTTTTTTTTGCCCTCCTCACTGCCTTAGCCATTCCCACCGTTATGTTCATTGTTGAATGCATTATTGGTCTATTTCCAGCTCGCAGAGGCAAGAACCAAGGGAAGACAAAGCAATGCGCAGCTATTTTAATACCAGCTCATAATGAAGAAAGCATCATAAGCCATACACTTAAAAATATACAAAGCCAGCTCGAAGATACAGATCAAGTGGTTGTCATTGCGGATAACTGCCAGGATAAAACAGCGCAAATCGCGAGAGATTTCGGATTTACAGCCATAGAGCGTAAGAGCGATAACGAAAAAGGGAAAGGTTACGCATTAGCTTTTGGGATGGCGTATTTAAAACAGCAGAAAGACCAGCCTGATATTGTCGTTATTGTCGATGCCGATTGCCTACTTGAAAGCGAAGCTCTAGCGATACTCAAACACGAGGTTATAAAACGCGGTCGACCGGTGCAGGCCCGCTATCTAATGCTTAGCGGCAAAGTGACACGGCTGGGCGTCAAAGTCTCCGAATTCGCATTCATGGTAAAAAATAAAATACGACTACGAGGTTTATCTCGCTTGGGGATGCCCGTTCCTCTAACCGGCACGGGCATGGCTTTTCCTTGGCAGGCAATCGCCAACGCGAAACTCGCCACAGGTGATATAGTCGAAGATATGCGTTTGGGTGTTGAACTGGCTGAGCATGGTATGGGAGCTACGTATTGTGATGCAGCCCAGGTGTACAGTTATTTTCCGACCAGCGAAGAAGCTGAGCGTACCCAACGCGAGCGCTGGGAACACGGCCATTTAAGTACGCTAACTCAATTTGCGCCTCGATTACTCAAACGGGCTATTACGAAACCAAGCATCGACGCTCTTGGAATGACGATTGATCTGGCTATTCCACCATTGTCTTTATTGGTAATAATAATCTCTGCAACCTGGGGGTTTTTCTTCGCATGGGCTATTTTATTTTCCGATTGGGTTTATCTCGCAGTTAGCAGTCTCTATTTAGCAGGGTTGTTGTTTACGATATTAATCACATGGTTTTTCCATGGGCGAACCATCCTTTCCTTTAGAGCTTTACTCTATATACCAGTCTATATCGTATCAAAAATCGTCATATACATCGGTTACATTATACGTAAACAAACCAAATGGATTCGTACAGATCGTAACTAGCAAGCCCGGCTCTAACTCGTATTCGTCTATAAATTGTGTCGTATCGAGGTAATTCTTAAATGGTCAGATTTACATTACTGAACGCGGACATTTACTCATTGGAAACAAGCTTATCTAGTAGTGCAAAAATGGGCTTTTAAAATTACGACTGTAAAAATCTATTTATGGATGAGCACAAGATAGCGTCCATCCATAAATAGGCACTAACTATAATTAGAATTTTTAAATCAAACCCTTACTTTGGAGAAAGCCTTGAAGCTTGCTGTTTCAATACTAAACTATAGAACTGCAGATCTCACACTAGACTCGATTCAAGCAACTATCGAAGCCCTTATCGACTCAAGTGATGAATGGCAGATTTTAGTCGTGGATAACGACTCCCAAGATGCCAGCGAGGAAAAACTGCGGACAACAACAAAAGACAAACAAAGAGTAAGCACTCCAGGTTGGAGTAAAGTTGAGATCCTCCAATCGGGTCAAAACGGCGGTTTCGGCGCAGGTAATAATTTTGCTATTAACTATGCTCGTGAAAAATTTGAAGATTTGGAATATATTTACATCCTTAACTCAGACGCTTTTCCGGACAAATCTGCGATTCAGTTATTGATCGATTTTCTCGACAGTCATTCTAATTATGGCTTCGCAGGCAGTTATATTTATGGCGTAGATGGGACACCTCACACCACAGCCTTTCGCTTTCCCAATGCTCTTGGCGAACTGGAGGGTTCGATTCGCTTTGGCCCCATTAGTAAACTACTCAAAAGCTATAAGGTTCCACTCGGCATCCCAGAAAGCAGCTGTGATGTTGACTGGCTAGCCGGAGCAAGTATGCTGATGCGAATGCAAACACTGGATGAAATCGGTATATTCGACGAAACATTTTTCCTTTATTTTGAAGAAACTGATTTGTGCTTACGCGCAAAACGCAACGGCTGGCCAACCCGATATATTCTCGAAAGCAAAGTTGCGCACATTGGTTCAGCATCAACCGGCATGAAAAAATGGGAGCGCATACCTAGTTATTGGCTCGATTCACGAAAATATTACTTTAAGAAAAATCATGGAGTGTTCGTTTTTGCTTTAGCAACCTTGTTGCGAGTCTTTGGCGGTGGCTTATATACACTTCGCTGCGCAATTGAGCGAAAAGATAATCCCGACCCTAAACGATTTTTACGCGACATGTTTTCTCATGCGTTTTCCACCAGAAAGTGAGAAACACATAATGTACCCAAGAAATGCGCTCATGACGCATTATTTTTTAAAATAAAGTTTAGTGAGCGCAATCAACATATATCCAAAGGTCTGAATATTAAGTGTAGGTAGATAGTCCCTCAGCAATTTTCCCCGCACTAATACCTGAGTGAAAACGGTTCACCACTGTATTTCGAGCTTTATTAGAAAGCGCAGTCGCTTTATCTGGGGAATCAAGAAAGCCAATTATCGCCGAAACAAATTGATCGGGTGAGCGAGGCTCAACCAATATTCCATCCACTTCATTTTCAACCATCTCACTAACACCAGGGCTTCGCGTCACTATTACAGGAACCTCCATAGACATCGCTTCCATAGTGGCCACTCCTAACGGTTCCTTAAGGCTTGCTAGGCAGAAGAAGTGTGCAGACTCCAACACTTCTTTTACCCGCTGTTCTGACACAGAGCCCAACAAATTAACCTGCCTATCAACACCCAACTCTTTCGCTAAAGAATTGAGAACCCCCTCATAGTTACTTTCTTCACTCGGCGCATCCATCGCACCACAAATATTAAGTTTCGCAACAATCCCTTTTACTTTAAGTTCAGCTACAACACGAATCAAGTCATCATGACCTTTTACAAAATTGAGCCGCCCGCACGATACCAACCTAATCGCGTCATCCTTTTCCGCAGGAATATATTCTTTACACCTTTTAAAATCATGAGTATTTACGCCCATCGGAGCTAAATATAATGGAGGTAATTTAATATTGACCAACTTTTCTTTAACTTCAGCAAGCAATTCTTCCGTAATTACAATACAAAATGCGGCATTTTTCCATTTTTGTTCCTGATTCGAGCCATAGTCATGCAGCGGCCCATGCAAGGTTAAGCTGTAAGTAGGCCCGCCAATAAGGCGTGAAAACATTGCAACACTGGATGCGTTTGCGCAACTGTGAACATGAATATGAGATAAAGTTTTTTTACGACACATTCTTTTTAGGAACGCAGCCGAAAAAATCATCGCAAACATTTTAAACCTTTCCGAAAGCCGCATATCCGAACGCCCAAATACTACCGCCAGACATCGAAACCATGAAATAGGACCTGACAAAAATAACTCTATACAACAAAGTAAAATTTCACTAACACACATCGGAAACAAATAGCTTGTTTCTTTCTCAGCCTCTTTCGCCCACGTATGACTAGCTATTCCAGCATGGCCAATCGGCCGCCGCGTGGAGATCAAGTTAGTTTCCACTCCAATCTTTTTAAGTTCAGATCTCTCTCTTATAAAGAAAGCATGAGTTTGGCTCGGAAATTCTGGGATTAAAAAAGCAATTTTCTTCATCTATATTCCTAAAAACTGTCGCTTTAATGATGTTCAGTACAATTTAACTCTCGATCCCAGACATAGACAAACCAACAACATAGTAAAACAACCAACGTCCTACTGTGGATAAGCATTGATATATCCATTGCCCTAATGACTCTCTGAGGGAAAAACATGACAAATAGCGTCGCAATTGCGACACCAAGGGCAATATATGATTGTTTTTTGAATGCAAGAAATAGAAAATAACTCCACAATAAAGACAATGTCACATAGTCAGTATCATGACCATAAATAAAGCTCAATGCTGAAACTAAGAAGCCATTAACAATGAGTAAGGGAGATAGTTGTTTTCTTTTTATATAAAGCGCAAACACACTTAAAACACTTACTATTTTGAACACGAGTCCTGATTTTTCAACACCCATACTCATAAAAACTCCTTCAAAGCCTACAACATAAGGAGAGCCTGGCTTGTTGGCAAACTGCTTCATGTAATCATCCATTGAAACGAACCAACTGGAAAAAGTTTCAAAAACGCCGAAAACCAAAATTGCCGGAAGCAACATCAACACGGCTAATATCCCCCCCACAAACAGCACTCGAAGGTTTAAGCCAAACAACAAAAAAATAATGTATAAAATTGAGACTTGCGGTTTTATAGTCGCTATACCAAGGAATAGCCCAGATAAAATCCATTTGTCTTTTTGTAAAAAATGCCATGACCAATATAGCATTGCTACCGCAACTATCGTCCACTGTCCCTCATAAAGACTATGGGCCACAAACGGATTCCCAATAAGGAAAGATAAACACAGCCCTTGAGCAAAACTCATATTACGAAGACTAGAAATGCCTAAAAACCAGCCATTTGCTAAATAAGCAATGCTTGCTATAGCACAAAGACTTATCGCTGTATGAATATAAAGCGCTATTTTAAATGGAAGTGCTCCATAGAATGATATTAAAGAAGCGAGTTGTGGGGGATAAGAAAAGGGGGCTCCTGTATCCACAGCCGCAAGCCATGGATTTACGCCGTGAACAAAGTCTACGCCGGCTTTATGGAATACAATAAAATCAAAGCCAAATACCCCTGAACGAAACAATCCATAGATACCGAACAAAACTAAAAAACATAGCGCTCCACCAACAAGTAAGCCTGCCAATACAGCTTCCGTACGTGGAGGAAAAAAACACATTGGCGCAAGCTGGCCTTTCATAATACTATCCACTAGAGAATATTCACGGTTCAAAAATCAATTTTAGGTGGGGCGATTAGATGACCTGATTCGTAATCACAACTGCGTAGCTTTATGATTCTGTAGTCACTAATAATTTAGTGGCAGAACTTGTTCTGATAGCTACTCTAGTTACCCTCAAGCCCTGTCACGTGTTTGAAAAACCAACATCTAGGCCTTCTTAACAAATTCAGACTTTAGTTTCATTGCTCCTATACCTGGAATTTTGCAATCGATGTCATGATCGCCATCCACCAAACGGATATTTTTTACCTTTGTACCTACTTTAACCACGGAGGAAGTACCCTTCACTTTTAAGTCTTTAATAACCGTAACCGTGTCACCATCTATTAACGGGTTTCCATTCGAATCTTTAACGGCTTTACACTCCTCATCCGCCCCAGAACTATCTTGTGTCCACTCGTGACCGCAGGCAGGACAAACGTACATATTTCGGTCTTCATAAGTGTATTCAGATGAACATTCGACACAACTTGGTAAGTTACTCATTTCTTTCTCTCATTAATACAGTTTCACTCTTCAGCTCAACAATGTTATTCATAAATGTTTTAGCGCTATGAGATGTAATCTAGCGATATAGCGATCAATCTAATGAAAATAGAAGACTCTGAATAAGCACACTGGCTTTTCACTTCCCGCTATTGGACTCTCACTATGGGGCTTCTAATTTCTTTGAAAAATGGTGGCTCGTCATTAAAAAACCGTTATTTAAATAAAGTCTATGTGCATTATTCCTCTGATAACTCGAATCAAGATGCACTTCATTGCATAGCTTATTTTTTGCCAACTCACATACCCAATCGAGTATATTCTTCGCATAGCCCCGCTTAAGGTAACGTGGATGAGTAATGAGATCGTCAACATAAATAAATTTCCCCCACGCCATTGTCTCCTGGAAACGAAATCCGGCCAAACTAACAACGGAAGCACCTTCGGTCACATAAATAATTTTGTAACCGCCCTCATATTGTCGGCGTACCTTTTCAACAAATCCTTCTTCTGTAATATGCGGGCGAAGGTAGCTCATCACCTCAAAACAAGCTGAAATTTCTTGGTCTGTATTTACTTCCAATACGGTCACTTACTTTACCGCCTTTTTAAGTTGTACTAAATACATACGAATTTCAACCGATACCCACATGGAAATTATTGATGAGGTAGATTTGGTTAGTCATTATATTCAATTAAGAAAAAGTTATAAAACATACAATTTTGCAGGTGGAAACCACGACGGTAGAGACTACTAGATCGCTAAATGGAAACGTCTAGGTTTAATCCGTCCGGTTAAAACCTACAGTACTATCGACAACATACAAGGGTCTATTTTTAACTTCTTTATAAATCCGTCCAATATATTCCCCGAGCAACCCAATACACACAAGCTGTATCCCCCCAAGAAATAAAACAATTACGACGATCGAAGCATAGCCCGGCGTTTCAACACCAAAAAACATCGTTTTCGTAATAATATAGATTCCATATATAAATGACATAGCAGCAATCGCAAGCCCCAAATAGGTGCCAATTCTTATCGGAGCAGTACTAAACGAGGTGATCCCGCTGAGAGCGAAGTTCCATAGCTTCCAATAGTTAAACTTCGAATCACCACTTTCACGATTCTGTCGTTCAAATTCTACCGTAGTAGCACTGAACCCAGGCCACGAAAAAAGCCCTTTCATAAACCGATCTTTTTCTGGCATTTTTCTGATAACGTCTGCCACACGCTTATCCATCAGACGAAAATCGCCAACGTTTTCAGGAATAGGAATGTCACTTAATCGATTAAATAGTTGATAAAACCAATGCGCGGTGCTCCGTTTAACAACTGTATCACTGTCACGAGAAGCTCGCTTGGCATAAACAACATCGAAACCTTCATCCCACTTTTCTAGCATAACGCCAATGACTTCAGGTGGATCTTGTAGATCTGCATCAATGGGTATGATCGCTGATCCAGTCGCATAGTCCAGTGCGGCCGTCATGGCAGGTTCTTTACCAAAATTTCTGGAAAACGAAACGAGTTTTATACGAGGGTCTTTTTCAGCATACCCTTGGACAAGCGCCTCGGTATTGTCCGTTGAACCATCATTAACGCAAACGATTTCCCACTCGATGTCTAAAGAAGACATGACATTTTGAATCCGCTCGAAAAACGCCGGTATCACTTCAGATTCGTTATACATAGGAACGAGTAGTGATAAGGTTTTATCATTCATTATTATTTTCCGCTCTTTTGTTTTCGCGCCAACGACTATAGCCGCAATTACACTGACTATAGCTTTGCCGTTAATAGTGTTGCTGGGTAAATAATACAGGGTTTTTGCGAATAGCAGGACATCAGAAAAACAGTTTAAAAAAGAAAGCATGATATTCGGGCAACACAAAATGGCGTGTCGCCCGAAAAATCAACTTTTACCACACCCGACTTTCACCACCGGGGAAGTTAAAGTCATTCAATTCATCCCAGATGTACTCCGCAATCTGAGCGTAGTTATCCGCTACCGCGCTACCGATAACCGGTGGAACACTAAAGTCTGCAGGGACTCTTTGATTGTATAGGGCGGTGTATTGCACCATAGCCGCTAAGAAATATATTATTGGCCGACCGTGAGGCTGCCGATCTTCATATAAGTCTTCAAACGGGATTTCAGATAAGGCTGGAATTTCCGTCAAAAGCCCACTCAGAATGTAGCCAACAGGAAGTAATTTCACATTATCTCTTTGTACCAATAGGCTATCTTGAAGCGAAACCCACCACGCATGATTGTCACCTCTAGCAAAGGTATGGTATTGATTAAACTGTTCAGTTGTTGGCCCTGAACCACTAACATTTTGGTCATAATTTGGAGCGAAGCCATAAGCAATCGGCCAATTTCCATAGAGATAGAATGTAATTCCAGGCTTGTCTGTACGAACATTATCAATTAGCGCTAAAGCAGCACTGTAGGGGCTTCCAACGCCATCAGATAGATACTCCTCTTCAGGCCCCCTGTACTGAATATTGTTATTATCCGTGTAGATTACATTGTCATAACCCGTTTCCCCGAGTGAACCATTCCAAGCTGAAGAAACCTCACCAAAAATCCACTGATTAATCGCGGGATACTGATAACCTCCGGTCCTAAATTCACCATCCGCATAGAATTCTTTGTCTGCATTTTCAGCAAGTTTGTATACCCAATGTGGGACACTTAATTCATCCTTGTTTGGATAGTCGCTGTAGGTATGATAAACCGTGCTTTCACCGAAATAGTAGCTACTTATATTGTTTATGTTTGATACATCCAATGTTTCGATAGAAACTACATTGCTAATACCAGACTGATTTCCCGACTCATCAACCGCAACAATACTAATATCGTATTGAGTTACAGGTTCAAGATCAAAAACCTGTGTAGTCAGACGACCTCCACTAATAGGATCTCCCGACGTTACACCATTCAGTAAAACAAAGTAGGCAACGACGCCAACATTGTCTGAAGACGCGATCCACTCCAAACTCAAACTTGTAGGTGAGACATCTAAAAGGGTTAAACCGGCCGGTGCTGTTGGAGCAATGCTATCCACATCAAACGTCGCAGTAAGGGACAAGCCCGCTTCAGTAATTACGGCTGTAGTTGAGGCAGAATAGGGATTCTCAATAAAATCGATATCCCCTGTCCACGCAACGAAAAGCAAACCCAAGGGTGGTTCATTTGCTTCAATTGGAATCGTAGCTCCAACAGGGTAACGCCCTGTTCCAGAACCAGCAGATATAGAAAGGTCAGACATTAAAGGCGGAGCACCAGGAGAAAATGCAGCCCCATCTTCAATAAAATCACTTCGATCAATTGAGTTTAAGAAAGCAATCAGATCGATCTCATCTTGAGTAGACAAATCTCTCGCATGGTCACCCCGATCAAGCACATCACCCAATGTAGCTGCGCTACCATCATGAAAATACGGTGCGCTTTCCCATAATTCAATAAGAGTAGGCGTTCTAATCGCTTCCAGCATTCCACCCAAACGATTACCCGATGTTTCAACAATTGTTCCAACATCGTGAGTTAACCCATCTCTAAAAGAACTGCCACCATGGCATTGTTCACAGTCATCTCCATAAAAAATGGCTCGCCCACGGGATGCGGACTCCGTCAGCTCGCCAGTATAATCTCGATAAGGCGAACGCTTAACAGAATCTTTTCCCAGGCTGCTAATATAAGCCGCTAGTGCGTCCAGATCTGCGTTTCGAGCAGAGCTGTCATAATCAAGCGGACTTTGTCCATTAAACGTAATTCCAGGAATTAGACCCACCCCCCCATTGAGGTTCTCCATCTGTATTTCGAAGTCTTGAACTTGATCAAAGTTTGCAGACCAATGAAGGTTCCCAAAACGCGTTCCACTTGCACCCGTCAAAGAGATTGTATTTCGAAACCCCTCTCCCATGCTGGCAATATCCCAAACAACGCCATCATCGCCCCCACCAAAATGGCAGCTAGAACAACTCATGTACCCCTCCGGTCCCATTTCTGGAATTAGCGAAGCATAAAATACAGACAAACCTCGAAACTCTTGGCCTGTTAGAGTCTCTGTAGTAACAGTTGATATCTCTTCAATTCTCGGGCTAAGCGAACCATCGTGCATAAAACCCGATACATCGATGGCACTGACACTACGCCCAGCGAAATTTTTAACGTACAACGTGCGCAATGTAGTACACATGCTCATTGGAGCCGGACCAACATTAAATTGAGCGGACGTATTCGCATCCAAGTTTTGAACGACTACAACGTCATTGCCGCGCAAGCTATGCACGCGAATGTCAGCGTTAGCCAAGAAGGTAACGCCCGATGGGTCAGCTCCATTATCTAAATCGATAGTGTTTTCACGAGTAGTTGGATCGACATTCCTGTCGCGGTTGTTAACCAAGTCCAGGATGATCATTATCGGGCGAACTGTATTATCGCCATCCAACGGCAATCCATTTCGCTGCGATCCTCGGTCAACATTTACTTTATTTGCGGTAACATAAGCGGTATTTGCATCAGAAGAAATTACGATACTGGACAAGTAATTTGGTATACCCGAACCATGATCTTCGTCATCGACAACAAGCAATTTATTCGCCTGAATAATCCGTGTCAAAGATAGCCCTGAGGATAGGTCTATATCATAGATTTCACCGTACTCGGAGTTTGAAATAAAGCGTGTTACAAGTAAGCGATTGTTTGTAGCTGCCATTGCCATCGGTGTTGGGCCAACGGCTAAGCGCTCAGTAATCTCCCAACTAATACCATCAATGCTGATAATTTCACCACTACCATACAGCGCAACATAAAGGTTTCCATTAACAGCAATCGACGACTCCGGCTGAGTCCCATAACCCGTATCAATCGTTCGAATAGGTAAACCTGCGGAACTATAGACAACCACTTTGTCGTCATCACGGTGGGTAACAATAAAATTACTTCCTAGCTTTGTAACTGAAGTCGGCGTTTCGTAATTTAATTTAACCTCACCGATAACACGATGAGTTAATTCAAGCGTACTAACATCGGTATTGCGATCAATAATTGTAATGCTGTCATTGTCCGGATTCACTACCCACACATTCCCGTTTTCTACCTCCGGCTCACAAGCTAACTGACTGGATTGGTTTGGATAATAAGCGTCACCACCATAAGAAGGAGCTATATCCGAATCGCCTGGTTCAGGAACGGGCGTACCAATATCTCCTATCGTGTCACCAGTCGAAAATGTGAAACTGTAGGGGATCATCGTATTCCCCATAAAATCTCGAATTCCTGAAACGCTAACCCTATAACTGGTATTCACGTCAAGATCTTGGTCTGGCCATACACTAATCGTCCCCGTGTGAGATAAAATATGAACAAAAGAAACCTCTTCATCATTTTCATTGGTAATCGTAATAGCATCCATGACGGTTTCTGTTCTTAAGGTTTCAGGCACATGTAAAGAAATGAAGCCATCCACAGGGTAATTAACCTGGCCTTCCAAAGGACGATGACCCGAAATAAAAGGAGGATTTGTATCAGGCTCATCACTTGTAACAACAAAACACATTCCTTGCTCATTAATGTCTTCGGTTCCCCAAAAATCATACCCACCAAATAAGCCCACCTGCCCTAAAGGCCGAAAATACTGACTGCTATCACAGCTGTTCGCTATATCTTCAAATTTATAAACGATCTCAGCAAATTCTTCATTCGAAATTATGTCGTCATCGAACGCGGCTTCGCACGCATCAATATCAACCTTGAAATGATCCGTATACACATAATTATCTTGAAAGTTCACATACGAAGGATCGCTCGAACGATCACCATCTGAAGGATCATCTTCATCCTGATTGAAATATATTGCACATGATAAAAACGGTTCAGTTGGATCAGTAAAATCTACGACAAACATAGCTGCATGCAGTCGAGAAGGCGTCAGCTGAGCCCGCTTTCTTGCCGCCCAAACCATTTTGTTCGTGCCATAAGGCTCAACCCAATACCCTCCAATGCCGATAGTATTAACAACGCCGTCATACTCCGGCTCCTCAAGCTGTGGGTTGAAAACACTTAAGAGGCGAGGAAGTACCCCATCTTTAAACCCAGACACATCATAAATAGCCATGCCTGTGGACTGCTGATCCGAGGCCATCACTAACAAATTTCCAAACCACGATGCAAAACCGGTCACACCAGTCAAAGCCAAATGATCCCAAGCAACGAGTGGTTCACCAAGCCATAAGTAATTCTCCCCTTCACCTAGCCATTCAGTTTCCAAAGTGTCCTCAAGAAACCGGCTAGGGTCTCGAATAGCAAATAAGCCATCAGTACTAAAACCATATTCCCAATAATGCCGAACGTAATAAGGCGAAAACATCATTGGATAGTTTAAAGGAGAGTGCTTAGGTTCCCAAACACTGGGATATTCAATTATTAAGTCATTTGTTGGATCAGTAGGGTCTTTGTTCGGATCAAGATGCCACCAATCACGTCCAGCCCAAAGCATGGGCCCAAGCTCTTTATCAAACCCAACCACGGTTCCATGAGCCAAAATGGGCTGGCGGGGGCCCCTACCTTCTTCTGCATACGAACGAATAAATGTGGGATTTGTTAAATCTGAAAGATCCCAAATTGTATCTTCTGGACGTAACTCATCAATTGCTACCGTTGTAGATCCAGGGTGTTCTGGTAAGTTTGCCAAAACCGGACCAATCATCATTAAATCAGCTGTTCTTCCAAATTCAGTCCCCAATTTTGCAATAAAGTCACCTTGTTCACCATAATCCATTTGCGGTGGGTAATTTGCAGCAAAAAGCAGCGATGAACAAAATAGAGAGCCAAAGAGGAATAACGAGCTAATTTTCATGGTGTCACCTCCAATATTGTTGGAGAGCTGAATAAACTGCTACCAAAGTTGTCATAAGCTTCCAGCATTACAACATATTGTCCGCTTTCTGCTTCAATAGAAAAACTCAATCCCGTGGTCATATGGACTTCCGGTGAAATCTCCCCCTCACGCCAAAATAAAATCCGGTAATTTTCCGCATTGGCATCATCCCAGTAGAGCGCTAAAAC
Source organism: Agarilytica sp. (assembly GCA_033852175.1). Taxonomy (GTDB): domain Bacteria; phylum Pseudomonadota; class Gammaproteobacteria; order Pseudomonadales; family Cellvibrionaceae; genus Agarilytica. The sequence goes on from JAWSUY010000051.1 coordinate 36,690, forward strand.
GCCTCCTCCCCCAGAAACTGTAACTATTGGTGAAAATAGCTCGCCTGGCTCAGGAGTGGCAGTGGGCTCAGGTGTGGCAGTTGGCTCTGGAGTGGGCGGAACAGAAGTAGCGACTGGCGTTCCAGTTGGAGAGGGTATAACTACTGCAGTCGCGACGGGAGTCGGTTCAACACTCAAAAGACCTTTCCCTGAATCAGTAGTGGAACCACCACACGCAACTAGACTACTGGATATGACAGTCAAGAAAAGAGCACGCTGCAACGAAAAATCTCCGTCGTATCGGGTCGAACGTACTTTATGACGGAATAACCTTACAAGCTTATTCATAAATAACTACCGCTAAAAAAATTCTTTGATGAAGAAGAAACTTTAAATAAAGCATGAGACCAACACTAGTATTTTAGTATGAGTCGAAATAATTTACAGTTGATTTTGGTCAAACTGAGAACACATTCAACAATTAAAGCAGTGCGACGCCATTAATCATATGAAAAAATTTAGTGATTTGATTGGGAAATATTTTTATTGTATAAAAAGTGACGCCAACCTAAAACTTATGACGTCACTTTCTCAAAACATATACGATAATATTGTGATAATAGTGGCTACTATTTTGCCAAAAGACTTAAACCTATATTACTTTACGCGTCACATAGTACGTAATAGTTGGATCACTGGATCAATAGAAGGGCTTATTCCTCTCCATATTTGAAAGCTTTCCGCTGCTTGTCCTACTAACATCCCTATACCATCGGATACTTTTTGAGCGCCATTATCTAAAGCCCACTCCATAAAAGCCGTAGGCTCTGCGCCATAAACCATGTCGTACACTTCTGTGCATCTCCCGACACATGATTCACTAATATTGGGAACCTCAGAAGTCAAACTTGCTGAAGTTCCATTAATAATAATATCGAAGCATTCGCTGCCAATTCCATCAAAACCACAGGCTTGCACGTTTCCTTCGCTTTCGAACAGATCAGCTAGTGATTGGGCTTTGGATTCTGTTCTATTTGCAATCGTTATACTTTTTGGCAACTCTCCCAACAAAGGCAATAATATACCTCGCACAGCTCCGCCTGCCCCTAGAATTAATACAGACGCCCCTTTTATTTGCCAACCAAGCCTTTTTGTAATATCCGAAACTAAACCGTATCCATCTGTATTTTCACCAAGAATAGAGCCGTCAGATTGTTTAACCAGAGTATTCACGGCACCCGCAGCTTTGGCTCTCTCGCTCAACTGATCAGCAAAAGCGAATGCATCCTCCTTAAAGGGAACCGTAATATTTAGGCCTTTTCCGCCACCATCAAAAAAGTTTTGAGCGCTCTCATGAAACGAGCCCAATGCAATTAGACGCTTTTCATAACTTATGGAATGTCCAACTTCCTTTGCAAAAGCTTGATGAATTTGCGGTGATTTGGAGTGGGTAATAGGGTTTCCACACACGGCATAACGATCTACAGTCGACATAATATAAGCCTTACAAATTCAACCAATTTTTTTGAACAAGGAAGTGATCATAGAGTCGAGCCTCTTCTGTGCCCTCCTCCGGATGCCAATTATATTCCCAGCGAACAAGCGGCGGTAAGGACATTAAAATGGACTCTGTTCGACCATCCGACTGTAAACCAAACAATGTTCCTCGATCTAAAACGAGGTTAAACTCAACGTAACGACCTCGGCGATAGAGCTGAAACTGTTTCTCTGCATCACCAAAAAATATATTCTTACGCTTTTCAAAAATAGGGATATAGGCGTCACAAAAGCTATTACCAATGGCCTGCATAAAAGCAAAACTCTTATCGAAACCCCAGGCGTTCAAATCATCAAAAAATAGGCCGCCTATTCCCCGAGACTCTTTTCGGTGCTTGAGGTAAAAATACTCGTCACACCAAGATTTGTATTCCTCATAGACTTTAGGTCCGAAGCTATCACATGCTGATTTGGCCGTTTGATGCCAATGAATACAGTCTTCGTCATAACCATAATAAGGGGTCATGTCATAACCACCGCCAAACCACCAAACCGGTTCCTCACCCTCTTTTTCTGCAACAAAAAACCGTACATTTGCATGGCTAGTGGGGACATAGGGGTTATTCGGATGAATAACTACTGAAACCCCCATGGCTTCGTAGCTTCGTCCTGATAACTCCGGCCTTTGCGCAGTTGCCGATGCTGGCATGGATGCGCCCTTAATGTGGGAAAAATTTACCCCTCCTTTTTCAATAAATCCGCCATTGGCAAGGACACGGGAACGACCACCGCCCCCTTCCTCACGCACCCAAGAATCCTCTTCAAACTTACCGATGCCATCAGCAGCAGATAGTTGAGAACATATGTCATCTTGCAGTTGCGTCAAATAATCAAGAACAGCTTGTTTGTTAAGGCTCACAGTTATCACTTAATAAAGGTTTATAAATAGAATGATTCGTCAATCTCAACGAATAACCGAACCACTTGAAAGGTCAATGATCACAGAAGGTTTATCACTCGCACCAACGACACCCGGTGCAAATGTAACGCCTCTATTGAGAAAATAGTCATATGCTTTAAAACGACTAAGCGCAGGAGACAAGCCCTGAGGATTTGCTGAGGTTGACACTATAGGACCATTATAGTGTTCACATAAGGCTTTAATGATGGGGTGAGCACTCACTCTCAAGGCTATAGTCTCATGCTCACCACAAACAAAAGACGGAACTCTCTGTCTATGTGGGACTAGCCAAGTGATTGGACCCGGCCATGACGCACTAAGCTTGGCCTTATTCTCACGGCTCAAGTCATGGAGAATAAAATCAAACTGAGAAATATCACCCGCCACCAGTATCAGCCCTTTCTGCCACCGTCGACGTTTAAGCCCGAGTAAATTAAACACAGCATGACTATCGAAGGGATCACAACCCAGCCCCCATACAGCTTCTGTCGGGTAAGCAATAACTCCCCCTCCATTTAACGCCATCACAGATTCTTTAATTTTAATGTGAAACATTTTGTGATTGACTCTGGAATTCATGTTGTCGGGACAGTACGACAACTCTTTTTCAACCGCAAGTTAGAATTTAGCGCTTAGATGAGAGAGCACTCTAACATTAACGCACACGGCTATAGTTTCCTCCTTCGTTGTGAATTAGGCCGGCTATCTCTAAAGCCATCAAATTTGCCAGTAATAGATCAACAGTTAATCCGGTTATCAGAGCGATAGAATCCAAACATACCGGGTCGTATTCTATTTTATCCAACACCATTGCCTCCTGTTCCGATAACGATGGCATCTCAAGAGTTATATCAGATCCAAGGTTGGCATCAACTCGAGCAATCGAACGCGTAACAAACCCGCTAAACTCTGCACAAACATCCTCAGCAGTCTCAACCAATACAGCTCCTTGCTTAATTAAAGCATGGCATCCCTTACTTAAGGGGCTATGCAAAGAACCCGGCATAGCAAATACCTCTCTATTTTGCTCAATTGCACATCTCGCAGTTATCAAAGATCCGCTTTTGATCGCGGCCTCAATTACCAAAGTCCCCAAACTTAAGCCACTAATCACACGGTTTCTTCTTGGAAAGTTTTGTGGAACAGGTTTTGTCCCCAAAGGAAATTCACTGACGATCGCGCCACCATTACTTAATATGCGTGCAGCTAAAGCTCTATTCCGATAAGGGTAAACGGAATCAATGCCTGTACCAATAACAGCTAACGTTTGACCATGATTATCGAGAGCCCCGCAATGGGCACGACTATCGATCCCCAACGCTAAACCACTCGTAACAGCAAAGCCTTTACCTACAAGGGCTCCCGCCATGGAATGTGCATTTTCCATCCCGTTTCGACTCGATGTGCGACTTCCAACCAATGCTATTTGTGGCGCACTTAGTAGCTCTATTGAGCCTTGTACAAATAGGTATGGAGGAGCTCGTGGAATTTCTTTCAGTAGGCTTGGGTAACGATCATCTAAATGAGTAATGAGCGCTGTATTATTTTCATCGCACCATTCACACGTTTTCGACAACGCCAGTCGGCCCGGATGCAACGAGTTTTGGCGAATACTATCCAGGTCTTCCACAAGGGTAGGGTTTATGAGCTGTTTCAGCCGCTCTAAGGGAGCGCTATATACGGCATCCACACTTCCGAAAGCGTTCAATAAAGCCCAATATCGGCTTACGCCGAGTCCAGGAACGGAGAGAATTAAAAGAGTTTTTTCTAGGTTGGATAACATTCCTACTTTCCTTGTAGTCTGTTTCTGTTGAATCTGTTTTTCAACAAATTCAGGTGTTTTTAAGATGGGGCTTCCTAGCCCCGTCTTAAGTTCTAACAAAATTATATCGTATTACTCATCCCTCAGACTCCATCCAGTCAAAGGCGCATAGGGAGAATTGTCAGTATTAACTAACACCACATAAGCTAAGGGTTTTGTATCTTATCTTTTACTGAAATACCCTTCTCCGCTTCTAACACCAAGCCAAAACTAACTTTCTCAAAAACTCGAAAAATCATCATCAAGCCTGCGCGCTCATCAGGGAGAGTAACCGATGCACCACTCACGCGATCACGAATTCGAGCACCTCGCTTATAAACCGCAAGGACATTACCCGCAGCAACGCCTTCTCGTGCGCCTCTGTTGATAATCACTACATCGTATTTACCTACCTGACTAAGGCCGCCTTCAACAGCCAAAATTTCACCTTTAATATCGTCACTAGGAGGAGATGGATAGAAGGTAGAATCTATTGAGCGCTGTTCTTGGCGAAGTAAGCGATCGCCTGCACGAATTTCTTCTGTTGTACGTGAAATCTTCAACGTGGATATTTCTCCACTAATAGCTGAAACTTCGCCACTGCCTATATCAAGTGCCTGAACCCCCAGTTTTTCACGTGTATCAGGGTCAACAAACTCTTGTCCTTGGCGATAAATACCAAACACCGCATATTTTTCACGTAAATTGCCACGAACATAGACTTTATCGCCAGCACCCACAATAAGGTGATTGTCCCCACCGGAAACAACATATGGTGCCATTTTTATTTCTTCTTCTTCAACCACTCGGCTACGAGAAAGGAAACTATTAATTTTATCGAGGCGAATGGTGTCAATTGCTTCACCAGCGGTCAGTACTCTCGCCTTAGGAGTCATCTTATAAATACGACCCGTCGTATCGATTTCTAAACGAGGCTTACCTTTGAAGTAAACCAAACGGACAACATCTCCAGGGTATATAAGGTGGGGATTTTCAATCTGCGCATTCACATGCCATATTTCAGGCCACATCCATGGATTTTTGAGAAAGTTACCTGAGATATCCCATAAAGTGTCACCTTTAACAACAGTATGCGTATCAGGTACATCATCACGTAAAACAGGCTCTTCAGCATTCGCGAAAACAGCAAAATATGCTGATAGCGATGTAGCAGCGAAGATTCCCAGAATAAGTTTTTTCATTACTGTAACCCTATTGAGTTCGGCGGGGGAGCTATTTAGTCGTTATAATAGTCTGATCACTGTGTGATTGGCCCTCATAAGCCACTCCTCAAATTAGTATAAACCCTTATTGATCATAATGTTAGCAACGAAATTTAGCTAACTACTAGAAGTTTGTCACGTAATGGCCCTATTACCAATATTAGAGTTTCCAGACTCCCGCTTACGCAACATCGCCAAACCTGTCGATACCGTTGACGACGAAGTACGCCAACTTGTGGAGAACATGCTGGAAACAATGTACGACGCTCCAGGCGTTGGTCTTGCCGCCACACAAATAAATGTGCATCGACAAATTATCGTCATCGATGTCAGTGAAGAGAAAAACGAGCCTTTGGTCTTTATTAATCCTAAAATCGACATTCTTGATGGGGATCTACTCGAGTATGAAGAAGGCTGTCTTTCAGTTCCTGGTTTTTACGAAACCGTCACCCGTCCTGAACACGTACGTATTACAGCTCTTGACCGAGAAGGTAACGCCTTTACTCTAGAGCCATCAGATCTATTGACTGTGTGTATTCAGCATGAAGTCGACCACCTCAATGGCAAATTGTTTGTCGATTATATTTCGAATATGAAGCGGCAACGCATACGAAAAAAACTCGAAAAACAACACAAACTCGAAGCCGAATCTTAAAAACAGGGCCATCATGCCGCCACTCAATATAATCTTTGCAGGCACGCCGGACTTTGCGGCGCGTCATTTGGACGCTTTATTACAAAGCGAACATAAAATATGTGCTGTATACACTCAACCCGACAGGCCGGCTGGCCGAGGCAAAAAACTAAGTCCTAGCTCAGTTAAGTCTCTGGCGCTCGACAATAACCTTCAGGTGTTACAACCCGTTAATTTAAAGTCTGAAGATGCACTGTCAGAGTTAAAGGCATTGAACTGCGATCTCATGGTGGTGGTTGCCTACGGCCTCATATTACCCAAAGCAATACTCAATGTACCCAAATACGGATGTATCAATGTGCACGCTTCCCTTTTACCCCGCTGGCGGGGAGCCGCTCCAATACATCGCGCTATCGAATCCGGCGACTCAAAAACTGGCATTACTATTATGCAGATGGACATCGGGTTAGATACGGGAGATATGCTGCTCAAAAACGAATGTCCGATTTTGCCGGATGACACTACCGCAACCTTGCATAACCGATTGTGTGATATTGGCCCGCCTTCACTTATCCAAGTACTGAATCAAATATCCAGTGGAAACATAAAGGGCGAGCCTCAAGACGACACACAGAGTAATTACGCGGCTAAAATTGTTAAGTCTGAAGCAGAAATTCAGTGGAAAGAGTCGGCAGATTTAATCAGCCGTAAAATTCGCGCATTTAATCCTTTCCCGATCGCCTTCACAAGATTGAATGGCGAACGACTTCGCATTCATTACGCTTCGGTAGCAACAAAAAAAACATCCTTCTCAGCGGAGCCCGGCCGTATTTCTATCATTGAAGATGAAATTTTCGTTCAATGCGGAGAAAACAGCCTAAAAATCGAACGTTTACAAATACCAGGGAAAAAAGCGACCAGCACTAAGGAATTTCTTAATGGCTTTGGTCATTTGTTAACGGCCGATACCCAGTTGGGTAACAAATGAATATTCGCGCCATTGCCGCACGCACACTAGTACCGGTCCTTAACCAGAAATCTGCTCTGGATTCAGCCTTTGAGGAAAAGCAGTCCTTGATTGAAGAAAAAGACCGCGGTTTTTACAAAGAACTTTGTTACGGAGTATGCCGACACCTTTTTTCACTAAACGCCGTTCTCGATCAACTTCTTTCCAAACCACTAAAGTCAAAAGACTCCGACCTTAAAGCCCTATTACTCGTTGGGTTATACCAACTGTGGTATATGCGAGTACCCGACCATGCGGCAATCAATGAAACGGTTAATGCCGTTAAGCCGCTTAGAAAAATCTGGGCAAAAAAACTCGTTAACGGGCTATTGCGCAATTTCATACGCAACCAAAGCACGCTAATTGAAAAGATCGGCGATAGTCGATATGAACATCCTCCTTGGCTACTCAATAGAGTCCGTCAATCCTGGCCTGAATGTTATGGAGATATTTTAAACAACAATAATATCCAAGCGCCTTTCACCTTGCGAATTAACTGTCAAAAAGTTGAGCGCGCCGCCTATAGCAAAACACTCACAGAAAAAAATATCGCCCACACTCTCTGCACATATTCCGATTCTGGCATTACTTTGGAATCGCCTATAGACGTCACACTGTTGCCAGGCTTTGAAACCGGAAGTTGCAGTGTTCAAGATGAAGCTGCTCAGTTGGCCGCTACTCTTCTAGATTTGCAATCACAACATCGAGTACTGGACGCTTGCTGTGCACCAGGAGGAAAAACCTGCCATATAGCGGAGCTGCAAAACGATCTTTTATCATTAGTTGCATTAGACGTAGACGAAAAACGTATGCAAAGAGTGGAAGAAAATTTAACGCGCTTGCAGTTAAAAGCGCAGCTTAAAACAGCCGATGCAGCCGAACTTGATAAATGGTGGGACGGAGTTCCATTCGACCGTATTTTGCTCGACGCTCCCTGTTCTGCAACAGGCGTTATTCGAAGACACCCCGACATCAAATTATTGCGGCGCGAAACCGACATTGCTTCCTTATCCAAGCTGCAGATTAAGATTCTTCAGAACCTCTGGTCAGCGCTCACTCCAGGCGGAATTTTAGTCTACGCCACCTGTTCAGTTTTGCCTGAAGAAAATGAAAATCTTGTCAGGAACTTTGTCGAACAGCAGGACGACGCGATACACTTAGCAATCGAAGCCGAGTGGGGTGAACTCAGAGCCTATGGCCGACAGCTTTTTCCGCGTCAAAATGGGCACGATGGATTCTACTATGCTCGGATTAAAAAGGCTCAATAACACAAACAATTGCTTTTGACATACAAAACTAATACCCCGCTCAAAAGAACAGCGCTACAACGAAAACACAATTATGAAAATAATTATTCTTGGTGCAGGACGTGTAGGAGGCTCTCTAGCATCCAACTTATCGAGCGAAGCCAACGATATTACCGTCGTTGATAACAACGTCGAATTTCTGCGGGAGCTACAAGACCGTCTTGATATTCGTGTTGTTGCAGGACAAGCCTCGCACCCTGAAATTCTGATTCAGGCAGGTATAGAAGATGCCGATATGCTGATAGCCGTTACCGGCGTCGACGAAATTAACATGGTTGCTTGCCAGATTGCCTACAGCCTATTTCGCACACCGACAAAAATCGCTCGCATTCGCTCACAAGAGTACGTGTCTCACGATGGGCTTTTTCGCAACGAAGCGATCCCCATAGATGTCATCATCAGCCCCGAACAATTGGTATCAGATTATATTTATCGTTTAGTCGAGCAACCCGGCGCTCTTCAGGTTCTCGACTTTGCCAACGGCATAGCACAGTTAGTAGCGGTGAAGGCTTTTTATGGCGGACCTTTAGTTGGCCAAGAGCTACGCTTTATCCGCAAACACATGCCCAACATTGAAACTCGAGTCGCCGCAATTTATCGGGGGAATAGGCCGATAATGCCTACTGGATCAACCGTGATTGAAGCTGATGACGAAGTTTTCTTCATTGCTGCTAAAACGGATATTCGGGCAGTAATGAGTGAATTACGGCGATTGGATCGGCCGTACAAGCGCATCATTATCGCTGGCGGCGGCAATATCGGTTTACGTTTAGCAACCAAATTAGAAAAACAGTATTCAGTTAAGATCATTGAATTGGACGCTAAACGTGCGGCTTTTTTATCCGAGCATTTAGATCATGCGATCGTTCTACAAGGTAGCTCTTCAGACAAAGATTTGTTGATGGAAGAGAATATTGAAGATACAGATGTTTTTCTCGCCGTAACAAATTCCGACGAAGCCAACATCATGTCTTCTTTGCTCGCAAAACGCATGGGCGCGCGTAAAGTTTTAACCTTGATCAGTAATCCAGCATATGTGGATTTAGTTCAAGGCGGGGAGATTGATATTGCAATTTCACCTCAGCAAACAACCATCGGTAGCCTATTAACCCACGTACGACGCGGTGACATTGTTAATGTGCACTCACTTCGGCGCGGTGCCGCAGAAGCTATAGAGGTCATTGCCCATGGGGACGAAAGTACTTCAAAAGTTGTTGGTCGCTCCATTGAAGATATTGACCTTCCCGAAGGGGCAACGATAGGCGCCATCGTTCGAGAAATCGATCATGAATCCGAACTCGATGTAAATCGTACGCCTGAGCTTGCACTGGGCTTGACCCTTTCATCAGCCACGAACTCACAAACGCACGAAGTGATTATTGCGAACGATGATTTGATTATTGAATCCGGAGACCATGTCATTTTGTTTCTTATCGACAAGCACTACACTCGCGACGTAGAACGACTGTTTCAAGTCGGCTTTACCTTTTTCTAATTTTTAACACCGCTCGTTAAGCGAAAAAACTTATGCATTACGCCATAATATTTAAAGTTATCGGTATGCTGCTGATGCTGTTCAGCTTAACCATGGCGCCCCCAATTGCTGTATCGTATATTTACGAAGATCACACAGCATCGACTTTTATTTTAGCTTTTGTTATTACATTTGTTACAGGCTTAATGGCTTGGTATCCGGTACATCAAGTAAAACAAGAAATGCGGACTAAAGACGGGTTTTTAATCACGTCATTATTCTGGTGTGTACTGGCCCTATTTGGGTCACTCCCCTTTCTCATCGCTGATGCCGTTCAGCTGTCCTTTGTCGATGCCGTCTTTGAATCTCTATCAGGCCTAACCACTACAGGCGCCACAATAATGACAGGCCTTGAGAGCCTACCCAAATCGTTATTATATTACCGCCAACAACTCCAATGGTTAGGCGGCATTGGTATCATTGTCATTGCCGTAGCGATATTGCCCATGCTTGGCATTGGCGGCATGCAGCTTTATAGAGCCGAAACCCCTGGGCCCGTGAAAGACAGCAAGCTTACTCCCAGAATCACCGAAACAGCAAAGGCACTATTTCTTATCTATTTGTGCCTAACCATCGCATGCACTGCTGCCTACTGGGCAGCAAATATGAGTTTCTTTGACGCCATATGCCACGCGTTTTCAACCGTTGCTATTGGCGGATTTTCCACTTACGACTCCAGTATTGGACACTTCCAAAGTCCAACAATAATGCTCATATGTATATTATTTATGATCCTATCCGGCATCAACTTCGCTTTGCACTTTTTCGCCTGGCGAGCAAAACGACTAAGCCATTATCTTCAAGACCCCGAATGTCAGTTTTATATCACCATGATTGGTATTGGCATCCTTATCGTTACCGGATATTTGGCCTATTCGGGTATATATAAAATGGATATTACGCTTATTGACGGAGCTTTTGAGTTAGTTTCCATATTCACAACAACCGGTTTCGCGGTAACAGACTTTTCGGCATGGCCAACCTTTTTGCCCATGCTCATTTTCATGTTTGCATTCATAGGCGGTTGTGCTGGTTCTACGGGCGGCGGACTTAAGGTTATCCGAGTACTTCTTATTATTAAGCAAGGTGTTCGTGAACTTCACCGACTAATTCATCCCAACGCAGTAATACTCATAAAACTAGGAAGTAAAACGGTTTCAGATAGGGTCATCGAAGCCGTTTGGGGCTTTCTCGCGGTATACATAATGTCATTTTTGGTTATGTGCATTATGTTGCTCGCAACAGGACTCGATTTTTTGACTGCCTTTACTGCGGTTGGCGCTTGTTTGAATAATTTGGGACCAGGGTTAGGCTCCGTTGCGGCACATTACGGCGAGATTAGCAGCGCAGCAAAATGGATTTTGTGCTTTGCGATGTTATTGGGTCGACTAGAAGTGTTTACCCTTTTAGTTCTGTTTACACCTGTTTTTTGGAAGCGCTAAAATCGTTTGAAGTAAACTACCCCATCGGAACAAATTCGGTTATTCGTAACTGACTGCTGAAAATGATGAGGGTCCAGAAACAGAAGCCCTAGCTGCCCGAGTTTAAACTCAACTCTACGAAAACTTATAACGCTTTTTACCGTTGGGAGCACTACGCTTATATCGCTTATATTCCCATTGATATTGCGAGGGGCAATACGAAATACATTTTTCTACACCACGATTCAATGCTTCCAAACTTTCCTGTTGATTCTCAGAATAGATCTCCTCGGGGGCTTCAATAAAATAGCTTTCGAACCCACCCGGCACACGTTTTGCGAACCCCATAACAACAGCGCAATCAACACGCTGTAAAAACCCGTGAACAATAGTCATCGTATAAGCCTTCTCGCCAAAGAACGGAGCGAAATCTCCATGGCCTTTACTTGGGCTTTGGTCGGGTAATATGGCAGTAATCCCACCAGTTCTTAGCGACTTTAACAATTTCGAAATACCGCGCAAGCTAGTTGGAACCACCGTCGCTCCGGCTTTCTCTCTCGACTCTTTAACTATTTTTTCTAGGCAGGCCTCTTTTGGAGGTTGATATAACACCGTTAACTTTCCGTAACTCGGTATTGTTAAACCGAGTACTTCCCAATTCCCCAGGTGTGGAGCTAAAAGTATGACGCCCTTCCCCTTTGCTAACTCCCTTTCAATTAGATGTACACCCTGAGTTTTGAGAATTTTTGGGTGCAACCACCCAAGCTCTCTACGCTGGATAACGCAAACTTCTATCGCCAACTTTCCCGTTTCGACCATGCTTTTACGAGCTAAAATTCGGCGATCCTTTTTTTCTAACTCTGGATAGGCTATCTCCAAATTTTCTAAGGTCACGCGACTAGCCTTTCCCTGACGCCACCATAAAGCCAAACCGATACCTGACCCTAGAACACGTGCGGCCTCTAGTGAGAGCAAACCAAGGGATTTTATTAAACCAATTATCAGCCACCCTTTAAGGCCTGGCGAAGATTTCTGAGAAGGTGAATTAGATGACTTAGACATAAAATAACCGAAATTTTTGGTAATTCTCCCAAATTGATGGCCATTGGTCCACGCCCAGAAAGCGGTTATTTTCTTAATATACTGCCAGTTGACTCCGCAATGATGGTGGAATGCTCTTCTCGTCGCTATAATTGCGCCCTTAATTTTTGTGATGTACCGTAAACAAGAGAGTAGATACGTGTCTAATATCGATAGGGCCTCATCGGCTGCCAATTCAGTTCCTAAGCCAGATGTTTCAACCTTTCAGGGATTAATCCAAGCGCTTCAAACCTACTGGGCTAATCAAGGTTGCGTTATTCTTCAACCCTTAGATCTAGAGGTTGGGGCCGGTACATTCCACCCTTCCACGTTTTTACGTGCTATTGGGCCAGAAACTTGGAATGCGGCTTATGTGCAACCCTGCCGGCGCCCAACGGATGGCCGCTATGGCGACAACCCTAATCGATTACAACATTATTATCAGTTTCAAGTCGTTTTGAAACCATCACCAATTAACATCCAGGAACTATACCTTGGCTCTCTCGAATATCTGGGCTTTGATACAGAAGTACACGATGTTAGGTTTGTAGAAGATAACTGGGAATCCCCAACACTCGGCGCCTGGGGCCTGGGTTGGGAAGTGTGGCTAAATGGGATGGAAGTCACTCAATTTACCTATTTTCAGCAAGTTGGCGGGCTAGAATGCTTTCCTGTTACAGGTGAGATTACATACGGTTTGGAACGACTAGCTATGTATCTACAAAACAAAAGTTCTATTTTTGATCTTGTCTGGACCATTGGACCAGATGGTACAGCTGTCACCTACGGAGATGTCTTTCATCAAAATGAAGTGGAAATGTCACATTACAATTTTAGCCACGCTAATGTTGAATTTCTATTTCAAAGCTTCGATACCTATGAGCAGGAATCCAATGCGCTTATAGACGCAGGATTACCTTTGCCAGCATACGAAATGGTCATGAAGGCTTCCCACGCTTTTAATTTACTGGACGCGAGATCCGCAATTTCAGTGACCGAGCGCCAACGATATATACTCCGCGTGCGAAAACTCGCTCAAAATGTCGCTAAAGCTTATTTTGAATCCCGCTTAAAACTCGATTTTCCTTTGGCTCCCAGCAGTATCAAAGAAGAAGTCAAAAAACGCATACAATCTGCTGGGGGAAAATAATATGACACACGAATTTTTAGTTGAAATCGGTACTGAAGAATTACCACCAACTTCACTTAAACACCTGTCTGAGGCATTCAGTTCATATATTTGCCAACAATTAACAAAACAGCAATTGGCTTTTGAAAGTTCTCACTCTTTTGCCACCCCACGGCGACTCGCTCTAAGAATTGTAGGTTTGGCAGAATCCACGCCCGAACAAGAAGAAACCGTCTGGGGACCACCGACTAAGGTTGCTTTCGACTCAGATGGTAAACCAACTAGAGCTGCAGAGGCTTTTGCTAAAAAAAATGGACTCGAACTCGAGTCGCTGAAAACTGAAAATGACGGTAAACAAGATAAATTATGTTGCTCTACGACTACGGGAGGAGAGCCAACTAAGGCGCTACTCGGTCAAATCGTTCGCGATTCTCTAGCGAAGCTACCGATCAAAAAACGGATGCGATGGGGTTCAAGCCGCATTGAGTTTGTTCGTCCTATTCAGTGGCTTACTCTTTTGTTGGATGACTTAGTTTTACCTGAAACAATTCTCGGTGTTCAATCTTCTAACACAACACGTGGACATCGCTTTCATGCGAATAAAACGTTTACCATTACATCAATTTCTCAGTACGCCGAATTACTCGAAAAGGAAGCTCGAGTAATTCCCGATTTTGCAAAACGTAAAGCTCTCATTAGGTCTCAAATTGAGAAACTCGCCACATCGATAAAAGGGATCGCTGTAATTGAGGATCATTTGTTAGAGGAAGTCACCGGATTGGTAGAATGGCCTGTCGCGCTCGCGGGTAAGTTTGACGAGGGCTTTCTTAGCATTCCATCAGAGGCACTAATCTCTTCAATGAAAGAGCATCAGAAGTACTTTCATTTGGTCGACGAGGAAAATAATTTATTGCCACTTTTTATTACGGTCTCTAATATAGAAAGCAAAGACCCCTCTCAGGTGATCGACGGGAATGAACGTGTTATTCGACCTCGGCTCGCTGACGCCGCTTTCTTCTTCGAAACAGATAAGAAAACCACTCTAGAAATTCGACGCGAAAAATTGAAGTCCGTTACTTTCCAAGCTCAACTTGGCAGTATTTACGATAAAACGGAACGCATTAAAAGGTTAACGGGATTCATTGCTAAAGAATTAGATGTAGACGTGTCTAAAGTAGAGCGTGGCGCGCAGTTGTGTAAATCTGATCTTGTATCGTTAATGGTCTACGAATTTCCAGACATGCAAGGCATAGCAGGTACTCACTATGCGCGAAATGATGGAGAAGACGAGGAAGTTGCTCTCGCAATGACTGAGCACTATTTGCCAAAATTTTCTGGCGACGCCATTGCCACAAACGATGTTGGAGCAATCATCGCTTTAGCTGATCGTATTGACACAGTAACCGGTATCTTTGGCATTGGACAAAAACCTTCAGGTTCACGCGATCCGTTTGCTCTAAGACGAGCAAGCTTGGGCATATTAAAAATATTAGTGGATAAGTCCTACCCTCTTGATCTAAATGTTCTTTTTTCGTTTGCCTCAGAAGGTTATGAAAAATTGCCGGAAAGAGAAACCGTAGTATCTGATGTCCTGGGTTATTGTCTCGAGAGGTTTCGCGCTTGGTATCAGGAAGAAAAAATACCCGCAGAGGTTTTTCAGTCCGTACAAGCCAAAAAACTTAGCGTACCTGTCGATATTAATAAGCGCGTACATGCCGTACAGGCATTTACCAAACTACCAGAAGCAACATCTTTAGCAGAAGCCAATAAACGGGTATCAAACATACTCAATAAGCAAAATTCTGAAATTGGCCTCAAGGCTGATACTGCCTTGCTCACGGAGCCAGCTGAAAAACGCTTGTCTAGTGAACTCGCTAAAGCCGTACTCAATGTTACCCCCTTGCTTGAACAGCACGATTACAAAAATGCATTATCCTCACTCGCGTCACTGAAGGATTCTATTGATGATTTTTTCGATAACGTAATGGTTATGTGCGACGACTTAGCATTGAGGAATAACCGCCTGGCTCTACTCAACCAGCTACGTTCGGTGTTTCTGGAAGTAGCTGACATTTCCTATTTAGTGGTTAAGAAATAGTGAAGTGGATCATATTAGATCGCGATGGCGTAGTAAATTACGACTCCGACCAATACATTAAAAGCGTGGAAGAGTGGATCCCGATACCAGGGAGCATAGAGGCTATCGCTGATCTTTGTACGGCAGGGTTTAATGTTGCAATAGCTACAAACCAATCAGGCATCTCTCGTGGCTTGTTTAGTCTCGACAACCTGGAAGATATTCACACAAAACTAAACGCTTTGGTAGAAGAGGCTGGAGGCCAAATTTCCGGCATTTTTTACTGTCCTCACCTACCCGATGACGAATGTGATTGTCGAAAGCCTAGGGCTGGTTTATTAGACGAGATCGAAAAGCAGTTTGGGATTGACCTTAAAGGTGTTCCTTTTGTTGGCGACTCCGAAAAGGATTTACAGGCAGGAAAACAAAAGGGCTGTCTACCTATTTTGGTCTGCACAGGAAAGGGGAATAAAACACGCCATATAGTCAGTGGCAATTTAGAATACAAAGACGTTTCGATTTACGACGATCTTTCGGCCTACGCAAAATCACTTATCGAAAACAATTGGGATACTTAGTTTGCTTTTTATTCGTTCTACTCTTTTTTACGTCGGTTATTTTATCTTGACGGCAAGTTATGGAACCCTTTCAGTTTTAACTTGGCTACTTCCTTCTCGCTTACGTCACCGCTTAATCGCTACTTGGACAACGGCAGTTATTCAGTGGCTTAGGGTATCATGCGGAGTACGCTATCAAGTTATAGGCAGAAGTAACCTGGACAATCTCGAAGGTGCACAGGTAGTGTTATCCAAACACCAAAGTGCATGGGAGACATTATTTCTACAAAGCCTATTTTGGCCTGCCTCAACAGTGCTCAAAAAGGAGCTTTTGCGCGTTCCTTTTTTCGGATGGGGGCTGATAGCTATGCAACCCATCGCAATCGACCGTAGCAACCCTCGCAAGGCTCTCAGACAGGTTAAGACAAAAGGACTAAAGCGAATTCAGTCAGGGCTCAACATAATACTTTTCCCAGAAGGAACCCGCATGGCTCCAGGGGAGAAAGGTAGCTATGCTCGAAGCGGAGCAGATATCGCTATATCCGCAAAAGTGGACATCATTCCAGTAGCCCTCCAAGCTGCGCATTGCTGGCCATCAAAAAGCTTTATTAAATACCCCGGTTTGGTAACCGTAAGCATCGGGCCAATAATTACTTCTGAAAATAAAAACAGCAAAGAAGCAATGAAAGAAGTGGAAGGCTGGATAGAAACAGAAATGGAGCGTCTAGAAAATAGTTTGCACTAGTTTAGATGTAGGAAAAATAGCACTCAATTAAAAAATCCTCACTCCCTAGAGGACAAGATAGAAAGCTGTGTGTACGCCGATATAAGCACTAGGTTTTGTGCTTATACGACGTTAAAGATCAAACGAAATATTTAACTACGTTTTAACGTTTTCATTTGGCTTTTTGCTAGCCATAGATTCACGACCACTCACGCCTTGACCAATAACCTCTATTTGCCCGCCCGATTTAAGAAATGCTTCTACATCTTTATTTATAGTCAATGAAGTTTCAGCCGCTTTCGCGTTCTTCTTTGATGTGGCTTTTTGTTTTGTAGCAACCATTGATATCCCTACTATTTACGTCACATTTGTGAACGATTGGAAAAATTAAAAACACGGCACTGCAATGTTTCGTAATGAATATAACAAATACACTTTTTATAAAGCTAAGTCATTTTGGATTACAGTAATTATGGCGCTACAATATCTTCAGATTGAGGGCCTTTCTTGCCATCAGTGATAAAAATTCAACTTTTGAACTTCCGCTAGAGTCTTGAATTCGGCACTAGCGATAGCACTGAAATGAGCAAAAATATTCGGACCAGATGATTGTTCAATAAACCCGAAAGTTTTAGTTTCATTGAACCTCTTCACGATTCCTGTAAACCTTGTCTTACATAACTTATGCCGAGTAGTTTATTCTAGTAACTTCAGCCTTCATGCTTAAGAGTAAATAGCTGGAAGTGAGCTATTACTTATAAACTACAGGACGAGTTAACAGGTTTAAACTTCGAAATGAGACAATAAGATACAGGTTAGAGCTGGTGTGGTGAGACTATACACACATTTTTCAGGCTGTCAACGAGCAGCCACGTTATCACTACAACTAAAGGTTATTTTGAATATTCTAAGCTCACCACGAAATGAGTAAAAACGCTTCTCACTTAACTCTTGTCCCTCAGAATATCTAAATAAAATCACTTATATATCCGACCAAAAGACAGCTCACTAAGAGAAACTTTCTTCACTTACGAAAACTGTTCCGTAAGCAGAAATGAAGACTCCAACGTTTTATATAAACCTGACCATCAATTGGTTAGTAAAAATTCGTAGCGAAAAATGCCCGAGCTACTATTTAACATAGGAAAACTCGGAATTAATTAGTAACAAGCAGCTGAATGAAAAATTGCAATTAAATAAGGTCTGAAGAACTTAGACATCTAAGTTCGCTACAGACAAAGCATTCTTTTCTATGAACTCTCGACGAGGTTCGACATTATCACCCATTAAGCAGGTAAATATCTGATCAGCAGCAATAGCATCTTCAATTGTTACTTTAAGCATACGGCGATTAGTGCAATCCATTGTCGTCTCCCAAAGCTGCTCAGGGTTCATTTCGCCCAAGCCTTTATATCGCTGAATACTATAGCCTTTTTTCGATTCTGCTATGATCCACTCAAAAGCCTGCTTAAAATCGAAAACTTCGTATTTACGCTCGCCTTTAGCTACATAAGCTCCATCTTCAATAAGATCACCTATGCTTTCGCCTAACAATCTCATTTTTTTATAATCTTCAAGCAAAAACAAATCAGCAACCAAAGTATTCGTAGACTCAACTCCATGAGCTGTAATTTCTATTTGGGGTAAAAATTGTTGTCTTTCTTTATTTTCATATAGGCTGACAGCATATTGATGTGTTTTCGACTTTTTATTAAGATCGATAACCACCGCAGAAAATTTTTGTAACCAAGAGTTCATTGACTCTTCTGAACTAAAATCCTCTAACCTTAATGTAGGCAAATATATTAGTGACTCAAGAATTGCCGCGGGATAGCGTCGAGACAGCTTTTTAACAATATTCTGTACTTTACGGTATTCTCTCACTAACTTTTCTAGTTGCTCACCCGATAAGGCTGGCGCATCCGCTGAAATATGTAGCCTCGAAGACTCTATCGCAGCATTAGTTAAAAACTCGTTTAGCTCATCATCATCTTTGAGATATTGTTCTTGTTTACCCTTCGAAATTTTATAAAGAGGAGGCTGAGCAATAAAGACATGTCCACGCTCAACAATTTCACGCATTTGCCGAAAGAAAAAGGTCAGTAGCAAAGTCCGAATGTGCGAACCATCAACATCCGCATCCGTCATGATAACAATACTGTGGTAACGTAATTTATCCGGATTGAATTCTGAAGTCCCGATACCACAACCTAAAGCAGTAA
Source organism: Agarilytica sp. (assembly GCA_033852175.1). Taxonomy (GTDB): domain Bacteria; phylum Pseudomonadota; class Gammaproteobacteria; order Pseudomonadales; family Cellvibrionaceae; genus Agarilytica. Next base: position 55,842 of record JAWSUY010000051.1, read on the forward strand.
TAAGAGTCCCCACTTCAACACTCGATAACATTTTGTCGAAGCGTGCTTTTTCAACATTTAAGATTTTGCCTTTTAGAGGCAATATAGCTTGAGTCCTACGGTCTCGCCCCTGCTTAGCTGATCCGCCAGCAGAGTCCCCTTCCACTAAGTATATTTCAGATAGCGCTGGATCTTTTTCCTGGCAATCCGCTAGCTTTCCAGGGAGGCCCGCTATATCTAGAGCGCCCTTTCTACGAGTCATTTCACGTGCTTTTCGTGCAGCTTCACGCGCTTTAGAAGCTTCTATCATTTTCATAACGATAGCTTTGGCTTCCTGAGGGTTCTCTAGCAAGAAATCTGTAAGACCGGCTCCCATTTCCTGTTCAACAGCAGTTTTGACTTCAGACGAGACCAGTTTATCTTTCGTTTGAGAGGAAAATTTTGGGTCAGGCACTTTGACGGAAACGATTGCCGTTAGACCTTCTCGAGCATCATCGCCAGTTGTAGCTGTTTTTTCCTTTTTTCCTAAGCCTTCTTTTTCAATATATGTATTGAGCCCACGTGTTAACGCACCTCTAAAACCTGCTAAATGGGTACCACCATCTCGCTGAGGAATATTATTCGTATAACAATAAATATTTTCTTGAAAACCGTCGTTCCACTGAAGGGCCACTTCAACTTCAACACCATCTTCACGTGAGTTTCTAAAATACATAACTTTATTGATGGGGTTTTTGTTTTGATTAAGATATTCAACAAAAGCCTTTAACCCACCTTCATATTCGTACGCTTCTTGTTTTCCAGTTTTTTCATCATTAAGAACAATACGAACTCCTGAGTTAAGGAAGCTCAGTTCTCGTAAACGCTTAGAAAGGAGATCAAAATGAAATTCAATGTTATTAAAGGTCTCTGGAGAAGGCACAAAATGAACCTCTGTGCCCTGCTCTTCGGTTTCTCCAATAACAGAAAGTGGAGCTTGTGGTACGCCGTGCTTATATACCTGCTCAAACACCTCCCCTTTCCTCCTAATCGTAAGTTTCAACATTGATGACAGCGCATTAACAACAGAAACACCAACACCATGAAGCCCTCCAGAGACCTTATAAGTATTGTCATCAAACTTACCCCCAGCATGCAGAACCGTCATAATAACTTCTGCGGCAGATACCCCTTCTTCATGCATTTCAGTGGGAATACCACGACCATTATCTCTCACGGTAATCGATTCGTCAGAGTGGATCGTGATACTAACCTCCGAACAATGACCAGCTAAAGCTTCATCGATCGAGTTATCAACAATTTCAAAAACCATGTGATGAAGACCTGTTCCATCATCAGTATCTCCGATATACATGCCTGGCCGCTTTCTAACAGCATCAAGACCTTTAAGTACTTTAATACTGGAAGAATCGTAGTTGATATTTTCTTCGTCTGACATAGAAACGATTACTCTTATTGTTTAATTACAATGTTATTGAATTTCACCATGTTTCACGTGAAACATTTTTGACAATTCGATGCTTTCAGGCCAAATTTGCTTAGCGCACAAAGAATCAATCCCCGTTACGAAAACCTGAGACCCTAACTTAGTTAACCAACTTCCGATTAAACGTTGATTCTGTTGATCCAGCTCTGCCGGCAAATCATCAATGGCGAAAATTGCTCGACTTCCTACCACCTCACTTAGAACAGTTGCCTGAGCGATATAGAGAGCTGAGATTACTGTTTTCTGCTGCCCTCTAGACAAAATATCTACCGCCGATGCTCCGCGCATTTTCACAGTAAAATCAGCCTTATGAGACCCAATAGTGGAATAGCCATAAGCACGGTCTTTTACAAAGCTAGCCTTCAACTGGTCAAGATAGCTATCTGTATTCGATCGCCAACCTGATTTAAATTCCATCTCAATGGATGCAAACAACCCTCCAGCAAGCGGATCAACTATATCCTTGAAAGTATGCTCAAACATTTTGAAGCATTCAATCCTATAATCATTCACTGTATTGCTTAGCCTAGCAATCTCAATATCCCAAGGCTCTACCTCGGAGTAGGATATTTTATCATGTCGAAGCAAGATGTTTCGCTGTTTGTAGCATTTCAGCAGCTGATTCCAAGTATCCTGGAACGGATGTTTCACGTGAAACACTAGCCAATCAAAAAACCTTCTTCTTTCCTGTGCTCCGCCCTCTAACAAACGGAACGAATTTGAATTGATAACCAGCAGGGGTAATTGCTTCGCTAGTATAGAAGCGCTTTTAACAGCTCGCCCATCTAACTTTATTACGAAAGGGCCACTTCTCCCCCTCTTCAGGCCGACCGGTATAGATCGGTCATCATCCAGAACAACTGAACCCCTGACTATAAACTCTCTTGAGTCATTATTTATTAGACTTCTGAACTTATGCGTTCTAAAAGAACGACCATGAGCAAGAATGCTAATCCCCTCAAGAATACTGGACTTTCCAGCCCCATTCTCCCCAATGATAATATTTATCTTTGGGCTAGGATCTATAGATATAGAGCCCAGGTTTCGAAAGCTACTTACAGAAAGATGAGAAATGTAGGCCATACAATTTTTAAATAAAACTAAAGTCGCATTGGCATAACTACATATACAGCTTCTGAGCCTTCAGGGTCTTCAACTAGGGCACTAGAATTAGAATCAGAAAGTGTCAATTTAAGGTTTTCAGAGCTTATTACATTGGCCACATCCTGAAGATAACTTACATTAAACCCAACTTCTAAAGATTCACCGATGTAATCAACCTCCACCTGGTCTTCAGCTTCTTCTTGCTCAGGATTATTAGCAACTACAGTTAGCTTACCGGTTTCCAGTAGTAACCTCACTCCGCGATATTTCTCATTAGACAAAATTGAAGTTCGCGCAAAGGCATTTTTTAGCTCTCCTCGATTCCCAATAACTATTTTGTCACCGCCTTTAGGTAACACCCTCTCATAATCGGGAAATTTCCCATCGACTAGCTTAGACGTAAAAGTGTAATCATCAGTAACGGCTCTAATATGATTAACACCAATGATTATCTCCACAACATCATCATTGTCCTTTAATAGCCTCGAAAGCTCGATTACACCCTTTCTTGGAAGAATCGATTGCCTTACATCAGTAATGTCGACGTGGACGTCCTTTGTACACATTGCCAAACGATGGCCATCAGTCGTCACTACTCGAATCTGTTGAGGTCTGATCTCCCACAGCATACCGTTCAAGTAATAGCGAACATCCTGCTGAGCCATGGCAAAGCCGGTTTTCTCAATCAACTCCTTTATATCCTTCTGAGGACAATTGAATGACAAGTCTCTCGCGCCCTCTTCAACCGCAGGGAAATCATTTGCCGGCAATGTAGACAAGCTAAATCGGCTACGCCCACTTTTTACGATAACTTTTTGCTCATCTTGAGAAAACTCTATAACAGAACCATCAGGCAAAGCCTTGCAGATATCCAAGAATTTCTTGGCCGGGACGGTGATCTCACCCTCTATACACTCACCGTCTATTTGTATCCTTCCAACAATTTCCACTTCCAAATCAGTTCCGGTTAATGAAAGTTGGCCATTTTCTAAAACCAGCAACACATTAGCCAAAACAGGTAGGGTCTGGCGACGCTCTACTACGCCAGCAACGAGCTGTAATGGTTTTAATAATGCTTCTCGGGAAACAGTAAATCGCATTGAAAGATCTCATTTGTATTAAATAAAGTTTAAAACTGCTGAAAACACAGCCTATGATATTGAACCCATATTAGTTTTTGGCCCAAGATTAAGTCTAAGTAGTTAATATACGCAAAAGATTTTTTACATCTTCTTTAATATCCGCATCAGACTCTAATAGCTCTTTAATTTTACGACATGCATGCAGTACAGTCGTATGATCCCGGCCGCCGAACACATCTCCTATCTCAGGAAGACTATGATGCGTCAAATCCTTAGCCAGATACATCGCGACCTGACGAGGCCGAGCAACAGACCGGCTACGACGCTTTGAGTGAAGATCAGATACCTTAATTTTATAATACTCAGCAACAACTCTCTGTATATTATCAGTACTTACCAATCGATCTTGTAAGGCAAGAAGATCCTTAAGAGACTCTCGAACCAAATCTACCGATATATCTCGCCCTGAAAAATGAGCGTTTGCAATCACACGTTTCAACGCTCCTTCAAGCTCTCTTACATTTGATCGGATTCTTTGAGCTATAAAAAAAGCAGCGTCATTAGGTAAGTCCATAGAAACTTGATCTGCTTTTCTTTTTAAAATAGCAACTCTCGTTTCTAGCTCCGGCGGCTCTATCGCAACTGTAAGGCCCCAACCAAAGCGAGATTTTAAACGCTCTTCTAGTCCATCAATCTCTTTGGGGTAGCGATCGCAAGTTACTATAATTTGTTGGCCCCCCTCTAATAGAGCATTAAAGGTATGGAAAAACTCTTCTTGTGATCGTTCCTTCCCAGCAAAAAATTGAATATCATCAATAAGCAAAGCATCTACAGATCTGTAGTACCGTTTAAAGTCATTAATAGCATTTAACTGCAACGCCTTAACCATATCAGCTACAAATCGCTCAGAATGGAGATAAACGACTTTCGCGCCCGGTTTGTTTTCACATAACGCATTTCCTACAGCATGCATTAAATGCGTCTTCCCTAAGCCAACACCACCATAAATAAACAGAGGGTTATACGAACCACCCGGGTTTTCAGAAACCTGTGTGGCAGCTGCTAGACCGAGTTGATTTGACTTGCCTACAACATAGTTTTCGAAAACAAAGTTTTTATTGAGGTTTGATTTATGTCCTAAACCGCCCTCAACATCACGCTTATCGACTCTATTAACCGGCATAGAGTCAGGCCTATTAAACGTAGGCGCCGCATTGACTTGAGTTGTAGGAGTTTGCAATACTGACTGTTTTCTACCATCAGCATATATTGCATTTTTTTGAACAGTTCTCGCTACCTGAGTGTTTTCAGGTGCAGCAGAAGCTGAAGGCGATTCTTCTGTACGCTGAAAGGCATTATTCTGAAACTCAAACGCAGCAACTTTTCTTCCTACGACGAGCTCCACATCTTGATTTTGAACATCAGCATTTTCATTCAATAAATCACGTATTCTGCTTTTATATTTGTCGTTAACCCAATCCAACACGAATCGATTCGGTGCGATCAAACGAAGTATTGTTTCGCTTGCTGTTTCAGCTTTTAAAGGGCGGATCCATGTATTAAATTGCTGAGCAGGCAACTCATTCTGCAAGTGCGATACACAATAGTCCCAAACAGAATTTGACAACTGAAATAACCTCGATATAAAACAAGCTTTAAGCAGCTTAAATGGTTCAATGGATAAAAAGACGGATGTTTCTGAGTAGTGCCAGCCACATTTTGACAGTGCTGGAATCATACTCCTGTCGTGTAATTTTATCCACAGATCATATGTATAAAATTTTATCTATCTTGGCAGTAATCGCAACAAACCCTTATAAAACCAGGAACATAGTGCCAGTTCACGAGGGCTAAGCAGATGACTATTCAACATAAAAACCCAGAAAAACTGTGGATAAACCTGTGTATAAAATGTTAGAAACTTGGTAGTAACAGGTTCTTTCACAACAAAGCTTCATAATATGCCACACGAATAGACCCAGAAAAACAAAACCCTCTACTGGCAAAGATATTTAGATTGATTTTGTTTTGTAATTTATATAAACTCCGGCGTCCTTTACAGCGTTACTAACAGATGACTAAAGCTCATCTTTTGAAGCGCTGATGACTAACAACTAGTATTGATCGGTGATTTGACGTGAAAAGAACATTCCAACCAAGTAATCTAAAACGTAAGCGTTCTCATGGTTTTCGTGCTCGCATGTCAACAGTTGGCGGACGTAAAGTGTTAGCTCGCCGACGCGCGAAAGGCCGTAAAGTCCTTTCGGCCTAGATTTATACTGAACGCTGGAGAACGAGTTTCTTTTGTATTCGACATTTGAATACCAAAAGTCGCATAGACTGCTTAACTCCAGCGAGTTCTCGCCTGTTTTTGATTCCCCGTCTTTTAAAATTCATCATTCCAATTTCCTCATCCTTGCACGATACAATGGACTAGGTCACCCTCGACTTGGCGTTATCGTAGCAAAAAAAAATATTCGAAAAGCCGTTGGTAGAAACAAAGCCAAACGTGTTATTCGGGAGAGTTTCCGTTACAAACAGCACAATCTACCACCAATAGATGCTATAGTTCTGGCCCGCCGAGGGAGTGAAAAACTCACCAAAGAACAGATTCGTGAGATTCTAGATAGCTTATGGCATCGTGCTGTAAAAAAATCGCAAAAACCAAGCGAAGACAAGCCGAAAAAAGCATAGTTTATCTTTGCTTACTGCCTATACGTTTTTACCGGTTTTTTATCAGTCCTTTTTTAGCTCCCAAATGTAGATTTGAGCCAACATGTTCAGCTTACGCTGAAGAGGCTATTTCAACTCATGGTGCATTAAACGGTATATATCTATCAATCAAACGACTCCTAAAATGCCACCCTTGGCACACAGGCGGATATGATCCAGTGCCTGAAAAACACAAACATTAAAATATCTCTATTAAGCAAGGTTTACGATTTACATGAATTTGATACGTAACGCTCTAATCGGCGGCATTCTGGTCGTGGTTTTTCTTTTATTCATTCGTTGGGGTGAGTTTCAGAAGGAGCAATTAGCTTCTACCGTGCCAGTTAAAATATCTAACGAGTCAAGTTTGAATATTGACAATCATGTTCAGGACTCAGATATAGGAAACTCCGATCCGACTTCGATTTCCGAGTTTGATGATCTTCCGAGCACCCCATCGGCTATTGGAGAGAAAAAGGAAATAGTATTCCTCAAGAAGAACACTATCTCTACCAAATTGATTAGTATCAAGACAGACACTTTAGATGTCCTAATCAATCCCTTGGGTGGAGATATTGTCCAAGTCGCTTTAACTAAGCATCTTGCCGACCTAGAAGATGAAAACAGTGCATTTTTATTACTCGCCAATTCAACTAGCCATACATATATTGCTCAGTCAGACCTGATAGGAGCAAACGGAACTCACACACGTAATAGCAAAGGAATAGCCGAAAGATCATTATATTCGTCGGCTAAAACGGAATATATTCTAGACGAAAACAGCCAGCTTCTTTCCATTGATCTAAATTTTACCCAACAGGACGGTACACAAATTACGAAACGTTTCAGCTTTGAAAGAGACTCCTACCTCATCAAGGTCGACTACATCATTAACAATTCCAGTGAAAAAACCTGGAAAGCGGCTATGTACGGCCGTATCAAACGAGATGACTATAAACCTGAGGCCGGTGGAATGTTTCGTCTACAGCCTTTTCTTGGAATCGCGACTACTACGAAAGATGATAAGTTTAAGAAGTTAAGTTTTGAAGACATTCAAGATGAAAAACAAGAATTCGATTTCGAAGGCGGTTGGGTTGCATTAGTACAACACTACTTTGTCAGCGCTTGGATCCCAGATCAAAACACTCTGAACACTTTCAAGATATACCTCAGCAAAGATAATAAAAATTACCTATTACAATTTACTACCCCACAATATTCAGTCTCTCCAGGGCAAACCAAAACAATCTCGTCGTCTTTTTACGCCGGACCCAAAGTACTGAAAAACCTGGAAGATGTATCTCCAGGGCTCGATCTTACAATCGACTTTGGAATTCTGTGGTTCGTAGCTAAACCACTATTTTTAGGAATGGATGCAATACATAGCGTAGTGGGTAACTGGGGATTCTCTATCCTCCTATTAACATTTTTAATTAAGCTCTTCTTTTTCTACCCTTCTGCTATCAGCTATAGATCCATGGCGAAAATGCGAAAGCTTATGCCACTGATGCAAGAACTGAAAGAAAGGTTCGGTGATGACCGGCAAAAAATGGGAACAGAAACAATGAAGCTCTACAAAAAAGAGGGTGTTAACCCTCTAGGTGGATGCTTACCCATGTTGATGCAAATGCCTGTATTTATGGCGCTTTACTGGATGATTATGGAAAGTGTTGAACTAAGACATTCTCCTTTTATTTTCTGGATCCAAGATTTAAGCGTACAAGACCCCTTCTTTGTACTTCCTGTAATTATGGGGGCTATTATGTATGTTCAACAAAAACTTAACCCCCCACCTCAAGATCCTATGCAGGCAAAAATATTCCAGCTGATGCCAATTGGCTTCACATTTATTCTCATGTTTTTACCTGCAGCACTCACATTATATATGGCTGTAAACACTGCATTGTCATTCTTGCAGCAGTATGTCATTACTAAACAAATCGAAAAAGCCAGTTAGTGAGTCCCTATCACCCGGATACCATATGTGCCGTTATCACCCCTCCTGGTAGGGGTGGTGTCGGGATAATTAGGGTATCAGGGCCTAAAAGTCGTGATATAGCAGCGAAAGTCCTCAAAATCACACCGAAAATACGATACGCGCATTACTCCTCCTTCTATTCAGAAAATACAGTGCTTGATCAAGGTATTTCTCTTTTTTTCCCAGCTCCAAACTCTTTTACCGGTGAAGACGTACTAGAACTACAGGGCCATGGTGGACCTGTCATTCTCGATATTATTTTAAATGAGACAGTACGTCTTGGTGCTCGCCTAGCTGAACCCGGAGAGTTTTCACAAAGAGCCTTTCTTAACGATAAATTAGATTTAGCACAAGCAGAAGCCATAGCGGACCTCATTGACGCAAGTTCTAAACAAGCAAGTCAGCAAGCAATAAATACACTAAAAGGTGAATTTTCTAAGAAAATAAATACTATAGTCGACAATGTCACTCAGCTTCGTATCTACGTAGAATCTGCGATAGATTTTCCAGAGGAAGAAATAGACTTTCTCAATGATGGAAAAATTGAAAGTATGCTTGATGCTCTTATTACTTTAACAAAATCGACATTAGAGCAAGCTCAGCAAGGTGTACTCTTAAGAGAGGGTATGAATATTGTTATTGCCGGTAGACCAAACGCTGGAAAATCGACATTACTGAATCAACTGGCTGGCAGAGACCTCGCCATTGTTACCGACATAGCAGGTACAACACGTGATGTATTAAGAGAGCACATTAACATCGACGGACTGCCTCTTCATATCATTGATACAGCAGGACTCCGAGACAACCCAGACCAAGTTGAAAAAATAGGGATAGAAAGAGCCTGGGTTGAGATTGGAGAAGCTGACCGCATACTCCTTATGATTGATAGCACGGATAGCGATCAATTACAGGCAGAAACACATTGGCCTGATTTTTTTCAAAAAGACAAATTTAGAAAAAAACTCACATTAATTTACAATAAAATCGATGAATCTGACCTTAAAATATCCGAAAACAGCAAAGACTACTCTGAAATAGCAATATCGGCCCGATCTGGAGAAGGCTTGCAAGCCCTTAAAAACCACCTAAAAATCAGCGTTGGATACAAAGGTACAACAGAGGGTGGATTCAGCGCTAGACGACGCCATATAAACGCTATAGAAAAAGCATACCATTTGTTGCTCACAGGGAAAGAGCAGCTATCAGCGAATGCAGGAGAACTCCTCGCAGAAGACCTTCGCATAGCCCAGAATAACCTAGGAGAGATAACAGGTTCATTTACTGCAGATGATTTACTTGGTGAAATCTTCTCAAGTTTTTGTATAGGAAAGTAGTCTACGAAGTAATCCTTTCAGCGCCTCCCCCCCCCCAAAAAAACAGCATAAACACACATCAGCATTCCAAATTCTCCTACAAAACGCTGCACTCCTATTTTTAACAGCCTAATTCACAAGCTACGCAAATAATATTATCGACGGGAGTATCTGAACTTGCCAAAAGTATTCTACAACCTACCCCATTAGTAACAACGTGTTGTTAACCCTCTAAACACAAGAAACCCACAAAAAAAATTAATTTACAGGATACACACACCATATCCTCAGCAAACTTCATCAATGACTTGTGCAACGATAGTTGTGTGGAGAACTTTGGGTATAAGCCTTATTTAAGCCCCTAGAATTTATGTTGATTAAAAAGGTGAAAAAACAAAGATCAATTTCACAGTGGATAAGTCGCTGTTTTATACACAGCAAATTTAACGGATATGATCAAGAAGTTGGGGGGTAAATACATAAGTTATAATTCCTGTAAGTCATTGATATACAAGAAAAATAATGGGTTACCCACAGAAATATGGTCCCTTAATAATAATAACTAATATAATATATCTCTATATATACATAACTTTCTTATATTTTTTTAATGATATTTAAATTATAAAACCGTTGTTTTCTTCAAAAATTTATTTAATCAATCTATATAAAAATAAGAGTTCTTTTTTTAAACAACACTATCTATAATGGCCGCCCTTTTTCTTGTACGCACTTGGTTTTTAAGATGGACTACCCAACACGTTTCGACGTCATCGTTATAGGTGGCGGACACGCAGGAACAGAAGCATGCTTAGCTGCAGCGCGTATGGGCTGTAAAACCCTCTTGTTAACCCATAATATTGATACTCTCGGCCAGATGAGCTGTAACCCCGCAATTGGCGGAATCGGCAAAAGCCACCTTGTTAAAGAAATTGATGCACTTGATGGTGCTATGGCTAAAGCCACAGATAGCGGCGGTATACAATTTAGAGTCTTAAACAGCCGAAAAGGCCCAGCTGTAAGGGCTACCCGAGCACAAGCAGATAGAGTGCTTTACAAATCAGCAATCAGAGAATTAATCGAAAATCAAAATAATCTTTCGATATTCCAACAATCTGTTGATGATCTAATTGTTGTCGGCGGAAAGGTTGAAGGCGTTATTACACAGATGGGCGTTAAGTTTTATGCACCTAGTGTTATTTTAACTGCAGGAACCTTTTTAGGTGGCAAAATCCATATAGGTCTTGAAAGCCACTCAGGAGGCCGTGCAGGAGATCCACCGTCCATTGCCTTGGCTGATCGCCTTCGAGAGCTCCCTCTTCGAGTAGCTAGACTAAAAACAGGCACCCCGCCACGTATTGATGCCCGTTCAGTAAACTTTTCTGGTTTAGATGAGCAGTGGGGAGATAAAAATGAACCGGTTATGTCATTTATGGGTTCTCTCTCAGATCATCCTAAACAAACCTGTTGTTGGATAACCCATACGAGTGCACAGACCCACGATATTATCCGTGAAGGTTTTGAACGCTCTCCGATGTTTACAGGCGTAATTGAAGGCATTGGACCTCGTTACTGTCCGTCTATCGAAGATAAAGTGAACCGTTTTGCCGATAAGGACAGTCACCAAATTTTTATTGAGCCAGAGGGACTCACTACACAAGAGTTATATCCGAACGGCATCTCCACCAGTTTACCTTTCGACATCCAAGTACAGTTTGTACGTTCGATTAAAGGTTTTGAAGACGCGCATATCGTGAGACCTGGATATGCAATTGAATATGACTATTTCGACCCGCGTGATTTAAAACATAGTTTAGAAACAAAAGTTATCGAAGGACTATTCTTCGCAGGTCAAATTAACGGGACAACAGGGTACGAAGAAGCTGGTGCGCAAGGGCTATTAGCTGGCATCAATGGAGCCTTACGTGCGCAGGGCAAAGAATCGTGGTGTCCAACGCGTGACCAGGCCTATATCGGAGTCTTAGTGGACGATCTGATCAGTTTGGGGACTAAAGAACCTTACCGCATGTTCACAAGCCGTGCGGAGTATCGTCTGTTACTTCGAGAAGATAACGCAGACCTTCGTCTTACTGAAAAAGGCTACGAATTAGGCCTCGTCAGTGAAACCCGTTGGCAAGCATTCAGCGAAAAGAAAGAGTCAATAGAGCGTGAGAATCAGAGGCTTAAAACCAGCTGGGTACAAGCGAATAGTGATGAATCGAAAAAACTAGAAGAAAAGCTAAAATCGCCACTTACACGAGAATACTCTCTAATGGATTTGCTTAAGCGGCCTGAATTGGGTTTCTCTGATTTGGTAAACCTTAAAGGCGAAGTCGATATAGCTCCTCAAGTCGCTGAACAGGTAGAAATTCAAGCTAAATATTCGGGTTATATCGATAGACAGAAAGAAGATATAGATCGAATGAAGCGCAGTGAGAATACACCAATCCCTGAAACATTTGATTACAGTAATATCGAAGGGTTATCCAACGAACTTAAACAAAAGTTAACGGATGCTCGTCCTACAAGTATTGCGCGAGCATCGAGAATTCCAGGTGTTACGCCGGCAGCCTTGAGTTTATTACTGATAATGTTAAAGAAGCGTGGCAAATTAGCTAAATCAGTATTGGTGAGTTAGCAAGGTAATTATTGTGGAATTTGATCGTACAGAATTTACTAAAATCCTAACCAAAGGTTGTCGAGAACTCGGAGTAGAGTTAGAACCTAAGGCACAGGAGCGTCTACTGGACTATTTAGCGTTATTTATTAAATGGAACAAAGCTTACAATTTATCAGCCATCCGAGACCCTCGAGAAATGATAGATAAGCACTTACTCGACAGTTTGGCTATTGTTCCTCAGTTACTACCCTCTCCAGCTGATAGTATCCTCGATGTTGGAACTGGTGGAGGGTTACCGGGCATACCGTTAGCTATCGTGTTCCCAGATAAGCGTTTTACATTGTTAGATTCAGCAGGTAAAAAAACGCGCTTCCTATTGCAAACCGCGCATGCTCTGGGTTTAAAAAATGTAAGTGTGGAAAACCGTCGAGTTGAGACTTTTCAGCCAGAAAAAAAATTCGATATTGTTGTAAGTCGAGCCTTTGCGTCGATACATGACATGATTTCCGGGTGTAAGCACTTACTATCGGTGGGGGGCGAGTTTTGGGCCATGAAAGGTGTTTTTCCTCAGGATGAGTTGTCTGAATTGGAAACTTGCTATAAGGTCGACGCCTGTTCGACATTTCAAGTACCTGGCAACATTGGTGAACGTTGTTTACTCGTGATTAAAGCCGCATAACTACTAGATATTTAGGTCGTAAATACGTGGGAAAAATATACGCAATCACAAATCAAAAAGGCGGGGTCGGTAAGACCACGACTTGTGTGAACTTGGCTGCTTCTTTAGCTGCCACTAAACGGAAGGTTCTTCTTATCGACCTTGATCCCCAGGGTAACGCTACCATGGGGAGTGGTATTGATAAAAATACAGTCGAAAAGAGTGTATATGACGTGTTGATGGGGCTAACACGCTGTGAGAATGTTTTTCAGCGATCGAAAGAAGGCCATTATTTGGTTTTGCCGGCAAATATAAATCTTACAGCTGCCGAAGTCGAAATGATGGCTTTGGAAGACAAGCAAGTTCGCTTGCGTAATGCTTTAAGTAGCGTAAAGGATAAGTTTGATTATATATTGATCGACTGCCCCCCATCTTTGAATATGCTTACAGTGAATGCCCTTACAGCATGTGACGGGGTAATTATTCCTATGCAGTGTGAATATTATGCCTTGGAAGGCTTATCGGCTCTGATTGATACGGTGACAAAAGTTCAGCGATCATTGAATCCGAACTTAAAAATCGAAGGAATATTGAGGACAATGTTTGATCCTCGTAATAGCCTAACAGGCGATGTTTCTGCTCAATTATCGACGCATTTCGGTGATCGTGTTTATCGCACTTGCGTACCTCGTAATGTGAGGTTAGCAGAGGCTCCAAGTTATGGAATGCCTGTCATTTCCTATGATAAACAGTCAAAAGGCGCGCGAGCTTATATTGCATTAGCCGGTGAAATTATCCGTCGCAACGATGCTCCCAGCCCTGCTCCTCTAGCCACTGCGAGCTAGATTTTTACCCGAATTCATTTAAGGCTATTTCATGGCAAAACGTAAAGGTCTCGGAAGAGGCTTAGACTCTCTTATTCCCGGTGCAACTGGACTTTCCAGTGCCGAAGCTATTCGTACAGCGACGGAAGCACTAAAAATAAGTGATGAAACGCAAAGCCAGGATGGCACGATGAAACATATTCCCGTTGAATTCCTTCAAAGAGGTAAATATCAACCTCGCCGGGACATGTCGCCAGAGGCACTTGAAGAATTAGCCGCCTCGATTAAAGCTCAAGGGGTTATGCAACCCATCGTTGTGCGCTCAATAGGCGAGAAATCTGACAATAAGTACGAAATTATCGCTGGTGAACGACGGTGGCGAGCCACGCAGTTAGCTGAACTGGAAACCATTCCGGCTGTGATACGTGAAGTATCTGATGAAGCGGCTATCGCTATGGCGCTTATTGAGAATATTCAAAGGGAAGATCTAAATCCCATTGAAGAAGCCTTGGCATTTAAGCGATTACAGGAAGAATTTGACCTAACGCAACAGCAAGTTGCTGAAACAGTAGGAAAGTCGCGCACAGCTGTTACCAATCTATTACGTCTCCTTAATTTGAATACAGAAGTTAAAACACTATTGGAGCGAGGCGATATTGAGATGGGACATGCCCGCTGTGTTCTGAGCTTAGAAGACCTCGATCAGCGAGAAGCGGCACGGACTATCGTTTCAAAAGGCCTATCTGTACGTCAGGCTGAGTCTTTAGTTCGCAAGATCCAAGAAGACGCTAAGGGTGGAGACTTAGAAAAAACAGAGAGCACTCCTGATCTTAAAAACCTAGAAGAGGGTTTAGCTGACCACGTGGGAGTTCCTGTTGCCCTTCAGCACAGTGCGAAAGGTAAGGGAAAGTTAGTCTTTAAATACAACAATTTAGATGAGCTAGATGGAATTTTAAATCACCTAGGTTTCAAACCTGAATAAATTGCCGCACTGCGGAAAACCTCCCTTCCCTCGTCTACAAAGCTGTTAGCAAAACGATGGCAGCTTCACCAGACAATTTATCTTTCAATTACCCCTATGATTATGATTTTACAAAAAATCATAATCATAGGGGGGAAATTTTCTCCAGTATCGTCTACAACAGAATAGACAGCACAAGTTCTGTTCAGGCCGATGTATGAATAATAATAAAGATCATATTAGTAAGGTATACCTGTCAATTCGATCCAATCTAGCGCGAGCGGTATCGCACATAGTGCCGCCCAAAGAAATCGAAGATATCGTTCAGGAGACATATGTCAGGGTCTGTCAGATAGAGAACCCAGAAGAAATACGTCACCCAAAGTCGTTTTTACTTAAAACGGCGAGAAATTTAGCTTTTGATCATATAAAGCGAGCAGAGACTCGACTAGCACAAAGTATGGATGCAGATTTAGAAGCTGAATGGACCGAGCAAAAAGCCAGGCGAGATGACACTTATGACAAGGTTGCCGCCAATCAGGAGTTTGCTCATTTTTGTGAATCAGTTCGGCATTTACCTGTTCAATGTCGAAAAGTTTTTGTTCTAAAAAAAGTGTATGGATATTCCCAGAAGGAAATATCAGCACAGTTACAGATTAGTGAGAGTACAGTGGAAAAGCATATTGCCAACGGCGTTAAACGTTGTACATATTATATGGCATCAAGGGATGATATGAATACATCTGGTAAGTACAAGAAATCTCGTAATCTTTCGGCCAAACAGTTTTCTAAAGCTGCCATATCAAACAAAGGCGAAGTGGAGTAAACCAATGAGCAATGTTTACGAATTACCAAGCCAAGAAGAAATTTATGATCAGGCGAGTCTTTGGATTGCTCGACTGGATCGTTCCCTTTCAAGCATGGAGGAGCACGAATTAAAACGCTGGTTGGGACAAGATAATCGTCACCAAGAAGTTTTGTTTGAGATGGCTTCCTTGTGGGACTCAATGGATGTCTTGTCACGGTTATCCAGTTTATTTCCCGTACCGACTATAAGTTCCAAACCATTACATACTCGTTTTTACTTTGCTGCCGCCGCATCATTTCTCGTTATGGTGCTCGTAGGTGTTTTTGGTGTGTTGAAATTTGCGCCAAGCGTTGCGCCTCAATGGATCTTAGCCTTACACATCAATCAAAATATTGATGGCGTATACGATACGGGTGTAGGCGAACATTCTCGTGTGAATTTACCGGACGGAAGCACAATTGTTTTGAATACGAATAGTCGCATTCAAGTGAAATACAGCGATGATGCGCGTCTATTTTATCTCGATCACGGCGAGGTTCATATCGATGTCGCACACGACAAGTCTCGTCCTCTATCAGTTATTGCCGGTGGAAAAGTTGTTCAAGCTGTAGGGACAGCCTTTAACGTCCAAATTTTTGATGATCAAGTAGTTGAGTTAATTGTTACAGAAGGTAAAGTTCTCGTTGCTGAATACAGTAATAAAGAATCTTTTGACGACACAACGCAGGAACGCCTGCCCTCTTCTTCTTTAGCTGTTTCAAAAGGTGAAATTATAGTTCTAGGTAATGCAGAAGAAAAAATTAAAAAAATAGATGCTTCCGAAATTGAAGCTAGTCTTTCTTGGCGCGATGGAAATTTAGTGTTTCGAGGAGAAACTCTCAAAGAAGCCTTAGCTGAAATTACTCGATATACCGATGTTCAATTTGAAATTGAAGATGAAAAAGTAGAAAAAATTCGTATTGCGGGTATGTTCAAAGCGGGCGATGTAAAAGGCTTGCTTGTCACCTTAGAACAAAATTTTCATATCGATCATCAAAGATTGGATTCAAATAAAGTAACGTTAAGATCTATGTAGGTTGATTCAAATGTTATTTTTGATGACTATCGCGCCGAAATCTCTACAAATATTATTGTGAATTGTGTGTGGTGCTATTTTTTATGTTGAAATAGAGGCCATATATTCATGAAAAATAACTATTTATTATATTTCTACTTTTCAAAATGACATCTTTCCTGCCAAATCGTTAATGGCTTGTAGCCCCAAGCCTTTGTCTTTAAACTCCAAATAAAGATAAATAAATAATTAACGCGCCAAATCTCTATTTTAATATGCGCCAACCGGGTTCGTTTACGAAAAAACTAAAATGTTTTTTAAAAAGTGGCGGAAAAAAGCAAAGCTGTCGTCTAACCTATACACAAGCAATTTGTTGCTTGCTATTGGGGATAGCGTAAAGAAAGTTTTTCGGTGGTTAACACTGGCGATTGGGGCTTCGTTTGTTTTTCTATATGTCTCTTTTGCTAATGCATCATCTCTAAACGAAGTACTTCATTTCGATATACCCCAGCAGAGGGCCGATCATTCGCTCACTGAATTTGCACGACAGGCCAATATAACGCTGATATTTCCATTTGAAGTTGCTATGGAAATAAAGACGAATCACTTGGTCGGTAGGTATTCGATTGGGGATGCTGTCAAAATCCTTATTGAAAATACTCACTTAAAAGTACAAATCAGTGACGCTGGTCAGCTCACTTTATTTATCGATCAGTCTTTAGGGGAGATTGCATCCATGCAAAAACATAATAAATTATCAATGGCCATTGCGTGCATTACAGCCGCATGTATTTCAACTAGTACACTTGCACAAAACGACGAACAACGAGATGAAGAAGTTGTTGAGGTTCTGGGTAGTTACATATCCAGTTCTGATACTGCTGCTGCTAACCCAGTGTCGGTTGTAACTTCTGAAGATATTCAATATACAGGCGCCTCCGACATCGGCGAGATTATGAACACGATGTCTGTGAATAGTGGTGCTGAAAACAGACCTGATACCTTTACTAGTTTTTATAGCCAAGGTACATCAAACGTAAACTTACGAGGACTAGGCCTTTCATCAACACTTGTTCTTATTAACGGTAAGCGACAAACAATAAGTGGTGCAAAAGCACAAGATGGTAGTGTATTTGTTGATACATCTTCCATTCCTGCTATTGCTCTAGATCGTTTAGAAGTTCTTAAAGAAGGTGCTGCAGCTGCTTACGGCTCTGATGCTGTTGCAGGTGTTGTGAACTTCGTAACAAAAGAAGAGTATGAAGGCTTTAAAATCGACGGCTCCTTCCAAAAGACTTGGGAAGATAGCCAGAAAGACATGAACTTGAGTGCCATTGGTGGCTTCTCAATAGGTGATGAGACCAATATCGTTCTTGCGGCTTCAATTCTTCGTCGCACAAATCTAAATGGTCGAGAACGACCAGAACTGGTTCAAGCTGCTAATAGTAGTTTAGGTACGAGTTTCGTAATGTCTGAAGATGTAACCGTACCTGATGGTGATGCTTATGCAGGTACTTACTCTGACGGCGACAACGTAGCCTTTCCTGGCTGTGATGGCATTGGTGGTGTTACATTACCGCGAACAAATGGCGCACGCTGTGGATTCCGTTATGGTCTCCATTACAACGTTGTGAACGAAGAAGAGCGCGAGCAATTATACGGGGCATTCTCTACGGCTTTCGGAGATAATGAGCTTAAGGTTAAAGCGTTTTATTCCGATTACCGAATTATTGACAATTACACTGTTCCTGCGTATCCAATCTTAACATTCCCTGTTATACCTGCTAGTCATCCTGACAATCCATTTGGAAGTGATGTTACTTATTTGGGGCGTATCAACCCCACGCTTGATGCGTCACAATCTCCAGAAGCTCCACGTGATAACACTACCCTTCGTGTAGAAACGGCTTTATCCGGCGACTTTGGTAATTGGAACTGGGATGCATCTCTAGCTTACAGCCAGAACGAATATGTCATTGTTCAGCCAGAAATGTCGGTTATCCGATTAAATGCTGGTTTGGCTGGTAATGGTGGAGTTAGTGGTACAGAAACAATAAATCCTTTCGATCCTACAGCGAATTCGGCATCTTTAATTGATTGGCTCTCTACAGAGTTTGGTTCTTCTACAGAGACAGACTTATTAGTTGCTGACTACGTTCTTAGTGGAGATGCATTTGAACTCCCTGGTGGAACAGCTGGTATGGCAGTTGGTATTCAACTTCGACAAGAAAGCTACAAAGTTGATCCAAATGCAGCGAGTACTATTTTTGAAGATCCTGAGACGGGTAACAACACGCGAGCAGACTTTATTTTCTTAGGTGGTGTTAGTGCGGTTGATGTCAGTCGTTCAACTTCAGCAATGTTCACAGAGATGGAATTGCCGATTTCTAATTGGTTCACCTTAAGTGGCGCTTTACGTTACGAGAACCTCGATACAGAAAATAGTATTGATTATAAATTGGCTGGTCTATTTTCCATTACCGATGAAGTGATGATTCGTGTTTCTCAAAGTACTTCGTTTCGTGAGCCATCATTGTCCCAGTTTTATGCTGATACGGTGAGTACGTTCAATGTTCAAGATTATGAAGTTAACGCTCAAGGTGAGCTTGTTCTGGTTGACGAAGACGGTAATATTGTTCTAGATGGTAGTGGAGAACCTGACCCCAAAACTGGTACCTTGTTTATTCGACGATCTACAACAGGTACAACGGATCTTGAAGCCGAGCAGGCAACAAACTTCAATTTAGGCGTTGTATATGCTGGCGATACCTTTGAGGTGAGAGCTGATTATTGGGCTGTTGATTATGAAGATGTAATTACCATTGAAGATGCTCAAGGTAAATTATTGGATGATCCCGCAGGTCCAGACATTGAACGTCAAGACCCTACTGATCCCAATAGTGAACTGGGTGGAATATCGACTGACTATTTCAATGCTGCGAGTATCACAGCTAGAGGTCTCGATATTGAAGGTTCTTACAATACTGATATGTTTGGCGGAAACTTTAGGTTAGCGATTGGTATGGCTCGTTACTTGAAGTATGAAATTCCGATTAATGGTTCTGATACAGATGTATCGGGTCAATTTAACCGAGGTAATTTCGCGAGATCCATTCCTAAGAATAAGACCAATCTTTCTGCACATTGGCAAAACGACAGTCATAGTGTTTATACTCGTATGAACTATGTGTCTAGTTATGACAATGGCGGTTCTCAGATTGAATCGTATGCTCCAGTTGAAATGCAGTATCAATACCGTTTAGGTTTAGGCGGTTCATCTGAAGCTACTGTAAGTTTGGGTATGATTAACGTATTTAATGAAGAGCCTCCATTTGTTGCAGATGGTGCGAACTTTAGTTATGACCCTAAACATCATGATCCTAGAGGCCGTTTGATTTATGTTCGCGGTAGCTACAAATTCTAGAGTTTAGATGTTAAAAACTAACAATTCAGCCCGGCAATAGCCGGGCTTTTTTTGTGTTAAATAAAAGTTTTTAAAATGGAATTTCTTAATGGCTATAAAATTACCTACTCATGTTCGGCAGCTTCAAAAGGGCTCACTTCTGGAGTGTGCTGAATACCATTCAACGGTGCCTGTTGAGTAAGCGTTCATTC
>JAWSUY010000052.1:0-49247 GCA_033852175.1 Agarilytica sp.
GGAAAAGCTTGACCACATCAGACGGGGAACGGGCAACTGGGGGCGGGGAACCGGAGATGGGGAACTGGCAACCGGAGACGGGTAACGGACAACCGGAGACGGGTAACGGACAACTGGAGACGGGTAACAGACAACCGGAGACGGGGAACTGGCAACGGGAGACGGGGAACTGGCAACGGGAGACGGGGAACGGATACCGGATACCGGCAGGCGAGGATAGACTTCGATTCCCCCCATTCTGAGTTAGGGTTAGGGCTTTATCATTTAAAATCGTCATTTCAGGATGAAATGCCGAAGCGCCCATGGATGGGTTTACGCGTTTTTAAATGATAAAGCCCTAACCCTAACGGATCGAAGATGTAAAAACGGAGGAACCGGAGACTGGAGACTGGAGACTGGAGACTGGATTATAAAACACAAAAAAAAGAGAAGGGAGTTTGCAAACCCTTCTCTTTTTTTTTACTGCTTTCTATTTGGAATACTAGTCTAGAAGCTCTAGAGCTGTACTCACGACGTTATCGACTGTGAAGCCGAAGTGCTCCAATAGTACAGCGCCAGGAGCTGACTCACCGAAAGTAGACATGCCAACGATACGACCGTCGAAGCCAACATATTTGTACCAGAAGTCTACGTGGGCAGCTTCAATTGCGATACGCGCACCGACTTCGATCGGCAATACGGACTGCTTGTAAGCAGCATCTTGCTGGTCAAATACGCTAGTGCTTGGCATAGACACAACGCGGATGTTTTTACCTTGCTCTGCTAGTGCTTCAGCTGAAGCCATTGCTAGGCCAACTTCTGAACCGGTAGAAATCAAGATAAGGTCTGGCTCGCCAACTGAGTCTTTCAGGATGTAAGCGCCTTTTGCAATATCTGCCACTTGCTCGGCATTACGCGATTGAGGAGGTAAACCCTGACGACTGAAGACTAAGCTCGTTGGACCGTCGCGACGCTCGACAGCTGATTTCCACGCTACGGCGGTCTCAGTTGCATCGCATGGACGCCAGGTATTCATGTTCGGCGTAGTACGTAAGTTAGCGATTTGCTCAATTGGTTGATGGGTTGGGCCATCTTCACCCTGGCCAATAGAATCGTGGGAGTAAACGAAGATGTTTTGAATGCCCATCAATGCGGACATACGTACCGCGTTACGTGCGTATTCCATAAACATTAGGAAGGTTGCACCGTAGTTAATGAAGCCACCGTGTAATGAAACACCGTTCATAATGGCGCTCATGGCAAATTCACGAACACCGTAGAATAGGTAGTTGCCGCTCGCGTCTTCTGCAGTAATCGCTTTAGAGCCTGACCACAGGGTAAGGTTTGAGCCAGCCAAATCGGCTGATCCGCCGATAAACTCGGGGATTACAGCACCAAAAGCTTCGATTGCGTTTTGAGACGCTTTACGGCTGGCGATTTTTTCTGATTTTTCCTGACACTCTTGAATATAAGCATTGGCCTTAGCTTCAAATTCAGCAGGAAGCTCACCTTTGATGACGCGACGCTCGTATTCTGCAGCCAATTTTGGGTGGGCAGTTTTATAGGCTGCAAACTTGTCTGTCCAAGTTTGTTCGCGAGCAGCACCGGCTTCGCGAGCATCCCAAGCAGCATCGATATCATCAGGGATTTCAAAGGGATCGTGTGGCCAATTCAATTGTTCGCGAGTTGCGGCAATTTCATCATCGCCAAGTGGAGCACCGTGAGTTTTGGCTGTGCCACCTTTATTAGGCGAACCAAAACCAATAACTGTTTGTGTACAAATTAGGGTTGGGCGGCTTGTTTCTGCACGCGCTTCTTCGATCGCGGCTTTAATGGCTTCTGAATCATGGCCGTCTACAACGGGGATGACATGCCAGCCGTAAGCTTCGAAACGCTTAGGGGTATCGTCAGTGAACCAGCCTTTAACGTCGCCATCAATTGAGATGCCGTTATCGTCCCAAAAGGCGACTAACTTGCCAAGGCCTAGAGTACCGGCCAATGAACTCGCTTCGTGCGAGATGCCTTCCATCATGCAGCCATCGCCTAGGAAGCAATAGGTGTTGTGGTCAACGATTTCGTGGCCATCCTGGTTAAACTGAGCGGCAAGCACTTTTTCTGCGATCGCCATGCCGACAGCGTTGCTAATACCTTGGCCTAGCGGGCCAGTAGTCGTTTCAACACCTGGTGCATAACCGTATTCTGGGTGGCCCGGTGTTTTTGAGTGCAACTGACGGAAGTTTCTGAGTTCTTCCATCGGTAAGTCATAGCCCGATAGGTGTAGTAGAGAATAGATAAGCATAGAGCCATGACCGTTCGACAGTACAAAGCGATCTCGGTCTGACCATTTAGGGTTTTGCGGGTTATGGCTTAAATAGTCATTCCACAATACCTCGGCAATATCAGCCATACCCATGGGTGCACCGGGGTGTCCACTATTGGCTTTTTGAACGGCATCCATACTGAGGGCACGGATGGCATTGGCTAGATCTCTGCGCGAAGGCATTGGTATTCTCCAGAATCGTAGTGGGAGGTTTTGGCCGCTGCTGATTGAGAGCAAGCGATGCACCAAAACCTCTGAATAAAAGAGCGCGTATTCTCCACTAAAGCAGGTGTTGAGTAAACTCGGAATCGGGCAATACTGGCGACCAGCTCGGCATTTTTATCAAGTTCTTCAAGCTGTCCCCCTCTAGCGCATTCCGTTACTTTTAAAGCATCAGCAAAAGCCCCACGTTGGCGCACTCCTCAACATCACGCCACGTGCTGCTTTCCCTCATATTGAGCGGTTATAAACCGGAGGGACTATCAGCACCAAAAGAGCTATATCAAAATATTTTGATATAGCTTAATTATACTGCTAGACTTCTCAAATGACTGACAAGAGCGGCACAAATCCGAGCGCCACCCCAACAGAGAGCGGTGGAACCACAAACCCCGCAGAGCTGACCCAACTGTTAAAAGCAGCCGGTGACGAGCTTCGCCTGGAAGTACTGCGCGCGTTGTCGACGGATTCTTTTGGCGTATTAGAGCTTTGTAAGCTATTCGATGCGAAACAGTCCGGCATGAGCCACCATTTAAAGGTGCTGGCTAAAGCTCAACTCGTGACAACACGTAAAGAAGGCAATTCAATTTTTTACCGCCGCGCGGTGACCAGCACTGAAGACCCTCTCGCATCGATCAAGGCTTCAATATTTAAGAGTGTTGATCAGTTATCGATTTCAAAAGTCAGTAGAGAAAACCTCGACAGTATTTACAGTCAACGCTCTCTCACCTCTAAAACTTTTTTTTCTGAGAATGCATCGAAGTTTAAACAGCAACAAGATTTGATTGTTGCCTTTGATGTGTACGCGAAACATGTGAGCGAGACTTTAGAAAATAGCGCCCTGCCCGCTTATGAAATTGCTTTAGAAATTGGCCCTGGCACAGGTGAGTACTTAAATGTACTCGCCAAAAAGTTTACCCAGGTGACAGCCCTCGATAACAGCGAAGAAATGCTCGCTGAATCAAGAAAACGCTGTGACGCGCTGAACCTCTCTAACATTGATTTTGTACATAACGACACAACGCATTGCCGAGACATTCAAAACACGGTTGATTGCGCCATTATTAGCATGGTTTTACATCATACGCCGTCGCCTCAACACATCTTTGAAGATGTCGCCACCGCACTGAAACCTAAGGGTGTGATGATTGTGTGTGACTTATGTCAACACGATCAAGATTGGACGCGTGATGCCTGTGGTGATTTATGGCTAGGCTTTGCGCCAGAAGATTTATGTCGCTGGGCCAATGCTAGCGGTTTAACAGAAGGTCAAAGTAGCTATTTTGCTTTGCGTAACGGCTTCCAAATTCAAATACGCGAATTTATTAAACATTAACAGCGGGACAATTCCCGAATTAAATTTTCACAATATAGGAGAAATAACTCATGTCTGAATATTCACTTTTCACATCTGAATCGGTTTCAGAAGGCCACCCTGATAAAATGGCAGACCAAATATCGGATGCTATCTTAGATGCGATTATAGTTGACGACAAAAATGCTCGCGTTGCTGTTGAGACAATGGTTAAAACCGGCATGGTCATCGTTGCAGGCGAAGTCAGAACATCTACATATATTGAATTAGAAGACTTGATTCGTGAAGTTGTTTTAGATATCGGCTACAACTCTAGCGACGTGGGTTTTGACGGCGCTTCTTGTGCGGTATTAAATGCAATTGGCAAACAATCCGCCGACATTGCTGTTGGTGTTGATGAAGCTAACGATAAAGAAATGGGCGCGGGCGACCAAGGCCTTATGTTTGGTTACGCGACGAACGAAACTTCAGTATTGATGCCTGCGCCAATTTACTACTCGCATCGTCTTGTTGAAAAACAAGCTGAGCTACGTAAAAACGGGACGCATGCCTGGTCTCGACCTGACGCTAAAAGCCAGGTGACGTTGCGCTACGAGAATGGCAAGCCAGTTGCTGTGGATGCTATCGTACTTTCAACCCAACATGCTCCAGGTGTTTCACAAAGCCAAATACACGAAGCGGTTATTGAAGAGATTATCAAACCGACTATACCTGCCGAGTGGTTGCACGCTGACACCAAATATCACATCAACCCAACCGGCCAATTTATTATTGGCGGCCCTGTTGGTGATTGCGGCCTAACGGGCCGAAAGATCATTGTGGATACATATGGCGGCATGGCTCGCCATGGCGGCGGCGCATTTTCGGGTAAAGACCCTTCCAAAGTTGACCGTTCAGCTGCTTACGCTGGCCGATATGTTGCCAAAAACATTGTTGCCGCAGGTCTCGCTGATCGTTGCGAGATACAGATTTCTTATGCTATTGGCGTTGCTGAACCAACATCGATTGCCGTGAACACTTTCGGCACAGGTACAGTAAGCGATGCAAAAATATCTGAACTGATACAAGAACATTTTGATTTGCGGCCTCGCGGCATTATCGAAATGCTTGACCTGCTCCGCCCCATATACCGAAGCACTGCTGCTTATGGCCATTTTGGCCGTGAACACGCTGACTTTACTTGGGAAAAAACTGACAAAGCCGCTGCACTAAAAGCTGCTCTATAATTTAACGAATATTAACGAGAGAACACTATGAGCACTGTAAAAGGCTTAAACGATTTTACTGATTTTAAAGTTGCGGCAGACACACAAGACACCTTCGAAGCCGACGCTGCCTATGGCCGTCGTGAAATTGAAATTGCTGAAGGTGAAATGCCTGCGCTAATGGCGTTGCGCCAAAAGTATAAGGCCACTCAACCTCTTGCCGATGCGCGCATTATGGGTTG
This sequence comes from Agarilytica sp., assembly GCA_033852175.1. Classification (GTDB taxonomy): domain Bacteria; phylum Pseudomonadota; class Gammaproteobacteria; order Pseudomonadales; family Cellvibrionaceae; genus Agarilytica. Next base: position 5,281 of record JAWSUY010000052.1, read on the forward strand.
TATTCACATGACCATTCAGACTGCGGTTCTCATCGAAACGTTGGTTGAATTAGGCGCTGAAGTTCGCTGGTCTTCGTGTAACATTTTCTCAACTCAAGATCATGCGGCTGCTGCAGTTGCCCATGCTGGCGTTCCGGTTTTTGCTTGGAAAGGTGAAACTGAAGAAGAATTTAACTGGTGTATCGAGCAAAGCATTATTGAAAATGGTAAGCCTTGGAACGCGAACATCATTTTGGATGATGGCGGTGATTTGACTGCCATGGTTCACGAAAAATACCCAGCAATGCTTGCGGATATTCACGGCATCTCTGAAGAAACTACGACGGGTGTTCACCGTTTACTTGAAATGATCGAAGAAGGTTCATTAAAAGTACCGGCGATTAACGTTAACGATGCTGTAACAAAATCTAAAAACGACAACAAGTACGGCTGTCGCCACAGCTTGAACGATGCAATTAAACGCGGTACTGACCATTTGCTCGCGGGCAAAAAAGCGCTTGTTATTGGTTACGGTGATGTGGGTAAAGGTTCTGCCGCTTCGTTAAGCCAAGAAGGCATGATCGTTAAGGTTTCTGAAATTGACCCTATCTGTGCGATGCAAGCCTGCATGGATGGCTTCGAAGTAGTTTCACCTTATATCAACGGTGAAAATACGGGTAAAGTTGAAGACATCGATACTCTTCTCCTTGGGAAAACAGACCTTATCGTCACAACAACGGGCAATATGAACGTATGTGATTCCGCGATGCTTCAATCACTTAAGAATGCTGCTGTTGTTTGTAACATTGGTCACTTCGATAACGAAATCGATACGGCCTTTATGCGCGAGACTTGGGAATGGGAAGAGATTAAACCTCAAGTTCACAAGATTCACCGCAGCAAAGACAATAAAGCGGATCATTTGATTCTGTTATCTGAAGGTCGCTTGGTAAACTTAGGCAACGCAACGGGTCACCCTTCTCGTATTATGGACGGTTCTTTTGCGAACCAAGTTCTGGCGCAAATTTATTTGTATGAAGCGAAGTTTGCTGATTTGGCAGAAGATAAGAAAACTGAAAATCTATACGTTAAGGTGCTTCCTAAGAAGCTTGATGAAGAAGTGGCAAAAGATATGGTTGAAGGTTTTGGTGGTGTGCTAACCAAACTCACCCAAGATCAAGCGGCTTATATTAAAGTTGAACGTGACGGCCCATTTAAACCTGAATCTTATAAGTACTAAGTTTAAAATACGCATTACGATTCATTCCCTGGCGCTTGCGGGCTAAGCCCTAAGCGCCAAAAGGAAACATTATGACTACGACAGACAATCTCAGATTGAGTTTTGAGTTTTTCCCGCCTAAGACTGAAGTCGGCTTGGAAAAACTGATCAACGTGAGATCACAATTAAACGCGCTAGAGCCTGATTTCTTTTCTGTAACATACGGCGCTGGCGGTTCCACTCGAGACAATACTTTGGGTATTGTTTCAGCCATGAGAGATGAGGGCATTTCTGTTGCTCCTCACTTGTCTTTTGGTGGTGACGATGAAGATTCGATGATCACCCTGCTTCAGCAATATAAAGATAAGGGTATCGACCGTATTGTCGCGTTGCGCGGTGACTTGCCATCCGGCGTAGGTGGCGCAATGCAGATGGTGCACGCTTCCGAATTGGTGGCGTTTATTCGTCAACACTTTGGCGATCAGTTTCATTTGGAAGTTGCGGCTTATCCTGAAGTTCATCCTGAGGCGACTTCTTATGATGACGACCTTCGTTTTCTAAAAGAAAAATTTGATGCCGGTGCTAATAGCGCCATTACACAGTATTTTTATAATCCGGATGCCTATTTTTATTTTATGGATCAATGCCAAAGCATCGGCATTAATAAGCCCATATACCCTGGCATTATGCCCATTACGAATTATAAAAATTTAGCACGCTTTAGCGCGGGTTGTGGCGCAGAAATTCCGCGCTGGGTGAGCAAACGCTTAGAAGCCTATGGTGATGATACTGAGAGCATTGCAGCTTTTGGTTTAGATCTCGTCGGTGAGTTGTGTGAAACTCTTTTGGACAACGGCGCGCCCGGATTGCATTTTTATACGATGAACCAAGTCGACCCAACTAAGAAGTTGGTAGAAGGCTTAGGGCTTAATCAACGTTCGTAGCCAGTAAGAATGTTAAAGCATTACAGTAAATTGAAAGCCGAACGAAACTATTTTTCGTTCGGCTTTTCTTATTGCGCATGAGCGGTTTAACAACGCTAGCGTTTATCCAACCAACATACTCGACGCCACCTTTTATAAAATAACGGTAAGCTTAAAAGCACATGAGAATTCCCCGTATTTACACCCCACAAGCCTTAGAAGCTCAGACTGAAATTGAACTAGAAGCGGAAGCCGCCCATCACTTGGTCAAAGTTCTGCGAATGGACACTGGGCGTGAGCTGATTTTATTTAACGGGGATGGTAATCAATATTCGGCAACGATTACGCGAACAACAAAGAAAACAGCGTTCGTCAATATTCTAAGCCAAGAATATAAACCCAATAGTTCCCCAGTTCAAATTGAGCTTGCGATTGGTATATCCAAAGGTGATCGCTTTGATTGGGTGCTTCAAAAAGCAACTGAACTTGGCGTTTCTAAAATCACCCCTCTTTTCACTTCCCGCTGTGAAATTAAATTGTCAGGTGAACGCTTGGGTAAAAAAATGTCTGGGTGGAAAAAAACTGTTATCGGAGCCTGTGAGCAATGCCAGCGGAATGAACTGCCCGAACTGGCGGAGCCGCTTAACCTGGACACCTTCGTTTCCCAAGCTGATTCTGAATTAAAATTTGTACTGCACCATCGCAGTGAGCACTCCCTAAGTAATGACACTCCGCCTCAATCCGTCGTAATTTTGGTCGGCCCCGAGGGAGGCTTGTCTGACGAGGAGATTCTGAGCGCTGAGAACAATGGCTTTACGCCTCTTAAATTTGGCAATCGTGTTTTACGCACAGAAACGGCTCCGGTGGCTGCGCTTTCTGTCATGCAATACCTTTGGGGGGACTTAAATTCTCTGTGATCGTCTGCCCTGGTATCAATGCTGAATACTGAGACCGCCTCAGCGCTTCGGAAGGGTTGCCAATACACGCCACAAGTACATCCTGTAGGCTCACAAATGCCATCCATGGCATTTAATGGTATTGGCAACCCTTCCGAAGCACTGAAGCTACGTGCAGGTATCAACTTAAATTCATGCTGACAAAATTTTAAACCCCGTATCCCGTATCCCGTAGCCCGTCATCCGTAGCCCGTCATCCGTAACCCGTCATCCGTAACCCGTAACCCGTATCCCGTATCCCGTACCCCGTACCCCGTACCCCGTACCCCACATCAAACCCATAACCCAATCTATCAAGACATCCCCCTAACCATCTGTTTTTACTAAACTTAATCAAACTTTTGTCGCATTTTTATCATTTTTTAGGCTTTTATCTTCGTAAAGAGAGTTTTCGCCCTGTTCGTTAACTCTCCAGCAGCATACAATAATCAGTCGCGCCCAAATAATTTGCACACGGATTACGGATTAATGAAGCACACCAAATTATCACGACTGGTACTCTCAGCCATAACAGCTCTTGCTTTAAGTGCTTGCGGTGGCGATGACCTTGAGAACAAAGAGACGACCCAGGGCGATTTGTCAGACATACAAGTCTATAAAGCCGACAGTTCCTATAGCAGCACTATTGCTGAGTGTGTACGCGCAGAGAGTGAATCCGACTACTGCCAACTCAGCACACTTCCTCTCATTGGTATGGTGTTTAACGACCCAGGCATTCCTCAAGTAATGGATCGCGTCGTCGTTTCTCACAGCTGGATGGGCGAACGCTTTGAGGAACTGCTCTACGAATTCCCCCAAGATATGCTGCCATTGTTCAAGGGCGTGACCGCTATTGTGATCGACGCCGATATTCGCCCGGCTTATTACGCCCCGGGAACTGGCGCCATATATCTCGACCCAGCTTTCCTGTGGTTGTCCGTCAATGAAAAACAAACGATTAACACCAAAGAAGATTACCGCGCGGGCTTTGATGATCCTCTAGCATTCCGTCAGCTAAACCGTTACCTCACTAGCGATGGGCAAGCTGCTTATAGCTATCAATCACTGGAAGATAATTCCACACGCGAAATTGACGATATCACCTTGCTGGTCGCTAGACTTCTACTGCATGAACTCGCTCACGCGAACGATTTTGCTCCACCCGAAAACATTCAAAACCTATCACCGAATTCGACGTTGATCGAGGCGATTGAGGGCTTAGAAAATAACTGGGTATCAAGTCGACTGAACGACGACACTCCACTCAACTCGAACACGATGTTTTCTCTTGCTGGCGTTATGTACAGAGGGAATGACCCATCGATCGAAGATCTTGAAATTACGGCTAGCGAAGTGGGTGAAGCCTTTGCCGATGACGGAGCCAGTGATGACTACGCCTATACAACAGAGTTTGAAGACTTGGCAATGTTGTTTGAAGCCACGATGATGAAATATTTCTTCGACGCGGACTATGAGCTGGCATTTACAAGTGTTCCAGAAGACCCACGCTATTGTAATTATTATCAAATTGGTTGGGGTGAACGAAACAGACTTGGCCACGAAAGCGTTAAGCCTCGTGCACAATTTGCAGCTTCAATCCTACTCCCTGACACTGAGTTTGGTGACTTTTTCGATACTTTGGACGCTCCGACGGAAATTTCCGGAGACTGGTGTCTAGAGAATGTCGTGCTCGGACAGCAAAAAGCATCGATATTAGAAATTCAGCAAGTCACGCCCGCCGATCTTTTACGCCCTTATTTATAAGGGATTTCGGGGTACGGGGTACGGGGTACGGGGTACGGGGTACGGGGTACGGGGTACGGGGTACGGGGTACGGGAATTATGCTTGCTGAGACAGATTTACACTGCATTTAAATTCGTAGTTCAACCTTACCGTTCACCCTCAACACAGACTTAAGCGCAAATATTTAATAAGAAGAAAGTCCTGCAGATAACTCCCCGTTAGCCATTACGGTTACACTCGTCGAAAAGCCCTAAGACCCCATCAATCAGCTGTGATAAACTCCTTTCGCTTAAAATTTTGCCCTTTTTATTACTCTACTGACACAAGGTACATTCATGTCATCAACAATCTACGAAACTGACGAACAGAAAGTCAGCTACGGCATCGGCCGACAAATGGGAATGCAGCTCGCACAACAACAGTTCGAAGGCTTAGACGCTGAAGTCGTCGCCCAAGCGGTTATCGATTCGCTATTAGGTAACGAAAGCCCCCTTGCCGAAAAAGATATCGAAGCGGCTTACCAAGCTCACGAAGCTAAAGCTAAAGCTAAAATGGCTGAAGCCGGGAAAATACTCTCTGCAGAAGGCGATACGTTCCTAAAAGAGAATGCTGAGCGTGACGGTATTGTCACTCTAGAATCTGGCTTGCAGTATGAAGTCATGCAATCTGGTGATGGCGAGAAGCCTACCGCTTCTTCTACAGTAAAAACTCACTACCACGGCACTCTAATCAGCGGCGACGTTTTTGACAGTTCTGTCGATCGTGGCCAACCAGCTGAGTTCCCTGTAAACGGTGTCATTGCCGGTTGGACTGAAGCGTTGCAATTGATGACTGTCGGCACTAAATGGCGTCTATTTGTTCCGCCTAACCTTGCCTATGGCGAGCGCGGTGCAGGTGGTCAAATTGGCCCGAATACGACACTTATTTTTGAAGTGGAATTACTGGACATCGTTTCTTAAAAACGATTATTGAATCGCCCTCTCGATACTGGGGGGACGATTCACGCATTTCTCTACGTTCGTCCGAACAGAAAGAGGCTATCGCTATGCAAGATCTACAAAAGAAACTTCTCGATTTTGCTGCAGCACGCGACTGGAAGCAATTCCAATCACCTAAAAATTTGGCTATGTCCATTTCTATTGAAGCCGCTGAACTGATGGAACACTTTCAATGGCTCACGCCCGAAGAATCCGTAACGCTCACCGATGAAAAACGTAAGGAAGTGAGCTACGAGCTGGCCGATGTATTCATGTATACATTACTGATGGCTAAACGAATGAATATAGATCTATTGGAGTGCTCAGCTGAAAAAATGGAGATTAATGAGGAAAAGTACCCCGCTGAACGCGTCAAAGGGAAAGCCCTAAAGTACTCAGAATATAAGTGACTGGTCGCTCTTAGTTGTCACGTTCCCTACATTTTCCTGCCTTTTCAGACCAAATCTAACCAAGATAACGCCAAACTAAGCTAAAACGACGTCAATAGATGGTGAAAAACCGCACATCACGCTAGACTTACAGGTTAATTCCACTAGCCCTTATAAAGATCCGCCCATGAGTCAACGTCACATGATCACTCGATCGAAAACAAAGTCCGATACTCGGAATGATATTTCGCGTGATATCGACAATTTTCTATCTGAAGGCGGAGAAGTTAAAGATATACCGACCGGTACCAGTGGTAATGAAAACAACATTAACCTCTTCACCCGATCGACGAACTTCGAACCCAAGAAAGATCGCACACCTCTTACCGAAACGATCAAAGAAATGGATGCACGGAAGAGCGAGAAAAAGCCCGCCCCAAAAGCGAGTAAAGCTCCCCGCAAAAAACTCATTACCGATGATTTTGGCGAGCCTGTTCGATGGGTTTGGGAGGAGTAGGAACTTTTAGGTACGGGGTACGGGGTACGGGTCATTATCAAATTTTGCGTAATGTCTGCCACCCTAGCCAGAAAATACTTGTCTTATGATTTCATGCTCACCCTCTAGAGCATCCACGCTCAATCAACACCACAAATTACACTTCACTTGCCTACGTTAATGATGGATCAAAACGCAGGCCACGCGGGCAGATAGCCTGACTCATTAAATGCACGGAAAAACGTGCGCTAGTCGATATGGGTATTCGTATAACAAATACTGCCCCGGCCTAAACTACCGAATTCAAAGTGTTCTTTCGAACAACGCTTCATTCTGAGAACTCTTACACCCCAATATTTTCACGTCAGAATATACGACAAAGCTATTTTGGCTGGGGCGATCCCAAAAGCCCCTCAAACATTCAAGGTTAAAACTGGCGCGGTTATTGAATAATAATTAATCATAAGCCAATTAAGCATAAAAACCCGACTTATAGAATCGAATTGATCGAAATAATGATAAAAACGCCAAAATTCCGGCATAGAGGTAAAAAACCATGCAAAAACACGTTATCAAAAACTCGCTTTTTATGTAAGAAAGCTGCCATATGACAATTTGCACCTATACTTGAGCTAATGAATACAAGCCAAGCTTCGCCTATAGGTTACTCAAAACCTCAAAATTAAATGTTTGTATGAATATAAAAACCAAGATTACTGTTATTACCTTAGTGCCCATTATCGTACTGGCCATTTTCCTCATGTCCATGTTTTGGCTATTACTCCAAAACAACTTGGAAGACCAGCTCGAATCAGCCGAATCTCACCTGTTTAACCTAAAAAAAGCTGAACTCAAAAACTACATGGAGCTCGGTATGAGCAGCGTCCGAGAAATATTGGACGACCCACGCCTGACCGTAGACGAAGCACAAGATCAGCTCCAAAAGAAACTACAATCGCTGAGCTACGATGGCAACAACTACCTTTTTTCCTACGATGAACAAGGTAACCGTATTGCCCTCGGCAATAACCTTGAAGGAATAGGCGACAACTTTCTTCACGTTAAGGATCCTAACGGTTTATTTGCCGTCCAGGGCCTAATCGAAGCCGCCCGTGACGGAGACGGATTCTTTCTTTACCACTGGCCTCGATTAGCCGGTGGCACCGCCCTCCCCAAACTCAGTTTTACAATCTGGCTTGATGACTGGAAGTGGATGATCGGCACAGGGTTTTATATTGATGACATCGAAACCCAACTCATACTCATGCGAGATGCCGCCAACAAAAAACTTCATCAAATAATTCTCATCGGGTCTATCGTTTCTATTTGCTTCCCTCTAATCATGGTTGTCGTGATTCGGCTTTCGGCGAAAAGAGCATTGCGTCCGCTGGATTATGTGACAAAAAAATTAATCGAAATCGGTACCGGACACGGTGACCTGACAGTACGCTTGAATGCAGAATCTAACGATGAAGTCGGCTTGCTCTCCAGTAGTTTTAATTTGTTCGTCGAAAAAATCCATAATATTGTCAAAAATGTATTACTGGCTTCGGAACAGGTACGTGAAGCCGCACAGTCTATCGATAAACGTAACATTGAAGTAAACAGCTTACTGTCCGATCAAAGCATGGAAACAGAGATGGTGGCATCATCAATGAATGAGATGGTGGCCTCGGCTGTAGAAGTGGCAAGAAATGCTGAAAATGTGTCACTTACGGCTTCAGAAGCCAAGGTTCAAAGTCAGTCAGCAAAAACTGATTTAAACGATTCGATATCGCGCGTACAAAAACTTGCATCAGAGGTCGCGTTGAGCACAAATGCTATTAATGACTTGGAAAGTAACGTTAACGATATTGTGTCGATTCTTGATGTCATTCGAGGAATCGCAGAACAAACTAACCTGCTCGCGTTAAATGCCGCTATCGAAGCCGCTCGCGCAGGCGAACAGGGGCGAGGGTTCGCTGTAGTCGCTGACGAAGTCCGGACTCTTGCCAGCCGAACTCAAGACAGTACAGAAGAAATTCAAACGACTATTCAACGCTTGCAAGAATCAACACATCAAGCCATGTCTACAATGAATAGCGCTCACGAAAACTCAGAAACTACCGTTAAAAAGGCAGAAGATACTGGCGCGGCCATCGCAGCCATTACGGATGCTATCGGGGATATCAGCAATAACGTTACACAAATAGCCGTCGCATCCGACGAGCAAACCCAGGTAGGAGAAGACATTAACGTTCGTGTTGTTCGCATTGCTGAGTCGACGTCCAATACCGAGTCGCTTTCTGAATCGAGTACGAAAGACAGCCATACCCTGGTCGGCTTAGCCGAATCGTTACGCGAGCAGGTCGCGCAATTTAAAGTGGATTAGTGAGAGCACTACGGGGAGGACACTCGACGAGCCACTTCTCTCATCATCTATCACATTATCCCCTACAATATCTCACGCGCATTCTGCGTTTCATACTAACGAAAATTAAACTCATACAATCCAATACCTTGTTAGCAACGCGGAAGACGAAGTATGATTAGCTAATAGTTTTCCGGAAGGCGATTTATTTTTCCGCTCGTCAATTAAAAATAACGACGAATTTCTATTTTAATATAATCGTCTTCACGAAAAGAATATTCAAGCGTATCGCTATCAATCGAAGAAAATACTCTTGCCTCGGCTTCAACTTTCCATTTATCGTTCAATCGGCGACTGAATTCCAAAGAGAAAAACCGATTACTGTGATCCAGATCCTGACTCATCAACGCCAATATCTCAGAGCCATCTACATCATTAAATGCCCAACGAAACCCCAAAACCAAATCGTTTTGCGATGCCGTCTGGCGCGGCCCGGTACGATCATCAAACTGATATTCAGAAACTATCCCTAAATCGGCATTGGTTCCACCAACGGTGAAAAATGAGTATTCCAGCCCGCCAACGAACGCGGTATTTTGAGGGCCGTTCTTTTCAGATATCGAAATCGCCTCAAGCTTTAAAAGCCACGCATCTACCGTTGCTTGCAGATCTAAACCTGCCTGGTCAATTTGTCGATAAAGTGGCCTAAGTACCGGCTCACCGCTATCGGTAAATACCACATCAAATATTGGGTCCCGCCCTGTTCCGGAAAAGTGGGACAAACCAATATCCCAAATACCAATATAATGGGACCAACGCAGTGCAAAATCGACATGCTGTTCTTCGTCACTGCTTTGGTATTGCGCATCATCAAGAATACGAATACCTGGGCGCAAACGAGAGTCTTTCCCGAGGAACTGACGTTCACGAAAATAAGGCAGTATATAAGCGGATACCGTTCCCCAATCTTGAGCCGTCACCAACTCAATCATGGGCTGCCCTAATTTATCTTCGCCATCAATATTTTCGAGGTTGTCTGTTTGATTCAATACATCAACCAAGTGAATCGATTCGGTTACTCCCCAAAAAACTTTTCGAATGCCGGCATAAATTTCAAATCCGCCGAAATTTTTCCACCAATACAGTTCTCTGAGATCCGCGTGGCTGCGTTCACTGTCTTCACTATCGACACGAGCAAAACCTGTGACCGCTATACGTTGATCACCGCCATCAAAATCATGAAAGTATTCAACATTAGCCGTAATCGCTGCATTATGTTCCGATTGCTCTGAAGATAGAGGTTCATTAAAAAAATACCGGGCTTCGCCACCGAAATAACCCGACAAGTCATTTGCTTGGGCTGAAAATGAAAACATCATCAATACAGATAAAAATACCGGTATTAACCGGTGACATCGACTGTTCATATTTATTTGCGGGTTAGCCCGCTCCTTAGATATATCGCTGATTAGTGTCCGTCCAGAAATAGCTCGTCGCGAGGGGAAATAAAAACACTTAGATTTGAGCCATTCCATGTAGCTTTTGCCTATTGCAAACAACTGCATGGTGTGACAAAAAGATGAGTGTTTTTATTTTTTCGCCGTAGCGTCCTATTTCTGGGCCAACGCTACTCAGTCATTACTACTGTATTTACTTCATCCGAGACAGGCTGTTTTTATTAAAATCTTTATTCGTAAAGTTATTATCGAAAGTCCAATTTGACTGTTCAAGAGCAGTGACTTTACCGGTCTGATGATTGGTCATAACCCAAATATCGGCACGCCAATATTTACCTTTATGTTGGCGGTATTGATCCATCACCAAGGTTTTTTTCAATCGACCACCTCGATTATAGAAATCGATTTTTAGTGCAATATAGCGTTCCGCATCCACATAGACTTCTAATTTTGAATAGCCTGACTTGGGATCAATAGGGTCAGCTTCATTAACAAAGACTTTCACGCCCGCAACAGTATCTTCACGCAGATATTTGTAGGTGTATTTTTCTACTTCTTGAGAGGCGATATCTTCGTAAGAAAACTCGCTATTCATAAATGCGCCAGCTTTGTTACTCGATGAGATTCGCTTTACTTTTTTCAGCGCGGGCAGATATAACCACTGATCATCGGAACCCACTTTATGGGTATGCGATAGAAACGCCGTGCCTTTTACATCCCTTGGCGTATCAAAGATAATAATCGACTTATCCCCCTCCCCGGCCTGCTCTTTGGTTCGATTGCGAAGAAGGCGATGGCGCTGATTCCCGTGCCGATCTTTCAAGGTCATTTTAAGGTGATTGGTCGAATCGCCAAACCCTCTATCCCGCAAATCTATTTCTTTCGCTATTTGAAGACCGCGCTCTTCTGGCGACAAACCTTCACTGTTAGCGGCCAGGGCCGCGGTAGAAAGACTCAAGTAACTTAGCGCTGTTAATGCAACTACACTGATAATTTTACGCATAATTTTCTTCCTTTCCGTCAAGATCTGTTTGATTATTATTTACCGTGCTACTTTCTAATGCATTCTCTGCCACGGATTTCTCTCTGTAGTGTTTTTTATCTAAGGTCATTAGTAACACTGGAAGCAATAAGAAGTCCGCCAGTAACGCCATCGCAATGGCGATGGCGGTGAGTATCGCCATTCCAGAATTCATGCCAAAACTGGACTGCGCTAACACACTAAAACCGGCGACTAAAATAATAGACGTGACCACTATGGCAACTCCCACAGAAGAAAACGCATAGCGAACGGCATCTTCGCGGCTCAGATTTTCCTCCCTTCGCGCCCGGAGGTACTTACTCAAAAAGTGCACAGTATCATCAACAACAATTCCCAGAACCATTCCTGTCACCATCGAAACCGCAACATTCACCTGTCCATCCACAATACCCCAAACTCCAAAAGCAGCAGCTATCGGCAACAAGTTTGGAACCAGGCTCAAGGCTCCAATACGCAGATTGCGTAATGACATCGTAATCAATATGGATATCACAACAATCGCGATCAAGGTACCCAGCAGCATGCTTTTCATATTGGTATCGGAGATATAGGCAAACATTACTGACGGGCCTACACCATAGGTTTGCAGGTTTTGATTCTCTTTCAACCACGTTTCACCACGCACGGAAAGCGCGGCTATTTCACTTGAAGGAAGGTCTTTTAGGGTCATGATTATTTGGGTCGAACTTTTACCAATATCCATCTGATTATTCAGATCTAGCCCTTCTGGCAAATTGAGTTCATACAACAGTAAAAATTGAGCGCTTAATTCTCTATCTTCCGGTAGGCGATAGAAGGCTTCGTCATCGCCGTGCATATTTTTATTAATGCGCTTAAAGTTATCGATAAACGAGTTCACGTGTGTGACTTCTGGCTGTTGCCGCCCCCACTCAACAAACTCTTCAACCTTTTTCAAAAATAGAGGATCACTCACGCCGTAATCTTCACCAGAGTTTAGGGAATACTGAACTTGGTAAGTGCCGGTGAGGTTGTCGTTGATGTAATCCGTATCAACACGAAACTGCACCGTTTCATCAAAGTAGGCGACAAAATTATCATCAAAGGTGTTCAGGGGAATCGATGCGACGGAGAGCATTGAAACGATCGCCGCAGCAATAAATACCACTTTACGCTTGCGAACAACAAAATCGCCTAAAGCATCCATCCAAACACCAAAACGGCTTTCGCTTTGACGTGCTTTAACGGGAATCACAGCAATTAAGGCCGGTAATAAGGTCACGGATAGAACGAACGCCCAGACCACGCCCATGGCCGTAATATTCCCCAAATCATGGAACGGAGGGGCATCACTGCTATTCATTGAGAGGAAACCAATTGCCGTTGTTAGTGAGGTTAAAAATACTGGACCCATATTCAACCTTAGGCTGTAATGAATGGCCTCGTGCCGCGACATTCCCTTACGCATTCCGGCAAATAGGCTGGTCAAAATATGAATGGAATCGGCAACGGCCAGGGTCATGATAATTGTTGTTGCGGCCATTGAGGGCGCCGTTAACTTTATCCCAAACCAGAATCCCGCACCGACACCCGCAAGCATCGATAGAAAGATGACCAAAACCGCTGCTATGGTTGCTCCGATTGAACGTAGCAAGACACTCATAATCAAGATAATGACGAGATACATTATGGGAATTAATGAAGCGAAATCATCCATCGATGACTCAAAGAAGGCATTAGAAAGCATGACAACGCCTGACATATGTACTTTAACGGGATAATCCGCTTCGATCTGCTGCTTGAGTTCTCTGGCTGCGGTTACGATTTTCGAGGCTTCGTCCATCTCGAGTTGCGGCATATGGAAGGTAATATTAACCGCGGTAACCGATGCATCTTCATTGAGTATCTGCCCAACAATAAACGGCTCTTTTAAGGCAACTTTCTTGGCTTCAGCTAATTGAGTCGCATTAAAGTCGAGGGCATTCTCAACCAGTGGCGCCACTTCTAAGTCATCGCCATTGGCTACGGTGTATTGAAAATTCGTTACGGAGTCAACGCGTAGCGCGAAGGGAAATAGCCAGGCTTCACGCGTTACTTCTTCCACTACGTTAAGCGTTTCCGCTGAAAAAACGACTCCGTCATAGGGCGTAATGGTAAAAAGGATATTATCGTTTTTGGTATACGTCTTTTGCTGTTGCTCAAAAGCCTTCAAATGAGGATTATCATCTGAGAAAAACACGCGGTAATCATTATCAAAACCAAAATTGGAAGCCCCAGCGATTAATCCAAAGCTTGCTAAAATGGAGCCCAAGATCACCGCCCAGCGCCAACGAATGAGAAAATTGGTATACGCGGTAATTTTGCTGTCTCTACCTGTTTCGTTGTACATCATTGATATCCTGCTTTTGATAATAGAAAAAGAGATTTAAACCGACCATTCGGTATGTTTAGATGCCAAAAAAATGGGTGCGCCGAATGGAACGGCTATACCCTTTTATTCATTGAAAACTTTATCCGTAACTTTATTGTAGAGCGTTCGACTAACCGACCAAACTTAGGTTTTTAATGTCGTCAAATAGTCGGCTAAACACCGAAGTATTGCCTTAAACGTTTCTAAGTCTCGCCCATATTTACCCTGCATCATGGCGCCTTGTACCGTGGCGACGATAAAGGACGAAACGGATTCCGGCACGACCACTTGTTTCACTTGACCATTGAGTTTGGCTGTTGAGAGCATTACCGCTATCCGCGATCGCAATGTATCGAACATTATCTGCGTTCTATCCCGAAACCCTTCGTCCAAACTCACCATCTCTGTTGCGATATTGCATACTGGACAGCCTTGCTGGAGCTTTTCTCTTGTCGCTTGCTCCGACATTTCAGTAATCCACTGGCATACGGCATCAATGGGATCAGTATTGGACATGGGTACGTCCCAGTCCGCGAGAAATTCACGAACAAAGATCTCATCGAAAACGGCGTAACCCAGCTCTTGCTTGTTCGCAAAATGGTGGTAGAGCGCGCCTTTAGAGACTTTCGCCTTGTTCAGAATATCGGCCAAGCTTGCAGCTTTATAACCTTTGAAGCGCATTTCCTCAGCTGACACTTCTAGAAGGTGGCGGCGTGTGGATTCTGGATCTCTAGGTGGGGACAATTCGTTTTCGACTCATTGGTTAAGTGTTAGCCACACTAACAGACCAACCGGTCTGTTTGCAACAGGCAATAATCTAAACGCTTGAATGACTAATACGATCACTTTAAAAAAACAGTACTAGCTATCGTCTTAGAGATATTTTTGTGGCGTTTCGTTTACCGCATTACAAATAGGTTGTCTCGCATCACAGCCAGCTTAGACTGCAAGTAAGGGATTGAAACTCTACTTAGGCTTTAACTGGCGCTGAGGGGGAGAAGCACCAATATGCATTTCATTACGTAATTTGGACAATTGGATTTGTTTTTGACGCTCAGCAAATCGTTCTCGCTGCTCTGGGGTCTGCTTATCGAAACAACGCGGGCAAACTACGCCTTCAACATAGTGTTCGGATTTTTTCTCTTCTTCAGTAATAGGGTAACGACAACCGTGA
Source organism: Agarilytica sp. (assembly GCA_033852175.1). GTDB lineage: Bacteria > Pseudomonadota > Gammaproteobacteria > Pseudomonadales > Cellvibrionaceae > Agarilytica. The sequence goes on from JAWSUY010000052.1 coordinate 20,334, forward strand.
CATTGGTCGTACTGACCTTTTTCCAAATCGTGATTCACGGCAACACGGTTATCAAAGACGAAGCACTCTCCTTTCCAAAGGCTATTTTCCTTTGGAATGTCTTCGAGATATTTCAAGATGCCGCCTTTGAGGTGATAAACCTCGTCAAAACCGTGTTCCTTTAGGTAAGCCGTGGATTTTTCACAGCGAATACCTCCGGTGCAAAACATGGCGACTTTTTTATTTTTTTTCGGATCTAGGTTCTCTGTAACGTAGGCCGGAAACTCACGGAAGGTCTCAGTATGAGGGTTAATTGCGTTCTCAAACGTACCGATATCGTATTCATAATCGTTACGCGTATCGACCAGCACAACATCGGGATCGGATATAAGATCGTTCCAATCTTTTGGCTCAACATAGGTGCCTACGATCTGTTTGGGATCGATGCCTTCGACTCCCATGGTCACAATTTCTTTTTTCAGCTTTACCTTCATTCGATAAAACGGTTGTGCGCCGTCATAGGATTCTTTGCCCTCTAAATCGGCCAAGCGATCATCGCTGCGAAGGTAATTCAATAAAGCATTAATACTGTGGCGTGGCCCGGATACCGTGCCGTTAATACCCTCTTTCGCCAATAAGAGCGTTCCTTTGATGTCATTTGCGATACAAAATTCCTGCAGGGGATCGCGTATATCCTCAAAGTCCTCCAAAGTGACAAATTTATAAAGGGCACAAATTACGATTGAATCAGAGTTGCTCATAAGACCTATAAACCGAGTACAACATACTATTGGGGCCGCGATTGTAATGTAAGGACCTCACACTGCCAACAGTACCCACACCAAAAGTATGTTATTACATCTCGCATTGAGACTATTTATCGTTTTTACTACCACCTAAACACGCTGGGGATTTCGGCGCGATGCCTTTGTCATCCCACTCTTCGGGTGTATATAGGTGTAGAGCCAAAGCGTGGACACTGCCCGCAAGCTCTTCACTCAAGACTCCGTATACCTGCTGGTGCCGTTTAACAGCTCTCATTCCCGCAAAGACAGGCGAGGCCAGCACAACTTTAAAGTGGCTCTCAGCTCCTTCTGCGACATTGTGGCCATGGCTCTCATCTTCAACATCCAGATAATGCGGGGTAAACTCTGCGGTTAGTTTGTGGGTTATTGTTTCTTGCATTGACACCTATTTCATCCTCTTTGAATAGATTCTTACATATCTATAACGTTAAATTATGGTGGGTTTTTAATCTATCATGTTACAATTTTTGACGCAGTTGTGGTTTTTTTACTTATTCTCGTGCCAAAACACTTCACGCTTTGGTCTGCCCCACAAATGTCAGCACCCCCAATCTAGGTTTCCCGAAGCCATATGAAAAGACTCGTATTTATGAATCGTCGGCGTCAAGACGACAGGCGATTGGCCGAAGACGCTGGCGAAGATCATCCTTTTGATCTGACTCCCCGTAAACGCAGGAAATCGAAAGAGAGACGAGACCCCACGCGCTCCCTTACCGACGACTATTACGCTTTCATGCAAAAAACCATCGATTTAATGCAATCTCGACTACAATCAAGAGAGCCCAAACCCAAAAACAGATAAGCTTTTTTTGGCCTTATGCTCAATCCTTCTGAACTCAAAATTGTCGTCACGACGCTTTCAAAACGTCGTGCTTGGCTGCGTAAAGCTCTTGAAGACAGCGGCATTGAGAAAGCTGTTCGCGCAGAAAACATGGAAGCTCTAAAATTGCTCGACGGAGCCATTCAAAAACTCGCGTCATCATCTGGAGCGCCAACAAAGCCTAGTAAAGCCGCCTCTGCAGAGCAAACAGTCACCCCGGTTAGTGTAGCCAGCCTTACAGGCAAAGAGGCCGCTAAACTCGCCAAACCCAAGTCATTTGCCCAAGCTCGGATACTCATCGCTGAAGATGACAAAGATTCCGCCCAGTTGCTTATGGATCTTGCCGTCGATATGGGTATTAAGCAAATAGAGATAGCCAAAGATGGGATGGAGGCTTTCGACAAAATTAAACGCGCTAAAAGCCCTTTTCATATTATTTTATGCGATTGGGACATGCCGGAGCTGAGCGGCATAGATGTACACAATAAGGCAAAAGCATCGAATACGTTACGCGGCGCGCACTTCATTATGGTGACTGCAGTCACTGACGCTCCGCGCATTAAGCAAGCTGTTCAGCAAGGTATAAGCGACTATGTAGTAAAACCCGTAGACATCACTCTACTTGAAACAAAAATACTGGCCGCCTTAGGCTTAGAAAAACCAGCCTAACGACGACCCAGACACATAACACAAGCCTAGTGAGATAAAACTTAAACTACCGTTTAAACGATGTACTGACCCACTTGAAGTATTTTTATCGTATTTGTACCCCCATGCTGATTGGCATCACCTTTTGACAAAATAACCAAATCACCGTCTTCAACAATTTTTTGTTCAAGTAATATCGCGATTGCTTGCTGATTCGTCTCGGAGTAAGGAAAGGCGCGATTATCAAATAAGACCGTTTGAACTCCACGGAACAATGCCGCACGACGCAGGGTTTTTTCATCGTGGGAAAATGCAAAGATCGGCAAGCGCGTTGCGCAACGTGACATTAATAATGGCGTTGCGCCCGATTCGGTCAATGCCGCTATCGCGGTCACGCCGTCCAAATTATTGGCGGTATACATGGTCGCCAAAGCTATCGACTCATCGATAGCGGAAACCCCTTTAGAACGAGCAACAACTTCCATCTGAGGCTGTTTCTCTGCGCCCAAGATAACTCTCACCATCGCTTCAACAGTCTCGACGGGGAATTTACCCGCTGCGGTTTCGGCTGACAACATCACGGCATCGGTACCATCCAATACGGCGTTCGCCACATCAAACACTTCCGCTCGGGTCGGTAGAGGGCTTTCAATCATGGAGTCCATCATTTGTGTCGCTGTAATGACACAACGGTTTAATGAACGCGCCCGAGAGATAATGTGTTTTTGCACTCCGATTAATTCTGCATCACCAATTTCAACACCCAGATCGCCACGAGCAACCATCACGACATCTGAGGCCAGAATAATATTATCCAAAACGGCATGGTCCATAACGGCTTCAGCGCGTTCTATTTTGGCAACCATGTAACAGCTGCCGCCAGCTTCTTTCACCAAGCCACGAGCCAGGTCCATATCTTCGGCATTGCGGGGAAAGGATACGGCTAGGTAATCGACTCCGATTTCTACCGCTGTTTTAATGTCTTGTTTGTCTTTATCCGTTAGCGCAGGAGCTGTTAGCCCACCACCCTGGCGATTAATTCCCTTGTTATTCGAGAGCGGGCCAGCCACTTTAACCGTGGTGTGTATTCGAGTGCCTACGATAGATTCAACAATTAAAACGACTCGACCGTCATCCAGTAACAGTGCATCACCCGGCTCAACATCATTGGGTAGCTCCTTGTAGTCAATACCGACTTCTTTCTGGTTACCGGCTTCTACGGCCAGGCTTGCATCAAGGTCAAACTTATCGCCGACTACCAACTCTATCGGGCCATTGGCAAAACGGGAGATTCGAATTTTAGGGCCTTGTAAATCACCCAATACGGCAACAACTTTACCGTGTTTGGCTGATACGTCTCGCACTTGTTGCGCACGTTTTTTATGATCATCGGCACAGCCGTGAGAGAAATTTAATCTCACGACATTTACGCCCGCTAGAATTAATTTTTCCAGTATGCCCTCTTCATCAGTCGCAGGTCCCAATGTACTTACGATTTTCGTACGTCTAAATAACATGAACTATCTCCGTGGTGATTCGGTCTGGAATAAGCCGGGCATTCTACACCTCCAGCATAAGGAAAGAAATGTCATCAAATAACGTACACTTCGCCTGAATTAAGTCACGACACGCTCAATCAGTAAGAAAAAAGAACGCCGTGAAAACATGACCGCTAATGTACTAGTGACTTATGGCGATTCGAAATTCTACGCGGTACTCCGCGCAATGACCCACAGCTCAAAACTACATATTTGAGACAATAGAAATCATCACCCCCGCTGCCACGGCAGAGCCAATAACACCCGCAACGTTCGGCCCCATTGCATGCATAAGCAGAAAATTTTGAGGATTGGCTTCAAGACCGATTTTATTGGAAACTCTTGCCGCCATGGGCACAGCAGAGACGCCTGCAGAGCCGATCAAGGGGTTTATTTTGTGGCGACTGACCAAGTTCATCATCTTCGCCATTAAAATCCCAGCAGCAGTCCCTATCGCAAAGGCCACAATGCCCAGCAATAATATTCCAAGAGTCTTGGGGTCCAAAAATTTATCCGCTGCCAGCTTTGAGCCAACCGAAAGCCCTAAAAATATCGTGGTAATGTTGATCAATCCATTTTGAGCCGTATCACTCAAACGGGCGACAACACCGCACTCCCTCATCAAATTTCCAAAACAGAACATACCCAGCAACGGCGCCGCTGACGGCAATACTAAGGCCACAAGAATCAACATTAATAATGGAAAAGTGATCTTTTCACGCTTACCCACTACCCGTAACTGGGTCATGACTATTTTGCGCTCGGCTTCCGTTGTCAGAGCCCGCATGATGGGTGGCTGAATCATCGGTACAAGAGCCATATAGGAATAGGCGGCAACGGCAATAGCACCGAGCAAATCGGGTGCGAGCTTACTGGCAACATATATAGCTGTTGGGCCGTCAGCTCCACCAATGATGCCAATTGCCGCTGCGTCTGCAATCGAGAATTCCATAATACCAAGAGTCGTTAATCCAACCGCACCGAGCAACGTCGCAAAAATACCAAATTGTGCTGCAGCACCTAGAAACAACGTTCGAGGATTGGCGAGTAAAGGTCCAAAATCCGTCATCGCACCAACGCCCATGAAAATAATCAGAGGCGCTGCACCACTCGCAATGGTCACGGTGTAAAAATCGTATAGCATGCCGCTGCTATAGCCTGCCCCAGTCGCGATGAGCTTCGCTTGAATGTTCGCCTCTGCTGAAGCGCTGTTCAAGGCCTTGTAAATCTCATCAGTATTTGTCCAAGCACTGAGATCGGCGATGCCTGCTAACTGCGAGACAAGCGCAATATCACCGCTAGTCAATGCCGCATCAACCGCGGAGATTGCCAAACCCGCGCCAGGAATATTTGCCAATAAACCACCAAAGCCGATGGGCACCAAAAGTAATGGTTCGAACCCTCTCTTAATGGCCAAAAACAATAGCAACAGGCAAACCAGCAACATTGCCACTTGGCCTATTTGGATTTGGTATAACCCTGAGTCAAACCATAAATATTGAAAACCGTTCATGCTTATTTCATTGCCCTGACTGATTAATTTGCACTAATCATGAGTAAAATATCCCCTACCGCCACAACATCCCCTTCTTTAATATTTACAGTATCAACAGTCCCGCTATTCGCCGCACTAATCTGCGTTTCCATTTTCATCGCTTCAAGAACAATAAGGGTATCGCCTTCCTTAACCACCTCCCCTGGAGAAACGAGCACTCGAAAAATATTCCCCGCCAATGGTGCGGTAACGGGTTCACCAGAGCTTTGAGATGGATGGGGGTTTGGATGGATATTTGAATCGGAAGACGAAGAGACGGTATTGGACGTTAATGAGACAATTCCCGTGAGATCACCACCATTACCAACCGTCACCGTAAAAACTTCGTTGTCGACCGTAACGGTGTAAATCTCGTCACCATTTTTTGTATGGATTTGTTCCGACTCGTTTCCCGTAGGAACAGGTTCAAACAAATTCGGCTTTCCTCGGTTCGCCAAAAATTTAAGGCCAATTTGCGGGAATAAAGCGTATGTCAAAACGTCATCTATTGCGTTCTCACCTTGGGTAAGTGATATACCTTTTTCCTCGGCCTCTTCTTTGAGGGACTGTGTGAGCGCTTCTAATTCAGGCTTTAGTAAGTCGGCAGGCCGACAGGTAATCACTTGCTGGCCGTCTTCTAGTACACGCTCCTGCAGTGCTTTGTTCACCGGAGCCGGTGTGGCTCCGTACTCTCCTCGTAATACACCAGCAACCTCTTTTGATATATTACTGAAACGCTCACCCGTCATGACGTTAATGACCGCTTGGGTGCCGACTATCTGAGAAGTTGGCGTTACTAAGGGAAGATAGCCGAGATCTTTGCGAACGCGCGGAATTTCCTCAAGCACCTCATCAAGCTTATCTTCAGCCCCCTGCTCTCGTAATTGGCTTTCCATATTGGTGAGCATTCCGCCCGGTACTTGCGCAATGAGAATTCTTGTATCAACGCCTTTAAGGGAGCCTTCAAATTTGGCGTACTTTTTCCGCACACCACGAAAATATAAAGCGACGTCTTGCAGTGCTGTTAGATCCAGGCCGGTATCACGAGGTTCACCCTCAAATGTGGCAACTAGCGTTTCAGTGGGACTGTGGCCATAAGTCGTCGCCATAGAGGAGATGGCTGTATCCACATTATCAACACCCGCTTCAATACATTTAACCAGCGTCGCATGGGCTAGCCCGGTGGTCGCATGGCAATGCAGGTGTATCGGGATATCGCAGGCTGCTTTTAGTTGCTTAACCAATTCGTATCCTACGTAGGGTTTCAGCAAGCCCGCCATATCTTTGATGACGATGGAATCCGCCCCCATGTCCTCTATGGTTTTCCCCTGCTCCACCCACTTTTCAAGGGTGTGAACCGGGCTCAGGGTATAGGAGATTGTCCCCTGGGCGTGTTTGCCCATCGTTTTTACGGCTTTCAATGCAGTTTGTATATTGCGCATGTCGTTCATCGCATCAAAAACACGGAAAATATCAACACCGTTTAACGCCGCTCGTTCCACGAATTTCGTGACGACATCATCTGCATAATGCCGATAACCGAGAATATTCTGTCCGCGAAATAGCATCTGGTGGGGTGTTTTGGGCATTGCCTTTTTGAGTTCCCGAATACGCTCCCACGGGTCTTCCCCCAAATAACGAATACAGGAATCAAATGTCGCACCGCCCCACGTCTCTACCGACCAATAACCAATATTGTCAATTTTCTCTGCGATGGGAAGCATGTCATCTAAACGTAAACGCGTGGCAAATAAGGATTGATGGGCATCCCGAAGTACCACTTCTGTTACGCCTATTTTTGTGACTCTTTTTGTTTTTTCAGTCATGTATGAAGGTCCACCATTCGTTTTACGACTGCTTTTTTTTACGATGCTGATGAATAGCATCTTGGATCACGCGTAATTTAACCGAGTCTACCGCCACCGGTGATTCCTTCGAGTTAGTCATAGCCAAACCCTTTTGTGGCACTTCAAGCTCGGCAAAAAACCTTGTCACCACTGCCGACATGATGACAACGCTGCAAACCAATAAGGTTAAAAAGACAAACACAGTCCCCATGCCAAAAAGCATTAAATCAAAACCTTGCTGAAGCAATGTGCCATTCATCAACAATCTACCCTCCGCCCTTAAATTCACAACGACTGGGTATAGACTCAGCGAGATAACAGTCGTTTATATGGATGGATCTAAAATAATAAGCAATATGTGCTGACAGCCCTCGTAAAGACCTGGATCGCAGGACTCGAGCAAATAAATGTATAGCGGCGAATAGAGGAAGTAGCAGAAGAAATAGGAGTAGAAGCCACACTGAAATAGAGAGCGGCAATATGAAGCTCAGAGCTAAAACACGCGTGTTTAACCCAAGGTTAAGCGTCTTACAGTCTGCTGATAGCAGCTTCTCGTGATAAACTCGCGCCATGCGTATATTCCTAGCCCCAATGGAGGGCGTCGTCGACCATCACATGCGGTACTTGCTAAGCCGTGTCGGTGGAATCGACACCTGTGTTACTGAATTCGTGCGTGTAAACAACCATGTATTACCTGAAAAGGTATTTAAGCGATACTCGCCTGAACTGCTTCAGCAACAGTCGCCATTGGCTGGCTCTACGCCACAAGAACCCGTTTCAAATTCATATACTCCGCACGCCGAAAATAGCGATCAAAATAACGATAAAGTGGAGCCGCCATTAATAAAAGCCGCTCTGTGCCCCACGCGTATTCAATTGTTAGGTAGCAATGCCACAGCGCTTGCCGCCAATGCCAAAAAAGCAGCCTTAATGGGTGCGCCCGGCATCGACCTTAATTTCGGTTGCCCAGCCAAAACCGTTAATAAGAATCGCGGCGGTGCCTGCTTACTCAAAGAACCTGACACCCTATACAACATTGTGTCCCAGGTTCGGCAGTCTGTGCCGATACATATACCGGTTACCGCAAAAATTCGCCTCGGTTTTGACCGCAGAGAAGGCTATTTAGAAAACGTGAGAGCGCTAAGTGCTGCGGGTGCAACTGAAATTGTAGTACATGCACGCTCAAAGGCAGACGGCTATAAACCTCCGGCATACTGGGAGCTTATTAACGAAATCAGAAATGAAGTATCAACACCGATTATCGCCAACGGCGAAATTTGGACTGTTGAAGATTTTAAACTTTGCCGTCAGCGATCAGGGTGCACCGACGTGATGCTAGGTCGAGGCTTACTCTCAACGCCCGATTTGGCTCTGGCCATTAAAACGCTTGAGGCAGGTAAAGAGTACCAGTGGCTACCCTGGTCTGAAATTGCAAAATTACTGTTGGAGTTTTTTGAAATGACGACAGCGGTATATCACGCGAAGCATCTTGGAAACCGAGCGAAACAGTGGCTGTTCTATTTAAAGCGTTGCTATCCTGGTGCGGAACAATTATTTGAGGAGATAAAACGCTCACGAGACTATCAGGTCATCAAGCAAGCCATTTTATCCCACTGCAGTTAACACGCCTCGAACCACGGACCAACACTTCTGGCTTAAGGGCAGCGCTATATTGAGAAACTCTTTCGAAGCGCTGAACTACGAGTAAAACTTAACGTACTTAGATCTCCAGAACCCTAAACTGACACCAGCCTCTTATCGCTTTCCGTTGACCAATCGAGGTTCTGTAACGGCAACAAACTCGCCCTTTTCTAAAGCGATTGCCTGTGTTGCGCCAAATGGTGGCCACACTTTTAGCTTATGACCTTTTTTTACTAGACCATCCACTAAAGAGTCCGACGCATACGGATCATAATAAACGGTATCCGGTCGCCACTGCTGGTGAACCCGCACGGCACTCATCGCTTCTTCTAATGGCTTTTCGAGTACTAGCTTATTCAGCAAGGTTTGAACAACCTGAGAAATTATCGTCGGGCCGCCAGCAGCACCAACCGTTAATATGGGCTGGCCATCTTCTAAGACAAGTGTAGGGCTCATACTGGATAGGGGTCGCTTCCTCGCTTGTACACGATTGGCCTCAGAGCCCACCAAACCAAAGGCATTCGGTACGCCTGGCTGAGCCGAGAAATCATCCATCTGGTTATTCATCAACACCCCTGTACCGGGAATCACCACCTTGCTGCCAAAACTCGTATTCAGCGTTGTGGTAATGGCGACCCAGTTCCCTTGTTTATCTGCCGTGGAGATATGCGTGGTGTGCTTTCCGAACAGCTCCGTTTCGAGCTTCGGCGGCAAATGGTATTTTTCTACTTCTCCAGCCTTTTCTAAGGAAATTTTACTCGCTAACATTTTCGCGTATTTTTTATCGATAAGCCCTTTGGGCACTTTGGCGAAATCTGAATCGCCTAGCCAATGCGCTCTATCGGCAAATGCCAGTTTCATCGCTTCGATAATCAAGTGATAACGATCTATCTCCGAAACCGACCTTAAATCAAAACTCTCGAGAATGTTCAAAATTTGCGCGACATGGATACCACCAGAGCTGGGGGGCGGGAACCCAATAATTCGGTACTGTTGAAACACCGTTTCCACTGGCGAACGTAACTCAAGCTGATAGTTGGCAAAGTCTTTCGCGCTGACCAAGCCTTTGTTGGCTTTCATCCAGCCCTCAACTTGTTTAGGAAATTCACCGGAATAGAAATAATCTGGCCCGAGCTTCGCGAGCTTTCGGTAGGTGCGAGCCAAATCTTTTTGTATGAGTAACTCACCTTCCGCAATCGGGGAACCGTTTTTATGTGTGAAGATCTTTGATGTTGCCGAGAACTGACTGACGGCTTTCATGCTGCGCGCCAAACGTTTGGCAAATACACCATCAACGGCAAAACCATTTTCTGCAATATCTGCCGCGGGTAAAATCGTATCGGCAAAGGGCAATTTGCCGCCATTTTTTTGCGCAAAATATAATGCCGCAACAGAACCTGGAATTCCGATGGCTAAAGCTCCTGTCTTACTGAGGCTACGCTCTACTTTCCCGTCACGTAAAAACATATCTCGAGTCGCCAACCCTGGCGCCATCTCGCGCCCGTCAATCGCGAGTATTGTTCCATCCGCTTGCCGAATCACAATAAAACAACCGCCGCCGATGCCTGAGTTATGGCTATCAACTACGCCCAATGTAAACGCTACGGCTAGCGCGGCATCGATGGCGTTACCGCCCTTATTGAAGGCGTTAATCCCGGCTTGGGTTGCTAAAGGATTAACAGACGCTACTGCGCCATTACCATTTTCTGTTACTCGAGCGTATTTAGCTGAATCCTCAGCGGTGTTACTGGCCCAAGCAATATTCCCCCCACAAGCCAATACAAAAGAAAGGAAAACAAGCGAAATGAAGGTATAGCGATGAACAATTAGCATTTTAATGACTACAAATAGGGATTGTGTTTTACGCCATCAACAACATCTAGCGTGTTTTTTGCCTGATCTTTTTTACTCTGCTCCAACCATACATTCCAGCCCTCATCATATTGAGTCTGTATTTTTTCTTCAACGGTGGTTATTGGCGCCAGAACATTCTCGTCCTTCACCCATTCAGTTTCAAGCAGTAAGGCATGTACTTCGTCATTCAATGCGTTCGATTCTTGTTGCGAAGGGGTTTTAGGCGACACAATTTGTAAACCCATTTTTACTGGTTCCATAACGAACGACGGCTTCCAAACGCCCATACGAGGTTTAACAAGACTGTAATATGTTCGTCCACCGCGGGCATCCAAACGTAAAAAACCCACTGAGTTTTCAGATAGAACCATGAAGGCATGACGGCCCGACATAATCGGATAAGAGACTTTTGAATTATTTTTCAGCGACGCAATAAACCGGGGAACGCCATTAGATACGTCGAAAACAGACGCCTCGACAGCTGATGCAACCAGCGATGATCGGATGAAAATAATATTACTGGAGTGAAAAGCAGTTGTTTGGCTATCCTTGGATTCCAAAAATTCGACTGGCGTTTTTTGCGCTTTAGGCATGTTATTAACCTGAGAAGATTCTCTCTCAGAAAAAAAGGAACAGTTTGCCAGTACGATAACAACAGCAAAAATAAAAAAGGGTCTAAGATACATCGTTAATTCTCTCAAGAATTTCGTGGCTGCTTATGCCATGGTCAAATTTACCGTGGCAAAATTACTATTGCCTAATATCCAACTATTTATATATCCAGCTATTTATATATCCAACTATCAACATATCAAACGATCAATTCTCTGCGGCCAACTATTTCAGTGGGAAGAACCGTCAGGATAAACATTCAACAGGGCATGAGCAAATAGGATGACTGCTGTTTCTATTTACCCGCTTGCCCGCCGATGTTTTAATTTTGTAAGGAGGGCTAAATAGGACAAGAGTTTAACTCAGTTGTTCAACCAGAAAGTGTTTGCACAGTCACATTATTTACCGTTTTTTAGGTTTTCAAAAGAACAGTTTAAAAATAGTGCATCTGCGAACTATCAACCGCTTAAGAACTGCACGACAGCATTGAGCAGCCCGCTTTATTCATCGCCCACTCGGGTCGTTTTTTATCAAACCTTGCATGGCTGGAGTGATCACTGTAGGGATGTGAAACGGCCTCCAGAAGCTGTTTAACCAAAGCATAATCACCTTGATACGCTTGTTCGACAGCCTCCTGCGCAACAAAATTGCGGAGGATAAAAACTGGATTATTCTTATTCATTATCTCTAAACGCAGAGAGGAAGATAGGTCGGTTAACGAGATATGTCGATCGTACTCTTGAAGCCAATCATTCCACTCTTTTAGTTCATGAGCGTTTAGTTTGTCCTTATAACTCAATTCATTCAAATATCGCTCTTTCGCTGCAGCATCCTCCTGTTTGGAGTAGCTATGATACTCATCTGTTAAAAAGCGATAAAACAAGGTCATGTCAAACTCACATCCAACTAACATTTGTTCAAGCTGTGTAAACAATTCATGCTGTGATTCGTAGTGTTCTTGCTGGGTTTCTATTCCTAACTTTTGGCTCATCATGTCATGCCAGCGCATTTCATAGCTCGTTCGGAAGTTTCGAACGATTGTTTCAAGCTCAGGTGCGGATTCAACAAGGGGATACAGCGCATTTGCCAACTGCAGTAAATTCCACTGGGCGACTGAAGCCTGGTTTTCATAGCGATAACGTTTGTGCTGCGAATCCGTTGTGTTGGGCGTCCAAGTCGGGTCAAAATTATCTAACCAACCATAAGGGCCGTAATCGATGGTTAATCCCAAAATAGACATGTTGTCTGTATTCATAACTCCGTGAACAAAACCGACGCGCATCCAGTGCACAATCATTTCGCAGGTGAGCTCGCTGACCTCTCGCAAAAATGCTAAGACGGCCGATTTTTTGTCACTTAAATATTGGTCGTACAATTCGGGAAAGTTATTTTCTATGGTGTAAGCCAGCAGTGTATCTAATGTTTCTATATCGCTACGGGCAGAAAAAATTTCAAAACTACCAAACCTGATAAAACTCGGAGATACCCTAGCGACAATAGCACCGGGTTCTATTTCGGGTTGACCGGAATAAAACATATCCCGCTCAACGCCCTCCCCACTCAACGAAAGACTGAGCGCTCGCGTGGTGGGGATACCAAGGTGATGCATTGCTTCGCTGCATAAAAACTCTCGAATCGACGAACGCAGCACCGCTAAACCGTCTGCAGAACGTGAATACGGCGTTGGGCCAGCGCCTTTTAGCTGAACAGTTTGTAAATTTTGATTCTGGTCCCGAACCTCACCTAAATTAATGGCTCTGCCATCACCTAGCTGTCCCGCCCAATTCCCAAATTGATGCCCGCCATAACACATAGCGTAAGGTTTCATATCTGTGCGTTTTGCGTTTCCCGATACGACTTGAACAAATTCATCAGACTCACAGTAGGACTGGCTAAGCCCCAGTTCCTCGGCTAGTTCTTGTGAATAAGCAATGAGCTGAGGCGCCGAAACACGTTTAGGGTCAACGTAGGAGAAACACGCCTTTTCGACTTGACGCACATTATTCGTCTCCACTGGGTCTGCTGGCAAATTGTCTTGAAAATGTCGATTAAATACGAATGAGGAAATGGGATTTACTCCACGAACAAAATTGAGGGCTAATTGGAATTTAGGGCGACACACGTTGAGCCCGAGCAAATCGACCGGAGTCGAGTTTTTCAATCGGAGTGTCTATCGCTATTAAACACATATTTAGAACAAAAATAACGACACCAGAAGTCGCGAAAGCGGCCCTCTGACACTGCCTGTGTCCAATTTTAGCATGTAATATGATCCACACCTTAACGTGATAACATACGCGCCCTTGATCTGACCAACCATCGATAACGAACGCATGGTCGGTTTCGCTTTGCTAACAATACGTTAAAAATGTTAAATGGCGCTAATTGCAGGTGCATTAGCCAGTCAAATTTACATTAACCAAAGAACCTTCGAGAATCGACATGATGTTTATTAAACATATCCACTTAACCTTCGTAGCCTTGTCTTTATTTAGTTTTGTACTTCGGGGGATTTGGATGATGAAGGAGTCACCGCTCTTGCAAGCTAAGCTCTCCAAGATCCTACCGCATGTCATCGATACGGTGTTATTGGTTAGTGGCCTTACCATGGCAATAAGCCTTGGGCTTCAACCCGGAGAGCACCCTTGGCTCTTAGCTAAAATCTTTGGTTTAGTCGCCTACATTGTTTTAGGTGTCATTGCACTCAAACCTAAACGCTCAAAAAAGGTGCGAATGTTCGCTTTTGCTGCGGCTGTGCTTTGCTTTGGCTTTATTGTCTCCGCCGCTTTTACCAAATCAGCTGCTGGTTTTTTTGTCGCTTTATCCTAAAGCGGGAGCGCCTTCGCCCGACGCAATGGGAGAAGGTGCTACCATCTTGTGTTCTAAGGGTTCTATTTGTTGAATTTGCGCCATTAACTCGCTTTTTCAATCGGAATAACAGCTGTATTTACACGTATTCATACCTCGCTCATGACTGCATTAAACCTGTATAAATTTGTTGCATCGCTATTTTTGCCATTCATATTAATTGGTTTTGCATGGCGTTCCCTCAACCAGCAGGCCTACCGTCAACGTTTAAAGGAACGGCTCGGGCTGATCAAAGGGTTAAAGCCTGGCGGAATCATCATTCACGCTGCCAGTGTTGGGGAAGTTATCGCCCTCAAACCCTTTATTGATATGACGCTGGAAAATTTTACGGAAACGCAGCTAACCATCACCACCTTCACACCTACCGGGTCCGAGCGCGTCATTGAAACCTTTGGCGAACGCGTGCAACACTGCTATATACCCATTGACGCCCCAGCATGCATCAACCAATTTTTGTCGGTCTTAAAACCTAAAGTACTCGTTATAATGGAGACAGAATTGTGGCCAAGTTTGATCGATTGCTGCCACAAACAACAGGTAAAAACCTTGCTGATTAATGGGCGAATCTCCCTTCGCTCCTTCCCGCGATACCAAAAGATTCCGTCTCTGATTCAACCCACACTAGACAAGTTAGATGTCGTATTAACCCAGTCTGATGAAGATCGAGAACGATTTTCTGCTCTCGGCGCCCGAGCAAAATCATTACAAACAATGGGTAATATCAAATACGACATAACGGCCCCCAACAACGAACGATCTCCCAACGCCAAACTCCGCATCATCAGCTTACAGCGAAAAATATGGGTTGTGGGAAGTACACATTCGGATGAAGAGGCCTTGGTTTTGGCCTGTTTTAAAAAGCTGCAGCAACATATTCCCGATATTCTTCTAATTATCGCACCGCGTCATCCTGAGCGGGTAAAACACCTCATCGAACTAGCCGATTCTCTCGGACTAACAACGGTTCGACGCAGTGAGAAAACGCAACCAACGCGCAACCACGATATATGGCTGATCGATACAATGGGCGAGTTACTGGATTTTTATCGTATAGCCAACGTGTGCACAGTGGCGGGTAGCTTCGGTGACACTGGCGGACATAACCCTATAGAGCCAGCTCTTTTCAAAAAGCCGATTGTCGTCGGCACAAATATGGATAATTTTCGAGACATTACCACTGAGATGCTGAATGCTGAAGGACTACTACAGCTACCGGAAGATTCCATCGAAGCATTACAGGACGCTATATTTCAGCTATTTGACGAAAGCGAAACCGCCGAACTCTTGGGCAAGAATGCACATTCGGTATTAGAGAAAAACCAAGGGGCTACGAAGGTAGCGTTCCAGAAGTTAACCGCGCTAATGGACGGTTGTTCACAACATAGCCGTTAGTTTTTTTGCCCATCAGATGCAACAAAAGACAGACAAGAAAAAGAAAAGAATGTACGAAGGTTACACCAGATACATAGCCTCTTGCTCCCGGCTCTATATCCCTCAGCTCTTAACTCTTAACTCTTAACTCTTAACTCTTAACTCTTAACTCTTAGCTCTTACTCTCAACAGTGACCAATGCTGATCAACTGTGTGAATAAAAATCTCGCAACACGGCATCAACTTTTTCAGTCACAGCTTCTAGGGTTATTCGCGTCATCAAATCCCCGCCTTTCGCCCTTACTCCCCACTGCAGCTCTTGCCATGGCTTTCCCTTTTGCTCTTCGATGATCGCGTCATATGCGTTAACCACGTAATCGAGATAGCAATATGGCCCCGTACGTCGAGGATTACTATGGGCATAGAGCCCCACCACTGGTGTACCGACAACCACGGCCATATGAGTAGGGCCGGTATCCGGAGCGATAACGAGATGCGCCTGCCGAATAACCGCCAATAATTGCTGTAGCGTTGTTTTGCCAACCATATCCAAAATAGGGAACGAGCAAGATTGAATAATACTTTGAGAGAGTTCACGTTCCATATCCGTAGGACCGCCAGTCAGAACAATCCCGTAGCCTTTCCCGTGGAGATATTCGGCGATAGCGGAATATCCCTCAACAGACCAATTACGCTCGGCTTTGCTTGCCGCAGGGGAAATCACCACAAAAGGCGCACTAGATGCAACTTGCTCCAATGCCCAGCGATCATCTTCCGCTAAGATTCCCATATCCCAGTGAGGAGCTTGGACTTCAAGCCCCAAAGCTTCTCCAAAAGCGGCAAAACCTTCAAGAACATGGGGGTGTTTTTGCGGCTTTATGCGCGCATTGCTAAACAACCATTGACCTTCTTTTGCTCGAGCGCGGTCAAAACCTAGTTTTACTTTGGCTGGAATACACCAACTAACGAGGCTCGATCTCAGAGCTGCCTGCATGTGCAGTAGCACATCAAAATCTCTGCAGGCTAGAGTCTTTTTTAGCTCGCGCAACCCCGAGAAGCCTTTACGCTTATCAAAAACTATAAATTCTATATCCGGCAGGGTTGCCAGAAAAAGGGCTTCCAGCTTCCCAATTACCCATGTGATCTTCACTTTGGGCCATTGCCGCTGAATCGACTGCACCATAGACACGGCGTGACACACATCTCCGATTGCGGAGAGGCGTAATATACAAATGTTTTTCGGTTCTGAGTTAAGCAAAAGCGTTTGACCCGACATGCACTTATCTCCAGAATGCCCGCATGTTCGCTAAAAAAGACGCCATTGTAGCCAAATCCAACGTGATGACCAGTGATATTGGTTCTTCAATCATTCGTTACGACACTGCTTTTTTTAAAGTCCCTAGCACAGAGCTTTTTTCTGAAGCTTATTGGCGCAAGCAAAACGCGATTACCGGCCACGCTCAAGGCCGTGGCACGACTTGGTTTTTCAAATTAGAGGAAACAGAGCTGGTTCTTCGCCATTATTATCGCGGTGGCTTAATCGGTAAATTCCTCAACGATCAGTACCTCTACACAGGCTTCAGAAATAGCCGGGCCTACCGCGAATTCGAACTGCTTTCAGAGCTTCACTCTTTGAATTTGCCGGCTCCGAAGCCGGTAGCAATACGGGTCAAAAAAGTCCTTCCCTGCTTTTGCGTGAGCGACATCATATCCAGCAAAATAATCGGCGCAAGCGATCTTGTCTATATCCTGACAAAACGCTCTCTCAAAGAATATGAACTACGGTCCATCGGGTTTACCGTGCGTCGTTTTCATGATCACAACATCTATCATCACGATCTTAATGCCCACAATATTTTATTGGATGAGGATAATCAGGCCTCACTTATTGATTTTGACCAAGGCGAAATTCGCGCTAACACTGGCCAATGGAAACAAAACAACTTGGATAGGCTGCTCCGCTCCTTTAAGAAAGAGCAAGGTCGCTTAGATAATTTCCATTGGAATGAGCAAAGCTGGCAACACCTGTTGAACGGCTATTCTTCGCATCAACCCCCATAAAGCTGGCCCCCGCGTAACCTGCTACGCCTAAAACTTACGCCACTGCATTCTTTCCGCGCCTTATATAAGTAAATAGTCACTATCCCTGCATATGCATGCAATAATCACAGTTGACACATGAACCGGTCGTCACGTACTGTAATATACACATTACGAAGAAGAGGCGCATCATGATCAAAAGCAGATTCTACGTTGAAGCCGTAGCGTTTCTTAGCTACGTCCTTTTTGCAATGGCATGGGTCGGCGGTGCAGCAAGCATGCCCCAGATTATGAAGACAATGAATGTCGAGGGCATGGCCTCGGCAAGCATGATCAGCGGGGCCGTTACGCTCGCCAAGATCGTTGGAACCTTCATAGCTGCCTGGCTTGCAAGCAAGATCAGTTTACGTTTTGCCTTTTTCATCTCGGCACTTTTGATCTGTTTTGGCTTTTTCACTCCTCACGCCCCCCATTACGACCTCCTTCTCCTCAGTCGATTTGCCATGGGTCTAGGCGGAGCTTTAATGATTGTTTACTTCAATCCTATTGTTGTTCGCTGGTTTTCAGCGAAGGAACGCCCCCTCATCAACGGGCTCAACGCGGTTGCCTTTAACCTTGGCGCTGGCGTTATTCTGTTTTGGTTTTCCGATATTAGTGCACTATTCGGCGACTGGAAAAACGCTCTAACGGCTTTCTCTATTGCCAGCCTCTTGTTGGCTGTTCTGTTTCTATTCGTGGACTTTAAAATGGCTAGTGATGAACCCATGCAGAACCAAGATAGCACTGCAGGTTACAGCTACACCGAAGGGTTGAAAGACTCATTCAACTGGATATATGCCATTACCTTTTCCGGCCTACTATCGATCTTTATTTGTGTATTTACCTTCTACACCCAAGCAGGGATATCTCAAACAAAATACGTGATCGGCTTTGGCGTTGTGGGAACCATAATCGGAATGTTGATTAGTCGGGGTTTTCCCCTTCGTCTTCCGCCCATTCGCTGGTCTGGCCTTGTATTGGTCATATCTTCATATGGCCTATGCTTTTCCGGAAATACATCCATACAAAATATCTGTGCGATGCTGCTGGGGATATGTATTTTCATTCCCTATGCTGCGCTAATCACTCTTCCTCAAGAGCTACCCAATATGACGGGGAAGCGGATCACCATCATATTCAGTATTTTTTACTCAATTAGCTACCTGATATCGACCGTAATACTTTGGTGTTTTGGCTGGCTCGTGGATATTAGCGGTGGCTACGAGTGGTCGTTTAGCCTCATCACAGTGGCAAGCGCCAGTCTATTTGTCGGCAGCTTTTTTCTGCCGGAAACAGGACACATAGCAGACAGTAATGATTGTGGGGCTCAAGCCCTTGCGGCATCTAATTAAATTGAAATTGGCTATAGAATTCTGCAGTAATAATTGGGGGCTGAAGAAGCAATAAATGCTAGAATTTCATTCAACGACGAGAGTAACAGTCGGAATACAGCCTTCAAAAGCGCACTGCGCATTATCCAGGTCTTTTGAACCCCGTAAAACCTACATATACAGAGCTGATTTTATGTCTGGCAGCGCAAAATACCCAAAAACCAAACGTGGTGAAGCCACACGAAACAAAATTCTTGAGGCCGCAGAAAGAGAAATCGGCGGCAAGGGTTTTTCTGACGCATCCATCAGTAGTATCACCACTGCTGCGGGTGTCGGCCAAGGCACGTTTTACATTTACTTCGATTCTAAAGAAGAGATATTGCGAGCTCTAGTAACCAATTACAGTAAAACCATACGTCATATACTGACCGAAGCAGCGTCCAGCGGCGCAACTCGCTTAGAAAAAGAACGTTTAGGCCTCAAAGCTTTTATCGACTATGTACGTAAAGATAATAACTTTTACCTCATTGTTCATGAAGCAATGTTTATTGACCCAGAAGCCTACGAGCAGTACTACTTGCAGTTTTCTCACGCCTACACCCATCGTCTTAACGAGGCATGCGCAGAAGGCGAAATCAAGAAGCTTGATACCGAGGTCTGTTCGTGGGCATTGATGGGAATGGGCGAATTTATGGGTTATCGCTATGGCATCCTCGATCAAGAAACACCATCTGAGCAAGTCGTCGATGCTGTATTTGAAATGATTGAATATGGAATGCGTCTTAAATGAGCACGCAAAACAATGGCAGCGGCATCAATACCGATGATTACGTAACACTCGAACTGAGTGATGATGTTGCCACTATCGTTTTGCGAAATGGAGCGAAGCACAACAGCTTAACGCTTCCCTTACTTGAACAGCTCAATCGCTGTTTGAGTGATGTATCCAGACGAAAAGATTTAAGTGCTATTGTCATACAAGCTGAAGGCCGCAGTTTTTCAACCGGAGGCGATATCAAAGCCTTCTATGAAAATATCGACGATATTGAAAACTATTCGCGAAGTATTGTTGGGCTATTGAACCAAGCCATCATGCAAATGCTGCGCTTAGCTACCCCAATTATTGCCCGCGTACAAGGGCCTGTAACAGGTGGCTCCTTTGGCCTTGTATTGGCAAGTGACCTAGTCGTAATAGCTGACTCTGCTTTTATTGCGCCTTATTACGTCGATGTCGGCTTTGCTCCGGACGGCGGCTGGGTGGCCATGTTGCCAGATCGAATTGGTCAAAGCCGCGCAAAAGAAGTTCAGTTTCTCAATAGCCACATCAATGCCGATACTGCTTTACGCTGGGGACTGGCTAATTCCGTTACGCCTAAAGAAAACCTTGATGATCAAGTGACGCTCTGGGTCACGACATTACAAACAAAGGTTCGCACATCTGTTCAAGCAACAAAACTCGGAATACAGAATGAAGCGTTTTTATCACACTGCCAGAATGCTCTCGACAATGAACTTATCGAATTTATTAGGCTCGCCAAAACTCCAGAAGCAAAAATTGGAATGAAAAAGTTTTTGAGTCAATTTTGATGCGTTTAACCCGATTATAAACTGCAACAACCAATCGCTATTCGACACACCAATCTCACCAATTAACACTTACAGCAGGAAATAAGGATGCAAAACAAATCAGACCCTACGACTGATCTTTTACAGGCTCACTTTCCTGTTTACGATTTCATTGGTCAACGTGCAATAACCTCTCCAGACAGTATTGCGCTTGAAGATTGCCAAAGCGGAGAACAACTTTCATATAAAGAATTAAATATACGCGCTAATCAAGCTGCTAACGTACTCGAAAACTTAGACATCAACAATCAAGACACGGTTGCCATTCTCTGTTTAAATTGTAATGCGTTTTTTGAACTGCTGTTCGCCTGTGGAAAATCCGGCGCGATATTGATTCCGCTAAATTGGCGCCAAACAGCCTCAGAAACAAAAGTTATCGTTGATGATAGCCAAGTAAGAACACTTTTTTATGACGAGTTCAACTCAAAACTTGCCCATGAACTCGCAAATATCTGTCCCAAGCTATCAATAATTCCGTTAAACAATAAAACCCACGAAGCCACTTCCAACAAGTCCGCTGAAAGCTACGATAATGCTCGCGATTCTGCGTCAGCCGAATATAACGCCCTCACGAGAGGCGTTGACCATATTTGGTATCTTTTATACACATCGGGTACTACAGGAAAACCTAAGGCTGTAATTCAGAGCTTTGGCATGGCTTTGGCGAATTATATTAATACCGTTCAAGCCATTGATCTTACATCCCAGGATTCCACCGCCAATTTTCTACCGCTATTTCATACTGCTGGCATTAACCTTTATTCATTACCCACATTAATTAGCGGCGGTAAAGTTTATGTATTGCCAAAATTTGAAGCTGATTCACTTATCGATTTAATAGCGCAAAACAAGCTCAGCATATTTTTCGCTGTACCCGCCATCTACCGTGCAATTCACGAGCACCCTAAATTCAAAACACTGAGCTTTTCCGCAGTACGCTCGCTGGGATGCGGTGGCGCCCCGATCCAAGAATATATTTTAAAAGAATTTTCCGATCGCGGGGTCACCATTTGCAATGGCTTCGGCATGACCGAAACAGGACCGATGACATTTTTAATGGACAACGCCCACGCGGCTAAAAAAATCGGTTCGATAGGCACTCCAAAATTATTGACTAAAGCCCGCATTGTTAACGAGCAAGGCGAAGATTTACCCGCAAACGAAGCAGGGGAATTATTATTATCCGGCGGCAATATTACTCCCGGTTATTGGGGCAATCCAGAAGCAACAGAAAAAGCCTTTGATCAAGACGGCTGGATGCACACAGGGGATGTCGCTAAGCGTGACGAAGATGGCTACTACTACATTGTCGACCGCATTAAAGATATGTACATCTCCGGAGGAGAAAATGTTTACCCTGCCGAAGTTGAATCGGCACTAGAACAACACCCCGAAATACTTGAAGCTGTCGTCATCGGAATTCCCGATCAAAAATGGGGCGAAGTGGGCTGCGCATTTTTACATGTAAGGGAAGGTTATACACTTGACGTCAAAGCTCTACATGATTTTTCACGAAAGCATTTAGCCCCATACAAAACGCCCAAGCAATTTACCGTTATGGATGACTTTCCCCGAACGGCGGCAGGAAAAGTCAAAAAGAACGAACTGCGTAAAATCGCAAGTAAATAAAGAAAGAAGTAAAGAATCATGAGTTCAACAACATCAGGAAAAGTTATGTCGATTGAAAAAGATGGGGGCACCTATACGATTTGTGCCGAGCGAATTTTTACACAAGAGGAGTATGATCGCTTTGCTGAGATCAGTGGAGATAATAACCCGATACATGTCGACCCAGATTTTTCAGCCAAAGCAAAGTTTGGGCGTACAGTTTCACATGGCATGCTGCTTTACGCAGTAATATGGGGACAAATACAACGTCACTTCCCTCAATCTGTACAACTTTCGCAATACTTAAAATTCCCTGCCCCTACCTATACAGGAGAGACGATGGAAATCCAATTAATCGCTATACCAACCCAAAAGAAAGATGAGTATGAGATTAAGGGCGTAATGCGCCGTCAAGCTGACCAAGTCGTGACGTGTGAAAGCGAATCCACCGTTTCTTATTCAGGCGTACTACCATGTTAAAAGTTGGCGATCATATTGAAATACATCGTAAATATACTCAGGACGATATAAATGGTTACTGCGAGCTTGCTGACGTGGATCCTGCGCTCATCAATAGCGTTCCTGAACCCCTTATCGCCGCAATGTATTCCGACATGCTGGGAACAAAATTACCAGGACCTGGAACGATGTATATGAAACAAACATCCGACTATATTGCTGAGGCTCCAATTGAAGTTACTTTGACTGCTAAAGTTGAAGTAACACAAATCCGCCAGAAAAGCGGCCTAATCAATTTGCGAACAACCTGTATGGATGAGAGCGGTAAACTTCTGTGTGATGGTGGAGCTTTGGTTTTATTCCCTCCCTGTAAGAACACTAATTAGTGCCCATCCGGAAATAGGGCTCTGCTGCGATCGAATTTAAAACGCCATTTTCACACCACAAGATATAGTTGTTTGGAATAACCAAACGCCTATATCTTGTGATGCAAAACTGACATTTTAAATTCGTTCTCGCAACGAGCCATTTCTGGACAGGCACTAATTAGCAATAACAGCTTAAACCCGGCTGTATCGGATGAAACCCAATATTGGTTTTCATCCGATATCAAAAATAATATTTTTAAGGCCTGAGACCGATAAAAATTAGTAAAAAGGAATTCCCTACAATAAAAACGGTAATGGCCTCTAAAGAGAAAGGTAAGAGTACTTCGTGGGCTTGTAGCATCTAGGGTTCATTACTACAATTCCGCTAGTAAGCCCATGTATTCATCTAGACATTGAGCTACTGTTTCTGGCTCTTCCAGAAGTAATGCATGCCCGGAATTTTCACAAACCACTAATTTCGAATTTTTCATATTGTCGGAAAAGTATTTTGCCGTTTCTAACGAATAAAGAGCGCTCTTACCTCCGGAGACCACCAAACTGGGAATAGTGATATTCGGCAACAACTGACGGTAATCTTGCTCAGTAAGCGAATTCCAATAATGAGCCATCGTTTCGGGATCACTCTTGAGCATTTCTTCAAGCACCCATTTTGATTGCTCAGGTAGTGGAGAACCAGAAGCAAACATAAGAGGTAGCATACCTTTACAATACCCAGCCCAATTCCCAGCAATAAAATCAAAAGACTTTTGATTTTTCTTTGCGTCCAAACCACCCAACAACCCAAGATTCCAATCGTCATCATTCAAAATTCGAGGCGTCATATCTAAGAGCACTAAGCCCTTACACATCTGCTCGCCAAAAACGTTTACATATTCTAAGGCAACCATTGCTCCCATTGACCACCCCAATAATACAGGCTGTTGAATCTCTTCCTTTTCGAGAAAAGCCTTTAACCAAAGCGCTATATCATGGATAGAACGGCTATTGCTGTCAGCCACGTTTTCTCCATGCCCCGGTAAATCTGGAGCGACAACGGAGTATTGAGGAGGCAATTCTTTAACTAGATCAGCAAAAAATTCTTTATGCGCGGCCCAGCCATGCAGCATTACAATTGTTGGAGCTGACTTCACTAATGTATTCATACGCTCATCTTAAGGGATATCGAATGTTTACCATTAAACACTAATGGAAGAATATCGTCATAGCAAAATAGAGAGAAGACAACTTTAACATGACGACCTATTCACAACCAGATTCTGACCGCTAACGTTTCAATCCTACCCCTGGATATTATCCATTTAAAAACGGCGAGTTCAGCTGTTCACCATCACGAATATTTGACGCAATGATGTACAAGCTCCATCACACAATAATCCCGCCTTAGCGAATTACGCGAAAGCATATAACGAAGTTACATCGAGTGGCGCCGATTTCAACCATTAGACGTTTTTTGTGACGCAGATCACACTTTTTGCGATAAGCCCTCACCTGACATAAGAAAACCGTCTTAGAAGGCACTCCCCTTATAGCCGTGTCGACTTTATAATCGATAGAGAAGTCTGGACACTACGACAATTCAATTTCAGACCAATCACTTTCACACCGCTGCATTTAACATTTAGCATGGGTAATCAATGAATACTGCTCGACTTCAACAATGGTTATCGCGTTTAGGAAAGGAAGAAATCCCAACATTTGCCCAAACGGCTAGGCGAATGGCTGCAATATCGTGTGAAAAAGAGAGCAGCGCAAATGACCTCGCCAGAGTCATCCTTCAAGACTCCGCAATGACCACACGCATACTGCGATTGGTCAATAGCGTCTATTACAACCCAACAGGCAGGAAAATGGATACCGTTAGTTACGCTATCGTTATCCTTGGCTTTGCAAAAGTACGTAACCTAGCGTTGACCGTTTCGATGATGGAGTCGACCATTGCATCGAATATGATGAGCCACGTCAAAAACGAAATGGCCTGCGCCTACCACGCGGCAATTCAAGCACAACGACTTGCCCAAAAAGTTGGCTTAGCCGATACCGAAAACATCTACATCGCAGCCCTATTACACCGCTTGGGACAGTTAATGTTTTGGTGCTTTCCTTATGAGCATAGCGATCAACTTGAAAATTTATCTGACGATCCAGAAGCCTATAAAAAAGTAGAAAACGACTTGTTAGGCTTCAGTTTGAAATCTCTGACCGACTCTCTCATAACAGAATGGAACCTCAGCCCCCTGCTTCACGACACCCTGAATAACAAATCATTTCGTGATCAAAAAAATGCTTGCATATTACATGGCTTTGGCATTGCCGATTGCGCCAAACATTCTTGGGAAGGAACCGAGATGAACCGCCAAGTCCGCGCGGTTAGTGCCTTTATAGGCTTACCAATGGACGATACCCGCGCATGGCTACTAGAGAACGTGAAGCATGCGGAACGAGGCCTAAGGGATATGGGACTTAACAATCAAAATAAAGTAACCGAAACCAAGCCAGACAAAAAACACGCCGCCAGAAATGTCATCGGCATTTTTAACAAGCAGCCCTACGACAACGAATCTCGCGTCGAAAAACAAAGTCGACTACTCAGGCAACTGACACATTTACTGAATGAAGAACTCGACCTCAACCACTTTCTCACCACTATGCTAGAAAGCATTCATGGAGCAACCGACTGCAACCAGTCATTTATATTATTATTCAAAGGACAAAACCGAGAACTCGTACTAAAACAACACATAGGTGATGAAAGCGAAAAAATCGCACACGCAGCGATTCGCTTATTATCTCGCCCGGACACTTCACTCTCCAGAGTTTTGGCCGAAAAACAACCCTGCTGGAGTGAGCGAGATGAACGGCTTAGAACCTATGAGGACGCGGAGTTTGTGAAACATAATCTAATGATTACCCCCATTTTAGCAATGGGAAAACACCTCGGCTATATTTTTGCGACAAAAACCGATCGCGGTATACTTAGCGATAAAGAGTTCGAATGTTTTAGACATTTCTGCGATCATGCCAGCCTCGCTTTTAGAATATTTATTGGCAGCAAGAAAACGTAACACCGCGTTACTAAACCTGCTTGAGGTTAGAACGATGATCAAATCACCCTGTGTTCGTAATTGTTGCCTCGACAACGACGACATATGCCTTGGCTGCAATCGCTCAATGGAGGAGATTTGTGATTGGACGAAACTCTCTGACGCGGGAAAAGAAGACGTACTCAGACTTGCTAAAGAACGCGCCATGGCTCGAGAGCAGCGCCGACGGCCTCCTCACCTTAATATCGACAAAACCGGAAGTCGCGTATAACGAAGTTGGTTGACGCCAATCATCGCAATTCGGTTTTACTTTTTCCGCAACGAGTGCATTCAGAAACAGTCACCAGCTTTCCTTGCTTCACATCAAACTGTTTTTCAGTTTTCACTTTCCATTTATGATAACCGTGCCGACACAAAGTCTTACCCTTATGTTTTTCAGCAGGCGTTTTCTTTTTGAAAGGAACGACCGTCCCCATAGGCTACCTACTCCGAAAATAAAACGTCTGTTTTAGCAGCCATGATAATGTCATTATTATGCAGGCCTTTAATTTTATGCGTCCACCAAGTTACTGACGTACTGCCCCACTCCACTAAAATTGCAGGGTGATGCCCTTCCTGCTCAGCAATTTCGCCTACCTTATTGGCAAAAGCGATCGCCTCAACAAAATTCTTAAAGCCGAACTGACGTGTAACTTGTTTGACGTCTTCAATCTCAATAATTTTCCATTCGGGAATTTGAGAGCTCAAAGTTGCTAGCTCATCGTCACTCAACAAAGGCGCACCAATGCGGCATGGTTCACATGATCCCGCAGATAAATCACTCATAACATCATCCTCAATATTGATTCCCTTAGCGAGGGAGATAGTTAGTGCCCATCCAGAAATAGCTCGTCACAAGGGAAAATAAAAAACCTTAGCTTTACACTGCATACCAGCATTTTCTTATTGCAAACAACTACATGTAGTAGCGAAAAAATGACTGCTTTATTTTCCGCTGTAGAGTCAGTCTTCTGGATGGGCGCTCTTTAGCGCCCATCCCAAACTGATGTCTACCGCGATCCCGTTTATGAATAAGCACTAATCAGTAAGGTTGTTACATTAAATTATAGCGAATAAAAATTACTTAACGGTTATCACTCGCTCTTCAATCTTAGCCTTCCAAATTTTAGGGCCAGTTTCATGCACAGCCGAACCATTGGTATCCACCGCGACAGTAACCGGCATATCCTTCACTTCAAACTCGTAAATCGCTTCCATTCCCAGGTCTGCAAACGCAAGAACTTTAGATTTTACGATCGCTTTAGAAACCAAGTAAGCAGCGCCGCCAACAGCCATCAGGTAAACAGCCTTATTATCGCGAATAGCTTCAATGCCTGTTGGACCGCGCTCCGCTTTACCGACCATACCAATAAGACCAGTCTTTTCGAGTACGGTACGCGTAAATTTATCCATCCGCGTTGCCGTCGTTGGACCAGCAGGCCCGACAATTTCATCACGAACAGGATCAACAGGGCCAACGTAATAAATAAATCGATCAGTGAAATCAACCGGCATTTCTTCGCCATTATTGATCATATCCACTAGGCGTTTGTGAGCGGCATCACGACCGGTTAACAACTTACCGGAAAGCAATACCGTCTCACCTGGAATCCAGTCAAGAAGGTCTTCCTTCTTCACTTCGTCAAGGTTAACCCTGCGTACGCTATCCCCAATTTCCCAGCTAACTTCAGGCCAATCGTCGACGTTAGGAGGTGTTTGCAAAGATGGACCCGAACCATCCAGAATGAAATGCGCGTGACGTGTCGCCGCACAGTTTGGAATGATCGCAATCGCTTTATTGGCTGCATGACTCGGATATTCATTTATTTTGACATCAAGCACAGTCGTCAAGCCACCTAAACCCTGGGCACCAATGCCTAAAGCGTTCACCTTATCAAACAGCTCAAGACGCAACTCTTCAGCACGATTGTTTGCTCCACGCTCTTGCAGATCCTGAATATCAATCGGGTCCAACAAAGATTCTTTCGCCATCAACATGGCTTTCTCAGCCGTTCCGCCAAGACCAATTCCCAACATACCGGGAGGACACCAACCTGCTCCCATTTGAGGGACCACTTTCAGCACCCAGTCAACGACAGAGTCAGAAGGGTTAAGCATGGCAAATTTAGATTTAGCTTCTGAACCACCGCCTTTCGCTGCGACGTGGATATCAACTGTATTCCCCAAAACTAATTTGTAATGAATAACAGCTGGTGTGTTATCGCCGGTATTTTTACGAGCACCATCTGGGTCAGACAAAATAGAAGCTCGGAGAATGTTGTCTGGATGTTTATAAGCGCGTCGAACGCCTTCATTGATGATGTCATCCATCGACATATCCGCTTCGATTTTACAATCCATACCTACGTTCACGAAAACGGTAACGATACCGGTATCTTGGCAAATAGGACGACGACCTTGGGCACACATACGAGAGTTGATCAATATCTGAGCCATTGCATCTTTTGCGGCTTCGCTTTCTTCTCGTTTGTAAGCTTCGTGAACAGCGTCAATAAAATCTTTCGGGTGATAGTAGGAGATAAACTGCAATGCATCAGCGACGCTTTCAATGATGTCATCTTGACGAATAGTGGTGGTCATTTGGCAAACCTGACAGGTAATGGATGAATAAGATGCGTGATTTTACTCGTTGAGCGCTTAGATTTCGAGTAGCAATGCGTCACGAACCAAAAAGCGAGTAATGCGAGACGATAGCGCCGTTAAAAGCTCCGAATTAACACTAGGTTCCAAGCTCACTGGAGTCAAGAATATGGGGGTAATGACGGGGTGACAGGGGGGACGGGGGTGATGTGGCTTAATGAAT
>JAWSUY010000094.1:0-788 GCA_033852175.1 Agarilytica sp.
TAATGCCGATGACCGATCAAGCAAAAATCTGGGCAATTGTGCCTGCTGCCGGTATTGGCAGTCGCATGCAATCTGCAGTTCCCAAGCAATATCTTTCTCTATGTAGTCAAACACTCCTTGAAGTGACCTTAAAGAAAATCCTGCAATTGAATGAGATTCAAGGGATCGTTCTGGCGTTGCATCCTGACGATGCGTATTGGTCCAAGACGGCATTATTTACGCACCCGAAAATTCATTGTATTGAGGGTGGTGAAGAACGGGTGGATTCTGTAGCGCTGGGTTTGGCGTATTGTCTAGAAAACGAAAAGGCTTTAAGTGGCGAGGAAACTTTGTGGGCGTTGGTGCACGATGCCGCACGTCCCTGCGTTAGTGTTGAAAAAATTGCAGAATTGATATCGGTCGGTATCCGTAATAAGGAAGACAATATAAGCGATGGAGCCATTTTGGCGGTGCCGTGTGCGGATACGGTCAAGCGGGTTAATGAAACCCTTGTTCAGCACACAGAGGATCGCTCGCAACTTTGGTTGGCGCACACACCGCAGTTTTTTCCTTTAAAGACATTATCTAATGCGATTAATGAGGCACGTAAGAACGGCTGCTTAATTACTGATGAAGCCTCGGCTATTGAAGCTGTAGGTGGTTCAGTGAGTGTGGTGCAAGATCGTCGTGACAATATTAAAGTGACCGTACCCGAAGATTTACTGTGGGCTGAAACCCTATTGCATCAGCAAGGTTTTGAGTCGTGATGTGTAAGTTATGGGTATTAATGGTTAAGTGTCACTATATGA
>JAWSUY010000053.1:0-25048 GCA_033852175.1 Agarilytica sp.
TTATGGACGGGCACTAATTAGATACGGGCTTTAGCCGCTCGCCTACCTCAATGCCGACTACTGCAAAAATCAACGAGTCCGTCCCCAGCCCGTGCCGCCTCCAACTCCTGTCACTCCCGTTACCCGTTACCCGTTACCCGTCATCCGTTGTCCGTTGTCCGTTGTCCGTTGTCCGTCATCCGTTGTCCGTCACCCGTAATAATCATTTCGCATTCAAATACAAACGTAATAACCCCGGGCTAATATCCTGCATTTTCTTTCGGCCCAAAATTTCATCACCACCACTTAAACGAGCCCGAATAGCCTCGATAACCGCTAGGTTGCTAGCAACCTGAAGTGGCGGTAATTTATCAAGTAAATGAACAAGACCAGGACGGCAAGCAAATACAAAGGCCGGGAAAAAGGATTTCAATCCACCATCGTTAATGTCCCAAAAATCCTGCCATAGCGACCACATCACAGGCGAATCTTTACGCTCTATCGATTTTTCGCAATATTCACCGTCCAACTCCATCAGCAAACACCACATCACTATCGATTCATTTTCCAGTTTCAACGATTCATAACAAACAGCAAGCCGCCGCAATAGCTCCGGCGAGGACTGTAACGAATGATCTTTTCTCAAACAACCTAAGACTGCATTCCAATCCGGAATTTGCATCAACGCATAACTGATATGCAGTTCAGGTTTTTGCGCGTCGAATGCTTTTCCCTCCATGCATTCACTCAATCGTCGCCAAGCAAAAGCCAAATAATCACGCGCATTATGCTTCATCATTTCACGCGCTAGTGGAAGCACTTCAGTTTCTAACGCCGCCAGTTCAACGACAAGGTCAGAATCGGACACCGTCGAGCTACTCATGTGTTGGCCGTAATTGATTAAATCTTGGTACTTACCCAGCTTTTCATGATTAGGATTTAACTCCGTTAAGCGTTCCAAGTGTTGCTGCGACTGATCGAACTGCCTAGCACTAAGTTGAGCCAAAATATCATTCTCAGCAATAACCCCCGAGTTATCCATAAACAAATCCATTTGCGGCAAATCTTGCGGCCGCATCCACTGCTGCGAAAACGCAACATGAACTGGCTTGCGCTTACTGATTCGAAGCAGTTCTTTCTCGCCTTCAGTCCAAGGGTAATAATCTTGCTCTTGTGTACTTAACCCCAACTGCTCGCATAAACGCTGAGCATCACGTATCAGAGCATCAACGTCTTTAACCTCAGCGTCGAGGCCATCATCCAAAAAGCTTTCTTTGCCATAACGCCAGTCTTCGTATTGGCTGTACACCAGATAATTTTCTTTCAGCAGCCAGTCAATGAGGCAAAAATTTCCCTGCAACGACATAAAGTATTCAATGTTTGATAGTTTCAGGTCGAAAGTTTTCATAAGCGCTATTCGTCTTCCCAAAGCGTGAGTAATTCTTCAAATTTAAAGGCAAAGGATTCGGCATTGAGCAAAGCCTGATTGTCGACATGATCACTC
This sequence comes from Agarilytica sp., assembly GCA_033852175.1. Lineage (GTDB taxonomy): Bacteria > Pseudomonadota > Gammaproteobacteria > Pseudomonadales > Cellvibrionaceae > Agarilytica. Next base: position 1,484 of record JAWSUY010000053.1, read on the forward strand.
AATATTGATTTTTGTGCCTGCAACTGAGCGATTTTTTCTTCAATCGTATCTTCCGCAATCAGCTTATATACAAACACGGGCTTGTCTTGACCAATTCGGTGGGCGCGGTCACTGGCTTGCTTTTCTGCTGCACTATTCCACCACGGATCATAGTGTATAACCGTATCAGCACGGGTTAAGTTCAACCCCGTACCACCCGCCTTAAGGCTAATGAGGAACACTGCGGCATCCCCACGCTGAAAGGCATCGACAATGTCCTGCCGGTTGCGGCTTTTGCCCGTTAACACAAGGCTTGCAATGTTTTTCTCTTCAAGCGTTTCTTCCAGAATGTCGAGCATTTTTGTGAATTGAGAGAATACCAGTACTGCGCGATTTTCTGCCACTAACTCTTCAATCATCTCCACACAATAGTCACGTTTTGCCGAGGGAATATCCATATCTGGAAATAGAGCCGGATCGCAACAAACTTGACGTAATTTTAACAACGCAGTTAAGGCCGCAATATGGTTTTTTCCAGCCTTCTCATCGCCGTTTGTTTTGGCTTGCAAGTCTTGCCAAGTATCACGTTTCAGCTGCTCATAAAATTCCCGCTGATCTTCATATAACGGGATTAGCTGCGATATTTCAGTTTTCGCCGGTAAGTCTTGTGCAATTTGATCCTTGGTTCGCCGCAGCATAAATGGGGCAACACGGGCCAACAACTGCTGCATCCGCCGAGAATTTCCTTCTTGTTCGATGGGCTTTTGAAACTGCGTTTTAAAATCTTTTAACGTGCCCAAAGATCCCGGCATTAAAAAACTGATAATGGACCATAGCTCACCGAGGTGATTCTCCACTGGAGTACCCGAAAGACACAGGCGATTGTCACTAGGAATTTCACGCATCGCTTGGCTAAATCGCGTTTTCGGATTTTTAATGTTTTGCGCCTCATCCAAAATCAACCAAGAGAGGTCTTGTGATTGCCAACGCAATAAATCGATAGCGGCTAGGTTGTACGTCGTAATTAAAATATCGTAACGCGCCAAACCTTTCCAATCATAGTGACGCTTCTGCCCGTGAATAACTTTGACACTTAACTGACTGACAAAGCGTTTAATTTCAGCAACCCAGTTATGCACAAGACTCAATGGAACAATAATGAGTGCTGGTTTTTTGAGTTCTCCCTGCTGCTTCTCAAAAGCTAACAAGGTTAATGCCTGTATGGTTTTTCCCAAGCCCATATCATCGGCCAATAAACCATTACAACCGTGCTGTTTGAGGTGACGAACCCAACTCACGCCCAACCATTGATACGAACGCAGCTCGGCATCAACGCAATCTAAGTTTCTATCCAAAACTACCGGGCTATTGTGTAGAGCTATCGCGTCATCAAGGTACTCAACTTTCCCAGACCATTTTGTGCCGCTCGGCAACTGCTCCTGCAATTGCGCCAATCGATGACGCTGACTTGGTTCGATATGAAAACCTTCGGAGCTGACATCTAAGCCTTCTAGCTCTTCCATCAAATTACACATTTCATTCGCTGACACTAATAAAATACGACCATCCGCCAGGGGTATATTAAGGTGCTCATCTTTTGCATGAAGGTTAAAAGCCTTAAGCTGTGCCAATAATTCACTCAGGTCGATGTGTCCATCGCTCGAATGCATTTCAATGGAAACGTTAAGCCCTTTAGATTCGTGCTCACTAATCGCCACCAACCAATGCTGTACCATCACATAGTGGTGACGAAAGGACGGAGCAAACGAAAAGCTAACATCCAATGCCGCAATAGATGGGCGCAGCTCACCAAATAGAAGCTGCCAATTTTTTTCAGATTTCGGCAACCATACACTTTGCGTTTTATCACTTTTTACAAAAGGCGTTAAGCAATCCGCTATCTTTGTTTTGTGGTGTTCTATTTCGCGTTGTTCACCGCTGAGTTCGTTTAATTGCTCTCCATCCCAATACGCTAACACTGTAGGGTTCGATGCGGGCAAGCTGCAATAACGCTCACTGCAAAGGCTAAATTGCAGCACGATTTTATCGACGTCTCGACTCCCTTCTCGTTCAGATACACAATAGAGGATTGGCTTAAGCTGAGCCTCAACCGTTACTGACGTCACAGCTTGAGGCATTGGAATATTCCAGTTCCGCCATCGCTCTTTGTCTTCTTCGGAAAAATCTTCACGCTGGCTATAAGGAAGAGACAGAGGAAAAGAAGAAGAAAGGCGAAGGAGGGGAATGAGCGCATGTAACGGAGCACCGCTATTCCTCGCTTGAGATTCAGTTGGACCGATAGCTAACCCCGAATCAATAGCGCTAAGATGCAGTACGTCATTCGCCAAAAACACTACCGAATCGGTATTTTCTGCATTCACAATGCGCCAACACAGTTGGTATTCTATGGAGGGTTTAATTGACCAAAAAGGCTCCACGGAACGTGTATGCCCAACTCTCAATCGTTGCCACTGATCTGAAGCCGTCGCCAGATAACAACGTTCTGTTTCGAGCATGGTTTTGAGTAAAGACCAAGTCACTAACCCAGGGAAGGAGGCTCCGTCGCAATCAAACCAGCATTCATCCGCACCAGAGAGTTCACGGAGGATTACTTGATCGACTGTGGATAGAAATGCTGGGGGACGCACAAGATGTTCGCGCTGCAGTTTATAGCGTTTTCCGCTCGTCGATTGCCTTAGGTCTTGCTCGTTTCGCAAATGGAGCTGTAGGAATAGAGAACGAGAGACGCAATCGATAGAGAGACGATAGCTCAACTGTAAATTTTGTTGCTTGTCAGGTTGGCGTTCGCGTAAACCGGCTAAAAAACTCATATTTTGGATGGCTGGTTAAAATTATAAGAGGCTGTGGAATTAGTACTCCACACTATCCAAGGGCGGGAAGGATAGCCTCTTCTTTTATCCTTTCATAGGGATTGAGAACTTGCTTGTTAGAAATTAGATATGTGTCAACACGAGACAGACACTACAGCCTTGTATAAATGCAGGAACGGACTGAATTTAACAAAGTTTACCAAGCCATGTGGCTATCGATGGCCCGCTGAACGTATTTTCAAGACACTCCACAAGTACGTCCCTGTAGCTTCTCAACAGCCATTTACCACTGGATGTGGCGTATGCCTTAGAGAGCAAGGTCTCGAAAATACGTTCCGAAGTACTCTAGCGACATGCGGGCCTTTGGATATTTCTGTCTCTGAAAACCGCACGAAGTGACGATTACACATGAAACAACTCGATGTATTTTCACCCTAGATGGTAAGTATTGGATTGAGCAGAACGCCCCAACGGGAATAAGTGTTAAAGAAAAGCCACTTAAATAATGCCGTTCTTTGATACCGCAAGCCACATAATAAGAAGCACAACGACAGGTAAAACCACTAGAGCCAATCGCGTAAACGTTGTGTGATAGTGATGAATATACAAGCCTTCTCTCTTCGTCAATTCCACCCCAGAAATCCGTTTTTCAACAAGCTTTTTGACTTTCCAATTTCCCAACCAAACATCCACGATTTCAAGAGGAATAATGATAGCCAGTATTAACATCCATTTTTGAGAGAGCCAAGGATACTGAAGCATATCGTACATATAAGCCATCATCCCACCCGTGCTAAGCAGCACAACAAAGGCAATATGTTCAAGTGTGATAGTGACAAAAAACACTTTATAGATTAACGCAGTAGATTCCGCACGTTCGCCATTTATCCGCTGCGAATAAATCAATACGAGCCATGAACCCAACGCAGGTCCCAACCATAGAATAAGCGCGCCGAGGTGTACTGTTTTTAAAATTGAATAGATCATGATGATTTAAAAAGTGTATGAGCGATAATGAGCATCCACAGAGTACTTAAGACCATACTCGCGGCAGTTAAGGCTTCAGCAGCGGGCATATTCCCCATCGCTATTGCAATCGATAACCCGATGCCAAGTACCCAGGCAACAACACCTCCATACCCAACCCATTGATTCACCAATCGCTGCTTAATCAGTAATGTATTCAGAAGAAGCCCACCCAAACAATAAAGACCATTACCTAAAAACCCCGTTAAGTGAACGGCTAGTTGCTCGTAAAAGATAAGGAACGATACTTCTGCCCCCGACTGATAGGCCATCGGTAAAATAAAGGCATAAACAACCTCAGCAATTAGATCTGGCGCCATCCCCAGCGCAACCAGTCCAACAGCAAAATTTCGGAATATGCTCGGCTTAAGCGAGTCAGCTAAAAACACCGAAAATAGAAACAGTCCTAATGCGGAAGCCATCCACATAAACCAGCCTAGTTTCCACCAAAATATATTTTCAACTACGTAGGCCATTCGACCCATGATATCTCCACCCACAGGCAGCCCTTCTCGCATTGGGCCATTCATTAGCAAGCAGGCACCAAAAATAATCAGTACGATGATATGGGTCGTAAGAAATTTAGGGGTTTTGAAAAGGTTATTCATTAGCAGTCCCCGATTCGCTCAAAGGCTTAACCGCCAAGGTCGCCATGGATGTCGACATATACGGATTGAGCAAACTACCTTCATCCGTCCACTCATCCTCGTAAAAACCATTAATGGAAAAACCCGCAGCCAATTGACCGCCGATCTGACTATCCAGAGTATGACTAAATTGTATTGGCTCTCCTTTATCAATGGTTTCCTGCTTATCCTTCTCACCTGCATCGATACTGGAATACGGCAGTGAAAATTCTACCGTTAGCTTTCCAGAAACTTCCGCCTTAGCATAATCGAATAGATAGCTGGCAGGGTTCATAAAACCCGACAATAATCGCCCGCCCGGCTTTAATACACGAAAGCATTCTTTCCAGACCTTGTTAATATCCGGCACAAAACAGTTAGACACCGGGTGAAATATTAAATCAAACTGATCATTTTCAAAGTCTGATAGATCGGCCATATCACCTTGAACCGTTGCAATAGAGAGCCCCTCCCTATCCGCAACAAGCAGATCTTTGGCGAGTTGCTCATCGGAATTATCAAAGCTTGTGACAACAGCACCAGCAGCCGACAATATGGGGACTTGTTGGCCTCCCGCTGCAGCAAGACCAAGGACTTTTTGATTATTGATCGCGCCAAACCACTCTTTGGGAACTGTTTTTCGTGGAGTCAAAACCACACCCCAACAACCTTCTCGGGCCTGCAAGATATCGTCAGCACTAACGGGCATTGACCACTCACCCCCGGCCAAAGATTCTTTATTCCACGCAGTACGATTATGCTCAACAATATTCACAGTTTTCCATTTCAACCATTATTTTCAATTTGTAATTGTGTCTTCGACTCGAGTAAAGACAAGGAAAAATACTCAGCAGCCGAGATCTAACTCTAGACGCTTAATTTCTCCAACTTTTCTTTAACCCGATCATATTCATACGTCGTAATTTCAAACGGATTACCATCCAGATCTTTAAAATAGATAGACCACGAAAGATCATGATCAACCTCCTTCACAAAAATACCTTTTCGATCCAGATGCGCCATCCACTCAAAAAATTCTTCCGAGCCTACATTGAATGCGACTATCGTACTTTGAACTTCAGCGTTTTCGAATAGGGCTAGATGTATATTGCCACTAGCAGACGCTATCGTTAAAGGTCCTCCGTCAACGGCCCAGCGCTCTAAAGAGATAATACGCGTAAAGCCCAGCACATCTTTGTACCATTTTTCTGCCAATGCTCTATCGCCCACCGACAAATGGATATGGTCGATTGATATCAACGTTGGAATCATTTCAGCAGCCTTACTATTGCGTACAGTTAATGAGTCTTCTCATTAGTTTATTCACCTATTTTTCGCTGAAAGTAAATAACCTTGATAAGATTTATGTTCATCTGACTCCAGTTTCTAGCCTTCTAAAAAACGCCAAGCAGCTGATGTATCCCGACTTATAGGTAGGATACTTGAACTCATAACCACTATTTTCTAATAAAGCACTGTGACAACGCTTTGCTTTACCCATGGGTGAAACTTCTGGTTCGCTCAAGGTATTCGGATCGATTCCCAGCTCTCCTGCCAACCACACGCGAATATCTCGGCTCGTTACAGGCGTTTTATCTGTAGCCAGATAGATTTTTTGCAACTGATCTATCGGGAGGTTCACCAAGAAATACATAACGCCTGAACAATCTTCTTCGTGTATACGGTTCGAGTATTGATCATTGCCACCGTTCCCGAGCACAACCTGCCTCAACAGGTAATTTCGTTTGGGTCCATAGATTCCAGAAAAACGAATCACCGTGGCCCGGTAAGCTGAGTTAAGGAGCAGCTCTTCCGTCTCGCGTAAAATCACCTGAGTTGGCGACGTGGGTTCTGCCGGGCTATTTTCGTCAACCACTTCGCCATTCGATTGGGCGTACACCCCTGTACTGGAAATATATAAAATACGTTCCGGGGCATTTCCCAATTGCCAATTTTGCAGCAGAGCTTTTACGGGGGCGTAATAAGCCCGCCGATAATCCTCTTCCCTGCGGCCGCTTGGCGTCAACGTGATCACAACGGAATCGAAGTATGCTTCACGGATACGCTGCAAGATGGATTCACTTGTTACGTCCCCCTGCCAAAATTCCAAACCCACTTGAGTCGGGCGCTCACTGCGAGCAATGCCCACAACCGTATCACCATCGTCGATTAGCGCTTGTGCACATCGGGATGCCAAATCACCAAAGCCGATAAAAAGATGTTTTTTTCCAGTCAAAAAAGGAATACCCTTAAGTTAAAATTTATTAACAAGATCTGGCTAATAGTTTAAACGATACTTTAACTCAAAACGCTGAAATGAATGAAAGTTGAAAACTAACGTCGAGAGAAAAATCGAAAGCCAAAGCAAACAACCCAATCAATAAGTCTCAATAGTCAGCAAAAAACTTATGACGCTAACCGAACTTCGCTACATCGTGACCCTCGCACAAGAACAGCATTTTGGACGAGCTGCTGAGCGCTGTAATGTCTCACAGCCTACCTTAAGTATCGCGGTGAAAAAACTCGAACAAGAATTGAGTATTGTACTTTTTGAGCGATCCAAAACGCGAGTCAGTGCAACTCCGCTAGGTGAGCGCGTGATAGAGCAGGCACAGCGCGTAATTGAGCAAGCCTCTGCAATTCACGATATCGCAAACTCAGGTAAGAATCAGCTCACCAGCCCCTTTCACATTGGCGCCATTTTTACTATAGGCCCTTACTTATTTCCTAAATTGATCCCGGCCTTACAAAAAAACGTGGCGGAAATGCCGCTTTACATTGAAGAAAGCTATACGGCTAATTTGCGCAAGCGCATTCGCCACGGCGACTTAGACGCCATCGTTGTTGCCCTACCATTTACCGAAGCAGACGTGGTTACCCAAGCACTTTACGATGAAGATTTTGTCATCCTAATGGACAGCAAGCACCCGTTAACGAGCGAAACCGCGATTCACCCCGACCAACTCAGCGATCACAATGTCTTGCTGCTAGGTGCCGGCCATTGTTTTCGTGATCAAGTCCTAGAAGCCTGCCCCAATTTAAAACCTAAAATCGACGACCCTCAGGGGAAAATACGAACAGCTGCAGAAGGCAGTTCTTTGGAAACCTTGAAGTACATGGTCGCCTCTGGATTGGGCATTACCATTTTGCCCAAATCTGCTGCAACGTCAGGTCACACGTCTTCCGACTTACTCGTCACGCGCCCCTTTGTTGACCCGATTCCCAAACGCACGATTGCTCTAGCCTGGCGTGCCAGCTTCCCTCGATTAAAAGCCATTGACGCTGTGCGTGACGCAATCAAGCAGTCTGGCGTAACCACCGAGTAGAGGATACAAGCGCAAATGGGGACCGGAATTTCGTTAAATAATCTTGAGATTACCGTTTTAAAAGGGGTTGGCGCGCGCTTGAGCGAAACCTTACAAAAGCTCGGCATCAACACAGTTCAAGACCTGCTTTTTCATTTGCCTATCCGCTACCTAGACCGCACCCGCATTACCGCCATTCGCGATTTACGCACCAACACCAGTGTGGTGATTCAAGGACGAGTACTTTCGTCTCAAGTAAACTTTGGCCGCCGACGTAGCCTTGCCGTGACACTCGAAGACGCGACCGGCTCGACCTGTTTACGCTTTTATCATTTTAATGCGGCACAAAAGAATAACTTCGAGGAAGGTCGCCAGGTACGTTGCTATGGCGACCCTCGGTTGGGTGTAAAAGGCATTGAGTTTTATCATCCTGAATATGAGTTTATCGACAGTGCCAGCCAAGCCCCAGTCGAACAAAGCCTCACCCCCGTCTACGGTTTAACCGAAGGCCTCAGCCAATCGCGCCTGCGTAAGCTCACCGAGCAGGCTGTCGAAATCCTGGACTCACATAGCCCTGACGAATTGCTTTCGGAGTCTGTGAACGCTCACTTCGGCGTTAAATCTCTCAGCGACGCACTTCGTTTCCTGCACTTTCCACCTCCCGATGCGCCGGTAGAAGAGATACTCAACGATCAACACCCGAGCCAACAGCGCCTAGCCTTTGAAGAGCTTATCGCTCACTTTATGGTGAGGCAGCAATTGCGCTTACAAATGCATAAGAATCGCAGCGCCCCAATCCAGCCCCATAAATCCCAGGCGGATAAGCTACTGGCAAGCCTTCCCTTTTCGCTGACTTCCGCACAAACACGCGTCATTGAAGAGATCCGTGGCGACCTTGCCAAAGGTCTACCAATGTTACGTATGCTGCAAGGGGATGTCGGCTCGGGTAAAACATTAGTCGCCGCACTCGCAACGGTCGATGTGGCCAGCGCTGGATACCAAGTGGCCATTGTCGCCCCAACCGAAATTCTTGCTGAACAGCATTTCCACAATTTTAGTGGCTGGCTCGACCCTTTGGGGATTCAGGTCACCTGGCTAGTCGGTAAACTCAAAGCTTCGGAGCGGAAAACCGCACTCGCAGAACTCGCCAGCGGCGCAGCCCAAGTCGTCATCGGCACCCACGCGCTATTCCAGGAAGACGTTCTCTTTAAAAACCTTGGGTTGTCAATCATCGACGAACAACACCGTTTTGGTGTCGATCAGCGCTTAAGTTTACGCAAACGTACTAGTGATGGCCTAGTGCCACACCAGCTTGTCATGACCGCAACCCCCATTCCGCGAACACTGGCAATGACAGCTTACTCCGAGCTGGATTACTCCGTGATCGACGAACTGCCCCCAGGCCGGACGGCCATTCAAACCGCCTTGGTCAAACAAGTCCGTCGCCCCACTCTCATAGAGCGCGTTAAACTTGCCTGCGGAGAAGGCGCGCAAGTCTATTGGGTTTGCCCGCTGGTTGAAGAATCGGAGACCTTATCTGTCGCCAATGCCGAAGAGACTTTTACTGATTTACAGTCGCAGTTAGGCAGCGTCAGCATAGGCCTGATACATGGGCGACTAAAATCTCAGCACAAAGAAGAGATCATGGCCGCTTTTAAAGCCGGGGAAATCCAATTGCTGGTCGCAACAACGGTAATTGAAGTGGGCGTCGACGTACCCAATGCCAGCCTTATGATTATTGAAAACCCTGAACGCTTGGGACTGGCCCAATTACACCAATTGCGGGGACGTGTAGGCCGAGGCTCGGTCGCCAGTCATTGTGTATTGTTGTTCGGCGATAAGTTGTCTCACCAAGGCAAAGAGCGCTTACAAGTCATGCGCGAAACCAATGACGGTTTTGTCATTGCTGAACGCGACCTGCAACTCCGCGGCCCCGGCGAATTACTCGGTACACGCCAAGCAGGGGATATGAGCTATCGCATTGCCGATGTTCAAAACCATGCGCATTTACTGCCCCTTGTTCATGAAACCGGCCGTCAGCTAATGGCAAGCGACTCCCCTGTCACCGAAAAGCTCATTCAACGCTGGATTGGCGATAAGAAGCACTACGCAAACGCATAATATTGGGTCGGCAACCTATCTAAAGTAACTAAGCAAAAGGACAATCCTAACAATTATTCCCTCCGCTATAGCCCTGCCAACCCTTGCCGTTTTTTCAAGCCCAAACCTATGATTAATTACTCACCTTTTCGGTGCTAATAAAGCTATTCAGTCTAAATCTAGCCCTAAAGTTTGCGCGCTTTTGGCATAAACTTAAGGAAGAATGAAGAGATGCTTGGGTCAGCACTAGCGAACGCCCAATCCGCAGCTATATTTTAGGTAGCCTGACGAACATTTATAGAATTGTCAGACAACATAGCCAATTGAAAATAATAATGGAGCAGCGTCGACTACGTATTTTTTGCCGAAAAAACAGACTTTATGTGTATAAATGAGCACTTTGTGGCAGAAATAACGACACAAAGACATGTAAATTGGTTTTTCAACAGGCTACTGGCCAGTCGATAGCGACATAACAGACAACAGATAACCGAGGAGTACGATGTGAGCGTGCCAACAAGCGTATTAGCCATATTGGAAAAACAAAACGTCCAATTCAATGTCACCACTTTTGACGCTCGCGGCAATTTAACGCTTGTCGCCGGAGAAACCGCCCCCACCCTCGTCAAATCGGTGATTGTGCAAGACGCGAAAGGGCGCGTTCAAGTGCTCATGCCAGCAGACCACATCCTGGATTTAGACGCGATGTTCAGACAATTCGGCCGCCGCTTTGAAGCCGTCGTTGCCGCCGATATTCGCCCCTTAATTAAAAAAGACGACCTATCAACCATTCCAGCCATTCCAAGCTGGAAGGGTATGCAAACCTTTATCGAATCGTCGTTACTGAAAAAAGATCGCTTGATGTTAGAGTCAGGAAACTTCGGCCATGTATTGGAACTCAGCCAAAACGAGTTTGGCTCTCTAATCAATCAGGCAACAACCGGCAGTTTTGGCATTAAAACTCCCGCTCTGGTCAATGACCCATCCCTTGATGAAAGCCAAATTTTTGCGTCTATTGATCGATTTACCGAACGGCGCATTCGTCAACGTCTCGATGAAACCTTAGAGTTGCCACCGCTGCCTGAAACAGCCCACCGTATTATTAAATTACGAGCAGACCCTGATGCCGATATCAGCGACCTCACTAATATCGTAGAAGTCGACCCGAGCTTAGCCGCTCAAGTCGTGAGTTGGGCCGCATCCCCTTATTATTCCGCACCGGGTAAAATCAAATCCGTCCATGATGCCATCGTCCGTGTATTGGGCTTTGACATGGTGCTTAATTTGGCCCTTGGTCTAGCGCTAGGTAAAACGCTTTCCATGGAAGTCATGAGCAAACGTGAAGTCGACAATTACTGGCGCGGGGCTGTATATACGGCAGCAGCTGTAGAGGGGCTAGTGACCAGTATCGACCGCGCACATCGCCCCGGTTTCGGCATGTCGTACCTTTCTGGCTTGCTAAATAATTTTGGCCATCTGGTATTAGCCGAAATATTCCCCCCTTATTTTGAAAGTATTAACCGTATGGTGGCTGCCAACCCTCATATTCCATCCGCCGCCATTGAACAACACATTATTGGCGTGACCGGAAACCAAATTGCAGCATGGCTATTAGACAATTGGAATATGCCTGAAGAAGTTGTTACCGCCCTTCGACAAAAATTCAATACGTCATATGACGGCGAAAATCAGCAATATGCGAAACTGGTTTACGTCGCGCAAGCACTGCTTGCCAATGGGGGATTCGGAGATTCACTCGGGACCGAAATCCCAGAATCTTTATTTACCGATTTACACCTTGACCCTGAAACCGCACGCGTCACCATAGAAAACATTCTCGAATCCGGCGATGACCTCGATGAGATTGCAGAGAATCTTCGCGGTTGATCAGTGGTGATCGCAGCATGCCTATACATGATGATATTGAACACATAAACATCTCAAAAGTAAGGAGACAAGCTAGCTTGTCTCCTAGAGCCCTCAAAGCCCCAAAACAAAAATCGAATTCCAATAATATTGTCTCTCGCACAGCGAGCTGGTTTTGGGCTCTCGGTTAATGAGTAAACTGCCGCTTAAAACGATACCCCTGCCCTCGTTAACGATTGGGATGTATGTAACAAAACTTGAAGTCCCATGGATGGAAAGCCCCTTTCTCAGTCACAATCGCGTCATCAAATCTCAGGAAGATATCGACAAGTTAAAAAAGGCCGGTGTTACCGCCGTCATAACCGACCCCAACAAATATAACAATGACGATATTGCCCTCGATCGAAAAATACAAAACAAGACAGCATCGGTAGCGGATATAAAACCTTCTACAAGCAACACATCATCAGCACCAATAAAGTCCGCCGTTCAAACAAAACAGCAACGCTCGGCAGCGCAAGCCAAAGGCAAATCTCTAAACGCAGAAATATCACAAGCATCGAAATTGCGTGATACGGTAAAAAAGGCCCTAACCTCAACGCTAGAGTCGCTCAGTGCGGGTAACGCCATCAGCAAAAAAGAGCTTACCCCCCTCATTGACCAAACATTGGAAAGTCTAGAGCGGAATAATCAAGCTCTACTCAATTTGGCACACCAGAGTCATCGCACACAAAAACTCGCAGACCATGCATTCAGTACCTGTTGTATTGCCCTCAACCTCGCTCAAAACCTTAAAGTCAGTCCTGACGACATCGAGTCACTGGGTGTAGCAGCTCTATTGCATGAAGCAGGCTGGGCACAAATTCCCGTCCAGCTGATGGGCAAACGCAAAAGCTACACTCAAATAGAAAAGTTACTGATTCGCAAACACAGCGAACTGGGCGTAAGAGCCTTATCCAAATGTGAAGTTTCTAAACTGACTCAACGCATCGTTGCCGAGCATCATGAACTGTGCAACGGCAAAGGCTATCCGAAGAAACTTACAGCCGAAAAAATTCACCCATTGAGTAAATTATTTTCAGTCGTCGACCGTTACGACGAACTTGTTCATCAATTAACAGACCAGCCGGGAATGATTACAACCAACGCACTGCGCTCTCTTTACGGTGACGCACAAAAACACATTTACGATCAAGCATCAGTGGCGCAATTAATATCATTATTGGGCGTATACCCAATTTCAAGCGCCATTAAATTAAGTAATGGCGCCATTGGAGTTGTGAGAGAAGTCTCAGTTAACTGTCCTCTATTACCTCTTGTTGAAATACATGTCGACGAAAATGGAAAATTATTGGATACTCCACTCTTTATTGATCTGGCTGCAGGCAATGAAACTAACAATCCAATTACCGTCAAAAGTGTTATTGATCCCCTTATTCCAACGGATCCCATACACAAACGACTTATTTTAAATGTCTGACATCGAGAATAGCTGGTTTAACAATTGGCCCGACGGCCTCCTTGGCCTCAATAAACACAACCTTATTGTCGAAGTGTCACCCATGGCACAAAGCATTCTGGGGTTTTCGCGCCAAGAACTCTACGGTAAAGAACCCCACGACACACTATGCGCCTCAGCACGCGGCGACCTTCATGCTCACGAAAATTGCGCCCTTATTTCTCACTACCCCAACAGTGAAACGAAATCGACGCTGTGGACTCACAAAAACGGCCATTACGTATCTATTGATTACCGCATAATTCCCGTCGGCTTTAACGAGTCCACGCGCGTAATTAGCTTTATCGATAATTCCACACGACTGCACAACCAAGCAGAGATGGAAAAGTTTTCCGAATATGTCGAAAAAAGCCCCGCACCGTTAGCTGAATTTGTTATGGACGGCCAATTATTATTTGGCAATAGCGCACTACAAGAATTGATTTTGGAGTACGGCTTTGATGATTGCGGTGATTCCATCGCTATACCCGGCAATATTTCAGCGATTGCTGAAAAGCTAACCCAGTTTAAAAACCTCGATGAAACAGCAGAAGTTCATCTTGAAAACCGCGTATTCCTTTGGCACTTTCACCTTCTTGAAAATGACAATGAACCCAGCATGGTGGGTTACGCTTTCGACATTACCGAACAGAAAGAAGCCGAGCGCATCGCCACCGAACAAAACACACTTGCACGAAAAGAATTTTACGCAAAAATGGTGCACGAGCTTCGCTCACCATTAAACGCGATTGTCGGATTCTCAGATTTATTAATTTACGACCTTAAAAATAAAATTTCTGAAAAGTCCTTACAGCAACTCACCATGATTAAAGAAGCGGGCATTCGCTTAAATGATCAAGTCACTGCAACCCTGGACATTACCAAAATAGAATCCGGGAAAATGAGTTTGGACATCAGCAATTTTGCGATTAAAGAACTCTGTAAAGAAGTGTCCAATGAAATGATGCCGCTGGCGCTTGAAAAAAACCTCAGCTTTGATTTTGCTTCACTCACCGAACAAAGTGTTTTTTCCGACAAGACAAAAGTTAGGCAAATCATTGTTAACCTACTGTCCAACGCAATAAAATACACCCAAGAAGGTCAAATACATTTGGTCGCCAGTGAAAAAGACGACAAAGACTTAGGCGAATCAATCAGTATCCTGGTATCTGACACGGGTATGGGTGTTAAAAAAGAAGATATTCCCCGTCTCTTTCTCAGCTTTGAACAAGTTAATGACGAACAAACACGAGAAATTCAAGGGACAGGCTTAGGCTTATCGCTAGTATCCAACCTGGTCAAACTATTGGGGGGACGCATCAGCGTCGAAAGTACCTATGGTTCGGGCAGCACTTTCGAGCTGCTGTTACCTTTTTCTAGTCGACATACCGTTAATAAATAAACCTCCCGAAAAATTCCTACAACCTCAAGAACGCACACTATCCTTTAGACCTTTTCCCGGTTTGAAACCAATTTGATTACTGGCTCCAATTTCGATGGCCTCACCCGTTTTCGGATGGCGACCTGTTCGCGCTGCGCGCGCTTTGACTAAAAACGAACCAAAACCCACTAAATTTAAAGAATCCCCACGTGCTAACGCATTCGTTATTTGTTCAAATGTTGAAGACACCGCGTCGTCCGCCTGACGAGGCGATAAATCTGCAATATCTTCAACGGCTTTCACCAAATCGGCTTTTCGCATAGACCGTCTCCTAATATATTTTTTATCGTCGTCTTCTTAGACTAGCCCAGCTTTTTGTTCGGCGCGTAAAAAAACGAAAATTTTGTCACTGAAAAGACGCCAGCTTTAGGCTATGTCTCGATTCAAACCGAGCAAAGATAATGGTATGGTTCCCGCGCAACCTCCTCATCTAACGTGTTTACACCCAATGAAAATAGAACTCGATAAAGAAAAAATTCTTCAGTACGGCGAACTGATGCGACTGCATCGGCCTATAGGGATTTATCTTGTGGTCTGGCCCACCTTATGGGCCCTCTGGCTGGCCGCAAAAGGCTTACCCGATGTTGGTGTATTGATTATCTTTTTACTCGGCGCTGCAACCATGCGTTCAGCTGGGTGTGTGATCAACGACTACGCCGACCGTAAAATCGATGGCCACGTAAACCGAACCAAAAACCGCCCCATTGTTACCGGCCAAGTTGCCCCTAAAGAGGCTTTATATCTTTTTATCGGTTTATGCCTATTCGCCTTCTGTCTGGTTCTTATGACCAACAGCTTAACCATTTGGCTATCACTCGGCGGCGTCGCCCTCGCAGCGGCATACCCCTTTATGAAACGCCACACCCACCTTCCTCAAGTCGTACTCGGAGCCGCCTTTGCTTGGTCCGTGCCCATGGCCTTTGCCGCGCAAACGGGTGAGATAGACCCCGCCATATGGTTGGTCTTCACCACCGTCGTTGTATGGACCGTTTGCTACGATACGTTTTACGCAATGGTTGACCGCGAAGACGACAAAAAAATAGGCGTTAAATCCACGGCAATATTATTTGGCGAGATGGACAGAGTCGCCACTGGCAGCCTGCAAGTCATTACCATCATTTCATTAATGATGATCGGCCAACGCTTTGAACTGGGCGACGTTTATTTTGCAAGTATCATTGTCGCTGCAGCACTCTTCGCCTACCAACAATACTTAATTAAAGACCGCGACCCTAAACGCTGCATGCAAGCATTCTTAAACAACAACTGGGTCGGCATGGTGATATTCGTTGGCATTGTGGGTGACTACGCACTCCGTTAACAGGCTTTAGCGCAACAATTAAAATTAGCTGGATAATAGTTGGGACAATAAACAACCCAGCAATAGGTCTACAGTTGAAGCAATAGTTGTAACATCCGCTACATCTAAAACTAAACGCTTGACCGTCAACAAGCAGCTAAGCCAGCCGGAAGCTATACAAAAAGAAACTCACTATTGATTCCAAATTACCGCTTCGGAGAATATTAATTAAGTGCGCATTCAAGTACTTTCATCTATAACCGAAGTAACAGCCACCCAATGGGACTCCCTTTGGCCAAGCACCTACCCCTTTACCCGCCACGCCTTTTTTAGTGCTCTCGAAAATTCCGGAAGCATCGACAGCAAAACACGCAACAATACCGGGTGGAGAACCGCACACATCGTTGTCTACGATTCAGTAGACAATTCTGAAGAAACCCCAACAAAAAAACGAACAGAAACTCCCGTAGCAGCAATGCCTCTATTTATTAAAATGCACTCCTACGGCGAATACGTTTTTGATTGGTCTTGGGCCGATGCTTATCATCAGGCCGGTATCGAGTACTACCCCAAACTTATCAACGCCGCCCCCTTTACACCGGCAACAGGGCCTAGAATGGCATTGAGCCCTTCGCTTTCGGAAGAAAAACAATCCGCCTACAGCGAAGCAATCATGCATCGCGTCAAACAAATCACAGAAGAAATCAATGCCTCCGGGTTTCACAGTTTATTCCCCGACACGAACACCGCAAAATTTTTCGCTTCAGCGGGTTATTCTCAGCGAATAGGTTCGCAATTTCATTGGTTTAACAATAACTACAACGACTTCAACGATTTCCTATCAACCTTTTGCTCCCGCAAACGAAAAAACATTCGAAAAGAACGCGCTAAAGCTCTGCAGAATCAAAGACCCACACATAATAGAGCTATAGAGTTTCAATCTGAACCCGAACAAGTCTGCTTTAATTTCGATATTAAAATGCGCAACGGGGCGGAAGTCAGCGCCGACGAATGGAAAATATTTTCTGCTCTCTACAATCGCACCTATTTAAAACGCAGTGGCAGCAGCGGTTATTTAGGCCACAATTTTTTCCAACTCATTGCGGACGCTATTCCAGAACAAGTACTGTTGGCCAGTGCCCACCAAGGCCAAGAAATGATTGCTGCGGCGTTATATTTCCGCGACGAGGATGTTTTATACGGTCGTTACTGGGGGACAAAAATCGATATCGACGGTTTACATTTTGAGTGTTGTTATTACCAAGGCATTGAGTACGCCATCAAGCACAAGCTCAAACGATTTGACCCCGGCGCTCAAGGTGAACATAAAATCCAGCGCGGTTTCACCCCCATTAAAACTCAATCTTTTCACTGGCTACGTCAGCCCGAATTTAATCAAGCTGTTGGTAATTTCGTTCGCCAAGAAGCGCCTGAGATATCACGCTACATCAAAAAAACACGTGAACTATTGCCGTTTAAAGAAGGAACAACAATTTCTGATGAAGATATTTTGTTGTAGTTTTTTAATTCAATAAATTTTTATCTAGATTGATAAAACAGGGCTGCTGAGGTTAGTGCGTTCGTAATAGTCCGCTAGATCACTTCGGAAGTATATCCAAGACACGCCACAAGTACGTCCATGTAGGCTCTCGGCTCGGGCTTCCTGCTTCGCTCTAACGACTACATCCCTATAGTCGTGCACCGCCATCCTCGACAGTGTGCTCCTGCACTGTCTAATACACCACATCCATGTGGTAAATGGCGGAGCAAGGTCTTGGATATACTTCCGAAGCACTCTAGCTACGTGCGGGTCTGTTGATTTGTAATAATCTAATAAATAAGTTTGTCTGGCCAATATTATTTGGCGCCGTTGAAAATCACAGAAAAATTTATACCATAAGATATTTGTCAATTATGAACCTGCCTATTCAAGTAACGCATTGATTGAATTATTTTCTACGTCATTGGGAAATATTAATATGGAGAATTTACTACTGGGTAAAAGACTTAACTAATACGAGACTCAAAGACTGCTCTGAATTCATAATAGAATGCTACACAATGAAGTAATAACCGTACTCTAGAATGTTTAATTCACACAAATCATTCTTTAATACCCGCACGTAGCTATAGAACTTCGGGAAGAAGATTCTAGACCTTGCTCCGCCATTTACCACATGGATGTGGTGTATTAGACAGTGCAGGAGCACACTGTCGAGGATGGCGATGCACGACTATAGGGATGTAGTCGTTAGAGCGAAGCAGGAAGCCCGAGCCGAGAGCCTACATGGATGTACTCGTGGCGTGTCTAGGATTTTCTTCCCGGGGGTCTGTAGCGGTCCAACAATCGCCACAACTCTAGCGCCCCCTCTTCGCCGCCAATAAATGCCTAATCACCGCCTTAGTCGCCAAGCCCGCATGACTCTGCGCAGACGCCACAATATACAAAGGCACCTGCTGCTCCCGCCCCAAATTGACTGGCACCTCCCTCAAATCACCATCCGCCAACGCCTTAACAATCTTTTCACGGGGAATAAACGCAAATCCTAAACCCGACTTTAACGCCTCAATACTCGTCGCAAAATGAGACACCGTCCAACGCTGCTCCGAACCCAACCAACCCGAACTCCGCTCGCGCTTAGTGCCACTGTCCCGCACCACAACCTGCCGGAACTGCTTCAACACCGCCTCCGTTATCGGCGCCTCCAACGAAAAGACAGGATGAGAAGGGCTCGCCACCGGCACCTTATTCACCACACCATAATTTTCAGATAAAAATCCCGGCGGGACACTGCCACAAACCACCACATCCGCCTCACGCCGGAGCAAAGTTTCCTCTGTCCCCGACAGCGTCGTTTCAAGAACCCGAATACGTGTCTGAGGACTCTCCTCCGAAAAGCCCTGCAAACCGCAGAAAATGCGATCCATCGGCACGATACCATCCACGGCCAGTACCACTTCCGACTCCCAGCCACTCGCCAAGTATTCCGCAGCCTGATCCACCAACAGGGCCTGATCCAGCAAAGCTGTCGCGTGACGGTACATCGCTTTCCCAAACTCCGTCAGTTCGGCCTTACGGCCCTGCTGTACGAACACCGAGGAAGGTAAGCGTTCTTCCATTTTGGTAATGCCATAACTGACAGTCGACTGGCTCTTATTCAAGACTTCAGCCGCTCGTGTAAATGAACCCTCTTCGACCACCGCTCGGAAGGCGGCCCATTGTTCTAGGCTAATTTTCGGAATCATATATCTAATTTTTCGATTGATAAGGCACAAATACTGCAACCATCAATCGGAATTTAACGTATAGGCTGGATTCATACAAGTGAGGAAGGCAAGCAACACACCTCCTACAACGACAATCACCAACACTGGAGCTCACCATGACCAAGCCACTCAACGTACTACGCATCGATAGCAGTATATTCGGCAAGGGCGGTGTTTCTGCTCAGCTCACTGACAACATCATCGAACAAGTCACCGCAGCGCACGAATTTGTCGCTGTTCGATCTCGCGAACTATCCGGTGATTCGATCCCACATTTGACCCTTGCCACCATCAATGACATTGGTGAAGGTAAAGCCGACCTGGCCGACGAGTTAATCACAGAACTGCAAAATGCTGACGTCATTGTCTTAGGAATTCCAATGTATAACTTTGGCGTCCCCAGTGAGTTTAAAGCCTGGTTCGACCATGTTGCACGCGCCAAGGTAACATTTGAATACACATCTAACGGGCCTGTAGGCCTGCTGAAAAACAAAAAAGTCTACGTCGTCACGACCCGTGGCGGTATTTACAAAGACCAAGCTAAAGACTTAGAAGTCCCGTTTCTCAAAACCATACTCAGCTTTGTTGGCCTAGACGACGTGGAATTTATTTATGCAGAAGGCTTGAGCCTTGGTGACGAGAAAAAGGAAAAATCCATCTCCGATGCTAAGACGCAAATCGCTCACCTGATTCAAAGTAACGCGGCATAACACCGAGCGTGCATACGGGCCAATTCCGTAAACCGACTTGAGCTTGAACGTATAAGCAGCCCTCGATAAGTAGCAATGAGCTGAGACTGCCTTGAGTATGAGCAGCCCTAAGCGAATAAACAGCCAGGGGCCTATAAAGAACCTTAATCGAGTAAACAGAAAAGAAGCGAAGAACAGTCATGAACCCAGATATCTCAAACAAGCTAAAACGCCCTACGAACACGCGCAGAGTCGTCGAGCAAAGCATGGCACGTCCTGCTGCCGATGGTGACGGCGTAAAATTGGAGCGCGTCTTCGGCGGTACGAAGCCCGAACGCTACGATCCTTTTCTACTCCTTGATGAGTTCGGCTCTGAAGATGCCGATGACTATATCGGCGGCTTTCCGTCTCACCCCCATCGTGGTTTTTCCACCATCACCTATATGCTGCAAGGCATGATGGAACACCGCGACAATATGGAGAATGTGGGTCTATTGAAAGATGGCGATGTGCAATGGATGACTGCCGGTAAAGGGATCATTCACTCCGAAATGCCACAGCAAACGGAAGGGAAGATGCGTGGTTTTCAGTTATGGCTCAATCTTCCTGCCAAAGAGAAACTGCAGGCTGCCCACTACAAAGATGTAGCGGCAAATCAGATCCCTCAATTCAATATGGAAGGTGTTTCGATTAAAGCAATTGCAGGGAAAAGCATTGTGAACAAACTCAATGTCGACGGCTATTTTCAGGTTGAACATACCGACCCCGTATATCTTGATATACAGCTCGATCGTGCAACAGAAGTTCGCATCGATGTATTAGGACGACAAACAGCGTTGGTTTACGACTACGAAGGAGAGGTGTTACTCGGCGAACAGCGAAAGCTCTCTATCAAAAACACATTAAGCAGACTCGATAACGAAGGCGATATTTTGATAAAAAACCAAAGCCAGAAACCCGCCCGCATACTTGTACTTGCTGGCGTACCGCTAAAGGAGACTATCGTCCAATACGGGCCTTTTGTAATGAACTCAACACTCGAAATTGAACAAGCCCTAGCAGATTACCGAAACGGCACCCTTACAGATTAAGAGTGCCCCAACCCCACACACTCATCAAATAAAATACCCAGCCATCTTCCAGCATTTTTTTCCCCGTTCCCCGTTTCCGGAAGCCTGTTCCCCCCCCATTTCCGATACCCTTCTTTCCACACCGGTTCCCCGTCCCCCGTCAGTTCCCCCCATCCCTTAACCCCTTATTTTCTTAACGTGAAAATTACCTTCAGCTAATTTCTAGATTTTCCGAGGTTCTTGAATTATCTTTTGATTAGCACTATTTTTACATCGAGTAACACGGATAGAGCCTTCGCTCTCATTTTCACCGATTGAAGGCGCCCTTTTGTAACACGGATAATAAGAATAAAGCGGGCTAGTATCTATGCATATATTCAAACGACTTTGTTGTCTATTTAAACGCTGCTATAAAATTCTATTCAAATGCATTTGCGGCATCGTGATTCTGATGTTCATTGCTCTAGGAATTGGGAAAACAGCCCAATACTGGGACAAAGACCCCGACCGTGGAGCCATTGCTGTAGATAGTGGTTACTTCGATGAGAGCTACCCTGTTCCCGTTTATCTCAAACAAGGTTGGTCACCCGCCGAGAGTCTTTGGTTTTACAACACCACTCAAGGTTCTGACCTAATCCCTTATGATTTTTTCTTAGCGTTAGAAATCCCCAACTCTGAAGTCCAGTTCAGCTCCCCCGTTATTTACGATAAATACCGCTACCTTCCCCAAAAACCCACATTCATCAACCCCGATGGCTTAGCCGTTGGGTTCACCAAAGACACCTACAAAGGCAAAGACTATATCGGCTACACCTGTGCAGCCTGTCATACCGGGCAACTCAACTACAAGGGAAAGGCCATTCGCATCGATGGCGGCCCCTCCATGGCCGACATGGTGGGCTATCTCACCTTACTTGAGCGCGCCATGAATGCGGCAATAAACAATCCAAAAAAACAAGCACGATTCGTCGACGCCGTTATCGCTCAAAATAACGATTACGATTCAAAAGACGAAATTTTACAAGACCTACAAAAATGGACTGACATCATTCAAAACTACAATATGGTTAACCATAGCGAACTGCAATACGGCTATGCTCGGCTCGATGCCTTTGGACGAATATACAACCGCGTCCTACAACACGTTATTAATAAAAAACAATCTGCATCCCTTCTAAGACTCGCCACAAAAGCCGACGGCTCTCGAATGTTAACCGCAAAGCAAGTCGATCTCGTATTAAAAGGCGTCGACGATACAGTCATTGGTAACCAGCAGTTCGGCACCGTCATCAGTCGTCTATTATCAACAGAAAAGGGCTATCCAGGGCTCAATACCGACAATATGTATCGGCTCCGCGAAGCCCTTTTTAACGAACCTAACGCCCCTGTCAGCTACCCTTTTTTATGGGATATCGCCCATTCCGATTACGTTCAATGGAACGGCATCGCTCGCAATGCCAGTGTCGGCCCCCTTGGCCGCAATGCAGGAGAAGTAACGGGTGTGTTCGCAACACTCGATTGGAAAACAGGGAAACCGGGCTTCGATCTAGGAGCAAGGATATCCGGTCAAAAAAATAAGAACCTCAAAATCGAATTTGATTCGTCGATCGATCTCGTCAATTTACAGCGCCTAGAATCGCATTTAAGCAGTTTAAAATCACCGCTTTGGCCAGAAGACATTCTCGGAAAAATTGACCGCACTAAGGCAGACAAAGGGCATCTCATTTTTATGGAACGCTGCCAGTCTTGCCATATGAACATTGATCGTAATAACTGGAATAGAATCGTGATCGCCAAAATGATGGCCATAGACGAGGTGAAAACCGACCCACGCATGGCGCAAAACAGCGTTGATCATCAAGGCATGACAGGCAACTTTAAATACACCTACCAAGGCACAGGAGTCGGAGAGCTGATCATTTCAGATAGAGCCCCCGTCGCCGCCATACTCACCGCTACCACAAGCGGAGCCGTTGCCACCCCCGACCCCGACAAATGGTTTGTCCGCCGCTGGTTAGACTGGATCTATGTAGTGGCTTCGTCCCTGTTCGACAACGATATCAAATCGAGTATAAAACAGGGCAGCTATGCTGCCGACACGACATCGGCTCCATTCCAGTCGTTACTTGCGTATAAGGGCCGCTCACTCAACGGCATATGGGCAACCGCTCCGTATTTACATAACGGCTCAGTACCCAGCTTGTATGACCTACTGCTGCCCGTAAAACGTGACGGCGATCCGGAAGATGGCGAGTATCGGCCTACAGAATTTAGAGTCGGCAGCCGCGAGTTCGACCCTAAAAATGTCGGCTTTCGCACCGAAGGCTATGAAGGCTTTCTGTTTCAGACAAACCTAGAAGGGAACCTCAACAGCGGGCACGAATATGCCGCTGGCCTCACAGCAATGGCGAATGGGAAAACATGGCCAGCGCTCAATGCCGAGCAACGTTGGCAGCTTGTGGAATATATGAAGACGTTGTAAAAACTGGGGGGACGGGAGACGCGGGGTACGGGAGACGAGACGGGAGACGGGAGACGGGAGACGGGAGTGATGTGGTCAAGCTTTT